>CAWFJL010000006.1:0-517355 GCA_963816165.1 uncultured beta proteobacterium
AGGTCGGCGAGCTATCCAAGCGCCATACCGCACCCGACAGGTTTGTCGAGACGATTCGCAACCAGTTGCCGGAACTCGAGCGTTTCGTGCGCGAACACGACCTGGTGGACCTGGACGCATCGCGGCCATTGATCGTGCGTGACACGCCGCTCTACCTACGCGGCGTCGCCGGTGCCGGAGTGAATCCGCCGGGGCCTTATGACTCGACCGCGAACACCTACTACAATGTGACACCGCTAGATGACTACACGCCGGAGCGCGCAGAGTCGTACCTGCGCGAATACAACGACTGGATGCTGCAGCTGCTCAACATTCACGAGGCGATTCCCGGCCACTTCGTGCAGCTTATGCATGCCAACAAGTCGAAGAGCCTGGCGAAGACTATTTTCGCCAACGGCGCGATGGAAGAAGGCTGGGCCGTGTACAGCGAGCGCATGATGATGGACGCCGGGTACGGCGGTGGCACATCCGAGATGTGGCTAATCTGGATGAAATGGAATCTGCGCACTGTCGTCAACACGATCATCGATTACCAGGTCCACACCGGCGACCTGACGAAGGAGCAGGTGGTCAAGTTGCTCACGCGCGAGGCGTTCCAATCCGAGGCCGAGGCGACCGAAAAATGGCGCCGCGCGACGCTCACGCAGGTGCAGCTGGTGAGCTATTTCTGCGGCTACTCGGAGATCACGTTGATGCGCGACGAGGAGAAGGCCCGGCTAGGCGAGAAGTTCAACCTGCGCGAATTCAACAACAGGTTCCTTTCGTACGGGAGCGCGCCGGTGCGCTACATCCGCGAGTTGATGCGCGAACGTCCGTAATAGGTCCGAAGTCGGTTAGGCGGCTCGTGTGCCGGTGAGCACCGGTTGAAAGAAGGCTCCATCCGTGCGCTTGACGTTCCTGAAGCCGGCCCGCTCCATGAGTTCGCAAAGTCTGCTCGTTGAGACTGCGTAATAGCTTGACCGCATTGCGTGCGTTTTGACCTCTCGGGTTGAAAGATTCTCCACGATGACGAAGAAGGTCAAGTCGTAGTGATCGCCCTCAAAATCCCATACTTGGAATAGCAAGTAGCGATGCCCGTCTTCGACGCGCACGCCGTAGGGCTTGATCAGATTCTCGCCTCTTTCTTCCTTGGCGTAGTCCCGAACCGTGACTAGGCAACCGCCACCTAACGAGACGCAGGACGCCATTTGCCTCAGAGCAACTAGCAAGTCTTGATCCGTGAGCAGGTGCGGGAGCGAGTTATCGCATGACATGACTACATCGAACCCTGACCCGTGGTGAGTGAGTGCGTTGCGCATGTCGCAGACCGAGAAACCAATCTGCACCCCTTGTCTCCTTGCCTCTTGCTTCGCGCGCTCGACTTCCTTCTCTGAGATGTCCGAGGCACTAACCGAGAAGCCGTGGACTGCAAGTCCGATGGCTTGCGTTCCAATGCCGCAAGAAACATCCAGTACGCTCTTGCTACCAGGCCACTCTGCTGCGATGACAGACGATAGCTGCTCGCCTTGACGACGAACGCTGGCAATCCAATCAGCATAGATCAGGTGATAGAAGGGCGTGAGCTGGTCGTAGAAACTAGTCATGCGCGTTAGGGGCTCTTATGGCAGAGGTCTCTTCGTCGGATATTACAGCGTCCGTCGGGTGTTATCGCGGTCGGAGGGATTCGATTTACCGGCACCCGCGGCGATGACCAATTACCGCAATTGAGGGCAAGGCGACTTGACCGCTGTTGGCCGATGGCATCGGTTGTCCACCGAACGCGCTGCAATAGCAGTTGCTCGGTCGCGGGTTGCGTGTCGATTTGCCGACGTGCCTCCACGCGACGACTTTGCCAAACCCGCCTCTATCCCTTTCGCGCTCGCGATCCGCTGACTAGGAAATGGTATCGGGCCAAGCATAAGGCAGAATGGCACGAAATCGCCGCGCGATATGCGGATTGGTAGATTATTGGACTGCCCGAGATTGGACACCCGATTCGTGCAACGTTTAGCCCGTGGCGATGACACCGCAGACACGCGGAGTTGACGACCAGCACTGGCCAGCACAGGATGCGGTGGGACCAAAGCGTAGGGGACGCTTTGGAGCCACATGTTTTGCCTACCCGACTGCCGCAATAGTCGCTGCTGCTCCTGTGGCACCAGCCCCGAAGACCAACAAGACGAATAAGCGAAGGGAGAACCATGGCATCCCCCAGCGATATCAGTGCTGTCGTACTTTCTCGCCGTAGATACGTTCTCGCACTTTCCGCCGCATTGACTTTCGCCGGGAGTGCGACTGCCCAAAACGTCGGGACAACGTTCACGGATCTTTGGTACACGGTCGGCGAGATGGCTGGGGCGTAACGATTGATCACCAGCAAAACGTAATGTTCCTAACGTTCTTCATATATGAAGTTGACCGTTCCCCTCATTGGGTAGTGGCCGTGTTAACCAAAGGGCGATCTCCTGTCGCTTTGCCCTTATCCCGATACCGTCGAGCTCGGTAAGGCGATCGCGCAGGTCATCGACTGGGCACTGAACGAAGGGTCGCAAGAGGCAACGTCGTTCAGTTCGAACGGCACGAGCAAGTGACGTCCGCCGCAGAAGCGGTTCGAACGCGGTCTACTCCTTGTACTAGGTCAGCTTGCCCAGAAACTCCCGCACCAGCGCGACGCGATCGACCAGCGTCGGCGCGCCGCGCTCGATGCGGATCCGGTCCTGCCCGTGAAAGCGGATGCGGCCGTCGCGCTTGCACGAGCAGGATCAGGTTGCCTGGATCGAACGGCGGCTGCTTGACGAACTGGATCGTCGTGCGCTCCGGTCCGGCGTCGATCTTGGCCACGCCCAGTTCCTTGGCGGTGAGGCGCAGCCGATGGCACGAAAGCAGCGCCTGCGCGGAATCCGGCGTCGGGCCAAAGCGGTCGACCAGCTCCTCCTGGATCGAATCGAGTTCCGCCTTCGTGTCCGCGCTGGCCAGCCGCTTGTACATGACCAGCCGCTCGTGCACGTCGGCGCAGTACAGCGCGGGCAGCAACGCAGGAACGTGGAGGTTGATTTCCGTCGTCACGCCCAACGGCTGCGACAGGTCGGGCTCGCGCCCGGACTTGAGCGCGCGTCACCGACGGCCTTCAGCATGTCGGCGTAGAGCTGGAAGCCGATCTGCTGCATTTCGCCGGATTGCGAATCGCCGAGCACCTCGCCGGCGCCGCGGATCTCGAGGTCGTGCATCGCCAGATAGAAGCCCGACCCCAGGTCCTCCATCATCTGGATGGCCTCGAGCCGCTTCTTGGCGAGCGCGGACAGCGCGTCGCCGGGCGGGGTCAGCAGGTACGCGTACGCCTGGTGGTGCGAGCGGCCGACGCGTCCGCGCAGCTGGTGCAATTGCGCGAGGCCGAAGCGGTCGGCGCGGTCGATGATGATCGTGTTGGCGGTCGGCACGTCGATGCCGGTCTCGATGATCGTCGAGCACAGCAGCAGGTTGACGCGCTGCTGGTAGAAGTCGCGCATCACGTGCTCGAGTTCGCGTTCCGCCATCTGGCCGTGCGCGATGGCGATGCGCGCTTCCGGCAGCAGTCGCGCCAGGATCTCCGCCTTGGTGGCGATCGTGTCGATGTCGTTGTGCAGGAAATAGATCTGCCCGCCGCGCTTCAGCTCGCGCAGCGCCGCTTCGCGGATGATGCCCGACGAATACGCGGCGACGAAGGTCTTGATGGCCAGCCGGCGCTGCGGCGCGGTGGCGATGACCGAAAAATCGCGGATGCCTTCGAGCGACATCGCGAGCGTGCGCGGGATGGGCGTCGCGGTCAGCGTGAGCACGTCCACCTCGGCGCGCAGCCGCTTCAGCTGCTCCTTCTGCCGCACGCCGAAGCGGTGCTCCTCGTCGATGATGACGAGTCCCAGGTTGCTGAACTTGACGTCGGACTGCAGCAGCTTGTGCGTGCCGATGACGAGGTCGAGCTGCCCCGCGGCCAACCCGGCAAGCGCCGTCTTCACTTCCTTGGCGCTGCGAAAGCGCGAGAGCTCCGCCATCCGCACCGGCGTATCGGAGAAGCGATCGGAAAACGTCTGGAAGTGCTGTTCGGCGAGCAGTGTCGTGGGCACCAGCAGCGCCACCTGCTTGCCGTCCGCGAGCGCGACCCACGCGGCGCGCAGCGCCACCTCGGTCTTGCCGAAGCCGACGTCGCCGCACACCAGCCGGTCCATCGGCCGCCCGGACGTCATGTCGCCGATGACCTGACTCGATGGCCGCGGCCTGGTCGCCGGTCTCCTCGAAGCCGAAGCCTTCCGCGAACGCCTCGTAGTCGTGCGGGTTGAAGCCGAACGCGTAGCCCTTGCGCGCGGCGCGCTGCGCATAGAGGTTGAGGAGTTCGGCGGCGGTGTCGTGCGCCTGCTGCGCGGCCTTCTTCTTGGCCTTGTCCCATTGGCCGCTGCCCAGTTCGTGCAACGGCGCGGCGTCCGGCGATGCACCGCTGTACCGGCTGATCAGGTGCAGGCTCGCCACCGGGAACGTAGAGCTTGGCGTCGTTGGCATAGACGAGCTGCAGGAATTCGTTCGCGCCGTCGCCCAGGTCCAGCGTCACCAGTCCCAGATAACGCCCGATGCCGTGCTGTTCGTGGACGACCGGGTCGCCGATGCGCACCTCGGAGAGGTCGCGCACCATCGCGTCGACATTGGAGCGCCGCGCCGATTCGCGCACGCTGCGCCGGACGACGTTCGCGTACAGCTCCGCCTCGGTGACGAACGCGAGCTTCGCCTTCGGGCCACGCGAAGCCGGAAGCGAGCGGGGCGGCGGCGAGCGACACGCGCTCGGTGCCGCGGGCAAATGCGGCGAAGTCGTCGACGAGCGCGGGACGCAGTCCATATTCCGCGAAGTACTGCTGCATCGTCTCGCGGCGGCCGGCGCTTTCCGCGACGATCGCCACGCGCGCGTCGGTGCGCGGCCAGGAAGCGCTTCAGCGCGGCCAGCGGATCATCCGCGCGGCGGTCGACCTGCACCGGCGGGAGCGGGCCGGTCGTGTCCAGTCGCCGCTGCGCGTCAGTTCGATGCGCGCGAACGACTTGATGCGCGCCGTTGAACTGCGTCGGGCGGCAGAAACAGTTCGGTGGGCGGAAGCAACGGTCGCGCCTTGTCGCCGCGCAGCAGCTTCCAGCGTGACTCGGTGTCCTGCCAGAAGCGATCGATCGCGCCGGGGACGTCGCCGTGGAGGACGACGGTCGCGTTCGGTGGCAGGTAGTCGGCGAGCGTCGCGGTCGCCTCGAAGAACAGCGGCAAGTAGTACTCGATGCCGCCGGGCACGACGCCGTGCGAAATGTCCTTGTACAGGTCGGACTTCGACGGATCGCCTTCGAAGAGCTCGCGGTAGCGGCTGCGAAAGCGCGTGCGGCCGGAATCGTCGAGCGGAAACTCGCGCGCGGGCAGCAGGCGCACTGTCGGCACCGGATACAGCGTGCGTTGCGTGTCGACGTCGAAGGTCTTGATGCTCTCGATCTCGTTGTCGAAGAGGTCGATCCGATACGGCAGCGGCGAGCCCATCGGGAAGAGATCGATCAGGCCGCCGCGCACGCTGAACTCGCCGGGCGAGACCACCTGCGTCACGTGCGCGTAGCCGGCCAGCGCGAGCTGCGCGCGCAGGCGCTCGACGTCGAGCCGCTCGCCCTGCTGCAGGAAGAACGTGAACGCCGCGAGATACGACGGCGGCGCCAGCCGGTACAGCGCCGTCGTGGCGGCGACGACCACCACGTCGCATTCGCCGCGCGACACGCGATACAGCGTCGCCAGCCGTTCGGAGACCAGGTCCTGGTGCGGCGAGAAGTGATCGTAGGGCAGCGTTTCCCAGTCCGGGAAGAGCGCCACGCGCAAGCCCGGCGCGAACCACGGAATCTCCTCGCTCAGCCGCTGCGCGGAATGCGGATCGCCGGTCACCACGGTGACGATGCGCTTGGCGGCGGCGCAATCGCGTCGCAAGCTGCGCCAGCGCGAGCGCGTCGGAGGAGCCCGCGAACGGTCCGGCGGAGGTCTTGCGGCCCGCTTCCGGAATGGCGGGAAGCAGCGAGGGCAGCGCGGGTTCCACCGCGTCCGGCGATGTGGGCTCGCGCCTGCAATGGCGTGTCGGAAGCGTTCAAGGACGCAATTATACGGGGGGTGCGATGGGCGCTCTCGCGCCTTCGCGAGCAGGCGAATCCGTATACTTGTCCGCATGTCCGCGCCGTCGCGCGCCTCTCGGGGCGCGTCTCCCTATCTGTTCCTGTCGCTTCCGCCACTCTTCTGGGCGTCCAACTGGATCATCGGCCGCGCGCTGCATTCGGACGTCCCGCCGATGGCGATGACGTTCTTCCGCTGGCTGTTCGCGATCGTGATCCTGACGCCGTTTGCGTGGCCTCACCTGCGCCGTGACTGGCCGGTGATCCGGGCGCACTGGAAGACGATGCTCGTGCTTGGCGCCATCGGCGTGGGCACGCATAACGGACTGGCCTACCTCGGCCTCAATTTCACGACGGCAACGAATGGCGTGATCCTCAATTCGTTCATCCCGATCATGATCATCACCATTTCGTGGATCTTCCTGCGGGAAAAGTTGACGCCGTTGCAGGTTCTCGGCGTACTGGTTTCGCTCGCCGGCGTGCTGACGGTCCTGAGCAGGGGGAGCATCGACACGCTGCTCGGGTTCCGCCTCAACATCGGCGATCTCTTCATCATCGGGTCGATGGCGATGTGGGCCGTCTACACGATCGGTCTGCGCTGGCGGCCGGCCGGCATCAGCATGCTGTCGTTCCTGCTGGTCGTCGCGGTGATCGGCGACTTGTGCGTCGTCCCGCTGTGGGCGTGGGAAATGGCGCTCGGGCGCTTCATCGTGTGGTCGTGGACCAGCGTGGCTGCGCTGGTCGCGGTCGCGACGTTCTCGTCGGTGCTTGCCTACATACTCTGGAACCGGGGCGTGGAGGCGGTTGGAGCCAACGTCGCGGGCCTATTCGTGCACCTGATGCCGGTATTCGGCGTCGTGCTCGCCTGGCTGTTCCTGGGCGAGCGCCTGCAGCCATTCCATGTGGCGGGAATCGCGCTCATACTTGCCGGTATCTGGGCGACGAGCCGCTTTGGCGCCAAGCGCATCGAGGCGGACGAGGTGGCGGCGGTGGGTACGGACTAGACCTGGAACCGGGGGCCCCGCATGGACGACAACATCGGCAATCCGCAGCGCGTCGCGCTTCAGCAGCGCATCGTGGAATTGAAGATGGAGCACCGCGATCTCGATACCGCGATCGACTGGCTCGCCGCAGACGCCGCGCACGACGAACTGCAGTTGCGGCGGCTCAAGCGCCGCAAGCTGCTGCTCAAGGACCAGATCGCGCGCCTCGAGCGCGAAATCGACCCCGACGTTCTGGCCTAGGAAGGCGGCGCGCGCCTACGCCGGCACGCGGCCGTACTTGTCGTCGAAGCGGACGATGTCGTCCTCCTCGATGTAGTCCCCGCAGGCCACTTCGATGATCGCGAGCGTTTCCGTGCCGCGATTCTCCAGCCGGTGGCGTGTGCCGACCGGAACGAACGTCGACTCGCCCGGCGGCACGTCGTAGTCGCGTTCGCCGATGGTCACGTGCGCGGTGCCGCGCACCACCACCCAGTGCTCGCTGCGGCGATGATGCAATTGCAGCGAAAGCTGTCCGCCGGGCTTGACCTCGATGCGCTTCATCTTGAAGCCCGGGTCCCTCCTCGAGCACCGTGTACGTGCCCCAGGGCCGCGAAATGGTCTTGTGCAGCTTGTAGGAATCGTGGCCGCGTGCCTTCAGTTCCCCGACCACGTCCTTGACCCGCTGCAGGTGATCCTTGTGCGCCACCAGCACGGCGTCGCGCGTGTCGACGATGACCAGGCTGTCGACGCCGATCGTGGCGACGATGCGGTCCTCGGAATGGATGAACGTGTCGCGCGTGTCGATGGCGACGCGCTCGCCGCTGCCGCGGTTTCCGTGGGCGTCGGCCGCCGTACAGTTCCGAGATGGATTGCCACGACCCGACGTCGCTCCAGTCGAAGTCGCCGCGCACGACGGCGACATTGCCGTCGGCGGCCGCGCGCTCCATGACCGCGTAGTCGATCGAGATGTTCGGCGTGGCGGCGAACGTTGCTGCGTCGATTTCCAGCGCGCTTTCGCCCGATTTAGCGGCGAGCTGCTCCCACACCGGCCGCAGCGCATCCAGCACCGCGGGTGCATACCGCGCGAATGTCGCGAGAATCGTGCCCGCCGTGAACGCGAACATGCCGGAGTTCCAGACATAGTTGCCGGCGGCGAGATAGAGACGCGCCCGCTCGAGCGGCGGCTTTTCCACGAAGCGCGTCGCGGCGAAGGCGTGGTCCGCGATGGCATTGCCGCACTCGATGTAGCCGTAGCCGGTTTCCGGATGCGCGGGCGTGATCCCGAACGTCACCAGCCGTCCGTCGCGGGCCAGTCCGGCGGCAATCGTCACCGCGTCTCCGAACGCTTTCTGGTTTCGGATAAGGTGATCGGCGGCGAGCACCAGCATGACCGCATCGGAGCCGTGGCGCGATTGCACGAGCAGGGCCGCCAGCGCAACGGCGGGAGCCGTGTTGCGGCCGAAAGGTTCGAGAAGGTAGACCGCGTCACGCGGCTCGTCGGCGCCCAGGCCCGCGTAGACGTCCTTGGTGCGGAAGTAGTAGTCGCGATTGGTGACGGTCACGAGGCCCGTCACCCCGGCGAGCGACGCCGCGCGATGCGCCGTCTTGGCGAGGAGCGTCTCGCCGTCGGGCAACGGCATGAACGGCTTCGGCGCGGTCTCGCGCGAAAGCGGCCACAGGCGGGTTCCAGCACCTCCGGAGAGGATGACGGGGATCACGGGGGAAGTTTTGTCGTTGTTCATTAGCGATGTCGCTTGCCATGACTGCGGAATGCGGATTCTAGCGCGTTCACCCGGGACGGGCGGGGCACCCCAGGGTCTAGGGATTGCGAACCAGACGCGCGGGGTCGAAGCCCAATGCAGGCAGCCTTGCCACGATGCGCGCATATGCGTCGTCGCTGATCTGCGGAGCGCGGGCAAGAATCCATAGGTATTGCCGTCCTGGTTCGCCCACGACCGCATAGCTGTAGTCGTCGGCCAGGTCGATCACCCAATAGTTCGCCCAGACGAACGGCAGCCAGGCGAGCCAGTCCGGCGCGAAGCGCACCTGCAGCTTCGACGGCGGCGTGACCACGCGCGCCACGCCTTCGGCCCGCGTCATCGTGCCGTCGTCTTTCCGGCATGCATTGACGACGCTTACGGTGCCGTCAGCCTTGGTGCTGTAGGTGGCCGTGACATCGCCCACGCATTGGCGCTCGAAATAGTTCGGGTAGCGGGCGATTTCGTGCCAGGTGCCGGCATAGCGGTTGAGATCCAGCGTATCCACGACGGGCAGCGGCGCGTCGGCGGCCGCGCACGGCATCACGCAACCAAGAAACAGAACCAACGCAAACAGCGGATACAGCAACGGGCGTCCCATGGGCTTTCCTGTTGAATTGTTCAAGGCAACCCCCATATTCTGACGACGGACAAGGCGACTCGTACACTGGACGATTCGCCCGCGCTCGCAACGGCAACAGGCGGGCGCGTATAATTGACCCGTAGCAGCAATGGCCGGAGCCGCCCGCGAGGACGGCGCCGGACCCATCGATCACCGGGGGTGAACTGGTCTCGACGGGGGTAGTGAAGCAGATTGGGGCATGCCGAGGCGTCAATCCTCGTAAATCTTTGGCACTCGCAAATATAACTGCGAACGACGAAAACTACGCTCTGGCGGCTTAACCCCGCTGGACCTTGCACCGGAGGGCGCTCACCCCGGGTGATGTAACTGTCACAGCAAGGACATTTCGAGCGATCGCGTGCGTCCGGGTCACTTGGGCGATACGCTAAATCTAGGTGACTGGTTTCCGCGCCGTCTGTCCGTCAACGGTTCGGAGATGAGAGCACAATGACTCGACTAAGCATGTAGTCCTGACTGTGGAGCGCTTCCGGACGGCGGTTCGATTCCGCCCACCTCCACCAAACCCAAGAATGGCGGCCCCCGAGCGGGGCCGTTTTCTTGTCCTGCTCATGGTCAAGGTACGCATCCAGGTTGCGACAGGAGCGAGAGCTATTGGTCCTCGCTGCTAATGTCCTTGATCTTGCCGTTATCGTCGAATTCGAAGGCCATCACTCGCGTCACGTTCTTGAAGGTGACTCGATATTTGGGCTTTTCTTGAGCTTGCACGCCGTAGGGCCCGACGGGGATCACGGACCGCAATGGGCCTCTCCTGCGATATGAGGCTTCGATATCCGAAAGATAGGGCCTGATGTCCGCCCAAAAGTCGGCGGTGAACCATTCCTCACGCCAGCCGGACTGCGCTTGCACCGCCGTCGAAGCAAGTTCTCGAATGAGTTCAGTCTGACGCGCGTTCGCATTCGTCACGGGCTTCAATTCCGGGCCGCGCAGTGCGGGATCGGCTAGGCGGGCAATGCGGGTTGCCATGCCGGGAGCGCCGTAGCGATTGGTGAAGACCACAATAGCCAAGTCGCGGGCCGGAACGCGGAGGTACTCGGAGACAAAACCTGCGGTCTGGCCGTTGTGACTTAGCGCCGGAGTTGGAAACGTGTCGTCCGCAAACCAGCCATAGCCGTATTTGGTGGTCGAGCCATCGCTCAACGTTACCGGTTGGCGAGCGAGCCGCGACGTCTCCGGCTTCACGAGACGAGGCGCGCGCTGTTCCTGTTCCCACCGAGCCATATCCTCCACCGTGGTTGCAATATCCCCCAATCCCCGACCGGTATTCGGCTGGATAGCTTCACGGTTCTGAAGTTCCCCGCCCACCAGCCGATACCCGGCGGCCCGGGCCATGAGGATCTGACTGGGCAGTGCGGCGCGAGTCGACTTCATCCCCAGGGGATTGAAGACACGGTCCTGCATGAATTTGGCGTAGCTCACGCCGCTTAGCCGTTCAATCACGCGCGCCAGCAGCCAGTAGTTGGTGTTGGAATACTTCCATTTCTTGCCGGGCTCCGACTCAATTGGGAGCGCTAACAAGCGCTTCTGGAAATCCTCGTCCGACGGCGTTTCGCGATACACGCCGTAGCCAAAGGCGTCCTCGAAATCGGGTAGTCCGGAAGTGTGGCTCATCAGCTCATGAAGGCTCGGTGTCGCCCAAGGAGCGGGCAAGTCGGGCAGATAACGGCCGATCGGAGCGGAGAGATCGACTTTCGCCTCCTCGTAGAGAATCAGAATCGCGTACGCGGTGAACTGCTTGGAAATCGATCCAATCTCGTACACCTGCCGGGTGGATGCAGGAACGTTCAATTCGACGTTCGCCGTTCCCAAAGCGCGGCTATCGACCAGCTTTCCCCCTCGAATTACGCCCACGACAATCGCGGGAACCTGGTAGACGATTCTTTGCTGCCTCAGATAACGGTCGATCTCGTCAGCGCCTGCAGGCGGGTGGTACCCGGCAAAGGCGGCGACGGCAACAAACGCCGCGCGCAACAATCGCAAATCGGGCAGGGCCGGAATCAAAGCGACTCGTTGCGATTGTTCGTCCATGTTCGGGCCCCAAAGTCGGCGCCTGCAATAGGCTTAGGCCACAAGCGCGGCCCGATGCCACTGTTAGATCGAATCGTCTTGGCGCAGGAGTTCATGAGAAGTGTATGCCGTCTTGAATGGCAAACCATCCCACTAAGGCGCGGATGCAACAAACGAAACAAAAACGCCTTCCTGGTGAAGTCATTGTGCGGCACTCCGCCCCTAGACTGCATTCCATCACGACGCAGCAAGGAAACCAAGATGAATCGCTACGATCCGTCCATCCCGCGCGCCAAGTTGGGATTGACCGCGGTTGCAATCGCGGCCATCACCATAGCTGCTTTGGTCGCGCTGCCGGCGAAGCTCGAGTCGCCTCCGACCGCACCAATCGCGCTCGGCACCGTTAGCGTCTCGCCGGCGCACTTATAGCTCAACAATTTCTTCAAGAGGAGAAATCGCAATGCAAACCCAAGCCATCGAACAGGGGACTGATACAAGTCGCTACGCGAAGTGCATCGCCAATTCGAAAAGGATGCGCTTTGACATAGATCGCGACGTCATTCGCGGCCGACGCCTCGATTTCACCAAGCGCTTCCTGCCGGATGGGTTGTCCAAGGTCGATCGACTGGACTTCCTTACCGCAGACGAACGGCGGCTTCTGAGCCAGATCCAGGGCCGGACCTACGCCAACATGTTCGGCTTGGTGGAGCGCTTCATCGCGGCCAAGGTGCTCGACGTGAGCCACGAGCACGTTCTGGGCGACCAGAACGCGCTGGAAGCGCTTGTTCGCTTCGCGGACGAGGAGATCAAGCATCAGGAAATGTTCCGCCGCATCGAGCGCCTGTGTGCGGAGGGCATGCCTGAAGGTTACAAATTCGTCCCGGAACCCAATGCAGTCGCGTCGGCCGTTCTGGCGAAGTCCACCTGGGCCGTGCTGGCGCTGACCTGTCACATCGAGTTGTTCGTTCTGGCGCACTATCGCGAGAGCATCGACAAGGACCCCGCGGTGTCCGAGCTCTGGAAGGATGTGTTCCTGTTTCACTGGAGGGAAGAGGCGCAGCACGCGATCATCGACGAGATGGAGTGGCGCCGCGAGTACGCCAAGCTCTCGCCCGCGGAACTCGACCGGGCCGTGACCGATCTGATCGACCTCGTCGGGGCGGTGGATGGCCTTGTGCAGTTACAGGCGCGCGCCGACACGGACTACTTCATCGGCGTGTCCGGCCGTTCGTTCTCTGCGGACGAAGCTGAGCGGATCTTGGCCGGGATGCTGGTGGCCTACCGGTGGCAATATATCGTCTCGGGCGTCCAGGAACCGCGCTTCAGCAAAGCGCTCGGCAACATGATCACCGAGGGCCAGGCCAAGCGCATCGGCGACGCACTTGCACCGATCATGTAACGCAAAGCGGGGTGTGAGCCACCACCGACGAACGACGGCGCCGGCAAGGCGCCGTTTTCGTTTGCGCTTTTAAAGCGGTGCAGACGGTCTCGCCGGGCTCATTTCGGCGTAAGGTGAAACAGGCCGCCGGGGTTGGCATCTTCCAGCATCCAAAGCGAGCCGTCCGGCGCCTCTTCGATATCGCGGACGCGCTTGCCGACATTCCAGCGTTGGACCGCGGTGGCGCCACCGTTGCCGTCGAATGTGACACGCACGACTGACTTGCTCTCCAAGCCGCTGATCAGGGCGCTTCCATTCCATTGCGGGAATACGTTGCCCTTGTAGAACATCAGGTTGCCTGGCGCAATCACCGGATCCCAATAGATGACTGGCTTGGCGAGGTCGGGTCGCGTATCAGGGCTGGCGATCGGCACGCCGTTATAGTTCTTGCCATAGACGACCAGCGGCCAGCCATAATTCTTGCCTGGTTCGATCAAGTTCAGTTCGTCGCCGCCGCGTGGGCCATGCTCGACTTCCCAGAGCCGGCCATCGGGCGCAAAGGCGAGGCCGTAAGGCGTGCGGTGGCCGGTGGTCCAGGTTTCGGCCGGAGTCAGGTTTGGCCGTGGGGAACGTATAGGTGCTGACGACCCGCGCAGTCTTGGCGGCCTCGGTATCCGTCGGCGGATCGATCAAGGGAATGGAGGAGGCACCCGATTTGCCCTCCATCGGATTTCCAGGCGCGGGCTTGCCGTCCAATGTCAGGCGCAGAATTTTGCCAACTGGCTGGTTGGGATCCTGGGCGGGGGTCATGCGCTGACGATCGCCCACGGTGAGGAACAGGTATTTGCCGTCCGGCGAGAAGGCGATCTGGGCGCCTGCCTGGCCGCCCTTGCCTCGGGGCATCTGGCGCCACAGCACCTGGTACCCGTCCAGCGCAGGCCGCTCGCCGTCCAATACGAGCCGACCGCGACCCAGCGCCAAGCCCCCGCCATAATCACCCGGCTCGACATAGGTGAGATACACATTGTGGTCGGTGGCGTAATGGGGTGACAGGAAGACGCCCAGCATGCCGTTCTGCCCTTGGTAATAGCTGGGCGGGACGCCCCTGACTTCGGTCCTGGCGCCCTGCGGCGTGACCAACTGCACGCGACCGACCTTTTCGGTCACCAGCATGCGGCCATCGGGCAGGAACGCGATGCGCCAGGGCAGGTCGAAGCTCGCCACCTGCGTCATGTTGAACGGAAGGTCCGGGTCGGATTTCTGCTCGCCGGCGTTGGTTTGCGCATGGGCCGCACTTGAAAACACGGCCGATAGAAAGATCGCGATCGACAGCTTCGTCATTGGTACGGTTCCTCTTTGTGCCGAATGGATCGAGACGCTATCCGGGACTTCCGCTCCGGATTCAACTCCGCGGTCTTGCCGTTTGGCCGTCCTTCGGCTCGGAAGTTCGCCTTGTGTTGGCCATTACATGCATCATTGCCGCAAGCATTGGAACCGGAACCGGGCGGCAATCCGAATGGTTGCAGGTATGAAGACTGCTAGTCTAGTCGGCAGATGCGCGAGCACCAGCATGAGGTGTCGCGGGGTGGGCCTCCTTGCCGCGGCATCGCTGCTGCAGATCCTGTCGGGCTGCGTAACCCTGACGTCGGATCCCCGGGCTGTGTTCCTCGGAGCGTCGGGCGCGACGGAAATTGCGTGGCTGAAATGCGATGCGGCAGCCACATTGCTGCAACCCGGCGCCGTCCGCGTCGCCGGCAATGCGCTTGATCCCAATGGCTTTCGCGTGACTACGTGGAACATTCACAAGGAGGCGGATGACGGGTGGGAGCGGGATCTGGCGCAATTCGCGCGCGCCGACGATGTCATTCTCATCCAGGAGGCCGCCCTTGGCCTTTCGTTGGTCTCGCTGCTTTCCGACGCAGGATTGCGGTGGGTCATGGCAAGCTCGTTTCTCTACGATACGCAAGACATCGGAGTTATCACCGCTTCGCGCGTTTCGCCGGTAGCAAGTTGCATACAACGTGCCGCCGAACCCTACCTCGCAATTCCCAAATCCGCGGTGATCAGTTGGTTCCCGCTTGCCGGCAGCGCCGAGACGCTTGCCATCGTGAACATCCATGCGATCAACTTTGATCTTGCGCTTGCCAGCTACCGTGCCCAGTTGACGGCCGTGGCGAATGTGCTTGCCCAACATCACGGGCCGATAATTTTTGCCGGCGACTTCAACACTTGGAGCTCCGCGCGCGAAGCGACGGTCACGGAAATTCTCTCACCGCTGGGTTTGAACGAGGTCAAATTGCTTTCCGATGAGCGATCCGTTTTCCTGGGCCGCCATGTGGATCACATATATGTTCGGGGCCTGGCCTACGCCGACGCTCGAGCCGTCGTCGTTCGATCTTCCGACCACAACCCCGTGACGGTGACATTGCGAATCCCCTAGAAGACGCATCGCGCAACTCCACGCGAGTTCGACGGCACGCCCAAGCATCAAAAAAAAGCAGGCAACTCGGCAAATTCGCAGGTATCTTGCGAAGGATGAGCCCCTACCGATCGATTTTCAGTCCGGCCACGACGCAGCAGCGGCGCGACAACTTCGAGGACTACTGGATCTATAGCCAGGAACACGCAGGCGAAATACTCGAAGGCGAGAAGAATCTCACTCGCAAGAAGGAAGCGTTGGCGCAATTCCGGGATCGCTCGATCCGGACTCGCAAGCCACTGGCCGATCCGGCGAGTTTCTACCGGAACTACGTCAAGATGGTGGACGACCCGCGGAGCCTCGACCGCAAGACGCTCCTATTTGCATTCCTGTACAAATTCGCCCGGCACGAGTGGGCCGGAATCTCGGCCGTCTGGGACGGCATTCCCAGCATGGCGCGTTCAAGGTCGACGACTGAAAAGATCAGCCGCTATCACCTGTGCGAGGAGTTCTGCCACATCCGGCTGTTCCAGGAGATGTTCCGCACCATGCAACTCGACCGGATCGAGTGGATCCCTCTGGGGAAATGGATGGGCCGCGTCTACCGGTACCTGCCGAAATTGCCGGAGTCGACCATGTCGCCGCCGGCCTTCGTGAGCGAGCTCATGGGGTTGACGCTGTACCGCCACCTGGACCGGCTGCTGGACGAAATCCTCGCGGACGAGCCGGAGGCGCGCGACCATATACGCGCCATGTTGCGCGAGATCATGATCGACGAACTTGCGCACACGGGGCAGCGCCGCAATTTCATCGGCCCGATCGGCATGGCTGCCTCACAGCGCATGATTGCGCCAATGTTCCGGATGTTCTACCGGGACCTCCCGGAAACCGGACAACTCCTCGACGTGGACAGGATGATCGAGGAGGCCACTGCGTTCGACTACAGCGCGATGGAACCGGACGTCATCGCGGCGAGCTGGGTCCCTTCCTACTGCCGGCGCGAAACCGCCGCTTCCGCTCAGCCCTGAGCGTCGAATGAGGCGACGTAGGCGATAGACGCGAGCGTGCGGGCGCAACCGCACCCAACGCGGACGTAGAACAAACACGCTGACGCATACGCAAAAGCAATGGGGCGCCCTTTTTGGCGAACGCCCAAAACTCTGCGGCGCGAGATGCTCGTAGGCAACGTCCTACGACCGAATTGCTCGCGCAGTCCATGGCAATTCCCGAACGTCGGTCTATATTCCCAGTGTCATATTGAGTCGCTGTGACGCCGAGCGGGAACCACCGACGCTCGGAACCTCAGTGCGTGATGTCCAATTGTTTGATCGTTAGGGTAGACAACCATGCCATCAGCAAGAGCCAAGGCCCCCGATGCCATTTCTCTTCTCAAAGCCGATCATCGAAAGGTCGAATCGCTGTTCGCCCGTTACGAGAAGTCCAGGAGCCGGGACGTCAAGGCGAAGCTCGCGCGCGAAATCTGCCTGGAACTTTCAGTGCATACGTCGATCGAGGAGGAGTTGTTCTATCCGGCGATCAAAGTGACCGTCGATCCGGACATCAACGACGAGGCATACGTGGAGCACGATGGCGCGAAGGCACTCATCGCCGAGATCCTGGCGGGGACGCCCGACGATGAATTCTATGACGCCAAAGTGAAGGTCCTCTCGGAACAGATCAAGCATCACGTCAAGGAAGAAGAACAACGCGGCGGCATGTTCGCGCAGGCCAAGGACGACGGAGACGTCGACCTGGTGGCGTTAGGCGCAGCCATGCGCGCACGCAAGAAAGTGTTGGCGGCCGAAATGAAGTCCGCAGGCGTGCCCACGCCGACCACTCGATCCATGAAGGGCATCGCGCTTGAGCATTCGACGCCCGTCGCGTAGGCGTGCGCGCGCAGAGAGTCTTGAGGAGGCCTTGGGCGGCAGGCAAGGCGACTATCCCGACCCATGGGAGGAGTCGACCTTTGATCTGGTGCTGCATTCCAGATACCGTGACCGACGCCGAGTGCTGATCGATCTGGTCAAACAACCGTTCTGATCGGAACGCCGGCGCCCCTGAAAGGGAAGCGGCCGCACGATGGCGGCCGCTCATGTCGTCGATCATTCGCGGGAACTCGGTTCCCTGATCTGAGGCGTCTTCGCGTTTGCCCTTGGGCATATTGCGTTGCTTCGACAGCTTGCGCCGGCGTTGCAGTAAGACGCTGTGAACTTGGAATGCATCAACGACGAGCCCATTGTGGCTGAGCGTACGCCTTCCCGCCAGTTCGCCGACGCCGATAAGGTTGTCGGTACCTTCCTACTTTTCCGTTCCGACCCTATCGCGCCGACCAGGGAATGATCGGCACCGCCGAGATCGCATTCATCGGCGAGCCTTCGAGCACGCGCTTGCTGATCGCGACGTAGACGAGGGTGTTACGTTTTGCGTCGAACATCCGGATTACTTTCGTGTTCTTGAAGATCAGCGAGGTGCCTTCGCTGAACACGCTCTTCTCCCGGTCCAGGTTTGGCGGCAGCGTGATCGGGCCGAACTGATGACAGGTGATCGAAAAGCGGGAGGGGTCCTCGGCGACGCCGACCGCACCTTTCCATCCACCGGTCTTTGCCTGGCTGATGTGACAAGTGACGCCATCGATGTCCGGATCGTTGAACGCCATCACGCACACCTTGTCGTTGGGCGAGAACAGGTGAAAGGTTGTCGAGGTACAGCCTACGTCGTCGGCACGGGCAAAAGCGGAGAGACACAGCAACATCGCTGCCATCGCGCCACGCGAAGCGAATAACGGAATGGAGGACATGGGTAGGGGAGTCGAAGACACCAGCTCGCCGAGACTAGACGTGCGAGCCGCTCCGCCGCTGCCGATTGCTGTACTCGCGAAGCATCAGGAGTTCCTGATGTATCTCGGGTGGGAACCCTTGACGGCCCCCGCGCCGGTCAGTCAACAGCTCATCCAAATGCAGCTGCAGTTCCGTGTCGTCATGCCACACGCGAGCGAGGTCGTTGGCAATTCGCGGAAACTTTTGAAGAAGCGCAAGCGGCTGGATTTCCGAAGGCAGTGTGGCGACCCACCGCGCCGTCGCGGGTAGCTGCTGGTCGAGCGGCTGCCGCCAGCGTCTGTTCCGGGGGTCTGCAATCGATGCCATCGAACTCTCCAACCCACGTCAATCCGGGCAGATGGGCGGAAATTATGGACCGGACCGACTGGATTGCATAGTCGACATTGCTGGATCAGCTCCCGTCAGCCATGGCATGCCCGCTACTGGAACTTCGTATGGTCGATGCTGATCGTTTGCGTCGCCAGATAGACCTCGCGCAGGAAGCAGACTAGGCCACAAATGACCGCCAGCATTGCCGCGACGAACAGCGCGCCGGCGAGCCCTCTCAGGCTGGTGGCGAAAAACTCTTCCACGAACAACACTACGATGACCAGGCAGACCAGCAACGCCGCTGACGTGCAGTAGTTGATGGACCAGCTGCACACACGCCGGCGTTGCTCCAGATTGCCCATCTCCATGCGCGCCGCTGCCTTGGCATCGGCGTTCATGCTTGGCCAGGTCGTTTCGAAGGTCCGAGCGCGGTCGATGATGCGGCCGAGCCGGGTTGCCATCACCCCAAGCAAGCCGGCAATGCCGGTCAGCAGGAAGACGGGCGCGATGGCGAGCTGAATGGCATGGGAAATTATCCCGGTGCTCAGGTCGACGGGCATGGCGTGCGGTCTCTGAACGGAAATGGAGGAGGGAGCTGACGCCTGAATATTGCCACACCGGCAAGCGGTCGTTCGCCGAGAGCCGGCTTTGCGGCGGGCTGGAGCCTGAACTGATTGAGCGGCCATTCACGCCCTCCCGGCTTCCGTCGAGAAGTTTTACAAAACCGTGATCTACGTTTCTGGCATTCGCAAACTTGTGTAGATAAATCAATCGCCCGGCTGCAAGGTCCAAATTATGCATGCCTCTCAACTCGGCATTTGAAAATTGTCCGTCATCGAACGACCCTCGACGAGGAGACCTCTATGAAGACAACGGAAAACACAGTTCTCGCCATAGGAATCGCCTTCCTGCTCCTGCTTGGCAGCCCGGATTCACTGGCCGGCCCTCTCGAGGTTGGGCCCAATCTGGTTTCGAATGGCAGCTTCGAGGCCACTACGGACACGACGACTCCCGGCTTTGACTGGCTAGTCTCCGGCGCCTTTCTCCTGGAGGGCTTCGACTACTTTGTCGACACAAATGCTTCCGACGCGCAAAGCGGATCCCATTCGTTTGCCGGTGGTGCCATCGGAGCACTCGGATTCATTTCTCAGGACATCCCCACCACCATAGGAGCGAACTACAACATCCATATTTGGCTCGCGAACCTGAGCGGATTCACTGACGGCACGGCGATTCAAGTTCTGTGGGGCGGGAATTTGGTGTATTCGGCAACCGACATCCCCGGATTTTCCTATCGCGAGATTGTCATCGATCCAATCGCTACGGCCACGACTACGACACTTGCGATTGGGCTGCAGGACGACAGCTTCTTTCTGAATGTGGACGATATTTCGGTGCGGCAAGTCGCGGAGCGAGTGCCCGAGCCCGTAACCCTCGCGCTACTTGGTGTCGGCCTGGCGGCGCTGACGCTTTCGCGCCGGAAGCAATAAATGAATCTGCGCCGACTTGGGTCCCGCTCGTGTGGACTCGCCGTTTGCTGATGGAGGTTCGCGATGCCGCACTATATCGACGCCATCGTCATTCCCGTTCCCCGCGCCAGCCTGGATACCTACAAGCGCATGTCCGAGGAGTGGGGCAATGCGCATTTGCGACATGGTGCGCTGTACTACTCCGATTCGATAAGCGACGACGCGCAGCCCGGCAAGGTCACGTCGTTTCCGCAGGCCGTGCAGCTCAAGGACGGCGAAGTGATCGCGTTGGCTTGGGTCGTGTATCGAAGCAAGGCGGATCGCGACCGCATCGCCAAGGCGGTCATGGACGATCCGCAACTCAAGGATTCGATGGACCCTTCGAAGATGCCCTTCGACGGCAAGCGCATGTTCTGGGGTGGCTTCGAGACCATCATCGGACTCTCAGCTGGCGGCTGATGCGTTTGGCTGTCGGATGACAACGGCGGTCCAGAATCAATCGCCGTGGATGCCGCTGTGCATGATCGGCGCGCTCGGTCTTGGCCCGGGCGCGATGTCTCCGCCCGACACGTACGGATTCACGCGGCGCTTCCGTGGTTCGCCGAAGCGCGTGACGGAATCAGTATCTTCACGCGCATCGTGCAAAGCGCCTTGATGGCGTGGATATACAAGTTCATGGACAAGCCGTCCACGAACTAGGTAATCCGCTCGGTCGAGCAGGTTTGTCGACGTATAACGCGGGTCCGACTCACTGGCGGGGCTGACGCCAGATACGACGATTGCGACTGGCGCGGCGCGCGCGGGTGGAGAATGTCGATTCGCGCCGGCAGCGAATTGACGTGGATCAATTGATGCGAAGATGTTGCAGCGCGCGTGCTGCCGCATGGCAGGTGTTTGCCCGAAAATGCTGACCGGCATTCGGATTCCTTGCGGGAGCGTTCGGGAGACATCATGAGGGGCTTGCAAAGGGCTTTCCCGGCGGCGCTCGCCGCGCTGCTGATTCTTGGCGGCTGCGCGACCCGCCCGGTCAATCCGCCGATCACTCAGGTCGACCCGCAGCGTGGGTATACATTCCAGGCGCGCCAGAAGTATTTCAGGGCCCAGGAAAATCTCGTCGTTCTGGCGTTCTCCGGGGGTGGCACGCGCGCCGCAGCATTCTCCTATGGGGTCCTCGAGTTTCTCGGCCGCACCGAGTTGATAACTCCCGACGGCCGCAGGATTCGCCTGCTCGACGCCGTCGATGTCATCACTGGCGTGTCCGGCGGCAGCTTTACCGCATTGGCTTACGGCCTCTATGGCGAGAAGCTTTTCGCCGACTACGAACAGCGTTTCCTGAAGCGCGACGTGCAGGGCGAGTTGGTGGCGCGCGCACTCAATCCGGGCCACTGGGGAGAACTGATGTCGCCGGCCTGGGGCCGTTCCGAACTCGCGGCCCAGCTCTATGACGAGATCCTTTTCAATGGCGCGACGTTCGGCGACCTGGATCGAGGCTCGGGTCCGTTCATCATCGCGGCGGCTACCGACATATCGAGTGGCGCCCGGCTGTCCTTCAACCAGATGATCTTCAACGTGCTGTGCTCTGACCTCAATGCAATGAAGCTGTCCCGCGCTGCCGCCGCATCGTCGGCGGTTCCGGTCGTGCTTTCCCCCGTGACGATCAACAACTATGCCGGCACATGCGACTACGTCTTTCCGGCTTGGGCCCAGGCGTTCGTCAAATCGGAGGTCCCGCCGCGGCCGGCGGCCCGCGCGATACGTGAATTGAGGGAAGCCGAGGCATACAACGACAGCAAGCTTCGCCCGTATATCCACCTCGTGGACGGCGGCATCTCCGACAACCTGGGCATGCGCGGCGTCCTCGACGCGCTGGAATTCCTCGAGGCCCTGCACGATGCCGGCATGCCGACGCCGCTGGACCACGTCCGCAGGATCATCGTCTTCGTCGTCAATTCACTGTCGACGCCGCCCACCACGTGGGACCTGTCGGAGTCTCCGCCCGGCACGCTGGACGTGCTGCTCAAGGCCACCGGCGTTCCGATCGATCACTATTCGTACGAAGCGGTCGAATTGCTGAAGGACATTTCGGCGCGGTGGCAGAGCGAGCAGCGGCTTCGCCGCCTAGCCGAGTGCTCCACGCACAAGGACTCGGCCCTTTGCGCGGCCCTTCAAGTACCGAACGCCGATGTGTACGCCATCGACGTTTCGTTCCCCGGGCTCAAGGACAAGAAGGAGTTCGACTACCTGAACCAGCAACCCACGTCGTTCGTCCTGCCGGCCGAGGCAGTCGATCGCCTGCGCGCGGCGGCGGGAACGATCATCCTCGACTCGCCGGAGTTCAAGCGCCTGTTGAAGGACGTCGGCGCGACGCTCGTGACCGCCCCAGCGGCGGGTGGAGGCACAGCGGGTGGCGCTTCACGATAGGCCTTCCAGAGCTGGGATATGTGCTAATTTCGGCACGGCACTACTTGCGCGAGAAAGATCATGAGCGAATTGAAGGTACGACGCGACGATGACCGGCGCTACGGCGACGCTGCGGCGTTCGCCGCGCGTCTGCGGATGGTCGCGTTGGCTTTGCTGTTATTGCCTGCGTTCGCACTGGCGCAGGCGGGCGGGGCGCCCAAGGGCAACCCGCGCCTGGCAAACCTGAATATCGAGATTTGGCCGGAATACGACCGTCCGGCCGCGCTGGTGATCCTGAGGGGCGCGCTGGCGGAATCCGTGAAGCTGCCGGCTGCGGTCACGCTCCGCCTGCCCGCGGCTTCCGGCGGCCCCGGCGCGGTTGCATACTCAAAAGCGGCGGACGGAAACCTGCTCAACCTGAAGCACGAGAGTGCCAAGTCCGGGGATTTCATCACGCTCAAGTTCGAGGCGTCCGAACGGTTCTTTCACGTCGAGTTCTACGAGCCGATCGCGACCGGCGCCGCGGCGCGCGCCTACCGCTACGTGTGGCCGGGGGATTTGGCGGTCGAGAACGTCACGGTGGTGGTCCAGGAACCGGCCTCGTCGAGCGAATTCTCGGTGGAGCCGCGGCTGGAGCGCCTGACCACCGGCCAGGATGGATTGCGTTATCGCCTCGGCGATTTGGGCGCGCTCGACGCAGGCAAGCCGCTGCCGATCGCCTTGAAATACACCAAGCTCGACGCCAGTCCGTCGAAGCCCAAAGCGGTCGAACCGTCGGCGCCAGTGACGGCGGCCGCTCCCGCGCCCGCGATGGCCGCCGCGCCCGCTGCCGCGGCGATGGACAGCGGATTGCCCAATTGGGTGCTTCCGCTCGCCGCCATGGCGCTGCTCGGCCTGCTCGGAGCGATCTTCATCCTGTGGTGGTGGCGGCGCGAGTCCGCGGTCGCGAAGCGCGGCGCGCAATTTTGCGCGAAATGCGGCGCGGCGCAGGCACCGGGCAGCCGCTTCTGCGCCACCTGCGGCGCGAAAGCCGCCTGACGACCGCTGCGCAGGTTACGACGCGCGCTCGAGCGAGCGCACGGCGTCCGCGATCTCCTGGCTCATCTTCGCCAGCGCGCGGCTGTGCGCGGCGGCCAGCGCGTCGAAGCCGGCCGCGCCGGTCGGCTCGCGCAGCGTGGTGCGTCCGGTTTGCGATTTGCCGTCCTTGGTGCGCCTGACGATCCAGACGGCGTTGAGCGTTGCGGCGTCGCCCAGTGCCGAATCGAAGCTTTGCACCTCGATCGCCACCCGGAAGTCCGCGTCCAGGTTCAACGACTGCTGGAATTGCGCCACGCGCTGAGTGCCGAGCATCGTGACGAGGTTTTCGGCCACCACGCGCGAGATGTTGTTCTGAAGCGGCGATGCCCAGCGATTGAATTCATCGATCACCACCTGATTGGGTCCGGTGCTCACGACGATCTGCGGCAGGTCGACGATGGCGGGAATCGAAATGGGACCGACGACCACGGAGATGTTCGACGACATGGCTGCGGGCGCGCCGGCCGGCACCGGAGCGCGGCTCAGCGTGTAGAGGCGCGACGGTTGGGTCGAGCACGCGGTCGCCAGGACGGCAAGCGCGCACAGGACGCCCAGGGACGCAATACGGCGCATCACGGTTTCTCCTCTGTCTTGCCCCGGATCAGCATTTCGGGGTGACGTTCGAGATAGTCGACGAGGACGCGCACCGAACGCGCGGCGCGCGTGACCTCCTGCAGCGTGTCGCGCAGATCCTGCGGCGCCGGGGAATCCTTGCCGTAGAACGTCGCGTCCGTGTTCTTCAGCACGCGGTCGGCGCTGCCGATCGCGGTACGCATGTCCTCGAGCGTCTTCGCCAAGTCGGGCACGAGCTTCGCGTCGACGCCCTTGACGAGCACCTGCGCGTCCTTGAGCGTCTGCGTGAGCGACGACAGCGCATTCCTGACCTCGATGCCGATCGCGTCGAGCGGCATGTTGTCGATCTTGGTGAGGATGCTGGACAGCTTCGCCTCGATGTTGGCAAAGCCGCCGGGCACCACGGGCAACTCCAGCGGATCCTGCGCCCAGTCGATCTTCACCTTCGGCGCATTGGCGACGTATTCGAACGCCACGTACAACTCGCCGGTGAGGAAGCTGCCTGTCTTGAGCTGCGCTCGCAAGCCGCGCTCCTCCACCATCTGCCGCAGCAACTTCAGCCGGCCGGCGGCATCCAGATTCTGCAGCGACTTGGCATTGTCGACCTGCTGCCGCTGCGTCATGCGCGCGATCAGCATGTCCGGGAAGAACGTGATCAGCACCCGCGGATGGAAGGTCTTGGTTGCCGGTTCATAGTGCAGCCCGACAGCCGTTACTTCGCCGACGCGAAGCCCGTACATCGTTACCGGCGCGCCGATCGACAGTCCGCGCACCGATTCGTTGAAGTACAGCACGAAGCGCCGCTCGATCGGGTCCGGCTGCTTCATCGCGGTCAGGCGATTGCGATAGATCGGGAACGAATGATTCTCGGCCGCCGGCCCGGTGAGCGTGGCGAAGTCCGGCGAGTCGAACGAAACGCCGCCGGCCAGCAGCGATGCCAGCGACTCGGTGCGCACATTGACGCCATCGGCGCCGACCGAGACGTCGATGCCGCTCGCATTCCAGAAACGCGTCTCGGCGGTGACAAATTTGTCGTAGGGCGCGTCGATGAACACCGTGATGTCTATCGACCGGCCGTCGGCCACGAGGCTGGTGGCCGCGACCTGGCCGACCTGCAGGCCGCGGTAGTAGACCGGATCGCCGACGCCCAGCGAGCCCAGCTCGCGAGCCTTGAGGATGAAGCGCCGGCCGGGCTGGTCCTTGATGGTCGGCGGTTCGTCCAGGCCGCGGAACGAGCGTCGTCTCCTCCGTCGACTTGCCGGCCTGGAAACCGATGAAGTTGCCCGACAGCAGCGTGTTCAGCCCGGACACGCCGCTCAGGGATATGCGCGGCTCGACGACCCAGAACTTGGCGTCCTCGACCATCAGGCCGGCCGAGTGCTTGGCGATCTTCGCCTTCACCAGCACCTTGGAATAGTCCTCGGAGAGTTCGACCGCCGACACCAGGCCGATGCGCACGTCCTTGTACTTGATGAAGGTCTTGCCCGCCTCGATGCCGCTGGCGGACTTGAATTCGATGGTGATGGTCGGTCCCTGGCTCATCACTCGCTGGACGGCAATCCCGACGGCAACGAGGCCGGCAAGGATCGGGATCAGCCAGACGACCGAGAAGCGCATGCGCCGCTTGCGCACGACGACCGCCTGCGGGAGCGTGTCGATGGGAGGTTCGTCAGCCATGGGCAACCGGATGCTGTTCGCCCGAGTCCCAGATCAAGCCGGGGATCGAACGTTTCCGCCGCGAACATCGTCAGCACCACCACGGTGGCGAAGAACAGCACGCCCGTGCCCGGCGCCACCGACATCAGCGGCGACAATTGCACCAGCGCGACGGTGAACGCGTCGACGAACACGTCGAGCATCGACCAGCGGCCGATGAACTCGACCATGCGATAGAGGCGCGTGCGGTCATGATTGTTCTTGATGGAGCCGCGCTGCACCGTAAACAGCAGCCAGGCGAGCGCCGCGAGCTTCCCCAGCGGAATCATCACGCTGGCGACGAGCACGATCAGCGCTAGCGGCCATGATCCGGACGTGTAGAGGTAGGCGACGCCGCTCAGGATCGTGTCGTCCTCCGACGACCCGAGCGTCGTACTGACGAGCACCGGCAGCAGCATCGCCGGAAAGTAGCAGATCGTCGCCGCGATGATGAGCGCCCAGGTCTTCTGGATGGATCCCGGGCGACGGAACGCCAGGTGTTCGCCGCAGCGCGGGCAGTAGGTGGCCTCCACGACACTCGACGGCCGCGACAGCAGCTGGCACGACTCGCATGACATGAGGCCCAGCTGCGCGGCGGTTACGCCCGCGGTCATCGTTGCGCTCATCTGTTGTGCCTTGGCCGCGAGCGCTTCGGCGATCGCGAGTTCCGGCATCTCGCCGTCGTACCATTCCAGCCGCTGCCAGATTTCGCGCTCGTCGAACGTGACGATGATCGCCGGGAACAGCACGACCAGCGCGCCGACGGCGTACATGCCGATTCCCGGCTCGACGGTGGCCAGTTGCGCGATCTTGATCAGTGCCACGAGGATGCCGAGCAGCATCACCTCCAGCATCGACCACATCTCGAAATGGTGTATCGAGCGCAGCATCCCGCCGACCCAGCGAGGCACCGGCGACTGGCGCGCGGCGACTTGAAGCACAAGCATGTACAACAGGTAGGCGCCGGGGGCGATCACCGCGCAGATCGCTACCAGGGCGCCGGTGAGCTGCTCGTTTTCGCGCCACATTTCCAGCGCGCCGCCCGCGATCGTCGTGCTCGACACGCGGCCGACGGCGGACAGGTCCATCAACGGCGACGTATTGGCCAGGATATACGCGATGAACCGCCGCGACCGTGAGCGCGAGGCAGAAGCCCTCCGGACCCACCGGCCGCTTGGCGAGCAGGCTGTCGCAGCGCACGCAGCGCGACTTGTCCCCCGGCTCCAGCGGCGAAAGGTGCTGAAGGAGGTCGCAGTCGGGGCACGCCACGGTCGACGCGAGGAAGCGCTCGTTCAACGCCGAGCTCCGGTGATGGGTTGCATGGGACGGAAGGTGACTACGGTGCGCGCCGGACCATTTCGCCGACGATCGCGGTGAACTGCTCCCTGACCTCGTGCTCGACGAATTCCTTCGACATCCCGCCAGCTGCAATAAAGCTGGGCACGATCTCGAGGTGATACACGATACGCGTGCCCTTGCCGTCGGGCTCGATCAGCAGCGTCGATTCGACGCGCTTCATGCTGCCCTTGAGTTGCATGGTCTTGATGTTGGTCGGATGCTTCAGTTCAATTTTTCGCTGGGACGTGTACGGGAACTTGAGGGCTTTGTACCGCGCCACGCCCTTCTGTTCGACGATGACCGCGTTTTCCTCACGCTTGACTGCCTTGCTCTCCGTGACGTTAGGCACCCACTTCTGGAGATTGTCGAAATCGGTCAGCACGTCCCACGCGATGTTGGGCGGAGCTGACGTCTGGAAAACGGCGTTCGCGATGTACGCGTCCCCTTCGACAGTGACTTGGATGCTCTTGATCGGCGAATCGGCGGCGACGGCGGGATTGCCGGCCAGCAACGCGACCGCAGCCAGCGTGAGAAGCCGGCAACGCACGGACAGCGGCAGCACGGACGATTGGCCTGGGCGCATGAATGGATCTCTACGGTCGTTGCAAGGAACAAAAGGACGGCTCGCCTGCGAAAGACCGCGTGGGTCCGGCGGGGCGTCTTTCGCCGCGATCGTGGTGACCGGCGGATTCTTACCCAAATGCCCGCTGCTGGCAAATACACCCGACTTGCGGCGTTCGCGGGAATCTTCCGCGGACAGCGGCGGCCATTTTCCACGGACCGGACTGTGTGCGCAGGCATACGCTTTTCGCAGGGTCCCGTCACGGAAATCGCTGGCGTATTGGCGGCGAGCGCGCGTTTGGCGCAAAATGCGCAGTCGGATCGCGGCAGCCTTTGATTTCACCCTGATCGTCCATGCGCGGGAACACGATGAACACGATGTCGTATCGGTCGGCCTTCAGGATCATCCTGGGGGCGCTTGTCACAGCTGGTTTGCTCCAGGGTTGCGCTTCGCCGCAAACCGGGGCTGATACGTCGCAGGGCGCCGCGGCCAAGGCTCCTGCCGCCGCTCCCGCGCCGGCCCCTGCGCCCGCCCCGCCACCGGCGCCGGAACTCACGCCGGCCCAGGCCAAGGCCCAGGCGCAGCGCCTGGCGCTCGAAGCGGTCGACCAGTTGCAGAACGGTGACGAGCCCGCGGCGCGCCTCACGCTGGACAAGGCCATCGCGCTCGATCCGGCCAACGACCTCGTGAAGAAACTGCAAGAACAGATCAAGGCGGACGCGCAGAAGGAACTGGGGCCGGTCTTCTTCCGTTACACCGTGCAAAGGGACGATTCGCTGTCCAAGCTTGCGCAACAGTACCTGGGTGACCGTTTTCGCTTCTACATCCTTGCCAAGTACAACGACATGGCAAGCCCCAACAAGCTTGACGTGGGCCAGGTGATCAAGATTCCGGGTCGCGCACCGGCAACACCGCCCGCAGCGGCCGCGCCGGCCGCGGAAGCCGTCGCCGCTCCGGCGGCCGCCGAGGCCAAACCGCGCGACGACGTCGCCGAACTGCTGCAGAAGGGCAAGGAGCTGGAGGCGAAGGGCAATCTCGAAGGCGCGTACGCGGCCTACGCCGATGCCGCGAAGAAGACGCCCGTCAACGCCGAGGCCGTGCGCCGCCGCGACGCATCGCGGACCGTGCTGCTGCGCAGTCTTGATCGCGAGGGCACGCAGGCATTCCAGCGGCAGAACCTCGATCTCGCGATCACCAAGTGGGATCGCATTCTCGAAATCGACCCCAACAACCAGAAGGCCAAGCTCGAGCGCGAGCGCTGCCTGGAACTCAAGAAGAAGATGGCCGACAAGTTCGGCGGCGCCGCGCCGGCCGCGGCGCCCAAATAGCGGACGCTATTTCGCGGGCGGGATCTTCTTCAGTTTTTCCTGCGCCGCGCGGGCGTCGCGCAGGCGCGCGGATGCCCTCAGGTTCTGCGGGTCGTAACGCAAGCTGGTCTCCCATTGCTTGATCGCCAGCGCCACGTCCGTGCGGTACGCGCGTTCCCCGTTGCTGTAATACTCGTCGGACAGCGCGCGGCGCAGCGCCTGCATCTGCGCGTTCCACTCGGGCGTGCCTTCTCCGCGCAGCGCGACCGCCTGCTCGTAGAGCTGGTAGGCCTGCTCGCGGGAACCTTTGGTCTGCAATTCGCGCGCGCGATCGGCGACTGCGGCGCCTATCTTCTGCCGGGCGGCGCGGTTTCCCGGATTCGCGTCGACGTAGGCGCGCAATTCGCGCAGGCCGCCGTTGACGTCGCCGGCACGCAGCATCTCCAGCGCCTGCTCGAGGTCGTAGACCGGGCCGTTGTCGGGAGCGCCCGATTTCAGCGCGGCGACATCCACCGGCCGCAGCTTCTGCGCGCGATCCCCCTGGATGCGGGAGATGCGCTGGCGATCGATGTCGCGCAGCGCCTTCGCGGCTTCGTCATTGTCCGGATCGAGCGCCAGTACACGCAGCATCGCCTGCGTAGCGCGGTCGGTGTCGCCACTTTTCAGCGCGCCGGCGCCGATCTGCAGCTGTTCGCGCACACCCTGGCGGATCGCCGCGTTGACCGCGTCCTCTTCGCGCCGGTATTTCTGCTCGCCGGGCGCAAGCAATACGACAACGTGCCACTGCTGTGCCGCAGTGGCGAGATCGCCCGCGTCGCTCGCCTGCCGGGCCAGCTGCTGATGCTGGGCGATCGCGCGCGTGCGCGCGTCCTCCGCGAAGCTCGCGCGCGGCGCGACCGGCGGCGGCTCGGTGGCGACCGGCGCCTGCGCGCAGGCAGCAAGCAGCGTGGTCATGACAAGCGCCGCCGTGCCGCGCAACCGCTGGTCCGCGCTCAATGCAGCGTCGCCTGCGTGAAGGTGGCGAGCTTCGAGCGGAACACGTCGATGCCGTCGCCGCCGAAGACCATGCTCCGGCGCAGCATGAACGGATAGGCGAAGGACGCGTTGCCGCCGGGCGTCACGGTGACGCCCGCGCGCACGTTCTGGCGCTTGAGCAGGTCGACGACCGTTTCGTTGACGTCGCCATACGGAAACGCGTAGGCCACGCTGGCCACTGCGAGACGATCCTGGATGAGGCGGATCGGCATGTCGACCTCCGATCGCAGCCGCTCGCGGTATTTCGCGTCCGTCTCGCCCGGCAGGCGCAGCGTCAGGTTGGCGTGGGTCTTCGAGTGCGGCTGGATGCTCACCAGTCCCGATGCTTGCATCTCCTTCATCTGCGGCCAGGTCAGCGCGTCCGGCGCGCCGACAAAATCGCCGTAGAGAAAGACCGTTGCGGGAAATCCGTGCTTGCGCAGGATCGGAAACGCGACTTCGTACGTCGACCGGTAGCCGTCGTCGATCGTCAGCACGACCGACTTGCGAGGCACCGGCTCGCCGCGCTCCAGGAATCCGATCAGGCGCGACAGCGGGATCACTTGATAGCCGTTCCTGGCCAGGTAATCCATCTGCGCCTCGAACGCCGCCGGCGTGACCGCCAGCTGGCTTGGCCGCGAGCCGAAGCGGTGGTAGCAGAGAATGGGGACGGTCAGGTAGCCGTTGGCGTATACGCCGGACGGATTGGCGGCCTTGAGCGGGATGACGACCGTCTGCCCCGATCGGACTTCGTCGATCGCGTTGAATTCGGCGATCCACCAGCGCTTGGAACGATCGCCCAGGTACCGCTGCGCGAGTGAACCCAGGTCCTCGCCCGGTCCCGCCACCACGACGGCAAAGGAATCATCGCGCGCGAGCAGTTCGCCTTGTTGCGCGACGGGGATTTCCGGCGCGGCGGCCGGTCGCTGCGGTGCTTCCGCACACGCCGCCAGGATGACCGCAGCAACGATGGCTGCGCCCCACGTGACCGCACGCATGATCTAAGCCTGCTTGGGTGACGTCGACCCGGTAGGTGGCGTGTCCGCTCTTTCGGACACTTTCACCGCCGTCTCGTCTCCCGGCCGCGGCGGGTCGTGGCGCGCTTCGAGCGCGGCGGCGGTGCGGTCGAACTCGGCGTACAACTCGCCCAGTTCGTCCTTGCGCCGGTCGTTGATGCGGTAGTCGTAGCGGCCGTTCGCGAGTTCGTCGAGGGAATTGCGCAGCACGCGCATCGGACCCGACAGCCCGCGCGCGAGCAGGTACGTGCCGCCACCCACGGCCGCGATGGTCACGAGCGTGAGGATCGCGAGCATCGCCAGCATGAAATTGGCGACCTTGGACAGCGGCGCCTCGTAGATGCCCAGGTGAACCTGCCCGATCTCCTTGCTCTGGAACAGGATAGGCGTCGCGAAGTCGAGCACGTCGCGTCCGTCGGCCAGGCGATAGCTCCCGACCTTGACGTCGGACTTCTCGCTGGACAACGGCTTCGCCGCCAGCGGTACGTATTTCTGGTTGACCTGATCCGCCTGGTTGCTGCCGCGCACCAGTCCCTGGTGATCGACGATCGTGATGGAGTTGAAGTCCTGGCGGCCCAGCGTCTCCTGGATGAACACGTCGAGCGCCGTCCAGTCCTCGTCGAGCAGCGGAACGGCGCTCTGCGTGGCGATGAACTTGGCCAGCGAACCGCCGTAGTCCTGGACCTGGTCCATCATCGCCTGGTACTGGCGTTGATAGAGAATCGCGGCGGTCACCGTCATCGTCACCGCGACCAGCGCGACCATCATCAGCGCCCAGCGGATTCCCAGCGGAATGCGGCCGGTTCCCTTCTTGTTCTCCTCCTCGTTCAACTCGCGCGCAACGCCGATCAGCGCGAGCGCCAGCTCCTCGCCCGTCTGGAAACGCTTTTCCGGCTGCTTCTTGAGCGCGCGTTCGACGATGCGGCGCAGCGTGAGCGGAATCTCCGGACGCAGCTCCTGCACGGACGGCGCCTCGCTCTTGGCGATCTTGTAGGCGACGCTGATCACCGAATCGCCCTCGAAAGGCAGCGCGTTGGTGAGGAGCTTGTACAGGACGACGCCGACCGAGAAGAGGTCCGAACGCGAGTCGACTTTCTGTCCCATCACCTGCTCGGGGGACATGTAGTTGGGCGTGCCCAGCACGTCGCCCATTTGCGTCTGCTGGTTCTGCTCGCCGCCTTCGGGGTCGTCGATGCGGCAGATGCCGAAGTCGGCGACCTTCACCGTGCTGGTCTCGTTGATCAGCATGATGTTGCCGGGCTTGATGTCGCGGTGGATGATGCCTTTCTTGTGCGCGTAATCAAGCGCTCGCGAGAGCTGGATGCCGATCTCGACGATCTCCTTCACCGACAGGACCTTGTCGGTCGCCAGCAACTCGCTCAGCGTCATGCCGTCGATCAGCTCCATCGCGATGTACGGCTTCTTGCCGTCGACGCCGACGTCGAAGATCGTGACGATGTTGGGGTGCGACAGCACGCCCGCGGCGCGCGCCTCGCGCAGGAAGCGCAGACGGTACTGGTCATCGTCGGCGAGCTGCGCCTTGAGCAGCTTGACGGCGATCGTCCGGTCGATCTCCGGGTCGTAGGCCTTGTAGACGCGCGCCATCGCGCCTTCGCCGACGATTTCGCGGATTTCGTACCGACCTAGTTTTTCCATCGGGTCCTGACTCCCTCGTTCGCCTTAGCCGCCCCAAAAGCGTGCGGTCAATGCGTCGAACATACCGTGGCACCCACCCGTCCGCAAGCCCGGCGCATGCTGTTGTACTATACTTTCCAATTTCCCGTCACACGCCGGCATGGATTCCGTTCCCCGAAAACTTGCCATACTTTTTGCCGATGTCGCGGGCAGCACCAAGCTCTACGAGACACTGGGCGATGTCGAGGCGCTGGCGACGATCGGCCGCTGCCTCCACGTCATGAAGACCGTCTGCGACGAGCACGGCGGACGCATCGTCAAGACCATCGGCGACGAGGCGATGGCCGTGTTCCCGCTGCCGGCGAATGCCGCCTATGCCGCGATCGCGATGCAGACGCAGATTTCCGCGATGCGCACGAGCGCCGGCGCGCCGCTGGCGATCCATGTCGGATTCCATTTCGGTCCGGTCATCGACGACAACGCCGACGTCTTCGGCGACGCGGTCAACGTGGCCGCGCGGCTGTCTTCGCTGGCCAAGGCCGGGCAAACGCTCGCTTCCGCAGAAACCGTCGAAGCGCTTTCCCCAGCGCTGCGTTCCCGCACCCGCGATCACGATGCGCACACGGTGCGCGGCAAGCTGGCCGACATCCAGACCTTCGAGTTGATCTGGCAGGAGTCCGAGGAAGAGCTGACGGCGCTGTCGACGCGACCGGCGGCCAGGCCCGTGGGGCTCAAGCTGACGCACGGCGCGCGCGAACTGGATCTTGACCAGAACTCGCCGCCGATCACGCTGGGACGCGATGCGCAAAACGACGTCGTGATCATGGACCGGAAGGCCTCGCGCCTGCACGCGCGCATCGAGCGCCGGCGCGACAAGTTCGTCATCGTGGACGTGAGTTCCAACGGCACCTACTGCACGATGGACGGCGAGTCCGAGATCATATTGCGGCGGGAGGAACTCATCCTGCGCGGCAGCGGGCGCCTGAGCTTCGGCCACCCGTCCGAGGACAACATGGGTGAGGGCGTCGAGTACGTCTGTCTCTAGGCGTGGCCCGGATCCCGCGGTCGACTGCGCTGCGTCAGCGCGGCACCGCGCCCGAGGGCCTCGCCGCGGCGAGCGCCCGTTCCAGCACCCGCACCACATGCAGCGCCTGGCGGCGGTCCGCGCCGCGCATCCCGTCGTCGATCTGGTGCCGGCAGCTCGTGCCATCCGCGACGATGAGCGTATCCGCGGCGGCGGCCCGAATGGCCGGCAACAACGACAACTCGGCCATGCGCATGGAGACATCGTAGTGCGCCGCCTCGAAGCCGAAGCTCCCGGCCATGCCGCAGCAACTCGATTCGATCAGTTGCACGTCCAGTCCCGGAATCAGCTTCAGCACGGCCAGCGCCGGCGACAGCGCGTCGAATGCCTTCTGGTGGCAATGGCCGTGCAGCAGCGCGCGCGATTCCGGCAATGACGCCAGCGGCAGGTCGAGCCGTCCGGCGCGAAGATCGCGCGCAAGAAACTCCTCGATCAGGAATGTGCTTTCGCTGAGCCGCCGTGCTGCGTCGCCTATTCCCATCACGAGAAACTCGTCGCGCAGCGTCAGCAGGCACGATGGCTCCAGCCCGACGATGGCCGCGCCGCGCGCGGCGTGTGGCGCCAGCGCGGCCACCACGCGCCGCGCCTCGTGCTTCGCTTCGTCGACCAGCCCCGCGCCGAGGAACGTACGTCCGCAACACAGCGGTCGATCGGGTTGCGCATCGTCCGCGGCAGCGCGCGCAACGTGCACGCGGTAACCGCCGGCGCGCAGCACGGCAACGGCGGCGCGCGCATTCTCCGGCTCGAAATAGTTGGTGAAGGTGTCGACGAAAAGCACGACGTCGGCTGCGTCGTCTTCCGCTCGCCGCTCAGCGCGGCGCCGTCCCGAAGAAAGGTATCGCGGCGCCAGCGCGGCAATGAGCGTTGCCTGGCGACACCCAGCCATTTTTCACCGAGAAACTTCGCTCCCGGGACGACGTCGCGCAGATTCGACAGCCAGGGCATCGCTGCCGCGCGGGGCGCCCAGTGCGGCAGGCGGGCGATCATGCGTTCGCGCCGCGTGAGTCCGTGCGCGCGCTGCCAGTGGTGCATGAACTCGATTTTCATCTTGGCCATGTCCACGCCTGTCGGGCAGTCGCGGCGGCATCCCTTGCAGCTCACGCAGAGGTCGAGCGCGTCGCGCACCGGCTGCGACGCGAAGTCCGGTCCGAGCTGGCCGGACAACGCCAGGCGCAGCGTGTTGGCGCGGCCGCGCGTCAGGTGCGCCTCGTCGCGGGTGACGCGATAACTCGGGCACATCGTTCCGGCGTCGAACTTGCGGCAATGGCCGTTGTTGTTGCACATCTCGACGGCCTTGGCGAAGCCGTGCGCCGGATCGCCTCCGGTGCCGGGCGCCGACACCGTCTCCGTGAGCGGATCGTTCTGCACGTTCCACGCCGACCAGTCGAGCGCGGTGGTAACCGGCAGCGCGCGGTAGCCGGGAGGAAACCGGAACAGTGAGGCGTCGTCCATGCGCGATGCGCGCACGATCTTGCCGGGATTCATCAGTCCCGCCGGGTCGAACAGGTCCTTGATCTCCTCGAACGCGCGCGTCAGGCGCGGACCGAACTGCCACGCGACCCATTCGCTGCGCACGAGGCCGTCGCCGTGCTCGCCCGAGAACGCGCCCTTGTATTCGCGCACCATCGCGCTCGCTTCCTCGGCGATGGCGCGCATCTTGGCCGCGCCGTCGCGACGCATGTCGAGGATCGGGCGGACGTGCAGCGTTCCGACCGACGCATGCGCGTACCACGTTCCCCGCGTGCCGTGCTTGCGGAAGATCTGCGTCAGGCGATCGACGTAGTCCGGCAGATGCGCCAGCGGCACCGCGCAGTCCTCGATGAACGACACCGGCTTGCCGTCGCCGCGCAGGCTCATCATGATGTTGAGGCCCGCCTTGCGCACGTCCCACAGCGCCTTCTGCGCGGCGGCGTCGGTCATCCGGACGACGCTGCCGGGCAGGCCCAGGTCGCCCATCAGCGCTACGAGATCCTGCAACCGGAGCGCGGAATCAGTTGCCTCCCCGCTGCTGAACTCCACCAACAGAATCGCTTCCGGTTCGCCCACCAGCGCGGCGTCGATCACCGGCCGGAACGCGGGGTTGGCGCGCGACAGGTCGATCATCGTCCGGTCGACCAATTCGACGGCGGAAGGCCCGAGTGCGACCAGGTGCCGCGCGCATTCCATGGCTCGGTACAGCGACGGGAAGTTGACCACGCCCAGCGTGCGGTGCGCCGGCAGTGGGCACACCTTCAGCGTGAGTTGGCGAGTCCAGGCCAGCGTGCCTTCGCTGCCGACGAGCAGGTGCGCAAAATTCACGCTGCCGTCGCTGGTGTAAGGACGCTCGCTTTGCGGGTTGAACACGTCGATGTTGTAGCCGCCGACGCGTCGCATCACCGTTGGAACACGGAGGGCAATCTCGTCGCGCTCGCGCGCGCCGATGGCGCGCAGCCGGTCGAGCAGCGCGCGCAGCGGCGCCGGCGCGGACGCCATTTCCGACTCCGGACCCAACCGCGCCTGAGTACCGTCCGACAGCAGCGCATCAACGGCATGGACGTTGTGCACCATGTTGCCGTACGCGATCGAGCGCGACCCGCACGAATTGTTGCCGGCCATGCCGCCCAGCGTGGCTTGCGCCGACGTGCTGACGTCGACCGGAAACCACAGGCCGTGCGGCTTCAGCCATGCGTTGAGCTGATCCAGCACCACGCCGGGCTCGACGGTGACGGTCATCGCCTCCTTGTCCAGCGCAACGATGCGGTTGAGATGCTTGCTGTGGTCGACCACCAACGCGGCGCCGACGGTCTGCCCGCACTGGGAACTGCCGGCGCCTCGCGGCAGCACCGGCACGCGCAGGTCGCGGCAGACGCCGAGTGCGGCCTCGACGTCGGCGGCGCTGGACGGGACCAGGACGCCGATCGGCTCGACCTGATAGATGGACGCGTCGGTCGCATAACGGCCGCGCGACGCTGGATCGAACATGACCATGCCCGCGACGGCCCGGCGCAGTCGCGCTGCGAGATCGGCATTGCCGCGGCTCGGCTGGAAAAGCAGGGGCTGCGGCGTGGGGGCGTTCAAGGGTGAGCGCTGCAAGTTGAGGGAGGGGACCGCGATCGGCGCGGTAGGCACGCTGGCGCGCCACTGCCGCATCGGCCATGCTATTTTGTAGACCCGACAGGTGCCACGCAAGCCTTTTCCCAAGCGCCGATCATCGAGGCTCCCCATGCTCAAGCTCGACAGCCATCCCTCCGGCCGCCATTTCCTGCAGATTCCCGGGCCGACCAATGTGCCGGACCGCGTGCTGCGGGCCATTGACCACCCGACGATCGACCATCGCGGGCCTGAATTTGCCGTGCTCGGCAAAACCGTGCTCGCCGGGATGAAGAAGGTTTTCGGGACCGATGCCGACGTGGTCATCTATCCGTCGTCCGGCACCGGCGCGTGGGAGGCGGCGCTCGTCAATACGCTGTCGCCGGGCGATCGCGTGCTGATGGCCGAGACCGGGCACTTCGCGACGCTGTGGAAGCGCCTCGCCGAGCGGCTCGGTCTGGTCGTGGAATTCATTCCGGGCGACTGGCGGCACGGCGCGCCGGCCGCGCAGATCGAGTCACGGTTGCGCGCGGACGTTGCGCGCACGATCAAGGCGGTGTGCGTCGTCCATAACGAAACTTCAACCGGCGTGACGACCCATGTCGCCGACGTGCGCGCGGCCATCGATGGCGCGTCCCATCCGGCGCTGCTCATGGTAGACACGATTTCCTCGCTCGCGTCGATGGACTACCGGCATGACGAGTGGGGCGTCGACGTGAGCGTCGCGGGGTCGCAAAAGGGGCTGATGCTGCCGGCGGGATTGTCGTTCAACGCGATCAGCGCCAAGGCGCTCGCTGCGGCAAAGTCGGCGCGGCTGCCGCGTTCGTACTGGGACTGGAGCGACCAGCTGGCGATCAGCGCGACCGGCTATTTTCCCTACACGCCGGCGACCAATCTTCTCTATGGCCTGCACGAGGCGCTGGACATGCTGCTCGCCGAAGGCCTGGAAAACGTCTTCGCGCGCCACGAGCGTCTGGCCGAGGCGACGCGGCGCGCGGTGCGCGCGTGGGACCTGGAGATCCTGTGCGCGGACCCCGCCGAATACAGCGCCGCGCTGACTGCAGTGATGATGCCGGAAGGCCACAATGCGGACGCGTTTCGCAAGATCGCCCTCGACCGCTTCAATCTTTCGCTCGGCCAGGGCCTGGGCAAGCTGTCGGGCAAGGTGTTCCGCATCGGGCATCTCGGCTACTTCAACGACCTCATGCTCTGTGGCACGCTGGCGGGCGTTGAAATGGGCCTGGAATTGGCGGGCGTTCCGCACCGCAAGGGCGGCGTGCTGGCGGCGACGGATTACCTGGCGGCGTCGGCGGCAACCGGGCTGGCACGGGCGGCCTAGGACCAACCCGACATCGCGGATTTTCCAATAATCAAGGAGGAAACTGGCATGAATCGATTCGTGAAGACAACAAGCGTTGCGCTGGCGATCGCGCTGGCGAGCGCGCCGGTCGCAGCGTGGGAGCCCACGAAGCCCGTCGAGATCGTGGTCGCTGCCGGTGCCGGCGGCGCTTCCGACCAGATGGCGCGCATGATGCAGGCCGCGATCCAGAAGAACAACCTGATGAAGCAGCCGGTAGTCGTGTCGCTGAAGGGCGGCGCGTCGGGGGCGGAGGCGCTGATCTACATGAAGTCGAGCGAAGGCGACCCGAACAAGGTCCTCATCGCCTATTCGCTGATCTACATGCTGCCTCTTGCCGCGAAGATTCCATTCAACTGGCGCGACCTGACGCCGATTTCAGTTATCGCGATGGACGAATTCGTGCTGTGGGACAACGTGACGCTGCCCTACAAGTCGGTGAAGGAGTTCGTGGCGGCGGCGAAGGCCGCCGATCCGCCGTTCAAGATGGGGGGAACGGGCAGCAAGCGCGAGGATCACGTGCTCACCGTCTTCATGGAAAAGAAGACCGGCGCGAAATTCGCCTACCTGCCGTACAAGTCCGGCGGTGAAGCCGCCACGCAGCTGGTCGGCAACCACACGGCGGCCAACGTCAACAATCCCTCGGAGAACCTCGAGGTCTGGCGCGCCGGCCAGGTGCGCGCGCTGTGCGTGTTCGACAAGGAACGCATCGCCTACAAGACCAAGGTCACCGACACCATGTCGTGGAACGACATTCCGACGTGCAAGGAAGAAGGGCTCGACGTGCAGTACCTGATGCTGCGCGCGATGTTCCTTCCCGGCAAGGTGACGCCCGAGCAGGCCGCGTTCTATGTGGATTTGTTCCGCAAGCTGACGCAGACCGCGGAATACAAGGAGTACATGGAAAAGCAGGCGTTGAAGCCGGTCTTCCTCACGGGCAAGGACATGCTGACGTTTCTCGAGGAGGATGACACGCTGAACAAGGGCCTCATGACCGAGGCCGGCTTTGTCGCCCCCTAGTTTGGACGAAATCGCCGTAGAGGATCCGAGTGCGCCGGAGCCCGATTCGCCGGCGGTGACGACCACGCGCATGGTGGAAGTGGTCGTCTACGTGCTGCTGCTCGCGCTGGCGCTGCTGCTGGGCTTCGACAACTGGCGCAGCGGCATGGGGTGGGCGAAGGATGGCCCGCAGTCGGGCTACCTGCCGTTCTACCTGTGCGTCATCCTGGCCGGCGCCTCCGTGTTCGGGCTTGGCAGCGCGCTGATCAAGCGCCGGCAGGCTTCCCTGACGTTCGTCACGCGCGACCAGTTGCGGCGCGTGACGCAGGTGTTCGTTCCGACGCTGATCTTCTGCGCCGCAATGCAGTGGCTCGGGCTTTACGTCGCGAGCTTCCTGCTCGTCGCGGGCTTCATGCGCTTCATCGGCCGCATCGCGTGGTGGAAGTCGCTGCTCACCAGTTTCGTGTTCGCGTTCGCGATGTTCGCCACGTTCGACATGGCCTTCGACGTCATCATGCCGAAGGGGCCGATCGAAGCGCTCTTCGGTCGCTAAGCCCACGCGATGGAGGCCCTGACGCTGCTGCTCCACGGCTTCGCCGTGCTGCTGACCTGGAAGACGCTGACGCTGATGATGATCGGCCTCCTGCTCGGCGTCTTCGTCGGCGTGCTGCCCGGTTTAGGCGGTCCGAACGGCGTCGCGATCCTGCTGCCTCTCACCTTCACGATGGACCCGACGTCCGCGATCGTGATGCTTTCCTGCATCTATTGGGGCGCGCTGTTCGGCGGGGCGATCACGTCGATCCTGTTCAACATTCCGGGGGAAGCCTGGTCGGTGGCGACCACGTTCGACGGCTATCCGATGGCCCAGCAGGGGAGGGCCGCGGAGGCGCTGACCGCGGCGTTCACGTCGTCGTTCATAGGATCGCTGGTTGCGGTGATCCTGATCACGTTCCTGGCGCCCCGCATCGCGGGCTTTGCCTTGCGCTTCGGTCCGCCGGAATTCTTCGCCGTCTATTTCCTGACGTTCTGCTCGTTCGTCGGCCTGGGCCGCGAGGAGAAGCACAAGACCCTGATCTCCATGGCGCTTGGCCTGCTGCTGGCCGCCATCGGCATGGACACGGTATCCGGGCAGCTGCGCATGACGTTCGGCTTCGACCCGCTCTTGCGCGGCGTCAATTTCCTGGTGGCGGTGATCGGGTTGTTCGGCATCAGCGAGATTCTGCTGACGATGGAGGAACGGCTGGCGCTGCGCGGCCATTCCGCGAAGATCAGCCTGCGCGTCGTGCTGAAGGTGTGGAAGGAGATGCCGCGTTACTGGCTCACGCTGTTGCGATCGTCGGCCATCGGCTGCTGGCTCGGCATCACGCCCGGCGGTGCGATCGCGGCATCGTTCATGGGGTACAACCTCGCCAAGCGATTCTCCAAGGATCCGGCGAGTTTCGGCAAGGGCCGCATCGAAGGCGTGTTCGCTCCTGAAACGGCGGCGCATGCGTCGGGGACGGCGGCGTTGCTGCCGATGCTGGCGCTCGGCATTCCGGGATCGGGCACCGCGGCGATCCTGCTCGGCGGCCTCATGGTCTGGGGGCTCAATCCCGGGCCGCTGCTGTTCGTCGAGCACAAGGACTTCGTCTGGGGACTCATCGCGTCGATGTATCTCGGCAATATCGTCGGGCTGGTGATCGTGCTCACCACGGTGCCGATCTTCGCGTCCATCCTGCGCATCCCGTTCGCGGCCGTGGCGCCGATGATCCTGGTGTCCTGCGCCATCGGCGCCTACGCCATCCAGAACGCCATGTTCGACGTCTGGCTGATGCTGTTGTTCGGCGTCGTCGGCTATGTGTTCAAGAAGATCGGCGTACCGCTGGCGCCGTTCACGCTGGCGCTCGTCCTGGGCAACAGGAGCGAGGACGCGTTCCGCCTGGCGATGATCGGGGCGGGCGGCGACATGCGCGTCTTCTGGTCCAACGGGCTGGTGGGCTCGATCACGACGCTGGCGTTCATCCTGCTGTTCTGGCCGCTGCTGAGCCGCATCTTCGCCGCGGCGCGGTTGCGGCGCGTGGCCGGGACCTGACACCGCGGCGGCGGTGCGGCCGCGAACCTTATTCCAGCCGAATCTCGCCGTCGAAGGCGACGTCGAGGTTGATTCCCGCAACGCGCAGCGTCACCTTGGCGGGAAGCACCTCGGTGCCTTTGGCGGCGCCGCTGGCAATCGCCTTGGCCACGGCCTGCTCGATCTCGCGCTGCGAGTTCACCCCGACCATTTTGAGGAACTTGCGAATGCTCAGGTTGAACGTCTCTTCGTTCATGGGGATCTCCGGTATGTGGACGGCTGGACGAATCGTCAAAGCCGCATGATGGACGAGTTTCCGTCCAGGCTGTACCCCCACGAATTCTGCTTCTTTGGCTCACCCGTTACCTTGATGGGCCGTGATGGTTTGTCCCTGGCATCGCTCCGCGGCGTCCGCGCCTGCGTCGCGACGGCAAGTACGGCCACGGCGAGCATTCCAATGCAGACAGCCAGCGCGGCCGCGGCGACGTAGGGATCCTGGTTCCGCTGCGCGACGAATATTGCGCCGGTACCCCACGCAATGACCGCCGGATAGACGAATTCGCGGTAGCGGAGCGCGACGTATCCTCCCGCCAAAACTGCGATCGCAAGAAATGCGGCAGTCAGTTCGTCCGGCGCCAGGGCATTGGTCGCCAATCGGCCGCCGGCATTCATCCATTGGGCGAGGGCGATGAGCAGCGCGATGCTCATTGCACCGAAATAAAGACTGAACGGGACGCGCAGCCAGAGCGAATGCCGGTTCGGTGACTCCGACGCCGCGCGGGCGAACATGGCCGCGCCCAGCGCGACGCCGGCGACAACCAGCGCCATCGACAATCCGATCTCCCGATTCTTCGCCGCGACGATCCAGAACGACACCAGGACGCTGGCCCCGGCGAGCGGGGCGGCCAATGCGGTGTAGATGCGCCTGCGGCGCCGGCTCGGCAACAGGGCGACCATGTAGAAACCCAGCATCGCGACTACCAGAATCGCGGACATCGCCTTGACGAAACTGGCCGGCACGAACGTGTACCCATATTCGGCCATCACCTCGGCCATGGTCGGGGCTTCCCCGATCCTGCTGTAAACAACGAGGAAAGCGACGTTCGCCGTGACGACGATCAGCGTAGTCCAGCGCAGCAGAGTCGAGGATGAAGGTGCGCCCGCAGTATTGGACATGACCACTCCAAGCTGTTCACTACACAATGCATAGTATAGCTAAGCAGCGGCCGCGGGTGAAAGTCGGTGCGCGAACGTCAGATACCGTACCCATTCGCCTGGGGAGAGCCCGATGCGCGGGGTTGGAACGCAATGCGTTCCAACCCCGCCGCTCAGGCGCCTTGGTCTGCCGCAGAAAATTTCCCGGCCTGGTAGTCCTGCACGGCCGCGATCAGCTCGTCGCGCGTGTTCATGACGAACGGTCCATGTTGCGCAATGGGCTCGTTCAGGGGCAGACCCGCGATCAGCAACACGCGGGCCGATTCTTCGGCGCGCAGCACCACGCCGTCGCTGTCCGGCGGCGTTCTTCAGGATCGCCATCCGTTGCGCCGGCACACGCGTGCCGGCGATTTCCACGGCGCCGCGATAGACGTAGACGAACGCGTTGAACTTCGCCGGCATCGCCTGCGCGAAGGTTGCTCCCGCCGGCAGGTGCAGGTCGAGATAGAGCGGCTCGGTGACTTCGCGTTCCATGGCACCGGCCACGCCGTGGCTGCGTCCGGCGATCACGCGCGCGGTCACGCCGTCGGGCGTGGTGAATTCCGGAATCTCCGCGCTTTGAATGTCGCGGTACCACGGCGCGCGCATCTTGTCGCGCGAGCGCAGGTTGAGCCAGAGCTGGAAGCCCTCCATCCGGCCGTCGGCCTGCTCGGGAAGCTCCGAATGGACGATGCCGCTGCCGGCGGTCATCCACTGCACGCCGCCGTTGCGCAGCAGGCCTTCGTGGCCGAAGCTGTCGCGATGGCGCATCTGCCCCGCGATCATGTACGTCACGGTTTCGAAGCCGCGATGCGGATGATCGGGAAAGCCGCCGATGTAGTCCTCCGGGTTGTCCGTGCCAAAGGCGTCCAGCATCAGGAACGGGTCGAGCCGCCGCTGGAATTGCTGCGTCAGCACGCGCGTGAGCTTGACGCCCGCACCGTCGGACGTCGCCTGCCCGGCGACGAGCTGCTCGACGGCACGCGGACGCGTGACGGTTTCGGGTTGCAGCGCGTTGGCGATCGTCGTGGTCATGCAGTTCTCCTTTTAGCGAAGTGCGAAATTGCCAGGTCGCGGGTCGGACGGCCTCATCGCCGTCATGCGGCCGCCTTCATGCTGCCGTCCTCATTTTGCGAACCCTCATTTGCGAATAATTCCTCGATTTGCGAACGCGCCGACGCAAGTGCATTCTGCTCGGCCTCCGGACCCATCGCCAAGCCTTCCGCATAGACGAACTGCACGTCGTTCATGCCAAGAAACGCGAAGATCGTCCGCAGGTACGGTACCTGCGTGTCGCTGGGCGTGTTGCGGTACTTGCCGCCGCGCGTCAGCGCCACGTAGATCTTCTTGCCTTTGAGCAGTCCTTCCGGGCCGTTGGCGGTGTAGCGAAACGTGACCTGTGCCCGCGATATCGCGTCGATCCAGTTCTTCAGTTGCGCCGGGACGCCGAAGTTGTACATCGGCACGCCCAGCACCACCACATCTGCGGCCTGGATCTCGGCAATCAAGGCGTCGTCCAGCGCGACGCGCGCATTGTGTTCCGGCGTGCGTTGGTCCGCGGGCGTGAACAGCGCCTGCAGCGTGGATTCGTCGAGCGGCAGGTGCGGCGTGCGGGAGAGATCGCGCACGGTCAGCGTCGCGCCCGGATTGTCGGCCGTGATGCGTGCGACCAGCGCTTGCGCAAGTTTCGTGGAATGGGAAGCCTCGATCCGGGCGCTGGAGTTGACTTGCAGGATGTTCATGGCCGGTCCTTCCAATTGACGTTGACGATGGATTGACTATAATTGTCCCGAATAAGATTATTAAGACATGTAAATGGATTACATTGTTGCGTCAATGGAACAATAGATGGATGCCGGGTTGGAACCGAATGACTTGCTGCTGTTCGCCCGGGTGGCGGACGAGGGCAGCTTCACCCGTGCGGCCGAGCGCTTGGGACTGCCAAAATCGACGGTTTCGCGGCGCCTGTCCGCGCTGGAAGCTCAGCTTGGGGAGCGGCTGCTGCTGCGTACAACGCGCAAGCTCTCGGTCACCGACTTCGGACGCAGCGTGCTCGAGCACGCGCACCAGGTCGTGGCGGAGGTCGAGGCCGCGACGCAGCTCGCGCAATCTCGTCAAATCCAGCCAAGCGGGCGGCTGCGCGTATCGATGCCGGGGGACTTCGCCACGCTGGTGATCGGCGCGGTGCTCGCAGACTTCATTGCCAAATTCCCGGCGATATCGCTCGAGATCGATCTTTCGCCCCGGCGTGTCGATCTGATCGGCGAGAACTTCGACGTCGCACTCCGGATGGGCGACCTGCCCGACGATGCGACGCTCGCGGCCCGCCGTCTCGCCGTGTTTTCGCAAAGCCTGTATGCGGCGCCTCACTATCTGGCGCGAAGGGGCGTGCCGTCGGAGCCGGAGGCGCTGATGGAGCACGACGCGTTGCGGCTCCTGCTGCGCACCGGCGAACCCATGACCTGGGTGCTGAATCGTGGCGACGAACGCTGGGAAGGCATTCCTCCCGGCCGCGCGACTGCCAATTCGCCGGAACTGCTGATCCGGCTGGCGCGGTCCGGTGCTGGTATTTCCATAGTGAGCGATCACTTCGCGGCGCCGTACATCCGCAGCGGTGAACTGGTCCCGGTGCTGGCTGACTGGAGCGTGCCGCCCGCGCCGGCCTGGGCGGTCTTTCCCGGCAGGCGGCTGATGCCGGCTCGGACGCGCGTCTTCCTGGACGCGCTCCAGGCGGAGTTCTCCGGTCCACGCTGCCAGGCCGAACAGGAGCGGGTCGAAGCGACGAAAAGGGAAGTTCGCGCCCGCAAGGGCACCACCACACCGAGGGCGGCATGACTTTTCTGGCGCAGGCGGCGATCTTCCTCGGCACAGCGGTCATCGTGGTGCCGCTTTTCCGCCGCCTGAAACTGGGCGCGGTGCTGGGCTACCTCGCGGCGGGAGCGATCATCGGCCCCTGGGGTCTGGGCGTCGTGCCGCACGCCGAAGCGACGCTGGACTTCGCGGAATTGGGCGTCGTCCTGCTGCTGTTCCTGGTCGGACTGGAACTGGAACCGTCGCGTCTGTGGGCGTTGCGGCAACCGGTGTTCGGACTGGGCGGCGCGCAGGTGCTCGTCACCGGCGTGGTGCTGACCGGCATCGCGCAGTGGCAGGGACTCGGGTGGCAGGCGGCGACGGTCGTGGGCTTCGGACTCGCGATGTCGTCGACGGCAATCGTGCTGGCGTGGCTCGGGGAGCGCGGCGAATTGAGCAGCCCGAGCGGACGTCGCGCATTCGCGATACTGCTGTTCCAGGACCTGGCGGTGATTCCGCTCATCGCGTTGCTGCCGCTGCTGGCACCGGAGCGGACCGGCGCGGCCAACCCGTGGGCGCTTGCGGCGAAAGGCGTGGCCGCGATCGTGCTCGTCATCGTCGTCAGCCGCGTGCTGGTGCGTCCGCTGCTGAAGATCGTCGCGCGCTTCGGCGGACGCGAGATCTTCACCGGCGCGGCGTTGCTGGTCGTGCTCGGCGCCGCGTTGCTGATGGAGGAGATCGGCCTGTCGATGTCGCTCGGCGCGTTTCTCGCCGGCGTGCTGCTCGCCGATTCGGAATTCCGGCACGAGCTCGAGGCCGACGTCGAGCCGTTCAAGGGATTGCTGCTCGGCTTGTTCTTCATGGCCGTCGGGATGAGCGCCAATCTCGCGTACCTGGCGGCGCATCCTTTGCCGGTGCTTGCGGCGGCGGTCGGCCTGATGCTGGCGAAGGCCGCGCTGCTGTGGGCGATCACCGGCACGACGGGCACCGGCAACGAGGACGCGCAGCGCATTGCCGTGCTGCTGGCGCAGGGCGGCGAGTTCGCGTTCGTGCTGTTCACGGCGGCGCAGGCCACGGGAATCCTCGCCGGCGAAACCGCGCAGTTCCTCGTGCTGGTGGTCACGGTCTCGATGCTGCTGGCGCCGCTGTCGTTCGTCGTGCATGAACGATTGCTCGAGCGCTGGCTCGAACGCAGGAAACCGCCGGAGTTCGATCTCATCGACGGCCCGGGCAACCCGGTGATCATCGCCGGCTACGGACGCTACGGGCAGATCGTGTCGCGCGTGCTGCGCATGGCCGGCATACCGTTCACCGCGCTCGAGGTCAGCTACCAGCAGGTCGACTTCGTGCGCAAGTTCGGCAACAAGGTGTATTACGGCGACGCGTCGCGGCTGGAATTGCTGGAATCGGCCAAGGCGCGCGACGCCAAGCTGTTCGTGCTGGCCATCGACGACGTCGAGGCGTCGGTCAAGACCGCGGCGCTGGTGCGCAAGCACTTTCCCGACCTGCCGATCCTGGCGCGCGCGCGCAATCGCGTGCATTACTACCGGCTGCGCGACCTCGACATCGAGGCGATCGAGCGCGAGACGCTGCTGTCGAGCCTGGAAACGGCGCGGCAGGCGCTGGAGCAGCTGGGACTCGAGCCCGCGCAGGCGTCGCGCGCCGTGCAGCTGTTCCGCGAACACGATGCGCGCCAGCTCGATGCGCAATACGCGGTGCGCCAGGACGAGGCGCAACTGATCCAGACGACCGCGCAGGCGGCCGCGCAGCTTCAGGAACTGTTCGAGTCGGACGTCAAGGCGGAAGCACCGAACACACGGACTTCGTTACCGCAGCGCGGGTGACTCCGGCGACGTTCTTTGTCCGCGCAAACGCCAGACCTGCCATGCGGCGCCCGCCAGGAACAGCAGGAACAGGACGCCGGCCGCGGTCTGGAGCTCGGGCGCCTCGGCGCTGGCGAGCAGCGGGTGGCCGAGCGGAAGACGCGTCGTCGTCTCGGTGACGGCCGGAATCATGTGGAAGAGGAAGGTCGCCGTGTAGCTGATCGTCTCGACGTACGCCGAGGCTCGGCCGAACAGCGTCGTGCGCCCCGCGATCCATGCGATGCCGAGCACGACGAGCGTGATGATGCCGAGAACGTGCGGCTTGCCGAAACCTCCATGCTGGAAGATACCGAAGCCGGTCAGACACGTCAGGACGGTGGTCCAGATGTACACCTTGCCGATGGTCAAGTTCGCCGGAATCCTGCCGTAGCGGAAAAATGCAATGGCGCCCGCGGCCACAGCGATGAGACTGATGGCGGTGTGGACCACACCCAGCTGCGTCAATCCGAACATGGCACTCTCCCTGGCGTGCGAACCGCGCGAAGGCGGTTCAAGGTGGCGGAGGATCGCTCGCGTCTTGCAGTGATCCGGTAAGGTGACCGACGACGACGCGCTCGCAAACGACGAAGAGCACGAAGAACAGGACGCTGAAGAATGCCGCGCTGAGGATTTCGGCCAGCTGGCGCAGCGCGCCGTCGTCGATCACCTGCACGCCGTACATGCGGAAGAGGTCGATGTTGGCCATCAGCACGACGTAGAGGTTGATGGAAATGGTTCCGGACAGCAGGAAGAACGCGCCCATCAGCACGAACGCGAGCAGTGGATGCCTGCGCAGGAACGCGATCGCATGCCGCAGCATGGTCGTCATGGCGATTCCTCGTGCTGGTCCGCCTTCATCGGTGCGCCAGTGTACGAAACTCCGCCGGACTTGATCAATACATGGGGACCTGGCGCATCGCGACCAGCTTCATGCGCCGAAACGCGCCAGCGAGAAGGCGCGCAAGTCGATGCCGCTCGCGCCATCCGTCGCGCGCTGCGCCAGCGCCTCGCCGATCGCCGCCGAATGCTTGAAGCCGTGACCTGAGCACGGCGACGCGACGATGACCCGGTCGGCGCCGGGAAGCGCGTCGATGACGAAGCCGAAATCCGGCGTGACCGTGTACAGGCATGTCGCGGCTTTCACGCATCGGCTGCTCAGCCCTGAAATGTAACGGTGCGACATAGTCGTCGTACACCGCGCGCACTTCGGCGTCGGACACCCGCCGCTCGACGGATTCGGCGGTGGTCGGCGCGACGTAGCTTTCGGTGGCGACCTTCAGGCCGCCGCGGGCGCCATCGATGGCCGGAAAGCCATAGATGCCCTGCGGTCGCCCCTGCAGTTCCCAGATGAAGACTGGAAAATTCACCGGCAGGAACGGGTCGAGCGGACCATCGATATCGAACCAGCACAGCAGCTGCCGGTAGATCGTGAAATGCCTGGAGAGGGATGTAGCGACGAGTCCGGGAAGCCATGGACCCGCGGTGACAATGAGCGTGTCGGCCGAGTACGTGTCGCGATCGGTGGTGACCGTGACCCCGCTGTCGGAAGCGTCGAACGCCGTTGCGACTTCGCCCCGGTGCAGCTGCGCTCCGCACTGCGCGGCCAGCGCGAGCTGCACGCGAACGCATTCTTCGGGCCGCACGAACCCCGCGCCGGGCTCGAAGTAGCCCGACTCATCGTCGGCAATCCGGAATTGCGGAAACCGGCGCCGGATCTGCCCCGCGTCGAGGATCTCGTGCGCGATGTCGTGCTTCTCCGCGGCGGCGACGGTGTTCGCGAAGAATTCGTCCGTGTGGCATTGCGATGTCCGTGCCTTGCTCGACAGTACCAGGCCCCCGTGGGCCACGAGCAGCGTGCTGCCGGTCTCGCGTTCCAGCTCGCGCCAAATCTCGTGCGAACGCATCGCCAGCGGCGTGTATTGCGCGCCTTCCCCAATCGCGAGGCGTGTGATGCGGGTGTCGCCGTGAGTCGAACCATGTTCGTGCGGCGGCGTGAAGCGGTCGATGCCGAGGACGGAGTTGCCACGTCGCGCCAGCTGCCAGGCGGTAGCGCTGCCCATCGCGCCCAATCCCAGCACGATGGTCTCGAATCGTTTCATGCGCGAGGCGGCGTCAGACGTTGAGGCTGGCTGGGGACAGGTAGCGCTCGAGGAAGGTGTCGAACGGCAGCGTGTCCGCAGCTTCGATGGCGCGCTGCTTCGCGAGCGATTCCTCAGCCAGCTGCGCGAAACGCGCGCCGACGTCGCCGGCGAATGGCAAGTTGAGAATGGTCTCGCGATGCGCCGCCGACTGCGCCAGGACGAAGCGGACGTAGGAATTCTCGTAATCGCGCGCCATGGCGTCGAGCACGCGCGCCGACGGCGTGGCGGCGGGATCGTTCAGAGCGGCGATGGCCGAGGCAACCGCGTCGCGATGCGCGCTCGAGCCGGTCGCGGCATCCAGCACCTCCGCGATGGGCGCGCACTCGGCGAGCACCCGCGCACCCCATTCGCCGAGCGGCACCTCCCGCGATCCGTCGGCGAGCTTGAGTCCCGGCTCGCGGCCACGCTCGGCGACCCGCCGCTTGTTGCGCACGATGGCGTCGAGTTCCTCCGGCGTATCCGGCGGGCTGTCGCGCAACAGGCAGTTGAGCAGATACACGTCGAGAAAATGCAGCGTGCCGGGCGTGATGCCGATCGGGCAGAACGGATCGAGGTCCATGAGCCGCACCTCGACGTACTCGACGCCGCGTTCGCGCAGCGCATGCAGCGGCCGCTCGCCCGGGCGGATCAAGCGCTTGGGGCGGATCGTGCCGTAGAACTCATTCTCGATCTGCAGCATGCTGGTGGCGAGCTGGCGATAGTCGTCGCCGGTGCGAATTCCGATGTCCTCGTACGGGGCGATACGGACGGGTCAGCGCGTCCTGCAGCGACGCGCGCGTAGCTTTCGAGACTGTTGTAGCTCACCTTGAGCGATGACTGCGCGTCGCTCTGGTAGCCCAGGCGGCCCATGCGCAACGAAGTCGCGTACGGAAGGTAGCGCGTGCCTTCGCCCAGCTGCTGCAACTCGTGCGGACGGCCGGCGACGAAGCTCGAGCACACGGCGGGCGACGCGCCGAAGAGATAGAGCAGCAGCCACGAGTGGCGGCGAAAGTTCCGGATCAGCGCGAAGTACGCGTCGTTCGACTGCGCTCCCGGAAGCGAGAAGTTGTAGTGGATGCCGGAAATGGTCTGCATGCGCCGGCCGTAGCGGTACGACAGGCCGGTACGATAGACGTGCTTCGCGCGACCCACGTTGGACGTGCCGTACTGGCCGAGCGGTATGGAACTGTCCGTCGGCAGGCCGCAGGGCATGCTCGCGCACCAGAGCAACTCGTCGCCGATCGCGCGATATACCACCTGGTGGATCTCGGTCAGCTCCTTGAGGCAGCCTTCCGCATTGCCGTGGACGCCGGTGATGAGTTCGAGCTGCGACTCGCTGAAGTCCGTCGTGATGTGCGGATGAGTCAGCGCCGAGCCCAGCCGCAACCGGATGCGGCGTGGTCGCGAGCTTGCCGTCCGGCCGCACGCGCAGGCTTTCCTTCTCGATGCCGCGACGCAGGCCCTTGAGCGTTTCGGGAGGGAGCGCTTGCAGGCGTTGTGCAAAGGACATGGCGCACTCTAATAAGATGCGGACAATGGCACCGACGACACGCGCGTTGCGAAGTCTTGCGGTGCCGGACCGATGGGAAGGACGCGCATTGTATAACGGGCTTCGCGACCCGCTCCGGTAACCGCTAACCACGGACCGGCATCGCCCGCGCGTGACGCGCGCGCCCCCGCAGGGACGTGGTGGCGCCCGGCTCGGAGTAATGGCAGACTCGACCTCCCATGCATGCCCTGCCCAGCGGCACCGTCACGTTTCTCTTCACGGACATCGAAGGGTCGACGCGCCTGTTCGAACGCCATCCGGAGGCAATGAAGGAGGCGCTGGTCCGCCACAACGCGCTGCTGCAGCGCGCGATCGGTGCGCATCGCGGCCACGTGTTCCAGGTTCAGGGTGACGGCTTCTGCGCTGCGTTCGAGGAATCCGGCGACGCGCTCGCCGCGGCGCTCGACGCGCAGCGCGCGTTGCACGAGGAGCGCTGGGGCGACGTCGGCGCGGTGCGCGTGCGGATGGGACTGCACACCGGCACCGTGGAGGCGCGCGGCGCCGAATACGACTCGTCGCTGACGCTGGCGCGCGTGCAGCGCGTGATGTCCGCGGGCCACGGCGGACAGACGCTGCTCTCGTCGGCCGCGGCGGACCGCGTCCGGCAGGCGCTGCCGGCGGGAACGACGCTGCGCGACCTGGGCGCGCACAAGCTGCGCGGGATCGCGGAAGCGGAAGCCATCTACCAGTTCGTCGCCGCAGATCTTCCGTCGGCGTTTCCGCCGCTGCTGGTGGAGGACGTCGCCGCGGCGAATCCCACGCCGCTTTCGCAACTGGTGCGCGGGCAACTGATCGGCCGCAGCGGCGAGGCGGCGCAGCTGCGCGAGCACTGGGCCAACGCGCAGCAGGCGCGCGGGCAGCTGGTGCTGCTGTCGGGCGAGCCCGGCGTGGGCAAGACGCGCCTGGCGCAGGATCTCGTGGCGCATGCGCAGAAAAGCGGCGCGACGCTGCTGCGCGGCGGCTGCTACGAATACGAGGCCACGACGCCGTACCTGCCTTTCGTCGAGGCGTTCCGCGAGTGGACACGCCGGCAGGGCGTGGAACAACTGCGCGCGGCGCTCGGCGCCACGGCGCCGGAAATCGCGAAGTTCGCGCCGGAAATCGAAGCCAAGCTGGGCACGCTCACGCCCAATGCGCCGCTGTCGCCCAGCGAGGAGCGGATGCGCCTGTTCGACAACGCCGCGCGCTTCCTGCGCGGCCTGGCGGCGGAGCGCGGCTTGCTGGTGTTCATCGACGACGTGCACTGGGCGGACCAGGGCACGCTGTCGCTGCTGCATTACCTTCTGCGTCACCTGCGCAACGACCGCGTCCTCTTCCTGGTCGCGTACCGCGAGATCGAACTCGACCGCGCGCATCCGCTGGCCGGGGCGCTGGTGGAGTGGAACCGCGAGCGGCTGGGGACGCGCATCGCGCTCTCCCGCCTGACCCGCGCCGACACGGGCACGCTGCTGGCGACGCTGTTCGGCGTCGCCACGGTGTCGGACGAACTGGCGGAGGCGCTCTACCGCGAGACCGAAGGCAATCCGTTCTTCGTCGAGGAGGTCATCAAGTCGCTGATCGAGCAGGGCGAGATCTATCGCGACGGCGACCGCTGGGGCCGCAAGGAGACGCACGAGCTGGCGATTCCGCAAAGCGTGAAGGAGGCGATCGGACGACGGCTTACGCGGCTGTCCGAACCGACGGTCGACGCGCTGCGCACGGCCGCCGCGCTGGGCAAGGTCTTTCCGTTCCGGGAGCTGGCCGCCGTTTCCGCGGCAGGCGAGGACGCGCTGCTCGATGCGCTCGACGAGGCGACCGCCGCGCAGCTGATCCGCGCGAACAGCGGCGGCCCGGGATCGTCGTCGGGCGGCGGCGACGACAACTTCGCGTTCACGCACGACAAGATCCGCGAAGTGCTCTACGAGGAGCTGAATCCCATCCGCCGCCGCCGGCTGCACCAGCGCATCGGCGAGGCGCTGGAGAGAACCTACGACGCGTCCGTCAACGACGGCGAAGCGACGGGACCGGGAGCCGACCAGCACGCGCAGGATCTCGCGCACCATTTCATGCAGGCCGGGGACCTGCCGCGTTCGCTCGCGTATGCGCAGCGCGCGGCGCGCAACGCCACGCACGTGTTCGCGCTCGACGAGGCGCTCAAGTTCCTGGACCAGGCGCGGGAGTCGGCCGAAGCGCTGCATCGCGAAGACGCGCTGGCACAGGTCTACGAGCAGATCGGCGACGTTCATGATTCGCGCGGAACAACGCAACCCGCGGTCGACGGTTTCGAGCAGGCGCTCGCGCGCGTGAGCGCGCCCACCGCGCGCGCGGCGCTCAAGGCGAGGATCGGCAGCGTGTATTGCCAGGTCGGCGACGCGCGCGGGCTTCCGTATCTCGAAGAGGCGCTGGCCGAGCTCGATCCCGGCTACGCAGACGAACGAGCTGGCGCTGTCGCTGGCGTTCATGGGCCGCTACTATCACTACCGGACCGAACAGCGCAAAGCCATCGAATTCCTCGAGCGGGCGCGGCAACTGGCGGAGCCGCTCGACGACGCCGCCACGCTGGCGGCCATCTACTCCTTCCTGGCCGGCGCCAACCAGCACATGCTGGCCTACCCCGAAAGCGACCGGTGGGCGCGCAAGAGCATCGAATTCGGCGAGCGCAAGAATTTTCCCCACTCGATCGCCAACGGCTACGAGTTCCTGGCGGAGAATTGCGCCGGCCGAGGTCTTTGGAAGGATGCGCTCGCCTATGCCGAGCGCGACCGCGAGTTTGGCGCGAAGAGCGGGTCGCTGGCGCGTACGGCCTGGGCCGGCTTTGCGACCGTGCAGGCCCTGCACGGCACGGGTGAGTTGGCTGCCGCGCGGCAGGTGCGCGGAGGCGACGTTGGAGATGTGCGGGCAGATCGGCGAAACCCGGCTGGCGACGTGGCTCGATCCGATGCTCACCATCGTCGCGGCGGACCTGGGCGATGACGATGCGGCAAGGATGCACGCCGAACGCGGCTGGGCGCGCGCACAGGAATTGGACCAGCTGGTGCTGACGACGTGGGCGCTGCACGCGGCGGGCCGGGCTGCCATGCAGCGTGACGACGTCGTCGATGCGATGCGCTGGTACGAGCAGTACGTTCCGCTGGTGCGGGATACCGAAAACGCGCTGTCGCGCAACCTGATGCTGGGATGCGCGGCGGAGGCCTTTCTGCACGCGGGCCGCGTCGACGAGGCCGCGCGCATGGTGCGCCAGGCCATCGAGATCGGCGAATTCGCAGAGTCGCCGCATTACCTCGGAATCGAGCTGCCGCGTCCATGGCCAGATTCTCGCCGCACAGGAAAGGTCCACTGAAGCGCTGCAGGCGTTCAATCGGGCGATCGAGCTGTTCGAGGAGACCGGCAGTCGCCTGGAGCTGGGTCGCGTGATCTGCCACCGTGCGGCGTTGCACCTCGCGCAGGGTGACGCGGGCGCGCAGGCAGCCGCCCGCTCCGATCTTGCGGCCGCACGCGATTCCTTTGCCACGATGGGCGCGGTGCACGATCTTGCGCGGGTCTTGCGCCAGCTCGCGCAGTGAACCCAACTGAATCCGGAGGCCACCCTTGAATTCCAAGTCCGGCAAGTCCGACGAGGCAAAACTCGACCGGATCGTCGCCGACGCGCGCCGCGCAGGCGAGCAGCGTTCGAGCGGCTACCGCGAGCAGGCGCTGAAGATTTATCCGTGGATCTGCGGCCGCTGCGCGCGGGAGTTCGACCGCAGCAACGTGGCGCAGCTGACCGTCCACCACCGCGATCACAATCACGACAACAATCCGCCGGACGGCAGCAACTGGGAACTGCTGTGCGTCTACTGCCACGATAACGAGCACGCGCGGCAGCTCGAGGCCGCGCGGGGTCATGGTTCAGCCGGCGCTGCGCCCGAATCGCGCGCGACGCACCAACCGTTCGCCGACCTGAAGTCGCTGCTGAAGCGCAAGCCCTAGGTAAGTCTGAAAGGTTGCCTAGGTCGCGCGATTCCCGATCAGCGCGAGGAACTCCTCGCGCGTGGCGGTGGACTCGCGGAACTGGCCGACGACCGAGGACGTCACCATCACCGAGTTCTGCTTCTCGACGCCGCGCATCATCATGCACAGGTGCTGCGCCTCGATCATGACGCCGACGCCGGTGGCGCCGATCGAGTCCATGACCGCCTGCGAGATCTGCTCGGTCAGCCGTTCCTGCAGCTGCAGGCGCCGCGCATACATGTCGACCAGCCGTGCCAGCTTGCTGACGCCGAACACGCGGCCGTCGGGAATGTAGCCGATGTGGCAGCGGCCGAAGAATGGCAGCATGTGGTGCTCGCAGAGGCTGTAGACCTCGATGTTCTTCACGATGACCATGCTGTTGGTCTTCTGCGTGAAGATGGCGTTGTTGATCAGCTTGTCGATGTTGGTCCGGTTGCCGGAAGTGAGGAAGGCGTACGCCTGCGCCACGCGCAGCGGCGTGCGCGCCAGTCCTTCGCGGTCCGGGTCCTCGCCGATCTCGACCAGCAATTCGCGGATCAGCGCCTCGATTCTTGCGATATTCGGTTCCATCTTCTCGGTCCTTGGGTTCACCATGAAGCAATCATACGGCCCGCGCGCCGGGTGCGACGGCAAACGGCATCACGCTGAGGACTGCGACTGTTCCTGCGCGGTGACGCCGATCAGCCGCGACACGCGAATGGGCACGTCCGTGCGCTGCAATTCCAGCGACGCGATCCTGCAGCTTGCGGTCCGCCATCGTCATCCGCGTCCGCAGCCGGACGTACTCGGCCCACGAATTGATGATATAGCGCTCGACATAGTGGCCGTCCTCGGCCACGTCGCGGAAGACGCGCCAGCTCGTCGCGCCGTTGCGCCGCCGCGTCGGCTCGACGGCGTGGATCGCGCGCAGGAATTCGTCGCGCATTCTCCGGCATCGACCTGGTATTCGATCTGGATCAGGACCGGGCCGTCGTCGGGCAGCGGCTCGACGGCGATCGCCAGGTCGGGCAATTGCACCGCGGGCGTGACGTCGGCTTCGTTGCCCATCGCGACGCTGACGCGGCGGCTGAGCACGTTCAGCAGCGAACATCGACCGTTGCCGACGTGGCGAGCGCCACGCGCGTCCCGCCCGCCGACGCCAGCGTACCCCAGAGCACGCTGCCCAGCGCCAGGCTCGCCTGCACGGCGACCAGGTTCATGGCGACGGCCCGCGCGCGCACCCAGGCGGGCGCAGTGCTCTGGGTTCCGGCCGAGAGGCTCGCGAGTACGCACACCCACGCGACGCCGGCGCCGAACGCGCCGGCCAGCGCGATTGCCGTGATGTCGGTCGCGGCGATGAGCAGCGTCGCCGCCGTCCACAGCAGGACACCCGACGTCACCACGGCGTTCAGCGTGCGGCTCTGCAGTTGCCGCGGAATCGACAGCGCGCCGATGACCGCGCCGATGCCGAAGCTCGCCGACAGCAGGCCGTAGCCGCCGGCGCCGAGATGGAGCTGGTCGCGCGCGATCACCGGCAGCAGCGCCCACAGCGCAACTCGCGCAAACGCAGAAGCTCAGGTTGCGAATGATCAGCGAGCGCATCGGGCGCGAATGCCGCGCGTAGCGCAGGCCGGCCTGCACGCCGGAGATCAGCGTTTCCGGAACGCCCGGAAGCGCCAGATCGCGCGGCTTCCACTTGCGTCACCGCGACGATCATCAGGATGAAGAACAGCGCGCTGGCGATCAGCGCGCTGCCGGTACCGAGCCATGCGGCCACGGCGCCGGCGAGCGCCGGTCCGACGGCGCGCGCCACGTTGAAGGCGACCGCGCCCAAGCGCAACGGCGCGCGGCAGCTCGATGCGGGAGACGAAGCTGTTGATGCTCGCCTGCTGCGCCGGCATGTAGAACGTGAAGCCGGCGCCGATCAGGAACGTGAGCGCCAGCAGCGATACGGGCCCCGTCAGTCCGGCGAGCGTGGCGAATCCCAGGATCAAGCGTGGCGGCGAGCAGGACGATACTGCGTCACGAGGATGACCCTGCGCCGGTCGACGATGTCCGCGAGCGCGCCGGCCAGCAGGCCGAACAGCAGCGACGGCGCGGTGCTCGCCGTCTGCACCAGCGCCACCATCAGCGCCGACGGCGTCAGCGTCGCCATCAGCCACGCGGCGACCGTCGCCTGCATCGTGTAGCCGAGCGCCGCGCCGATCGAGCCCATGTAGAACAGGCGAAACGGCGCGTGCCGCAGCGGCGACGATTCGAGCAGCTGGGAAAGAAGCGCGGTTGCGGAACGGGGCACGCGTGCAGTCTAGCAGCCCTTAGCGCTTGCCAACGGCAGGCGGCGGCTCCATCATCCTGCGACCGCACTGCCGCCCGCGACGAACATCATGCAGACACAAGACGAGGTCGACTACGTTTCCGGCAGGACGCGCTTATTCGGCATCGTCGGACACCCGATCGCGCAGGTTCGCTCGCCGGAGATGTTCACGGCGGAGTTTCGCCGCCGCGGCATCGACGCGATCCTCGTCCCGTTGCACGTGCTGCCCGAAGATTTCGACGCGGCCATGCCGCAACTCAAGCGACTGCAGAACCTTGGTGGACTCGTGTTCACGATTCCCTACAAGGCGCTGGCATGCGCGCTGGCGGAGACGCTGGGCGGCCAGGCGCGGGTCGTGGGGGCGATCAACGCGCTGGCCAGGGACGCGAACGGTCACTGGCGCGCGGACATCTTCGATGGTCTGGGCTGCGTCGAGGCGTTCCGGCGAAGGTCGATTTCATTCGCCGGCAAGCGCGTGATGCTGCTGGGCGCCGGCGGCGCGGGATCCGCGATCGCCGTCGCCATCGCAGGCGAACGTCCTGCCTCGCTGCGTATTTACGACGTCGACGCCGGGCGCGCCGAGACGCTCGCGCGCAAGGTTGCGCACGCCAATCCCGGCGTCGAAGCGACGGCGGGCGCACCGACGGCCTCCGGCGTCGACATTCTCCTCAACGCTTCGCCGGTCGGCATGCTGGGCGACGCGCGGATGCCGTTCGATGTGGCGACTTTGGCGCGCGACCTGGTGGTGTTCGACGCGATCGTCAAGCCCGAGCGCACACCCTTGCTGGCGCTGGCCGAGGCCTGCGGCTGCACGACCGTTTACGGCCGCGAAATGATGCGCGGCCAGATCTCCCGGATGGTCGACTTCTTCCTTGAATGACGCGGGCCGTCAGCGGTCCGCGCCTTCGGGCGCGCGCAACATGCGGATCATGCGGATCGCCGTTTCGCGCCCCGAGTAGTAGCCGGGCAGGCGCAGCGTTTCCTCGAAGCCGATGGCGCGATAGAAGGCAAGGGCGTCCGCGTTGCGCGCGCGCAGTTCCACGTGCAGGGACGCGACACCGGCGATCGGCGGCCGACTCGACGAGCCATTGGATGATCCGCCGCGCGACTCCGCGCCGCCGGAAAGCCGGATACACCGCCAGCAGCACGAGGTGCGCGCGTTCGTCGCCGAACTTCATTATTCCGAAGCCGGCAACGCTGTCGGCGCGGGCGACGAGCGTCACGGTCTCCCGGTCGGCGATGAGGCGCTGGACCGATTGCGTACGGTAACGCCAGCCGAGACCGTCCTCGATCAGGTCGCGCGACATCGCGGCGAGCGTCGCGGCGTCGCTTCGTTCGGCAAACTGCAGCGTGATGTCCTCGCGGGCCACACCAAGGATTCTGCCACGACGTGCGCCTCCGGGACATCGCGCAATGTTCTCCAGACTTGGGCGATAATCGCCAGTCCATGTACAACGGAGGCGGGTGGATGCCATGAAAATCGATCGCGCGACGTACGACGACGATATGACGCACGGGAGTCCTGGCCCGCGGGCGGGGAAGCGCAAATTCCTGGCGCGTGCTGGCCGGCGTCGCCGCCGCATCGCTTGTCCCGCGCGCATTCGCGCAGAGCGGTTACCCGAACAAGACGATCAAGATCATCGCGCCGGTGCAGCCCGGCGGTGGCGTCGACCTGGTCGCGCGCACCATCGCCGACCGCCTGGGCAGGGCGCTCGGACAGTCCATCATCGTCGAGAACCAGAGCGGCGGCGGGGGAGTGGTCGGGTCGATGGCCACGGCGCGCGCGGCACCCGATGGCTACACGCTGATGGTCGGCTACGTCGGCACGCACGGGACCAATCCCGCGGTGCGCAAGCTCCCCTACGACGCGGTGAAGGACTTCACGCCCATTGCGATGGTCGGCGGCACGCCGAACATCCTGGTCGTCCCGCCGTCGGTGCCGGTGAATTCGCTGAAGGAATTCGTGGCCTACGTGAAGGCGAATCCGGGCAAGCTGTCCTATGGTTCGTCGGGGCCGGGCACGCTGACGCACCTGGCGATGGAGCAGTTGAAGGTCGCCGCCGACTCTCGACATCGTGCACGTCCCGTATCGCGGCATCGGACCGGCGATCACCGACATACTCGGCGGGCAGACGCAGGCGCTGTTTCCGGGCCTTGCCGCCGCGCTGCCGCACATCAAGGCGGGCAAGATGAAGCCGCTGGCGGTGACGGGCACCCGCCGCCATCCGTTGCTGCCCGACGTGCCGACCTTCGAGGAATCCGGCTACAAGGGTTTCGACGGCGTGCAGTGGTACGGCATCGTCGGACCGGCCAACATGCCGGCGCCGATCGTGAAGCAGCTGAACGAGGAGATCAACAAGCTGCTCGCCAATCCGGAATTGCGCGAGCGGCTGTCGGGCGAGGCGCTCGAGCCGATGCCGATGACGCCGGAGCAGTTCGGCCAGTACATGCGCGACGACATCGACAAATGGTCGAAGCTCGCCAGGGACCGCAACATCCAGATCAGCGAATGACGCCGCAAGCGACTAAGCGGCGCGTCGTCACGGAGACTCGATGGCCCACAACACCAAGGTAACGGCCGACGCCAATGCGCCGCCGATCACGGCGACGCTGGCCGGCTTCGCCGCAGGACATCCTTCGCGCGGCTGGGATGACGGCGTCGAGAAGGAAGCGCACCGGACGGTGCTGAACTGGGTCGGCTGCGCGATCGGCGCGTCGCAGCATCCGACGGTTCGGCGCCGCACTGGCGGCCGTGCAGGAGCTTGCGCCGAGCGCGCAGGCATCGATCCTCGGGCGCGGCGAACGCGTCGACATCGGCAGCGCGGCGTTGCTCAACGGCATCACGTCGCACACGTTCGACTACGACGACACGCACCTCAAGACGATCATCCATCCCGCCGGGCCGGTCGCTTCCGCGGCCCTGGCGCTCGCCGAGCACCGCGGCGCCTCCGGCCGGCAGTTCGTCGATGCGCTGGTGCTCGGCATCGACGTGTCGTGCCGCGTCGGCAACATGATCTATCCGGACCATTACGACCGCGGCTGGCACATCACGGGCTCCACCGGAATGCTCGGCGCCGCCGCGGCATGTTCGCGGCTGCTGGGGCTCGACGCGGCGAAGACGGCGATGGCGCTGGGGATCGCGGCGTCGCAGCCGATCGGCGTGCGCGAGCAGTTCGGGTCGATGACCAAGTCGTTCCACGTCGGCGGCGCGGCGCGCGCCGGCCTCATGTCGGCGCTGATGGCCGCGCACGGCTATACGTCGTCCGCCCGCGCGCTCGAGGCGCCGCGCGGCTTGGCGCAGACCTTTTCGACCAAATGCGACTGGCGCGAGATCACCGACCAGCTCGGTGAGCGCTTCGAGATCTCGTTCAACACGTACAAGCCGTTTGCCTGCGGCATCGTGATCCATCCGGCGATCGACGGCTGCGTTCAGCTGGCGCGCACGCATGCATTGCGCGCCGAGGACATCGAGCACGTCGACCTGCTCGTGCACTCGCTGGTGCTCGAGCTGACCGGCAAGAAGGCGCCGCGCAACGGACTCGAGGCCAAGTTCAGCGTCTACCACGCCTGCGCGGCGGGCATCCTGTTCGGACAGGCGGGCGAGGCGGAGTTCTCCGACGGCATCGTCGTCCGCGACGACGTGATCGCGTTGCGCGACCGCGTCCGCGCGCGCGTGGACGACGCCATCGCGGAGGCGGCCGCCGACGTCGTCGTGACCATGCAAGGACGGCCGCAAGCTGCACCTGCGGGTCGAGCACGCGATCGGAAGCCTGCAGCGCCCGATGACCGATGCCGACCTCGCGCGCAAGTTCCACGGACTGGTCGATCCGGTGCTCGGCGCCGCGCGCGCGGATCGCCTGATCGAGCGATGCGCGTCGCTGGCCGGCGCCGCGAACGTACGAGAGTTGACGGCCGCCGCGCGGCAATGACGGCAGACACCGGCGACATCTATTCGCGCGTACCGATCTTCGACGGGTTCGCGGACGTCATGGATCCGGCGCGCTATCGGTCGCTGCCGGATGACTGGATGATCGGCCTGACCGATGTCGTGAGTTCCACGCAGGCCATCGAGGCCGGCCGCTACAAGGCGGTGAATACCGCCGGCGCATCGGTCATCGCTGCGGTCACCAATGCGCTCGACGGCCGCAAGTTTCCGTTCGTGTTCGGTGGCGACGGCGCCAGCTTCGCCGTCTCGGCGCACGATGCCGACCGCGCGCGTGCTGCGCTCGCCGCGACCGCGGCGTGGACGCGTGACGACCTGGATCTGGACCTGCGCGCCGCGCTGGTCCCCGTGTCCGCAGTGAAGGCCGCCGGCCACAGCGTCGACGTGGCGCGATTCGGGCCATCGAAGAACGTTTCGTTCGCGATGTTCATGGGAGGAGGGCTCGCCTGGGCGGAGCGCGCGATGAAGGCCGGCCAATTCGCCGTGCCGGCCGCGGCAACGGGCACGCGACCCGACTTGAGCGGGCTGTCGTGCCGCTGGAACGACATCCCGGCGACGCGCGGCCTCATCCTGTCGCTGGTGGTCGCCCCGGTCACCCATGGCGATCCCCGGTTCCGCAAGCTGGTCGAAGATCTGCTGGCCGAGCTGGAAAAGAGCGACGAAGTCGCGCGCCCGGTGCCCGACGGCGCTCCGGATGTCGGTTGGCCACCGACGGGACTCGATCTCGAAGCCCATGCATCCCGCCAGCGCGGCGAATCCTTTTCCGCGCGGCGGCTCAAGCTGCTCGTGCAGACGCTGATCGCCTACATCGTCCTGAAGTGCGGCATTCGCTTCGAAGGTTTCGATCCCGCGCTATATCGGCGACAGGTCGTCGAGAATTCGGACTTTCGCAAGTTCGACGACAACCTGCGCATGACGCTGGACTGCACGCCAGCCGTCGCGGACCGGATCGAGCAGCGACTCGCGGCTGCGCGTGCGGCGGGCATCGCGACATTCGGCATGCATCGGCAGCCGGCGGCGATCATGACGTGCATCGTCCCGTCGATCTCGGAAAACGACCACGTGCATTTCATCGATGGCGCCGCGGGTGGCTATGCACTGGCGGCGAAGCAGATGAAGCAGGGAAGGTGAATCAGGAAGGTGAAGCAGCGACGCGGAAGGAAGGCGCCGTCAGCGTGCCGGCCCAGGCGGCGCGATGGCAGCCCCGGCGACGCCGTGGTTCTGCAGCGACTTCGCCACGAACCCGTTCGCTTTCATTTCCTCGACGAACGCATCGAGGTAGTTGGCGCCGATGTCGCGGCCCCGCGGCGTCGCCATGGCCTGGTTGATCACCATGAACCGCCCGTCCAACAGCCGCACGCCAGGCACGCGGCGTGCATCGGCCTCGAGCTGCTGCTTCACGCCGGCGGCAACGTCCAGTCCTTGCGCGACGAGCATGTCGGTCACGGCGGGCGATGTTGGCGCCCTCACCAGCGTCGCGTGCTTCAACTCCCGCGAAAGATAGAGGTCGTAGGCGCTGCCCGCGCCGACGACGACGCGCACACCCGTCCTGTCGACTTCCGCATTGCTGCGGATCGGCGATTGGTTCGGCACCAGATAGGATCCCTCGATTACGACATACGGCGCGGTAAAGCGGATTTCGGACGCGCGCGCCGGGTCGATGGCCACGAACGCGATGTCCCATGCGCCAGCCTTCTGCCCGGCCACGACGTTGCCGGCGGATTCGAAGACGACGAGTTCGACCGGAAGCCCTAAGCGCCTGCCGAGTTCGCGCGCGAGGTCAACTGACACACCCCGCGGTTCGCGTGTCACCGGATCCCGGACCGCGAGGATCGGATTGCCGAGGTTGATGGCCGCGCGCAGCTTGCCGGAGGGCGCCAGGTCCGCGGCGACGCCGGCGGGCGCGGGAGGCGCGATGGGCGTCGTCGTACAGGCGCCCAGCAACGCCAGGATGCAAAAGGCGGAAGCGGACCGCAACGCGGTCAGCCTGCAAGCGCGCGCCACACGCGCTCCGAAGTGAGCGGCATCTGCAGCGCCAGCGCCTGTTCGCGGCGGCCGGCGCGGTCGAGCGCGTCGACGACCGCGTTGACGACGGCCGGCGTGGCGCCGATGGTGCCGAGTTCGCCGACACCCTTCACACCCATCGCGTTGTTGAGACACGGCGTCGACTCGTCCATCGTCATGCGGAAGTGCCGGATCATGTCGGCACGCGGCAGCGCGTAGTCCTGGAAACTGGCGGTCATCGCCTGGCCGGTCTCGCGGTCGTAGACGAACGCCTCGCACAACGCCTGGCCGATGCCCTGCGCCGCGCCGCCTTCGAGCTGGCCGACGACGATCATCGGATTGATGACGCGGCCGACATCGTTGACGGACCAATAGGCGGCGACCTCGATGGCGCCGGTCTCGGGGTCGATCTCCACCTCGCAGATGTGGCAGCCGTTCGGCCACGTCGGCCCCGCGACGGAGCTGGTCGAGTCGAGGACAATGCGCCGCTCCGGCTGCCGTCCCGCGAGCTCGAAGAGACCGATGCCGCGATCGGTGCCGCCGATCCTGAACTCGCCGTCGCGATACTCGATGTCGCCGGCAGCGGCCTCGAGTTCCTTCGCCGCCAGGTCCTGCGCGCGCTTGACCGTGCGTTCGGCGCCGACGCGCACAGCCGAGCCGCCGACAAACAGCGAACGCGACCCGGCACTGCCGAAACCCGTGCCGCGATCGGTGTCGCCCTGGACGATCCTGATCCTGTCGATCGGCACGCCGAACACGTCGACGGCGATCTGCGCGAACGTGGTCGCCAGTCCCTGGCCCATCGCCTGCAGCGCGTTGAAGATCTCGATGTAGCCGTCGCCGGATACGGTGACCGTCACGCGCTCCTCGAACAGGTCGACACCAGTCCACTCGAGGAACGTGGCCATGCCGCGCCCGCGCAGGCGTCCGCGCTTCTTCGTCTCCGCGGCGCGCGCATCGAATCCGCGCCAGTCGGCGAGCGCGGTCGCCTGGTCCATCACCGACGCGAACTTGCCGCTGTCGTAGGTCTTGTCCATCGGATTGTGATACGGCATCTGCTCCGGGCGGATCATGTTGCGCCGGCGCAGTTCCACGCCGTCGATGCCGGTCTCGCGCGCGGCGGCATCCATCAGCCGCTCGATCGTGTAGATCGCCTCGGGCCGGCCGGCGCCGCGATAGGCGCTGGTCGGCAGCGTGTTGGTCAGCACGGCCCTGATCCGGACGTCGATGGTGCCGATGTCGTAGATGCTGGTGGAGACCCACGGTCCGATCATCAGCTGGATCACGACGCCTGCCGGCATCGCGTAGGCGCCGACGTTGGCCAGCGAGTCGATGCGCAACGCGAGAACCCGTCCATCCTTGTCGAGCGCCAGTTCCGCCGTGCTGTGCAGCGCGCGCCCGTGGCTCGCCCCCAGGAATTCCTCGATCCTCTCGGCGCACCACTTGAGCGGGCGCTTGAATTCGCGCGCGCAATACGCCAGCACGACGTCCTCGGGCGAGAGGCCCGTCTTCATGCCAAAGCCGCCGCCGACGTCGCCGACCTGCACGCGGACCTTGTCGTTGGCGATGCCCAGCACGCCGGTGCACAACTCGTCGCGCAAGCCCGTGGGCGTCTGGTTGGAAACACGCAGCGTAATGCGGTCCGTCGCGGTGTCGTAACTGGCGAGAATTGCGCGCGGCTCGATCGGGCAGGCCGCCAGCCGCTGATTGACGAGGTCGAGCTTGACGACGTGCGCGGCCCGCGCGAACGCCGCGGCTGTCGCCGCCGCGTTGCCGTGGCGGATCTCCGCGGCGATGTTGCCGGTCGCCTCGGGGCACAAGAGCGGCGCGCCGGGCGCAACAGCGTCGCTCGCGTCGACCACGCTCGGCAACGGCTCATAGCGCACATCGATGGCCTCGATCGCATCGCGCGCCTGCGCCAGACTCTCTGCGACCACCGCCGCCACCGCCTCGCCCACGAAACGCACCGTCCCGACCGCGAGTGCATGGCGTGGTGCGGACGCCGTGGGTGAGCCGTCGGCGCGCTTGAAGTCGGCCGACAGCGGCAGCGGCTTGACGCCCGCGCGCACGAGGTCGTCTCCGGTCACGACGGCGATCACGCCCGGGCAGGGCCGTCGCGGCCTTCGTGTCGATGGCAGCGATGCGCGCGTGCGGGTGCGGCGAGCGCAGGAAGAGCACGCAGGCTTGTCCCGGCAGCGATGCATCGTCGGCGAAGAGGCCGGCACCCTTGAGCAGGGCCTCGTCTTCGACGCGAGGAACGGATTTGCCGCTGCCGAAGCGCGCATATCGGGATTCGGTAGTCACGGTGCATCCTTTCGCGTTCTCATCATTTGCCTTTCGCCGTGCCGTCGGGGAGGAGCATGTACACAATGATCGCGACCTCGTTGCCCGCGCCCCGCGTGATGACCGGGTAGATCGTGGTCGACGTGAACAGCATGTTGCCGCCCGCGGTGATGGTCGCCCGCACGGAATAGGAATGCGACGGATCGATCATGGCCGGATCGTAGTCGATGCGAAACGGAATGGGCACCTGCGCGCCCTTGGTCTCGATCTTCGTCTCGGCGATGGTGCGCGCCGCCGCGTCGGCGAGCGTCGTGTCCTGCAGGCTGACCATGACGACGGCGTCGGCAGGCAGCGCGATGCGGTGCCGGTAGGCGACGGTGCCGATGACGCTCGCCCTGTCACTCGGCGCGCCGTGCGCCGGGCCGAACGCCGTGCCCAGCGACAGCGCGAGCATGGCGAACAGCAGCGGTTGCGTCAGGCGTGACATGGTCGATGGGCGGGAACCGGCGTGCGGCAAAGGGATGTGATTGCGGCGAGTGGCGCTCGGTGCATTATAAGCGCGCCTGCGTCATCCGACTGTCGGCTAGAATCGCTCCATGCCCGCTGCCACCGTCACGAACGAGCCGCGCCGCTGCTGGTGGTGCGGCGAAGACGACCTGTATGTCGCCTATCACGACCGCGAATGGGGATTCCCGGTGGCCGACGACCGGCGCCTGTTCGAGAAGGTTTGCCTCGAAGGGTTCCAGGCGGGATTGAGCTGGCTCACGATCCTGCGCAAGCGCGAGGAATTTCGCGCGGCCTTCGCCAATTTCGAATTCGAGCGCGTCGCGAAATTCACGCCGCGCGACGTGGAGCGGCTGTTGGGCAACGCCGGCGATCGTCCGCCATCGCGGCAAGATCGAATCGACGATCAACAACGCGCGGCGCGCGCGCGAGCTCGCGTCCGAGTTCGGCTCGCTCGCCGCGTATTTCTGGCGCTGGGAGCCGGTGCCATCGTCGCGCCCGCGCAGGCTCACGCGCGAGGCGCTGGCCGCCATGCCGACGTCGCCGGAGTCGATCGCGCTGTCGAAGGACCTGAAGAAGCGCGGCTGGTCGTTCGTCGGTCCGACGACGATCTACGCGTTCATGCAGGCGATGGGCCTGGTCAACGACCATGTGCACGTCTGTTCCACGCAACGCGAGGCCGCGCAGGCAAGGAAGAAGTTCGTCCCGCCGCGCTGAATTGCCGGCAGCGGGAGGCAATTGCAACATCGGGTTACAACTCGGGGTACGCCGGCGCGGGCCGGAAGCCGTTCATGGCAGGGTACGCGGACCAGCGACATTGCCGCGCCAACCCAACACCCAGCCCAAGGGAGCCCGCCATGAATCGACGCCATCGTGTTGCCGCGGCGATCGCCGCGATGTTCGTCTGCGCCACCGCCGTTCCTGCGTTCGCGCAGGCCTCCGAAACATCGAAAACGACGACGCACAGCGTGCACCGTCACAAGGGTGCCGATGGCGCCGTCGACGCGACGCGCACGGGACCCAAGGGTGGAGTGACCAGCGTCGATCGCGCCAAGGGCGCCGATGGTCTCACCGACAAGACCGTGACCTATCCCAATGGCAAGGTCGCGACGACCGACAGGTTCCGCAACGCCACCGGCCAGGTCGACTCGACACATACCGGCCGCAATGGCGGCGTCACCACGACCCAGCGCAGCAAGGGCGCGGACGGCCTGACCGACAAGACGGTCACCGGGCCGAAGGGTGCCGTGACCGCGACCGATCGCACGCGTGGCGCGGATGGGCTCGTGGACAAGACGGTCACGGGGCCGAAAGGCGGGGTGACCACGACGGATCGCACGCGCGGCACCGATGGCGTCGTCGACAAGACGGTCACCGGGCCGAAGGGCGGCGTCCGGACGGTCGACAATTCGCGCGGCACCGACGGCGCGATCGATTCCACGATCACCAACGCGAAGGGCGGCGTGTCCACGGTCGACCGCTCGAAGAACGCCGATGGCACCACCAACACAGTGGCAACCAATGCCAACGGCGGCGTATCCACGGCGCAGCGCTCGAAGGACGCAAGCGGCGCCGTGGATGCGGTACGTACCGGACCCGGCGGCGCCACGTCGATCGTCGACCGCACGAAAAATGCGGACGGCACCACGGACAAGGTCGTGACGACGACGCGCCCCTAAAGTCACGCCGCAATGGAAACGGGCACCCCAAGCGAAAACCGGGTGCCCGTCTTCTTATCCGCAAGCCGCCGTGACCCGGCGGCATTTGCGGGTTCCGTATACGAGACTTCGCGGTCGACGGTACTACGCGGCGGCTTCCTGCGTCGGCGCGAAAGTGCGCTCCATCTCGCGCCGGAACGATACCGCCGTGGCCGACTCGTCGACCTGGACGTCGGTCCAGCGTACCGGCGCGCCGGCCGCGATGGGATTGCGCAGCTTGACGTTGTGCGCCAACCCCAGCGGAAGTCCGCCGAGCGCCAGGGAATCGCGGGACGGGTAGAGCTTGCCGTAGACCGTGTAGCCACCTTCACCGTCCAGCATTTCACCTGACTTGAGGTCGCGCTTCGCAGTCGCCACCACGTCGGCGCGGAACCCGGTGGCGCAGCCGGTGGCTTCCGCCCGCAGGCCCACCGACGCCACCGATATTCCCGCCTCGAGGCCGATCAGGTGCCAGCGCTTGTAGAGGCACGCGTAGCGGCCGCTCGGGTCGGTGCGCACCATGTACTCCTTGAAGCAGTTGCGGATGTATTCGGTCTCGCCTTCGAACACGACGAACACGCCGAAGCGGATGTCGTAGGGAATGATGCGGCCGTCGCGCTCCAGCGAGGACACGACTTCGACCTGGCCCTTCCGGTGCAGCACGCCGCCCTCGCTGATCGGCCGGCAGACGAAGGGAATGTCGTCGACCGAGGCCGGCGGGAAGGTCAGTCCGCCGGGAGGCGCCACCAGGCCGGTCGCGTTGCAGACGGCCGCGCTCTCGATCGCCGGTTTCGATCCGTCGAGGAAGGAATTGAACATCTTCGGATTCAACCCGCCGACGCGCGCCTGTTCCGGCGTCAGGCCATAGTGGCCCCACACCGTTTCGGGCGTCGACTGCGCGAAATGCGGCAGCCACTTGTGGCCGCGACCGGCCGCGACGACGCTGAATCCGGCGGCTCGCGCCCAATCCACGAGATCGCAGATCAGCGCGGGCTGGTCGCCGTACGCGAGACTGTAGATCACGCCTGCCTCGGCGGCCTTGCGCGCGAGCAGCGGGCCGCAAAAGGCATCGGCTTCGACCGTGACGTTGACCACGTGCTTGCCGTGGCGGAACGCGGCAAGGCAATGCTCGACCGCTGCCGGCGGGTTGCCGGTGCATTCGATCACGATATCGATGCGCGGATGGGCGACCAGCTGCTCCCAGTCGTCGCCGACGAACGTGGTGCCCTTGGCCAGCGCGTCGTCGAGCGATTGGGCGGCGAATCGCTCCGGCGCCCAGCCCACGCGCGCCAGGTTGGCGCGCGCATTGGGCGGCGACAGATCGGCGATGCCCACCAGGTGCACGCCGGCGATCTTCGGGACCTGGGCCAAGTACATCGCGCCGAACTTGCCGGCGCCGATCAGCCCGACGCGCAGCGGATTGCCCTGCGCCGCGCGCTGCGCAAGCTTGGCGTGGAGGTTCATCGCCGCAGCGCCGTTCGCGGTCAGGCGGCCAGCGACGGTTGCAGCGCGGATGGCGGCGTGCCGTCTTTCCATGGCAGCGTCACGTCGTACTCGCGCAGCAGGCAGTCGTCGGGGAGGCACGCGATCGGCGTGAAGTCCCGGTGCGCGATGTACTCGGGCCGCTTGAAGCGGCGGATGTGATTCGAGACCGCGCACAGGCTCAGGTAGACGCTGATACGGTCCCACGGCGACAGGTTCGACGTCGACGCGTGGACCAGGCAGGAGTGGAACAGGATCATCGAGCCGGCCGGTCCCTTCGGCGCGACGATTCCGCCGCGATCGACCAGCTTGCGGATCGTGTCGTGGTCGATCGTCCACAGCGGATAGCTCGTGGTCGCCAGGTCGTGCCGCGCGTCGAGCACGCCCAGCTTGTGGCTGCCCGGAATGAACATCAGCGGCCCGTTGAACTCTCCGACGTCGGCCAGAAAGATCGCCACGTTCATGGCGCGCGGCTCGGGCATCAGGTCATCGTTCTTCCACGTCCCGTAATCCTGGTGCCATTGCCAGACGTCGCCGTCGAACGCCATCTTGCCGTTGATCTTGAACTGGTGCATGTAGACGTCCTCGCCGAACATCTGCACCACCGGCTCCACCATCCGGGGATGGCGCGCCAGACGCGCGAACGGCGCGCTGTACATGTGCGCGGCGAAATTCGTGCGCACGGCGTCGCTGCCCTTCTCGCGCACGTTCTCCGGGCGGCGCTGCGCGTATAAACGCGGCACTTCCGCATTCAGCGCGCCAATCTCGCCGGGCGTGAAAAGGCCCGGGAAGAAGAGGTAGCCTTCACGGTCGAAGCGATCCAGTTCTTCCTGCGAGAGCTTCATGCGGCCTCCCGGGTTGCCGGTCCGCCCGGCCGAGCGGCAATTGCGTCCGCCCGATCCGGCTGCAATTGCGCTACACGCGGCGCTTGTATTCGCCGGTGCGGGTGTCGATTTCGATCTTGTCGCCGGTGGTCACGAACAGCGGCACGGCAACTTCAAAGCCGTTGGCGAGCTTGGCCGGCTTCATGACCTTGCCCGACGTGTCGCCCTTCACCGCGGGTTCGGTGTACGATGACTTCGCGGTCGACGGTGTTGGGCAGTTCCACCGAGATGGCCTTGCCTTCGTAGAACGTGAGTTCGCACGGCAGGCCTTCGGCGAGGTAGTTGAGTGCGTCGCCCAGGTTGTCCTTCTCGACGTCGAACTGGTTGAACTCGTTGTCCATGAACACGTACATCGGGTCCGCGAAGTACGAGTACGTGACTTCCTTCTTCTCGAGCTGGACGGTCTCGAACTTGTCGTCGGCGCGGTACACGGTCTCCGTGCCGCTGCCCGAGAGCAGGTTCTTCATCTTCATCTTGACCACGGACGCGTTGCGGCCGGACTTCGTGAATTCGGCCTTTTGCACGACCATCGGATCCTTGCCGACCATGATCACATTGCCGGCGCGAACTTCCTGAGCGAGTTTCATAGCGATTCCTGCGTGTTGCAGCGGGCGGTGTGCGGCCGCTGCGTGGGTCTTGGGTAACTTTGGTAAGTAAGGCGAATTTGGGAAACCCTTAATTATAAACGATTTTCGCAAAACGTGACCAGCTGTTTGGCCAGGTCCGCCTGGCGCGCCAGCGCGCCCGCCCGGACGCGCGCCCGCGCCTTGAGCACCGGCAGGGCGGCACGGAACGAGGGCCAGGCCGCGGCGGTCGCTTCCGCGTGCCCGGAATTCCACGCCTGCCAGAATGCGCGCCGGGCGCGAACGGCTTCCGCGTCCAGTCCTGCGTCGAATCGGGTCAGCAGCGCGTCGAGCTTCAGCAGGTGCACGTCTTCGGCCTGCGGGTAGATGTGCCAGACCAGCGGCTGCGCCGCCCACAGCGCGCGCACCAGCGAATCCTCGCCGCGCACGAAGTTGAGGTCGCACGCCCATAACCGGCGGTCGAACGCGTCCTGGTCGACGAAGGAGGCGACGGCAACGGTGAGGCGGCCGCGCGCGAACGGCTTGCCCGGATGGGGCACCGCGCCGCCGGTCCAGCGGTCGAGTTCCGCCTGCGCCACGCCTTCCGGAATCATGCACACGATTTCCTCGTCGCCTTCCGCCCACGCGTCGAGCAGCGCCGGCAGTGCGCTGTTGGCGTAGCAGAAGAGCGAGACCGTCAGTGCGGATTCGGACGGCGTCACGCCGATCGCGCGCCACGCCGCGGCGCGCGCCGCCGGGTCGCGCATGAAGGCGTTGCGCGCCTCGGACAGTCCGACTTCGCGCAGCAGGCCACCGGTGCTCGCCGTGAATCCCGGAAAGTAGAACCAGCAGGTCAGCGGCATGCGCGGATGCGGCGAAGGCAACGCATGCGCGCTTTCGACCCAGCTTTCCGCCGACAGGTATTCCAGGTTGACCCAGACCGGGGGCCGCGGCTGGGCGGCCATGGCATCGCGGTAGGAATCGGAAAGGCCGCAGCCGAAGGCTTCGATGACGACGTCGGGGTCGATGAACGCGGCCGGATGCGATTCGCCGTAACGGCGCACGCGGACTGCCGCGGGCGACCTGGTCGTCGCGCCGCGGATCGAGCGCCGGTTCGATCCGCGCCAGCGTCGCGACGTCGTCGATCCACAGCGTGACCGCGAGGCCGTGTTCGGCGGCAAGCTGGCGCGCCAGCCGCCAGCAAACGCCGCCGTCGCCGAAGTTGTCGACGACGCGGCAGACGATGTCCCAACGCAGCGATGGGGGCATGGTTCGGGATCAGGCGGCGGGGAGCCGTCGCGGGATCGGGTCCCGCGCGTCGTTGCATTATCGCAAGCGCAGGGCCGCGGGCATAATCGAGGATTCCCGCTGCATTGACGACGCGCAAAGGCCATGGCCGACGACTTTCAGATCGACGTGATTTCGGACGTGGTATGCCCGTGGTGCTACATCGGGCAGCGCCGGCTGGCGGCCGCGCTTTCGAGGCTGCCCGAAGACGACGCCGCGCGCCGCGCACCTGTCCGATGGCATCCGTTTCAGTTGAATCCCGACCTGCCGCAGGCGGGCATTTCACGCAAGACGTACGTCGAGGACAAGTTCGGCGGGCCCGAACGGGCGGCGCAGATCTATGCGCGCGTTTCGGCGGCTGGCGCCTCGGTGGGCATTGCCTTCGCCTTCGACCGCATCGAAATCCAGCCCAATACGCGCGACGCGCACAGGCTCATCGCCTGGGCGCAAGCGCGCGGCGATGCCAGCGACCTGGTCGAGCGGCTCTTCCACGCCTATTTCATCGACGGCCGTGCGCTCGGCGATCACGCCGTGCTGGCGGCGATCGCGGGCGAGGCGGGGCTCCCTTCCGACGAGGCGCGCCGCCTGCTCGACTCCGGCGAAGGAATGGATGCGATTGCGCTGATGGACCGGCGGGCGCGGGAAATCGGCGTGCAGGGCGTGCCGTTCTTCATCTTCAACCAGCACGTCGCCGTGTCGGGGGCGCAGGAACCCGAAACGCTGCTCGATGCCATCGCGCAGGCGCGCGCCGGCTAGAGCAGTCGAACCGGCGCGAATCGACGCAGCGTCAGGCGGGGACGGGACCGCGGCGCGCGGACCAGGCGTTCCAGCCCAGTATCGACAAACACGATGGCCAGGCCGACCAGGTTCGGCCAGAACTGGTTGAACACCAGCACGAGCCCGGCGCAGCGACAGCGCAAACTTGGCGAGCCGCGACAACGGCGCGCGGAAATAGCCGATGTACGCCGCCGACAACGCGATGATGCCCATCACGCCACAGAACGCCGCGGACAGGAACGCGCTCCACGTGAAGCCGATGAACAGCAGCGCGGGCGTGTAGACGAACATGAACGGCACCAGCGCCTTGCCCATCGACAGGCGGAATGCGGTCAGACCGGTGCGCATCGGCTCCGAACCGGCGATTCCCGCCGCGGCATAGGCGGCCAACGCCACCGGTGGCGTCACGTCGGCGAGCACGCCGTAGTAGAAGACGAAGAAGTGGGTCGCGAGCAGCGGCACGCCGAGGAGCGCCAGCGCCGGTGCCGCGATCGACGCCAGGATGATGTACGTCGGCGTCGTCGGGATGCCGGTGCCCATCATGATGCAGGCGATGGCGACGAAGATCAGCCCGAAGAACACCTGGCCGCTGGTCTGCGGTGAACAGGTTGAACGGATCGATGGCGCGGAACAGCGTCCGACGCCGATGCCGCCAGCTCGACCACGGCGCCGGAGAACTTGAAGCCCAGGCCGGACAGCGTCAGCGTGCCGAGGATCAGTCCGACGCACGCGCAGGCGGCGCCGATCGCCAGCGCATATTTGGCGCCCTCCTGACAGCCCGACGATCAGCGGCTTCCACGTCAGCGTTTCGCCGTGCAGCCGGTCGATTGCCGAAGTGGCGCGCGATCAGCGGGATGTACGAGCAGACGAAGCACAGCACGATGCCCCAGAACGCCGACAGGAACGGCGTGAAGTCCAGCATCAGCATCGTGACCAGCGCCACCAGCGGAAAGACCAGGTGCCAGCTCGACCCGATGACGCCGGCCAGCTTCGGGATCAGGTGCGGCTCGACGCCCTTCAGGTGCAGGCGCTTGGCCTCGAAGTGCACCATCAGCAGGCACGCCAGGTAGTGGAACAGCGCCGGAACGATGGCGATGATCACGAGTTCCTTGTACGGCACGCCGAGCAGCTCGGCCATCACGAACGCCGACGCGCCCATCACCGGCGGCGTGACCTGGCCGCCGCACGACGCGGAAGCCTCGACCGCGCCGGCGAAACGCGGCGAGAAGCCGTATTTCTTCATCAGTCGGAATCGTCAGCGAGCCGGTGGTCACGGCATTGGCGACCGCGGAACCGGAAATCATGCCGAACAGGCCCGACGACACGACACACACCTTGGCCGGGCCGCCGGAATAGCGGCCGGCCACGATGGTCGCGAGCTCCATGAACAGACGGCCCAGGCCGGTCATCTGCGCGAGGATGCCGAACAGCACGAAGTGGAAGACGTAGGTGGCGACGACGCCGACCGCGATGCCGTAGATACCTTCGGTGCCGACGTAGATGTGGTTGACGACGCGCACGACGCTGTAGCCGCGATGCGCGAGCACGCCCGGCATGTAGCGGCCGAGCAGCGCATACAGCAGGCACAGCATGCCGATGGCCGGCAGCAGCGGGCCCATCGTGCGGCGCGACGCTTCCATCACCATGATGATCGCCAGCACGCCCATCATGTAGTCCTGCGCGATGGGAGACCCGACCCGCGCGATGAAGATGTCGTCGAAGAACACGATGAGATAGAGCGAGACCGCCGGCGGCGCACACGGCAAGCGGCCAGTCGATCCATGACGGCTTGTCGTCGTACCCGCCGTAATGCTTGACGGGGAGCGTGAGCGCCGCGACGAATGCGACGAGCGCGAGAAAGGCCCAGCCGTGTTGCATCTCACCCGACGCGGACAGCCGCTCCACCAGGTCCCACGCCAGGTAGACGTAGAAGGCGGCGAAGGACAGCGCCCAGGCCCACTCCGTTGTGACGGCCTTGGCATTGCGCGCGGGGTTTGGCCGCGGAAACACCAGAAAGATGAGGCCCAGGACCAGCGCCAGATGGAACGCGCGGTGCTTGATCTCGACCAGCAGCCCGAAGCCCGCCGTATAGATGTGAAAGCTCGACAGCACGACCGCGATCGTCGTGACCAGCATGCCGACCGGCCCGACCAGCTTGCGGAAGTTCGACTCGTGGTCGAACTGGCGGATGAGCTTCGCCTGTTGCTCGGCGGAAACCGCCTCGATCTGGTCGGTCAGCGTTCCGCTGTGGGACGCGGGGGCTGGCGTGGTCATCGCGTTGCCATGGCGCCGCGCCGGATCACGGTCCGGCGCAGGGGTCCGGGATGACGCCCAGCGTCAGCGCGCGATTGCCCCACTGCGCGAGATCGAGCGAGCGGTTCCCGCGATCAGACGCGGCGACTGATCCGCGTGCACCTGCATCACGATTCCCGGAAAGCGGCGATTCATCGTCACGACGAAATGGTTGCCGCTGCGCGTGAACGTACCGCCCGCGTCCGCTTCCGTCGGCAATCCCGGCCCATGCTGCTCGAAACGGATCTCGGTCTGGACGATTTCGCCGGCGTCGACGCGATACGCCTCCATCACTGGCGTACGCGTGACCGAATGCGTGTAGACGATCGAGAACGACGTGTCGTCCGGCGGCAGCGCGAGCAGCGAAAGCCGCGCGCCGTCCGGATGACCGGCCAGTGTCAGGCAGGCGGCGCAGGACGCGGACGATGCGGCCACGAAGGCCGCAAGCAGGCCGGCTCCGGCAATGCGCGCGAACAACGTGCGGCATCACTCCCGCTCGTCGTGGCGACCGAGCGGGAATTCGGACGTCACTTGATCAGGCCTTTTTCGCGGTAGTACTTCTCGGCGCCGGGATGCAGCGGAATCGAGACCGACTGCAGCGCCGTCTTGAGCGAGATCTCCTTGCCCTTCGGATGCACCTGGCCCAGCGTCTCGGTGTTCTCGTACAGCGCCTTGGTCACTTCGTACGCCATCGCATCGGTCACGCCGTCGTGCGTCGCCCAGATCGCCATCACGGCCAGCGTGTCCACCGGCGCCGTCTGGCCCTTGTACGTGTTGGCAGGCAGCTGCACGTTGGCGTAGTACGGCTGCTTCTTGCGCATGGCATCGATCTCGGGACCCGCCAGCGGAACGATGCGAATCTCGCGCGCGTTGGCCAGGTCGACGATCGACGACGTCGGCGCGCCGGCGGTGATGAGCGACGCGGTCAGGTTGCCGTCCTTGATCTTGTCGACCGACTGCGCGAACGACGACAGGTCCTCGCCGATGTCCTTGCGCGTCATGCCGTACGTTTCGAGCAGGTCGCCCAGCAGCTGCCATTGTCCCGATCCCGGCGAGCCGGACGACACGGACTTGCCTTTCAGGTCCTTGAAGCCCTTGACGTTCGCCGACGCGAGCGTGACCAGCTGCACCTGCTCCGGATACAGCGCGCCCAGCGCGCGCAGGTTCTTCAGCGGCTTGCCTTCAAACTGGCCCGTGCCCTTGTACGCGGAGTCGAGGATGTCCGCGGCGACGAACGCGCTTTCGATGTCCTTGCGGCCCAGCAGCTGCGCATTGGCCACGGAGGCGCCTGCCGTCTCCGCGGTGGCAGACAGCTTCTTGCCGCTGATCGTGACCTTGTTGGAAATGAGCTGCGCGAGCATTCCGCCGAGCGGGTAGTACGTGCCGCCGGTGCCGCCGGTGGCGATGCCGAAGAACACGCGCTCCTGCGCGAACGACGGTGCCGAAAGCGCGACGGCCGCAGCGAGGGCGCCGACTGCAGCCATGCGGAAGCCGGACGAACGAAGACGAAACGCCATTTTGACTCTCCCCTGAGGTTCGAAGCGACCTGTAGCGGGCCGCACGGCAAGTATGCCCAAAACCGGCGGTTCTAGGAAACGGCGCCCGCGCCGTAGCGGCCTTGCAGCAGGCGCCCGCCCGAGAACCGCGACAGCGAGTAGGACTCGAGGGCGAAGTCGGGGGCGAGGCCCAACGCATGCTGTGCCACGATCCTGCCGACGATGGGCGAGAGCTTGAAGCCGTGGCCGGAGAATCCGTAGGCGACATGCAGGCCGTCGACGCCGGGCAGGGCGCCGAGCACCGGATTCCAGTCCGGCGTGACGTCGTAGACGCCGGTCCATGATGCGGCGAGCCCGGCCGTGGCGAATTCGGGCATGCGATGCGCCACCTGTTCACCGATCTCCGCGACGTAATCCAGCGGAAACATCCGCCTGCTCGGTGTCCGGCCGGGTAATCGTCTCGCCTTCGTTGCCGTCGCCGACCAGCAGTTGCCGGCCGCCGTAGCTGCGCATGTAGAGCTTCCCGGGCGACGCCAGGTCCTTCAGGATCGGCAGGTCGCGCGTGTACGGCGCGGGCGCTTCGAGCGTGAACACCGCATGCCGCGACAGCGCGAGCGGCAGCGCGATGCCGGTCCACGCCGCCACTTCCTGCGACCAGATGTTCTGCGCGCTGATCACCAGCCCGGCGCCGATATCGCCGCTGGCTGTTCGCACGCCGTTGACGCGGCCATGTCCGTCGCGCAGGAGCCCGGTGACCGCGACCCCTTCGCGCAGCGTCGCGCCGAGCCTGCGCGCCGCGCGCGCGAATGCGCTCAGCGTCAGGTAGGCGTCGGCATAGCCCGCCTCGGGCTCCCAGCCGATCGCCGCGATGTCGTCGAACTGCACGAGCGGATGCACGCGCCGCGCTTCGTCGACCGAAAGCTCGCGCGCGTCGATGCCGAGGCCGCGCTCGATGGCAAGCGTCTCGCGCAGCGCGATGGCGCGGGACCCTTCGCCGGCAACCAGCATCATTCCGCAGCGGTTGTAACCGGATTCCGCGTCTGCGTCTTCGAGATAGGCCGGAAACGTCTTGAAGATGTCCAGGGCCGCCTTGGCCAGCGCGACATTTTCCGGAACGGAGTAGTGCGTGCGCAGGATGCACGACGACTGCGCCGTGGTTCCGCTGCCCAGCTGTCCGCGCTCCAGAAGCAGCACGCGCGGACAGCCGAACCGCGCGAGGTGATATGCGATCGAGACGCCGATCACGCCGCCGCCGATGACCACGATGTCGAATTTTTCCATGGTGTGTGGTCCGGACCGGGCTTGCGGTCGCCGCCTCGGTTGCCCTCAGTTGCCATTCACGAGCGTGCGGGCGAGCGCGCGGTGGCGCTCGATGATCGACGGCAGGTCGACCGTCGTCAACTGGCCCTCGCGGACCACGATGCGGCCATGGATGATCGACAGGTCGGCGTAGACCGGCGCGCACAGCACCAACGCGGCCAGCGGGTCGCACTCGCCTCCCGCGAACCCGAACTGTTCGAGGTCGAAGCCGACGATGTCCGCGGCCATGCCCGGCGCGAGATGCCCGATGTCGTCGCGCCCCAGCACCTGCGCGCCGCCGCGCGTGGCCAGTTCCAGCGCCTCGCGCGCCGTCAGCGCGTGAACGCCGAAGCCCACACGCTGCAGCAGCAACGCCTGGCGCGCCTCGGCGAGCATGTGCGACGAATCGTTCGATGCCGAGCCGTCGACGCCCAGGCCCACGTGCACGCCGGCGTCGAGCATCGCGCGCACCGGCGCGATTCCCGATGCCAGCCGCATGTTCGACGTCGGGCAATGCGCGACGCCGGTGCCGGTCCTGGCGAAGAGATCGATGCCGTGCGCGTCGAGCTTCACGCAGTGCGCGTGCCAGACGTGGGAGCCGGTGAATCCCAGCTGTTCCGCATAATCGGCGGGCGAGCAGCCGAAGCGTTCGCGCGAAAAGGCGACGTCGTCGTCGTTTTCGGCGAGATGCGTGTGCAGGCCCACGCCATAGGCGCGCGCAAGCGCCGCCGTCTCGCGCATCAGGTCGCGGGAAACGGAGAATGGCGAGCACGGCGCCGCGGCCACGCGCAACATCGCGAAGCGGCGCGGGTCGTGGCAGGCTTCGATGACCCGGCGGGTGTCCGCGAGGATCGCGTCCTCGTCCTCGACGAGCGCGTCCGGCGGCAGGCCGCCGCTGGATTCGCCCACGCTCATCGCGCCGCGGCAGGCGTGGAAGCGCAGGCCGATCGCGCGCGCAGCGTCGATCGTGTCGTCGAGGCGGCCGCCGTTCGGAAACAGGTACAGGTGATCGCTGGCGGTCGTGCATCCGGTGAGAATCAGCTCCGCCATGGCGACGCTCGCCGAGACGTTGAGCATTTCCGGCGTGATCCGCGACCAGATGGGATAGAGCGCGCGCAGCCAGCCGAAAAGGTCGGCGTCCTGTGCCGCGGGGACCGCGCGCGTCAGCGTCTGGAAGAAATGGTGATGCGTGTTGACGAGACCCGGCAACAGGACCTTGTCGCGGCAGTCGATGACTTCGTCGGCCGTGGCCGGCAGTTCCGCGGGAAGTCCCACGGCAACGATGGTGTGGCCGCGAATGAACACGCCGCCGCCGACGATTTCGCGGCGGACGTCGTCCATGGTCGCCACGAGCGTAGCGTTGCGGAGGAGCAGCGTGCGTCCTGTGCTCATGCCGGCAATTTACCGCATTCCCGCGGACGCCGACCCGGTAGAATGCGCGGTTGCCGGATACTTCTTCTGTTCCCCATGAGCATCGCGCGCATTCTGCTATTGACCCTTCTGGCTGCTTTGACGCTCCTTGCGGGCTGCGCCAGCCGGCCGGTCAATCCGCCAATCACCGAAGTGAACCGGAACAGCGGTTATCGGTTCGCGACGCGCCAGCTGCAGGACGACGACAAGGAAAATCTGGTCATCCTCGCGTTTTCCGGCGGCGGCACGCGGGCCGCGGCATTTTCCTACGGTGTGCTCGAGGAATTGCGGCGGACGGAGCTCGTCACCGGCAAGGGAAAACGCGTGCGGCTGCTCGACGAGGTCGACGTCATCACCGGCGTGTCCGGCGGCAGCTTCACGGCGCTGAGTTACGGTCTCTACGGCGAAAAGCTGTTCGACGACTATGAACGTCGGTTCCTGAAGCGAAACGTGCAGGGCGACCTGCTTTCGCGCTTCGTGAATCCGGAGAACTGGAGCGCGTTGTGGTCGAAGGGTTGGGGCCGCTCGGAAATGGCCGCCCAGATGTACGACGAGATCCTGTTCAACGGCGCGACCTTCGGCGACCTCGACCGCCGCGACGGCCCGCTCATCATGGCCACGGCCACCGACATTTCGACGGGATCGCGGTTCACGTTCGTGCAGTCGGAATTCGACCTGATCTGCTCCGAGCTGGACGCGGTGCCGCTGTCGCGCGCCGCGGCCGCGTCGTCGGCGGTGCCGCTGGTGCTGTCGCCGGTCACGTTCAACAACTACGGCGGCACGTGCAAATACAAGTGGCCTTCCTGGGCGCTGGCGCTGATGGACCCCGCGAAGCAGGCGCGTCCCGCCGGCCGCTCGCTGCAGCGGCTGAATGAACTCCAGAATCGCGAAGACGGCGCCAATCGGCCCTATCTCCACCTCGTCGACGGCGGCATTTCGGACAACCTGGGCATGCGCGGCGTGCTGGAGTCGATGGAGGAACTCGAGGCGGTGCGCGGCTTGCGCAAGCAGACCCGGCTGGACGACGTGCGCCGCATGATCGTGTTCGTCGTCAATTCGCTGTCGGTCCCGAAGACAAACTGGGACAAGTCCGAACGGCCTCCCAACGACGTGGCCATCCTGCTCAAGGCGACGGGCGTCCCGATCGACCGCAATTCGTACGAGGCGGTCGAACTGCTGAAGGACATCGTCGCGCGCTGGAAGATTCTGCGCCAGGTGCGCGAGAGCAAGGGCTTTGCCATCGGCGCCAGCGGCGCCCTGAAGGAAGTCGTCGACGTGCCGGACATCGAGATTTATCCGATCGACGTGTCGTTCCAGGCGCTCGACGACGCGGCGGAATTCGACTACCTGAACGACCTGCCTACGTCGTTCGCGCTGAGCGACGAGGCAGTCGACCGGCTGCGCGCCGCGGCGGGCAGGATCATTCTCAACTCGCCGGAATTCCAGCGGCTGGTGAAGGACCTGGGCGCCACGGTGGTACCGGTGTCCGCGACCGCGCTGCCGCCCGCCAAATGAACGGCGCCGACCTCGACCGGCTCTTCGCGCTGCAGCGCGCCGCATTCGCGCGCGAACGGTATCCCGACCTGCGCACCCGCGTCGACCGGCTGCGCGCGGCTCAAGTCGCTGGTCACCGAGAACGAAGCGCGGTTCGCCGCCGCCGTGGACAGCGATTTCGGCGACCGGTCGGAACACGAGACGCGCCTCGCCGAGCTGTACATCGTCGCCGCGGAAATCGCTGACGCACAGGCGAATCTTCCACGCTGGATGCGGCACGAGCGCGTGGCGACGCCGCTGCACCTGCAACCGGGACGCGCGCGCATCGAGCGGCAGCCGCTCGGCGTCGCGGGCATCATCAGTCCGTGGAACTACCCGGTGCAGCTGGCGCTTGCGCCCGCGCTCGGGGCGCTGGCCGCAGGCAACCGCGTGCTGCTCAAGCCTTCGGAGCTGACGCCCGCAACATCGGCGCTGCTGCGGGAACTCGTCGCCGCGCGTTTCAGCGAAGACGAGTTTGCCGTCGTGCTGGGCGATGCGGAGGTCGGGCAGGCGTTCACGCGCCTGCCGTTCGACCACCTGTTCTTCACCGGCTCGACGGCGTGGGCAGGCACGTCGCGCGCGCGGCGGCGGAAAACCTGACGCCGGTCACGCTGGAGCTGGGCGGCAAGTCGCCGGCGCTGTTCGCACCCGACGCCGATCTCGCGCTTTGCGCGCCGCGGCTCATGTCGGGCAAGTTGTTGAACGCTGGCCAGACCTGCATCGCGCCGGACTACGCGCTGGTGCCGGCCGACCGCGTCGATGCGTTCGTCGCGGCGGCCCGTGCGGCCGCTGCGCGCCTCTATCCGTCCTATGCCGGCAACCCCGACTACACGGCGATCATCAACGAACGGCACTATCTGCGCCTCACGGCGCTGATCGAGGACGCGCGTGCGAAGGGCGCGACGATCGTCAACCTCGCTCCTCCCGGCGAAGTGCCGGACCCGGCGTCGCGCAAGCTTCCGCCCATGCTCATCGTCGGCGTAAACGACGGAATGGCCGTCATGCAGGAGGAAATCTTCGGGCCGCTGCTGCCGGTGGAGGCCTACGCGAATGTCGACGACGCCGTCGCGAAGATCAACGCTCGCCCGCATCCGCTCGCGTTCTACTACTTCGGACGCGACCGCGCCGAGTGTGGCAAGCGTGCTGCGGCAGACGCTGGCGGGCGGCGTGACGGTCAACGATACGCTGTGGCACTTCGCGCACAAGAACCTGCCATTCGGCGGCGTGGGTGCGTCGGGGACCGGCGCGTATCACGGCGAGGCGACGTTCCTGACGTTCACGCATCGCAAGCCCGTGTTCGTGCAGCCGCGCTTCGCCGCCGCGAAGATGCTCTACCCGCCGTACGGCAAGCTGTTCGAGAAGGTGCTGGGCCTGCTGGGCCGGCTCAACGGCTGAAACGCGGTGCTCGGCTGCGCTGGATCAGACGACGCCCGTTCCCATATGTTCGCCGCGCTCGTGCACGACGTGCGCGCGCCCGACGAGCAGCGGATCGACGGCGCCGATGCGATCCGGGTCCTTCTCCTTGTAGGGAAACGAGTGGAGCAGGTAGCGGAGCGCGTTGAGCCGCGCGCGCTTCTTGCAGTCGGACTTGATCACCGTCCACGGCGCATCGGCCGTGTCGGTGTGGAAGAACATCGCCTCCTTGGCGCGCGTGTAGTCGTCCCACTTGTCGAGGGACGCCTTGTCGATCGGCGACAGCTTCCATTGCTTGAGCGGATGCGCCTCGCGTTCCTTGAACCGGCGCCGCTGCTCCTCGCGGCTTACCGAGAACCAGAACTTGACGAGGTGGATGCCGCTGTGGACGAGGTTGCGCTCGAACTCCGGCGCCTGGCGCATGAATTCGAGATACTCCTGCTCGCTGCAGAACTGCATCACGCGCTCGACGCCTGACCGGTTGTACCAGGAGCGGTCGAACATCACGATCTCGCCGCGCGTGGGCAAGTGGCGGACATAGCGCTGGAAGTACCACTGGCCGCGCTCCTCGTCGGTGGGTTTCTCCAAGGCCACGACGCGCGCGCCGCGAGGGTTGAGGTGCTCCATGAAGCGCTTGATCGTGCCGCCCTTGCCCGCGGCGTCGCGGCCCTCGAACAGCACGATGACCTTCTGTCCCGAATCGCGCACCCATGCCTGGAACTTGAGCAGTTCGACCTGCAGCCGGTACTTCTGGTGCTCGTAGCTCTTGCGCGGCAGCAGGTATTTGTACGGGTAGCCGCCGTTGCGCCAGTCCGCGTTCAGTTCGTCCTCGGTCTCGGCGGCAGCCTCGCGCGCGCGCTTCCGCTGTCTGCGCAGCAGCGCTCGCGCCAATTCCTGCGCGTCGACCGGGGAACGGCCGGCCAGGATGTCCTGCAGCGCATTGCTCTCGGCTTCGGTGGCGGAAGCGATGTTCTCGCCGACGGCACTGCGCTCCACGGCGGCCGCGCCACTGGTGGGTCCCGTGTCTCCGGCCGTCACGCGGCGGCGGCGCGGTGCGCCCTTGCCCGCGCCCTTTACGGCCGTCGCGGCGCGGCCGGTCCGACGTGTCTTGGTCGCTGCCATGAGATTATTTCGACGCCGGCAATTTTCCGACGACGCCTTCGACGTAGTAATCCATCTTCGACAATTCGGCGTCGGTGATCGTCTTGCCTGCGGCGAGCACTTCCTTGCCGTCGTTGGTCTTCATCGGACCCGTGAACGGATGCAGCTTGCCGGCGGCGATTTCCCCTTCGGCCTTCTTCACCATCGCGACGACGTCGGGCGGCACCACCTTGTTGAAGGGCGCCAGCTTGATCATGCCGTCCTTGATGCCGCCCCAGACGTTGTCCTGCTGCCACTTGCCGTCGACGACCGACTGCGCGACCTTCGTGTAGTAGTCGCCCCAGTGGTGCGTCACCGCCGTGAGCTGCGCATTCGGACCGTACTTCGACATGTCCGAGTGGTAGGCAATCGCGTAAACCTTCTTGGCCTCGGCGGTCTGCACGGTAGCGGTCGAGTCGGTATGGTGGGTCAGCACGTCGGCGCTCTGCGACACCAGCGTGGTGCTGGCCTCGCTCTCGCGGCCCGGGTCGAACCACGAATTGGTCCAGATGACCTTCACCTCGGCTTTCGGATTCACGCTGCGCATGCCGCGCGCGAACGCATTGATGCCCATCACCACCTCGGGAATCGGGAATGCGGCGACGTAGCCCGCGACGCCCGTCTTGGTCATCTTGCCCGCGACGATTCCGGCGAGGTAGCGGCCTTCGTAGAAGCGCGCGTTGTAGATGCCGACGTTCTTGGCCGTCTTGTACCCGGTCGCGTGCTCGAAATCCACCTTCGGAAACGCAGTGGCGACCTTGAGCGTCGGATTCATGTAGCCGAACGACGTCGTGAAGATCAGGTTGTGGCCCGACTGCGCGAGATCGCGGATGACGCGCTCGGCGTCCGCTCCTTCCGGGACGCTCTCGATGTATTTGGTGGTGACCTTCCCGCCCAGCGCCTTTTCCATTTCCTTGCGGCCGGTGTCGTGCTGGAACGTCCATCCGGCGTCGCCGATCGGGCTCACGTAGACGAAGCCGATCTTCAGCGGTTCCTTCGTCTGCGCGGCGGCGGGCGCGGCCAGCGCGATCGCGCAGGCAGCCATCGCCACAAACGTCATGCAGCGGGTCAGGGTGGGTCATCGTGATTCTCCTAGAGGCGGGAAGGGGGTGAGCTGGTCAGTTGGCGATTCTATATAAATCGCCGCGAACTTGCGCTGCGGCCGCGCGCTGTCGATCAGGGCGCGTGCAGGCTGTCCGCGAGGCTGTGCAGATTTTGCGGCGCCACACGGATGAGACCGCCGCGTGGACTGTCGATGTCGGCGATCAGCATGAACGTGATGGACACGACCAGCGGCAGGACCAGCAGCAGCTTGCGGCCCAGTTTCGCCGACCGCGCGCCGTAACCGACCAGCAGATTGCTGACGATCGCTATGGACATCATCAGTATCCATGCAGTACGGGGAATCCGGTTCCACCACGCGGCCTGCGTGTAACCCTGGGAATTGATCACGTCGTTCATGCCGGCCGCCGCGAGCGCCGTGATCGGCGATGGCTGCGCGACGGCTGGCGCCTGCACTGCATTCCATAACTCGCTTTGGAGCTTTGTGGTGCGCGCGTTGATCTCCCGATGCTGCTCCTCATCGCGAACGATGTAGAACTGTATGCGCAGATCGAGATAGTTCTTGAGCAGGGTGCGCACGTTCGCGGCGTCCGCCGCGGGCAGCAGTCCGGCGCGAAGGTACTGCGTGCCGATGGCGTTGGCCTCCTCCTCCTCGAGGTTCTTGCGCTGGTCGTAGCGGCTGACCGCCATCGAAAAGCTGAAGCCGAGAATGAGGCCCAGCAGCGTCAGCGTCGCCGCCAGGACAACGCCGAAGTCCTCGCGTACACCTTCGTCCAGCTCGCGGTGCCTCCGCAGGAACGTGACGCCGATCCATGCCGCCAGCCACAGCAGCAGGAACGAGAGCAGGCCGAAGATGATCGGGTAGTCGGTCAGGCGGGTCAGGTGTGGCATCAATTCCTCGTTGTCAATCGTAACCGATACAGGCGCGCGTCGCCGAACCGCTTGGCAAGTTGCATCGTTACCGATGTAGTCGCAGGCAAAGCGATCCTGATCCTCCGCGACCAGCGACGCCGCGAACTCCTCGGTCACGAAGATGCTTTGCGGCTGCACGACGGGTTCCAGCCGCGCCGTCCGGTTGACGTGCGTTCCATAGAACGTATGACGCGCGGTCACCGGGTCGTAGATGCGGAACAGCGGGCCGGTGTGCAGCGCGATGCGCACGCCGGTCTCCGGCGCCAGTCCCAGTGCGGGCCAGTCGAAACGCCCGATCTCCTGCTGCAGGCGAAAGGCGAATTCCGCCGCGTGGCTCGGCAGGTCGAACACGAGGAAGAGGCCGTCCCCGTGCGTGTTGGCGTGGACCGCATCGTGGGCAAGCGAATCGAGGATGCGTTTGCAGGTCCCCAGGAACAGTTCCGCGAACCGGGGTGCGTATTGCTCGGGCATCTTGGAAAACCCACTGACATCGGCGAACAGCAGGCTCTGCAGCAGACGTCTCTGCGAAGGGTTTCCCGAGTCCGGGTTTGCGGGTTCGGGTTTCGCCTCCCCCACGGCGGGCCGATTGGGCGTGCCTCCGCGCAGCGAGGCGATGTCGATGTTGTCGATTCGCCCCCCTTTGCGCGTCCAGTTGCGTGCCGTCGCGGCGGTGCCGCCGACGATCTCGGGTCCATTGCGCTCGAGAACGGTCAACATCAGCGGATGTGTCGACAGTTCCAGCGCGCGCAGGTACGCCATTCCCTGGATCAGGTTTGCCGCATGCTCGAACAGCACATCGTCGCCGAGGAATCCTTCCTCAGTCGCGAGGACGACGCGCGTCGCACCAGCGACGACACGCTCGAAGCGCGCGATCCAGGCGTTTCCGGCGAAGCTCACGCTGGATTTGATGAAATCGGGCACCGGGAATGGCAGCACGACCTGCGTCTGCATACCGGTGTCCTGCATCGCCTCGAGAAACAGGATGTCTGCGCCACATGCTGCTTGCGCGTAACCGATCGAAGATCCGAGCGACGCGACGCGTTCACGCAAGGCCCGGGAGACCTGCGGTTCGAGCTGAGGGGGGAACCGCGGTGACGGTCGGGACGGGTGATCGATCATGTGCCCGGAGAAGGCGATCACCTGCGGCGGGGGCAGTATTTCCGCCGCCAGTTCGCTGGCCGCGGCGGTTCCCATCAACAGCAACTGGCGGCGCATGGACGCGATGTCGCCGTGCCGTTGGCCCGCTAGCCGATACGCTTCGGCATAGCGGACGTGGGCCTCGTCGACGCGGCCGAGGACGAGCAGCGCCTCGCCCGCGGTGGCATGGCGCCAGTAATCATTCGCCCCCCCCGGCGCGGCAAGAGCGTGCTGCGCGAGCCGCTGCGCCAGCGCCGTGTCGCCCGCGAGCATCGCCATCGTGGCGGCGTTGACGGCGGGGTACGCGTCTCCGCTGATGGCGTGCGCATGGCTGTAGTTCTCGATGGCTCGTGCGGCATATTGGCGTGCGGCCGAGCCCGACCTGTCGCGTGCCGCAGCGAATCGTTCCTTGGCGATCCTGCCGGCCAGGCTCCACACGTCGACGGCGAGCGGACCATTGCCGAGCGCTTCGCGGTCGATCTTCGCCAGCGACTTTTCCGCTTCGTCGACGGCGCCCATGCGCGCCGACGCCAGCACGCCGAGGTACTGAATCTCGGCGGACTTCGCGTCGCCGGACGACGCACTGCGCGCCAGGTCGAGCGCCTGCAGGTTGAGGCCGGTGTCGAGCGCTTCGCGAATCGTCGCTGCAATGTCAATCAACGCCCGGTCTCCGCGCCTGGTCGATCGTTCTGGATGGGTAGATTCCGGAGCGTGCGCGGCGACGCGCCAAATGCTGTCGAGCGCCTACTTGCGCCGGCTCTTCTGCTCTTCGGCGATGCGACCGCGCCAGTCCCCGACGTATTTCAGCCCCTTCATCTCCGTGGGCAGCTTGTCGACCAGCGCGGCGGCCTCGGCGAGTTGCGTGGCCGGATCGCCGACCCCTGCCAGTGCCGCGACATAGAGCGCGGCGGCAAGGTCCACGCGCTGGCTCGGATCGTCGACATTGCGTGGCGCCAGCTCACGTTGAAATTTAAGCGCCGGCACGATGAGCGCGCGCGCTGCCTCCGGCTGGTTCAATCGAATCTTCACGAGCGCGGCGAACGTGCGCTCCGCAACACCCCCGCGGACGGAGCCAAGGTCCTTGTCGCCCACCAGATCGCGGGCTTGCATCACCTGCGTAATCTCGCGGTCGGCGGCGGGAAAATCGCCGAGCTCATACGCCGAAATCGCCATCGACGTGTGCAGGATGATGCGGCTAAACAAATAACCTTGCTGTTCGGAACCCTGAGGCGGCTTGAGCTGGTCGAGTTCCGGCGCCAAAGTTCGGCCCTGCTCGAGTGCCGAACGATAGTCACCCAGGGCTTCCGCAACCGCCACCGGCCAGATCCTGCGGTAGACCGGCCGCGACAGCGCGTTCCACGAACCTTGAGCGGTGTTCTTGGAAATCCATTCGCTGTGCGACGCGCCCAGCGCCAACGCCGCTACGGCTTCCCGCTGGTGTCCGCGCTGCGCCTCCAATGCGGCCAGCCGGAAGGCATGAAGAGCCAGGTTGTTCGCCGTCATCGCGCTGGGTGGCGCCCGGCTCGCGAATGCCTCCGTGGAGCGCCAGGTGGCCGCAGCGTCGCCCGCACGTCCCATGGCCTCCTGAATGTTCGCCTTGATGAAATGCGACACCGCCAGGTTGTTCCACGAGATGACGTTGCCCGGGTCAAGGCGCACGAACTCTCCCCACGCGCGCTGCGTCGTGTTCACCATGGCCAGCGCCTCGGCGAGATGCATTTCGTCGGCGAGCAGGCCCGCCAGTGGCGAAGTGGAAAGCGCCTGGGCACGCAGCGCCTGCATGTGGCCGGGGCGTTTGTCGAGCACCTTCTCCGCAACCGCAAGCCCCTCCTGGCTGGCGCGCTTCGCCTCCTCGCTGCGTCCGAACTGCGCATGCGTCTGGACCAGCCAGGACGACGATTCGGCATAGCCGGCGGCCGACGCCAGGTCGGTCAGCGCGAGATCGTCGATCGACCGGTACGCCGCGCGAGCTTCCTCGAGCGTGGCGACCGCAGCTTCCTGTTGCACGCTCCGCTGCAGGAAGCCGTGCATGTTGAGAACTTCACCATATGCGCGGCGCAGAGCAACCGATGCATTCGGCGCTGTCGCCAGCGGCTTGAGGACGTCGACCGCACGCGCGCTGGTCGCCAGCGCCTTGTCGTCGTTGTCGACGCTCGAGCCCAGCCGGGCCTTGGTGCTCAGGCCCAACGCGAGGCCGATGGCCGTAGCCTCCGACAGATCCCCCTGCTCGCGCATCGCCCCCAGCACCTTGACGGCCTCGTCGATGGCCTTGTTGCCTTCGTCGAGCCGCGCCTGGGTACGCAGAACCGATCCGTAGCGCACCAGCGCCAGCGCGCGGTTGCGCTCGGTCTGCGGCGTGCGCAGTGCCGCAGGCAGCGCGTTGTAGTAGTCGAGCGCACGCTTGGCCAGCGCGCCGACGATGTCGAGCCGACCGACCGGCGCCAATTCGAGGTAGAAATCGTCGAGCAGGTAGACGACGAGCTTTTCGGACTCGCCGCGCGCCTGTTCGGCCATCAGGCGTGTCTGCTCCGACTTCGCCTCGGCTTCCTGCGCGCGCTTCATGCTCATGTAGCCGAATATCGCGCTCGCCGCCGCGCCGATGGCCAGCACCGCGCACACGGCCGCGATCTGCCGCGCGCGGACCAGCGCCTTGCGCGTCGCCAGCTCGCGTTCGCGCTGCGCGGCAAGCTTCCGTTCGGCTTCGTCGCTTGCGCTTCGCGTTCCAGCCGCACGTCGCGGCTGGCGCGGACGACACCGGTCAGTACGTCGTGCGTCAGCTCGACGCGGCGCACGTCGAGCCGCTCCTCGATGCGCAGCAGCCGCCGGTTGACGAGCGTGGCCAGCGCATCGGCCGGCGCGCCGGCGGCCGCCAGGCCTTTCTGCACGCGCTCCTCGGCGAGGCTTTCGCGATGGCCCGGACTCGGTGAGCAGGTTGTCCTCGATGAACTGGCGTACTCCGGCGGGCTGGTCGGCCAGCGCGCGCTCGTAGAATTCGGACAGGATGGTGTCGCGCGAGCCGGCCAGCAGGTCCGCGGAAATCTCGGGGCGACCTTGCGCGATGCGCGCGTTGTTGAGCTCGCGGCAGATGAGCGACAGCAGCGCGGGCTCGACCTCGGCGTTGGCGAGTTCGGCGCCCCCGGCGACGAAACGCACGATGGAACCGGCCACCTCCTCGGACACGAGCTTGCCGCCCGGCTTCAACACCGCGCTCAGCGCCTGCGCGCCGGTCATGCGGGCCAGCCGCATCCGGTTCTGCGAGATCGACGGCATCTTGCCTTTGAGGCCCTCGAGGTGCGCCAGGTAATCCTCGCGCAGCGCGATCAGGATTCGGTAGTCGCTGCGCGTGAAGTCGAACTGCTCGACGGCGGACTCGTCCTCGTCCATCTTCGCCTCGAGCGCCTTGGGCGCGCGATTCTCGACCAGGTCGGCCAGGTCCTCGACGAACTGCGCGGCGCGCTGGCGACCGAATTCGTCGCTCTGCGCGAGCGTGAACAATTCCTCGAACTGGTCGAAGATCAGCAGCGGGATCAGCGTCTTCCCGGACGCGTCGCGCAGCACGTCGTCGCGGTGGTGCAGGAATTCCCACAGCGACTCGCCCGACACGGCGGTGCCCGGTTGCGACCACGCGCCGGCGGCCTGAGTTGCGCGAAAGATCGCCTGCTTGATCTGTTCGGTCGGGACCGGCGATTCGGGCGAATAGTCGATGCGTACGTAGACCGGGCAGTAGCCATCCGGCCGCAGCCGCGGGACGATGCCCGCGCGCAGGATCGACGTCTTGCCCAGGCCCGATTGGCCGAACAGGATCGTCAGCAGCTTGCGCTGGACGCGGCGGCCGAGCTCGCCGACTTCCTCCTCGCGGCCGTAGAAGTAGCCGCGCGTCTCCTCGGTGTAGGAGGCCAGGCCGAGCCACGGGTGCAGGGCGTCGACGGCCAACCGGGTGTCGTCGGTTGCGGGCGCTGCGGTCGAATCGTTCATCGGGACGACAGCAGGTCGCTGAATGCGCTGCGCGAATTCCGGCGAGACTTCGCCGCCGGGAAGGCGCGTGAAATGCACGGCGCGGAATTTGTCCGGCACCTGCGCCGCGCCGCTGTCGGTGTCGTCGATGCACACCGGCAGGATGAAGATGGCGCCATCGGCGATGTTGCGCGTACGGTCGATGGCGTAACTCCATTCGCGGCGGAAGAACCCTTCCAGCCGGCGCTGCGTCGTCGCCGAGACCACCGGAATGAAGAACGAGCAGCGGGCGATGTTGCGCTGGATCTTGCGGTCGTAGTCGTCGCCGCCTTCCAGGCGATCCAGGTCGAACCAGGTCTTGATGCCCGCCGCGTCGAAGCCGGCCTTCATCTTCTGCACGGCGGCCAGGTCTTCGCGCGCATAGCTGATGAAGACGGCGTTGTCCGGCATTTCGTGCTCGGGCGGCAGGAAGCGCTGCGGCGCCGCGTGCAGCGGAATGACTTCGCCAGGCTTGCTGCGGATCAGCCAGCGGCGGTGCAGCTCGTTGACGAAGTTCTCCGCGCCGCTGTAGATGCGCGTGCGCACGCTGACCTGCTGCAGGAAGGCCATCAGCCGGCCGTCCTTGCCGGAATGGTTGTCGGCAAGCACCTCGCCGACGTCGCGCGGATCGGACAGGCGGCGGCGCTTGGCCATGCGCAGGAAGAGGCGCGCGAGCCAGTTGGTGAAGCTGCTGCCGATGAACAGCAGGTGGTTGTGCTCGAGTTCGTGGAACAGCTTTTCCGGCGTCAGGTGCTCGCTTTGCAGCGCGCAGATGAATTCGAGCGTGTCCTCATCCGAAATGACGTAGGTCGGCGATGCCGAGAGCCGGCCGAGCAGATGGTAGACGACCGGGCGCTGGAACGCCTCGCGCTCCGTCGCGAGATCGGCGACGCGGTTGGGCGCATAGGCGATGACCTCGGTGGACTGCGCGCCGCCGAAGCGCTCGGCGTTGATGGCCTGTCTCGAGCAGCGGATCGAACGTCGTGGTGACGAAGAGGTCGAAGTCGGTGATCTGCGCCAGCCGGCGCAGCGCCAGCGGCGGAGCGAAATTGGCTTCGCGCAGGATGCTGCGCAGCCGCGTATACGCCTCCTCGCGGCGGCCGCGCGACGACAGGAACCAGCAGACGACGTCGTTGAGCGTGTACGGCTGCGGAAGCTGCGTCGTGTCGACGCTGAGCTTGGCGGCGAGCTTCTCCGCGATCCATTCGTACAGGAGCCGCGGGCCGGTGTCGGTCTCGACCGTGAGCAGCTCCGGCCCGATGATCGGGATGACGCGGCGCTCCTCGATGAAGTTGAGCAGGTCATCCCATGCATCCTCGTCGAGCGTAGACAGCGGAGGGTGCATCGGCAGCAGGTTGCTCACGAGACGGGCCTTCGGAGTAGTGACGGCGCTAAGGTCACGGTGAACCAGGGGGTATCAGCGGCGCGCAACCGCAGCGCAGTGTCGACCATTCCGTAACCGTGGTCAATATTGCGCCACCGAGCGGCGACCGGGGCACTTCTAGGAATCGGGATGGAACGGCTTGCCGAGCGAGGCGGGCGCGTTGAGGCGGATCGCGGCGGCATCGCGCGAGATGATCGCCAGCACGACGATGGTGGCCAGGTACGGCAGCATCGACAGGTATTGCGAGGGTATGTCCACGCCGATGCCCTGCGCCTGGAACTGCGCGAGCGTGACGCCGCCGAAGAGATAGGCGCCGGCCAGGATCCGCCACGGCTTCCAGGTGGCGAATACGACGAGCGCCAGTGCGATCCAGCCGCGACCCGCCGTCATGCCCTCCACCCACAGCGGCGTGTACGCGACGGCCATGTACGCGCCGCCCAAGCCGGCACACGCGCCGCCGAACATCACGGCGCAGTACCGGATGCGCGCGACCGGGAAGCCGATCGCGTGCGCCGATTGCGGCGACTCGCCGACCGCGCGGACGATGAGCCCGGCGCGTGTACGGTACAGGAACCACTGGATCGCCACGAGCAGGACAATGGACAGGTAGACCAGCGGGTTGTGGCCGAACAGCAACTTGCCGACCACCGGCAGGTTCGTGAGGACAGGTATGTCCAGCGGCGTGATCGGGTCGATGACCACGCTGACGTAGTCGAGCCCGACGAACGCCGACAGACCGATGCCGAACAGCGACAGCGCGAGGCCGCTCGCCACCTGGTTCGCCATCAGCGACAGCGTGAGCACGCCGAAGATGAGCGACAGCGCGGCGCCCGCCGCCATGCCCGCGGCCACACCGAGCCATGCGGAGTGCGTGGTCGCCGCGACGATGAACGACGTGACGGCGCCTGCGAGCATCATGCCTTCCACGCCAAGGTTCAGCACGCCGGACTTTTCCGTGACCAGTTCGCCGAGCGCCGCGTACACGAGCGGCGTGCCGGCCGCGAGCGTGAGCACGATCAGCTGCGCCACGTGATCCATCAGTGCGGATCCAGGAGCCCTGCGCCGCGCGCCGGGCCATGCGCAACGCGAAGGCGGTAGTGAATGAAGACGTCGGCGGCGAGAAGGAAGAACAGCAGCGTGCCCTGGAACAAACCGGTGACGGCGGACGGCATGGCCAGGTTGATCTGCGCCGATTCGCCGCCCAGGTAGAGCAGCGACATCAGCAGGCTGGCGAACACGATGCCCAGCGGATGCAGGCGGCCGACGAACGCGACGATGATCGCGGCGAAGCCATAGCCAGGCGATGCCGACGGCAGCAGCTGGCCCAGCGGACCGGCTACTTCGCCGACACCGGCAAGCCCGGCGCACGCGCCGCCGATCAGCATGCCCAGCCATATGGTGCGGCGAGAGGAGATTCCCGCGTAGATCGCCGCCGCCGGGGCAAGTCCCGCAACGCGCATCTGGAAGCCGGCCAGGCTCCTGCGCATGAAGAGCCACGCCATCGCGACGACGGCAAGCGCCAGCGGCAACCCGATGTTGAGGCGCGTGTCCGGCATGATGATGGGCAGCAGCGCGGCATCGCCGAACATCCGCGACTGCGGGAAGTTGAAGCCTTCCGGATCGCGCCACGCGCCATGCACCAGCAGCGACAGCGTCAGCGTCGCGACGTAGACCAGCATCAGCGACGTCAGGATTTCGTTGGCGTTGAAGCGCGTGCGCAGGAACGCGGGGATCGCCGCCCACAGCATGCCTCCGGCAACGCCCGCGAGCAGCATCGCCGGCAGCAGCAACGGCGACGTCGACTCCTGAAACCAGAGCGCAACGCCTCCGCCGAAGATCGCGCCCATCGTCAGCTGGCCTTCCGCGCCGATGTTCCAGACGTTGGCGCGATAGCCGGCGGCGAGCCCCACGGCGATCAGCATCAGCGGCGTCGCCTTGAGCAGCAGTTCGCCGACGCCGTACTGCGTCGTCAATGGCTTGATGAAGAACGCGTGGAAGGCGAGCCACGGATTCTTGCCGAGGACGGTGAACAGGACGAAGCCGACGACGACCGTCGCCGCGGCGGCGAGCAGCGGCGACAGCCAGCCGGCGACACGCGACGGCTCGGGGCGCGCTTCGAGCTTCAGCATCCGGCGGGCTGGGCGAGCGTTCCGGACATCAACACGCCGATTTCCTCGACGCTGGTTTCGCGCAGCCGCTTCACTTCGGACAGGCGCCCGCGCGCGATCACCGCGAGGCCGTCGCAGATCTCGAACAACTCGTCCAGTTCTTCGGAAACGACCAGAATCGCGACGCCGGAGTCGCGCAGGTCGAGCAACGCCTGCCTTATCTGCGCGGCGGCGCCGACATCGACGCCCCACGTCGGCTGCGCGGCGATCAGCACCTTGGGCCGCTGCCGCATCTCGCGCCCGACGATGAACTTCTGCAGGTTGCCTCCGGACAGGCTCTGCGCCACGGCATTCGCACCATTCGCCTTGATGCCGAAGGCCGCGATCGTGGCGACGGCGTAGTGGCGCGTCACGCCTTCGCGGATGAATCCGTGCCTGACCATTCCCTTGCGATGCGCGGTGAGCAGCGCGTTGTCCGCCAGCGTCATCTCGGGAACGGCGCCCCGGCCCAGGCGATCTTCCGGAACAAAGGCGAGCCCCAGGGCGCGCCTCTGCGCGGCATCGAGTCGGCCCGCCGCGGTGCCCAGGATCGTCACGGTGCTTGCGTCCGCGAGCATGCGTTCCCCGGACAGCGCCGCCATCAGTTCGTTCTGGCCGTTGCCGGACACGCCGGCGATGCCGACGATCTCGCCTGCGCGCACGCACAGGTCGATTTCCTCGAGCGACGTGCCGAAAGGATCGTCGGCGGGCAGAGTCAGACCAGAGACCACAAGCGCCGGCTCGCCGACGTGCGCGTCGCGATGGCGCGGATGCGGAAGGTCGCTGCCGATCATCATGCGCGCGAGCGATGACGACGACTCGCGGCGCGGATCGCACTCACCGGTGACGCGCCCGGAGCGCAGCACCGTGGCCTTGTGGCAGAGCGCGCGAATCTCGTCGAGCTTGTGGCTGATGTAGAGAATGCTGCAGCCTTCCGCGGCGAGCTGGCGCAGCGTCTCGAAGAGCTTGTCGACGGCCTGCGGCGTCAGCACCGACGTCGGCTCGTCCATGATGAGCAGGCGCGGTTCCTGCAGCAGGCATCGGACGATCTCGACGCGCTGCCGCTCGCCGGCGGACAGCGAGTAGACGGGACGATGCGGGTCGAGCGGGAGTCCGTACCGGGTCGAGACTTCGCGAATGCGCGCGGGCAGGGCGGCGCCGGCGCGATGCGCCTCGAGCGCCAGCGCGATGTTCTCGCCGACGGTGAGTGTCTCGAACAGCGAGAAATGCTGGAAGACCATGCCGATGCCAAGGCGCCGTGCATCGGCGGGGCTGGCGATGGCGACTTCGCGGCCTTCCCAGAGGATCGTCCCTTCATCGGCCTGGACGACGCCGTAGATGATCTTCATCAGCGTCGACTTGCCGGCGCCGTTCTCGCCCAGCACCGCGTGAATCTCCCCGGGCAGCACGGCGAGGTCGATGCCTTCGTTGGCGACGACCGATGGATAGACCTTGGTGATGCCGGAAAGCCGCAGGCGCGGCGTCGAGTTGGAAGCGGTATCGTTCATTCCGGCGGGAGCCATGCGAGGTTTCGTCAGGTCCGGACAAGGCGCAGACGCGTGGCCATTCTGCCAGCATCCCCATTCGAGCGGGATGCGGCGAGCGTTGCCGGCGAGTGGGCTGCCAAATCCGCCAAAAGGAAAGGGCTCCCGCGGGAGCCCTCGTCCGGAAACGCGAACGGCCGAACTGCTACTTCTTGGTGGCCTTGGTCACCTGGGCCAGCAGCGGATCGGCCTGCTTGTTGTGCACGCTCATGCGGATCAGGACGTCCGGCGGCAGCACGTCCTTGCCGAAGTACGCCTTGTTCCAGTCGTTGGAAACCGCGATCACGGTTCCGTCGAGATTGAGGCCGCCGTACACGCCCTTGGCGCGGCTGAACGTCACCAGGTCGGCAACGACGTCCGACTTGGCGCCGGCCCCGACTGGGCCTGCGGCGACGCTCGCATCCGCGCCCGCCTTGACCGAACTGGACATCAACGAATTGAGCGCTTTTTCGGTCATCACCAAGGTCACATTCTCGGAAACCGAAACGCCGGCCTGGAAGCCGACGCTCGCCGTCGCCATCGTGTAGAACACCGGGCCGGCCCATTTGCCCGTCGCCGGGTCACGTGCGAGCAGGACGGCGCGTCCGCCCGAACCGCCGAAGATGAATCCGGCCTTGGCGATCGACGGAGCGATCAGTACGGCCCTCGCCCGGCCGATGTTGCCTTGCAGCCAGCTCATGTCGGGATCGCGCAGGAAGTTCGACAGCGATGTGCTCGCTTCATTGACCAGTTTCTGCTGGTCGGATTGCGCCTGCGCCGGCGCGGCCAGCAATGCCGCCGATGCCAGCACGACGAATGCTGCAGCGGTCATGCGTTTGATTGCCTTGTTCATGGAAGTCTCCTCGAGATGTACGACTGACGTAACTTCAACATGTTACACCCATCCGACATGCGCCTGCCACAGCGAAATCAGGCACGTTCAGCATGCTAGACTCCACCCGAAATTGCCTGCCTTCGCGACCCTTGCCCACCGCCCATACTTCGCTGCGTCTCTTCCTCTGTGCCGTTGCGGCATCGGGCATCGTCGGCGTTGCCGCTGCGGCGTCGCCGACGCTGGACCGGATCAAGGCCAGCGGCACCGTGACCTTCGCCTACCGCGACGGAGCGGCGCCTTTCTCGTTCAAGGCGCGCAACGGGCGGCCCCAGGGCTACTCGGTCGAGTTGTGCGAAAAGGTGGCAGTGGCCATCGGCAAGGCGCTCGCCGTCCCTGCGCTCAAGGTCGAGTGGCGAGCGGTCGACGCCGCCAATCGCCTCGACGCGGTGACTTCGGGTCAAGCCGATGCGGAATGCGGCACCACGACGATCACGCTGTCCAGGATGGAACGCGTCGACTTCTCGGTGCCCATATTCGTCGACGGCGGCGGCGTGCTGGTGAGGGAAAAGGATCACCTGACGCGACTCACCGACCTCAAGGGCAGGAAGATCGCCGTCATTCCGGGCACGACCACCGAGCCCGCGCTGCAGCGGGCGCTCAAGGTCATCGCCGTGACCGCGGAGTTCGTTCCGGTCAAGACGAGCGGGGAGGGCGCGGCGCTGCTGCTGGCTGGCAAGGTCGATGCCTATGCGTCGGACCGCGTGGTGCTGGCCGGGATCAAGCTCGCGCAGGGCAACGACGAACTCGAGCTCATCAATCAGGATTTTTCGTTCGAGCCCTATGCGCTGGTGGTGCGCCGCGACGATCCCGATTTCCGCCTGGCCGTCAACCGCGCGCTCGTCGGCGCGTACAAGTCGGGCGAAATCGATGCCGTGTACGTGAAGTGGCTGGCGCCGCTCGGCCAGCCGGGACCGTTGCTCAACGCCATGTTCTATCTCAATTCGCTTCCGGACTGATGGCACGCGCTATCCACTTTGCATTGCTTGCCTTCGCCGCCGCGGCGGCGGTTCCCGCATCGGCGCAGATCAAGCCGGCCGACGCGGCGTGCGCCAACTGCGGCGTCGTGCAGTCGATCACGCCGGTGAGCCAGCGGCAGGAGTGGACGCCGCTCGGGTCGGTTCCCGAGGCGAGCGCCATGGGCGGCGGTCCGGGTGGACAACGGGAAGCGCGACGATGCTGTCGATCGGTCCCGGCTTCACCAATCGCGGCATGGTCGTGGTCGGCGCCGCCGGCGGCGCCGCGTACGCGCAGAAGCCCAATGCGTACCAGCGGCAGCGCTGGGAGGTCACGGTCAAGATGGACAGCGGTCCGCCGCCGCGCGTCGTGAACCTCTCGTACGAGCCGTACGTGCAGGAAGGCGATCGCGTCCGCGTCTCCGGCAACCAGCTCGAGCTCGTCAATCCCTGATTCGCCGGACAAGTCATGACCAGCGCGGTCCTGGCGATTTCCGACGCTTCCGACGGCGGCCGCGTGCTCGCCCTGTCGGGGCGCCTGGATTCCGAGTCGGTCACGACGTTGTGGGATTCGGTGCGGCGCGCGGTCGCCGACGTGCCGGCCCGGCGCGTGGTCGTCGATGCGAGCGGCGTCGATTACTGCGACGGCGCCGGCATCGCGCTCTTCGTCGACCTGCTCCGGCATCCGCGCGAACCGCAGGTCGAGATCGCGAACCTGAAGCCGGCCTTCGAGGTCCTGCTCAAGCAATTCGACCCCGGCGTGCTCGAGCACGATCTCGACCCCGAGCCGCCGCGCGGTCCGGCGGTCGAGGAGATCGGGCGCGCGGCGTACACGGTGTGGGGCGACATCCGCACACAGGTCACGTTCGTCGGCGAGACCACCGCCGCGCTCGCGTACGCCTTCCGCAATCCGGCGTCGGTGCGGTGGCGCGACGTATGGCGCATTTGCGAACAGGTCGGCGCCGATGCGTTGCCCATCGTCGCGCTGATCTCCTTCCTGCTCGGCATGATCCTGGCTTTCCAGTCGGCCGTGCCGATGAAGCGCTTCGGCGCCGAGATCTTCGTGGCCGACCTGATCGGACTATCGATGCTGCGCGAATTGGGGCCGTTGATGACCGCGATCCTGCTTGCCGGCCGTTCCGGCGCAGCGTTCGCCGCGGAAATCGGCACGATGCGCGTCAACCAGGAGGTCGACGCGCTGACGACGATGGGCCTCGACCCCGTGCGGTTCCTGGTCACCCCGCGCGTCATCGCCGCGTTGCTGATGACGCCGCTGCTGACGCTGTTCGCGAACCTGGTCGGGCTGATCGGTGGCGCGATCACGATGACGACGTTTTCGATTCCGATCGTCGCGTTCCTGAAGGAGGTCGACACCGCGGTCACGATGACCGACTTCCTGGCCGGATTCGTCAAGTCCTTCGTGTTCGCCATCCTGGTCGCCGGCATCGGCTGCCTGCGCGGCCTGCAGACGGGGGCGGGCGCTTCCGCCGTCGGCGATTCCGCGACCAAGGCCGTCGTCTCGGGCATCATCCTGCTGGTCGTCGTCGACGGCATCTTCGCCGTCGTGTATTACATGCTCAACATATGAACTGGAGCGGCTGAACGGTGACCCGATCATCCGCGTGGTTGCCATGGACGCCGGCTACGAAGGCTTCCCGGCCATCCTGGAGAACGTCAACTTCGAGGTCAGGCGCGGGCAGGTGTTCGGCATCCTCGGCGGATCGGGCTGCGGCAAGAGCACGCTGCTGAAGCACATGATCGGGCTGCTGCCGCCGCTTGCGGGACAGGCGTGGATCGACGGCACGGACATCGTCACCGCCGACGGTGCCGACTTGCTCGCGATCCGGCGCAAGTTCGGCGTCATGTACCAGTCCGGTGCGCTGTTCGGTTCGATGACGCTGCTGGAAAACACGCGGCTGCCGCTGGAAGTCTGGACCGACCTTCCCGACGATGCCGTCGACCTCATCGCGCGAATGAAGCTCGAGCTGGTCGGCCTCGAGGCGTTCACCGGGCACATGCCGGCCGAACTGTCGGGCGGCATGCAAAAGCGCGCCGGTATCGCGCGGTCCATGGCGCTCGACCCGTCGATCCTGTTCCTCGACGAGCCGTCGTCCGGCCTCGACCCGATCACCGCGGCGTCTCTCGACGCCACCATCCGGCGCCTGGCGGACAACCTGGGCGTGACGTTCGTGATCGTCACGCACGACCTGGGCAGCACTTTCGTTGCCATGGACAGCGTGATCCTGCTCGACCGGCGCGCCAAAGGTATCATTGCCGAGGGCGATCCACGCCGGCTGCGCGACGAAAGCAGTGACCCGCGCGTCCGCGCATTTTTCCGCCGCGAAGCCGAGCCCGCAACCGCCTGATGAGCCTCAAAGCCAACTACTTCAAGCTGGGCCTGTTCGTCATCGGGGCCGTCATCGCCGGCGTGCTGCTGCTGGTGGTGGTCGGATCCGGCCGCTGGTTCCAGCCCAAGCTCACCATCGAAACGTATTTCAACGAGTCGGTGCAGGGCCTGGATGTCGGCTCCAAGCTCAAGTACCGCGGCGTGGTCATCGGCGACGTCACCAAGATCGGCTTCACGTACAACAAGTACCAGCAGGACCGGCCGATGTCGCAGCGCGCGCGATTCATCCTCGTCGAAGCGCAGATCGAACCGAGGCTGCTCGGCGGCCGCGTGGCGACCGGCGACCTCACCGACGAAAACACCGCCAGGATGGAAGTCGAAAAGGGCCTGCGGATGCGGCTTGCGCCGCAGGGGATCACCGGCACCAATTTCCTCGAGATCGACTACGTGGATCCGCCGCCACCGCTGCTCGAGATCGACTGGAAGCCCGACAACGTGTACATCCCCAGCGCGCCGTCGACGGTGCCGACCTTCGTCAACGCCGCCAGCGAAATCATCGAACGCCTGCACAAGCTCGACATCGAAGGGACGCTGGCCAATCTCAACCGGTTGATGGTCACGACCAACAATCGCATCGACGCCCTCGATACGAAGGCGCTGTCCGAGCGCAGCGTGCGCGTCCTCAACAAGGTCGAGAGCACGCTCGACAGCATCGCGGCGAAGAAGCTTTCCGACGAGAGCGTGGCGCTTCTGGGCGAATTGCGCGCATCCAACGCCGAGTTGAAGAAGATGCTGACCAACCCGGCGCTGCAGAAGCTGCCCGACGATGCCGGCGGCGGCCATGGCGCGGGTCAAGGAACTGGTCGTCGGATCCGAAGCTCGCGAGGGCGCTCACCAACATGGAGCGCTCGATGACGCGCGTCGACCGCCTCGTCGGGCGGCGGCGAGACCGACCTTGCGACGATCGCTCGAGAATCTGCGCCAGATCACCGACAACCTGCGCGACCTGACCGAGGAGACCAAGCGCTATCCGGCGAACCTGTTCTTCGGCGCGCCGCCGTCTCCGCTGGAGCGCAAGCCATGAATCCTTCGCCTGCTTTCCGACCCGACGCAGCCCGTCCGCCGCGCGACCCTGATGGTGCTCCTCGCCGCGGCCATGCTCGCCGCGGGCTGCAGCCTTACGCGACCCGCGCCGGTCAAGCAGACGCTACCTGCTCGATCCTGCGTTTCCCGCGCCCGTCGCCAAAGCGCAGGCGGGCACGATGCGCGTCGGCACGGTCAATGTCGCCGCGCCATTCCGCGGCCGGTCGTTCGTCGTGCGCAATTCGGAATTCGCCTACGATGCCGATTTCTATCACGAGTTCTTCGTGCCGCCGGGCGTGATGATCGCGGACGCGACGGCGCAGGCGCTCCTCCGCGGCAAGGTGTTCACCGTTGTGACGCGGCCGGGAATCGTCGTCGATTCGGATTGGGTCCTCGATGGATTCGTCGGCACGCTGCACGCCGATGCGCGTGATCCCGCCAAGCCGGCGGCGGTGCTGGAGATCACGTATTTCCTGTCGCGCGACGACGGCGGCGCGAGCGCGCCGGTGTGGTCGCGAGCCTACGCGAGGCGCGTGGCGTTCGCCGGGTCGAGCACCGATGCGTTCGTGACCGCGCTCAACGGCGCGCTGTCGGATATTCTCGCGGAACTGGCGCGGGACCTGGCGGCCGCGGCGTTGCCGGCGAAGTAGGCAGCGCCGCGCCGGATCAGAACAGCGGCGGCGGTCCGGTACCGAGCTCGCTGGCCGGCGTCGGCGGGGCGCCCGTGGTGAGTCGTGTCCGCCGCGGTGATCCAGCCGCCACCCATGGCCTTGTACGTGTTGGCGGCCGACGAGAACACCGACGCGCGCACGGCGGCGAGCGTCGAGTTCGGCGGGAAACAGCGACTGCTCGGCCTGCAGCACGGTCGTAGTAGGACGTGTAGCCGCCGTCGTACTGCAGCTTGGCCAGGCGCGCGTAATCCTTCAGCGCCGCGACCAGGCGCTCCTGCGCCGCCAGCTGCTCCTTCAGCTTCTGGTTGGCCACCAGCGCGTTGTCGACGTCGGCGAACGCGTTCTGGATCGAGAGCTGGTAGTTGAGCAGCGCCGCCTTCTGCGCGGCCTCCGACTGCGCCACCTGGCCGCTGACGGCGCCGAACGTGAAGATCGGCCCGATCACCTGCCCGGCGTAGCTCCAGACATCCGCGTCGGCCCCTTGAACAGGTTGGACAGGTCGGCGCTCGAACAGCCCAGCGCGCCGGTCAGCGAGATCGTCGGGAAATAGAGCGCCTTCGCGGCGCCGATCTGCGCGTTGGCCGCGATCAGCGTTCTCCTCGGCCTGCATGAGGTCGGGCCGGCGTTCGAGCAGCGTCGAGGGCACGCCCGCCGGCACCGTCGGCAGCGCGAGATCGTCGATCGACTTGCCGCGCGGGATCGGGCCAGGGTTGCGGCCGAGCAGCACCGACAGCGCGTTCTCGGTCTGTGCGATCTGCGACTCGATCTGCGGGATCTGCGCGGCGGCAGTCTCGTACTGCGACTGCGCCTGCGCGACGTTCATCTGCGACGTCTGTCCGTACTTGAACTGCAGCTGATACAGCTTCACCGATTCGTCGTACGTGCCGAGCGTGCTCTTCGCGATCACCAGCTGCTCGTCCAGCCCGCGCAGCGTTAGGTAGTCGCTGGCGACCGTGCTGACCAGCGTCAGGATCACGCCGCGGCGCGCCTCGTCGGTCGCGAGCAGGTTGGCGCGCGCGGACTCGGACAGGCGCCGGATGCGTCCCCACAGGTCGATCTCCCAGCTGGCCGTGCAGCAGCGCCTGGTACGCCGTCTGCGGATTCGGGATAATTCGGAATGACCGCGACGACGCCGGTTTCGGCGAACGCGCGCCCGCTCGCCGATGCCCGAGTAGCCGACCTGCGGGAACAGCGCCGAGCGCGTCTGCGTGATCACCGCCAGCGCCTGCTCGACGTTGGCGGCGGCGACCTTGACGTTGAGGTTGTTCGGCGAGCGCCTCGTCGATCAGCTGCGTCGAGCACCGGGTCGCCGAACTGCTTCCACCATGCGGTGTTGGCGGTGTCGGCGACCGCCGCGGGCTCGAAGCGGAACGCGGCGGGCGCGTCCACCTTCGGGCGCGCGTAGTCGGGCCCGATCGCAGCAGCCGGCGAGCAAGTGCGGAAGCGGCGAGGGCGGCGATGGAAGTGTCTTCTCCATGCTCAGTGCCCGCCCGTCGGCGCGTGCCGGCGCTGTCGGCGGCAACGCCGCGGCATCGCCGTCGGCGGACGCGCCGCCCCGTTGCCGCCGGCGCGTGCCTTCGCTCTGTCTTCGAGCTGGTCGAACAGGTAGAAGAGCAGCGGCACGTACAGCATCGCGAGCGTCGTCTCGCCGAGCATGCCGCCGATGATGCCGGTGCCGATCGAGTGCCGCGCATTGGCGCCGGCGCCCATCGCCAGCGCGAGCGGCAGGCAGCCCATCGCGAACGCAAGCGACGTCATGATGATCGGTCGCAGCCGCTGCTCGCCGGCCAGGACCGTCGCCTCCATGATCGACTTGCCCTGGTGGCGGAATTCGACGGCGGCGGACACGCGCAGCACGGCGTTCTTGGCGCCCAGTCCGATCAGCACCAGCAGGCCGATCTGGAAGTAGACGTCGTTCTCGAGGCCGCGCGAGTCCAGTTGGTCGCGAGCGCGCCGAGGATGCCGAAAGGCACGGCGGACATCACCGCGCCCGGCAGCGTCCACGATTCGTACTGCGCGGCGAGCACCAGGAACACGATGATGAGGCCGAACACGAACGCGATCATCGACGTGCCGCCCGACTTCTTCTCCTCGAAGGCGAGCCCGGACCACGCGAACGTATAGCCCGGCGGCAGGACCTCCTTCGCGATCGCCTCCATCGCGCCGATCGCATCCCCCGAGCTGAATCCCGGCGCACGGATTGCCGTTGATCTTGGCCGCAGGAAAGCCGTTGAAGTGCGGCAGCAGGTCCGGGCCCCGCGACCCACTGCGTCGTCACGAGCGCGGAGAGCGGCACCATGCTGGCCGTCCTTCGAGCGCGTGTACAGGCGCGTCAGGTCGCCGGGATCCTGCCGGTACTTGGCGTCCGACTGGACGATCACCCACCAGACACGGCTGAACTGGTTGTACTGGCTCGCCGTCAGCGAACCGAACTGCGCCTGGATCGCGCTGTAGACGTCCTCGACCTGGACGCCAAGCAGCGTCGCCTTGTCGCGATCGACGACCGCGCGCAACTGCTGCGTGTTGGCACGGAAAGTGGACGACAGGCTCGTGAGCTCGGGGTTGGTCCGCGCCTTCTTCAGGAAGTCCTGCGTCACCTGGTCGAGCTGCGCCGGATCGCCGGCGCCGGTGTCCTGGATCCAGAACTCGAAGCCGCCGGTGGTGCCGATGCCGGGAATGGGCGGCGGCGCGACGGGGATGACGATTGCCTGCTCGATGGTCTGGGCCTCGCGGTAGAGGTTCATCAGCACGGCGCGCGCGTTCTGCGCCTTCGCGGAATCCACCGTGTCGTATCGCTCCTTGAAGTCCTTGAGCGTGATGAAGAACGCGCCGGCGTTGGTCTTGAAGCCGCTGTCCAGGAGGCTGTATCCGGTGATCATCGAGCGCGTCGCCACGCCCGGCGTCTTCGCCAGGATCGCGTCGACCTTCTCGGCCACGGCCTGCGTGCGGTCGATGCTGGCCGCCTCGGGCATGATGATCGCCGCCATCACGTAGCCCTGGTCCTCGTTCGGCACGAAGCTCGTCGGCAGCACCGTGAACAGGTGATAGATGGCGTAGAGAAACACGGCGAACAACACCAGCGCGATCACCGCGCGCTTGATGACGAACGTCGACCGCGTGCCCGAAACCGCGGGTCACGGCGTCGACCTGGCGGTTGAACCACGCGAAGAAGCCGCGCTGCGGCGGCGGGTTGTGCTTCAGCATGATCGCGCACATCGCCGGCGTCAGCGTCAGCGCGAGGAAGCCGGACACGACCACCGAGATCACGATGGTCACGGCGAACTGCTTGTACAGCTGGCCCGTTGTGCCAGGCAGGAACGCCGCCGGGATGAACACCGAGGCCATCACCAGCACGACGGCGATCAGCGAGCCGGAAATCTCCTGCATCGATTTGATCGTCGCTTCCTTCGGCGCGAGGTGGTGCTCGTGCATGTTGCGCTCGACGTTCTCGACGACGACGATCGCGTCGTCGACGACCATGCCGATCGCCAGCACCAGGCCGAACAGCGTGATCAGGTTGATCGAGAAGCCGAGTGCCAGCATGCCGGCGAACGTCGCGATCAGCGAGACCATGATCGCGATCGTGCAGATGATCGTCGTGCGGAAGCTCTGCAGGAACAGGTAGACGACCAGCACGACCAGCACGACCGCCTCGAGCAGCGTGTGGAGCACTTCCTCGATCGACAGCTTGACGAAGTCGTTGGTGTCGAGCGAGACGACGTAGTCCATACCCTTCCGGGAAGCGCGCCTTCATGTCCTCCAGCGTCTTGCGGACGGCGGCCGAGACCTTGAGGCCGTTGGCGCCGGGCTGCAGGTAGACGGCGATGAACGTCGTCGGCGTGCCGTTGAGCTTGCGAGTCGACGATGTACTGACGCAGCCCCACCTCGGCGCGCGCGACGTCGCCCACCCGCACGATGGCGCTGCCGTCCTGGCTCGCGCGCAGGATGATCTGCTCGTACTGCCGCGGATCGGTGAACGGCGCCTGCGTGACGACCGGAAACGTGAGTTCGACGGGGCCGGCGGTGGGCTGCTGCCCGATCTGTCCGGCGCCGAACAGCGCGTTCTGCGCCTTGATCGCGTTGGTGATGTCGGTGGTCGTGATGCCCAGCGAAGCCATGCGGTCCGGATTCATCCATATCCGCATCGCCTGGTCCGGCACGCCCATGATCGACGCCTGGCCGGCGCCGGGCACGCGCTTCAGCGCATCGAGGACGTAGACGTTGGCATAGTTGGCGATGTAGTCGGCGCTGTAGCGGTCGCCCTTGCCGAACACGCCGATCAGCATCATGATCGACGACGACTTCTTCTGCACCGAGACGCCCTGCTGCGTCACCGCGGTCGGCAACTGCGGCAGTGCCAGATTGACCCGGTTCTGCACCTGCACCTGGGCGATGTCCGGATCGGTCTCGAGTGCGAAGTAGACGGTCAACGTCAGCTGGCCGGTGGCCGAGCTGGTCGACGACATGTAGAGCATGTTGTCGACGCCGTTGATCTGCGCCTCGATGGGCGCGGCGACCGAGTCGGCGAGTGTCTTCGAGTCGGCGCCGGGATAGGTCGCCGAGACCGTGACCTGCACCGGCGTGATCGTCGGGTACTGCTGGATCGGCATCACCGCCATGGAGACCAGGCCGGCCAGGCTGATGATGATCGCGACGACGGCCGCGAAGATCGGCCGCTCGATGAAGAAGCGCGAGAACATGGCGGCGGCGCCCGGGCTACTTGCCGGCCGCGATGTCGACGCGCCGCGCTTCGCGGTCGCTGCCGGGGCCGGTGACGTCCTGCGGCGCCTTGAGGTGGATGCGCTCGGGAGCAATGCCTTCGGCCACGAGCACGTCGCGCACGGCGATCGCGCGCCGCTTGGCGAGCTCGACGTTGGCGGCGTGATTGCCGGTGCGATCCGCATACCCTGTTACGTCGATCGGATTGGTACCGGCCTTCATTGCGGGCGCGAATCCCTTGAGCAGGCGGATGGCTTCGGCGTCTGGCGTGTACTTGCCGGCCGCGAAGTTCACGGACAGCGTCGCGCCGGGCGGCGTCGACTCCGGAGACGATTCGGCGGCTCCGGGCTTCGGAACGTAGGGTGCGGCCTTCACCGCCGAGTCCGGGGCGAGCCGCAATGCGCCGTCGACGACGACCTGGTCGCCAGCCGCGAGGCCCTGCGAAATGAACCAGCGAGTCGCCGTACCAGTCGCCGACGACCACGGGTCGCAGCTCGGACTTCGCCGTCCTTGTTCACGACCCAGACGAAATGGCCCTTGGCGCCCTGTTGCACGGCGCGCTGCGGAACGAGGATCGCGTTCGGCCGTATCGCACCATGAAGCCGCGTGCGCACGAACTGGTTGGGGCGCAGCACGCCCTTCGGGTTTTCCACCGATGCGCGAATCAGGAACGTTCCCGTCTGCGAATTGTAGGACGGGTCGGCGAAGGTAATCTTGCCCTTGTAGGGAAACGTGGAACCGTCGACCAACTCGATTTCCACGATGAACTGGCGATCCGGGGGAAGCGTCAGCTGCCCACGCTGCACCTGGCCGCGGATCCGCTCCATCTCGTTCTCGGAGACGCTGAAGTTGATCCACATCGGCGTCAGCACGGATACGGTCGTCAGCTGGCTGTTCTGCGGATTGACGTAGGTGCCGTCGGCGACCGCGGCGAAGCTGCTGACGCCGTCGACCGGCGATACGATCGTCGTGTAGGAGAGGTCGAGCTGGGCCGACTCGAGCTGCGCCTTCGATTGGGCGACGGCGGCAGCGGACTGCTCGTATTGCCCCTGCGCATCGTCCAGGTCCTTCTGCGACAGCGCGTTCTGCTGCGCAAGCGGCTTGATGCGCGCGAGGTTGGACTTCGCAACGTCGTTGGCAGCCTGGTTGCGCTGCAGCGCGGCGGCGGCGGCGTCCACCTGCGCCTGGAAAGGCTTCTGGTCCATCCGAAACAGGACCTGGCCGGCCTTTACCACGGAGCCTTCGACGTACACGCGCTTGTCGAGAAAACCGGACACGCGCGCGGCGATGTTGACCGCCTGCGAACTTTGCGTTTGCGCGACGAACACCGTGCTGACCGGCACGTCGCGCGGCGCGACGGTCAGCACGGTGACTTCCACCGGTGGCCGTGTCGGGGCGCCCTTGTCGTCCTTGCCGCAGCCGGCGACCGGGAGCAATGACGCGAGCAGGACGCAGACGAGCGCCTGTCGGGCGGGCGACGGAACAACGGGTCGATCCGCAGCGTTCATCGGCGGATACTCCAGACGAAATGGGGAGGGAAAAGGTCTTGCCCGCGGCGGCTAGCGGGCATGGCCCCGGCAGCCGGCATTTGTACCGCATTGCCTCGAGTTTGTCGACTCGTCGAGCGCGCACCTTGGCCCCGGCGGCCACCCATCGCTACACTGTCGAACGAAGCGAGAGAGGCCGACCATGGAATCCGGTTTCACCGAATTCGATTTCGCGTTGCGCGACGGTCGTACCGTCCACGTCCGTGCAATGCGCCCGACGGATGAGGCAGAATTCCTGCAGGCATTTGCGCGATTGAGCGACGATGCGCGGCACATGCGATTCATGCGCTTCGTAAAGGAGCCGGATCTCGACCGGTTGCGGCGCGTGCTGGCCTCCTTTCCCGAGGCGGGCTTCGGCATCGTGGCGACGGTTCCGGCGGCCGACGGAACCGACATCGTGGGCAGCGCGACCTTCTTCATCGGCAACGACCCCGCGGGCTGCGAGTTCGCTATCACCGTTGCATCCGAATTCGGTGGAGTCGGGCTGGCAAGCGATGCTGATGACCGCGCTCATCGGCGCGGCGAAGGCGCGCGGATTGACGGAGATGGACGGCTACGTGCTCGCCGTGAACCAGCCGATGCTGCGCCTCGCGCGCCGTCTCGGATTCAGTGTCGCGCCCGACCCCGAAGATGGAACCGTGCGCATTTGCCGCCTGCGCCTGGCAGACGCCTAAGGCGCCGCCTTGGTCTGCAGCGACTGGTAATGTTCGATGGCCGCGCGCGCGTTGAACAGCAGGCGCTCGCGGCCGAGCCTCTCGTCCAGCCCGGCATGGCGGACGACCTCGAGGACACCGGGATTCAGACCCACCAGCCATACGACGGTGCCGTGTTCGGTCATGCGCTTCTCGCCCTCCATCAGCGCCTGCAATGCGGAGTATTCGATGTCGGGAACGCGGCTCATGTCGACGGCCAGCACGCGCGGCTTGTGCTGCGCGACGAGCGCGTTGATCTGCTCCGCGACGTACTGGCGCGTTGACGAAGAAGAGGCGCCCTTCCGGACGCACGATCAGCAGGCCCTCGAAGGTCTCGTCGTCGGGGTGTTCTGGCGACAGCGGCCGCAGCACGTCGGCACCGCGCTTGCGGCCGATGACGGACACGCGCGGATGTGCGGACTGGCTGGCCAGGCCGATCAGCGACACGATGATCGCCACGACGATGCCCTTGCAGCGTGCCGAAAATCAGGACGCCGAGCGCGGCGATCATCGCCCAGCGGAACTCCATCGTGCGCACGCTGCGGATCGCACGGAACTCCGCCGGCTGGATCAGTCCCACCGAGTAGACGATGACGACGGCCGCCAGCGTCGCGTGGGGCATCAGGCCCAGCAGCGGTGCCAGGAACAGCATCGTCGCCAGCGCGGCGCCCGCGGTGACCAGCGATGCCTTCTGCGACCGCCCGCCCACGGCACGCACCACCGCCGTCTGCGACGTGCCGCCTCCGGCCGGCATCGCACCGAACAGGGCGCCGGCCAGGTTGGCCAGCCCCGGTGGCGACGAGTTCGCGGTTCGCGTTGATAGGAGGCTCGCCGGAGCGGGCAAAGGCACGACCGGCCGCGATTGTCTCGGTGAAGCTCATCAGCGCGATCCCGAGCGCGCCCGGAGACAACTGCTCGATCAGCGTCAGGTCCGGCAGCGTGAGGGACGGGAACCCTTGCGGAATCAGGCCCACCGTCGACACCCCCAGCGCCTTCAGGCCGAAGAACCACGACGCGGCAATGCCGCCGCCCACGGCGACCAGCGGGGCCGGAGAATGCGGCCACAGCCGTTCCATGCCGATCAGCACAGCGAACGTCGCGACGGCCACCGCCAGCGTGATCATCGAAGTCCCGGGAACGTGTTGCAGGACGCTGAAGAGATCGGTGAAGAATCCTTGCTTGACGATGTGAATTCCCAGGAGCTTCGGCAGCTGGTCCAGCACGATCACGAGGCCGATGCCCGCCTTGAATCCCGTCAGGACCGGCGTGGAAATGAAGTTCGCCACGAACCCCAGCTTCAGGAGCCTCGCCAGAGCAGCATCGCGCCGACCAGCGCGGTCAACGTGGCGGTTGCCGTGACAAGCTTTGCCGCGATCGCCGTCCGGCACGACCAGTCCGAGTTGCGTGGCGGTCAGGATCGCCAGCGTTGCGGTGGAACTGACGCTGAGCACGCGCGACGAGCCGAGCAGCGCGTAGACCACCATCGGGATGAAGGCGGTATAGAGGCCGACGGCCACGGGCAAGCCGGCGACTGTTGCGTACGCCATCGCCTTCGGCAAAACGACCGCCGCTGCCGTGAGTCCGGCGACGATGTCGAAGCGCAGCGCGTTGGAGCCGGGCTGGCTTGCCGGTGTGCCTGTCGTCGATTGATTCATGCCGCATTTCCCAGGTCGCTGCGCGAATGCGCTCGGATCCACGCACCGCAGCAGAACCGCGTAGTCCGATGCTATTGTATTCCCTGCGCCGTGGCGCTAACGTCGGTTCGAACCGGCGAATCCTAATTTGAGCAACTAACAGTGACCGACGGCGACAATCATCGACAGCAGTGCCCGCGAGCCCGTGCTCAATCCGGTGGACCGGGTATCGGAAATGCTCTTCGGGCTGTTCATGGCGCTCACTTTCGTGGGCGCCGTCTCCGTTGCGGACCGCGGCGATGCGCAGATCCGCGCGATGTTCATCGCGGCGCTTGGCTGCAATCTTGCCTGGGGCATGGTCGACGCGGTCATGTACCTGGTGCGCACCGTCACGGATCGCGGCAGGTTGCTGACGCTGCTCCGCTCCGTGCGCGAGGCGCCCGACGCGAAGTCGGCACACAGGCTGATCGAAAGCGCGTTGTCGCGGGTTGCGGCGGGGCTGGTCTCGGCGGTCGAGATCGAGGCGATGCGCGGTGCGCATCATGGCGCTGGCCTCGCTACCGGCGCGTCCGAGGCTGGAACGGCGAGGACCTGGTCGCCGCGCTCGCGATATTCCTGATCGTCGTCGCGTCGACCTTTCCCGTCGTGTTGCCTTTCATGATGTTCGACGATGTCCAGAACGGCGAAGTACGTATCGTGGGCCGTCGGGCTGGCGATGCTGTTCGTCGGAGGGCGTCGCGCTCGGGCGCTACGCCGGCTACGGCAGCTGGAAAGTCGGCTTCCAGATGGCAGGGCTGGGGAGTGCGCTGGTGATCGCGATCAACGCGCTGGGCGGATGAAGACGGCGTCATGGAGCGTCGTCGCCGTCGCGGCCGTCCTGGCCCCGATGGCGCATGCCGCCGAGTACGATCCCGCCGGACGTAGCGCTTCCGCTGCCGAGAACGCCCTCGTGGGAATTCGCGATCACCGCCTATCCCACGGTTGTCCGTGGCGGAGAGAACTACACGTCGGCAATCGTGGCGGCCGACCGCGGCCCGCTGCATCTGGAAGCCCGGGTCAACTACGAGTCGGTCGGCGCGCGTTCGGCCTTCGTTGGCTGGACATTTTCCGGCGAGGACGCGGTCACGTGGGAGTTGACGCCGCTGCTCGGCGGCGCGTGGGGATCCGTACAAGCATTCGTCCCCGGGCTCGAGGCAAGCGTAGGCCTGGAAGCAACTCGATTTCTACGTCGAGGCCGAATACGTGCTCGACAGCAACGCGCGGAGCGACAGCTATTTCTACGCGTGGAGCGAGTTGGGATGGCGGCCGGTCGAATGGCTGCGCATCGGGATTGCCGGCCAGCGCACGACGACCTACGACAACGGTCGTGATTTCCAGCGGGGCCCCTTCGCGCAGGTAACCTTTGGCCCCTTCACCATTGGCGGGTTCTGGTTCAATCCAGGCTCGCACGAACAGGTGTTCGTCGGCTCGATCGGCGCTACGTTCTAAGCCTGTCGAATCCGTGCGGTGCGCTGGATCAGGATTCCCCGGTGGCGCTTGGTTGATTGCGCGCAAGCGCGCGACCCATGAAGCGTGGCTGAAGCGCTGCGGGTACACTGTCACATGAAGCATCGGGCGGGCCTCTGCCGGCATCGATGTACTGGACTCAATCAGGAATTGGAGCAGGCATGTTGAAAAGCATTGGTACCGTCGAGGCCGGAAATCGCGGAAGCCCCTCGCGCTGGCTTGGACTAATGGCGGGAATCGTCATGCTGGCCCTGGCCCTGAACACGGTCGCGCAGGCGCCGGCGGCGGCCGGAGGCGCCGCGCCACCGCAATCCAGCGAAGCACTGGACAAGCTCGTCGGCCCGATCGCGCTCTATCCGGACGATCTCGTCGCCATCATCCTCCCGGCGTCGACGAATCCGCTGCAACTGGTGCAGGCCGATCGCTACCTCGACAAGCGCAAGGCCGATCCCAAGCTTCCCGTCGACGACAAGTGGGACGACGCGGTCAAGTCGCTGCTCAACTACCCCGACGTCGTGAAGTCGATGAGCACCGATCTCGACTGGACGAGCGCGCTGGGCGAAGCGGTCGTCGAGGACCAGGGCGCGGTGCTGGACGCCATCCAGAGTTTCCGGCGCAGGGCGCAGGCGGCGGGGAATCTCAAGTCCGATGGCAAGCAGGTCGTTGCGGCCGAGCAGGAAATCATCACCATCGTTCCGGCCGATCCGCAGGTCATCTACGTGCCGCAATACAACCCGTCGACGGTCGTCGTCTACGGCTCGCCGTACTGGGGCTACTACCCGACCCCGTATCCGTCGTACTACTACCCGTACGCGCCCGGCGCGGCGCTGGCGGCAGGCGTCATCTGGGGCGCGGCGATCGGCGCGGCCTGGAACGGCGGCCACTATGTTTCGCATTACGGCGGCGATGCCAACATCAACATCAATCGCAACACGAACATCAACACCGGCAACATCAACCGCGGCAACGCGGCGGCCGGTGGCGGTACTGCGTGGAAGTCCAACAAGCAACCCGGACAGGTCAGCAGCTCGGTCGGCAAGACGGCCTCCTCCGCGCGCGTGGGCGACGCGCGTGCCGGCGGAGCAGGTGCCGCGTCGGCAGGCGGCGGAGCGCGCGCGTCGGCGCAACCGGCCGGCGGCGGCATGGGCGCCAGCGCAAGTGCGCGCGGCGCGGCGTCGGCCAGCGCGTCGCCACGCGACAGCTATGGCGGGAGCGCCAGTCGTGGCGGTGGCGGGGGCGGCGACGCCTTCGGTGGTTACGGCTCCGGACGGCAGACGCAGATGGACAGTTCGCGCGGCGCGTCGAGCCGCAGTTCCATGTCCGGCGGCGGCGCGTCGCGTTCGATGTCCGGCGGCGGCGCGCGTGGCGGTGGCGGCGGCGGGCGCGGGGGCGGCCGTCGGTGACGGCCGGAACATCTCCATGCACTCATCCCCCACATTCGACAGCAAGGCATTGCCCATGAACACCACCCATCTCTGGTACAACCTGCGCCGGTTCGCGTTGGTGCTGCTGCTGGCCGCGCCGTTCGCGGCCGTCGCGGCTCCGCAGGAAACCTTCGCGACGCCCGATGCGGCAGTCGATGCGCTGATGGCCGCGCTCAAGGCCGACAGCGATTCGGCGATGATCGCGATCTTCGGCGAAGATCACAAAGACCTGATCCTCACTTCCGATCGCGCGGCGTCGAGCGCCACCCGCGCGAAGATCCTCGCCGCGATGCAAACGCTGCGGGTGTTGCGCGAGCCGAACAAGGACCGGCGCGTGCTGGTGATCGGCGACGAGGCGTGGCCGGTGCCCATTCCCATCGTCCGCGTGGGCGAGCGCTGGCGTTTCGCCACCGAGGAAGGCGAGGACGAAATCGTCAATCGCCGCATCGGCGGCAACGAGCGCAACGCGATCTACGTGCTCCGCGCGTACATCGATGCGCAGCGCGCCTATTCCATGCGGGATCGCGACGGCGACGGCGTGCTCCAGTACGCGCAGAAACTGGCCAGCGCGCCGGGCAAACACGATGGCCTGTATTGGCCTGCCGACGCCGCGAAGGGTGAAGAGGCCAGTCCGTTCGGTCCGCTCATCGCGGAAAGCGCGGCGTACCTCAAGGGACACACGGCGGACGACGCTTACCGCGGCTACCACTTCAGGATTCTGACGCGCCAGGGCAAGGATGCCCCCGGAGGCGCCTACAACTACGTGATCAACGGCCGCATGATCGCCGGCTTCGCGATGGTTGCCTATCCTGCCGAATACGGCACAAGCGGCGTGATGACGTTCGTCGTCAGTCACAACGGCAAGGTCTACGAGAAAAACCTCGGCAAGGACTCCGCCGCCATCGGCGCCAAGATGTCGACGTTCGATCCGGGCGCTGGATGGAAGGCAATCGCGCCCTGACCGGAATCAGGCCGTTCACCGGCGCTGCGTTCCAAATCGTACCGGCGCAAGCGGGCCACGCCGGAGCGCCGCATCGCGGAGCGCCGACGCCGCAATCTTTTCCACTGCGCCGGAAACTTAAGCTGCGTCGCCGCGGTCTGAATCGCGGATTCCGCGCGTCCTGAAACCCGCGCGCGCTTCGTCCCGGTCCGGCTAGTGGCGGGCGTATGCCGCGGCCGAAGCGGCGTCCGCAAGCTAATTATTTGATGTAGTGCAACAAATGCGAGCGAATTCGCGGATTTGCGCTGCCCGGCGCGCAGCGTGCGAGGATAATTTCACTATCAGCAGACGATGGAATCGATAGCCGGTTTGCCGATATCGATCTGAAAGGAATTCGCCATGGATGCCACCACGCAAGTCGCAAGAAGTCTGGACCTGTCGACGAAGGTCGCACAACTGTACGGGAAGCGGACCAAGCTGGCCCGGGAGCGCTTCAGCGAGCGGATCGGCAAGGCCTACGCGGAGTGCGCGTCGGGCTTGGCCGAAAGGCCCCTTGCACCCGCGGACGCCTGGTCGCAGTGGAACGCTTACGCGACCGATGTCGCGCAGCGCTCGATCCTGTTCTGGAACACGCTGCGCGAACGCGGCAACGACTTTGTCGAGCATAACCGCGAGGGTCTGACGCCGGTCCTGCATTTCGACTACGAAACGGTCGTCGACGGACGCACGCTGGCGCGGCCGGTCAATTACGCATTGGTGCGCATCATCCCGCCCGAAGGCGTCAAGGTCGATTCGAAGTTGCGTCCGTACGTGATCATCGATCCGCGCGCCGGCCACGGCCCGGGCATCGGCGGATTCAAGGACGATTCGCAGGTCGGCGTCGCACTGCGCGAAGGCCACCCGGTCTACTTCGTGATCTTCTTCCGCGATCCCGAGCCCGGACAGACGCTGCTCGACGTTTGCACTGCCGAGCAGCAGTTCGTGAAGACGGTGCGCGAGCTGCACCCGGCGAGCGCGAAACCGGTGATCGTCGGCAATTGCCAGGGCGGCTGGGCGGCGATGATGCTGGCGGCCGCGGACCCGGAAGACACCGGCCCGATCGTCATCAACGGCGCGCCGATGTCGTACTGGGGAGGCGCATTCAACGAAGGCGCGGGCGACAACCCGATGCGCTACGCCGGCGGCATGCTCGGCGGAACCTGGCTGTCGTCGTTCGCGGCCGACATGGGCAACGGCATCTTCGATGGCGCCTACCTGGTCGAGAATTTCGAGAACCTCAATCCGGCCAATACGTTCTGGGACAAGTACTACAACCTCTACGCGAATGTCGACACCGAACCGCCGCGCTTCCTCGAGTTCGAGCGCTGGTGGGGTGGGTTCTACCTCATGAACCGCGAGGAGATCGAGTGGATCACGCGCAACCTCTTCGTCGGCAACAAGCTCTGGACCGGCACCCAGGGCGCGGGCGGCAAGTCCTTCGACCTGCGCGACATCAAGGCGCCGATCATTCTGTTCGCGTCGATGGGCGACAACATCACGCCGCCGCAGCAGGCGTTCAACTGGGTGGCCGACGTCTACGGCTCGACCGAAGAGATCAAGGCGCGCGGTCAGGTCATCGTCGGATTGCTGCATCAGGACATCGGCCATCTCGGCATCTTCGTTTCCGGCAAGGTCGCCAGGAAGGAGCATGCGCAGATCGTCGAAGTGTTGAAGTCGATCGAAATGCTGCCGCCGGGTCTCTACGGAATGCGCATCCACGAGGTCAAGGGCCGCGACGGTAAGGTTGGGTACGAAGTGGACTTTCAGGAACGCCGGCTCGAGGACATCGCCAAGCAGTTGAATCGTCTCGAGCGCGCCGACGAGAAGCCGTTCGAGGCGGTTGCCACGCTTTCGGAATTCAACCAGCGCGCGTACGAGCTCTTTGCGCAGCCGTTCATCCAATCGCTCGGCAATGACCTCACGGCCAAGGTATCGCGGCAGTTTCACTCGCTCCGGTTCCAGCGCTGGGCGTTCTCGGACCTCAATCCCTGGCTCGCGTGGCTTGGCCCCGCGGCGGAGCAAGTCAAGGCACAACGCCAAACGGTCACGCCGGATAACCCGAGCAGCAAGGTCCAGAAGCTGATGTCCGAGGCCATCAGCGCGTCGCTCGACTTCTATCGCGAGAACCGTGACGCGACCAGCGAGGCGGCATTCTTCCAGACCTACGGCAACGTGTTCTCGCTGTACTTAGCCGACAAGCAGCAGGCCAAGGAGATTGCGGGAAACGGCATGGTCGAGCCGCGCGAGCTGCCCTTCGTGAAGGAGGCGTTGGCGTCGATCGGGGAAGGTGGCTTCACTGAGGCGCTTGCGCGTGTCGGCTCGCTGCTCGCCCGGCGGGGCGCGCCGCTGCCGCTGGCACGGCTTGCGCTCAAGCAGGAGCTCGCCGCCGAATATCGCGACCTCTTGCCCGATATCGCCCCCGACGAGTGGCGGCGCATCCGCGGCGAACAGGATATCGTCGTTCGCTATGAACCGGAAAAGGCGATTGCCACGCTGCCCAGGCTGCTTGCGAAGCCCGGCGATCGCGAACGCCTGGTGACGCTGGTCCGACGCCTGCTGTCCGATGAGCGCATGCGGCGTATCGAGCCGACGACCGAGCAGCTTGCGATGCTCGAGAACATCGGGGATACGCTCGATGTCAGACCGGCCCGGGGCCGCGGCAAGGGGACGCCGCGGACAACGGCGCGCAAGGCTGCCGCGAAGCGGCGTGCGAGAAACTGACGTATGCGAATGGCGACGGAGACGCGCATGGAACGCCAACACGAAAAATATCAGCGCCTCATCGATGTCTGCAAGACGCTGCCGCCCACGCCGACGGCGGTCGCGCATCCGTGCGACGAGAGTTCGCTGCGCGGCGCGGTCGACGCCGCCAAGCTGGGGCTGATCGCGCCGATCCTGGTCGGCCCGCGCGCGCGGATCGAGGCAATCGCGAAAGAGCATGGCATCGACATCGCCGGGTTGCCGATTATCGATACGCCGCACAGCCAGGCCTCCGCGGAAAAGGCGGTGGAGTTGGTGAGAGAGGGCAAGGCCGAGGCGCTGATGAAGGGCAGCCTGCACACCGACGAGCTGATGGGCGCGGTGGTAAAGAGGGAGACCGGGTTGCGAACCGCTCGCCGCGTCAGCCATTGCTTCGTCATGGATGTGCCCAGCTATGCGGAAACATTGATCGTCACCGACGCCGCGGTCAACATCGCGCCGACGATGGAGGACAAGGTCCACATCATCCAGAACGCGATCGACCTGGCGCATGCGCTGCGCTTCCCTGAAGTGCGCGTGGCTATCCTGTCGGCGATGGAGACCGTCAATCCGAAGGTGCCCTCTACGGTCGAAGCCGGCGCGCTGTGCAAGATGGCCGACCGCGGCCAGATCACCGGCGCCATTCTCGACGGGCCACTGGCACTGGACAACGCGATCAGCCTGGAATCGGTCGCGATCAAGAAGATCGACTCGCCGGTTGCCGGGCGCGCCAACGTGCTGGTGGTTCCCGACCTTGAAGCCGGCAACATGCTGGCGAAGAGCCTGTCGTTCCTGGCCGGCGCGGACGCCGCCGGCATCGTGCTTGGCGCGAAAGTGCCGATCATCCTGACCAGCCGCGCCGATTCGGTTATGACGCGGCTCGCGTCGTGCGCCGTCGCGGCGCTGGTGGCGAGCGTCCGCCGCGAGAAGGCCGGCAAGGCGGTGGCCTGAGATGAACGACCCCCACGCTCACTTCGTTCGCTGCCCCCAAAGGGGGGCGCTCAGCGCCCTTGGCACGGGCCGGCGAGCACTGACATGCCGAATGCCATCGCCGTCCTGAACGCAGGCTCGTCGAGCGTCAAGTTCTCGGTGTTCGCCGATCGCGATGGCGCTCTCGAACTGACGGTGCGCGGCCAGGCCGAGGGTCTGTACACGTCGCCGCGCTTCACAGCGAAGGATGCCAAGGGAGCCGTGCTCGGCGAGCAAGCGTGGGGCGAAGGCGTCAAGCTGGGACATGGAGGCGCGCTCGATCATCTGGTCGCGTTCCTGCGCACGGAGTTTTCCGGGCACCGGCTGGTTGGCGTCGGCCACCGCGTGGTGCACGGCGGCGTCGAGTACACGAGCCCCGTTCGCGTCGATGCGACGGTATTGAAGGCGCTGGAGAAGTACGTTCCGCTCGCGCCGCTGCACCAGCCGCACAACCTGGCTCCCATCAAGGAGCTCCTCGAACGCTCGCCGCAATTGCCGCAGGTGGCGTGCTTCGACACGGCGTTTCACAGCCGGGCACCCGCGGTGGCGCAGGCCTTTGCGCTGCCCAAAGCGATCACCGACCTCGGCGTGCGCCGGTACGGATTCCACGGCCTTTCGTACGAGTACATCGCGCACGTCCTGCCGCAGTTCGACGAACGCGCGGCGCGCGGCAAGACCGTGGTGCTCCATCTTGGCAACGGCTCCAGCATGTGCGCGATCGCGGACGGTCGCAGCGTCGCCAGCACGATGGGATTCACGGCGGCGGACGGCCTGCCGATGGGCACGCGCTGCGGCAACCTCGATCCCGGCGTGATCCTTTACCTGATGGACGAACTGAAGATGGACGCGCGGGCCATCGAAAAGCTGATTTACCAGCAGTCAGGGCTGCTCGGCATGTCCGGCATTTCCAGCGACATGCGAACGCTCGAGGCCAGCGACGCGCCGGAGGCGAAGGCCGCGATCGACGTCTTCGTCTACCGGATAGGCCGCGAGCTGGGTTCACTGGCGGCGGCGCTCGGCGGTCTCGACGCCATCGTGTTCACGGCGGGAATCGGCGAGAACAGCCGAAGCTTGCGCGAACGCGTCTGCCGGGACGCGGCGTGGCTGGGCGTGGAATTCGATGCGGCGGTCAACGAACGCAACGGACCGTGCATCAGCGCCACGGGGAGCCGCGTCTCCGCCTGGGTAATTCCGACCAACGAGGAACTGATGATTGCGCGGCACACGCAGCAGTTGCTGGCGGGTGCATGAACGCTTGCCGGCCTTAAGCGACGACCATGGCTCGATTGACGGGCCTTGGACAGGCGCCAGGTCGCTGACGGGAGAACGATGATGAAGCTATGGATCGCGAACATTGCGCCGGGCACGACCGACGACGAAATAAAGGCGCTCGTGAAGAAATACGGGACCGGACTCGAATGCGTCAGCATTCAACGCGAAGAGGGCGACGGGTCGCGGCCTGCGGCGGGGATCGAATGCACTGGAACCCGCATCGAGGTGGGCAACCTCAGCCTGCGTCTCAACGGCATGTACTGGAAGGGACGTCCGCTGACTTCCACGACAACGATCTCCACCTGAAGCCGCCCACGGCCAAACCCCGAGGGGCACAGCGCCTCGTCGGGGAACCACGAAGCGAAGGAAGCAAATGACGATTGAAATTCCGCGCCCGGTGCTCAAGGGCTGCAAGGCGCTGGTTGTCGGCGTCGCCAACGAGCATTCCATAGCCTATGGCTGCGCAAAGGCCTTCCGCGAACTCGGTGCCGACCTGGCCATTACCTACCTGAACGACAAGGCGCGCCCCTTCGTCGAGCCCCTCGCCCGTTCGCTGGAAGCACCGCTGTTCCTGCCATTGGATGTGAGTGTCGAGGGCGAGCTGGAGGCGGTGTTCGAGTCGGTCGCCCAGACGTGGGGCCGACTCGATATCCTCGTCCATTCGATCGCCTTCGCGCCGAAGGAGGATCTTCAGGGCGGTCTGCTCAACTGCTCTGCCACGGGCTTCGCCAAGGCGATGGACGTGTCCTGCCATTCGTTCGTGCGGATGGCCCGGCTCGCCGCGCCGTTGATGACCGACGGCGGGACGATGTTCGCGATGAGCTATCATGGCGCCAGCAAGGTGATTCCCACGTATAGCGTGATGGGTCCCGTGAAGGCCGCGCTTGAGGCCTGCTGCCGCTACCTGGCGTACGAGTTGGGGGGCAAGGGCATTCGGGTGCATGCGATCTCGCCCGGTCCGCTCAAGACGCGAGCCGCATCGGGTCTCAAGGACTTCGACCTGTTGCTCACAGAGGTGGAGCAGCGCGCGCCGATTGGCGAGCTGGTCGACATCATGGACGTGGGTTTCACCTGCGCGTACCTCGCGACGCCGTATGCGCGGCGGCTGTCCGGCGAGACGCTGTACGTCGACGGCGGCGTCAACATCATGGCGTGAGCGTCCTTGCGGACGTAGCGGGGACTGGGATCGGAACTCTACGGACGTCGGGGGCAGCACGATGGAAGGACTAGGCACTACCAACACGGAGTCAGTTGCCCGCAGTCCGCGACCGGTGGCGACGCGCACGCAGGCGACACGGGCAGGACAGTCCCCAAGTGTCCGCACGGCGTCCGCGGGAATGGGCCTTGCCGCGGCAGCTATTGCCGGCAGCGCCTACGCATCGTTTCTGCCGCCCGAATTGATGGACACGATGGCGACATACGTCGCGTGGTTTGTCATCATCGTCGTGCCCATCGGCGTCATCGTCCTGTTCTGGATGGTCCACGTGCTGCCGGAAAAAATCGCGCACAAACGGCATCATCCGCAGCGCGATGCCATTCACACACTGTGCCTGTTGTCCCTGGCATTCGGCGGGTTGCTGTGGCCTCTCGCGTGGCTGTGGGCCTACATCAAGCCGGTCGGTTACCGGCACGCCTACGGCACGGACAAGCACGAGGACTACTACCACGAGCTGGGCGCGAAGGCGAAGGAAGGTGAATTGCTCGCGCATGAACTCGAGCACCTGCGCGAGGAACTGGACGCGATGGCGGAAAAGGGATCGTTGACGCCGGAACTCAAGGTGCTGCGCCGCGACTTGGCCGCGGCACTGCCGGCGTCCGGCGCACCGGGCGCTGCGCCGACGGCGACCGCCGCCGAGATTGCCAAGGGAGGAAACGCCTGATGGAAGCGCTCCTCCTTGCCATCTACGCGTTCTTCGTCTGGCTGATCTTCATAAAATTCAAATGGCTGCCGTGGAATACCGCATGGCAGGTCACCGTGGTGGTCATTCCGATCGTCCTGATGGCGGCGATGATCCTTACCCTCAACGTAGTCGCCCCATCGACAGCGGACGTTCGCGTCATCAAATATGTGGTGCAGGTGATCCCTCAAGTGCGCGGGCGCGTCGTCGAGGTACCCGTCGAACCCAACCGGCTGGTCAGGAAGGGTGAACTGCTGTTTCGCATCGACCCGACGCAGTATCAGAATGACCTGAACGTCGCCAAGGCCAAGCTGGCAGCCGACGAGGCGAAGTTCGCGCAGGCAGGGGCCGGCGTGGTGGACGCGTCGGCCGGCGCGCGGCAGTTGCAGGAACAATTGAAATCCGCCAGCGGCCAGGTGCAGTCGCTGCAGCCGAGGCTTGAACTCGCGCGCCTGCGCGTCCGCCAGAACAGGGAGTTGGTGGCGACGGGTGCCGGCGACAAGTTCGCGCTGGAGCAGGCCGAGGCCAACGTGATCGAGCTGGAAGCGCAGATCGCGACGGCGAAGGCGAACGAGGCGCAGGTCACGGAGAAACTGTCGGGGCAGGTGAACGGCGAGCAGGCGTCGGTCGCAGGGGCGAAGGCGCAGCTTGCGACTGCGAAGGCGCAGGTCGATGTCAGCCGCGCCGATCTTGCCAACGCGCAGTGGAACCTCGACCAGACGTCCGTATTTGCGCCGGCCAACGGCTACGCAATCAACGTGCAGCTCCGGCCAGGCTCCTACGTGACCGCGTTTCCCGTGGCGCCGGCGATGAGTTTCGTCGAAGAGCAGTACCAGGTCATCGCACTCTATGCACAGAACGAATTGCGCCTGGTCGAGCCCGGCAACGACGCGGAGTTCGCGCTCACGCACATATCCGGGACACATCATCAAGGCGAAGGTCGATTCGATCGTGTGGGCGCAGGGACAGGGCCAGGTGGCGCAGTCCGGGATGCTGCCGCAGACCGGTGCCTATCCGCAGGTGCCGGGCCGCTTCCCGGTCAAGTTCCTCGTCGAGGGGCCTGACCGCGAGCTCTTCCTCGCCGCCGGTGCGGATGGTGCAGGTGCGATCTACACCGAACATGTGCATGCCCTTCACCTCATTCGCATGGTGATCCTGCGCGTGGGATCGATCACCGATTACCTGGTGCTCAAGCTGCACTGATGGACCAACGCTGCATCCGCCGAAGGATCTTTGCGGCGGCCCTCGCGGCCACGGTGGCGGGCTGCGCGCTCAATCCGCCGCCGACCACCGACGACCTGCGGCGGGACGCGCTTCCGCATACGGCGATTCCCTCAGCGTGGAAGGCGGGGGGTGGGGTTGCGGCGCCGGTGGCCGACCATTGGCTCGCGACGTTCGGCGATCCCGTGCTTGTCCGCACTCGTGTCCGAGGCGCTGGCCTTCAACGCTGACATCGAAGTGGCCGCGGCGCGCGTCGAACAGGCGGCGGGATATGTCGCCGTAGCCAGCGGATACCTTCTTCCGACAGTGGGTCTGGCGGCGACGCAGAGCGGCGCCTCCGGCGGCAGTGGTGGCATGAATGCGGTGTTCCTCAATGCTTCGCTTGAACTCGACGTGTGGGGGCGCCTGCGCTACGGCAAGGCCGCGGCGGAGGCGCAATCCGCGGCCGTCACGGCCGACTATGCGTATGCGCGGCAGTCGCTCGCGGCAAACGTGGCCAAGGCGTGGTTTGTCGCCATTGAGGCCAGTCTGCAACTCGCAATCGCACAGGACGTGCTGCGCTCTTCGGAGTCGCTGCTGCACATTGCTCAGGAGCGGCTGCGCGTCGGGAACGGCAACGAGCAGGCGGTGGCGGAATCGCGGGTCAATGTGGGCACCTATCGCGACAATTTGCGGCAGACCGAACTGGCACGCGGGCAGGCGATGCGTGCGCTCGAGCTTCTCCTCGGCCGCTATCCTGCGGCGGAGATCTCCGTCGCCTCGCAACTGCCGCCGATGCCCCCGTCGGTGCCTGCCGGCATGCCGTCCCAATTGCTCGAACGCCGGCCCGACGTGGTCGCGGCGGAACGTCGCGTCGCGGCGGCATTCAACCGAATAGGCGAAGCGAAGGCCGCCCAGCTGCCGCGTATCAGCCTGACTGCCGGCGGCAGCTCCATAACGAGCGACGTGTTCGTGTTGCAGGAACGGAGCAACCCGGCGTTCAGCTTCGGCGCGAACTTCCTTGCCCCGATTTATCAGGGTGGCGTATTGCGGGCGCAGGTCGAAATTCGCACAGCCGAGCAGAGACAGGCGATCGCGGAATACGCGCGTACGGGGCAGAGGGCTTTCGCCGAGGTCGAGAACGCGCTCGCGGCGGAGAATACGCTGCGCGATCGCGAGCTCATCCTCGACGCCACGCTCCGCGACAGCGCGCGCGCGCTGGAACTCGCGCAGATCCAGTATCGCGTGGGGTCGGTCGACCTGCGCGCGGTCGAGCAGAACCAGCTCGCGCTGTACTCGACACGGATGTCGCAGCTGCGCGTGCAGACCGAACGGCGCGCACAGCGAGTCAACCTGTATCTCGCGCTGGGCGGCGGCTCCGACTTGCCGGCCATGGAACCCGTGGCGGCGAAGTAGCACAATGACTCAATGGAGATGACGATGGCGAAGAAGAACGCGGAAAAGAAAGACGTCGCGAAGGGCAAGACTGCAAAGGGCGCCGAGACGGCCGCCAAGGAATTGTCGAGCAAGGATTACGACAAGGAGCTCAAGAAGCTGCACGTCGAGCTGGTGAAGCTGCAGCAATGGGTCGTGCACAAGGGCCTCAAGGTCTGCATCATCTTCGAAGGACGCGACGGCGCCGGCAAGGGCGGCACGATCAAGGCGATCACCGAACGCGTCAGTCCGCGGGTGTTTCGCGTCATCGCGCTGCCGGCGCCTACCGAACGCGAAAAATCCCAGATGTACGCGCAGCGCTACCTGCCGTACCTGCCGGCCGCGGGAGAGATCGTCATCTTCGACCGCAGCTGGTACAACCGCGCGGGCGTCGAGCGCGTGATGGGCTTCTGTACCGACGACCAGGCGCAGCAATTCCTGAAAATGGTTCCGCTGTTCGAACAGCTGATGGTCAAGTCCGGCATCATCCTGCTCAAGTACTGGCTGGAAGTGAGTCCCGAGGAGCAGACGCGGCGCCTCGCCGCGCGCATCGACGACGGCCGCAAGACGTGGAAACTGTCGCCAATGGACGTCAAGTCGTACGACCGCTGGGACGACTACACGAAGGCGCGTGACGAAATGTTCGCGGCGACCGACAACCCGTGGGCGCCCTGGTACGTGGCGCGTTCGGAGGACAAGAAGCGCGTGCGTCTGAATGTGATCGGCCATTTCCTGAAGCACGTCCCCTACAAGGACGTCCCGGCACCTAAGGTCAAGCTGCCCAAGCGCAAGATCGGACGCTACAAGGCCGCCGACTATCCGTTCAAATACGTGCCGGAAAAATTCTGATCGGGTCGCGGCACGCGGCGCCGTGCCCGACATGCCGGAGGCGCGGCCATGCGTTACGAACTTTTCTATTGGTCGTCGATCCAGGGCCGCGGTGAATTCGTCCGGCTTGCGCTCGAAGAAGCCGGCGCGGCGTATGTCGATGTCGCGCGCGAGGAGGGCGGCGAGGAACGCATGCTGGCCCTGCTGGACGACGCCGGCCTTGTCTGTCCGCCGTTCGCACCGCCATTCCTGAAGACCGGCAACCGCCTGATCGCGCAGACGGCGAACATCCTTCTGTTCCTGGGTGAACGCCATGACTTGGCGCCGAAGCGCGACGCGGGCAGGCTCTGGACGCATCAGCTGCAGCTCACGCTCGCTGACTTCGTCGGCGAAGTCCACGATACGCACCATCCCATCGCTGCCAGCCTGTACTACGAAGACCAGCGCCGTGAGGCAAAGGCCCGCTCCGCGGATTTCCTCGCCAACCGTCTGCCCAAATTTCTCGGATACTTCGAGCGCGTGCTGGCGAGCAATCCGCGCGGCCCCGGACACCTCGTCGGCGCCCGACTGACCTACGCGGATCTGTCGCTATTCCAGGTCGTTGCCGGCCTGCAGTACGCGTTCCCCAAAGCCATGAAGCGCGTGGCGCGCAAGCATCCCGCCGTGCTGGCGCTGCACGCGAGTGTCGCCGCGCGGCCGCGAATCGCCGCCTACCTTGCATCACCGCGCAGGCTGCCGTTCAACCCGCAGGGTCTCTTCCGTCATTACGCGGAGCTTGATCGCTAGGGCGCCGGGAAGAACTTCCGGCACCGATCAACGGGTTCGACTGCAGACGCAGTTAAGGCGCGCCCGCCGGGACGGCTAACCGGCGACGCGCGCGTGCAGGTCGTGATCGGATGCCGCCGTGACCGTCACGCGGGCGAACTCGCCGACGCGCAGCGCGCCGCCGCCGGCAATCCGGACGGTGCCGTCGATCTCCGGCGCGTCGGCGCTGGAGCGGGCGATGGCGGTGTCGCCGTCGACCGCGTCGACCAGCACGTCCATCGTGCGGCCGACCTTGCGCAGGAGGCGCGCCGCGCTGATGCGCGCCTGCGTCTGCATGAACCGCGCCTGCCGTTCCTCGCGCACGTCCTGCGGCACCGGATCAGGGCAGCGCGTTGGCCGCGGCGCCGTCGACCGGCGAATAGGCGAAGCAGCCGACGCGATCGAGCTGCGCCTCGTCCAGGAACGCCAGCAGTTCCTCGAATTCGCGTTCCGTCTCGCCGGGGAAACCGGCGATGAACGTCGAGCGGATCGTGATGTCCGGGCAGATCGCGCGCCATGCCTTGATGCGGGCCAGTGTGTTCTCCGCGTTGGCCGGGCGCTTCATCAGCTTCAGGATGCGCGGGCTCGCGTGCTGGAATGGCACGTCGAGGTAGGGCAGCAGCTTGCCCTCGGCCATCAGCGGCACGACGTCGTCGACGTGCGGGTACGGATAGACGTAGTGCAGCCGCACCCACACGCCCATCTCGCCCAGCGCCTTCGCGAGCTCGACCATCTTCGTCTTCACCGGCCGGCCCTGCCAGAAGCCGGTGCGGTATTTCACGTCCACGCCGTACGCGCTGGTGTCCTGCGAAATGACGAGCAGTTCACGCACGCCTGCCTTGACCAGGTTCTCGGCTTCCTGCAGCACGTCGCCGATCGGACGCGAAACCAGGTCGCCGCGCATCGACGGGATGATGCAGAACGTGCAGCGGTGGTTGCAGCCTTCGCTGATCTTGAGGTAAGCGTAGTGCGTCGGCGTGAGCTTGATTGCCCTGTTTGGGGACCAGGTCGACGAACGGGTCGTGCGGCTGCGGCAGGTGCATGTGCACGGCCGACATCACTTCCTGCGTCGCGTGCGGTCCGGTCACCGCCAGCACCTTCGGATGCGCGTCGCGGACGAACGCGCCGCCGTCCTTGGCGCCCAGGCAACCGGTGACGATGACCTTGCCGTTCTCGGCCAGAGCCTCGCCGATGGCGTCGAGCGATTCCGCGACGGCCGCGTCGATGAAGCCGCAGGTGTTCACGACGACCAGGTCGGCGCCGTCGTAGGAGGGCGCGATCGTGTAGCCTTCCGCACGCAGCTGCGTCAGGATCTGTTCGGAGTCGACCAGCGCCTTGGGACATCCGAGCGAGACGAAGCCGACGCGCGGCGCAATTGCGCTGCGACGAGTCTTGATGGCGCGAGAGGAGGACGGCATGCGCTAACGCAATGCAGCAACGCGCCGCAACAATATCGCTATGTTGCGGTGCTCCGCCGGATCAGCGCTTGGAATCGTCTTCGGCGCCTGTTTGCGGCGGTGCACCGAAGTTGGGAAACGGGAATGCGGTGAACATGCCGCGGGTCTGGTCCTGCATCCGCTGCTGCATGTCCATGAACAGCTTGGCGCTCTGTTCCAGGTAGTTGCCGAGCATGCCCTGCATCGCCGGCGCCTGCATCTGCATGAACTGCTTCCACAGGTCGGGCGTGAGCAGCATCTTGTCGCCGTAGACCTGCTTGGCCTGGTCCTGCAGCTTCTTCTGGATGGCCAGGAACGCCTTCACGTTCTGCTCCATGTACTGGCCCATGATCGTCTGCTGCGCGCTGCCGTAGAAACGGATCATCTGGGACAGCATCTCGGGGCTGAACATCGGCACGCCGCCGCCTTCCTCGTCGAGGATGATCTGCAGCAGGATGCTGCGCGTCAGGTCGTCGCCGGACTTGGCGTCGATGACCTGGAACTCGATGTTCTCCAGAACCATCTGCTTCACATCGGCCAGCGTGATGTAGCCGCTGTTGGCCGTGTCGTACAGCCGCCGGTTCGGGTACTTCTTGATGGTGCGTACCGGGTCAGTCATTAAATCAGCTCCTGCGAGTAAGTCCGTCATTATAACCCACTGATTTATCGGATGTTTGACTTTCAGACGACCGATCGTCGGGGCAGGTTGGTGCGATGCACAAAAAAATCCTTGACTTGGTGCAGTACAGTCCCTAGAATTGCATTTGTGCGGTGCAGCAATAGCGAGGAAAACCCGATGGGAACCGAGCGAAAACTGTGGCCGCGGGCGGTTCGTTCGGATTTACCGGGCCGCTCAAGCACCCCAGCAGTGCAGGCGGAAGCCGGGGGTGGTGGGCTTGCCGGGAACGGCGGGCATCGGAAGACGATCTGCTAACCATTTTCTTACAGGAACCTGCCATGTACAACGCAACCGAACAATTCGCTGAATTCAACAAGACCAACGTCGCCCAGGCGACGAAGTTCGCGGCCCTCTCGCTCGAAAACGCCGAGAAGCTCGTGAAGTTCAACCTCGCGGCCACCAAGGCGGCGATTGCCCAGTCGGTCGAAGGCGCGCAAGCCGCGTCGACGGTCAAGGACGTGCAGGACCTGCTCGCGCTGCGCACCAAGCTCGCCGAAGCCCAAGTCCAGCACGCGATGGGCTACTCGCGTCACCTGTATGAGATCGCCACGGAAGCGCAAGCCGGCTACTCGGCGTTCGCGGAAGAAGTGTTCGCCGCCTACACGAAGGGCATGGCGTCGTGGGTCGACCAGGCCAGCAAGTCGGCCCCGGCCGGTTCGGAATCCGCCATCAACGCGTTCAAGTCGACGATCGCCGCGACGACCGCCGCTTTCGACCAGTTCCAGAAGGCCGGCAAGCAAGTCGTCAGCCTGGCCGATGCGAACGTGCGCCGTGCCGCCGCGACCGCCTCGAAGTCCGTCAAGGGCCGCAAGGCTGCCTAAGTAACATTCAGCTGCAACGCGCCGGCGCGTCAAACCGCCGGCGCGGCCTTTCCGGGCCTGCGCAAGGGAACTTGAATAATCCCACGCGGTCTCCATATGGAAGGCGTTGTCTCCTTCTGTATCAGTTTCTTCCTCCTGATTGATACAGCCTCGAACCCTGCGATGTGAATCGCGGGGTTCCCTTTTTTGTGCGTTCCATTCCTGCGTCAGCCATCCGAAGGTATCGAATGCTGGGTGTCGCGGCGCGTAGCACCCCATCCCATCGCGGGCTCAGGTGTCGCCAACCGTGTCGGCGGGTGCGTGTTTCGCCGCGCGTCGGGCAGTCAACCCACGACTACCCTCCGCGCGGCGCACGCACAGCGCCGACGGCGACACATTCGCCCGCATGAGATGGACCGCTCCGCGCCGGCGTCGCGCTCTCGTCCGGGCATCGCAGCGGTTGGGACGCATGGCACCCGTGAGTCGCGCCGGCCGTCGCGGGTGGCGCGGCAAGCGAAGTCTTGTGTTTGACGAGCGCCGACGCGCCGGGAACCCGCAGGCCGGCGATTAGCGACTCCCGGGTGCCATGCGTCCCAACCGCTGCGATGCCTGCCACGCTAGTGCGCCCCTGAACGCTACGATGCATTCCGATCGGCGATGACGACCATCGCCGCGTCGACTATTGCTGCGCCGGCGTGCACTCGACGTTCATTTCCTTGCAGACGCGCAGCACGCTGTCCATGACCAGCATCGCGGCGTTCGGCTGCGACCCGGCGTGGGCTGACGTGACAAGCAAGTGGGATACGGTGTCGCTCAGCGCGCTGACCTTGATGCCGGCGATCTGGTCGCCGTTGGTGAACTGGACGACGAGCGCGGAAGGGTCTTCGCGCGTGATGGTCAGGCCGCGCGTGTTGTTGCGCACGCCGGTCAGGACGGCCGCATAGACCTTGTCGGCGGGCGCCTCGAGCATCACGGCCGCCGAGTCGTAGCTGGGGCCGCCGGACTGCGGCGATTGCTGCGACATCTGTTCCACCCTGCCGATCGCGCGCTTGGCCACCAGCGCCCACTGCGCCTCGGCCGCGGTCGCGGCCAGCATCGTCAATGTGCCGAGCGCCAGCAGCGCAAGGCGAACCCGCATTTGCGGCATCGAAATTCCCTCCTTTGGCAAGTTGGAAAGAAGATGGCGCGCGTCGCCGCGCGCCATCGCCGACGTCCGACTTCTTACGTCAGAACATGTGCTGGCCGCCGTTGATCGCGATGTTGGCGCCGGTCAGGAAGGCCGCTTCCTCGCTCGACAGGTACGCGACCAGGCCCGCCACTTCCTCGGGCTTGCCCAGGCGCCCCATCGGAATCTGCGGAATGATCTTGGAATCGAGCACTTCCTTCGGGATGGCCATCACCATCTTCGTGCCGATGTAGCCCGGCGAGATCGTGTTCACCGTGACGCCCTTGCGCGCGTACTCGAGCGCCAGCGCCTTGGTGAAGCCGTGCATCCCCGCCTTGGCGGCGGAATAGTTGGTCTGCCCGAACGCACCCTTCTGGCCGTTCACCGACGAGATGTTGATGATCCGGCCCCATCCGCTGTCGGCCATCGAGTCGCATACCTGCTTGGTCATGTTGAAGCAGGAATCGAGGTTGGTCTTGAGCACGGCGTCCCAGTTCGCCTTGTCCATTTTCTTGAACGTCATGTCGCGCGTGATGCCCGCGTTGTTGACCAGCACCTCGACCGGGCCGACGTCCTGCGTGACCTTCTTGACGCAGGCCACCGCGGATTCCCAATCGGCGACGTCGCAGGCGTGCGCATGAAACGTGAAACCCTGCTTCTTCATCGCATCCAGCCATTCCGCGGCCTTGGTATTGCCCGGCGAATAGGTCGTGACGACCGTATAGCCGAGCGCCGCCAGCTTGATGCAGATGGCCTCCCCCAGGCCGCCCATGCCGCCGGTGACGAGTGCTACGCGATGCTTGTCCATGTCGTTCTCCTCCTTGCTGTGATGTGACTGTTGGTCTTGTTTTGACGCTGCTAGCGCTCCACTGCCAGGGCGACGCCCATGCCGCCGCCGATGCACAGCGAGGCCAGGCCCTTCTTCGCATCGCGCCGGCGCATCTCGTGCAGCAGCGTGACCAGGACGCGGCATCCGGATGCGCCGATCGGATGTCCGAGCGCGATGGCGCCGCCGTTGACATTGATCTTCGACGTATCCCAGCCCATTTCCTTGTTGACCGCGCACGCCTGCGCGGCAAACGCTTCGTTGATCTCCATCAGGTCCAGGTCGGCCGCTTTCCAGCCGGCTTTTTCCAGACAGCGCGTCGATGCGCCCACCGGGCCCATGCCCATGATCGCCGGATCCACGCCCGAGGACGCATACGCATGAATGCGCGCGAGCGGCGTGATTCCGAGCTGCTTCGCGCGCGCGGCGGTCATCACCAGCACGGCGGCCGCGCCGTCGTTCAGGCCCGACGCGTTGGCAGCCGTCACCGAGCCATCCTTCGCGAACGCGGGCTTGAGCCCCGAGATGCTCTCCAGCGTCGTGCCGTTCTTGATGAATTCGTCGCTGGCAAACGCCACGGGATCGCCCTTGCGCTGCGGGATCATCACCGGAACGATCTCGTCCTTGAACTTGCCGGCCTTCTGCGCGGCCTCGGCCTTGTTCTGGCTGGCCACCGCAAACTCGTCCTGTTGCGCCCGGGAGATCGCGTATTTCTTCGCCACGTTTTCTGCGGTGGTGCCCATGTGGTACTGGTTGTAGACGTCCCACAGGCCGTCGACGATCATCGTGTCGGTGAGCTTGGCGTCGCCCATCCTGAAACCGTCGCGCGAGCCGAGCAGCACGTGCGGCGAGGCGCTCATGTTTTCCTGGCCGCCGGCGATAACGATGTCGGCGTCGCCGCAGCGCACGGCCTGCGCGGCGAGCATCACCGCTTTGAGGCCGGACCCGCACACCTTGTTGATCGTCATCGCGGGAATGGAATTCGGCAGTCCCGATTTGATCAGCGCCTGGCGCGCGACGTTCTGGCCGCTGCCGGCAGTCAGAACCTGACCCAGGATGACTTCGGAGATTTGCTCCGGTGCGACGCCCGATTGCGCGAGCAGCGCGCGTATGACCGTGGCGCCCAGGTCGGGCGCCGCGACCTTGGCGATGGAACCGCCGAATTTGCCGATGCCCGTCCGCAACGCAGCGGCGATGACAATGTCCGTCATGGTGAGGTTGCTCCTTCGATGATCTTGACGCCCGAGGCGCATGGCGGTCGGGCTTCCGGCTGCATCTTAGCGCAGCGGACGGGTTCGCGGCATCACGCGACGACCCGGACGTAGTCGCCCGGGGCGGGCGAAAGCGGCGGATACGCGTCGTTGCCGGCGCGCCGCGGCGCCGCCTGCCGTGCTCCGCCGTGGCCGGCCAGCCAACCGTGCCAGTGCGGCCACCAGCTGCCGTGGACGCTTTCGGCACGCGCCAGCCAGTCGTCCGCGACATCCGTGATGAGGTCGTTGGTCCAGTAGTTGCGGCGCGGCGGATGGGGTGGATTGATCACGCCGGCGATGTGGCCCGACGCGCCCAGCACGAACGTGCAATCGCCGCCCAGCAGCCCCGTCGTCGCGAACGCCGAACGCCACGGCACGATGTGATCGTCGCGCGACGCGTAGACGTAAGCCGGAATGGTGATGCGCGACAGGTCGATCGCGGCGCCGGCCATCGTCAGCGCGGCGGGCTCGCGCAGCCTGTTGTCGAGGTACATGCTGCGCAGGTAGTACGCGTACATGGGGCCCGGCAGGTTCGCCGAATCGCCATTCCAATAGAGGAGATCGAAAGCCGGAGGCGTCTCGCCCTTCAGGTAATTGCTGACGACGTAGTTCCAGACCAGGTCGTTGGCGCGCAGGCTCGCGAACGCGCCGGCCAGCTCCGCGCCGTGCACGCACTGGCCCGCGAGCAGAGAAGCCTCGCGCGCATCGAGGAATTCCCGCGAAACGTAAACGCCAATTTCGCCCGGGTCGGCGAAGTCCAGCATCGTGGTAAGGAATGTGACGCTGGCAACGCAAGTGTCGCGCCGCGCCGCGAGCACGGCCAGCGCGCAGGCGAGCAGCGTCCCGCCGACGCAGAATCCCAGCGCGTTCACTGTCTTGCTGCCGCAGATCTCACGTGCCTTGCCGATCGCGGTCAGCGCGCCCTGCTCGATGTAGTCGTCCCACGTGAGATGGCCCAGTTCCGGCGGGATGTTGCGCCACGACACCATGAACACCGTGTGGCCCTGCGCGACGGCGTGGCGCACCAGCGAATTGTCCGGCGTCAGGTCGAGGATGTAGTACTTGTTGATGCACGGCGGAACGATGACCAGCGGCCGCCTGTACACGGTGGGCGTGACCGGATCGTATTGGATGAGCTCGATCAGCTCATTGCGGAATACGACGCTGCCGGGCGTCATCGCCAGGTTTCTCCCGACGGCGAACGCCTTTTCGTCGCTCATCGTGATGCGCCCTTTTTGCGCATCGTCGGCCAGGTTGCGAAGGCCCTGTACGAGGCTCGCGCCTTCCGTCTCGACAGCTTTCGCGAGCACGTCCGGGTTCGTCGCCGGAAAATTGGAAGGGGCGATGGCGTCCAGGTATTGCCGTGTCGCGAACTCGAGGCGGCGCTTGTCGGTTCCGGACAGCGGCGCGAGACTCGGCCAGTTCGGTCACGTACTCCGCATAGAGCAGGTAGGCCTGCTTCAGGAACGCGAAGATACGGCTGTTCGCGCCATGCGGCCGACCTGAAGCGACGATCGCTTGCCGCGGAGGCGTACGAGTTCGGGCAGCGTGCCCCCGGTCGCCGGCGCCTGCAACGCCGCCTGTGCCAATTCCTGGAAGCGAGGCTGGAAGCGCGCATTCAGCGCGGCGAGCGCTTCGGCATCCACGGCGCCCGCCGGGACCACCGGCGGCAGTCCCACGCCAGGCGGCAATCCAGGCAGGTTCGCGGCCTGCTGCCACCAGCCGAGCCACGTGGCGCCGAGATGCTCCCATTGGCGCGCGAGGTCTTGCCACGGTTGAAGGTCCTGCGGATCGTAGGGAGCCATGGTCATCGCGCAGCGCCGCCGCGCCGGCGCGCTTCAGCTGCGCTCAATTTGCACTCGGCTTGCACTCGGTTGCAATCGGTTTCTCTCACGTTGCCCGATGGGCGCCGTCAGTCGAGGCGTGCATTGGGCCACGCACCCGGACCGGTCATGGTATCGCGAGAGCCGCCATTCGCTCAATGCGGCAGCAGCACGTGCACGCCGGCGATGATCGCAAGTCCCAGGCCGATCGCCAGCATCTGCTTGGCGGTTTCGAGCGGTTCCGGCCGGCGATGCAGGCTGGGAATCAGGTCCGCCACCGCGACATAGAGCAGGCTCGCGGATGCGATCGCCAGCACGGTCGGCAGCATTTGCGTCATGTCGGCCAGCGCGTAATACCCCGCCAGTGCGCCGACCAGCGTGGCGACGCCCGCCGCGACGTTGAACGCAAATGCCCTGGCGCGCGTGAATCCGGAGTGGATCAGCACCGCGAAATCGCCGACCTGTTGCGGAACCGCGTGGGCGACGATGGCCAGCGTCGTGGCGATGCCCAGTCCCGGACTCGCGATGAACGCCGCGGCGATGACGACGCCATCGCAGAAATTGTGCACGGCGTTGCCGATCAGGATCATGAGACCAGGGCGGCTGGGCTCTCCCAATGCATGCATCGCGTGGTCGTGCTCGCTTTCGTCTTCGTCTTCGCGATGCTCGGCGTGCCCGTGCGCATGCCGCCACAGCACCAGTTTTTCGAGCAGGAAGAAGGCGAGCAGGCCGGCCAGCACCGTGCCCATCACGCGCGGGGCGCTGCCTTCCTCGAGCGCATGCGGCAGCAGTTCGAGGAAGACCGCGCCGAGCAGCGCGCCCACCGCGAAGGAAACCAGCCGGGAAATCCAGCCCGAATGCAGCGCGAGCGTGCCGGCCGCGGCAAGCGTCGACAGCACGCCACCGGCAATGGCGGCCGCGACGATGGAAGCGAAGGTGCTCATCGAATCAGCAGGAATGAATCCGGTGCGGGGGAGATCAGCGTGGGGCCGATGCGGCGAGGCAGCGGCATTATGCCCCAGCGTCCAGCCAGACCAGTGTGGCCATGCGACCCGGACCCTTGTCCCTGCGCCACGAAAAGAAACGCTCGCGTTCCGTCATCGTGCAATGTCCGCCGCCCGTGATCGCCGTGACGCCGGCGCGGCCGAGGCGGAGTTTGGCCAGCCCATAAAGGTCAGCGAGCCACTTGCCGTCGCAATGCGGCGCGAAGCAGGAGGCGGCACCGGGATCGGTTGCGCAGAACGCATCGAATACATCGGCGCCCACTTCGAACATGCGCGGACCGATGGCGGGACCGAGCCACGCCACGATGTCGCGCGCTGGCGCGTCCATCGCCCGCAACGTGCATTCGAGAACACCGCCGGCGAGCCCGCGCCAGCCGGCATGCGCGGCGCCGATGACGGTGCCGCCGCGGTCCGCGAACAGCACGGGCAGGCAGTCGGCCGTGCGCACACCGAGCACGATGCCGTGCGCGCGTGTCACCGCGGCGTCCGCGGTGGGCGGCGATGCCAGCAGATCGGCGACGTTGTCGCGATCGACCTGCACGACCTGCGTCGCATGCACCTGCGAGAGCCACACGGGCGCTGAAGGCAGGAATTGCGCCAGCCGGCGCCGGTTTTCGAGAACGGCGGCGAACTGATCGTCCTGCATCGGCGCCGCCGGGCCGATATCCATCGTCGCGCGCGCGCCCACAGCGACGCCGCCGTTGCGCGATGTCGACAGCGCCAGCGCATTCGGCGGCGCGTCCCACGCGGGGACGATCCAGTCGTGCCCCGCCTGGGCCACGCGTTGCGCCAGGATAGCATCTCACTGCCGTACGCTCATTGGGAAGCGCCTTGTCGCAGCGCCGTGACCAGCGCCGAAAAGTCAGCCGGCGGCGGCGCTTCCCAGGCAAGCGCCGCGCGCGTCACCGGATGCATCAGTCCCAGGCGCTGCGCGTGCAACGCCTGGCGGGAAAATGCACGCGCCTCCGGCACCAGCGCCGCAGCGGCTGCGCGGCGGCCGCGATACGTGGGGTCGCCCAGCAATGGATGGCCGATCGCCGTGAGATGCACGCGGATCTGGTGCGTCCGGCCCGTTTCCAGCCGGCAACGGACGAGCGTCGCGGCGCCGAAACGCGTGACGACTTCGACGTGGGTTCGCGCGGCCTTGCCGGTGGCGACCACGGCCATCGACGTGCGCTGCGTCGGATGGCGGCCGATCGGCGCATCGACCGTCGTGGCGCGCGCCAGGTCGCCATGCACGATAGCCAGGTACTCGCGCTTGACCGTGCGCGCCTGCAATTGGCGGACGAGATCCGTCTGAGCCTCGGGGGTCTTGGCGACGACCATGAGCCCGCTCGTGTCCTTGTCGAGGCGATGCACTATCCCAGCGCGCGGCAGCGCCGCCAGCGACGGGGAGTGATGCAGCAGCGCGTTCAGCAGCGTGCCGTCCCAGTTGCCGCTCCCCGGATGCACGACCAGCCCCGCGGGCTTGTCGATGACCAGAATTGCCGCATCCTCGAACACGATCGAAAGCGCGATAGCCTCCGGCGCGAACGCGGTCGCATGCGGATCCGCCATTTCGACGACGGTGATCGCCTCGCCGCCGCGCAGCCGTGACGAAGGTTCGGTCGCGGTCACGGCATTGACGGTCACGTGGCCCGCTTCGATCCAGCCCTTGAGCCGGCTGCGCGAATGCTGCGGGAGCAATTGCGCGAGCGCCTGGTCCAGCCGCAGCCCGACCGCGTCGACCGGGACGGTCAGTGCGTGGCGCGTCGACGAGGCGGCGGGAGGGGAGGCCGGGTCCATGGGTCGGTTATAATCGCCGGCACAATGAGGCAATGCGGCAGAGGGCGATGAACAGGGCAATCGAATCGTGGCGCGCGGTAGTTGCATGCATGCTGCTGGCGCTGACGCTCGCCGGCTGCAGCTGGCTGCCCACTGCGGGCAAGGACGAGACTACAGGCTGGTCGGCGGAACAGCTGTACCGCGAGGCGCACGACGCGCTGGTTCAGGGGAATTATACGCGGGCGACCAAGCTGTTCGAGTCGCTCGAGGCGCGCTATCCGTATGGCCGCTACGCGCAGCAGGCCATTCTCGAAGGCGCGTTCGCCAACTGGCGAGCCGGCGAGCCGGCCGCCGCCATCGCGAACACCGACCGTTTCATTCGCACCTATCCCAATCACCCCAACGTCGACTATGCGTTCTACCTTCGGGGCCTCGTGCATTTCCGCGAGGACCAGGGCGTGTTCGGGTACGTGTACGAACTCGACCTCTCCGAACGCGACCCGAAGGAAATGCGCGCGTCGTTCGCTGCGTTCAAGGAGTTGACCGCGCGCTTTCCCGAGAGCCAGTACTACGAGGACGCCATCCTGCGCATGAAGTACCTGAACAATGCGCTCGGCACCTACGAGGTCAAGGTGGCCCGCTACTACTACAACCGGGGCGCTTACATTGCCGCGTCCAACCGCGCGCAGGGCAATCTCGTGAACAACCCGCAAACGCCATCGAATGCGGATGCGCTCGCCGTGCTGGCGGCAAGCTACGAAAAGCTCGGGCTGCCGCAACTCGCCGAGGACTCGCGGCGCATCCTCGCCAACACCTTTCCCGACAGCAAGTACATCACCGGGTCGATCGACAAACCGTGGTGGCAGATCTGGTCCCCGCAGGACACGACGTTCGGCGTGCAGTCCACGGGTCAGCTCGCGACCAAGCCCTGGTACCAGTTCTGGGATTGATTCCTGGCAATTGCGCGCCTTGCGTGCGCTGAGCCTGTCCCGCGGTTTGCGGTTCAATCCGCCGCAGGGATCGCCGAGAGAAATTCAACTGCGTCGGATTCGTCGCGCGTGCGCCGCATCGGCGGCAGCGCCTGCCAGATGCGCCGGCCGTAGGGCTTGTCGACAAGGCGCGGGTCGCAGATCATCAACACGCCACGATCGGTCTCGGTGCGGATCAGGCGCCCGGCACCCTGCTTGAGCGCGATCGCGGCTTGCGGCAGCTGCCAGTCCATGAACGGATTGCCGCCATCGGCCTTCAGCCGGTCGAGGCGCGCGGCAAACAGCGGATCGTCCGGCGGCGCGAACGGCAGCTTGTCGATCACGACCAGCGACAAAGCATCCCCGGGCACGTCCACACCTTCCCAGAAACTCGCGCTGCCGAGCAGCACCGCGTTGCCGAGCTGGCGGAAGCGCACCAGCAGTTCCGACTTCGACCCTTCGCCCTGCACCAGCAACGGATAGTCGAGGCCCTCGCGTTCGAAGGCCGCTGCCAGCCGTTCCCGCGCATGCGTCAGCGCGCGCAGCGTCGTGAACAACAGGAACGCGCGTCCGCCGCTCGCGCGCAGCAGCGGCAGCGCGGCGGCGACAACCGCGTCCGTGTGGTCGAGCGAATTCGGCGCCGGCAATCCGCGCGGAACGTACAGCAGCCCTTGCGTTGGGTAGTCGAACGGACTGTCCCACGCGCCGGTGCCGGCCTGGTCGAGACCGAGTTGCCCCGTATACAACGAGAAATCGCGGCCCACCGCCAGCGTGGCCGACGTGAAGATCCATGCCCGCGCCGTGGATTCGACCTGGCGCCGGAACAGCGGCGCCACAGACAGCGGTGATGCCTGCAACTGAAAGCCGTAGGACGTCACGTCGATCCAGCGGATCCAGTCGCCGCCTTCCTCGGGACTGTCCGGAATGGCGTTCTCCGCGTCGCGCCAGCGCGCGACCTGGCGGGCGGCTTCTTCCGCGCGCCGGGCGATCATCGCCAGTTCCTCGCCGCGTTCGGCGAAGTGCCCCATTTCCGTGGCAAGGCGATCGAGCGCCGCCGCCAGGCCGTCGAGGGCGTCGGCGAAGCCTTCGCGCGCCAAGGCGGCGTCGCGCGCGAACTTCCCCGGGATGCTGCCGGCGGCCAGGCGCAGCCGCTGGATGGCGGGAATGAGTTCGGAGGCCGCGTCCGGAAGCTGCGGCGACGTCGCGCGCTGTCGTGCGCGAGATCACTTCGGCATCGCGCGCCAGTTCGGCCAACTGGCCGCCGCCGATCTGCTCGCCGAAGAACAGCGTCGCCGTATCGGGCAGCTGGTGGGCTTCGTCGAGGATCACCGTGTTGCAGTTCGGCAGAAGCTCGGACACGCCCTCGTCGCGCAGCATCACGTCGGCGAAGAACAAGTGGTGGTTGACGACGACGACGTCGGCCTCCAGCGCGTCGCGCCGGGCCTTGAGCACGAAGCAATCGGCGTGGTACGCGCAGTTCTGGCCCAGGCAGTTGTCGCGGGTGGACGTGACCAGCGGCCAGATCGTCGCGTTCTCCGGCACGTCGGCAAGTTCGGCGCGATCGCCGCGCTGCGTCGCGCGTGAAAACGCGATGATCTTCTTCAGGTGCCGCGCGTCGTCGCGGGAAGGCAGCCGATCCTCGTGCGACGCGCGCTCGAGGTGGTAGTGGCAGACGTAGTTGGCGCGGCCCTTCAGCAGCGCGATGGTGACGGGAACGCGCAATGCGTCCCGCACCAGCGGCAGATCGCGCTCGTACAGCTGGTCCTGCAGCGTCTTGGTGCCGGTGGATACGATGACCTTGCCGCCATACAGCAGCGCCGGGACGAGGTAGGCAAACGTCTTGCCGGTTCCCGTGCCGGCTTCGGCAACCAGCTGCCCGCGCACGGCGATGGTGCGCGCGACGGCCTGCGCCATCTCAAGCTGCTGCGGCCGGAAATGAAAGCCAGGCAGTTCGCGCGCGAGCGTGCCGCCTTCGCCGAAGATATCGGCGAGCGCGGCATCGTCGGCCGACGGCGGGACCGCATCGGGTGCGCGGTCCGCGGAGATGTCCCCGGAAGATGCGTCTGGCGATCCGGGGAGCGGGTCGTCTAGAACGTGGTGCGGGGAGGGGTTCAGTTGGCGGGCGCCTTGGGCTTGGAGGCGGTGTCCGCCGCAGCCTTGGGCTTGGATGGCCGTGGCGGCCGCAGCCTTCGACTTGGCTGGCGCCGGCCGGCGCTTTGGGCGCTGTCGCGACCGCGGTGCGGATGGCGTCGCTCCATTCGACAAATGCCACATACGGCCGCGCGACGCGGACCTTGTAGTCTTCGTCGGATTCGCCGGTCTTCCACGTCAATCCGCCCAGCGCTTCCAGCCACAGTTGCTGCAGCGTGTGCAATCCGCTGACGGCGTCCTTCGACGGCGCTGCTTCGCTCAGTGCCGCCTGGTAGGGCTTGGCAATGTTCGACTTTTGCTTGTCGACGCAGTAACCGCTCTTGGCGCCGTTGACGCCCTCCTGCGCCTTTTCATAGCCGAATTCGATGACCTCGATGCTCTTGATGTGGCGGCACATCGTGTACAGGTGGCGGACGGCATCGAGATAGCAATCGAGGCCCGTGTCCGACTGGTTGGGACAGATGTAGTTGCTGCCCGGCTGGAATTTCTGCGCGGACGCGGCAGGCGCCGCCAGGGCGGCGAGGGCGACGGCGAGCGTGGCAACGAGCAGGCGAATTGGGTTCGACATGGCTGGCGCAGGTTCGGGTGGCAACCACGAATGCTACCGCGTCGAGCGCGCGTGCGGGAAGTCCGCCCTAAGTCGTAACGAAATACCGGACGGGAAACGCAATCCGCCGGGGAAAGTCGTTCCTCAGATGGTCACGCCACCGGAAACTTCGATCACGGCGCCGTTGATGTAGGACGCTTCGTCGGACGCGAGCCAGGCATACGTATTGGCGATTTCCTCGGGCTGCCCCAGGCGCCCCATCGGCACCTTGTCCTCGATCATCTTGAGGACCTTGGCAGGCATCGACGCCAGGATGGGCGTCGAGATGTAGCCGGGACAAATCGCGTTGGCGCGAATGCCCTTGCTGCCGAGTTCGCGCGCCCACGTCTTGACCATGCCGATGACGCCAAACTTGGTGGCGGCGTAGTTCGTCTGGCCGAAGTTGCCGTAAATGCCGACGATCGACGACGCGTTGAGAATGCAGCCGGAGTTCTGCGCGAGCATGATGTCGACGACGGCCTTCGTGCAGTTGTAGACGCCCTTCAGGTTGACGTCGATGACGCGGTCGAACTGCTCTTCGCTCATCTTCTTGAATTGCGCATCCTGGACGATGCCGGCGTTGTTCACGAGCGTGTCGATGCGGCCCCATTTGGCCATCACGCCTTCGACCATTTGCGCGATGCTGGCCTTGTCCGTCACGTCGACACGATAGCCGGCGGCCTCGCCCCCTGCGTCCACGATTGCCTTGACGGTTTCGTCGATGGCCACCGTATTGACGTCGCAAACGGCGACCTTCGCGCCTTCCTTGGCGAACTTGAGCGCGGTTGCGCGGCCGATGCCTTGCGCGGCACCGGTGATGATCGAGACCTTGCCCGTCAGACGCATGGTTTTCCTTGGTTGATTCGGGTCGCCGCCGGGCATTCCCGGCGAGCGCCTAAACCGTTCGAATATAACGGGAAATGGTGCGTTGCACAAGACCAAAGGTCGGTTTCCCTGCAGGTCCTATGTCAGTGTTCACTAACCATAATAAAATTATAATAAACAATGACATAGCACCACGCCCTCGCATCCATCAACGGATGTTGAGCAGAAGGATCGGTCGGTGAGGGCGCCGTCCTTCGCGGCGGCGCGAACGGCCTCCGAGAAGGGCTCAGGCGGGCAGCCAGTGCTCGACGGTGAGTTGCAACGAGAGCCTGCCCTGCCATTCGTTCACTTCCGGACGGTAGGCCGCCCGGATTCGCGCCGGCAGGGGTTCGGCGTGGTTGAACACGATGGCGTCGAATCGTTCGTCGCCTCGGGTGAGGCCGACGCGGGAGTGTTTCCCGCCCACGACCCGCGCATCCGTGACATCGAACGTGTCGTCGAAGGCAGGGGCGGGCATGCCTTGGCCCCAGACGCGCTCCCGCAGCTCCACGGCCAGCTCGAGCGTGAGTTCCCCGCGCCCCAGCGCGCCATCGGATTCGTGCGTGCGTTGCAGTTGCGCCGGCGTGAGCCGCTCGCGCGCGACCTGCTCGAAAGCCGCCGTGAAGGCGGGCAGGCCCGCCTCGGCGATCGTCAGCCCGGCCGCGAATGCGTGGCCGCCAAAGCGCGAAATCAGCGCCGGGTCGCGCTTGGCCACCAGGTCGATCGCGTCGCGCAGATGAAAGCCTGCTATCGACCGCCCGGAGCCCTTGAGTTCGCCGCGCATGCCGCGTGCGAACACGATGGCGGGGCGGTGGAACCGGTCCTTCAGCCTCGACGCGACGATTCCCACCACGCCCTGGTGCCATTCCTCACGGTACAGGCAAACCGAATACTGGTCCGAGGCCGCGTCCCCGACGTCCGCCAGGTCCGCCAGCGCCTCCTCCTGCATCGACGCCTCGACTTCGCGGCGCTGGCGATTGAGCCGATCGAGTTCGCCTGCCAGCGGCATCGCCTCGTCCTGCGTTGCCGCGAGAAGGCAGCGGATGCCCAGCGACATGTCGGCGAGTCTCCCCGCGGCGTTCAGGCGCGGGCCGGCGACAAAGCCCAGGTCGAAGGCCGTCGCCCGATGCGCATCGCGGCCGGCGACGGCGAACAGCGCAAGCACCCCCGGCTGCGCGCGACCGGCGCGGATGCGCGCGAGGCCTTGCTCGACGAAGATCCGGTTCACTTGGTCCAGACGCACCACGTCGGCAACGGTGCCGAGCGCGACCAGGTCGACCAGGGCGGCCAGGTTCGGCTCGTCACGGCCGGTGAACGCGCCCTCGCTCCGCAGCAGCGCGCGCGTCGCAAGCAGCACGTAGAACATGACGCCGACGCCGGCGATGTGCTTGCTCGGGAAAGCGCAGCCGGGCTGATTCGGGTTCACGATGATCGCGGGCGCGGGCAGCACCGCGCCGGGCAGATGGTGGTCCGTGATCAACACATCGATGCCACGTGCGGCCGCGGCTTCGACGCCGTCCACGCTGGCGATGCCGTTGTCGACGGTGACCAGTAGCCGCGGCTGCATCCGCGCGGCGAGCGCCACGATTTCCGGTGTGAGCCCGTAGCCGAATTCGAACCGGTTGGGAACGATGAAATCGATGTCGGCGCCCATCATTCGCAGGCCCCGCACGCCGACGGCGCAGGCCGTCGCGCCGTCCGCGTCGTAGTCGGCGACGATGACGATCGCCTCCTTCGCGCGAATTGCACGCGACAGGCGTTGCGCTGCTGCGGCGACGCCCCGCAACCCATCCGGCGAAGGCAACGCCGAGAAGCCATGATCCAGTTCGGCCGGCGACGTGATGCCGCGCGCCGCGTAGATGCGCGCCAGGATGCCGGACATTCCCGCGGCAGCCAGCAATTGTGCGGCAGGCGGAATGTCGCGGCGGGCAATGCCGATCGTCACGCGTCGTCCTCTTCCCGTTGCGGCGGCACGAAGGATCGCGCCGCGTATTTCGCGGACATGCGCATCCGCCACCCGGGACGCGACGCGTGCCACGCCGCCGCGATGCCGTGACCATCGGCGAGCAGCGACAGCGAGTCGAGATCGCCGCGCTCGAGCGCCGCGACGGCGGGTCCGAGCCAGTTCGACTGAAGTTGCGCGACAGTCGCGGAATCCGCGCACTCGACGGCGACGATGGCGCGATTCCCTGGTGGCAATGCCGCGAAACGCTCCGGCGTTGCGCCGGCGGCGCCTCCGCGCGCGCGCGCCAGACCCCGCGCGACATCGCCGGCCGCGCCGGGCGGCGCGAACGTCGCGATGTCCGACTCCTGCGGTGTCCGCGCGAGGCGGCCGCCATCCGAGATCCAGATGCCCGTCACCGGTACGCGTCCCCGCGCCTCGCGCGCGGCGTTCGCAGCATGATCGTGGAGCAACATCTGCATTTCGCTCAGCCAGCGCCGCCAGCGCGCCGCGTCGCCACCGGCGGGAAGCCAGCGATAGATCGCGCCGTGAACGACGGCAAGCGGCGTCGTCGTGATGTCGGGCGTTGTGTCGGTCAGGACGAACCACGCATCCGGTCTGGGCGCGTGGAACGCGAGGCCGTCGCGACCAAAATGCGCATTGAGCGTCGCGATCAGCATGCCAGTTTCGTCGGCGCTGAGGTCGTCAATCCGCGCAGCCAGCGCGACGTCGTTGCGCCCGGCGACCAGCGACACCGGATCCGCGCGCAGTACATAGGACTCTCCGGGATCGAGTCCCGCGCCGAGTGCCGCGAGCGGCGCGGCGGCCATGGGTTCAGCGTCGGGAGCAGCGGCGAGCAGGAACGTATCCAACGTGCCGGACCGCGTGTCCGGCTTCGGCGCGTAATGCGCGAGCGTGGACAGTGCCGGCGCGCGGGCGAGCGCGCCGCGGTCCAATGCCAGCAGGTCGGGGACGGCGAGGGTAAGACGCATGGCGGTCGGCGGAGCGCATGCAAGGCGCGGTGCAGATCCGGGTTCGTCCGCTTCAGTCTAGCATGCGATAATTGCAATTCATTGCTCGCGCAGCGGCGGCCTTCGCCACGCCGAACTTCCCGCCCATCGGACCGCCACGACGTCCCGGCTCAAGACGCCACGACACTTCTCCCTTGTCCCCCTACGAACTGGCCGTCGGCCTTCGCTACACGCGCGCCCGCAAGGGTTCCGGGCGCAACACGTTCATCTCGTTCATCTCGCTGATGTCGATGGCGGGCATCGCGCTGGGCGTGGCGGCGCTGATCGTCGTGCTGTCGGTCATGAACGGCTTTCAGCAGGAACTGCGCAACCGCATTCTCGCCGTCGCGTCGCACATCGAGATCCAGGGCATGCCGCAGCTCGCGGACTGGCCGCAGGTCGCGGCCGTCGCCAAGCGCAATCCCCGGGTCATCGGCGCCGCACCCTATGTCCTCGGCCAGGCGATGCTGGTGGCAAGCGACGTCAATCGCGGCGCATTGATCCGCGGCATCGATCCGTCGCTCGAGGATTCGGTGGCCGACATCGGCCGCCACATGCGGCAGGGATCGCTGGCGGACCTCGTGCCGGGGTCATTCGGCATCGTGCTGGGCGGGGAGCTCGCGCGCGGCCTCGGTGTGATACCGGGCGATTCGGTCGTGGTGATCACGCCTCAGGGAACGATGACACCGGCGGGGACACTGCCGCGCGTCAAGAGCTTCAAGGTGGTCGGCATCTTCGAAGTCGGCATGTTCGAGTTCGACAGCGGGTTGGCGCTCGTCAACATCGAGGACGCGAAGAAGCTGTACCGGCTCGACGGCGTGTCAGGCGTGCGTCTTAAACTCGACGACCTGTATGCGGCGCCGCAGGTCGCGCGGGACCTGTGGCAGAAGCTGCCGGTCTCGGCCGACATCCGCGACTGGACGCGCAGCCACGCGAACTTCTTCCGCGCCGTGCAGATCGAAAAGCGCGTGATGTTCATCATCCTCACGCTGATCGTCGCCGTGGCGGCGTTCAACATCGTGTCGGCGCAGGTGATGGTCGTGACCGACAAGCAGGCGGACATCGCCATCCTGCGCACGCTGGGCGCGTCGCCACTGTCGATCATGGCGATCTTCATCGTGCAGGGCGCGCTGATCGGGGTCATCGGCACCGCGATCGGCGTGCTCGGCGGCATCCTGCTGGCGCTCAACATCTCCACCGTCGTCCCGTTCCTCGAGCGCCTGTTCAACACGCAGTTCCTCGACAAGTCGGTGTATTACATCAGCGACCTGCCATCGGACCTCCAGCGCGCCGACGTCGTCACCATCGCGGGAATCGCGCTCGGGCTGGCGCTCATCGCGACGATCTACCCGGCGTGGAAGGCGGCGCGGGTCAACCCGGCGGATGCATTGCGCTATGAATGATCCGCGGCCCAACGACCCGACGCCCGTGGTCGCCTGCAACGGGCTCGCCAAGACCTACACCAATGGTCCGGCGGACGTCGCCGTGCTGAACGGAATCGATCTCGCGGTCATGCCGGGTGAGCGCATTGCGATCGTCGGCGTGTCCGGATCGGGCAAGAGCACGCTGCTGCATCTGTTGGGCGGTCTCGACGTGCCCACTGCGGGCGACGTGAGCGTCGACGGCGCTCGCTTCGCCACGCTGTCCGAATCCGAGCGCGGACAGGTGCGCAATCGCGCGCTGGGGTTCATGTACCAGTTCCACCACCTGCTGCCGGAGTTCAACGCGATCGAGAACACGGCCATGCCGCTGCTGATTCGCCGCATGTCGCCGGCCGACGCGAACGCCGCGGCCGCCGCGATGCTCGAGCGGGTCGGCTTGGGCCATCGCCTCAAGCATCGGCCGGGCGAACTGTCCGGCGGGGAGCGGCAGCGCGTGGCGCTGGCGAGGGCGCTGGTCACGCAACCGAAATGCGTGCTGGCGGACGAACCCACCGGCAACCTCGATCGCCGCACCGCAGGCGAGGTGTTCGACCTCATGCTCGAACTCAACGCAGTGGCCGGAACCGCCATCGTCATCGTCACCCACGACCCGGAACTGGCGGCCCGCACGGAGCGCACGCTGCATCTGGTCGATGGGAAGCTGCAGCCCGGATGACGCGCTGCGGACAAGCACTCGGGACACCACTGAAATGACTCCCAGCACGCTGCCGGCCATTCTCGAGCAGATTGATGCGGCCATGCAGGCCGCGGATGTGGCGCGGGCAACGACGCTGGCCCGGGACGCGCTGGCTGCCGGCGCCGTGCATCCGGACCTCCTGAACCTGCGCGCCTTCTGGTTCGAAAGCGAGGGACGTGACGCCGAGGCCTATGCCGATTTGCAGCGGGCCAGCATGCTCGCGCCGGACAGCGTCGCCATACGCTACGCGCTTGGGTTGGCCCACGCGAAGGCGGGACACCATCGTGACGCCATCGCCTGTTTCGATGCCGTGATCGCGCGCGATCCGAACTTCGGACCCGCCCATTTCAACAAGGGCTGGGCCAGCGAGGCGTTGGGCGACCTTCACGGCGCGCGCGATTGCTATGCCCGGGCCCACGAGCTGACGCCGGGCAACGCCGAGCCGCTCGCGGGCATGGCGGCGCTCGCGGTCCGGTCCGGTGATTGGGCCGCGGTCTGCGCGCATGCCGGCCGCGCACTCGCGATCGATCCGACGCAACCGATCGCGATCACGGCGCTCGCGGCAGCGGAGCGCGCCAGCGGCGCATCCGGGAAGGCGGAGTCCCGGTTGCGGTCATTGCTGACACGCACGGACCTCGAGGCGGCCCAGCGGTCCTATGCGGAGGGGCTTCTCGGCGACATGCTCGATGCGCAGGGTCGCATCGGCGAGGCGTTCGCCGTGTACCAGACCGGAAATGACGTACTGAGGCGGTTCCATGCGCGCCAGTTCGAAGGTCCGGGCATCGAGACAATGCCGATGTACCTGCGATGGCTCACCGAACTGTTCGAGAAGACGGACCGCGCCGATTGGGCCGCCGCACCATTTGAAGCGATGCCGGACGCTGGGCTGCCCGTGAAACACGTGTTCATGGTCGGGTTCCCGCGTTCGGGGACCACGCTGCTGGAACAGGTGCTCGACAGCCACTCGGCCGTCGTGACGTCGGGAGAACGGGAGACGCTGGAGGAGAGCACTCGCGAATTGCTCGGCACGCCCGACGATGTCCGGCGCCTGGCCCGTTTCAGCGGGGCGGGACTGCGGCGATACCGCAGGACCTACTGGGAGCGTGTACGTGCACACGGCATCGACGTCGGCGGGCGAGTATTCATTGACAAGCAACCATTCAATACGCTGAAGCTGCCGCTGATCGTCAAACTATTTCCCGCCGCGAAAATCGTGTTCAGCATTCGCGACCCGCGCGACGTCGTACTGAGCTGTTTTCGCCACCGCTTCCTGATGAGCGCCCCGAATTTCCAGTTCCTGACACTCGAAGGCACCGCGCGGCTCTACGACGCGGTGATGCGTCTGGCGGAATTCTATCGCGCGAAGCTGCCGCTCGAACTCTTCGAACTGCGCCACGAAGACCTGGTTGCCGACTTCGAGGGGCGCGTACGCGCTACGTGTGATTTTGTCGGACTGACCTGGCAGGATTCGATGCGCGACTTCGCTGCCCGAGCCAGGACCCAGGCGATCACCACGCCGAGTTCGGTCCAGGTCATGCGCGGACTCAACCGCGAAGGCATCGGCCACTGGCGGCGCTACCGCGACCAACTCGCTCCCGTGCTGCCCATGCTGCAGCCGTGGGTCGAGCGGTTCGGCTACCCGACGGACTGAAGTTCGGTTACGGACCGATACGCCCGACGGATACGCGTCTAGTACTCCACCGGGATCGGGTCGAGCGATCGCCACAGGTACCATGTGGCCACGCTGCGCCACGGCGACCACATCGCGGCGAATTCGCGCAGTTGCGCCAGCGGGATTCGCGTCCCGTCGTGATAGAGCACGGCGACCGCCTTCTGCAGCCCGATGTCGGCAAGGGGCAGGACGTCGGGCCGCAATTCGTGGAACATCAGGAACATCTCGGCGGTCCAGCGGCCGATGCCGTGGACGGCGGTCAGGCGCACGATGAGCGCCTCGTCGTCCAGCGCCGGCCATTCGCCGCGGATCGAGGACCCCGGAAACGAAATGCCGCGCGAGGTCGCGGATGTACAACGCCTTGTTTTCCGACAGCCCGACGCGGCGCAACGTGGCCATGCGCATGCGCCCGACGCGCGCCGGATCGAGGCGAATGGGGTCGCCGCAGCCCTTGGAAGCGACCACGAGCCTGTCCCAGATCGTTTGCGCGGCCTTGACCGAAATCTGCTGGCCGACGATTGCGCGGGCCAGCGTCGTGAACGGGTCGCCCCGCCGCACGATGTGGATGCCGGGATGGTCGGCGACGAGCCGCGCCATGACCGCGTCCCGCTCCGTCAGCGAGCGGGTCGCCTCGTCCCAGTAAGGGGGGCGTATCGTGGAGCGAGTCGGGACGGTTGGCATGGCGCTGGTCGGGCAGGGAATGGTACATTGGCGAGCTTTTTTTGCGGAGTCGGGATGTTCCTGATGCGGAGCAAGGGGGGAGTGCGGTTCGCTCGGCGCGACGGTGGCGCGGGTCTGCTGCGCATCGCGGCCGGCATCGCCTGGATGGCGTGCGCGGCGACGTGCCTGGCCGCGGCGGATCCGAACAAGGTCCTGCGCATCGCGTTTCCGACCGCGGAAACGGGCTTCGACCCGGTCAAGTCGGCCGATCTGTACTCGGCGACGGTCATGGAGGCGATCTTCGACCGATTGCTGACCTACGATTATCTGGCGCGACCGGCGAAGCTGGTGCCGATGGCCGCGGAATCCATGCCCGAGGTCGCCGACGACGGCCGGACCTACACGTTCCACCTGAAGAAAGGCGTCTATTTCACGCCTGACCCCGCGTTCAAGGGCGTGAAGCGCGAATTGGTGGCGCAGGATTTCATTTACACGTTCATGCGTTTCGTGGACCCGGCCAACCGTTCGCAGTACGCGTTCCTGCTCGAGGGCAAGATCAAGGGCCTGGACGCTTTGGCCGCCGCCGCGAAGAAGAGCGGGAAGTTCGACTACGACGCCAAGCTGCCGGACCTGGACCGCGGTGGACCGCTACACGCTGCGCATCAACCTGGCCGAGCGCGACTACAACTTCCCGCTCGTCGCCGCTCATACCATTCTCGGGGTCGGTCGCGCGCGAGGTGATCGAAGCCTACGCCAGCGACACGAATGCACACCCCGTGGGCACCGGCCCCTACATGCTCAAGGAGTGGAAGCGCGGCGCCAAGATCGTCCTCGAGGCGAACCCGGGCTTCGCCAGCTTCGTCTGGGACTGGAAGCCCAACCCGGGAAGCCAGTGGGACGACTTGGTGGTCGCGGCGATGAAGGGCAAGTCGATGCCACAGATCGGCCGAGTCGAGATCAGCATCATCGACGAGGACCAGTCGCGCTGGCTCGCGTTCAACCAGAAGGAACTCGACATCCTCGAGGTGCCGCCCACCTTCGTCTACAAGGCCATCAACCAGGACAACCAGCTGCTGCCGGAATGGGTGGACCAGAAGGTCAACATCTATCGCGCGGTCGCCGTCGACATCACCTACACCTACTTCAATTTCAACGATCCGGTGGTGGGCGGGTTCAGCAAGGACAAGATTGCGCTGCGCCGCGCGGTCATCATGGGATTCAACGACGAGGAACTGATCCGCGTCGTGCGCAAGAACCAGGCGATCCACGCCGAAATGCCCATTCCGCCCGGCGCGATCGGGCACGATCCGAAGTACCGGTCGATCAACTACTACGACCCGGACCTCGCGAACAAGCTGCTCGACCGCTTCGGCTACAAGAAAGGCGCGGACGGCTACCGCACGTTTCCCGACGGCAAGCCTCTGACCGTTGAAGCTGGCCACCGGCAGCACGGCCATCGAGCGCGAGCAGAGCGAGCTGTGGAGGAAATCGATGGACGCCATCGGCCTGCGCATGGAGTTCCAGATCTCCAAGTTCTCCGACAACCTGAAAGCCGCGCGCGCCTGCCAGCTGATGATGTGGGGCGCGGGCTGGACCGCCGACTATCCCGACGGCGACAACTTCATGCAGCTCCTGTACGGCCCCAATTCCCTTCAGAGCAACAACGGCTGCTACAAGTCGCCGGCGTTCGACGCGTTCTATCTGAAATCGACGCAGATACCCGACTCGCCGGAGCGCAACCGGCTGTTCCTGGAGATGTCGCGGCAAATGGAAGTCGACGGCGCGTGGAGCCTGCAGGACACGCGGGTGCGCAACTACATGTTCCGACCCTGGGTGCGCGGGTACAAGAAGCACCCGATCCTCCAGGCGCCCTATCAGAATCTCGATATCCAGCCGTAGCGGCGAAAAACGTGATGTGGAGTCAGTGCCAATGTTGAAAGTCGTCTTTCGCCGGGTGTTGCCGGTGTTGATGTCGGTATCGATGGCCGCCTCGGCGCACGCGGCCGACGTGAACAAAGTCATCCGCGACGTGTTCCCGGCGGCCGAGACAGGCTTCGATCCCGCCGCGTCGAACGACCTGTATTCCGGCACGATCGATTCAGGCGATCTTCGACACGCTCTATACGTACGACTATCTCGCGCGGCCGTCGAAGCTCGCGCCACTCGCCGCCGAAACGCTGCCGCAGATCACCGACAACGGCAAGACGTACACGATCAAGTTGCGCAAGGGAATCCTGTTCGCGCCGGATCCGGCGTTCGGCGGCAAGAAGCGCGAACTCGTGGCGGAGGACGTCGTCTATTCGCTCAAGCGGCTGGCCGATCCGAAGCTGCGCTCGCCGTGGGTGTTCCTGGTCGAAGGCAAGTTCGTCGGGCTGGACGAGGAAATCGCGGCCGCCAAGCAAGGCGGCAAATTCGATTACGACAAGAAGCTGCCGGGCCTGGAGGTTGTGGACAAGTACACGCTCCGGCTGCGGCTCAAGGATACCGACTACAACCTGCCCGTACGTTCTCGCCCACGCGCCGACCGGGATTGTCGCGCGCGAAGTGATCGAAAAATACGGCGAGTCCGACGGCCGCGCGATGGCGAATCCGGTGGGCTCCGGCCCGTACCGGCTGGCGCAGTGGATGCGCGGCTCGAAGATCGTGCTCGAAGCGAATCCCGAGTACCGCGGATTCACCTGGGACTTCACGTCGAAGGATCCGGCCGACCAGAAGATGATCGCGCAGATGAAGGGCAAGAAGATGCCCCAGGTCGGCCGCGTCGAGATCAGCATCATCGAGGAAGACCAGGCGCGCTGGCTCGCGTTCCAGAATCGCGAGCTCGACATCATGAACATGGAGGGTCCGCTCGCGCCGCAGGCGCTCGACGATGGCAAGCTCAAGCCGGAACTGGCGGCGAAGGGTATCCGCCTCGACCGCATCGTCGATCCGGAGATTTCCTACGTGTACTGGAACCTGACCGATCCGGTGGTCGGCGGCCTGACGAAGGAAAAGGTCGCGCTGCGGCGCGCGATGGCGATGTCCTACAACGTGGCGCAGGACATCAAGGTCATCCGCAACGGGCAGGCCGTCGAGGCGGCGTATCCGATCCCGCCGGGCGTCGTCGGCCACGTCCCGGATTGGAAGAGCAGCATCAAGTACGATCCCGCCAGCGCCAATGCGCTGCTGGACAAGTTCGGCTACAAGAAGGGCGCCGACGGCTTTCGCACCCAGCCGGACGGCAAGCCGCTGGTCGTGACGCTGTTCTCGCGGCCCGATTCGCTCGGCCGCCAGCAGGACGAGCTGTGGAAGGCGTCGCTGGACGGGATCGGCGTGAAGATGGACGTGCACAAGGACAAGTTCGCCGAGCTCTTGAAGATGGAGAAGAAGTGCCAGGTGATGAGCCGGCCGGCGGCGTGGATCGCCGACTACCCGGACGGGGACAACTTCATGCAGCTCCTCTACGGCCCCAATACCGGCGCTTCCAACGGCGGGTGCGCGAAGATTCCGGAATATGATGCGCTGTACGCCAAGACCGCGCGGATGCCCCCCGGCCCTGAGCGCGACAAGCTGTACCAGGAGATGACGCGCATCGCCGAGGCGTATGCGCCGTGGCGGCTCACCATCAGCCGCTACCGCAACCAGTTGCTGCAGCCGCGCGTCGAGGGCTACAAAAAACACCCCATCCTGCGCGCGCAGTGGCAGTATCTCGACGTGGCGCCAAACCCGAAGTAGTCCGCGGGCAACCTCACCCTGGCAACAAGCGATGGCAGCGTACATCATCCGAAGACTGTGGCAGATGGCCCCGACGATGCTCGGGGTGGTGCTGCTCGTGTTCCTGCTGTTCAACTGGGTGGGCGGCGACCCGGCCTACGTGCTGGCCGGCAAGATCTCCAACCAGGAGCAGATCGACAACATCCGCCGCCAGCTGGGCGTCGACCAGCCGTACTACGTGCAGCTGTGGATTTTCGTCAAGCAGATCCTGACCGCCGACTTCGGCGCGTCGTGGAGCACCAACGAGAGCGTCTCGCACATCCTGATCACGCGCCTCGGGCCCGTCGCTGACGGTCCTGATCCCGCTCTTGATCCTGGTCACCATCATCGCCGTCGGGCTGGCGCTCGCTGTGGCCTACGTGCGCGGCTCGCTGACCGACCGGATGGTGATGATCGTCTGCACCGTCGGCCTGTCGATATCGATCCTCGTCTACATCATCGTCTTCCAGTACGTGTTCGCCTACAAGCTCGGCTGGTTCCCCGTGCAGGGCTGGGGCAACGACTTCTGGGAAAACCTGATCAAGTATGCGTCGCTGCCGATCCTGATCGGGCTCACGGTCAGCATCGCGCCGAACCTGCGGCTGTACCGCACCTTCGTTCTCGATGAAATCAACCAGGACTACGTGCGCACCGCGCGCGCCAAGGGCGTCGGCGAGAACCGCATCATGTGGATCCACGTGCTGCGCAACGCGTCGATCCCGATCATCACCAACCTGATGGCCGAATTGCCGGGCCTGCTGCTGGGGTCGTTCCTGATCGAGCGCTTCTTCTCCATCCCCGGCATCGGCCGCGAAGTCATCCTGGCCGTCGAACGCTCGGACTTCCCGGTCATCAAGGCGATCACCGTCTATGTCGCGTTCGCGACGATCATCACCAATCTGCTCGCCGACCTGATGTACAAGGCCGTCGATCCGCGGGTCCAGCTGAAGTAGGCGCCGCCATGCCGATCGACACCGCGCTGAATCCGGTCGCCGCGGCGCCGCGCGAAATCCCGCACGCCGTGTCGCCCGGCCTGTGGACGCTGGCGTGGCGGCGCCTGAAGACCGACAGCGTCGCGATGGTTTCACTGGCCATCGTCGCCGCGTTCATCCTGCTGATGATCGTGTCGGGATTGGGACTGGTCGCGAAGGACTGGGCGAAGGAAGTCGGCATCAACTACGCGCCGCCATCGTGGATCACGCTGGGCGCGACCGACGCGCCGGCCCCGGCGCTGCCGGGCGGTGCCGCCGAGCCGAACGTGCCCGCGGGCCCCACGCCGGGCAGCGCGTTCAATTCCACCGTCGTCGATCCGCTCGCCGACGTGATCGCCGAACTGAAGGGCGGCAAGAAGCCCGATGCGGCGGCGGTGCGGACGACAACAAGGTCGTCGATCCGCTCGCCGACGTGATGAAGGACATCCGGTCCGACCAGGCCAGCAGCCAAGGCCGCGCCGGTCGCCGACGAGCGCCGCGCGACGTTGCCGTTCGGCGGCGACAAGTGGGGCCGCGACATCATCGCCAAGACCATCAAGGGGTCGGAGACGTCGATCTTCGTCGGCCTGGCCTCGGCTCTCGTCGCGGTATTCATCGGGACGGTGCTGGGAGCTTTCGCCGGCTACTACGGGCGCTGGGTCGACGACGTGCTGAACTGGTTCTACAGCGTGTTCAGTTCGATTCCCTATCTGCTGCTCATTCTCGCGGTCGCGGCGGTGCTGCAGCAGAAAGGCACGTTCACCATCGTGCTGATCCTGGGCCTCACCGGATGGAGCGGCGTGTTCCGGCTGATACGCGCCGAGTACCTGAAGCACAAGGGTCGCGAGTACGTGATGGCCGCCGACGCGCTCGGCGCGTCGCACAGCCGCAAGATGTTCCTGCACATCTTCCCCAACGTGTCTCACGTCGTGCTGGTGCAGTTGTCGATCCTGACCGTCGGATTCATCAAGGCCGAGGTCATCCTTTCGTTCCTCGGGTTCGGCGTGCCGGTCGACGTCGTGTCGTGGGGCTCGATGCTGAACGAGGCGCAGAACGAGCTGATCCTCGGCAAGTGGTGGCAGCTCGTCGCCGCGACCGATCGCCATGGCCACGCTGGTCACGGCGTTCAGCCTCTTCACCGACGCGCTGCGCGACGCGCTCGATCCCAAGCTCAAGGGCCGTACCGGGCACTGATGGCCCGCATCGACAACTGACATGGACGCAGTCCGAATCGCCCTCGACCCGCTGGTCCGCATCCGCGACCTGCGCGTCACGTTCCGCCTCGACAAGCACCACACGTTCGAGGCCGTCAAGGGCATCTCGTTCGACATCCCGAAGAATTCGACGATCGCGCTGGTAGGCGAGTCCGGCTCGGGCAAGTCGGTGACGGCGCTGGCGATCCTCGGCCTGCTGCCGCCCGAGAACACGATCATCGATCCGCAAGAGCCAGGTCCTCTTCGGCGGCCGCAACATCGTCGGCATGCCGGGGTCGGAACTGCGCGCGCTGCGCGGCGCGGACATCTCGATGATCTTCCAGGAGCCGATGACGTCGCTCAACCCGGTGTTCACCGTGGGGTTCCAGCTGGAGGAAGTGCTGCGCATGCACATGGGGCTGCGCGGCGACGGCGGCGCGCAAGCGCTCGATCGCGCTGCTGTCCGAGGTCGGCATTCCCGAGCCGGAGCGCAGCGTCGACAAGTTCCCGTCGCAGATGTCCGGCGGCCAGCAGCAGCGCGTGATGATCGCGATGGCCATCGCCTGCGAGCCGAAGCTGCTGATCGCCGACGAGCCGACGACCGCGCTCGACGTCACGATCCAGAAGCAGATCCTCGACCTGATCGCCGCGCTGCAGAAGAAGCACCAGATGTCGGTGCTGTTCATCACGCACGACCTGGCGGTGGTGGGCGAAATCGCCGATCGCGTGGTCGTGATGCGCAACGGCGAGATCCGCGAGCAGGGCTCGGCGAAGCAGGTGTTCGAGAATCCGCAGGACACCTATACCAAGGCGCTGCTCAAGTGCCGGCCGCAAATCGACCGGCGCCCGGCGCGGCTCCCCGTCATCGACGACTTCATGACCGGCGACGGCGAGGGTCCGCAGGACATTCCCGAGCGCGCGCGCGGCTTGAACGCCGGCGACAAGGTCGTGCTCGAGGTGAAGAACCTCGGCAAGAGCTTCTTCTCGCGCGAGGGCATCTTCGGCAAGCGCGAGTTCAAGGCCGTGAAGGACGTGTCGTTCACGCTCGCCAAGGGCAAGACGCTGGGACTGGTCGGCGAATCCGGATCGGGCAAGACCACCGTCGGCCTGACGCTGATGCGGCTGCACGAGGCCACCACCGGCGAGGCGCTGTTCGACGGGCGCGACATCCTCGCGATGTCGCCGAAGGAATTCATGCAGTACAAGCGGCGCATCCAGATCATCTTCCAGAACCCGTACGCGTCGCTGAACCCGCGCTTCATCGTCGGGCAGATCCTGACCGAGCCGATGCAGATCCACGGCATCGGCGCCAATACGCAGGAGCGCACCGAACTCGCGTTCGAGCTGCTGCACAAGGTCGGCCTGCCGGAAGTCGTCGTTCTACAAGTACCCGCACGAATTCTCGGGCGGACAGCGCCAGCGCATCGCCATCGCGCGCTGCCTGACGCTGAAGCCCGACATCCTGATCTGCGACGAATCGGTGTCGGCGCTCGACGTGTCGGTGCAGGCGCAGGTGCTGAACCTGTTGCAGGACCTGCAGGCGGAATATGCGCTGTCGTACATCTTCATCTCGCACGACCTGGCCGTCGTCAAGTACATCTCCGACCAGGTGATGGTGATGAACGAAGGCGAGATCGTCGAGATCGCCAATTCCGACGAGATCTACCGCAATCCGCGCGAGCCCTACACGAAGCGGCTGCTGGCTTCGATCCCCAAGGGTTGGCACCCGGGTCAGGTGCGCGCTTAGCGTTCCGGAAAGAGAACGGGACCCGCGTTCGGGTCTCGCCCTTCTCACCGGTACAAGGATCTTTTCTGGCTACGCTGGCACGCACATACCTACGCCAATGCCCGCGCCCTCGGCCGCGAAGCCCTGACCGATCATCTTCTGCCGCTCGGCCAGGCTGGTCACGAAGCGGTGGTTCGGCGCGTTGCCCATGCCCTGGTTGTACATGCGATAGACGGGAATGGTCCCGGCCGGACACGCGCCGCTGATCGCGTCCGGCAACATCGTGTTGAAGAGCTTGTCGTCCTCCAGGCCCCAATCCGGGAACTGGGCGATCGTCGCTTCGCAGCCGAAGCCGTGGGCCGCGTAGAAATGCGAGCTCTTCGGGAAGAAGTGGTCGTTGAAGAAACGGCAGATGGCGACCGAGCCCGCCGGCGCGCCGGCGTTCGGGTAGACATTGAACGAAAAGCCGGTCCGCGACCAGTCCTGGAACGGCGGCGCGTGGGCGTCGAGCAGCGCGATTTCCGCGGCGACGGGGGTGATGAAATAGTGATCGAACGCCGCGTGGCGATATTCGACGACCGTCACCTTTGTCACCGCGGCGGCGCCGACCCGCGTCAGCGAGAATGTGTCGCTCGGACCGGTGGAGCCGTTCAGCGTGGAGCCGTCCGCCGAGACCAGGAATATCAATTGCGAGCCCGTATGCGACAGCCCCCATTCACCGTTGGTGTCGACATAGGGAGCTGGGCTGCGGCTCGACGTCATCAGGCCGGTGGTTGGATTCCACGTATACGTTCCATGCTCGATGCCGTCATGGCCACTCGGGTCTCCCGTTGCCGGGGTCGAATCTCCGTCCTCAGCCTCGAAATAGACGCCGTTCGGCATGAATACGACGACACCCGAAGCATTGGGGACCTGCGCGTCGCCCAAAGACCAGGCGCCGACAATCGGACTGGCGCCGGTCACACGGGTTCCGGTTATCGTGCCTTCACCGGGTATGGTGACCGTCGCCGCATCGCCCGAGACAACAAACGTGAGGCCGGCAATTCCGTTCAAACCCGAAAGCCCGGTATCGCCGTTGAGATCCTGAACGGTAGTGACTGTCAATGCGCCGGTCACCGGATTCCAGGTATAGGTGCCGCGCTCGAAGCCGTCGAACCCGTGCGGCGCCTCGGACGCTTGGGCATTCTGAATCTGGAAGTAGCATCCGTTGGCCAGGAAGACGAGCACGGAGGCACCTTCGACGGTTGTGTCGCCGGCGGTCCACGCGCCGACGATGGACTGCGCCGACACTGCAAAGGCGGGCAACAGGCTGATCCAGGCGCACAGGAAGATTGCTTTGCCGAGTTTCATGTTGGCGGGCCTCGTGGAAGCGTTGACCCTTATAACACTCGCGTGCGCACTTTCCGTGCGGGCCGTGGCATTCAATGGAAATAAAACCGCAGCGGGAAAACTACTTCGCTGCCGGAGCGTCCGTCGGACAGCGAACATCGGACGATGTTGTCAACTACACGTGCATCCTGAATGCGCGCGCAGCGTCGCATACGAAGTTCTTCTCAGCGGGACCCTCTTCACTCAAGTCACGCTATCATTGACAACTTCCAGCGTATTCGCATGACCCGTCCCAGGTAAACGCGTTCAGGGCGTAGACGGGAAGACTTTTCGGCGAAGGTCGGCGTCCTAGGCGGCGGGTCGCCGGTTTCGAGGGTTCACATTGGCGTCAGCACAGCCCAACGCAGTTGCCGGCGAACTACTGAGAGACTTGACCGCGTCGCCGGATGCCTATCCGCAGAAGCTCGACCTGATCCGCGACGCCGTGCTGCTCGTCCGGCTGGATGCTGCCGGCTACCGCGCCGCAAGCTTTCTCGATGACCGGATACTCGGCCCGGCTACGCAGGGCGCGTGGCTGCCCGCCAAGTTGGTCGCCGATGCGGCACGGCGTGGCGGCAACGGGCGCCCCGTACATTTCATTTTTCACACGGGGCATGTCGGCTCGACGTTGGTGAGCCGGCTCTTGGACGAGACGGGCGATGTGCTGTCGCTACGGGAACCGTTGCCGTTGCGCACGCTGGTCGAGGCCAACGCCGTCTTGGGTGAGCCCGAATCGCTGCTGAGCGACACACAGTTCAGCGGCCACCTGGAAATGTTCATGACGTTGTGGAGCCGTGGCTACGCCGCGACGCGTGCGGTCGTCGTGAAGGCGACGAGCAGCGCCGGGCGCCTGGCCGTTCCAATCCTTTCGCGCCACATCGCTTCGCGCGCCATCTACATGAATCTGGGCGCCGAACCGTATCTCGCCACGCTGCTCGCGGGTCAGAATTCACCGCTGGACTTGCGCGGGCACGGGCCCGGCCGAATTCGCAGCCTCCAGGCGCGAACCCGCACGCCACTGGCGCCGCTGCATGCCTTGTCGTTGGGCGAATTGGCCGCGATGAGCTGGCTTGCGGAATCATGGGCGCAGCGCGACGCGCTGCAAGAGTATCCAGCCCGTGTCATCGCGCTGGACTTCGATTGGTTCCTGGCCAATGTCGAAGAAGGCATGCGCCGGATACTGTCCCACTTCGACCTTCCCGCAGACCCGGGATATCTTGGCAGGGTGGCGCGCAGTCCGGTTCTTGCATCCTATTCGAAGGCACCCGAATTTGCGTACACGCCGGCTTTGCGCACGGAAATCCAGAACGAATCGCGCCGGGTCAATCGCGAGGAAATCCGCAAAGGCATGGCGTGGCTCGAGCACATCGCGCGAGCCGACGCCCGCGCTGCGGCCGTCGTGACGGGTGAGGGTCTCTAGTTGTGTCGCTTCTTCGCAGCTAGTCCGGTTCGTAACCGAAGCGCTCGACCCACGGCTGCAGGATGGGCAGCACCGGCGCCATCTGGTCGCGATAGCGCCGCCAGTGGCCGATCCCTTCGCGATTGAGTCCCTGGATGACCTGCACCGAACTGGGTGTCGTGATGGACTGCGTCCTGGCGCGGGCTGGCGAAGTCGCGCATCGAATCCTGCCAGGTCAACCCCAGGAAATCGCACGTTTCCCGGACGCGCGCCTCGAAGTCGGACACCAGGTCCTCGTGCCGCAACTGCAGGAGTTCGAGCGGCAACTTGGCGCGGTAGATTTCCGCGAGCCGCATCGTCGCGTCGTAGAACCTTGCCGTCCCGTCCAGCGTAAGGAACTGAAAATTCGGTGCGCTCATCAGGAACCGCCGGCGGAAGCAGCTCAGGACCACATCGCGCGGGTCGCGCACGCTGAACACGATCTTCGCGGCGGGAAAGAGCCGCAGGATGAGCGGCAGCTGCAGCGTGTAGTACGGCTGCTTGTCGATGAACACGCGGCCGGCCACGGCGATTCCGTGTTCGCGCACGCGCCGCCAATAGGCATCGCGGTGTTGCTTCAACCCGGCCCCGCGCATGGCGGCGAGGCGCGCGACGTCGCCGGGCGTCCGGAGAAACGCGCGCGTCGCGTCGTCGAGCGTCGGCTTTTCGTTCGACGTCACTACGGCGGGATGGCTGCCGAGAACCTGCTCCAGCAGCGTGGTCCCGGACCGCGGAAAACCCACCATGAAGATGTGCGTCGCGGGCGCCGTGGCATCCGGCGGAGACTCGACCGGCTCCAGCCGCCCAATCGGCGGGGTTGGCCGCCGCGAAGAATTGCGGTGAGCCAGCGCAACGACATCGGCGTCGTCTCGATGCCGGGTCCTTCGAAGCTGGGCGCGTGCAACGACTTCAGCGCATCGTTCGCGGCCGTGTAGACGGCGAAGGCCTCGCCGTCCGCCCCTGCGCGTCGAGCAGGTCGCCCAGCAGTCCTTCGGCCGCCGAGCGATGGGCGAGCGACAGGTCCGTTCGCGCCAACAGGACCCTTACGCGGGCCTCGGCCGCAGCCGTATCGCCGAGCGCGAACTCCGCGGCGGCCAAGGCGGTGATCGCGATCGGGTGCCCCGGATCGATGGCCAGCGCACGCTCCGCCATGCGCCTTGGCCTCGGGCCAGTCGCCCCGTCGGGCCGCGAGCGCGGCGATTCCTGCCGGAGGATCGGGGTTCGCGGGCATCAGCCGCTGCGCCTGCTCGTAGCAGTCGCGCGCGGTGCGGATTTCACCGAGGGTCTCACTGGCCCAGCCCTTGTTGAAATGCGCGGGTCCGAATTCGGGGGCGAGCGCGATCACCGCGTCGAAACACGCGATCGCCTCGCGGTGGCGCCCGTTCCTGGCGTGCGCCAGCCCGAGCGCATTGCGTATGCCGAAGTCGTCCGGCGCGAGCGCCTGCGCTTGCTGCAGGTCGGCAAGGGCCTCGGCATCGCGTCCCTGGCCTTCGTACCAGTAGGCGCGCAGGTTGAGGAGGACGGGATGCACGGTGCCCGCCGCCAGCGCTTCGCGCGCCAGCGTGGTCGCGCGCGGCAGGTCCGATGCCTGCAGCGCCGCATTGATGTCCTGGAGTACGGCCGGTTCGCCCGCCTCGGGCATTACAGCGAGTCGCCGTGGCGCGTCCCGGTGCCGTAGTACTCGCCGACGGCGACGGTCAGCGTCCGCACCATGTCGCGCTCGGCCGTGGTAAGGTACGGATTCCAGATGTCGAAGATCATCACGGCGCGTGGAACATCGCTGTCGTTCCACGCCTCGTGTTCCATCGTATCGTCGAACACGAAGGCCTTTCCCGGAATCCATTCGCGCTCCTCGGCGCCCACGCGAAAGCCGCAGCCGGGCGGGACGATCAGCGGCAGATGCACGAGCAGGCGCGTGTTGCTCACGCCGGAGTGCGGCGGGATCCGCGTCTTGGCGTCGAGTATGGAAAACACGGCCGACGGCGAATAGCCCGGCACGTCGCATCGCGGCCACGCCTCGAGCGCGGCGGCCGTTCGCGGGCAGCGCGCCAGATTGTCCTTGTACGCGACGCCCTCGCGCCAGAAATAATAGACGCCCCAGCGGCGTGAATTGTTGAGTTCCGCGAATCGGCCCGCGGTGCCTTCCGGATAGGAGGCGTAGGGGGTAAGCGTCTCGGGACCATCGGAGAGCACGTTCAGGAGTTCTTCGCGAATGTCGTCCGTCGCGGCCTCGATCGAGTCGAGCCACGGGAAGTCCTTGCGGTCGTAGAACTCGATGGGGGCGAGGCGCGGAAAGTACATGAACGTCGGCTGCTGCGCGAAGATGCGCCGCTTGCGGAGCAGCGTGGCGAGGCACCCTTCAAAGCGGTCGAGCGGCTGGTCCGCATAGCGCTCGCGCAGACCGTGCAGGCGTTCCTCCACGAAGACCTCGAGCGCCCTGTCGTTCGCTTCGACCGCTTCCTTGGCATGCTGCAGGATCGCGCGCATCTGCGGCGGCGGCTCGAATCCTTCGGGAATGATCCGCAGCGCGGTGCGGTATGTCGCCGCCGCCGCGCGCGAGTTCTTCCTGATTTCGAGCAGCGAGGCCTTCTGCAGCAGCGCGCGGACATTGAGCGGTTCGATCGCGAGCAGTTTGTCGAGCGCCACCATCTCTTCGTCAGCGTGCCCGAGCCCGCGCAGCGCGCCGGCGAGATTGAGCCACAACATCGGGTTGGCAGGGTCGACCCCCACCGCCTGCTCGAGCAATGCCTTTGCGCCCGGCAGGTTGCCGGCGCGGAGCATCCGGCCCGCGACCATGTTCTGCACCAGTGGATGCGCAGGAGCTTCCGCCTCCGCCTGTTGCAGCATCCGCTCCGCGGCCTGCGCCTGTCCGCTCGCGAATGCCTGGTTCGCCGACTCGAACATCTGCCGTATGCGCCGATCCTCGTCGTTGCTCATCATCATGTCGTCGACCACATCCGCATCAGGTTCTGGCGCACCACGTCCAGGCGGACGCGGCTTTCCCAGTGCATCGTGTTGCCCTCCAGCGCGGCAATTTCGTTGAGTTCATACACCTGCATCCGCCGGTGCTGGTCGGCGATGAAGCTCTCGACGAACGTGATCGACACGAGGCGTTGGCCCGCTCTCACGGGGACCACCTCGTGCAGCGTCGTCGACGGATAGACGATGGCGGTTCCCGGCGTCTCCTTGAACGGCAGCGACTGGTTGCCCGCCACGATCACCAGTTCCCCGCCTTCGTAGGTGGACGGGTCGCCGACGAACACGGTGCACGACAGGTCGGAGCGCAGCCGTTCATTGCCGATCTGCAGGATCGCGGCGTCGGCATGCGCGCCATATTTCATGCCCGGCTCGTAGCGACACAAGAGCGGCGGCGCGACCCGCCTGGGCATCGCGAAATCCGCGAACTCGCGCGAACGCGCGAACGCACCGCTGACGATGCGCGCCGATTCGGCGGACTTCGGATCGGCAGCGTCCGCCTGCAGGTTGTTCTTGGTCACGTTGGCAGGATTGGACGCGCGGCCGTCGACAAAGCGCAACTCGCGGCTGAGCGCCACGAGCCGGGAGATCTCCGGGGGATTGAGCAGGCTCTTGATTTTCAGGAACACGGTGAACCTCGGCTATCCGCAACCCGCATGACATTGCACCGTCACAGCGTGAACGACATTTCCCGAACCAGCGCGCCGGGCAGCGTCACGCTGGCGAGCTTGCGCGACTGGTAGGTCTCGGAGTCGAGCAGCAATTCGGTCTCCGTCGTCAGCGCTTCCAGGTTCGACCCCAGCAGTCGGTAGACGGTATCGTCGAAGCGCAACACGTCGATCGGCGCGACGATGCGGCCCTCGTCCACCCAGAACGTCGCGAAGCGCGTCATGCCCGTCATCCGGCACGCCGGGCGATCGGAATAGTTGAGGTAGTGCAGGTTGCCGATGTGCAGGCCCGTGCCCAGCGCGGCGAGCGCGTCCTTCTCGGCCAGCGTCCCGCCGGCCATGGCCAGCGACTCGGGAACTTCGTCGCCGTTGGCGCCGTTCTCCGGAAGGCCGAATTCGCGCGCGGTGCGCGGGCTGACCAGCGATCCCACCAAGGCGCCGCGACGGACCAGATCCACGCCGGCCGGGCGTGCGAAGCCCTCGGCCTGGAACGCCGGCGCGACACCGCTCGCCGTGTCCTCGCTGATCGTCACGCGCGCGTCGAGCGCTTCGCCCGATTGCATCCGTGCCAGCGAACTCTGCTGCGTTGCGAGCGCGCGGCCCGAAAAGCCGCCCCAGCACAACAGCTGCGCGATCTCTTCGACCGCGGACGGCGCCAGGTACGCGCGGTACTTTCCCGGCTTCCAGCGACTTGGCCGGCCGGCTGATCAGCGCGAGCCGCTCGCGCGCGTCGGACATCTTGCGGTCCAGCGCCGCGCCATCCCAGGCGAAGCCCGCGCAACCGGACTTGACCGCCTTGTCGGCGCGGTAGTAGAGGCTCCAGTCGAGGTTGAACGTCGTCGTCTCGTGCCAGTTGCGCTGGCCCTCGGAGTTCGCGAATCCACGCCAGATCGGACCGCCGGCATAGATCCCGACGAGGTCGGTGCCGTGCGCCGCCGCAAGCACGTCGCCGATGATCTGTTCCGCCGGCGGAAGAGGGCCGCCGCGAATGGCGCGCGTGGACTTGACGTCGGTGGGCAACAGCAGCAGCGGATCGTCGGCCAATTCCGGCAAGGCGGCGCGCAAACCGGCGACGACCGCACGAATCGCGTCGCCGTCCGGTTTCGCGTCGCCGGTCAGCGAGATCACGTGCTTGGCATGGCGCTGGCCACGGATCAGCCGCACGGCGATGTAGCGTTGCGCAACGCTGCCCGATTGGCGCACCTTGCCGCGATTCATCCGCACGAAGTCCGTCCGCTCGGCTTCGAACGATGCGGTATAACGTTCGCCCGCCTGCAGCGATCCATCGATGGCCTTGGCCAGCGCGAGGAAATAGCCTTCCATCAGGACTCGCCTCCGAACACGTCCACGTTGCCGAACACGCATGCGGGCGTGGCGTGACCGACACGAATGGCCTGCGACGGTTCCCCCTTGCCGCAATGCGGCGTGCCCAGCACCTGCAGCGTTTCGGCGTTGCCGACGCGCTTCAAGCTGCGCCAGAAATTGGCCGAGATGCCGCGATAGTTGGGGTTCTTGACCACCGCGCCGAGCTTGCCGTTCTCGATCAGCCTGCCCGCGCTCGCATCCGAACTGGAACTTGTTGCGCGAATCGTCGATGGACCAGGAACTGTTGGTCTCCATCAGCACGCCGCGCTCGATGCCGGCGATCATCTCGTCCAGCGTCGCGTCGCCCGGCTCGAGGTTCAGGTTGGCCATGCGGTCGATCGGCGGACGGTTCCAGCTGTCGGCGCGCGAATTGGCCACGCCTGCCATTCCCGCGCGCGCCTGCGAAATGGCGCCGCCCAGCGGCCGCTCGAGGATTCCGGCGCGGATCAGGTGGACGCGCTCGGCGCGCGTGCCGTCGTCGTCGTACGCGTAGCTCGCGAGTTCCTCCGGCCGCGTCGGGTCGAACGTGACGTTGAGGAGTTCGGAGCCGTAGCGATACGAGCCGAACATGTCGGGCGTGACGAAGCTCGTGCCGGCGAAATTGCGCTCGTCGCCAAGGATGCGGTCGAGTTCCAGCGGATGGCCGATCGACTCGTGGATCTGCAGGATCATCTGGTCCGGCGCAAGCAGCACATCCATCGCGCCGCTCGGACAATTCGGCGCCGAAAGCAGCTCGAGCGCTTCCTCCGCGATCCGGCGGCCGCCGCCCACGAAAGCGAAACGCGCCAGCACCTCGGTTCCACCCTGCTGGCAGGGTCCGCGATATCCGTTGAGCGTGCGAACCTGCGTGACGCCGTCCGCATGGGCGGTGACGGCCATTCCCGGCAACAGGAACCGGTAGCGCTGGATGACGTCACCGCCGGCGCTGGTGACCAGCCGGTGCGTTGCCGCGATCACATCGACGGCGACCTCCCAGTCGACGATCCGCGGATCGCATCCGGCCTGCGCCGATTCCTCGGCCAGCAGTTCGTACCACTCGCGCCGCGACGGAAAGCGATCCGCGAACGACGGCGACACATACTCGCCGCGGGGCGCGGGCCGCGGCAGCGTCCGCGAGTCGAACAGCGCCAGCTTCGCGGTGCTGCGCGCCCAGTGCGCGGCGCGTTCGAGCGCCTCGCGCAGGCCGGCAGTCGACGTGTCGCCCGTCGCCGCGTAACCGTAGCCGCCATCGACGTAGACCGTGGCCATTGCGCCGCGGTCGGTGGACGCGACGAACGGCATCGCGACGTTCTTGCGCACGGCGAAGGTTTCGCAGTGTTCCTCGACGAAGCGCAACGACCAGAAATCGACGTCGTCTAAGCGCGGCAGGTCGGAAAGGGTCAGGCGGTCGGCGTCGGGCATGGGAGGTCGGGGTTCCGCAGGGCAGGGCAGCGTGGGTTTTGGGCGCCGGCGGGCGCGCAATGCTGCGCGGCGCTTGCGCCGCGCGGTGCAAAGGGCGTGATTATCGCCGGAATCGCTGCCCCTCATCCAGCCCCACCGACAGCCCCGACGGCCAGTCCGGCCGCGAATCAGTGGACGCCGAGCGACCGGATCCTGTCGAGTTTCGCCGCGTAGAGGTCGCGGGAATTGCGGGTCGTGCTGGTCTCGATCGCGAGCGCCAGTTCGGCGCGCGCGCGTTCGATGTCGCCCAGCCCGATGTACGCGGCGGCCAGCCAGAAATGGAACTCGTGGTAGTACGGAGCGCGCTGGACTTCCTTGGCGAACAGATCCTTCGCCGTCTGGTAGTCCCCTTTGCGCATGGCGACCATGCCGTCCATGAAATAGCTGAACGCGGGATTCGGGTTCCATCTGGTCGAGCTTCCTGGCCAGCGCCGTGCGCCTCGGCGCCGCGTCCGAGTTCGTTCAGCACCAGCACCATGTTCGACATGAAGTGGGTGTTCTTGGGTTCGCGCTCCAATGCGTAGGCGAGCACGCGGTAGCGCTTCGTCGAGGTTGCCGTGGCGCTTGTAGATGACGCCCAGCGTGTTGTACGCGCTCGTGAAGCGTGGGTCCTGGGCGATTGCCGCGCGTGCCCACCAATAGGCATTGTCCAGCTGCCCGTCGATGAACGACTCGACCGCGCGGTTGTTCAGGTACATGGCGACGATCGTCTGCTCGTCGATCACCCGCGTGTTCAGGCCCCGGAGTTCCCGCGGCAGCAGGAAATCGATCGTCAGGTCGGTCTCGTCCTGGCGAACCAGGAGATTGGTCGAATTGTTCAGCCGGGTTACATGCGGGCCCAGCGTCACGTTGACGTGACCGATGAAGAAGTGGATGTCGCCGCTGCGCCCCCAGGATTCGTCCAGGAATGCGCTCTGGTAGGTGACCGGCAGTGCCCATCTCCTTGGCGAAGGCCGCCGTCATGATGACCAGCGACAGGCAGTTCCCGGAACGCGCCGCGAACGCCTGCGCCGCGTTGCGGGTCTTGGCGGAGTCGTATTCGAGCTTGAGCTGGCCCTTGCTGTACAGCGCTTCGAACAGCGCCCAGCTGGCTGCCCTTGGCCCTGCGCGACCGGAGCGATCGTGGTGCTCAGGTACTGCTTCATTTCCGGACTGATCGCGAACAGGTCGTCCGCGCCGATGCGCTCGGACGCGCGGCCCGAACAGCCGGTCGTTGAAAAGGCCCTCGACGCGTGGCGGCATCGGGGTCGACGCGCAGGCGGCAAGCAGCAGAGAAAGCAGCAAGACAGTCCAGGTTTTCATCTGGCGTCTCCTTTTCCGGCAGGGTCGGAAGCTTCGACCGTGCCAGCGTTGATTGTATCCCCAACGCCGGCGTCAAATTCCGGCGGAGCAGGCCACGACGGCCAGTCGCGGCATCAGCCACGATGGCCGACGATCGGCCCACGATCAGGCGCGCGGGAGCCATCGGGCGTTGCGGCAGCGAACGACGCCAGCGCGGGTCCGACCATCCTGACGATTCGCCAATCGGGCAGCACGTCGCCCCCAGCGCCTGGTAGAAGGCGATTGCCGGCGCGTTCCAGTCCAGCACTGCCCATTCGAAGCGGCCGCAGTCACGGTCCAACGGCAAGCCTTGCAAGCGCATGCAACAGCGATTTCGCGCAGCCCTTGCGGCGATGGGCGGGCTGCACGAAAAGGTCCTCCAGCCACAGGCTCCGGCGCCCAAGAAACGTTGAATAAGTGTGAAAAAACAGCGCAAATCCGGCGGCTTCCGTTCCGGACCGCGCAATCAGCGCTTCTGCGGCCGGTCGCGGACCGAATAGAGCGTCGTCGAGGTCCGCTTCCGACGCGACGCACAGATGTGAAAGTTCTTCATATCGGGCCAGCGCGGCGATCATGTCGTGACAGATCGGGAACGTCGTCACTTGTCGCACGATGGATAGCGAAGGCGGTTGTGGTCAACAGACTCTCCTGGAAAATTGTGATGGGGAAATGTGGCACCGCGGAATCATGCGTGCGCTGCGGCAATAACGGGCAATCCGCAGCGCGCCCAGCCACCCGCAATTCCCCAAGTTGCAAGGGCTTGACGGGCCCATTTCAAGCCGCGGCGCCTGCCGCCCTGCACCGCAACCTGGGGAAGCAGTCGCGAGGCTCGCAACACGGGGGTCGCAACGCGCACGAACGTGACTTTTAATATCGATAAAAATCATGGGTTTGGCTGATTTGACGGCAACGGTACCGAAATTGCAACAAAATTGTTTCTGTAATTGCGTATGCAAACCGTTTTCGTTGCGAAGGAAATCTGCCTTGGGTTAATGTTGGCCGTGCTTGCCGAAAGGCGAACAACCGTATTTGATTTTGTAATACCTTTTCCTGGGGGAAATGATGAAGAGAATGAACCGCAAGAAAGTGTCGCTTGCCGTACGGCAGGCGATCAGCGCCGGGGTCGTGTTCGGCCTGGCTGCGCCGATGGTCCACGCGCAGCAAGCAGCAACAACGCCTCCCGTCCAGACACTCGAAAAGGTGGAAGTCACCGGTTCGCGCATCACGTCGGCGACATTCGAGAGCGCGAGCCCGATCAACACCATCACCGCGCAGGACATCGCGATCACCGGCCTGCAGTCGACGGCCAACATCATCAACCAGTTGCCGCAGGCGTTCGCCGACCAAAACGGCAACGTTTCCAACGGCGCATCGGGCACATCGACCGTCAACCTGCGCAACCTCGGCGCGGCCCGCACCCTCGTCCTCATCGACGGCAAGCGCGTGCCGGCGGGCAGTCCGACCTCCTACGCGACCAACCTCAACAACATTCCGGCGCCGCTGATCAAGCGGGTGGAAGTGCTGACGGGCGGTGCGTCGGCCGTGTACGGTTCCGACGCCGTCGCGGGCGTCGTGAACTTCATCATGAACGACTCGTTCGAGGGCGTTCAGGTCCAGTACAACGGCAGCACCTATCAGCACACGCAGAACGGTTCCTACGGCGACCTGGCCGGGCGCGCCTCGACCAATCCGGCGCAGTTCCAGGTGCCGGGCGACTTCTGGGGCGAGGGCACCGTCCAGAACTACAACATCCTGATGGGTGCGAACTTTGCCAACGGCAAGGGCAACGCGACGATCTTCTTCCAGTACCAGAACACCGAAACGCTGCTGCAGAACAAGTACAACTACAGCGCCTGCTCGTTCGCGACCACCGGCGATCCGGAAGACTCGAGGTTGCTGTGCCTCGGTTCGTCGACGGCGAATCCGGCACGATTCATCGCCGGCAGTGGCCCCAAGAACGGTGCGAGCATCACGATCGCGAACGCCGCCGGCGACGTCCGGCCGTTCTCCTCGGCGCTGGATCAGTTCAACTACGGTCCGTACAACTTCTATCAGCGTCCGCAGGAGGATTACCAGGCCAACGCGTTCGCGCATTACGACCTGTTCGCCGGCGACGACAAGAGATACATGCCCAGCGTCCGCGTCTACGCGGAATTCGATTTCACCAGCACCACCTCGGTCGCGCAGGTCGCGCCGGGCGGCGTCTTCCTGGGTGCGTTTGACCCGCTGACCAACGACAACCCGTTGTTGTCGCAGTCATTCAAGGATGCGTTTGGCATTTCCGCGGGCAATCCAGTCACTCCGCTGATCGGACGGCGCAACCAGGAAGGGGGTGGCCGCCAGGATAACTTTAACTTCAGCGACTATCGCTACGTGCTTGGCGCGAAGGGTGATTTCGCCAACCACACTTGGGATTACGATTTCTGGTGGCAGTCCGGGAAGAACACTCTCGACCGGGTCCAAACAGAACTACTTTGCGTCGGACCGCATCCAGAAGGCCCTCAACGTCGTCACCGACCCGAATACCGGCAGGCCGGCCTGCGCGTCATTTGTCGACCAAACCGACCCCAACTGCGTTCCGTACGACATCTATCACATCGGCGGCGTAACGCCGGCGGCGCTCAACTACCTGTCGGCCATAGGCATCCAGACCGGCTATACGCAGCAGAACATCGTCGGTCTGCACGTGACCTCCGACTTGGGCAGCGCCTACGACTGGACGTTGCCGTGGGCCAAGAACGGCGTTGGCGTCGCCTTCGGCTACGAGCACCGTACCGACCGGCTGCAGAATGTCCCGGACGTGAATCTGGAAACCAACAACCTGAGTGGCCAGGGCGGAGCCACGTTGTTCATTCAAGGTCAGGTCACGGTGGACGAAGTCTTCGCCGAGGTCAAGGTACCGATCGCGGAACGGCAGGACTATGCCTACCTGCTGCAGTTCGACGGCAGCTACCGCTACTCGGATTACAGCAACGGCCCGCAGACCAACTCGTTTGGTCTCGGCGGGGAATGGGCGCCGATCAAGGGTTACACGCTGCGGGGCAGCTATCAGCAGGCCATCCGCGCCGCGAACATCATCGAGCTGTTCCAGCAGCAGGGGACCAATCTCTTTGGCGGCTCCGATCCTTGCGCCGGGCCCAACCCCTCGGCGTCTCTGGAGGGATGTCTGCGTACCGGGCTTCCTGCCAATCTCTACGGCAGCAACCTTCTGACGAGCCCTGCCGGCCAGTACAACTTCCTGCAGGGCGGCAACCCGGACCTGACGCCGGAGAAGGCGGAGAGCTACACGATCGGCATGGTGTTTGACCAGCCGTCGAACATCAGGGGCTTCAGCGCGACGATCGACTACTGGAACATCAAGGTCAAGAACAACATCGGTATCGTCGGCGCGCAGGATCAGCTAAACCAGTGCGTCGACACCGGCACGTTCTGCAACAACATCCATCGCGACAACCTGGGTACCCTGTGGCTGGACGGCGGCGGCTACATCAGCGCGCCTCAACCAGAACCTCGGCACGACGGAAACCTCCGGTATCGACTTCACGGCGAACTACATATGGCCGATCCAGGATTGGGGCAGCCTGCAGTTCTCGTTCGTCGGGAACCTACCTCGACAAGTTCATCAACCAGCCGCTGCCGGGCGGTCCGACGTACGATTGCGCCGGCCTGTACGGCCAGATCTGCGGCGCACCGGCGCCGAGATGGCGTTCGAACGTCGGCGTGATCTGGTCGACGCCGTGGCACGTCGATGCCGGCCTGAGGTGGCGTTATTTCGACAGCGTCTCGCTCGACGCGACCAGCAGCAATCCGGTGCTGGCCGGGACCTACACTATCGAGCCGGTGGTCACGCCGCTCGGTGCACGCAACTACCTCGACCTCTTTGCGTCCTGGCAGATCGACAAGAACTGGAGCGTTCGCGCCGGCGTCAACAACGTCTTCGACAAGGACCCGCCGATCACCAGCGGCACGCTGTCGGATCCGTCGTTCTTCGGCAACGGCAACACGTTCCCGTCGATCTACGACTCGCTGGGCAGGCTCTTCTTCCTGAACGTGACCGCGAAGTTCTGATCCGGCACATCTTTTCACTCACGACGGCGAACCGCAGGGTTCGCCGTTTTTTTTGCGTCAGCGGGATTCCGCGGCTTCCAGCGCGCCGCTGAAGGCATTCATCGCGGCCGAAAGGCCGGAAATCATCGCCCGCTCGGGCGGCGTCAGGTGCGGGTGCCAGATGTCGAAGAGCAGGACGACGCGCAGCTTGTCGCTGTCGTTCCATGCCTCGTGCTCGATGGTGTCGTCGAACACCCACGCCTTGCCGGGAATCCATTGTCGCGTGTCGTTGCCGACGCGGAATCCGCAGTTTTCGGGAACGATCAGCGGCAGGTGCGTGACCAGGCGCACGTTCGTCACACCCATGTGCGGCGGAATCCGGGTCTTGGGCTTCAGCAGCGAATACATCGCCGCGGGCGTGCGTCCCTGCTGATCCGGTTGGGGCGCGCCTTCCAGCAACTTCATCGTGGTGGGGCACCGGGCGGCATTTTCCTCGACCAGCTTGCCCATCTTGTACAGGTGGAACGCGCTCCAGCGCGGCGAGTTGTTGAGTTCCGCAAACTGGTTCTGCGGCACGTCGTCCGGGTACGAGATGTACGGCGTGAATCCCTCCTCGGTCGCAAGGACCTGCAGGAATTCGTCGCGGATGGCGTCGGTGCCCGCCTCGATCGGGTCCAGCCACGGAAAGTCCGCACGTTCGAAGAACTCGATCGGCGCCAGGTTGGGGAAGTGGTACGTCACCGATTGCGAGTCGTAGCGCTTCTTGCGGCCGAGCATGATGTCGACCGAATCGCGAAACCGCTTCAGGTTCTCGCCCGCATGGTCCTTGTATGTCTGCTCCAGGAACTGGTCCAGGAAGACGGCGAACTCCCGGTTGTATTTGTCGCCGAACGCAAACGCGCGCTGGACCGCCGGCCTCAAGTCGGGATGCAGCCGATCCATCGGCGGCGCGACGGTGGCCACGGCGCGGTGCACGGCGGCGGCCTCGTGCGTCTTTCCCTGCCGCTCGAGGAGATCGGCACGCAGGATGAGGCCCAGCAGGTTGCTCGGGTCGAGGCTCAGCGCCCGCTTCAGCGCATCCTGCTCTCCCTGCTCGTCTTCCAGGCTTCGGCAGGTCAGCGCAAGGTTGATCCACTCCTGCGGGTCGTCGCTCCTGACCGCCACCAGGCGCGTGAACGCCTCGCGCGCGGTCTGCATGTCGCCTTGGCGGAAGGACCGCTGGCCGACTGCCGCAAGCGCCGGGGCATGGGTCGGCGCGATGGCGAGAATCCGCGCGAGAATCGCCATGACGTCCTGGTCCCGCCCGGCCTGCGCAGCGCGTTCGAGTTCGGCTTCGAGGGGGGCGATTTCCCGGGCGAGGGAATCTGAAATCTGCATCGGGAGTCCTATCCGGATCGTGGTTGGAATCGTCAGAACCTAGCTTATGGCGCTGAACGGGCCGGCGCGGCCGTTGCTGAGCGACCCTACTGGCGCGCCGGAATGAAAAGTGTAGCATCGGTGTTTGCAATACGACTTCCACCAGAACACATGGGAGCGACCATGAGCCGACACGCGCTGAGCGTCATTTCGATGGTGGTGCTTTCCGGACTTTCCGCGGCCTGGTCCGATGCGGCCGGCGCGACCGTGTCCGACACCTATAGCGCCGCCACGCAGGCCGGGCTGGTGTCCGTGCAGTCGCGGTACTTGGATGAGGTCTACCTCAAACCCGCTGCCGATTTTGTCGGCTACCGGAAGGTGCTGATCGATCCGGTTCAGGTGGCGCTGCGCCCAAACTGGCGCAGAGATCAGAACGAAAGCCGGGACCTGTCGCGCCGGATCTCCGTGACCGACGCGGCGGAAATCGTGCAGCAGGCGACCGACGTCATGGCCAGGACGGTTGCCGACGTGTTCGCCGCCAAGGGGTATGAAATCGTGACCGCCCCGGGCCCGGGCGTGCTGCGTGTCTCGCCGAGCGTCGTCGACCTCGACATCTATGAGCCCGACGTGACGAACTCGCGGGTGCAGGCGTTGTTCACCCACGATGCCGGGACGGCCACGCTGCGTCTTGAATTGCGCGATTCCGCTGCCGGTACGCTGCTCGGCGTCGTCGTCGACCGCGGCACCGCGACGCAGATCAGGCAGATCAACCGGACCAATCAAACGACGAATCTGTTCTGGTTCGACGCCATGTTCAGGTTGTGGACGGCGAATTGCATCGCGGCGATCCGGCCCGAGCCTGCCCGCTGAACCGGATCCCGAGGAACTCGGCCGACCTTATTTGAGCCGGGTCACCTTGATGAGGCCGTGGCGGCCCTCGATCGTGAGGTTGTAGCTTCCCAGGAAGCCGTTCTCGATCGTCACCTTCATCGGCGCGCCCGGCGGGGGATCGCGCACGACCGACGTGTCGCCTTCCAGTTGCCGCCAGATCTGGCCGTTCTCCAGGATGAAGACCGACACGCCGCGCGAGGTTCGCGCGAACTCGAGCACGTTGGACGTGATCGAGGTGACACCTTCGGCGTCCGGCGGCGGCGCGGGTTTCCCGAATTCCTCGGCGGTCTTGGGGGGCGCCGGAGGCTTCGAGAATCCGAACCAGTCCAGGAAACTGCGCTTCTCGCCGGTCGGCTGGGGCGGCGGGGTGAGGGCGGTCTTGGCCAGCGCGGCCGCCCTGTCGAAGCACTTCAGGCGGTCGGTCGAGTCGGCGACGTCCGCGCACTTGGCGACTTCGGCCAGGGCATCGCGCGCGGGGTCCGCGTGCGCCAGGGTTGCCATGAACAGCGACACGAGAATGGCGGTAAAGAATCGCATCGAGACGCTCGCGGGTGATTGACGGAAATCGCAGAGGCGCAGGCTTGCGCGCTACTGGCCTGATCAGGTCGATTACATCACAAATCCAGGGCTGTTCAGATTTCCCAGTCGGGCTTCGTGCCGCTGTAGGCGTCGATCGCGCTGAACATGGCCGTAACGAGTCGCCGCTCCTTTGCGGTGAGTTCCGGGCGCCAGGTTTCGAACAGCAGGATCACCCGCGGGTGGTCGCTGTCGTTCCACGCCTCATGCTCGATCGTGTCGTCGAACAGCCAGGCCTTGCCTTCCACCGGCCGGCGCGCATCGTTGCCGACGCGCAATCCACACTCGGGCGGCACCAGCAGCGGCAGGTGACAGATCAGGCGCGTGTTGACGATGCCTGTATGCGGAGGAATGCGGGAGCGGGGACGCAGCAGCGAGAACAGCACCGACGGCGAACGATTCTGGATATGGACCAGCGGAAAATCGGCGAGGGCCGCCATCGTCTTCGGGCAGCGCGCGGCGTTTTCGGGGACGATCTCGCCATCCCGCCAAAGGTAGAACGCGCTCCAATCCGGGTTTTCCTTCATGCCGGCCTGATCTCCCGGCGGGCGCGTCGGGTTGCTCTCGACGTAGGGCCTGAACGCCGACGCGTCCTGCAGCACCTGCAGCATTTCGGCGCGGATGTCGTCGGTCGCCGCTTCGATCTTGTCGAAGCTCGGAAAATCATTCCGGTCGTAGAACTGGATTTGCGGCAGCTCCGGGAAGTAATAGATCCGGGGCTGCTGGAAATAGATGCTTCGTTTCCCGAGCATGATCTCGAACGACTGCCTGAATCGGTCGGCCGGTCCCTGCTCGAGAAGTCCCTCCGGAATCAGCTTGTCGCGGAGCGAGTGCTCGAATTCCTCAGCGTAGCGCTTGCACATCGCTTCGGCGCGGGCCAAGTCGGTGCGCGGTTCCGCCGGCAACTCGTTCGCCGGCGGCGCGGTCTTGACGGCGAGCCGATAGAAGGACGACGCATTGCGCGCGTCGCCCGCCTTGGCCAGCAGATCGCCCTTGAGGACCAGCGCGCGCAGGTTGCGCGGTTCGAGTGCCAGCACCTGGTCGACTGCGCCGCCGGCGGCCGCATCATCGTTGAGCTGGGCGCAGGCCACGGCGAGACCGAACCACGTGGCGGCGTCCGCGTGGGGGGACGATGCGACCTGCTGCAAAAGAGTGCGCGCGCCTTGCGCGTCACCCCTGCGCAGGGCGGCGAATCCGGACGCGGCGATTGCACGTATGTCGATGGTGGGAGTTTGCATGCTGGGAACCGGTACGGGATTGTTGCCACTCGGGCGTGGAAATTTCGCTGGGGTGAAAGGATAGCATTGGGACGGACGCTGGCATCTCGCGGCGCGGCAGGGTTTTGCGGAGCGCGCGATTCCGAATCAGGGTAACATCCGGAAAAATCGCCGCGTCAGCGCCTGCCGGCGAATTTCGCGTGATCGCGCCGCATCAGCCGGTGCCTCCGCCTAAGGGCCGCGACGACATGGGGATGCGGCAGGGGATCGCAACGTCAATATAGGGACAACGATGAAAAGCAGAATTGCCGCCGTCCTCCTTTCCACCGTCATGTTCGCAATGCCCTTGGCCCATGCGGCCGACAAGGCCGCCGCCGACGCCGAACTGCAGGCCATGTGGAAGGCAGTCCAGGCCGACAAGAAAGCCTACGTCGCCTCGGTCCTCAACCTGACGCCTGCGGAAGCCAAGAGATTCTGGCCGATCTACGATGCCTACCAGCGCGACCTGGACATGTACAACCGCAAGCGCAACGTGGCGCTCGAGGGCCTGATTGGCACGGACAAGGGGGTATCGGACCTTTACGCCAAGCAGCTCGCCAACGAACTGATTGCCGCCGACGAGGGCGAAGTCAAGGCGCGGCGAAAGATGCAAGGCAAGTTGATCCAGGCCAGGCTGCTGAGCCCGGTGCCGGCCAAGAAGGCCGCGCTTTACCTGCAGATCGAATCGAGGATCCGGGCCGTGCAGAACTACAACATCGCCGAAGAATTCGCGCTCATCAAGTAACCGCGCGATGAGAATTCCGGGGGGCGGGACCATGCTGCGCGGCGAACGTCCGTACGAGCCTCTTATACCGGCGGCGCGAGTGCGATTTGGGTGGACTTTTTGCGCGGTTCGTGTAAAGTCTCGCCGGTTTCCGACGAGGCTTGGCCCCGCCTTTTATGCGGGGCCAATGCGTTTTGGCGTACCCGTCCCGGCGTCTCTTCCTTCATTGCCGGGCCGGTCGGCGAACGACCCGCCCCAATGACAAAAACACCATCCGAGCCCGTCGGCCCGCAACCTCGATTTCTGAACTAAACGTTTATCGTCTGGAGACAACATGCTGAAGATGACCCGATTGGCCAGCCTGGCCGCGGTCCTGTTCCTCGCTTCGGCCGCGACGGTGGTCCCGCTGGCCGCACAGGCGCAGACACCTCCGGCTGCGCCGGCTGCGACCGCGGCGCCTGCGACGCCGGCGCCTGCCGCTGCCCCCGCCACCGCCGTGGGCACGAAAACCACGGAAGTCGTCGACAACCCGTACGGGCTCGAAGCACTGTGGAAGGGCGGCGACCTCGTGGCCCGGATCACGCTGGGCATCCTGGTCATCATGTCGATGGGCAGCTGGTACATCATCATCACCAAGGTTTACGAGCAGGCCAAGATGAACAAGGCCGCGAAGGCCGCGGAAAAGTCGTTCTGGAGCGCGCCGTCCGTGCGCGCCGGCGCCGAGGGCCTGAAGAAGAACAGCCCGTTCCGCTTCATCGCCGAAACCGGGCTCGAAGCGACGGCCAAGCACGTCGGTCTGCTCGGCAACGTCGACATGAACGAATGGATCACGATGTCGATCCAGCGCGCCATCGACAACGTGTCCAGCCGGACGCAGGACGGGCTCGCGTTCCTCGCGACGGTCGGCTCGACGGCGCCGTTCGTAGGACTGTTCGGCACGGTATGGGGCATCTACCATGCGCTGACCGCAATCGGCATCGCCGGCCAGGCGTCGATCGACAAGGTCGCGGGCCCGGTCGGCGAGGCGCTGATCATGACCGCGTTCGGCCTGGCGGTCGCCGTGCCGGCGGTTCTGGGTTACAACTGGCTCGTGCGCCGCAACAAGTCGGCGATGGAAAAGGTGCGCGGATTCGGCGCCGACCTGCACGCCGTGCTGCTTGCGTCGCCGGCGAAGCAACCCGTCCGAGCCTGACGCCATGGCGATGAACGTCGGGCCGGCGGAAAGCGGCGAAGACGAAACCATTTCCGCCATCAACACCACGCCGCTGGTCGACGTGATGCTGGTGCTGCTGATCATCTTCCTGATCACGATCCCGGTGGTGGTGACGTCGATCCCGGTGCAGCTGCCGAAGGAGCGCAACGAAGTCCGCGAGACCAAGCCGGAGAACATCGTGCTCTCGGTCAGCGCGGCCGGTCGCATCTACTGGAACGAACTCGAGATCAAGTCCACCGCGGCGCTGATCGACCGGCTGAAGAAGGTGGCGGTGCTGACGCCGCAGCCGGAGGTCCAGATCCGCGGCGACGGCAATGCCAAGTACGACGGCGTCGGCCGGATCATCTACGCAGTGCAGCGGGCCGGCATCGCCAAGGTCGGCTTCATCACCGAACCGCCGGCGCGCGGCGGCTGAACTTTCACCGCGCAAGCGACGCCTAAGGAAATAGCGCATGAGCATGAACGTAGGTTCCGGCAGTTCCGCCGAGCCCGAAGTGATGATGGACATCAACACGACGCCGCTGATCGACGTCATGCTGGTGCTGCTCGTCATGCTGATCATCACGATCCCGATTCAGCTGCACGCGGTCAATCTCAACATGCCGACGGGCATGCCGCCACCGCAACTTACGCCGCCGGAAGTGGTCAAGGTCGACATCGACGACGCCGGCAGGATCTGGTGGAATGGCGAAGTGGTGCCGGACCGGGCGACGCTCGAGGACAAGCTGACCAGCGCCGCCCACCAGGACGTGCAGCCCGAGATGCACCTGCGCCCGGACAAGAACGCCAAGTACGAAGTCGTCGCCGCGGTGATGGCATCGTCGCAGCGGCTGGGGCTCACCAAGATCGGGATCGTCGGCAGCGAGCAGTTCATCGAGTAGCCGACAGCGGCCCCGCGCGGCAAGGAGTCACAACCCATGGACTACGCAACACAGCAACGAGATCCGACCAAGCACGCGATCGGTGATCGGCTTCGTGATTCTGATGCACGTGCTGCTCGTCTACGCCCTGCTGACCGGCCTCGGCCGAGCGCATTGTGGACGTGGTCAAGAAGCCGCTCTCCGCAACGATCATCGAGCAAATCAAGCCGCCGCCGCCGCCGCCGCCGCCGCCGAAGAAGATCATCGAGGCGCCGAAGGTTGCGCCGCCGCCCGAGACGTACGTTCCGCCGCCGGACATTCCGGTCGCCCGTAGTCAACACGGCGCCGGCGATCACGGCGACGACCGCCGCGCCGCCGGTCGAGCCGCACGTGATCCAGGCTCCCGTGGTCGCGCCGCCCGCGCCTCCGCCCAAGCCGGCCGTGCGACGCGGCGTCACGCGCATTTCCGGCGACAATCCGGACTACCCGAAAGCGGCGATCAAGGAAGGCATCGCCAAGGGCAGCGTCGTCGCCCGCCTCAACATCGACGAAAAGGGCAACGTCACCGAAGTCACGATCTTCAGCGCCGATCCGTCCGCGTTATTTCGACCGCGCCGTCATCATGGCGCTGAAGGATTGGAAGTTCACGTCGGACGGCGAAAAGTACGTCGCCGAGGTGGAGCTGAACTTCAAGCTGGACAACTAGCCACCGGCGAACGCTGCCGCCCAAGCAAAAGGCCGCCTTTCCGGGCGGCCTTTCTGCATAGACGGACGAAGGACGGGTATCGAGGGGCTACTCCGATGCGCGCAGCGCGTAGGCTGCCGCGGTCCAGCTCAACGTGCCTGCCAGCAGCAGCGCGCCGACCATGCCCGACAGCGACACCGGCTGCGCGCCGATCAGCCGGTACGTCTCGCGCACGACGTCGAGGGCCGCGCCGGGAAGCGCCAGGGAAATTCCGGCCAGCGCGACGCCCCACAGCGCAACGATCGCGGGTTTGCGCCAGGCGGGGAGTGTCAGCGGGACCGGCAGCGCATGCATCACGCGCGCGGTGAAGCCCTCGTCGGCAATATACGACGACCGCTGTTCGCGCGCGTCCGAATCCAGAAGGTCATCGAGCCAGTCGCGCGCCGACGCCGCAGCGGAGTTCGATGCGTTCGGTTCGGCGCCCGGTGTCGGGTTCATGTTCCGGTCCATCGTCAGGTCTCGGTCGGGGCCCAGGCCGCCAGGGCCAGCTTCAGCTTCTGCTTGCCGCGCAGCACGTGGGTCTTGACCGTGCCGACGGGGCAATCCAGCACATAGGCGGCTTCCTCGTGCGTCAGGTCATTATGGTAGCACTGCACGATCGCCGCGCGTTCGCCTTCCGTCAGCACCGCCATGGCCCGCTCGAGATCGAGCTTCAGCGCCGAGCTGCCGGCATGGTCGCCGTGCGCGGAACCGCCCGGCACGGTGTCGCCGACATCGTCGTCGGCCAGCGCCTCGTCGCGGTCGCCCAGCAGCTCCTCCTTGCGCTTTCGCGCGTCCGCCAGCCAGCAGTTGGTGGCGATCCGGTACAGCCAGGTCGAAAAGCGCGCCTCCTGCCGGAACGATTTCAGGTTGCGCCAGGCAAGCACGAAGGTCTCCTGCGACAGGTCATCGGCCAAGGCGTGGTTACCGGCGGTCAATTTGCGCAGGCAGGCGCGCACCGAGGACTGGTGGCGCCGCACGAGTTCGGCGAACGCATGGCGGTCGTCCCCAACCAGCGCGCGCGCAATGAGTTGTGCATCGGAGACCTCGGGGGACGACATCCGGAAAGGGTCAGCGTCGGGTGCGGCATGGCGTGGGCCTCACGCGCCTCCCGCCGGCGGTAAGTTGGGCGGTGCGCTGGCCGGCGGCGTGGCGAGCTGGCGGTCTTCGAAATACCACAGGAATGCGTAGCCTAGCCCAGGAACAGCAGCACCAGGCCGATCCAGTTGGGCGAGCGGTCGTCGAACATCGAATAGGCGATGAACGACAGTCCGACGGCCGCGAGGATGACTCCCTTGCGCAGGTCCGTCCAGGCGGCGTGGCTGCGCAGCGTCTTGACCTGCTCCACTACGCCGGCCCGCGCGGCCATGGCGATTCGCAGCGCTGGCGGTCCGTCCCGAGACGAGGGCCTGCAGCATGTCGCCGGTGGGCGCGACGCCTTTCTCAGCCAGCTGGACCATTGTGTCGTTGAGCATCCGGTTCTTGCGCAGCTTGTACCAGATGAAGAGCCCGGTGATGAGCACGGGGGTGAGGAACACGATGAACACGATGCCGATCACCATGAACGCCAGGCCCCGGTCCTCATGCACGAACTGGTCGAAGGAGTCGTATTCTCTGTCGGTGCCGCCCGAGTCCGATGTGGACGCGCTTCTTCTTGCCGCTGGCGTCCTCGACCCGAATGCCGTTGCGGTCGATGGTGACCGTCGGGGCGTCCTCGGCGTCGGCGGCATCCTTGGCCGCCTGCGCCTCGTCCTTCGCCATCCGGGCAGCTTCCTTCGCCGCGGTCTTGGCGGCTTCGTCCGCGGCCTTGGCAGCCTCGTTCGCCGCCTTGGCGGACTCCTTGGCCGTGTCCTTGGCGGTCTTGGCGACGTCCGCCTGGGCCAGCTTCAACTCCTTGACGATCCGGGTCTCGGCATAGGTCTCGCCGGCCTGGACCGAAGGCGCGTAGGGGCCGAAGGCCACCACCAGGGCACCCAGGACGGCACCGCCAAGGACGATGCGCCGGGCGAAGGGCCGGATGGTGAGCCGCGGCATGGGATAGTTCATCTTTTCTCCGTTCAAGGCTGGTTTCCTCGATTGGATGCACAAAGTCGGTGTTTTGGATTCGCCGCGTCTGCCGAAAATGCCGTCGAACGGGCCGCCGGAGGCCCCAGACGGCGGCCCAGGCGGCCGCGGTAGCCCATGCTATCATCGACCGCGATCATTCCTTCGCGGCGTCGCCTCCCAAGGGCCGCCGCCGCTGCCGATGGCTGTACTTCCTGCCGGTCCGGCCCCACTTCTGAGCCCAGAACGTCTCCGCAACTGCTTTTTCGGTGCCACCCGGTTGGCCGCCGCGGCACTGCTCGTCCTGGCGATGGTCGCGTCGGCGGCGGAAGACACCGTCACGCTGAACTTCGTCAACGCCGACATCGATGCCGTCGTCAGAGGCCGCGGCGGAAATCACCGGCCGCAATTTCGTCCTCGACCCCAAGATCAAGGGCACGGTCAACATCGTCTCGGCGCGCCCGGTCCCGCGAGAGCTCGTTTATCCGACGCTGCTTTCGGCGCTGCGCTTGCAGGGCATTGTCGCCGTCGAAGGCAATGGCGTGACCAAGCTGGTCATGGAGGCCGACGGCAAGCAGCAGGGCTCGGAAGTGTTGCGCGGTCCGGTTACGGGAGGCGGCGACCGGCTGGTCACGCAGGTCGTCACGCTGCGTTATGAATCGGCGCTGCAGCTGGTCAACGTGCTGCGGCCGCTGATCTCCCCCAACAACTCGATCGCCGCGTATCCGGGAACGAACGCGCTCATCATCACCGACTACGCGGACAACCTGCGGCGCATCGACAAGATCATCGCGTCGCTCGACGTGCCGCCGAGCGGAGAGCCGCTGATCGTCACGCTGAAGAACGCGTCGGCGATCGACCTGGTGCCGCTCCTCAACCGGCTGGTCGGCGCGGACACCGCCACGCAGGGCGGTCAGCCCGGCGACGCGCAGCAGCGCGTCCTGATCGTGGCCGACCCGCGCTCGAACAGCGTGCTTCTCCGCTCGGAGAATCCCGGCCGCGCGGCGCGCATCAAGGCGATGATCGAGCAGCTGGACACGCCGCAGCGCGCCGGCGGCAACATGTTCGTCGTCTACTTGCGCAATGCCGACGCAGCCCGCGTCGCGCAGACGCTGCGCGCGCTGCTGTCCGGAGGAGGCGACGTTTCGCAGCCCACGTCCGCAGCCGACGCCATCGATGTTCGGCAACCAGGTCGGCGGTAACGCGGCGCCCAACGCGCAGGGTGCGCCGGCCGCGCCGGCGTCGGCCGCCAATCCGTTCATCAGCGGCGCCGGCGCCGGGGGCAGCAACACCGGCAACGTGACGATCCAGGCCGACGTCGCCAACAACGCGCTGATCATCATGGGGCCGGAGCCGGTCTACAACAACCTGCGCACGATCATCGAACGGCTCGACGTGCGCCGCGCGCAGGTGTTCGTCGAGGCGCTGATCGTCGAGGTCACCTCCGACAAGGCCGCCCAGTTCGGCATCCAGTGGCAGGTGCTGCAGGGCCTCAACAAGCAGAACGTGCAGGGATTCGGCGGCACCAACTTCGGCGCGCCGGACAGCGGCAACAACATCATCAGCGGCGCGGTGAACCTGAGCAACCTGGGGCAGGGCCTGAACCTGGGCATCCTCAACGGCACGATCGCCATCCCGGGACTCGGCGTGATCACCAATCTCGCGCTGCTGATCCGCTCGCTGGAGCAGGACGCCAACGCCAACATCCTGTCGACGCCGACGCTGCTCACGCTGGACAACGAGGAAGCGCGGATCATCGTCGGCCAGAACATTCCGTTCGTCACCGGGCAATACGCAACGACGGGCAACACGTCGACGGTGACGCCGTTCCAGACGTTCGAGCGGCACGACGTCGGCGTGATGCTGCGCGTGAAGCCGCAGATCACCGAAGGCGGCACGATCCGGCTCAATCTCTACCAGGAAGTAAGCCGCGTCGAATCGGTCACGACGACGACCGGCATCGTGCTGTCGAAGCGCGCGCTTGAATCGACGGTGATCGTCGACGACAAGTCGATCGTGGTGCTGGGCGGCCTGATCCAGGACAGCCAGGAAAACGGCACCGACAAGCTGCCGGTCGCCGGCGACATTCCATTCTTCGGGCAGTTGTTCCGCTACGACAACGCGGCGCCGCGTCAAGACCAACCTGCTCGTGTTCCTCAAGCCGACCGTCGTGCGCAGCGATTCGCAGGGCCGCGAACTGACCTCCGAGCGCTACGACTACATCATGAACCAGCAGCAGAACAACCTCGGCAAGCCGCTGTGGTTCTGGAACGACCCGGGACCGCCGGCGGTGGTGCCGCCCCAAGGCGTGATGCCGGGAACACCGCAGAGCGTTCCGGGAGGAGCGCTGCCGCCGCCCGATCCGCCCATTCCCAGGCCGTGACGCGCACGCCTAGCGCCACCTCATTGGCCCGTGCCATGACTGCCCGCCCGACCTTGCCTGCCGATGCCGCGGCCTTTGCGGCGCGGATTCCCTACACGTTCGCGAAGTCGCATGGCGTGCTCGCCTCGCGCGTCGAGGGCGACGCGGTCGTCGTGCTGACCCGGCCGGACGCCACCCCCGATGGCGTCGTCGAGCTGAAGCGCGTGCTGCAGCGGCCGCTGGTGACGCGCGCGGTGAGCGCAACGGAGTTCGCCTCCGAACTGGCGCGCGCCTACAACCAGGGCGCTCCGGGCGCGGCGGCCACGTGGGCCGACGACCTGGCAAAGGAGACCGATCTCGCGCGGCTGATGCAGGACCTGCCGGCGAGCGAAGACCTGCTGGACAGCTCGACGCAGGCGCCGGTGATCCGCATGATCAACGCGCTGCTGCTGCAGGCATTGCGGGAACGCGCGTCCGACCTGCACTTCGAGCCGTACGAGGCGCGTTCGGTGGTGCGCTTTCGCGTCGACGGCAGCCTGCGCGACGTGATCGAGCCGCCGCGCGCGCTGCACGCCGCACTGGTGTCGCGGCTCAAGATCATGGCGAGCCTCGACATCGCGGAAAAGCGGTTGCCGCAGGACGGCCGCATCGCGCTCAAGCTGGGCGACAAGCAAGTGGACGTGCGCATGTCGACGTTGCCGACGGGTCCCGGCGAGCGCGTGGTGCTGCGCCTGCTGGACAAGGATTCGGCGCGCCTCGACCTGACCGCGCTGGGCATGGACGAAGCCACGCGCGACGTCATCGACCGGCTGATTCGCGAACCGCACGGCATCGTGCTGGTGACGGGGCCGACAGGTTCCGGCAAGACCACGACGCTGTACGCATCGCTCGCGCGCCTGCCGAGCGGCTCCGTCAACATGATGACCGTCGAGGATCCGATCGAATACGCGCTGGACGGCGTGGCGCAGACGCAGGTCAACGCGCACATCGAGCTCGACTTCGCGCGCGCGCTGCGCGCGATCCTGCGCCAGGACCCCGACGTCGTCATGATCGGCGAAATCCGCGACCTCGAAACCGCGCAGATCGCGGTGCAGGCCTCGCTGACGGGCCATCTCGTGCTGGCGACGCTGCATACGAACGATGCCACCAGCGCGGTCACGCGCCTGGCCGACATGGGCGTCGAGCCGTATCTGCTTGCGTCGAGCCTGCTCGGCGTGCTCGCGCAGCGCCTCGTGCGCCGGTTGTGCCCGGACTGCAAGGTGTCGCACGCACCGTCCGCCGGCGAACGAAAGCTCAACGCGTCGCTCGGGCTTCCACCGGAACAGCCGGTGTGGACCGCGCCGGGTTGCGATGCGTGCAACCACACCGGACACCGCGGGCGCACCGGCGTCTACGAACTGCTGCCGGTCGACGATGCGATTCGCCGCAACATCCATGATGGCGCCGGAGAGCTGGCGCTGCGGGAAGCCGCGCTGCACGGCGGCATGCGCTCGCTGCGCGCGGATGGCGCGCGCTGGATTGCCGAAGGCTCGGTTTCGCTCGCCGAGTTGCTGCGCGTGACGCGCGACGCCTGACGCGTGGCGATGTCCGCGTTTCGCTGGGAGGCGGTCGACGCGCAGGGTCGCATGACGCAAGGCGTGCTGGAGGCGGCGAGCGCGCGCGCGGCACGCGACCAGCTGCGCGCCGAGGGACTGACGCCGACGGCCGTCGCCGCTGCCGCGGTGCGCGCGGATTCGCTTGCGCACGCCAGGTTGCCCGCGCCGCTGGTCACGCTGACCACGCGCCAGCTCGCCACGCTCGTGCAGTCAGGCATGCCGCTCGACCAGGCGCTCGCCGCCGTTGCCGAACAGGCCGACGATGCGCGCGCCGCGAGCATCGTCGCGGCGCTGCGCATGCAGCTGGCCTCCGGAGAATCGCTGCAGGCGGCGCTCGCGCGCTTCCCGCGCACGTTCTCGCCGCTGTATCGAGGATTGGTGGGCGCCGGGGCCGAAACGGGGCGTCTGGCGGATGTGCTCGCGCGGCTGGCCGATTATCTCGAGGCCCGCGAAGCGCTGCGCCAGAAGATCGTGCTGGCGCTGATCTATCCGGCGATCGTCACCATCATCGCCTTCGCGGTCATCGCCGTGCTGCTCACCTATGTCGTTCCCCAGGTGGTCTCCGTCTACCAGCAAAGCCGGCAGACGCTGCCTTGGCTGACGCAGGCGCTGATCGCGACGAGCGCATTCTTCAGGGCGACCGGGCTGCTGTGGCTGGCGCTCGGCGTCGGTGCTGCCGCGGCGTTCTATGCGGCCGACCGGAACGCGGCATTCCGCGCGCGGTGGCACGCGACGGCTGCTGCGCGTGCCCGTCGTGGGCAAGCTCGCCCGGAGTCTGGATTCGGCGCGCTTCGCGAGCACGCTGGCCATCCTGGTGGGCAGCGGCGCGCCGCTGCTGCGCTCGCTCGACGCGGCGTCCGATGTGGTGAAGATGTTGCCGCTGCGGCACGCGGCGAGCGCCGCGACGGCGCTGGTGCGCGAAGGCGTGACGCTGTCGCGCGCGCTGAAGGAACAGGGCGAATTCCCGCCGGTGCTGATCCACCTGGTCGCCAACGGCGAGAGCAGCGGGCGATTGGGCCCGATGCTGCAGCGCGCCGCCGAGGAGCTGGAGCGCGATGCCGAGCGCCGCCTGGCGTGGCTCGCGGCGCTGCTGCAGCCCCTGTTGATCGTCGTGATGGGCGCGATCGTGCTGGTCCTCGTGCTGGCGGTGATGCTGCCGATCGTGTCGATGAACCAGCTGATCCGGTAGCCGCTCAACAACCGGCGGCGCACTTTCCGCTGCTGTCGAACTCCATCGTCTTGCCGCTGAGCGGAACGTACACAGAGACGGGCGGCTTGACGGCCTTGACGAACGTATCGGTCTTGGTCCCGGGCAGCACCTTGCCGTCCTTCGTCGCGACCTCGTTGGCATGCGACGCGATCACCGATGCGGGCTTGACCAGGTCGTTGATCACGTAAGCTGCTTCGGTCGGACCGGTGGTGAAGTTGTCGCCGATGTTCATGACGGCGAGCTTCGCCTTGTAGTGGCCGCGCACGACCGTGTCCTGCTCGGACGTGATGCCGGTATCGCCGGAGAGATAGACGACGAGGCCATTGCTGAACGTCAGCACGTAGCCGGTGGCCTCGCCGACATAGCCGGCAATGCCCGCATCCTTCATGCCCTTGCCGAGCTCGCCGCCGATGTAATCGGGATCGAGGCCGTTGCTGTGCAGCGCGGTCACCGTCGCGATCGTCACGCCGCCGACCTTCACGCTTCCGCCGAAACGCGCGAGGATCGAATCCGCGGGGTTTCCGCCGTTGGCTTTGAGCTTGGCGGCGAAGAAGGCCGGCATTTCGCTGCCCGTCACGATCTTCGCTTTCTTGGCCAGGGCGATGTTCACCGCGTTCGAATTCGGCATCGCCGACACCGACACGTCGGGACTCGCGCAGCTGCCCGAATTGGGCTCCTTGTTGTGCGCGTTGCCGGCGTGGTCGCCATGCATGTGGCTGACGAGGATGATGTCGATCTTGCCCAGCCGGGGATCGTTCGGGCCGGCGACCGTGCGGCCCGGGTCGTAAAGAATGCGCGTGCCGTTCGGATCCTCGAAGATCAGCGCCCGGTCCTGCGGGCAGAACTCGCCATTCTGGCCGCCGAGCGGCGTCACCTTCACATTGGCCGCCAGCGACCGCTTGCGTCATCAATGCGGCCATGCAGCCGACGGCCACGGTCCAGACCAGCGAATTCGTTTTCATGCCATCCCTCCTGTCCTGATTCCTGAACTGTCCAAAGCGGAAAACCATATCACAATGTCGAGCGATCGCGCACTGCCTGCGGCCGTGGTCAGTCCGTCGTGCCGGACAAATGACCTGCGTTGGAAAGCTCCCGCGCCTGGTGTCGCGCCAGCGCCCACGCGACGTGTTCGCGCACGAGCGGCGACGGGTCGCCGGCGCGTCTTTCGCAGCGCCGCGACGACTTCCGCGCTCCATGGCGCGTTGCCCAGGCCGACTGCCAGGTTGCGCGACCAGCGTTCGTGTCCGATCCGGCGAATCGCGCTGCCTTCCATCCGCGTGTTGAATTCGGCTTCCGTCCATGCGAACAGTTCGACCAGACTCGCGCGGTCGAGGCCATGGCGGATGGCGTCGAAGTCGCGCTCCGCGGACGCTTGCGCAAAGCGGTTCCACGGACAGGCGAGCTGGCAGTCGTCGCAGCCGTAGACGCGGTTGCCGATCAGCGCGCGCAGGTCCTCGGGGATCGATCCCTTCAGTTCGATGGTCAGGTAGGAAATGCAGCGCCGCGCGTCGAGTTCGTACGGCGCGACGATGGCGCCCGTGGGGCATGCGCCGATGCAGGCCGTGCACGTGCCGCAATGGTCGGACTGAGGATCGGTCGCGGGCAGCGGCAGGTCGGTGTAGATCTCGCCCAGGAAGAAATACGAACCCATGTCGCGCGTCAGCAGCAGCGTGTGCTTGCCGCGCCAGCCCAGGCCCGCCTTGGCCGCGAGCGCGACCTCGAGCACCGGCGCGCTGTCGGTGAACACGCGGTAACCAAATTCGCCCACGGCATCGCGGATGCGCGCGACCAGCCGCTGCAGTCGCGCTCGCAATACCTTGTGGTAGTCGCGACCCAGCGCGTAGCGCGCGACGTACGCGGACGCTCCATCGGCCAGGACCGTGCCGGCATCGGCCGACGCGGCCGGCCAGTAATTCATGCGCGCGGTGATGATGCGAACGGTGCCCGGCACGAGGTCGGCAGGGCGGGCGCGCGCGGTGCCGTGCCGCGCCATGTAGTCCATCGTCCCGTGCCGGCCGGCGGAGAGCCAGCGCAAGAGGCGGGCCTCTTCTGCCGACAGTTCGGTGTCGCTGATGCCGATGGCCTCGAATCCGAGTTCTCGGCCCCAGAGCCTGATTTGCCCGGCGAGCGCGGTCCAGTCGCGTTGCGCGATTGCCGCGGGACCGGCGCCGGTATCATTCATCGCCACTAGCCTAAACCATCTCGAACATGACCCATCGCTTTCACCTTGCGGACACCGCTGCGACCGAACGACTTGGCGCCGGGTTGGCGCGGGCACTCCACGGAGGAATGGTGGTCACATTGCAGGGCGACCTCGGCGCGGGCAAGACCACGGTGGTGAGGGGCGCACTTCGGGCGCTGGGCTGGGCCGGGCCGGTCAAGAGTCCGACCTATACGCTGGTTGAACATTATTCGTTTTCGAGCTTATACTTCTATCACTTTGATTTTTATCGGTTCGCCGATCCAAGCGAATGGGAAACGGCGGGACTTGCCGAATGTTTTCGGGACGACGCGGTCTGTCTGGTCGAATGGCCGGAGCGGGTCGCGGGACTTCTGCCCGTCGCGGATCTCGAGATTGCGCTCGCGCATCCGCGTTCGGACGGCGACGGACGCGACGCAGACCATCCTGGCCAACACGCTATCCGGTGAGCGATGTCTCGACGCCATCACCCTCGCGATGACTCAGCGCCCGCCCGCGGGCTGATCCGTGTTTCGATCGAGCGCCGGCGGGTGTGCCAGTGGCTGCTGCTGCCCGCGGCACAGCTGGTGGTCCCGCGCGCGTGGGCGGAGGCCGGGCGCATCGCTTCGGCGCGCATGTGGCCGGCACAGGAATATACGCGCGTCATTCTCGAATCGCCGGCGCCGATCGCGCACCAGCTGCTGACGCTTTCGAATCCGCAACGCCTGGTCCTCGACCTGTCCGGCGCGGAGCTTACGCCGGAACTCGCGCAGTTGTCCGCGCGCGTGCAGCCGAGCCGACCCTTACATCGCCGGCATCCGCGTCGGCCAAATGACCCGGACGGTCGTGCGCGTCGTGCTCGACTTGAAGGCCGAGGTCAAGGCCGATGTCTTTGCGCTGCAGCCGTTTGCGGAATTCGGCCATCGCCTCGTGCTCGACATCTATCCGCTGATTCCCGTGGATCCGCTCATGGCGCTTGCTCGAGGGCGACCGCGCCAAGGATATCGCCGCTGCAAACCGCGCGCCCGAGCCCGCGGCTGCCGTCGCGCGACCGCGTGCCGGCAGCTCGCGCGGATGCCAAACCGCGGCCACGGCGCATCACGATCGCGATCGATCCCGGCCATGGCGGCGAGGACCCGGGCGCGATCGGTCGCCGCGGCACGTACGAGAAGAATGTCGTGCTGGCGATCGCCAGGAAGCTCAGGTCGCTCGTCGACGCCGAACCCAACATGCGGGCGATGCTCACGCGCGACGACGACTATTTCGTGCCTCTCGCCGATCGCGTGCAGAAGGCGCGGCGCGTGCAGGCCGATCTCTTCATCTCGATTCACGCCGACGCGTTCCGCGAGCCCAACGCGCGCGGGTCGTCGGTGTTCGCGCTGTCCGAGAGCGGCGCCACCAGCGCGGCGGCGAAGTGGCTGGCGCAGAAGGAAAACAGTGCCGACCTGATCGGCGGCGTCGATCTCGACCGGCGCGATCCGGTGCTGGCCCGCATGCTGCTCGACTTGTCCCAGACGGCACAGATCAGCGACAGCCTGAAGGTGGGCCGGCAGGTCCTGGAGGGCATCGGCACGCACAACGCGTTGCACAAGGCCACCGTCGAACAGGCGGGATTCGCCGTGCTGAAGGCGCCCGACATTCCATCCATCCTGGTCGAGACCGCATTCATCTCGAATCCGGACGAAGAGTTGAAGCTGCGCAGCGACCATCACCAGCAGAAATTCGCGGGCTCGATCCGCGACGGCGTGGCACGCTACTTCGCGCAGAATCCCCCGCTTGCCAGGGCATGACGGGGCGCGGGCCCCCGTCGGCGAAGCGGTAGAATCCGCCGCATGCTGCGCTTCTTCCTGCTGTTCGTCGTGCTGCTCGCCGTGCTCTTCGGGCTGGAACTGACGCCGTGGGTCCAGGACTGGTTCGTCATTCCCTGGACCAATGCGCTGGCGGCCATCTCGACGTGGATCGTGACGCTCTTCGACGGCAATGTCGTCGCCACCGGCAAGGTCATGCGCAGCAGCACCAACGGGTTCGCGGTGTCGATCGAGGCCGGATGCAACGGGGTCGAGGCCACGCTGGTGCTTCTCGCCGCGATGCTCGCCTTCCCGGCGCCGTGGAAGCACAAGGTCGTCGGGCTGGTCATTGGCGTCGTCGCCGTACAGCTGCTCAACATCCTGCGCGTCATCAGCCTCTTCTACCTCGGGCAATGGAACTACGACGTGTTCGAATGGGCGCACCTGTACGTGTGGCAGGCGCTGATCATGCTCGACGTGCTCGTGGTCTGGCTGATCTGGGTGCGGCGCGTCCCGCGCATCGACGGCCCCGGCGGGCCGCCGGCGGCGCCGCCCGCGCTGGCCGCCGGATGAGCGCAGGCGAACCTCCGGCGGCGGCGGACGGCGGACCTCCAGGCGCGCGACGCCTTTTCAAGAGTCCGTTGACGCGGTTCGTCGTGGCCGCCCTGGCGTGGCTGCCCGTGACGTTCGGCGCGTGGTATCTGTTGGCGACCGGTGCTGCTCTGGCCGGTGCGTCTGCTGCTCCAGCTGATCACGCGCGCTGGGATTCGGCGACCTGGTGCGCGGCATCGAATCCGGAGGCGCTTCGCTGTCCTTTCTCACCACGCTCAGGCCGGGCGAGGGCATGGGCGCCGGAGACGTCAGCGTCGACGTCAACATGCTGGTCTACGCATTCGGCATGCCGCTGTTCGCGGCGCTGACGCTGGCCGCGCGCGAGGCGAAATGGTGGCGCACGCTGGCGGTCGGCTACGCGGTGATGATGCCCTTCGTCGCATGGGGCGTGCTGGCGGACTTTCTGAAGAGCATCGCCATTACCGCGCCAGCCGCGATCGCGTCGCAGACCGGCTTCTCGGGATTGCAGCGGGAGTTGATCGCGTTCGCCTATCAGTTCGGTTCGCTGATACTGCCGGCCGTCGTGCCTGCCGTCCTGTGGGTACTGTTGCACCGCGCGTTCCTGGAACGGCTGCGGTTGCGGACTCCGAAATGAGGATTTGCCCACCGAAGAGGGCCGATGCAACCCTACCCGCAGCGGCACCAAGTGAAATTCGTGGTGGCGCAAGCGCCAGATGGGCGTCGGCGAGGTCAGCGGAGCGCAGCGGCACACCAGAATGCTGAATTTCAACGACTCTCTAGTCTGGGCCCGCACCCATCCCGGCGATAGCCATGCGCACGAAGTGCTCGCCGAGGCCGCCTTGGCCTCACAGAACGAAACCGAAGCATTGCCCGTCATCGCGGCCGCCGCACGGCGGTCGGTCGGGAATGCCCGCCTGTGGCATTGGACCGGACTGCTCCATCGGGCACTCGACGATCGGGTGGCGGCCATCCCGGCGTTCGAGGCCGCTGTGCGATTCGCGCCCAATGACGCGCGGATCGCGCACGGTCTGGCGCGGGTGCTGCTGGAAGCGGGGCAGCCCGCCATTGCGGCGTTCGAGCGCGCGCGCAGCCTCTCCCCGGCGGATGGCGATGTGGTGCTCGGGCTGTACGCGGCAAAGCTCGCTGCGGGCGAGGGCGACGAAGCGGTCCGTGAACTCGATGGCCTGCTGGCACTGAATCCGGCTTGGGTAGCCGGCCACAATGATTTATTGCACCTGCGATGGATGATGGGGGACCAAACCGCGTTCGTCTCTTCGATCGAGCGCTCCCTGATGGCGCTGCCTCGCCACGAGGAATTATGGCAACTGCTGCTGTCCACGCTGGTGAGGGGTGATCGCTTCGACGAGGCGCTCGCGGCCGCGGGTCGCGCGCGCAAGGCATTGGGTGAGCGTCCGTTCCTCATCTTCAACGAAGCCGTCATCCGGTCGGAAATGGGATCCGTGGCGGCGGCCGATGCCTGCTTCGAGCGGATGGCCGATGCGGACGACATGGAGGTTGCCGTGCGGCACGTCCGGCACCTACTCCGTAGCGGTCGCATCGATGCGGCGGCGAAGTTGATCGAGCGCTGGATCGACGTGCCGGATGCTGCGCCGATATGGCCATACGCCGCCATCATCTGGCGCCTTGCCGGTGATGCGCGTTTCGATTGGCTGGAGGGCCAGGACGGATTGATCGGCGTCTTCGACCTGGCCAGCGAATTGCCGCCATTGGCGCGATTGGCGGACATGCTACGCAACCTGCACCAGGCACGATTCCAGCACTTCAATCAATCCGTGCGGGGCGGTACACAGACCGACGGCGCGTTGCTGTCCCGCATCGAGCCGGAGATTCGGGATCTGCGGGCGGCAATCGTTGCGGCGACTCTATCGTACATCGCGGGCTTGCCGCGCGCAGATCCCCGGCATCCGACGCTATCGCCGCGTCGCGACCGGATTCCGCGCTTCAGCGGATCCTGGTCGGTGCGCCTGCAGTCGCGGGGATTTCACGCCAATCACGTCCATCCGGCTGGTTGGTTGAGTTCGGCGTTGTATGTCGCCCTTCCCCAATCCATGGAACGTACTGATGCACAAGCAGGTTGGCTGGCGCTAGGCGAACCGCAGGCGGAGTTGGGTCTGGCCTTGCCCGCCGCACAACTGATCGAACCGAAGATGGGTCGGCTCGTGATCTTTCCGTCGACGATGTGGCATGGCACCCGGCCGTTTCCGGACGGTGAGCGCCTGACGGTGGCCTTCGACGTCCGGCGACCCTTGTGACTGGTTACTGCGCGACTTGCTTCACCTTGAGCGGCTACTTCGCGGACTCCTGAACCGGGCTGTCGCGCAGCGCCGCGAATGGATGGTTCGCTGCGATCCCACGCATGGTTTATATTTTGGCGGAGGGAATCGGGATCACCGCGAGGAGGCATCGTGCACCAATTCATCGTGACGGTCTTTGTTGCGGCTGGCTACCTGGCGTTGGCCGGGCTTTCGGCCGCGCTCGCTTTCTCCCATGCCGATGCATGGACGGTCTGGTTCGCCAGCGGATTGACGCTGGGCCTGCTGCTGGTGCGGCCGCGCGCATCGTGGATTGCGATCCTTGCCGGCGCGTTCGTCGGCGCCGCGCTGTTCGCGCTGCTGATCGGCGGCACGCTCGACGCACTGGGCTATGGCGCTCTGGAAGTGCTTACCGCCGCAGCGGGAGCGTGGATTGCATCGCGCATGACGGACCTGCCCGCGCACCTCGATCATCCGCGCGAACTGGCCGCACTCGTCTTCGGCGGCGCGCTGTCGCAGGCCGTCATCGGTGCGCTGATTGCCGCGATCTGGAACGTTGCGTCCGGCGGCAATGAAGGCATTGCCACATTTCGCCTGTGGGCGCTGTCGAATTTCGTGGGGACGCTGATCGTCGCGCCGCTGGTCATCGCGTGGGCGCAATTTCGCCCGAAGCGATCCGGCGGCCTGCCGATGCCTGCGTTTGCCGGCGGCGCGATCGCCTGCGCGCTCTTCCTGTTCAGCATCTTCCTGTTGTTCCGCGCCGGTCCCGACGACTATCTTGGCGGCAACGTCGGGCGCGGGCTTATCTACGAGCCGGTCGTCTTCATGGCACTGCTGGCGCTGATCTGGGGTCTGCGCGGGGCGACCTTCGCCGCCGCGGCCGGTGCGCTCATTGCGCTCATCTACACGAAGGTGGGCAGGGGCCCGTTCGCGGGCATCCAGGGCTACCTGGGCGACCCCGCGTTGGAAGCGCAGGCCTACATCGTGGCGATATCGCTGACCGGCATGCTCATCGCCGTGCTCGCCGCGAGCCAGCGCATCGCGGCGCGCAAGGCCCGTGAGTGGCAGACCCGTTTCGAGGCGGCCATTGGCGCCCATCGCCTTATCGCGTACGAGTGGGATCCGGCGAGCGGACGCATGGTGGTCACCGGCGATACCGCGCAACTGCTGGGCACCGCACCGGCCCGGATTGCGACGCTGGCCGATTGGCTGGCGCTGTTGATGCCGGATGATCGCGAGCGAGTCGCCGCCCGCTTCGACCAGCGCGCGCAGGGGCGCGGCGCGCAGGACTCGATTTCCTATCTGGTCCCGGGACAGGACGGCGCACCGCTCGCGGCCAGCGACGAAGCGCGGGCCATCGTCGACCACGATGGCGAACTGCATCGCGTCGTCGGGCTCATCCGCGTTGCGCCGGCACGGGACTCGGATGGCCCGAGCGAGTCCGGTCCATGAGCGAGACAGCTGTTGCGGCGACGCCGGCCGCGCCGACCGGCACGACCAACGCCGCGCCGGATGGCGTGTTCCTGATCCACGGTCTCGGCGGGACGCAGTACGACCTGGGTTCGATGCACAAGCGCCTCAAGAACGCGGGTCTGGTCACCCATTCGCTGACGCTGCCCGGCCATGGCACCAAGCCGGAGGACCTGGCCAATGTGACCTCGGAACAGTGGATCGACGCGGTCATTGCCAAGTACCGCGAAGTGCGCGGCCTGCATCCACGACTTCATCTCATGGGCATGTGCATGGGTTCGCTGCTGGCGGCGGTGGTCGCGCAACGAGAGAAGCACGCCAGTGGCAGCCTCGTGCTGCTGGCGCCTCCGGTGTACATCGACGGTTGGGCCACGCCGTGGTACCGCGTGCTGCGGCCACTGCTCTACTGGGTGCCCGGCATCGGGCGCACGATGAAGATCGAGGAGGAGGACCCCTTTGGCATCAAGAACGAGCAGCTGCGCGCGATCGTCAAGGCGAAGTTCGAGCGGGGCGAGAACTTCCACTATCAATGGGTGCCGCTGGAATGCATCCGCCAGGTCGACCGGCTGCGCAAGCTGGTGATGACGAAGGCGAGAGAAATCCGCTGCCCGACGCTGGTCGTGCATGCACGCGAGGACGAACTGACGAGCCTCGCCTCCGCCAATTTCCTGGTCGAGCAGATCGGCGGCGCCCGCGCGCGCATGGTCGTGCTCGAGGACAGTTACCACATGGTGTGCGTGGACAATGACCGGGAGATCGTCGCCAAGAGCGTGCTGGAGTTCCTCGGCGCGGCGCTTCCCGGCGCCACATCCGCGCTCGCGAACGATCCGAGGATGACGCACGCGGAGTTGCGGTCCGCGGTCGACGCGGTCATGGCCCGTCTTGCCGGGGGCGACGTGGCGGGTCTGCGGGAGCTCGCGATTCCCGACCTGACGTGGGTGCAGCCTGGTGCCAACGCCATTTCCGGCGCGCACGCGGGGAAGAAATTCGCGTCATTTGCGTCGCGGGTGACCGATTCGTTCGCGCTCCGCTTCGCGGCACCCGGCAATACCGTTTTCAACCGTGGCGTGGCGCTGGCCCCGGCGACGATGGTTGCGACACATGCCGGCGCGAAACTCGAATCGCAGGGCGCGCTGCTGTTCGCGTTCCACGGCGGCAAACTGCTCGAGGCGCGCTGGTTCGCCGACGAGGTCGAGCGAGAGGACGCATTTTTTGGCGCGCCCTCTGCTGATGCGGATGGTCCGTCACAGCTGGAAGCGGCATTCGACAAGGCTGCCGCCGCGTCGAAGATGCTGAAGAGCGCACCCGACAATGACACGCTCCTCGCGCTCTACTCGTTGTTCAAGCAGGCCGGCAGCGGCGACGCGACCGGGGAGCGCCCGGGCGCGCTCGACATGATCAATCGCGCGAAATTCGACGCGTGGGCGGCGCGCAAGGGCACGTCGCGAGAAGACGCGATGAAGGCGTACGTGGAACTGGTTTCCCGCCTGACGAAGTCCGACAGCTGAACCTCAGGGCGCCGGACGAGCGCGCAGCGCCTCGCGTTCGCGCAGCACCTTGCGCTGCACCTTGCCGGTGGTCGTCATCGGCAGCGCGTCGAGGAATTCTATTTCCTTCGGGTACTCGTACGGCGCCAGGAATTTTCGCACGTGAAGCTGGATGTCTGCTTCCAGCGCCGCCGACGGCATGTGCCCGGGTGCTAGCACGATGAACGCCTTGACGACACTGCCGCGCGTCGCGTCGGGCACGGGGATGACCGCGGCGTTGGCGACGGCCGGGTGCTTGACCAGGCAGTTCTCGATCTCCGATGGTCCGACGCGATAGCCGGCGACCTTGAACACATCGTCGGCGCGGCCCTGGTACCAGAGATAGCCGTCCGCGTCGACGGTCGCTATGTCTCCGGTGCGGCACCAGTCGCCGGTGTATTTCTTGCGCGTGCCTTCGGTATTCTTGAAATATTCGAGAAAAAACACCGGATCCGCCGTGCCGTCCGGCGCGACGCGGTGAATCGCCACTTCGCCTGGCTCGCCCTGCGGCACCGGATTGCCGTCGTCGTCGATCACGGCGATGCGGTGCCCGGGATAAGGCCGGCCCATCGACCCGGGCTTCGCCGGCCACTGCGTGTGCGAATTGCCGACGATGTAGTTCATCTCGGTCTGTCCGAACATCTCGTTGATCGTCACGCCCAGGGCTTCCTGCGACCACGCGAACACCGTCGTCCCAACCGCCTCGCCCGCGCTCATGATGCTGCGCAGGTTCACGTCGAAGTGCTCGCGAGGCCGCGGGAATGCCTTCATCATCAGCTTCAGCGCGGTCGGGAACAGGAACGTGTTGCGCACCTGGTATTTCTCCATCAGGCGCAACGCGCGTTCGGGGTCGAAGCGCCCGCGATAGCCGACAATCGGCTGCCCGAAATAGAACGTCGGCAGCAGCGCATCCATGAGCCCACCGGTCCACGCCCAGTCGGCGGGCGACCAGAATACGTCGCCCGGCTGCGGGAAGCCGTTGTGCGAGTGAACGAAGCCGGGAAGGTTGCCGAGCAGGCACGCGTGCGGCATCAGCGCACCCTTCGGAGGGCCCGTGGTGCCGCTGGTGTAGACGATGAGCGCCGGGTCGCCCGCGCGCGTGTCCTCCGGCGTGAATCGGGGCGCCGCCGCGGCGACCAGCGTGTCGTAGGCAAGTATGCGTTCGCCTTGCGCACCGGCGGCCCCTATCACGTGTTCGAGTTGCGGCAGCGTCGCGCGGATCGGTTCGAGGTTCGGAAGCGACTGGACGTCGACCAGCGCAACTCTCGCCCCTGAATCGCCGAGGCGGTACTCGAGCGCATCCGGTCCGAACAGGAACGACAGCGGAACCGCGATCGCGCCCATCTGGTAAATGGCGATGTGCGCGACGGCGGTCTCGCGTCGCTGCGGAAGGACGAGGGCAACCCGGTCACCGCGCCGCACGCCGAGTTGTGCGAGCACATTGGACAACCGGTTGGCCTCGCGCTGCAGATCCCAGAACGTGTGCGCCGTGGCCGTACCGGACTCGTCCTCCCAGTACAGCGCGAAGCGTGTGCGATCCTCAGCCCAGCGGCCGCAGCAGGCACGCGCGATGTTGAAATACGCCGGCACGTCCCAACGGTGCGCGGCGTGGATCTGGGCGTAATTGTCGGCGACCATGCGGGATCGAAACCGCCGCGTTCGAGAGTCAGCCCCGCGCTACTTTCCGGCGCGCGCCGCCGGCGGCAGGCCACCGATGGTCATGGCGGATGTTGAATGATGCAGATCCAGCGGTTCGACCGTGGCCCAGACCCAGTCCGGCTGCTGCTCGATCAGTCTCCCGTAGCGGATCGGGTTGATCGATTTTGCGGTCATCAATTTGAGACGGTTGGCGGGCTGGAACTCGGCCACGGGAACGATCAGCGATTGCACGCCGACGTCGCTTTCGCGTTTGCGCAGCGTGAGAAAGAGGCCTTGAAAGGTTCGCCCGTTGATCGTCGTCTGCTCGCCATCGACGGAGTAGTCGTTGTCGGCATGCTTGCGCTGTTCGACCAGGTCGACTCCCACGAGCGTATTGGCGATCACCTGCAATCCAAGTTCGGCGCGGTCGATGGTCAGGCGCCGCATCCGGCGTACGATGCCCAGCGTCCATTGCGACTGCCCATGCGGGCGGATGGCCGCCAGCGTGCCCAGCGTCACCGCATTGGCCGCGCTCATCGGCGCGATCAGGCGGAAGCCTGTCTGCGAGACGTCCTTCACTTCCCACGGGCCGCCTGGCGCCGAATAAGCGGCAAGACGCCGCCGCGTCATGTCGAGGCGGCGGTCCCGTTCGTTGCGCATGTGCCCGAACACCGCCAATTCCATCGTGCCGCCAAAACTCTTGCCTGGCTCAAGCAAGGGGATCGGGTCGCGCTCCTCCTCCTTCAGGAAGGCGCAGATCTTTGCGAATCCGACGATCGCGTCGACGGCGCCGGCCGCCGCCGTGCGCTCGCCGCGCCGCGCGAACGGCTTGAATTCCGGATCCACCTGCGATGCGAGCTTGGTCATGAGCCCCAGCTGCTCGCTGCGCCGCGGTGTCCGGTCGGATAGCGGCTGCCCCTTGATCTTTTGCTCGAGCATGATGACGTTCTGCATCAGCACCGCGTGCAGCGGCCGCGTATCCAGGAACAGCACGCGTCCTTCCAGCGGGCCGGGCGCGCGCCGGCGGAATCCCTCGCGCGCAGCGAGATCGATGTAGAACGACGTGACCGAGGACGCCTCCAGCGTAAGCCTCAGCGGCATGCACCATTCGTCGAGTTCTCCCGCCACCCATTCCAGGTGCCGCGCCGTCATGTTGCCGGAATTCATGAGCTGCAGCAGCAGCGTGAGAAGGAACTCGTGCTCGATCGTGGTCGTGCTGCCGCCCGTGCCGATGACGACCTGCTGGCGGTCGATCTGCCGCGAGCACGCGAGTGTGAACAGCGCGTGCAGTTCCGCCCACTTGGCCGGAATCCACTGCTCATAACGGTACAGCCGGATCTTCGCGTCCAGCCCGAGGTGGATGACCTGGCGGGCTATGAGGCCCGGCAGCAGCAACTGCCACTTGGCACTTTGCGAATGATCGGCGACCTCGCGCGCGAACGCCTGATAGGCGAGCAGGAATGCCTGCGTGAGGTCGAACAGAGCCGACCACAGTTGATTCTCGATCTTGGAACTACGGTTGGCGTGCTCGATGTACTGCGCGGTCAGTGTCTTGCGCAATCCGGCGGCGCGGCCGTCCACGAAGAACAGGGTCTCCAGTCGCGCGGGCGTGCGCCGCGAGGCCTGTTCGGTGACGATGCCGAGTTCGGTCAGCAGTGCCGCGTGCATCGCCAACGGGTCGTTGTCCGGAAACGACGCGAGCCAACGCTCGGCCGACTTGATGTCGGCTAGTGGATCGCGACTGTTGTTTCCGAATCCGAACATGGCGGCATCCGCTTGGGACTTGGGCTCGACGTAAAACGCAAGAAACGGTCCATTTGCATCGAGGCGCGGCGGTCGGGGAGTCGCCGCAGCGCCGCAAAAAACGGCAGCTTGAACCCGCTGCCGACATGCCGTCCATCATCGCGCATTGCCTGCCGCCGGGCAAGGCGGCCCCTTGGCGCTTGGCACACATCGTGCATAAACGTCTCGTGCAGCACAGCTCGGACCGTCCCGGCGGGATGGATGGGCGGCACACGGTCCTGACCGGCACCGGTCTATACTTGTGCAGCACAGACCGAACCATTCAACTGACGCAATTCGACCAGGAACGACGACGATGGGCATCCTCATCAAGGCACCAAACCGGCGCCGCGAGCCACAGTTCGCGACAGTCGGTGGGACCGAAATCGCCGCCAACGCGAGCGATGCACTGCATATCAGGGAAGTCGTGCGGATCACCGGCCTGCGCCGCGAACAGCTCTATATGTGGCAACGGCGTTATGGCTTCCCGTCTCCGCTGCGCGACGCGTTCGGCGACCGGGTCTATCCGCCGGACCAGCTTGCGCGCCTCAAATTGGTCAAGCAACTGTTGTCCGAAGGCTGGCGCGCCGGCGCGGTCGTGCCGCTGGCGGACTCGGCGCTGCAGTCGATGCTGGGCCTGGCCGTGGACGAGCCGTCGCCGCTGCCTTCCGAAATCGAGACGTCGGTCCGTCTGCTCGCGCAGCACCGGATCGGCGAAATGCAGAACCACCTGTCGAAGCTGTTGCTGGGGCAGGGGCTGCGCAAGTTCCTCGAGCAAACGCTGATTCCGCTCAACGAAGCCGTGCACGAGCGCGTGGTCCGCGGCGAAATGCAGAATTACCAGGAATTGCGCTTTGCCGACCTCGCGCAACGGTTGCTGCGGGACGTGACGCGGCTCGTCCGTCCTACGCGCGATGCGCGGCCGGTCCTGCTGGCCACGCCGCCCAACGACCCCAATCAGCTCGGCCTCGCCATCCTCGAACTGCTGTTGTTCACGGAAGGCGTGAATTGCCTGACGCTGGGTTCCGGTGTCCCTGCCCAGGAAATCGCCGGCGCGGCGCGTGCGTACAAGGTCGCGGCGGTCATCCTGCTGTTCGACCGGGGAATTTCGGGCAAGATCGCCGGCCAGGAAATCAGGAGCCTGCGCGGAAGCCTGCCGGCCGAGTTGCCGCTGGTGGTCAGCGGACGCGCGGTCAACCTCCTCGCGAAGCCGATTGCGGATGCGCATACGGCCGCCGACTTCAGTTCCGTGATGGCCAAGATGCGCACGCTTTCCATCATGCCGGCCTCGCCGGTTCCCCTGGTTGGCGTGTTGCCCGAATTACCCCAGCGGGCGTAAGCTCGGCGGGGTGACGGACCCGCGCGACGACGACACCCAGGCCACGAAGGACGGCGCGACTGCCACGTCGCGCCGCTTCTTTTCGCACCGCGCATTCTGGCATTCGGCGGGCATCCTGCTGGCGCTGGCCGTCGCCTGGCTGGTGTTTCGCGCCTACCGGCAGCCGGATTTCCTGCTCGAGCTTGCCAACATGCAGCTGTGTTGAAACGCGCTCTCAAGGCTCGTTGAGGAAGTCCTCGAGTTTGCGGCGCTCGCGCTTGGTCGGGCGCCCCGGAAAGCGCGGCTGGGCGAGTTCCGCGGCGCGCCGTTCCAGTTGTGCGGCCTCGCGCGCCGCGGCGCTGGCCTCGGTCTCGCGATAGAGCAATGCTGCGGCGGTCGCATTGCCGCGGCGGTCCGAAAGCGCGGTGATCACGACCTCGCAGACGACGCCCGACTTGCGTATCGAGACGTTTTCGCCGACCCTCATCGCGCGCGCCGGCTTGGCGCGATCGCCATTCACGCGCGCCTGTCCTGCATCGATGGCCTGCACGCAAAGGCTGCGCGTCTTGTAGAAGCGCGCGGCCCACAGCCACTTGTCGAAGCGGATGCGGCCGTCGTCGCTGTCGCCCGGCGCCGGATCAGCGCGGCGCATCGTCGTTGCGGCCGGCGTAGCTCGCCATCCAATCCGCCGTTGCGCCCGCTTCGGGATAACCTTCGGCACGCAGCGCTGCGATCACCCGGGAGCGGTCGTCGCGGGACCGGTTCTGCGACAACTTGAACTTGGCGTCGATCCGCCGGATGCGCATCCGAAACGGCTGGATCGCGCCCATCAGCGCGTTGCGTTCGCGCTCGTCGCGCTTGAACGTCCACGGCGCCGCGCGCGGACCTTCGAAACGTTGCACCAACGCATCCATGACTCCTTGCGCCGACACGGGATCGTCGATCATCTCGAGCGTGCCGTGCGCGTGCACGCTCGCGTAGTTCCAAGTCGGCACCATGCGGTCGGGCTCCCCGTACCACGACGGCGAAACGTAGGCGTGCGGCCCGTGGAAGATGGCGATCGATTCCACCTCGCGCGCGTGCTGCCAATGCGGATTCGCGCGCGCGAAGTGGCCCAGCAGCGTTCCATGCGGCTCGCAGCCGGGAACCAGAAGCAACGGCAGGTGCGACACCAGCGGCTCCGGCGCCGCCGGAGTGACCAGCGTGGCGAATGCGAATTCGTGCATGAGCCGCGCAATCGCCACGCGATCCTGCGTGCTGAAATGGGAAGGCGTGTACAGGCTCATGCGAATCAATGTCGCAGCGACGAGGCTTGCGGCGCGAAGACCGCGCGCGCCTCGGCGGGGGCGAATGCGTAGGTCCGATTGCAGAATTCGCAGGTTACCTCGACATCGTCGCGTTCGGCCAGGATCGACTCGATCTCCGCCTTGCCGGCGATGCGCAGCGCGCGCTCGACGCGCTCGCGCGAGCACGAACAGCGGAAGCTCGCGTGCTTCGGCCGGAAGACGCGCAGGTCGTCATCGGGAAAATATTCGACCAGCAGCGTCTCCGCGGTTCCCGGCGCCAGCAAGGTCACCGGATCGATCTGCGTCAGCCGCTCTTCGGCGCGTGCCCACGTCGTATCCTGCCCTGGCTCGCCATGGGCATCTTTGCCCGGCAGCCGCTGGACAAGCAGGCCCCCAGCCCGGCTGCCATCCGTCGCCAGCACGAGACGGCTCGCCAGCTGCTCGGATGTCGCGAGGTAGTGCTCGATAAGCGCCGCGACCGATGTGGTCTCCAGCGTGACGATGCCCTGGTACAACGTGCCGTTGCCCTTGGGGTCGAGCGTGATGACCAGGCGGCCCTGCGTCGGCCCGCCCGCCAGTTCCGCGAGCGTTGCGGCCGGCCCGATCGCCATCGTGCGCTGCGCGTCCCATTGCGCGGTTGCGCGCAGTTCCAGCGCGTCGTTGCATTCGACGACGAGCAGGCGGACGGGACCGCTGCCCTGCAGCTGCACGACGAGGCTCCCGGAAAATTTCAGCATCGAGGACAGCAGCGCGGATGCGGCGAGCAGTTCCGCGAGCACCCGGCGCAATGCCGGCGGATAGGGATGACAATCCAGTATGGCGCGCGCCGAGGCGTCGAGGGCGACCAGCACGCCGCGAACCGGCGCCTGTTCGAAAACGAACCGGGTGATGGTGTCGCGCGAAGGCGAATTCGTCATGGCAACCTCGGATGCCATCTCGTTTGCCGCCACGTTCGCCGTTGAACCAGCTTCAGTGGGCCAGCGCCTTGATTGTATACAGCGTCATCGGAAGCGCCGAATTCTTGTCGAACAGCGCCCCGGCTTCCACGCCCGCCCGGGCGATGGCCGCCGCGGTCCGCAGCCGCGAATACTGCGCGTGCATCGCTCCCAGCGCGAATTCGCGTCCCGAGCCGGCGGCCCAGAATTGCGTGTATTCGAATACCTCGCGCATCGAGTAAACGCCGAAGATGCCGTGCTCGTTGGCGATCAACGCCGTGAATTGCGACGACTCGTAGGGATCGTCATCCTCTTCCTTGGGATTCAGGAAGTGCTGCTCCTTGAGTATCGGGTGCAGCTTGCGGAACGTCTCGAATATGGACGCCTTGGTGGTGAGATCGAGGTCGTCGTGCTTTTTGAGCAGGCTGTCGAACACCAGCTGGTGCGCGGCCGATCCGCACAGCCCGACATAGCTGCCCCGGTACATGACGATCTTGTCGTACGTGCGATCGTGATGCGCGGCCAGGCGCGTGTCGCCGAACGTGGTGAGCGAATCGGCGGCGATGGCAATTTCGTCGCCCTTGCGGACGACAACGATGGTGGTCATGGAGCGCGGATTCCAAGTGGGAACGCGAAGGGGCGGCCACATCGTGGCAAATGGCCTGCGGGCGTCGCGCGGAACCCGTCAATTATACGCGCCCGGCATGCCGCACCTCGGCTGTCGCTTCAGCGCTCGCTTTCCCGCACCGCGGACGGCGCCGCACTCGCGTCCATTCCGGCCGGGGCGGGCAGCATCGGCACCGGCGGCAGCCGGGTCGCGCGCCACGACGCCTTCGCGCATTTGCCAGAATTCGGCGACGTTCGAGGGGGGCTTCCGGCAAACGGCGGCTGGCCAAGGAAACGCCAGGCCTCGAGCAGGACCGGCAACGGTTTGCCCGGCAGCGCGATGGCGCGCGTCTGCTTCGACAGCTTCTCGCCGGATTGATTGATCGCGACCGGGACGTGCAGATAGGCTGGCGTCGGCAGGCCGAGGAGGTCCTGAAGCAGAATCTGGCGAGGCGTGGATGAGAGCAGGTCCGCGCCGCGCACGACGTCCGTGATTTGCTGTTCGCCATCGTCGACGACGACCGCCAGTTGATACGCGAACAGGCCGTCGCTGCGCCGGACGACAAAGTCGCCGACGTCGCGCGCGAGTTCCTGGCGCTGTGCGCCCTGGAGCCGATCGTTGCACGTCCGGACTTCGGCGTCGACGCGCACGCGCCACGCGTGCCGCTGGCGGTCACCACCCGATGGCGGCAGGCGACCGCGGCAGGTCCCGGGATAGACGCGCTCGCCGGAAACACCCATGGGCGCGGCGTCGAGTTCGCGGCGCGTGCACGTGCACGCGTAGACCCTTCCCGCCGTGCGCAGCGCTGCCAGCGCCTCGTCGTAGAGCGCGACACGATCCGATTGGCGGACGACTTCACCATCCCACTCGAAGCCGTAGCGTTCGAGGGTCGCGAGTATCTGCGCCTCGGCGCCGGGGCGGCGGCGGGGGTAATCGACATCCTCGATGCGCACCAGCCATTCGCCATCCGCGGCGCGCGCGTCGCAATAGCTCGCCAGCGCGGCGACGAGCGAACCGAAGTGCAGTGGTCCGGTGGGGGAAGGCGCGAAACGGCCGCGGTAGCGTGCCGGAGGGGCGGGTGCGCGCGAATCCGCCGCGGCTGTGCTCACTGCGGAATTGCGGTTCCGGCAGCGTTGGCCGCGGTCTTCGCGACCTGCGGGTAGTGGAAGTGCCGGTTCAGCGCGGCCAGGACGGCCACCGGATATTCGGGCTTGCCGACGCTGCCGTTGTAGCGGCCAAGCGCGCGGTACAGGTCGCCGTTCTCGATGGCGAGGTAGTGCCGCAGGATAACCGTTCCGTAGCGCAGGTTGGTGCGAAGGTTGAAGAGGTTCTGGTCGGGCCGGCCGATCTGCTTCACCCAGAAGGGCATCACCTGCATGTAGCCGCGCGCGTCGGCGCTAGGAGATGGCGTATTTCTTGAAGCCGCTTTCGTGATAGATGACCGCCAGCATGAGCTGCGGGTCGAGAGCCGGAACGCGATCGCTTCGTAGTAGACGATGGCCAGCAGCTCGCGCCGTTCCGACTCGTCGGCACCTTGTGCGCGATTCGCGGCGACATCTCCTTGATCCACGGCCACACGTCGGCGCGGTTGGCATAGTCGACCGGCATCGGCGCGTCGGCGATGTCCTTGGCGAGTCCGACGACCACGGAATGCGCCAGTTGCTCCTCGACCTGCGCGCCGGCGCGGGCCGGCAGCGGCGCGAGCGCGGCCGCGGCCAGCAGGACCGGCAGGCAGTATCGGCAAAGTGTCACAAGGCGTGTCATCTGTGGCTCATGATTCGATGGCTCGTGGTTCGTTTTCTCGTGCGGCGTCGTTCAGGCCAGGCGGTCGCGAAGGAACGCCGCGATGTCCGCCACCGGCACCGGCGTCGCTGCCGTCTCGCGGCGCCCCTGGTATTCGACCTTGCCCTCCTTCAACCCGCGGTCGCCGATCGTGATGCGATGCGGAATGCCGATCAACTCGAGATCAGCAAACATCACGCCAGGACGCTCGCCGCGATCGTCCAGCAGCACTTCCACGCCGGCGGCCTCGAGGTCGTCGTGAAGCTTGTCGGCCAGCGCCTTGACACCCTCGTTGCGATCGTAGCCGATGGGGGCAATGGCCACGGCGAACGGAGCCAGCGGCAGCGGCCAGATGATGCCCTTTTCGTCGTGATTCTGCTCGATGGCGGCCGCCACGACGCGGGTGCAGCCGATGCCGTAGCAGCCCATTTCCATGACCTTCGCTTGACCCTCGGCGTCGAGAAAAGTTGCACCGAGCGCCTGCGAGTACAGGTGGCCCAGCGCGAACACATGGCCGACCTCGATGCCGCGCAGGATGTCCAGCGTGCCCTTGCCGTCCGGCGAAGGGTCGCCCTTGACGACGTTGCGGATGTCGGCGACCGCATCCGGTTCGCGGCAATCGCGCCCGAAGTTCACGCCGCGCAGGTGGTAGCCGGCTTCGTTCGCGCCGCAGATGAAATCGGCCATCACGGCCACCGAACGGTCGACGATCAGCGGCATTTCCTTCGGGATGCCCACGGGACCAAGATAGCCGGGTTTGCAGCCGGTGGCCTCGATGATCTCGGCTTCCGACGCGAAACGCCAGCCGTCCATGCCGGGCAGCTTGCCGATCTTCACTTCGTTGCCCATGTGATCGCCGCGCAGCAGCAGCATGTGCACGCGGCCGTCGGCCCACAGCATCAGGCATTTCACCGTGCGCGCAAGCGGGAGCTGCAGCAGTTCCGCGACTTCCTCGCACGTCGCCTTGCCCGGCGTAGGGACGCGCGTCCGGGTTTCGGACGGCGCGGGACGCGAAGACGCAGGCGCCAGCGCCTCGGCCTTTTCGACGTTGGCCGCGTAGTCGGAGCCGTTGCTGTACGCGATGGCGTCCTCTCCGGAATCGGCGAGCACCTGGAATTCGCACGACATCGCACCGCCGATCGCGCCGGAATCGGCGTCGACGGCGCGGAACTGCAATCCCATCCGGGTGAAGATGCGCGAATAGGCTTCGTGCATGATCCGGTACGAGCGCAGCATTCCGGCTTCATCGGCGTCAAACGAGTACGCATCCTTCATCACGAATTCACGCGCCCGCATCACGCCGAAGCGCGGTCTGATCTCGTCACGGAACTTGGTCTGGATCTGGTAGAAGTTGACCGGCATCTGCTTGTAGCTGCGGATCTCGCGACGCACGATGTCGGTGATGACCTCCTCGTGCGTCGGCCCGACGATGAAGTCGCGCTTTTGGCGGTCCTGGAGGCGCAGCATCAGCGGCCCCATCTTTTCCCAGCGACCGCTTTCCTGCCACAGTTCGGCGGGCTGGATCACCGGCATCACGAGTTCCAGCGCACCCGCGCGGTTCATTTCCTCGCGGACGATTGCCTCGACCTTGCGCAGCGTGATGAGCCCGAGCGGCATCCACGTGTAGAGGCCGCTGCCGAGCCTCTTGATGAGGCCCGCGCGGAGCATGAGCTTCTGGCTGGCGATGTCCGCTTCGGCGGGCGCCTCCTTCAGCGTCGAGACGTAGAACTTCGAAATGCGCATGGTGCTGTTTTTGTTGGGAAAAATGGCATTGTACCTGATCCTGCAGCCGCCATCCGGATGACACCGGCGAACTGTGCACCTGGCGGTTCGCCGATGATCTGCGGCCGAGGCGATAGCCACCGGACCCTGGGGCCGGTCCGTTGCCGCGCGTGCGATCATTCCCGTCCTGAATGCGATTGCCGGGGATCCACGATTATCGGTGACCGGTGACCGCACCGACGTGAATTTCCTTCGACGCCCCAACAATCCGGGACGGCCTCCTGTCCCGAAATGCAAAGATATCCGTGGCAAAACTTGAATTCGCCAACGCGTTGCGTGGGCTCGCGGCGCTCTCGGTGGTGGCTGCGCATTACAACAGTTTCTTCTTTGGCAGCGCCGCGCTGATCGGCACGATGGCGAACATACCCCCGCCCACGCGTGTCGCATCGTCCGCACTCGACGCCTGGGACACATTTGTGCGCCAGTTTCCGTTCGGCGGAGGGGAGTTTGGCGTGGCCCTGTTCTTTCTGATCAGCGGGTTCGTGATCCCCATGTCGCTGCAGAAATACGATTGGCGCGGCTTCCTGGTCGGCCGGGTATTGCGCATCTACCCGACGTACTTTGCCGGATTTGCCGTGACGCTGATTGCCCTCTGGGTCGCAGGAAGCACGTTCGGAAAGCCATTCCCATTCGACATACGTTCGGTGCTCATCCATTTCCTGCCCGGCGCCCGGGACGTCCTGTGGTCGGCGCACATCGACTATGTCGTCTGGACGCTCGAGGTTGAAGTCAAGTTCTATGTTGTCTGCGCAATCGCGTGGAAGTGGCTGCGGCTGGGCGACCGCCGCGTATTCGCCATTCCGCTGGCGTTGGCGGCCTGTGCAATTGGCATCGAACTGCTGCTGCCGGGCTGGCTGCGCACCGACGCGATTGCCTACCAGATCGCATATCGGCTGGGTTATTTCTTTGCCACGGCGGCGCGGTTTCTTGCCTTCATGTTCATTGGCGTTGCGCTCTTCTATCACTACCGGCAGCGCCTCGGCACCGTCGGGCTGTGCGCAATCGCCGCAATGCTCTACTGCGTGTTCTGGATCCAGTGGTACTACGCCCCAGGCAGTAACGACTCGCTTTCCGTACTCGTGGTGAACAGCTATTCCCTCGCGCTGCTGGTCTTTTGCGTCTCCTATGCTGGCAGAAACCGGTGGCCGTCCAGCCGCGTCCTGTCCTACTTTGCGGACATCAGCTTTCCGCTGTATTTGGTTCATGCGGTCCCCGGATACGTTGCTCTGGGGATCATGACCGCGCAGGGTGTCGCCCCGTTCACCGCGCTGGGTTGCGCCTTGGCGGGAGCGCTGCTGATCAGTACCCTGCTGCATGTCGGCGTCGAATTGCCGACCCATCGGCTGGGGCAACGATTGGCGCGGGCACTGACGCGCCCGCAAGACGATCGCCCCATCCCGCCGCATTCCGCGCGGGGTTGAGCGGGGTACGAATCCGGCTGCCGAACGTGCGCGGAGGACGCTGCGCTACGAGGTCGCGCAGCCGCGGCCGGAGACCCTAGCGGACGACGAGGACCGGCAGCTTGCTGTGCGTCAGGACCTTCTGCGTCTCGCTGCCCAGCAACATCGCGGACAGCCCGCTGCGCCCATGCGAAGCCATCACGATCGCGTCACACTTGGACTTCTTGGCGGCCTTCAGAATTGCCTCCCAAGGCGCCGCGGCGATCATGTGCATGCGCGAGCATTCGACGCCCGCTGCGCTGGCCTTCGTCGTCGCACGGTCCAGGACCTGCTCCGCCTCCTTGCCCGCCAGCTGCGTGTATTCCTTCTTCGAAATTGGCTCGTACACGACGCCATCCGCGTACGCGGGCAGCGGGTAGTCGGGCGACGCGTAGAAGAAACTGATCTTCGCGTTGAGCCCTTGCGCGAGAGCGACGGCGTGCGTCACCGCCTTGTCGGAAAGCTTCGAGCCATCGGTGGGCACCAGCAGGTGTGCATACATCGCGAACTCCCGATCGGACGGATAAATTGGATCGTACACCGTGGGCGCAATTGCGTCTTGACCCACGTCAACGGGGTCCGGACCTGCGCCAGATCAACATCGCACGCCATCCGCCTTGACCCCGTGTCGGGCCCAACCTAGAGTCGGGCGCATGCTGGCCCAATCCCTTCCCGCCGTCGGACGAACGCCGGCGGGCGAGCGCTGCGTCGAGATGCACGCCGACAGCGGACACTGCTTTCACTGCGGCGCGCCCAATCCGTCGAATCGACTTTGGCGAGAGGAAGTCGATGGCGTGTCGCGCAATTTCTGCTGCGCGGGTTGTCTGGCCGTGGCGCAGACCATCACTGCGGCAGGGCTCGCCGACTTCTATTCCAGCCGCACGGCCGACGCGGCGCGGCTGACTGCGGCGGCCGTCGAAGAGTGGACGCGGTGGGACGATTCCGCGGCCGCAGCGGGGCTGGTGCATGCGACCGGACCGGACCGCGTCGAGGCAGCGCTGCTGCTCGAAGGCCTGACCTGCGGAGCCTGCGTGTGGCTGCTCGAGTCATGGCTCGCCCGGCAACCGGGCGTGGCGGAAGTGCGCGTCAACTTCGCCAATCGGCGGGCGGTCGTCGCGTGGGATCCAACCGCGGCCCGGCTGTCGCAAGTGCTGCGCGCCGTGTCCGCGATCGGATTTTCCGCGCATCCCTACGACCCCGCCTTGAGCGAGGCGTTGGCGCGTCGCGAACGGCGGGCGTTGTTGCTGAGGGTTGCGGTGGCGATGCTGGCGATGATGCAGGTGATGATGTTCGCGCTTCCGGCCTACGTATCCAGCGAAGGCGTGGCTCCGGAACAGCAGCGCCTGCTGGAGTGGGCGAGCTTCGTCCTGACGCTGCCGGCGCTCGTGTATTCCGCCGCGCCGTTCTTTCGCGGCGCCTGGCGTGATATCTCGCAGGTGCGCCTCGGCATGGACGTGCCTGTCGCGCTTGGCATAGGCGCGGCGTTCCTGGCCAGCGCCTGGGCGACGTTTACCGGTTCAGGCGCCGTGTACTACGACTCCGTGACGATGTTCATCGCGCTTCTCTTGGTGGCGCGCTACGGCGAACTCGTCGCCAGGCAGAAGGCCGGTGCCGCGATCGAATTGGTCGCACGGCAACGGCCGGCGATTGCCGAGCGCCTGCGTGGTTGGCCCGGTGACACGTCTCCCGATACGGTTGCGGCCGCGCAACTGATTGCCGGGGAGATCGTGCTCGTCCGTCCGGGCGCGGTCGTGCCTGCCGATGGCGAGATCATCGAGGGCCGCTCCCATGTCGAAGAAGCGATGCTGACGGGCGAAAGCCTGCCGCATTTGCGCGCTCCGGGAAACCGCGTGCTGGCAGGCTCGGTAAACCGCGACTCTCCGCTGGTCGTGCGTGTACAGGCCGCAGGGGAAGCGACCCGACTTGCGTCGGTGCTGCGCTTAGTCGAGCGCGCGGCGAGCGAACGTCCCGGCGTCGCACGGATTGCCGATCGCGCTGCCGCATGGTTCGTCGGTGCCTTGCTGCTGCTCGCGCTGGGCACGGCGCTGGTCTGGTGGCAGTTGGATCCGGAGCGCGCGCTGCCCGTTACGGTGGCGCTGCTCGTCGTGTCCTGTCCGTGCGCGCTGTCTCTGGCGACCCCGGCGGCGTTGGCGGCGGCAGCGGGATCGCTGGCGCGTGCGGGCGTCGTGCTGGCGCGGAGCAATGCGCTCGAATCGCTGGCGCGGGTGACGCACGTCGTTCTCGACAAGACCGGGACATTGACGGAAGGCTGCGTCCGGCTGGCAACGTGCGAGACGACAGGCGGGACGTCGCGCGCGCAGGCGATTGCGCTTGCCGCGGCCGTGGATGCGCGTTCGGAGCATCCTCTGGCGCGCGCGCTGCAGGATGCCGCCGCGGAGACCGCGTCGACGCCGGCGCCGGCGGTAAGCGAGTTTCTGCAAACGGCAGGTGAAGGCGTGGAAGGCAGCGTCGGCGGAGTGCGCGTCCGCGTCGGCCGACCTGAATTTGTCGCGACGCTGGCGGGTCCCATGCCCGCAGTCCTGCAGGCCTTCGCCGACGACGGAGGCCATCGCGGCGCGCTGGCGGCGCTTGGCGACGAGAATGGCTGGCGCGCGGTGTTTACCTTCGCGGACGCGCTGCGTCCGGGCGCGGCGCGCCTCATCGAGGAACTGCGCGGCCTAGGCATCGCGGCCGTCATGCTTTCCGGCGATCGCCGGGCGAGCGTGGATGCCGTCGCCCGGTCGCTCGGACTTGACGATGCGCGCGGCGATCTCACGCCGGACGCCAAGCGCACCGCGATAAGCCGGCTGCAGGCGAAGGGCGCGGTGGTCGCAATGATCGGCGACGGAATCAACGACGCGCCGGCGCTGGCGCAGGCGCAGGTGTCGATCAGCCTTGGCTCGGCGACACCGCTTGCGCAGCACACTGCCGACGTGGTGATTCTTTCCGACCGCGTCGAACGTGCGGCGACGGCATTTCGCGAGGCGCGGCGCACGCTGGCCGTGATCCGGCAAAACCTTGCGTGGGCAGCGGCCTACAACGCCGTCGCCATTCCCGCGGCCGCGTTCGGTTTCGTGACGCCCGTGGTCGCCGCCGCGGGCATGTCGCTGTCCTCTCTGGTGGTCGTCGCGAATGCGCTCCGCCTGACGCGCCTGCCCGCTCGGGACACCGGGCATAGCGCCGAAGCGGCGCTGCCGGTGCCGGCGCGGGCATAGCCGTCATGGAAATCCTGATGTTGCTGATTCCGATGTCGGTCGTTCTGGTGCTCGTCATCGGCGCGGTGTTCTGGTGGAGCGTGCACAGCGGGCAATTCGACGACCTGGAAGGCCCCGCGCACCGCATCCTGGCGGACAACGACGGCGCGCAGCGGGACGAGACTTCGCCAGACAACGCTAGTTTGACGGGGATCAAACCCATGCCAGGGTCGGAAACGTAGTATCGCGGGTCTTTTGGCTCAAAATTGGATTCATTGGCGCGTGAAATTTGCCGCGCTACCGGGAGGTGTCTCAGGATGGCAATCGCAAAAGCAGCGGAAACGTTCAACTACAAGGTCGTGCGCCAGTTTGCACTGGTGACCGTGCTGTGGGGCATCGTGGGCATGCTGGTCGGCGTGATCATCGCCGCGCAGCTGCTGTGGCCGCAGCTCAACTTAGATATCCCGTGGCTGTCCTATGGCCGGCTGCGGCCGCTGCACACCAATGCCGTCATTTTCGCCTTCGGCGGCAGCGCGCTGTTCGCTTCGTCGTACTACTGCGTGCAGCGTACGTGCCAGGCGCGGCTTTTTTCCGACGCGCTGGCGGCGTTCACGTTCTGGGGGTGGAACATCGTCATCGTGCTGGCCGCGATCACGCTGCCGCTCGGGTTCACCTCCGGCAAGGAGTACGCGGAACTCGAATGGCCGATCGACATCCTGATCACGCTGGTCTGGGTCGCCTACGCAGTCGTGTTCTTCGGCACGCTGGCCAAGCGCAAGACGCCGCACATCTATGTGGCCAACTGGTTCTTCGGCGCGTTCATCCTGACCATCGCCCTGCTGCACGTCGTCAACAGCGCCGAGCTGCCGGTCTCGTTCCTGGGCTGGAAGTCCTACTCGGCTTATGCCGGCGCGCAGGACGCGATGGTGCAGTGGTGGTACGGCCACAACGCCGTCGGATTCTTCCTGACCGCGGGCTTCCTGGGCATGATGTATTACTTCGTGCCCAAGCAGGCGGGCCGCCCGATCTATTCGTACCGCCTGTCGGTCGTCCACTTCTGGGCGCTGATCTTCACGTACATGTGGGCGGGACCGCACCACCTTCACTACACGGCGCTGCCGGACTGGACGCAATCCCTCGGCATGGTGTTTTCGCTGATCCTGTTGGCTCCGTCGTGGGGCGGCATGATCAACGGCATCATGACGCTGTCCGGCGCCTGGCATAAGCTGCGCGAGGACCCGATCCTCAAGTTCCTCATCGTGTCGCTGTCGTTCTACGGCATGAGCACGTTCGAGGGGCCGATGATGTCGATCAAGACGGTCAACGCGCTTTCGCACTACACCGACTGGACGATCGGCCACGTGCACTCCGGCGCGCTGGGCTGGGTCGCGTTCATTTCCATCGGCTCGATGTATTACCTGATCCCGCGCATGTTCGGCAAGGTCGAGATGTGGTCGGTGCGCCTCATCACCGCGCACTTCTGGATAGCCACGATTGGCGTCGTCCTCTACATCGCCGCGATGTGGATCGCCGGAGTCATGCAGGGACTCATGTGGCGCGCCACCAACGCCGACGGCACGCTGACCTACGCGTTCGTCGAGAGCGTGAAGTCCACCTATCCGTTCTATGCGATCCGGCTGCTGGGGGGCGTCATGTTCCTCTCCGGCATGCTGATCATGGCGTACAACACGGCGCGCACGATGGCCGGCAGCAAGCCGTTCGACGCACCCATTCCGACCGGCGTGCCGGCACACGCTTAGGACACGACGATGAAACTCAACCAGGAACATATCGAAACGCATGTGCCGTGGCTCATCATCCTCGTGCTGCTCGTCGTCAGCGTGGGCGGGCTCGTCGAGATCGTGCCGCTGTTCTTCCAGGGTTCGTTGACCCAGCCGGTCGCGGGATTGAAACCGTATTCGCCGCTGGCGCTTACCGGCCGCGACATCTACGTGCGTGAAGGCTGCTACAACTGCCACTCGCAGATGATCCGTCCGTTCCGTGCGGAGACGGAACGCTACGGGCCGTATTCGGTCGCCGGCGAATTCGTCTACGACCATCCGTTCCAGTGGGGCAGCAAGCGCACCGGTCCCGATCTGGCGCGCGTGGGCGCGAAGTACTCCGACGACTGGCATCGCGTGCATCTCAACAATCCGCGCGACGTCGTCCCCGAATCGAACATGCCGGGCTATCCGTGGCTGGCCAAGACGCCCGCGGACGCCGACGGCGTGCAGGCGAAGATGAAGACGCTGCGCACGCTGGGGCTGCCGTACACGGATGAGGACATCGCCAAGGCTCCGGCGGAGTTGAAGGACAAGACCGAGCAGGACGCGCTGGTCGCGTACCTGCAGGGCATGGGCGTGCTCATGCGGAATGCGAGGTAGCCATGGAGATGCAGACCCTTCTCCACAGCATCATGACGCTGGTCGCCTTCATCACGTTCGTGGGCATCATCGTGTGGGCCTACAGCAGGAAGCGCAAGAGCGCGTTCGACGCGGCTGCCAACGCGCCGTTTGCGCTGCCGGACGACGCGCAAGGACCGGAATCGAATGCAGCGACCGCGCGCGGAGGGCGGGTGTCATGAGCGACTTCACATCGGGTTTCTGGAATATCTACGTCATCGTGCTGGTGGTCGTCTCGATCGCGGCCTGCGCATGGCTGTTGTGGGCAACTGGCCGGGTCAAGGTGAGCGCGCCCAAGGGCGCCGCCGCGAAGTCCAGCGGTACGTCGAAGGTGGATGTGACGGGCCACGTCTGGGACGACGACCTGCAGGAGTACAACAATCCGCTGCCGAAGTGGTGGTCGAACCTGTTCTGGCTGACGATCGTATTCGGCATCGTGTACCTGGTGCTGTATCCGGGTTTGGGCACGTTCCCGGGTGTGCTGGGCTGGTCGTCGTCCGGCGCATACAAAGCCGAAACGACGGATTTCGACGCCAGGGTCCAGCCGCTGTACGACAAGTACACGGCGATGGAAATTCCGCAGATCGCCGCGGATCCTGCGGCGCGGCAGACCGGTGAGCGCCTGTTCCTCACCTACTGTTCGGCCTGCCATGGCTCGGATGCCGGCGGTGGCAAGGGCTTCCCCAATTTGCGCGACCACGATTGGCTGTATGGCGGCGAGCCGGCGAATATCGTGACGACGATCACCGGCGGACGAATGGGCGTCATGCCCGGCTTCGGCCCGATCCTCGGCGACGAAGGCGTTCGCGACGCGGCGGCGTACGTGCGCTCGCTGTCCGGACTTCCGCACGACTCGCTGAAGGCGCAGCTCGGCAAGCCGATATTCGCAGCCAACTGCGCGGCATGCCATGGCGCGGACGGCAAGGGCAACCAGGCGATCGGCGCGCCGAACTTGACCGACAACATCTGGTTGTACGGAAGCTCCGAGACCACCATAACCGAAGGCATTACCCTGGGCCGCCACCTCAACATCACGAACGGCCACCTGCCGATGCCGTCGTTCGGCCCGGTGCTGGGACCCGCCAAGATCAAGGTGCTTGCCGCCTATGTATGGAGTTTGTCGAATACGTCCACTGCCAAGTGATCGCCGACCGGCAGCGGCGCGGTCCGCATGGGTCGCGCCGCGTTCTTTTTTCCGGCGCCGGAAAGACCCTGCGCGCCGCCGGGCATTGCGCGTCCGCCGGTAGCCATCACAACGTCGATCGCCGCCGATGAGTAGCACCGACGAACATCAAGCCGATCGCGATCCAGCCGATTCCGGGCGTTCCCGGCTCGGACGCCGACGACGAAATCGGCCTCTACGAGATCCGCAAGAAGATCTATCCGCGCTCGGTCACCGGAACGTTCGCCAACTGGCGCGTCGCGCTGGTGATCGTGACGCAGGTGATCTTCTACGGTCTGCCGTGGCTGTACTGGAATGATCGCCAGGCGGTGCTGTTCGATCTGACCGCGCGCAAGTTCTACATCTTCGGCATCGTGTTCTGGCCGCAGGACGTCATCTACCTGACCGTCCTGCTGATCCTGTCGGCGCTCTCGTTGTTTCTGTTCACCGCGGTGGCCGGCCGGCTGTGGTGCGGCTACGCGTGCCCGCAGACGGTGTACACGGAAATCTTCCTGTGGATCGAGCGCAAGATCGAAGGCGAGCGGCAGGCGCGCATGCGCCTCGATGCGGCGCCGGCATCGCTCGAAAAATTCGTGAAAAAGGCGCTGAAGCACACGGCGTGGATCGCGCTTTCCCTCTGGACCGGCTACACGTTCGTCGGCTATTTCACGCCGATACGGGACCTGGGCATCCGCGCGATCCTGTGGGACCTGGGCGGATGGGAGGCCTTCTGGATCGTGTTCTACGCGCTGGCCACCTACGGCAACGCGGGGTGGATGCGGGAGCAGGTGTGCAAGTACATGTGCCCGTACGCGCGATTCCAGTCGGTGATGTTCGACCGCGACACGCTGGTCATCGCGTACGACCGCGAGCGCGGCGATCCGCGCGGATCGCGCAGCAAGAAGATCGACGCCAAGGCCGCCGGACTGGGAGACTGCATCGACTGCAGCATCTGCGTGCAGGTGTGCCCGACCGGCATCGACATCCGCAAGGGACTGCAATACGAATGCATCGGCTGCGCGGCGTGCATCGACGGCTGCGACCAGGTGATGGACAAGATGGGTTATCCGCGCGGCCTCATCCGCTACGCGTCGGAAAACGCGTTGCAGCAGCCACGCGACCGGGAGCGCCATGCTGCGGCGGATCTTAAGGCCGCGCACGCTGGTCTACACGGCCATTCTGCTCGCCGTCGCCACCGCGGGCGGCGTGTCGCTGTATCTGCGCAATCCGCTGAAGATGGACGTCATCCGCGATCGCGGCGCGCTGGCGCGCGAGGCGAGTCCCGGCGTGATCGAGAATGTGTACAAGATCCAGATCATGAACACCGACGAGAAGGCGCGCACGTTCCGCTTGTCCGCCGAAGGCTTGCCCGGGCTGGCCGTCACCGGCATGCCCCAGACGCTCGAGGTCGGCGCCGCGGCGACGCGCCTTCTGCCGATGCGCCTGCAGGTGCCGGCGGATGCGGCCAAGCCAGGGACGCACCGGATCGAGCTGGTGCTCGAGGCGGTCGACGACAGCTCGATTTCGCGGCGCGAGAAATCGACATTCATCATGCCCAATCCGTGAGACATTGACATGACTTCAGCGAGCAGCGCCGCCATGCCTCCCAACACTTCGCCGCGCACGCCTGCGCCTCCCTGGTATCGACAGAGATGGCCGTGGCTGCTGATGGCCGGTCCCGCCATCGTGGTCGCCGCGAGCATGGTCACCATATGGTTGGCCGTGACGACGGACGACGCCATTGTCGCCGATGATTACTACAAGCGCGGCCTGTCGATCAACGAGCGCCTGCAGCGCGTGGAGCGCGCGTCGGCATTGGGAATGAACGCTGTGGTCGACATCGCGGTCGATGGCCGCGTGCGCGTCGTACTCTCGTCATCGTCGCAGGCGCCCGAAGCGCACCCCGCGGTGGTCATGCTTGGCGTCGCGCACGCCACGCGCGGCGGGTTGGATCGCCGCGTCGAGCTTGTGCTTGGGCCGGAAGGTGCTTACGTGGGAAGCATCGAGCCCGTCGGTTCCGGGCGCTGGCTGGTCAGCCTGGAAACGCAATCATGGCGATTGCCCGCCGTCGCGATCGCCGGAGACATGCGGACGCTCACGCTGAGGGCGGCGAGCCCGCTGAAGGGCCAATAGATGGCGGCCGGGAGGGACAGCGCGATGAGCACCGGCACTGGACTGCTGGCGCGCCGGTTGATGTGGGTGATCTGGCCGGCATTCCTGGTCGCGGCCGTGGCCGAGCTCATCTTCTTCTCGATCTTCGACCCGTTCGAACTGCATTTCTTCGGCGCGCCGCTGGACATGTCGCGCCAGGCCATCTACACGATGGGTTTCTTCGGGTTCTGGGGGTTGGGAATCGCGTCGTCGGCGCTTACCGTTTTCCTCGAGGGTGGGTCGGGGCAACCCTCGGACTCGGCCGACGTTTCAGGGGGCGGCAGCGGCTAGCACTGCCCGACCAGCTGCTTCAAGACCGGCATGTCGATGATCTTGATCGAACGACCCGCCACCATCACGAGCCCTTCCTCCTGAAATTTCGAGAACAGGCGGCTGACGGTCTCGAGCTTGAGGCCCAGGTAGCTGCCGATTTCCTCGCGCGTCATGCGCAGCACGAATTCGGTCGACGAGTAGCCGCGCGCCTTGTAGCGCTCGGAAAGGTTGAGCAGGAAAGCAGCAAGGCGCTCCTCCGCGCGCATGCTGCCCAGGAGCAGCATCACGCGATGGTCGCGCTCGATTTCACGCGACATGAACTTGTGCAGATTGTGCTGCAGCGCGGGAACGTGGCGCGCCAATTCCTCGATGCGCGTGAACGGCAGCACGCACAGTTCGGAGTCCTCGAGCGCGATGGCTTCGCAGCCGTGCCGGTCGTCGCCCATGCCGTCGAGGCCAAGCAGGTCTCCGGCCATGTGGTAGCCGGCCACCTGTTCGCGGCCGTCGTCGGAAAGGACCGTGGTCTTGAGGGAGCCCAGCTTGACCGCATACAACGCCGTGAACGGCGCGCCGTTATGGAACAGCGCATCGCCCTTCTTGAGCTTCGTCCGGTTGCCGAGCAGCCCTTCCAGCTCGTCGATGTCGGTATCCGACAATCCGACCGGAAGGCACAATGTGCGCATGCTGCACGTGGCGCAATGCGACCGCAGGCTGTCGATGGACACGACCTTCAGGGACGGAGGAAAGACGCTTCGAGGTGCAGGATTGGTCATGGATCGGGCAGGAGGGTACCGGAGCGGGAGCGTCGTGGCGAACGAATTCCGGTGCAGTCTAATGCCTGCGCCGTCTGAATGCACGGGTGATCGTCACGAATGCCCCCGCGGAATCAAGGGGCATTTTACTCTACAACCGCCGACACCTCGCAGGCGGAGCCCGTGCCTCAGTCCGCGCTGATCGGCGCGTTCCTGGCCGGCCTGCTCGGTGGGCTGCACTGTTTCGCGATGTGCGGAGGCTGGATTGCAGTCGCCGCGCGGCCCGCGGGGACGGCCCCGTTGCTGCCCTGGTGGCGCACTCCGGGTCGGGACAGGGCGCCACGCAGGCCGGGCGCCTGACCACCTACGTGCTGCTGGGCGCGGCGCTCGGCGCCGCGGGGGGCGCGGCCTTCGCGGCGGCCGTCGCGCCGATTCAACGCGTCCTTTATGTCGCGGCCAACGCGATGCTGCTGCTGCTCGCGCTGTCGCTGGTCGTGCGCGGTGGCGCCTTCGCCGGATTCGAGCGCGCCGGACTTGCGGTGTTTCGCAACCTGATGCCGTTGGTGACGCGGCTGGCACCGCGTGGCGGAACGGCGTCGCGCTATGCGCTGGGCGTCGTATGGGGATTCACGCCATGCGCGCTCGTCTACGGCGTGCTGCCGGTGGCGCTGCTCGCCGGCAATGCGGTCAACGGCGCGCTGGTGATGCTGGCCTTCGGACTGGGGACGTTGCCCAACCTGCTGGCGGCGGGGTGGACGCTGGCACGGTCGCGGCGCTGGTTCGCCGATTCGCGCTATCGCTATGGCGCAGCCATCGCCATTGCGGCATTCGCCTTGCTGGGGCTGTATCGCGCGTGGTTCCTCCCGGAGGCGCTTGGCCACGGACCGTTCTGCCTGGTCCCGTAGAGGAAGTGGTTGAATCGGAGCATGCGAGAATGCCTGCCCTGTAAGCACCCGCGACAACGCAGCCCATGCCGGAAATCAGCGATCCCCGCACGTTCCCGGATGCCCGCGCAGCATCGGCTGAGCCAGCGCGGCTGCATGGACTGGCCGCGCAAAGCCAGGCCGCCGAAACGGGCCAATACGCGGCGGCGTTCGACGCGGAAATTCGCGATGCACTGAGCGCGCTGCTGGCCCCGGCGCACGGGGAGCGGCTCGCGGCGGTTTTCGCTACCGCACCGACAGCGGCCATTTACCGCCACCTGTGGCGCCTTCTGGCGCAATGTGCGCCGGCATCGGCCGCGGGTAGTCGCCTGAAAGTCACGGTCTTCGCGCTGCCCGTGGTCATCGTCGCCGGTCTCGACGCCGGCCCCGATGCGCGCGCGACGTTGCCGTGCGTCCTCGACGACCCCGCGGCGTTGGCGGAAATACTGCGTGAGCATGGCGCGCTGGCGGGAAACCAGTCGTTCGCGTTGGCCAATGCCCTCGTCGCGACAGGCGCAATCGATCTCGCGCGATTGCCGGGCCTGATGGCGTGGTCGGCGTCGCCCGACTCGGCGCGAAACGCCGGGGCGCTCGAGGCCGCGCCCATCGTCCTGGCCGGCGGACCGGAGACGGTGCATCTGCGGTTTCTGGTGGGCAGCGCGCTGGCCGCGCCGGACGCCGACCTGCTGCGCCGCATGGACGTCGGCAAGTGGGGAATGCCCCTCGCGCAGGCACTGGGCCGGCAATTGGGCGGGAACGGGATCACCGTGCTGGCGCTCCCGCGCGCGCCGCAACCGTTGCTGCAGGCAGTGCGGCAGGGCCGCGCGGCGCAACGCGAAGTCGGCGCGCAGCTATTTGCCGCCAATGCCATCCGCAGGCTGCGCGCGGCGGTCGGCGAACCAACGGCGGTGATCAGTGCCCATCGCTGCCCCGGCGCCGTCAATGGCGGCGAAGTGCGGCTGTCGCTGTCATCGCCTTTCGAGCCGCGCGAGGCGGAGGGCTTTCGCTGCCCGCTCTATCCGACCGAGACCGTCGACGAAGTGGTGGCCATGCTGACGGACTTCCTGGGCGAATGCCGCGTCGCGGACGTGCGCGTGGTTCCGGGCGTGCATGACGACCGGGATCCGGCTACCGGGCTGACGCTGTTGTTCAAAGGCGACGCCGCGCCCGCGCTGCCGGTCGCGATGCATTGACCGGCGCGTTGGGCAGTCAGTGGGCGAGCGCGACAGGCGGAAGCTGTGTCGCCGCGTCTCGGCGCTTGATGTGGCCAGCCCCGCTGATGCTCTCCTTCACCACCGGGTCGCCGATGTATTCGACCGTCCCGGCGCCGGAGATATCGGCCGAGAGCGTCTTGCGCGCGTTGACCATGACCTTGCCGGCCCCGCTGACATCCACCTTGGCGTTGTCGCTGACCAGCCTGCCGGCCTGGTAGTTGGCCGCGCCGGAAACCGAGATGTTCTGGTCGGTGACCTGCCCGGCGAGTTCGGCCTTCAATGCGCCGGAGGCATCTATGGAGAGCGTGGTCGTCCGGAGGTCGTCGATCAGAATCGTGGTGCCGCCGGAGCCGTCGATGCTCAACGCCGGGACCCGAATTTCCCGCGCCTGGATCCGGACGCCGCCCGCCACGTCGATGCTCTCCAGATCCTTGAAGTTGATGGTGAGTGTAGTCGCGCCGCCCGGACCCCGGCCGAACACGTTGCCCCACCAGCGTCCACCGTCCTCGGATTTGATGAAAAGCGTCTCCTTCTGCACCTTGATCTTGACCTTGGCATCGGCGTGCTGGGGCACGCTGGCGACCAGCGGCCCGTTCGTGCCCTGGACCAGGATGATGTTGGCCACGCCGGATACCTCGATGCGCTTGAACGGCGCAAGCGGGGTCGTCTCGGTCTGGACTTCGTCCCGCTTTTCGGGCGTTTGAGCCAGCGCGATGCCGGTGAGGCAGGCGGCGATGACCACGGACAGCAGGATGACGAGGGGCAGGGACAGGCGGCGCATGGCGATCTCGGGTGTCGGGTTGACCGAAGGTTAGATGCGTCAACCCCGTTGCGCGGATTCGCTAGCGCGGCGGAGATGCCGGTGCCAGTTGCGCCAGATAGCGGCGGGCGTTGGCGACGTAGCCGGCGGCAATGGCCCGGAGGCCCGCGACCTCCTCGTCCGTCAGCGTGCGCACGACCTTGCCCGGCGTCCCCAGCACCAGCGAGCGGTCCGGGATCACTTTGCCTTCGGGAATCAGCGCGCAGGCGCCGATCAGGCATTCGCGCCCGACGACGGCGTGATTGAGGACGACCGCCTTGATGCCGACGAGCGACCCTTCGCCGATCGTGCACCCGTGCAGCATGACCTGGTGCCCGACCGTGACATGGGGACCGAGTGTGAGCGGGACGCCATCGTCGGTGTGCAGCACGGAGCCATCCTGGACATTGGAGCCCGCACCGATGACGATCGGATCGTTGTCGCCGCGGATCACCGTCTTGAACCAGACCGACGCTTCATGCTCGAGCACGACACGGCCGATGAGCGTCGCGTCGGGCGCCACGTAGTGGTTCGAGCCGCGAAATTCGACGCGGTGTTCTCCCAGCGTGTAGAGCATAGGTGTCCTTTGACGGCTATGATATCGTGATTTTTCCGCGTCTCATTCCACGAAAGCCGAATCATGAGCTTCGACCGCGTGCCGGCCGGCAAGGACGTCCCCAACGACTGCAATGTCGTGATCGAAATACCGATGCGGGCCGACCCGATCAAGTACGAAGTGGACAAGGAGACTGGCGCGGTGTTCGTCGACCGTTTCATGTCCACGGCCATGCACTACCCGACCAACTACGGCTACATCCCGCACACGCTGTCCGACGACGGCGACCCGTGCGACGTGCTGGTGCTGTCGCCGGTGCCGCTCATCACCGGCGTCGTGGTGCGCTGCCGGCCGATCGGGATGCTGAAGCTGGACGACGAGGCGGGCGGCGATGCCAAGATCCTCGCGGTGCCCATCGACAAGTTGTCCTCGCTGTACCGCAACGTGCAGTCGCCGCGCGACCTGCCGGAGATCACGACGCGCCAGATCGCGCACTTCTTCGAGCACTACAAGGATCTCGAGCCGGGCAAGTGGGTGCGCGTCGGCATCTGGGTCGACGCCGTCGAGGCCAAGCAGGAGATCATCGACGGCGTGGCGCGCTACAAGGCGTCCCTCAAGCCCAAGAAGCCGCGATAACGCCGTGGCCGCGGGTGGAATCGACGTGCCCTTCAAGGTGACCCGGGGCGCCGATGAAATCGACGCATCGCGCGAACGGCTGGACGTCGCGGCCATCCACGCCTTCCTGACCGACAGCTACTGGTCGCCGGGCATTCCGCGCGCGACCGTCGAGCGCGCCATCGAAGGCTCTCTCAATTTCGGGTTGTACCGTGAATTGCATGGAAAGAGCGTGCAGATCGGATTCGCGCGTGTGGTCACCGACGGCGCCACGTTCGCCTACGTTGCCGACGTCTTCGTGCTGCCGGACTTCCGCGGCGCGGGCTTGGCCACCTGGCTCGTCACCACCGCGCTGACGCATCCCGCGCTGCGAGGCCTGCGCCGCGTGCTGCTCGCGACGAAGGACGCGCACCCCGTCTACGCGCGCTGCGGCTTCGTGCCGCTGGCGCGGCCGGAACGCTTCATGGAAATCAACCACCCCGACATCTATCGCGCCGGCAGTGGCTGAGCCGGCGCCGTCCCGCCCGCAGGGAGCGGCGTTCTTCCCCGCGCTTTTCGTCCTGCTGTGGAGCACCGGGTTCATTGCGGCGAAATACGGCCTGCCGTATGCGCCGCCTTTCACGTTCCTGCTCTATCGTTTTGTGCTGGTCGCGCTGCTGATGCTGGCGGTCGCGTTGGCGACGCGCGCGCCGTGGCCGCGCATGCGGTCCGACTACCTTCATGTCGCGATCGCGGCGCTGCTGGTCCACGGCACCTATTTGGGCGGCGTGTTCCTGGCACTCGACGGAGGCATGCCGGCCGGCACCAGCGCGATGCTGGTCGGATTGCAGCCGATTCTCACCGTATTTCTCGCCTTCCTGTGGTTGCGCGAGCGCGTCGTGCCGAGGCAATGGGCGGGTTTGTTGCTGGGCCTGGCCGGCGTCTACCTGGTCATCCGGCACAAGGTGGATTTCGCCGGTGGGCACAACGGTCTCTTGCCTTCGGCGATCGCGCTGCTCGGCATCAGCGTCGGCACGCTGTACCAGAAGCGCCATGCCAATCACGTCGACCTGCGCAGCGGCGCGGTGATCCAGTTCGCGACGTGCGCGCTCGTCTACGCGCCGTTGGCGCTGCTGCTCGATACACGCGCGGTGCAATGGGTTCCGCAGTTCGTGTTCGCGCTGGGCTGGTCGGTCGTCGTGCTGTCGGTGGGCGCCATCAGCCTGCTGTACTGGCTGTTGCGGCACGGCGCGGCGTCCGGGGTCGCGCGCCTCTTTTACCTGGTGCCGCCGGTGACGGCGGTCCAATCCTGGCTGTGGTTCGGCGAAACGCTCGATGCGCTGGCCCTAGCCGGCATGGTGATGATCGCGACCGGCGTGATGCTCGCGCGGCCGCGCGAACTAGCGTGGGCCATCCCGGCGTACCTTGGTAACATGCTGGCAACGCGAAGGAGACAGGTGATGCGCTCGATTGCGGCGCCTCTGGCGGTGTTTCTGGTTTGCACGGCGGCCGGCGTCAGCCATGGTCAGACGGCGGACGCGCCGGCGGAGCCAGCCAAGCCAAAGACCTATGCGCTCATCGCCGCCATCGGCGAGGAATTCACAACGGTGTCCGAGTATAGAGCGCAGGTCGGGACCCATATCGCTCCTTATCGCCGGACCACCGAGAAAGTCCCGGACAACCTCCTCAATCGCCTCGCCCTGCACAGTCTGGACAAGGCGATCGCGACGATCGATCCTTCCAGTACCCGGATCTACATGTCGCTCCCCGCCGCACAAGTCGACCGCGTGACGCCCGCAAGGCGCGATAGCACGGCGATAGGTGCGGTCACGGCGGAATTGGCCAAGATGCCGCAGCGACTGTCGTGGGACAGGATCGTCGTCGCAACACCCGCCTTCCGCGCGTTGGCGCGGGACGGTATGGCCGGCAAACTGCAGGGGTTCGGCCTCTTCAATCAGCCCCAGTGCCAGGCAGGATGTCCGAACTGGCGAATCCCGGGCAGCGGTGTCGAGGCGGAACCGCTCGACGGCGTGGACGCCGTCGCGTCGGACAACACGACCTTCAAGGCCAAGACTTTTATCGCGCCGTATTCGTATATCAAGGTGTGGATCCTGGACCCGAAGACCCTCGAGATCCTCGATATGCAGCAGGGATTCGACAGTCAGAAACTCGCGGAACAGCGCCACAAGCCCGCCATGGACATGACCGAGTGGCAGAATTACCTTGCGGGTCGCGTCGTTTCGCTGATCGAGCTGTCGGTCGGCGAAGCCGTTCTGCGTTCAGAGATCAACGCACCGAAGGGCGTGGGAACTGTCGGGCCAATCAGGAGAATCGACCCGGACGAGATGCCGGTCCCACCGCCCGCCCCTCCGAATTGAATCGGAGGGCTGGGGACCGCAAACGGAGATTCGACATGATTCCACGCAGTCTTCTGATCAAGTACATGGCCCATGAGCGCGTTGCGCTTGCCGCATCGGTGTTGCTGATCATCGGTCTCGCCGGGTGCGCCTCGGATCTCGCGCCGAGGGCGCCGACCAACACTGAGCCGTACGTCGGCGTATTCACCGGTGAATTCGTGGACGGAAAGCCGCTTTATCGACTTCCGGCCATTGAAATCGTGGGTTCGCGCAGCAGCGTCGGACCGGGCACCTGAAGCCGGGCTATGCGTCCCGCACGATGCGCGTGCCGGCGATGCGGTCGTGAAGGAACTGGCGGTCCGGGTCCACCACGGCCCACAGGAAATTGATTCCGGCGAGTCCAAGCGCGAGCGAACCCAACCCGCGTTCCCTCAGGAGCGCGTAGCCGAGGAGGGCCACCAACGGTCCGATCCAGGCGGCGAGATAGCGCAGCAGCGCGGTCCTGGCTGTGGGTGGTCCGCCGTCGGCGTCCGCGATGCGCATCCGCCACGTCTTCATCGGCAGCGTGCGGCGCCCTCCCGTCCAGCACCACACGTAATAAAGCGCAATGACCGAGAACAGGATGCAGAACAATGCAACGCGTGCTTGCACAGGAGGCACGGTCAAATGAGTGGCGGTCGCGGCCGTTCCCGGCGAGACCAGCGGCAACGTGACGAACCCGGTCATGAACGCCAGCGCGGTCGCCAGCAGCGCTTCGTAAAGCGCGGCGCCAAGCCGTGGCAGCAATCCGGCGCGGCGAGTCCCGATCGGCGCCGGCGACGCCGATTCGGTCAAGGGCGGGTGCCTGACGGGGCGGGTGCCGATTGCGGTGGCGGTGGAGGTGGTGGCGGAAGCGTCTTGGTGGCAGGTGCCGCCATCGCGGGGCGGCTCGTCGGCGCGCGCCGGCTTCGCGGCGAGCTCGCGCTTGGTCTCAGGCGGCAGGCTCTGGTAGGCCTGCCAGCGCTCGCGCACTTCCGCCTTCTTTTCGGGCGGCAATTGCTTGATGGACTTGTACTGCTCTCGTGCAACCGCGCGCTCCTGCGGCGACAGCTTTGCCCACGATTCGCATCTGTTGATGGACGCGTTGCTGCTCGTCCGGGGCCATCGTGGGGTAGCGCTGGGCCAGGCCGCGCCATTTCTGCTTGCTCTGCGGCTGAAGCTTGTCCCATTCAGGCGCCAGTGGCGCCAGAACCTTCTGTTCCTGCGGGCTCAGTTGCGACCACGATGGCGATCGCATCGTGATCTGGCCGTGCGCGGCAATCGGGACAAACGCGGTGGAAACGGCGAGCGCCAGGGCGAAACCAAGCGTCGCCGTCACTGTTCGTCGCTTGTGAGCCAATTGCGGAATCCCTGGTCCAGATACGCGTCGATGGGCAAGTCCGAGGACAGGATCTGGGCGTCCAGTTCCACGAGGTCATTCACTTGCTGGTAGGCCTGCCATTGCTGGTATCCGAACGTCGCCGCCACGATGATGGCAATTCCGAGCCACAGCCGGAGGCTGGTCAAGAGACCCCTGCCGCCGCCCGTCCCCGATCCGCCGGACCCGGCAAAGGCATGCGCCAGCCGCGATTCGGACGCGCGGACGCCCGCAGGCTGGGCCAGGCGCTCCATCGCCGTCGCCCGGGCCTTTTGCAGCCGATAGACTGTCCCGGCCTTGAGCTCGGCGGCGCCGGCGTCGAGGTAACCCGTTAATTTTTTGGCGAAATTGTCGTCGTGGGAAGTCATAGGCCGAATCTAAAGACTTAGCCCCTTGGCCTTAAGCGTCAAGGCCAGGGCATGGACGGCGCGGGAGCAGTGCGTCTTCACACTGCCTTCGGAACAACCCATTGCCGCGGCGGTTTCCGCCACGTCCATCTCCTCCCAGTAACGCAAAAGGAACGCTTCGCGTTGACGCGCAGGCAAGCGCACAAGGGCCTGTTCGATCATCCCCACAATCTGACCTTGTTCGAACTGTTTCGCCGGATCGACGGTCGCGTTCGAGTCCGATTTTGCCGACAAAGTTTCCAGAATGTCGTAATCGTCGTCTTTTTCCTCACCTTTTCCGAACGCCGATAGGAGCGTCGTCCACGTGTTGCGCACTTTCTGGCGCCGGAAATGGTCGTGGATCGTGTTCTGCAGGATGCGCTGGAACAGCATCGGCAGTTCAGCCGCAGGCTTGGCGGCGTATTTCTCGGTCAGCTTGAGCATCGCATCCTGCACGACGTCCAGTGCCGCGTCTTCGTCGCGGACGGCGAACATCGCCTGCTTGAAGGCGCGCCGCTCGACTTCCGCGAGAAAGCTCGAAATTTCCTGTGGGGAGGCCAGTTTGGAACAATCAGAAGAAAAATAACCCGGAGACTATAGGTCCGAAGCTGAGCAAGGGCTTAAGTATGCCGGGTGCGAAGTCCCGGCGCATGTTGCGGCACAGCACCCCAAGCTTGACCGGAGCGGGGATTTGCCGCTAAATTACTGATTCCGGATCGAGAGATTCGGTGCTGTGCTGCAAAAACAGCCGTTCGCGTTCCCTCCGACGAGGCCACAAGCGTCGTGGAGAATCCCTTGGAACGCGGCCGGTGTTTCCGAACCGCGGCTTTCTACCCGGCGAAAAGCTCGATTCGCGCACGCCAACCCTAGTGCGCAAGGCAATTCCAGGCATTCCCATGCGTACGCACGCGCGTGCCGGGGACATCACTCATCAACGGTAGGGCAAAGCCATGCAACTCACGGGTGCGGAAATCGTCATCCGCTGCCTCCAGGAAGAAGGCGTCGCGTACGTCTTCGGCTATCCCGGCGGCGCGGTGCTGAACATCTACGACGAGCTGTTCAAGCAGGAAGCCGTCAAGCACGTGCTGGTGCGGCACGAGCAGGGCGCGGTGCACGCAGCCGACGGATACTCGCGGTCGTCGCACAAGACCGGCGTCGCGCTGGTCACGTCCGGACCGGGCGTCACCAATGCCGTGACCGGCATCGCCACGGCCTACATGGACTCGATCCCGATGGTCGTTATCACCGGGCAGGTGCCGACGCACGCGATCGGGCAGGACGCGTTCCAGGAATGCGACACCGTCGGCATCACGCGGCCGTGCGTCAAGCACAACTTCCTGGTCAAGGACGTGGCCGACCTGGCGGTCACGATCAAGAAGGCGTTCTACCTGGCGGCCTCGGGCCGGCCGGGACCGGTGCTGGTCGACATTCCCAAGGACGTGACGCAGGCGAAGACCGAATTCAGCTATCCGAAGACGGTGTCGCTGCGTTCCTACAACCCGGTGACCAAGGGTCACGCGGGCCAGATCAAGAAGGCCGTGCAGCTGCTTCTCGACGCGAAGCGGCCGATGGTCTACGCCGGCGGCGGCGTGGTGCTCAACAATGCGTCGTCGCAACTGACCCGGCTGGTGCGCCTGCTGGGCTTCCCGTGCACGAACACGCTGATGGGCCTCGGAGGCTTCCCGGGCACCGATCCGCAGTTCACCGGCATGCTGGGGATGCACGGCACCTACGAATCCAACATGGCAATGCAGCACTGCGACGTGCTGATTGCCGTGGGTGCGCGCTTCGACGACCGGGTGATCGGCAACCCCGAGCACTTCTTCCGCACCGATCGCAAGATCATCCATATCGACATCGACCCATCGTCGATTTCCAAGCGCGTCAAGGTGGACATTCCGATCGTCGGCTACGTCGCCGACGTGCTCGACGAAATGCTGAAGCTGATCGAGTCCTCGCCGCAACGGCCGGACCCGGCGGCGCTCAAGAGCTGGTGGGCCGACATCAAGGAGTGGCAGCGCAAGGATTGCCTGAAGTACGACACCAAGAGCGCGCTGATCAAGCCGCAGTTCGTCATCCAGAAACTCTACGAGCTGACCAAGGGCGATGCATTCATCACCTCGGACGTCGGGCAGCACCAGATGTGGGCGGCGCAGTACTACAAGTTCGACAAGCCGCGGCGCTGGATCAATTCCGGGGGCTTGGGCACGATGGGTTTCGGGCTGCCTGCGGCCATGGGCGTGCAGCTCGTCAATCCCGGCGCCACGGTCGCCTGCGTGACGGGCGAGGCGTCGATCCAGATGTGCATCCAGGAACTGTCGACGTGCAAGCAGTACCACCTGCCGATCAAGATCGTGAACCTCAACAACCGCTACATGGGCATGGTGCGGCAGTGGCAGCAGTTCTTCTACGGCAACCGCTACGCGGAGTCGTACATGGACGCATTGCCGGATTTCGTGAAACTGGCGGAAGCGTACGGTCACGTCGGCATCAAGGTGGAGAAACCCGGAGACGTCGAGGGCGCGCTCAAGGAAGCGTTCAAGCAGTCGGAGCGTCTCGTGTTCATGGACTTCATCACCGACCAGACCGAGAACGTGTTCCCGATGGTGCCGGGCGGCAAGGGCCTGACCGAGATGATCCTGGCGGAGGAATTATGAGCAGGGTCCGGATGTCGCCGCGTCCGCAGGGCCGTCCCAAGGACGCGGTTGCCCCCTTGGGGGGAGGGCGCGAAGCGCCTTCGGGGGGAGTCATTTCATGAGACACATACTTTCGATCCTCGTGGAAAACGAGGCGGGCGCACTGTCGCGAATCTCGGGCCTGTTCTCGGCACGCGGCTACAACATCGAGTCGCTGACCGTGGCGCCCACCGAGGACCCAACGATGTCGCGGATGACCATCGTCACCGTCGGCTCGGAGGACGTCGTCGAGCAGATCACCAAGCAGCTCAACAAGCTGGTGGAAGTCGTGAAGGTCGTGGACCTGACCGAAGGCAACCACATCGAGCGCGAGCTGATGCTGGTCAAGGTCCGCGCATCGGGCAAGGACCGTGACGAGATGAAGCGGCTGGCCGACATCTTCCGCGGTCGCATCCTCGATGTCACCGACAAGAGCTACACGATCGAGCTGACGGGCACCGGCAGCAAGCTCGACGCGTTCATCCAGTCGATCGAACCCGGAGTGATTCTCGAAACCGTTCGCACCGGTGCCTCGGGCATCGGCCGCGGCGAGCGGATCCTTCGCATCTGAATACAGCAGATAACCGGAACAATCAGGAGATTTGGAAATGATGAAGGTCTACTACGAAAAAGACGCCGACCTGTCTCTGATCAAGGGCAAGAAGGTCACGATCGTGGGCTACGGCTCGCAGGGACACGCGCACGCGCAGAACCTGAACGACTCCGGCATCAAGGTCACCGTCGGCCTGCGCAAGGGCGGGGCGTCATGGGACAAGGCGAAGAAGGCCGGGCTCAAGGTCGCCGAGGTCGCCGACGCCGTCAAGACGGCGGACATCGTGATGATGCTGATGCCCGACGAGAGCATCGCGGCGACGTACGCCGCCGACGTCGAGCCCAACATCAAGCAGGGCGCGATGCTCGCGTTCGCGCACGGCTTCAACATCCACTATGGCCAGGTCAAGCCGCGCGCCGACCTGGACGTCGTGATGATCGCGCCCAAGGCGCCGGGCCATACCGTGCGCTCGACCTATGTCGCGGGCGGCGGCGTGCCGATGCTGATCGCGGTGCACCACGACGCGTCGAAGAAGGCACGCGACGTCGCGCTGTCGTACGCGGCGGCAATCGGCGGTGCGCGCGCCGGCGTGATCGAGACCAATTTCCGCGAAGAGACGGAGACCGACCTCTTCGGCGAGCAGGCCGTGCTGTGCGGCGGCACCGTCGAATTGATCAAGGCCGGCTACGAGACGCTGGTCGAGGCAGGGTACGCGCCGGAAATGGCCTACTTCGAATGCCTGCACGAGCTGAAGCTGATCGTCGACCTGATCTACGAAGGCGGCATCGCCAACATGAACTACTCGATCTCCAACAATGCCGAATACGGCGAATACGTGAGCGGTCCCAGGATCGTCACGCCTGACACCAAGCTGGCGATGAAGGCCATGCTGACGCGCATCCAGACCGGCGAATACGCCAAGGACTTCATCCTGGAAAACCGCGCCGGCGCGCCCACGCTGCTGTCGCGCCGCCGCATCATGGCCGAGCACTCGATCGAGGTCGTCGGCGAGAAGCTGCGCTCGATGATGCCGTGGATCAAAAGGAATAAACTGGTGGACCAGACCAGGAACTGACAACGAGAGCGGAGGCTCCATGAACCGGCGCATCGGCAGGCAGCGTGGCTTTCTCGGCCTGATCGTGATTCTCATTGCGCTGTTGATCGTCGCGTGGCTGTCCATGGATGCGCTGAAGGAGTACGGCGTGATGTCGGGCGTGGGGCCGACACCCAAGGCCGCGCGGCGCGAACCCGCGCGCGGACCCGGTATCGCGGGCACCGATTCGCGGGAGGTCACGACGGCCACGCCAGCGCCGGTGAATGCGCTGGACAAGGCGCGTGGCCTCGAAGGCGCGGTGCGGGAGCAGGCGGCGGACCAGTCGCGGCGCATCGACGAGGCCACCAAGTAGGACCGGTGCACGGCGTCTAGGGCATAATCCGGCCGTCGTTGCCCATCCTGTATTTGCCGGGCACCCAACCGGCGCCACGCGCGCCTGCGCCGCGATGAACAAAAACTATCCCCATCCGATCATCGCCCGCGAAGGCTGGCCTTTCCTGGGCGCAGCCGCCGCTGGTCGCGATCGCGTTGACCTGGTTCGGCTGGATGATCCTGGCAGTTCTCGCGTGGATCGTGTTCGCCTTCATCCTGCAGTTCTTTCGCGACCCGGCGCGCGCGATTCCGCAAGGCCCGAAGTCGGTGCTGTCGCCGGCGGACGGCCGCATCGTTCTGGTCGAAACCGCACGCGATCCCTATCTCGATCGTGAGGCGCTCAAGATCAGCGTGTTCATGAACGTCTTCAATGTGCACTCCAACCGCAGCCCGGTCGACGGCACCGTCGCGAACCGCTGGTATCACCCCGGCAGCTTCCTGAACGCGGCGCTGCCCAAAGCGTCGCTCGAGAACGAACGCAACGCGCTGCATCTGCGCACCGCATCCGGGCACGATGTCACGTGCGTGCAGATCGCCGGACTCATCGCGCGGCGCATTCTCTGTTATGTCGACACGGGCGCGACGCTGACCCGCGGCCAGCGCTACGGATTCATCCGCTTCGGCTCGCGGGTGGACGTCTACCTCGATCCTCGCGCCGCGCCGCGGGTCGCGGTGGGCGACGTCGTCGCCGCCACCGAAACGGTCCTCGCGGAACTCCCCTGAAGCCTTCCCGGCGTCCATGGCGTTAACAGGCCCTAGCTGCTAGTCTTCCTCCCGCCATGCACGACGACTACACCCAGGAGCGCGCGTTGCAGAAGAACCGCATTCGTCGCCGCGGGATCTACCTTCTACCCAACCTGTTCACGACGGCCGCGCTGTTCGCCGGCTTCTACGCGATCGTGCAGGCGATGAACCTGACCTTCGACCAGGCGGCGATCGCCATTTTCGTCGCCATGGTGCTGGACAGCCTGGACGGCCGCGTCGCCCGTCTGACCAAGACGCAGAGCGCATTCGGCGCCGAATACGACAGCCTGTCCGACATGGTGTCGTTCGGCGCGGCCCCGGCGCTCGTGATGTACGAGTGGGTGCTGCGCGACATGGGCAAGCTGGGCTGGATCGCCGCCTTCGTCTATTGCGCCGGCACGGCGTTGCGGCTCGCGCGCTTCAACACGATGCTCGACGTCGCCGACAAGCGCTGGTTCACCGGCATTCCTTCTCCGGCGGCTGCGGCTCTGGTGGCAGGCTGCGTGTTCATCGTCGACGACTACAACGTCGATCCGCTGACGATCAAGTGGTGGGCGTGGGGCGTCACCGTGTTCGCCGGACTGACCATGGTGAGCAACCTCAAATACTGGAGCTTCAAGTCCATCAACCTGAAGAAAAGCGTGCCGTTCGTGGCGATCTTCCTGATCGTGCTGGCCATCGCGCTCCTCTCTTACCAGCCGGCGATCGTGCTGTTCGCGGGATTCGTCGCCTATGCCCTTTCCGGCTACATCGTGTCGGGATGGCAATGGCTGCGCCGGCGGCGGGCCGGCGCGTCGTCCTGAAGCGCGGCCGCGCCGCCTGACGCGAGCCTCGAACCAACCCATGCCGGCACGTTCCCTGCTGCTGACCCTGGCCTGCGTCGTGCTCATCGCGATCGGGCAACTGCTGTTCAAATCGGCCGCCGGACAATGGCGCGTCGACGGCTGGTCGTGGACCACGCTGCGAGGATTCCTGTCGCCGGTGATGCTCGTCGCGCTGGTCATCTACGCGGCGGCGACGCTGCTGTGGGTCTTCGTGCTGCGCACCGTTCCGCTGTCGTCGGCGTACGCGCTGTTCTCGCTGGCGTTCCTGATCGTGCCGGTGCTGGCCTGGATGTTCCTGGGCGAACCGTTGTCGCTGAATACGCTCGCCGGCGGCGCCATCATCGTCGTGGGCGTCATCATCGCCGTTCGCCCGTAATGGCCGAAGCCATGCCCGTCGTGGCGGTGGTCATTCCCTGTTACCGGGTCAGCGCGCAGGTGCAAGGCGTCATTGCGCGCATCGGTCCGGAGGTGACGCGCATCTTCGTCGTCGACGATGCCTGCCCCGAGAACACGGGCGACTTGGTCGAGGCGCAATGCCGCGACGCACGGGTATCCGTGATCAGGCACGCGCAGAACCTGGGCGTGGGCGGAGCAATGGTGACGGGATACCGCGCCGCGCTGGAGGCGGGCGCGGACATCGTCGTCAAGATCGACGGTGACGGACAGATGGACCCGGCACTGATTCCGCGCTTCGTCAGCGCGCTCGTGCAGGGCCAGGCCGATTACACCAAGGGCAACCGCTTCTACGACCTGGAGTCGCTGCGCACGATGCCGCGGGTCCGGCTGCTGGGCAACGCGATGCTGTCGCTCGTGAACAAGATCTCCAGCGGCTACTGGGACGTGATGGATCCGACCAACGGCTACACGGCGATCCACCGCACCGTGCTCTCCCACCTGCCGCTGGCCAAGCTCGATCGCGGATACTTCTTCGAGTCGGACATGCTGCTCCGCCTGTACACGCTGCGCGCCGTAGTGCGCGACGTGCCCATGGCGGCGCACTATGGTGATGAAACGAGCAGTCTTCGCGTGGGCCGGGTGCTGTTCACGTTTCCGCTGAAATACCTTCGCGCGACGTGCAAGCGGATCTTCTATTCGTACTTCCTGCGCGATTTCAACGCCGGCACGCTGCAGCTGCTGGGCGCGATCCTGATCGGCGGCGCCGGCACGCTCTACGGCGCTGCCAAGTGGGCGCTGTCGATCCGAAGCGGCATCGCCGCGACGTCCGGAGAGGTGATGATCGCCGCTCTGCCGGTGCTGGTCGGAGTGCAATTCCTGCTGGGCGCGCTGCAATTCGACATCCAGAACGTGCCGCGCGACCCGCTGCAGCAGCGCGAAGCCTAGCCGCGGCGAACGCTAGGGCTTGGACGCGGGCCGGAGTGCCGCGACAACCAGGCCGTTCGCGCGCCAGACCGGCACCGTGTAGAGCTCGCGAAACTCCCGCATCGCGGCGTTTTCGAACTCGTAGGGCGGGTCGCGGTAGACGATGTGCGTCAGCGAGAATCTCTTCGCGTGCGCCAATACGTCGTCCACTGATTGCGCCAATGCGAGCGCGCGGAAAGAGGGGTAGTCATGCCAGTTGGCGGCGCGGGAATAGCCGACGTAGCCGGCGGGCGTGCCTCCAAGCATGTAGAAGCCGACGCGCGCATTCGGCAGCTCCCGGTTGAGGTAGTCGGCGGCCAGCCGGTCCGGCGCGAATTGCGCGATGTGTTCGTGCCGGGCGCGCGGGTCGACGCCGCACGCCGGACACAGCGAGAGATTGGCCCAGCTCCCCGTGTACATCAGCCGCACGTTGACGAAGCACAACACGGCGCCAATCACCAGCAGCAGGAACCGGGTGGATCGCCGGTCTGGAATTTCGGCGAGCGCCCAGCCGCCCAGCAGCGCGACGAGCGCGAAGACTGGCAACAGGTAGCGCAGATAGGACTGCTGGCTGTAGACACCGACAAACACGATTGCAGCCAGCGCCAGGCACAGCCACTGCGCGAGCGGACGCCGGCGCGTGAACGCCAGCAGGATCACCGGAAACAGCAGCAGCCAGTGAAATCCGGCCGCGCCGTCGGAACCTTCGATGAATCGTCCACTCGACCAGATGAGTTCGTACGGGCTCCAAGGCCGCAGCGGCGCGTTGTACAGCGGGTTGTTGAACGAGGCCGTCGATGTCGAACAGCGGCGACCGGAACAGCGCGTTCATGAATGGGAAGACCGGGTTGCCGGTGCGCAGCCAGGCATTGGCATAGGGCAACGCCGCGATGGCGACGGCAATCCCCAGCAGCGTCCAATCCCGGGAAGTCGAACTCGCGATGGCCTCGCTGCCGCCAGGCCACGGCGGCGACGCAGGCCACGAGCGGCAGCAGCCAGATGACGCCGATGACCTTGCATTGCATCGCGCCGGCCGCGAGGAAAGCAAGCGCGACCAAGGCGTCCTTCGCATGCGTACGCAGATACGCAAACGTCATCAGCAGCGTGCCCAGCAGGAAGGCCACCCACAGGTTCTCGACGTACAGCGTGCTGGTCTCGAGAAAGGCCAGCGGCGTCGACGCGATCAGGCATACGCTGGCCAGCGCGACGTCGCGCCGCGCATAGAGCCGGATGAGTTCATACAGCAGGTAGCAGGCGAGGACGGCGAAGCAGAAATTGAGGAGGCGCGCGGCGCCTTCGCCGCCGAAGAAATAGGCCGCGGTGAAGGTCCAGTCGGCACCTATCGGCATCACCGCCCAGACATAGCGCGTCACGTCGAATGGCCACCGGTGCGCTTCGGCCATCAGCATCGGAATCTGCAGGTGCATCGCCAGCGCGTCGTAGCCGGTCTCCGGCTTGGCGACGACGAACAGGTGCAGCACGACCATTGTCATCAGCAAAGCCATCCAGGCGCGTTCCGATGGACTTGGCAATGGACTCCGATGCACCAGCGTCCGGCCGACGGCGCGCAATGCCTGGGCGGTCGTGCGCCGCCAGTACAACAGCGGAAGGATCAATGCGGCCGCATATACCGACACGAAATGGACCTTGAACGGTGCCGCGATTGCGGTGATTCCGATCCAGACACATACGCCGGTCAACGTCGCGACGGCGGCGTGCGAGCCACCGCTGGTCGCATCCTCGGGATGCGATCGTGCGAGCAGGCGGTCGCCGATCACGAAGGCGTTGATTAGCTGCAACGCGACGACCAGCGTGACGGCCGGCGTCATCAGTGCCGAGGCGACGAGGATGGCACCATTCCAGGCGATCGCCCGCGTGTAGCGTCCGCGCCAGGCAAAGGCCACCGCGAACGCGCAAAACGCCACGAGCGTGACATTCAGGAAGCCCTCTGGGCGATAGGGCTCCGGAGGCGTCACCAGCGCTTGCGTCGCCGCCCAAGTCGCGATGCCGGCGTGCACGGCCAGCAGGAGAACCAGCCAAGGCCAATAGGATCGAGGAAAGGCCCCCGGCCCGTTCGCAACGGTTGACGACGCAGGGGCGGATTCGGACATGGCCGGGCGATTATGCCAGCCTCTCGGCCCGGCGCCGCTCAAGCCTCTTGCAGTGCAGCAAGAATTCGGTTAACGTTTGTCGAATGAGCACCCAGCAACTCGCCGCCACCTGCGCCCGGACCGGTTCCGCGTCCGCGCTCGCGCTCGTCTGCGGCGGCCTGCTGCTTCTGCTGCGCCCCGCGCGCACATAAAACCCCTCCCTCAATTCGAGCACGGCCAACGCAGCGTCCACCGGAGCACCGGAGGGCGATTGCGCCGACTTCCATTCCAGCATGGCTTTTGAGCCAGAGAGCATCCCATGAAGATCGACCCGACGTCCAAGTACAAGCCGTTCACGCCCGATCGGCCTTGCACGACCGCACCTGGCCATCGCGCGTGATCACGAAGCCGCCGGTGTGGTGCAGCGTCGACCTGCGCGACGGCAACCAGGCGCTGATCGAGCCGATGGACGCCGAGCGCAAGCTGCGCATGTTCCGGCTGCTGGTCAAGCTGGGCTACAAGGAAATCGAGATCGGCTTTCCGGCGGCGTCGCAGACGGACTTCGACTTCGTGCGCAAGCTGATCGAGCAGGACCTCATTCCCGACGACGTCACCGTGCAGGTGCTGACGCAGGCGCGCGAGCCGCTGATCAAGCGCACGTTCGAGTCGCTGAAGGGCGCGAAGCGCGCGATCATGCACCTCTACAACTCGACGTCGACGACGCAGCGGCGCGTGGTGTTCGGGCTCGATCGCGACGGCATCAAGGCCATCGCCGTCGACGGGGCGAAGGTCGTCCGCGACTGCGCCGCGGCGCAGCCCGAGACCGAGTGGACCTTCCAGTATTCGCCGGAGAGCTTCACCGGCACCGAGCTCGACTTCGCGGTGGAGGTCTGCGACGCGGTGATCGACGTCTGGCAGCCCACGCCCGGGCACAAGATGATCGTCAACCTGCCGGCGACGGTGGAGATGGCCACGCCCAACGTCTACGCCGACCAGATCGAGTGGATGTCACGGCACCTCGCGCGCCGCGACACCATCGTGCTGTCGCTGCATCCGCACAACGATCGCGGCTGCGGCGTCGCGGCGGCCGAGCTCGGCGTCATGGCGGGCGCCGAGCGCATCGAAGGGTGCCTGTTCGGCAACGGCGAGCGCACCGGCAACGTCTGCCTCGTGACGCTGGGCCTGAACCTCTTCACGCAGGGCATCGATCCGGGCATCGACTTCTCCGACATCAACGAGATCATCCGCACGGTCGAGCACTGCAACCAGCTTCCGGTGCATCCGCGCCATCCGTACGGCGGCGATCTCGTGTTCACGGCGTTCTCCGGGTCGCACCAGGACGCGATCAAGAAAGGGCTCGCCGCGCGGGCCACGGAAATGGCCCGCGGCAACGCCGTATGGGACGTGCCGTACCTGCCGATCGACCCGGCCGACGTCGGGCGCACCTACGACGCGGTCATCCGCGTCAACAGCCAGTCCGGCAAGGGCGGCATCGCCTACCTGCTCGAGCGCGACTTCGGGCTGGCGCTGCCGCGTCTTCTGCAGATCGAGTTCAGCCAGGTGATCCAGCGCATCACCGATGCGACGGGCAAGGAGCTGGTGCCGGCCGACATCCGCGCCGCGTTCGACCGCGAATACGTCGCCGCGACGATGCCGGTGGCCTATGCCGGCCATCGCGCGCAGCACAACGTCGCCGACGGCACCGTCGAGCAACTGAGCGCGCATCTGCGTGATCGACGGCACCGAGACCGTGCTGACGGCGCCGGCAACGGGCCGGTGGACGCCTTCGTCCATGCGCTGCGCGAGGACGGCGGCTTCGACATCCACGTCCAGAACTACCACGAGCACGGCGTCGGCGCCGGCGAGGACGCCACCGCGGTCGCCTACGTGCAGTTGCGCATCGGCACCGAGCAGACCGTGTATGGCGTCGGCCTCGACCCGAACATCGTCACCGCGACGCTGCGCGCGGTGGTGAGCGCGGTCAATCGCGGAATCGCGCAGGGCATGCTGGCGCAGCCGGCGGGGCGGCGCGTGACCTACGCTTGACCGGCCGCTCGCGGTCGGTGCGACATGGCCGATCGGTTAGAATTATGGTTTCGCCCACGACGTTTCGCATTCGCCGCCGCGCGGCCAGTCCGCCGCGCCGGCGCGGCAATGGCGACGACCCTCCAAGGAACCCGATGAGCACCCCCGTTTACGGTCCCGGCATCGAAATCTCCGGGCGCATCACGCCGGAATACGCGCAGATCCTGACGCCGGAGGCGATGGCCTTCGTCGCCAAGCTGCAGCGGGCCTTCGGCGGGCGGCGCGACGAATTGCTCGCGCGCCGCGCGCATCGCCAGGCGGAATTCGACGCCGGCAAGCTGCCCGATTTCCTGCCCGGGACGCGCGCCGTGCGCGAGGGCGACTGGACGTGCGCTCCGTACGGCGCCGACATCGCCGACCGCCGCGTCGAGATCACCGGGCCGGTCGACCGCAAGATGATCGTCAACGCGCTCAACTCGGGCGCGCAGGTGTTCATGGCCGACTTCGAGGACGCGAACACGCCGCGCTGGGACAACAACATCCAGGGCCACATCAACCTGCGCGACGCGATCCGCCGCCGCATCGATTTCGTCTCGCCGGAGGGCAAGGCCTACGCGCTGAAGGACAAGCTGGCCACGCTGTTCGTGCGTCCGCGCGGCTGGCACCTGCCGGAGAAGCACGTGAAGATCGACGGCAAGCCGGTATCCGGCGGCATCTTCGACTTCGGGCTCTACTTCTTCCACAACGCGAAGGAGCTGGTCGCGCGCGGCAGCGGCCCGTACTTCTACCTGCCGAAGCTCGAGAGCCATCTCGAGGCGCGGCTGTGGAACGACATCTTCGTGATGGCGCAGGACGAGCTCGGCATCCCGACCGGGACCATCAAGGCCACGGTGCTGATCGAGACGATCCTCGCCGCGTACGAGATGGACGAGATCCTGTTCGAGCTGCGCGAGCATTCGGCCGGGCTCAACGCCGGCCGCTGGGACTACATCTTCAGCTGCATCAAGAAGTTGCGCAGCAACCGCGACTTCTGCCTGGCCGACCGCGCGCTGGTCACCATGACCACGCACTTCCTCAAGAGCTACGCGGAACTGCTGATCAAGACCTGCCATCGCCGCAACATCCACGCGATGGGCGGCATGGCCGCGCAGATCCCGGTCAAGAACGACGAGAAGGCGAACGCCGAGGCCTTCGCCAAGGTGAAGGCGGACAAGGAGCGCGAGGCGACCTACGGCCACGACGGCACGTGGGTCGCGCATCCGGGGCTGGTGCCGGTGGCGCTGGAAGCGTTCAACCGGATCATGCCGACGCCGAACCAGATCGCGCTCAAGCAGCCGCGACGACGTGAACGTCGGCGCCGCCGACCTCGCTCAAGTTCGAGCCCGAGCAGCCGATCACGGAGAAGGGGCTGCGCCTCAACATCAACGTCGCGATCCAGTACATCGGCGCGTGGCTGGCCGGGCAGGGCGCGGTGCCGATCTTCAACCTGATGGAAGACGCGGCGACCGCCGAGATCTCGCGCTCGCAGGTGTGGCAGTGGATCCGCTCGCCAAAGGGCAAGCTCGACGACGGCCGCAAGGTGACCAAGGAAATGGTCGCGGCGATGATCCCGGAGGAAATGCGCAAGATCCGCGAGCTGCTCGGCGATGCGTTCGGCGCCGGCAAGTACGACGATGCGGCGAAGATCTTCGCGGACCTCGTCAACAACGACACGTTCGTCGAGTTCCTGACGCTTCCCGCCTACGAGCGGATCGACTGAGCGTCGAGGTCCTCGACCATCCGTACTGAGGGTTGCGTGCTGAGGGTCGGGAGTTCCGGACAGCCTCCGCAAGACTCAGAAGTCGACCGGCGGTCCGTGCCAGTCCGTGCCGCGGGGACGGGCGCGGGCGAGCGCCACGCCCACATCGCACCAGCCGTCGCACGCATTGCGACCGGGTCGGCGGCGCCACAGGTTGAGCAGCCCCTTGCACTGCGCGTAGAAGCGGAAGAAACGCAGGACTTGCCGCCGTTCGCGCGCGCTAATGGGTCGAGAACTGCAGACCAGCTTGTCGTCCGTCATGCCGCGGTCCATGAGAATCACCGCGCCCCAGGCAGGCACCTGCACGCGTGCGCCAACCCGCAGTCTCGGGCCAAGCACGAGCGCATCCAGCAAGTCCCCTTCGAGTCCCAGGTAAGCGGGTACCGAGCCGTAGTTGAAAGGGCAGGGCAGCGGCGAGACGAAGTCGATGTGACCGGTCGATCCGCGCTTCAGGAAGCTGCCACGCGGGATCTCGATCACGACCTCGATCTCCGGCGGCGCGCCACGATCGTCCCAGTCACGGTCGCGGAAGTCGATCGCAGCGATCATTCGCGGATGTTGCTCGGTGCGGCGCTAGGCGATCCGGCACGCTTCATCGAACGTCAGCCGCGGATTGCGCGGCCTGACCTTCGCGGGATCGCCGTGGCCCAGGTTGATGAGGAAGTTGGACTTCCACTTGCCGTCCGGAAAGAACGCGGCATCGAGCAGCGCATTGTCGAATCCGGACATCGGCCCGCAGTCGAAGCCGAGCGCGCGGGCAGCCACCAGGAAATAGGCGCCTTGCAGCGTGCCGCCGCGAAACGCATTGGCAAGAATGTGCGCATCGGCCTTGCCGGCGAACCAGCTTCGGGCGTCGGTGTGCGGAAAGAGCTTCGGCAGCTGTTCGTAGAATTCGAGGTCGTAGGCAACGATGACGACGATGGGAGCCGCCATCGTCTTGTCGAGATTGCCCAGCGAGAGCGCCGGCCGCAGTCTTTCCTTGGCCGCCGGCGAACGAACGAAGACGAACCGCGCCGGCTGGCTGTTGGCCGTGGTTGGACCCCACTTCATCAGATCGTAGATGCTGCGCAGGTCGTCGTCGGTGACCGGCCCGGCGAACTGGTTGTGCGTGTGGGCGTCGCGAAATAGTTGATCGAGGGCGGCATCGGCGAGCTTCATTTTTCCCGGCTTTCATGGATGCCCGGAACTGCCGTTCCAGGCAGGTTGGCTGGCGTGGGTGCGGAAGGTTCGGAGCGCGTCTTGCGATTAGACAAACCTATGACGAATATTGGCATAATCAATTAGACGCCTCATTCTCGGGGGCGCAAACTTACACTACCCCAGAACCCGGCGCGGCATCCCCGCGATCCCGTCCCCGGGCCCCTACCTCGAAGGAGATCCGCATGAAGAACCTGAAGGGCACCAAGACGCACGAAAACCTGAAGGCCGCGTTCGCGGGTGAATCGCAGGCCAATCGCCGCTACCTGTACTTCGCAAACAAGGCCGACGTCGAAGGCCAGAACGACGTGGCCGCGCTGTTCCGTTCCACGGCGGAAGGCGAAACCGGTCACGCCCACGGGCACCTCGACTATCTGTCGCAGGTCGGCGACCCGGCCACGGACTTGCCGATCGGCTCGTCGCGGGACAACCTGAAAGCGTCGGTTGCCGGCGAGACGCACGAGTACACCGACATGTACCCGGGCATGGCCAAGGCGGCGCGCGACGAACAGTTCGACGAGATCGCGGACTGGTTCGAGACGCTTGCCAAGGCCGAACGGTCGCACGCAAACCGATTCCAGAAGGCCCTCGACGCATTGACGGACTGAAAGAAATTCGGGCCGGCCTCTGCACGCGCGTGCAGGAGCGAGGCCCGGGTCCACTGGACGTTTTATGACCCGAGAAGGCAGCCTCGAGGCGCCCACGCGCCATCCGCTGGACTGGCGCAACCCCGACTTCTACGACGAAGCCTCGCTTGACGTCGAGTTGGAGCGAGTCTTCGACATCTGTCACACGTGCCGGCGGTGCGTGAGCCTGTGCGGATCGTTCCCGACGCTGTTCGACCTGATTGACGAGAGCAAGACCGGCGAACTCGACAGCGTGCCCAAGTCCGCGTTCGGCAAGGTCGTCGACCAGTGCTACCTGTGCGACGTCTGCTTCATGACCAAGTGCCCGTACGTGCCGCCGCATCCGTGGAACGTTGATTTTCCGCACCTGATGCTGCGCGCCAAGGCACAGAAGTTCGAGACGAAGGGCGCGCGATTCCGCGACCGCATGCTCACGTCCACCGACCGCGTGGGGACGCTGGCGACCATTCCCGTCGTGGTGCAGATGGTCAACGCCGCGAGCACGACACCCGCGCTGCGCAAGATCGGCGAAAAGGTTCTGGGGATTGCGGCTGCGGCGAAGCTTCCTCCCTACGCCGAGCAACGTTTTCTCGCGCATCCCGAACCGTCGCTGGCCTGGCCCGTCCGTAACGGCGAGCGTACGCCCGGCAAGGTCGCTGTCTTCGCGACCTGCTACATAAACTTCAACGAACCGGGAATCGGCCACGATCTGCTGAAACTGCTCGCGCACAACGAAATACCGTACCGCGTCGTGGCGAAAGAGGCGTGCTGCGGGATGCCCAAGCTCGAACTGGGCGATCTGCCCGCGGTCGAGCGATTGAAGGACATAAACATCCCTCAGCTCGCGGCGCTGGCTCGCGATGGTTATGCCATCGTGACGCCTGTTCCATCATGCACGCTGATGTACAAGCAGGAACTGCCGCTGATCTTTCCGGAGGACCCGGACGTCGCCATGGTCGCTGAGGCGATGTTCGATCCATTCGAGTATCTGGTGCTGCGCGACAGGGACGGGCTGCTCAAGAAGGAATTCACCCAGCCGCTCGGTCGCGTCAGTTATCACATCCCGTGCCATTCGCGTGTGCAGAACGTCGGCCAGAAGACGCGCGAAGTGCTGCAGTGGGTGCCGGAAACCTTCGTGAACACGGTCGAACGTTGCGCCGGCCACGATGGCACATTCGGCGTGAAAGCTGAATTTTTCGCCGACTCGATGAAGATCGGCAAACCGGTCTTTGCCAGAATGAGTGACAGCGACCCCGATTTCATCAGTTCCGACTGCCCGATCGCCAGCCGGCGGATCATGCAGGGCATTGAAGAGAAAAGCGGTCCGCCGCGCGCCCGCCGCGCGCATCCTTTGACGCTGCTGCGCATCGCCTACGGATTGGAGTGAGCGATGCCCCGTATCCAGCGCAACAGCCTGATGACGCTTGAAGCCTACGCCAAGGCACGCAAGGAGTATCGGGCTCGTGTCATTCCGCACAAGAAGACGCGAACGGTGCACTTGGGCGAGCACGTCACGCTGATGTTCGAGGATGAGCAGACGATGCGATACCAGATCCAGGAAATGTTGCTGAGCGAGAAGGCGTTCGAGGAGGAGGCTATCCAGGACGAACTCGACGTCTACAATCCGCTGGTGCCCGACGGCAGCAACTTCAAGGCGACGATGCTGATCGAGTACGACGACGTCGAGGAGCGGCGCGTGGCACTAACGCAGCTCAAGGGCATCGAGGATCGCGTCTGGGTCGAAGTTGCCGGCTGTCCGAAGGCGTGGGCCATCGCCGACGAAGACCTGCCGCGCGAGAACGAAGTGAAAACCTCCGCCGTGCACTTTCTGCGCTTCGAGCTGACGCCGGAAATGGCGGCGGCGCTCAAGGGCGGCGCGGCGCTTGGCATTGGCGTCGACCATCCTGCGTATCAGGCGCGGATTCCTTCGGTCGACGCCGCCACGCGTGACGCGCTGGTGGCCGATCTGGCGTGAAGCATCAGCGCCGGCCGGTCGGCCGGGAAGTCAGTCGCGGAAATTGTTGAACTGCAGCGGGAAGTCGGTGATCGACTTCTTGACCAGCGCGATCGCGCTTTGCAATTCGTCGCGCTTGGCGCTGGAGACGCGCACCGCGTCGCCCTGGATCGACCCTTGAACCTTGAGCTTGCTGTCCTTCAAGATCCTGACGATCTTCTTGGATAGCTCCTGCTCGACGCCGGTGCGGACGGTGATCGTCTGCTTCACCTTGTTGCCCGACACCTTTTCGATGTCGCCGTACTTGAGCGAACGGATGTCGACGCCCCGCTTGGTGAGCTTGCCTGTCAGGATGTCGGTCACCTGCGACAGCTTGAAATCGTCGTCGGCGTGCAGCGTCAGCACCTTGTCCTTGTGCTCGACGCGCGCGTCGGAGCCCTTGAAGTCGAACCGCGTGGAGACTTCCTTGTTGGTCTGGTCGATCGCGTTGTTGACTTCGACCTGGTCGGCTTCCGAAACGATGTCGAATGAAGGCATGGCGGGCACGTGTGGTTGGACATTGCGGGGATGGCTAAGCTAGCACGTTCGCCGGCGTCGGGACAACTCTCGCCGACGCCCGACGTCATTCCAGCTCGTCGATCGACCTCGGCCAGCTCTTGTGGAGGAGCCTGGACAGCGCGCGATCGGCCAGGATGACGCCGTCGTTCTGGCAGCGTGCGCAGTAGTTGCATTCGTTCTCCGCGTACACGATGCGCTGCACGGGAGCGCCGCAGACCGGGCAGGGCTGGCCGAATTTCCCGTGAACCGCCATGTCCGGATGAAAGGCCGTCACCCTTTCCGGGAAGTCGCCGCCTGCCTCAGCGCGCAGGCGGTCCGTCCATTCCGTGAGGACGGTGCGTGTCGCGCCATGCAGGCGGCCGATTTCGCCGTCATCCAGCTTCGACGTCAGCGTCAGCGGCGACAACCGCGCGCGATGCAGGATTTCGTCGGAATAGGCGTTGCCGATGCCGCTGAACAGGCGCGGATCGGTAAGCGCGCGCTTGAGCGTGTGATTCTCGCTGCGCAGGCGTGCGGTGAAGGCGGCGAGGTCCACGTCGAGTGGGTCTAGGCCGCCCATGTCGAACGCCGCGGCCGCCGCCGCGCCGCGAACGCAATGCAGCGACGCGCGGCGCTTGGTTCCCGCTTCCGTGAATGCCAGGGTCCCGTTTGCGAACTCGAAGGTCGCCAGCGTGATCCTGCCTGGCGGCTTCGCCGCCTTCGCGAGCCAGCGCAGGCGTCCCGCGACCATCAGGTGCAGGATCAGGAACATGTCGTCTTCCAGCGCCAGGATGATGCGCTTGCCCAGGCGCTGTACCGCAAGCACGCGCTTGTGTTCGGCATCGGCGATCGGCGGGACCGCGGTGCGCAGCAGGAACGGATTGAGGATCCGAACGCGTTCGAGCATCTGGCCGCGGATGCGCCCGTCGAGCGCTTCGCGGTAGATCGTGATGTCGGGCAATTCGGGCATGGTTCGCGATTCAACAGATGCCGCACCGTATGACGCATGTTCCGGCCGAAGTCGACTCGGCTAGAATAGCCGATTCCCTGCCTTCCTCAAGACGCGCCCATGTCGCACATCCTGCAGGACCTTCCCGCCGGCCAGAAGGTGGGCATCGCATTTTCCGGCGGTCTCGACACGAGCGCCGCGCTGCACTGGATGCGCGCGAAGGGGGCGATTCCCTATGCGTACACGGCAAACCTGGGTCAGCCCGACGAGCCCGACTACGACGAGATTCCACGCCGCGCGCTCGCCTACGGCGCTGAGGCGGCGCGGCTCGTCGACTGCCGTGCCGCGCTGGTCGCCGAGGGCATCGCGGCGCTGCAGGCGGGCGCGTTCCACATCTCGACCGGTGGCGCGACCTACTTCAATACGACGCCGCTCGGCCGCGCGGTCACCGGCACGATGCTCGTCGTCGCGATGCGCGAGGACGACGTCAACATCTGGGGCGACGGCAGCACGTACAAGGGCAACGACATCGAGCGCTTCTATCGCTACGGCCTGCTCGCCAATCCCTCGCTGCGCATTTACAAGCCGTGGCTCGACGCCAAGTTCATCGACGAGCTGGGCGGCCGCCGCGAGATGTCGGAATACCTGACCCGCGCCGGTTTCGGCTACAAGATGAGCTCGGAGAAGGCGTATTCGACCGACTCGAACCTGCTGGGCGCGACGCACGAGGCCAAGGACCTCGAGTTCCTGGACAAAGGCATGCGTATCGTCCAGCCGATCATGGGCGTGGCCTTCTGGCGCGACGACGTCGCCGTCAAGCCGGAGACCGTGTCAATCCGCTTCGACGAGGGCCGTCCGGTCGCGCTGAATGGTCAAGTCTTCGCGGACGAGGTCGCGCTGCTGCTGGAAGCCAACGCGATCGGCGGACGCCACGGCATCGGCATGTGCGACCAGATCGAGAACCGGATCATCGAGGCAAAGAGCCGCGGCATCTACGAGGCGCCCGGAATGGCGCTGCTGCACATCGCCTACGAGCGCCTCGTGACCGGCATCCACAACGAGGACACGATCGAGCAGTATCGCGATAGCGGCAGACGGCTTGGCCGCCTGTTGTACCAGGGCCGGTGGTTCGACTCGCAGGCGATGATGCTGCGCGAGACCGCGCAGCGCTGGGTCGCGCGGGCGGTCACCGGCGAAGTGACGCTGGAATTGCGTCGCGGCAACGATTACACGATTCTCGATACAACGAGCCCGAACCTGACGTACAAGCCGGAACGGCTCACGATGGAGAAGGGCGCGTCGTCGTTCACGCCGCAGGATCGCATCGGCCAGCTCACGATGCGCAACCTCGACATCGCGGATACGCGGGAAAAACTGCTGACCTACATGAAGACCGGGTTGCTGCGGCCGTCCGCGGATTCGCCGCTGCCGCGCCTTGCGGACGGCGACGCGCACACGAAGTAACGGACGCCCCGGCTACTCGATCTTGACGCCGGCCTTCCTGATCACCGGCGTCCATTTTTCGGATTCGCTCTTGATCAGGACGGTGAAGTCCTCGGGCGTGCCGCCCACCAGGTCGAACCCCGATGCGTGCATCTTTTGCACGACGTCGGGATCCTTGAGCACGGCGTTGATCTCGGCATTCAGCCGTTGCACGATGGGCTTGGGCGTGGCCGCAGGCACGAGTACGCCGTTCCACGCGAGCGCCTCGAAGCCGGGGTAGCCGGACTCGGCGATAGTCGGCAGGTCCGGCAGAAGCGGAAAGCGCTTCGCTGACGTGACCGCCAGCGCGCGCAGTTTCCCGGCCTGGATCTGCGGCTGCAGCGGCTGCATCACGGCGAAGATCATCTGCGTCTCGTTCTGGATCGTCGCCGTGACCGCGGGCGGCGATCCGTTGAACGGGATGTGCACGATGTCGATCCCCGCCATGGATTTGAGCAGCTCGGCGTTGAGATGCGACGAGCTGCCGTTGCCTACCGAAGCGAAGTTGAGCTTGCCCGGATTGGCCCGGGCGTAGGCAACCAGCTCCTGCACGGACTTCACCGGCAGTTGCGACGTCACCGCGAGGACGTTCGGCTGGCTCGACGTGATGATCACGGGGGCCAGGTCCTTCTGCACGTCGTACGGAACCTTTGACAGAAGCGGCGTGATGGACAGTGGGCCGTTGAACGCGAGCAGCATCGTGTAGCCGTCGGGCGCTGCCTTCGCCACGTCCGCCGTCGCAACGGTGCCGCCCGCAGCGGGCTTGTTCTCGACGATCACCGGCTGGCCGAGACGTTCCTTGAGCTTGTCCGCGATCGTGCGGCCCAGGACGTCGATCGAGCTGCCGGCGGGCGCGGACATGACGAATTTGATCGGCCTGTCGGGCCAGGCCTGCGCCGCCGCCGGTACCGGCGACAGCGCAACGGCCCACAGGCAGGCAATCAACGAATGCAGGGCGAAGCGTGGAGACATTGCGACAAGTCCTTTGCGAGGAGGCGTGATCGTTGGCGCGGCCGCTAAGCGGGCGAATGACAGACCGCTTCGATGTTGTGGCCGTCCGGATCGAGCACGAATGCGCCATAGTAATTGGGGTGATAGTGCAGCCGCAGCCCCGGCGGGCCGTTGTCGCGACCGCCGGCGGCAAGGCCGGCCTTGTAGAACGCATCGACGACAGCGCGGGTATCCGCGCGAAACGCGACGTGCATTCGTGGCTCGTTCGGCGCGCCCTGGCCGATCCAGAAGTCAGGTTTGGGCGCGACGCCGAATCCGGCGAACTGCTCGAATTCCATCAACATGCCGTAGCCGAGCGGGGCGAGCGCGGCACGGTAAAACGCCTTGGCCTTGGCGATGTCGGAAACGCTGACGCCGGTATGGTCGATCATGGTTTTGCTCCTAGGGGCTCACGCGTCCGCAGACGAGGTATTCGAGCAGCGCCTTCTGCGCATGCAGGCGGTTCTCTGCCTCGTCCCAGACGACGCTCTGCGGTCCGTCGATCACGTCGGCGTCGACCTCCTCGCCGCGGTGCGCCGGCAGGCAATGCATGAAGAGCGCGTCGGGTTTCGCCTGGCGCATCATGTCGGCGCCGACCTTCATGTGCGCGAAATCGCGCATTCGCAGCGCGTTCTCGGCCTCGAATCCCATGCTGGTCCAGACGTCGGTCGTGACGAGGTCGGCGCCGCGGCAGGCTTCCATCGGGTCGGAGAACGTCGCGAAATGCGTAGTCGCCGTCACTGTCCACGCGCGACCGGTCGATTTCATAGCCCTTTGGCGTCGCGACATGGACGCGGAAAGCCAAGGATGGCCGCCGCCTGCAACCACGTATAGCAGACGTTGTTCGAGTCGCCGATCCACGCGACCGTCCTGCCGGCGATGTCGCCGCGATGCTCCACGTACGTGTAGATGTCCGCGAGGATCTGGCACGGGTGGATATTCGTTGGTGAGGCCGTTGATCACCGGCACCCGCGAGTGTTCAGCGAAGCGCTCGATGATGGATTGCTCGAACGTGCGGATCATCACGACGTCGACCATGCGCGAGATCACCCGCGCGACGTCCTCGATCGGCTCGCCGCGCGACAGCTGCGTGTCGCCGCGATTCAAGTTGATCGCGATGCCGCCGAGTTGATTCATGCCCGCCTCGAACGACACGCGGGTGCGCGTGGACGCCTTTTCGAACACCATCGCCAGCGTGCGGTCGCGCAACGGCTGGTAGAGTTCGTAGCGCTTGAATCGCTCCTTGATCCACTTCGTACGGGCGAACAGGTGGTCGAACTCGTCGCGCGTGAAATCGCGGAACTGCAGGAAATGCCGGGGAGAAGGGACCATCGGAGAGGCCATCGGAAGCGAAAGTGCGCCCTGCGGGGACGCGTTCGCACCAGTCGTCAACAAAGCAAAATACTAGCACGCGGCGTTCCGGCCCGCCGTCCGCGTCCGCGGAGCGTGCTCAGTGCGGCAATGTGCCGGGAGGCAGCGCGGGCATCGACGACGTCTCAGCGAGGGGTTCCCCGACCAGCACGCGCATGTCGATCAAGCCGTCGCGCCACGCCTGTTCCAGGTCCGAGTCGACGGCCGCCAGCGCGTCCTCGCCGGTGCGCAGCATGCCGCCGACGCCGTACGCGCGGTTGCGGCCGTGCAGCTTGGCCATGTACAGCGCCTTGTCCACCAGGCCAAGCACGCGTTCCCAGCCAAGCGCGACGTCGTCGGGCGGCAGCACCACCGGCGAATAGCCGATGGACGCGGTCATGTGGATGTAATGGCCCATGTACTGGATCGGTTCCTCGGACACGGCGTGCATGATCCGCGTGACGATTTCGTCGAGGCGGTCCACCGGCGCCATCGGAACGAACACGAGGAATTCCTCGCCGCCCCAGCGCACGATCATGTCCGTCTCCCGCAGCGTCTCGCGCAGTCGGCGCGCGATGGCGATCAGCACGGCATCGCCGGCTGCATGCCCGAACTGGTCGTTGATCAGCTTGAAGTGATCGAGGTCGATGAGCAGCAGCGCCTGCACCGGCTTTTCCACCGCGCCGCTGCGGCGGTCCGACTCGCCGCGGCCTTCGCTGATGAAATTCTGGAAATGGCGGCGGTTGAAGAGCGCGGTCAGCGGATCACGGCTGCTCTGGAAGCTCAGTTCGCTGTTCTTCTGGCGAGCAGGCGGTTGGTCGTCCGCAGTTTGCGGTAGAGCGATGGCGACGACGCCGAACGATAGCGCGAACACCGCGGCCAGCAGCCACCAGATGCGCTGCTGCAGTTGGCGGTTCTGGAGTTCCACCGACTGCAGGCTTCGCTCGCGGTTCAGGAGCTCGATCTCGCGCTTGCGCTTCTCGGATTCGCGCAGTCTCGCGTCTCGGTCTTTTCGCGTTGGACGGCGGCGATCTCGTCGCGCAGCTTGCGCTCGCGGTCGAACAGCGCGACGGCGCCCTTGTAGTCACCCGCCTCGGCAAGATGCTGGCCGTACTCGACGAGCAATGTCGCCGATTTCCGCGACGGCGCCTGCTCGTTCGTACTCCTCCACCGCCTGCTCGGCCAGGCGCTTGCCGGCTTCGATCTGCCCCAACCCCAGCTGGGCGAAGCCGATGTTCGCCTTGTTGGTGGCGGCAGTGAAGACGTTGTCCGGATGCATTGGCCAGCTCGAGCGAGCGCTGCGACAGTTCCAGCACTTCCTTGAAGTCCTGGCGGCGAAGGTAGACGTCGGCCAGGTTGATGAGTGCCACGCTTTCCGCGGCGTCGGACTTGGCGTTGCGCGCGATCGCCACCGACTCCAGCATCGCGTCGAGCTCCTGCTTCGGACGATCGAGGTACTTGCAGCGCGGCGGACTCGGCGTTCTTGGCCTTGGACATCATGAACACGCTGCCGGCGAGCTTGGCCTGCCGGAAGGTCTCCTGAGCTTTCGTCGAAGGCCTTCGCCTATTGCCGCATCTGGGTGTCCAGCACCGAAAGCTGATACGTGGCTTCGGCGCGCCGGTAGGGACTTTGCGCGGCGATCGCGAGCGCCAACGCCTCCTGCAGCGCTTTCAGCGCCTCGTCATTGCGCAGCATCTGCCGCGCGGTGGTGCCGGCGGAAAGCGCCGCCCAATAGCTGACATAGGCGTCGCCGGATCGTCGCCGAGCAGCGCACGCGCGTCTTCGGCCAAGCGACTGGCCAGCGACACTTCTCCATTCCAGGACTGGACCGCACCACGCACCAGCCACGCCATGGCGACGAGGCTGTCGTCATGCACGGACCGGCCTTCGCTCTCCAGGCGGTCGGCGAGTTGCTGCGCTTCCGCCGTGCGATTTGACCGGACCATCGCCTGTCCGTACAGGCTTTCGATGTAGTGACGTGAGTTCGCGGCGGCGTTCCGCGCCGGCACGACCAGCTCCTCGAGTTCTGCCAGCGAGCGCTTGGGGAAGCCATCCAGATTGGCTTCTATTTGACGTCCCCTGACCATCAATTCCGCGTCGGTCGCCGCGGCGCAGGGAAAGATCGCCAACGTCGCCCATAGCGCGAGTGCCGCGACCATCCAGCTCCGCGTCCGCAGCATCGAGCCCGTCGGTGCACTGGCCGGCGTATCGGCGCAATGGCGCGACGGCGACGGGCAGGACGGGATGTTCATGGGGGGCGGGGGCGTCGATTGGGAGGGATCGCATGCTCGTCACGCGCGCTTGGAAACGCGATCCCGGGCCATGCATGGGCTGCGTGCACGATAGAGCAAATGTCGTGCCCGTGCCAGCCGTTCCACCATACGAAGCAAGGGCGTAATGTTAGAATTTGCCGGGTGTTACCCCGATTTTGCCCACGTTTCCCGGTGTTCCCGCGTGTTCGCGCTGTCGGCATAGGCGGAGCCCGCGCATGGAACTGGCCGGTCTCGACGTCGTCATCTGGGGCATTACAGCTGCGGGAAAGCCCTTTCGGCCCAGCGACTGGACCGACCGGATCGCCGGGCTGACGTCTGCGTTCGGCGAAGACCGCAAACTCGTCTATTCACCCCTTGTGCTGCCCGTCATGGTCGACGGCGCCCGCGCTGTCATCGTGGGACACGAACTCGAAGCCATCGAACCACGCCTGTTTCGCTTCCTGTTGTCGTTTGCCCAGGATAACGAACTCCAGGTCGTGCGGCTGAAAGACGCGCTGGCCTCGCCCCATGGACTGGTGCCGCCTCGCCCGTCAGGCAGGGAACCCCGCGAACCGGTGTGATGCCGGACCGCTTTTCTTCACTGGACAAAAAAAGCGGCGCCCGCAGGCGCCGTTTTCTTTGTCGACAACAGACGGTGGCGTTACGCCAGGGCCTTGATCGCCGTGGACAGGCGCGACTTCGTGCGCGAGACCATGTTCTTGTGGACGATCTTCTTGTCCGCCATCTTGTCCATCACCGCCTGCGATTCCTGCAGGGTCTTGGCGGCGGCGGCCTTGTCGCCCGTGGCGATGGCTTTCTTGACCTTCTTGACTGCCGTGCGCAGCGCCGACTTTTGGCTCGCGTTGCGCATGCGCGTCGCTTCCGCCTGCCGGGCGCGCTTTCTTGCTTGCGCCGAATTGGCCATGGATTCGTTGTCCTGAAAATTTGTGGGATGCGTGAGAAGCCCGACATAATAACGGATTTCCGGCCCACGGGCAACTTTCAAGCCCCCACCAGCCCGCGCCTGGAGGCCCCTCTTTAGTGAACCTGCTCAAGGCCTTAACCACCGTCAGCGGCATGACGCTGCTGTCGCGGATCACCGGACTCGTCCGGGAAACGCTGCAGGCGGCGCTGTTCGGCGCGGGAATGCAGATGGACGCGTTCCAGGCGGCGTTCCGCCTGCCCAACATCCTGCGGCGGATGTTCGCGGAGGGCGCATTCTCGCAGGCGTTCGTGCCGATCCTGGCCGAATACCAGCGCCGGCGCGGTGACGACGCCACGCACGATCTTGTCGGCCGCGTCGGAGGATTGCTGGCGCTGGCGTTGCTCGGCGTGACGGTGCTGGGCGTGCTGGCGGCGCCGGCGCTGGTCTACCTGCTCGCCAGCGGCTTTGCCGCGACGCCGGGAAAGGTCGAACTGACCGCGGAGCTCATCCGCATTGTCTTTCCGTACATCCTGTTCGTGTCGCTGGTGTCGCTCGCCGGCGGCGTTCTCAACGTTTACCGGCGCTTCGCCGTGCCCGCATTCACGCCGGTCCTGCTCAATCTTTCCATCATCGGCGCGGCGATCTTCCTGGCGAAATACTTCGATCCGCCGATCAAGGCGCTGGCCTGGGGCGTGTTCATCGGCGGCGTCGCGCAACTCGCGTTCCAGATCGCCCCGCTGGCGCGCATCGGGATGCTTGCGCGTCCGCGCCTGGACTGGCGCGACGACGGCGTGCGGCGCGTCCTGCGCAACATGGGACCCGCGCTGCTCGGCGTTTCCGCGGCGCAAATATCGGCGCTGATCAATACGCAGCTCGCCTCGCTGCTGGGCGACGGCCGCATCTCCTGGATCACCTACGCCGACCGGCTGATGGAATTTCCCAGCGCGCTGCTCGGCGTGGCCTTGGGCACGGTCCTGTTGCCGACGCTGGCCAAGCATCACAGCGAGGCCAACCACGACGAGTATTCGTCATTGCTCGACTGGGGACTGCGCCTGGCTTTCCTGCTGGCGCTGCCCGCTGCCGTCGCGCTGTGGCTGCTCGCGCTGCCGCTGGTCGCGACGCTCTATCAGTACGGCAAGTTCACCGTCAACGACGTCTGGCAGACGCGTGCCGCGCTGCTGGGCTACAGCGTCGGCCTGCTCGGGCTCATCGCCGTCAAGATCCTCGCGCCGGGCTTCTATGCGCGGCAAAACATCAAGACGCCGGTGCGCATTGCATTCGTCACGCTGTTCATTTCGCAGACGCTGGCGCTGATCCTGATGTGGCGCATCGGCCACGCCGGGCTCACGCTGGCCATCAGCATCGGCGCTTGGTGAACGCCGGCCTGCTGTTCTGGTTCCTGCGCCGTGGCGGCTACTACCGGCCGCAACCCGGCTGGTTTCTGTTCCTGTGCAAGCTTGCTCGTCGCGTTGGGCGTGCTCGGCGCACTGCTGTACGCGCTGAGCGGCCCACCGGCGCTGTGGCTCGAGTCGGGACCATGGCAACGCATCGGCCGGCTGGCCGGGATCATCGTGGCAGGCGTGGCCGCCTATTTCGCGACATTGTTCCTGCTGGGGTTCAGGCTTGCCGATTTCGCGCGGCGGGAGAACTAAGGCAAGGCAACACCGAAGGGCGAAAACGCCGCGTTAAGGACACGAGTGCGAAAACGCCGCCTGGGGTTTAAGAACGACGCAACACCAGAGTGCGAAAACGCCACCCTGGGGGCGGCGTTTTAGCTTCACGACGCCAGAGAAGCAGGCGCCGAACTGCCCGGCGGCGCGGATCAGTGCTTTCGATGCGGGCAGCGCGTCTTGGTGCAGTCGGCGTACAGGTACAGCGCGTGTTCGCTGATCGTGAAGCCACGTTCGCTGGCGACCTTGATCTGCCGTTTCTCGATTTCCGCGTCGTAGAATTCCTCCACGCGCCCGCACTGCATGCAGACCAGATGGTCGTGATGCGTCGCCCTGGTTCAGCTCGAAGACCGCCTTGCCGGACTCGAAGTGGTGCCGGACCAGGAGACCGGCCTGCTCGAACTGGGTCAGCACCCGGTAGACAGTCGCCAGCCCGATGTCGAGACCCTCCGCAAGCAGGAGCTTGTAGACGTCCTCAGCCGTCAGGTGCCTGACCTTGGACGATTCGAACAGGTTGATGATCTTGAGCCGCGGCAACGTTGCCTTCAGGCCGGCGCTCTTCAGGTCCTGCGAGGTGCTCATCCGTGCATTCCAGAAGGTTGGCCCGGATATAATAACCGCTTATGAGAATGAAACCCAACGCGCTCCCCGTGCCTTCCGCGTTCCCGCCAATTCGTCCGTTGACCCTTTGGCGGCTGCCGCCGCGCTCGGCCTCGCCGGCTGCGCGTCCATGACCGCGCCCTTCGACACGTGGCTGCCGTACGTCAGCCAGTTCGGCGTGTACAAGACTCGACATCAACCAGGGCAATTACCTTTCGCAGGACATGGTCGACAAGCTGAAGGAGGGCCAGACCAAGCAGCAGGTCCGGCTGGTGCTCGGCACGCCGCTCATCACCAGCGTGTTCCGCGACAACCGCTGGGATTATCTCGTACGAGTATCGCAAGAACGGCCGGCTGCAGACCCACCGCCAGTTCACCGTCTATTTCAAGGACGACGCGCTGACCCGCTGGGAAGGCGACGAAATGCCGAAGTCGGTGCAGGAACTGAACCGGACCGCCGCGACGCGCGCGTTGCCCGACGATCCTTATGGCGACGATGCCGGCTTCATCGGCAAGGTCATCGATTGGTTCAACAAGATCGGCAGCCCATCGGCGACCGCCGGTTCCCTGACCATGGACGCAGTCCGGCTCGCCATCGCCGGCGCCGGGGGCCGGATGGGTCAGGCGCTGATCGAGGCCTCGCTCGCGCAGCCCGGTGTCGCGCTGGCCGCGGCGCTGGACGTCGACGGCAGCCCGGCGGAGGGCCACGACGCCGGCGACGCTTTGGCCGCGCCACCGGCGTCACCGTCGGCCACGACATTCGCGTCGGCGCTGCGCGGCGCCGACGTCCTGATCGACTTCACGCGGCCCGAAGGCACTCTGGCGCACGTCGCAGGCGTGCGCGGCGGCCGGCGTGGGCGTCGTGGTCGGCACCACCGGCTTGAACGATGCGCAGAAAGCCGATCTGGCAAAGCACGCGACAGTCGCGTGCCGATCGTCTGTGCGGCGAACATGAGCGTCGGCGTGGTCGTCCTGCTGTCGCTGGTCGAGCAGGCCGCGGCGCAGGCTCGGGCCGGACTACGACGTCGAGATCGTCGAGATGCACCACCGGCACAAGGTCGACGCGCCGTCGGGCACGGCGCTGCAATTGGGCGATGCCGCCGCCGCCGGGACGGGACCGCAAGCTCGCCGACTGCGCCGTGTACGCGCGCGAAGGCCACACGGGCGAGCGCGCGCCGGGCGCCATCGGGTTCGCGTCGCTCCGCGGTGGCGACGTCGTCGGCGAGCACACGGTGGTCTTCGCGGGCACCGGCGAGCGCGTCGAGCTCGTCGCATCGCGCGACGTCGCGGCAGAATTTTGCGAGCGGCGCGCTGCGCGCCGCCGTGTTCGTCGCCGCGCAAGCGCGCCGCAGGGAAGACCGGCCTCTTCGACATGCAGGACGTCTTGGGATTGCGATGAGGGGACTGAGCCATGGCGGTCGACCATCCCTTTGATCTTTCCGGACGCGCTCGCGGTCGTCACCGGCGGCGGCTCGGGACTGGGGTCTGGCGATCGCGCGCGGTCTGGCGCGCGCCGGTGCGCGCGTCGTCATCAACGGCCGCAATCGCGCGAAGCTCGACGCCGCCGCCGCGGCGCTGGTCGCGGACGGTCATGCGGCGAGCGTCTGCGCCTTCGACGTGACCGACGAGGCCGCGGTGAGCGCCGGAATGGCCGAAATCGAACGCACGCTCGGGCCGGTCGACATCCTGGTCAACAATGCCGCGATCAACATCCGCAAGCCTTTCGACGAATACACGCTCGCCGAGTGGCGCACGCTGCAGGACGCCAACTTCGACGGTCCGTTCCTGGTCGCGCGCACGGTCGTGCCGGGAATGAAGGCGCGTCGCCGCGGCAAGATCATCAACATCTGCTCGCTGGCATCGGATATCGGCCGGCCGAACATCGTCGCCTACGCCGCGAGCAAGGGCGGACTCAAGATGATGACGCGCGCGCTCGCCGTCGAACTGGCGCCGCACAACGTGCAGGTCAACGGCATCGCGCCGGGCTTCTTCAAGACGGAGATGAACAGCGCCGCTGATCGGCAATGCCGAATTCTCCGCGTGGGTGGAGAAGCGCACGCCGGCCGGACGCTGGGGCGATCCGCCGGAAATCGCCGGCGCGGCGGTGTTCCTGGCCTCCGAGCGGCGAACTACGTCACGGGCCACCTGCTGTACGTGGACGGGGGCTTCAGCGCGGCGTACTGAGCGCAGGCGACGTCGCGGCGCGCGGGCGCCGCCTTGAGAGGCGGACCGGTTCGGGGTATAATTCGCCAGATACAGCGGGGAAGGCCAAGCCTTCCCCGTTTGCACGTCAACCGTTCGTCCCACGCGCACCATGAACGCTCCCGAACGCGCACCGTCCAGTCGCCGCGACCGCACCTCTGCCGCGCTGTTCGCCGCCGACCACGCCTGCGTTGCTCGCGCTGGCCGACGGGACGGTGTTTCGCGGACGCGCGATCGGCGCGCTCGGCAGCACGACCGGCGAAGTGGTCTTCAACACGGCCATGACCGGCTACCAGGAAATCCTGACCGATCCGTCCTACGCGGGGCAGATCGTCACGCTGACCTATCCGCATATCGGCAACACGGGCGTCAACGGCGAGGATGTCGAATCGGGCGCGCATCTTCGCGGCGGGTCTCGTCATCCGCGACCTGCCGCGGCTCGCGTCGAACTGGCGCGCAACGCGCACGCTCGGCGACTATCTGCGCGACAACAACGTGATCGGCATCGCCGACATCGACACGCGCAAGCTGACGCGCATCCTGCGCGAAAAGGGTGCGCAGAACGGCTGCATCGTCGCCGGCGCCGACATTGGGCGAGGCGGACGTGGCGGACGCGATCGCGAAGGCGCGGGCGGCGCCGTCGATGGCGGGACTGGACCTCGCGAAGGTCGTGTCGTGCACGCAGCGCTATGACTGGAGCGAAGGGGGCTGGGCACTCGAGGCGTGGCTACGCGAAGGCGCCCGCCGCCGCAATTCCATGTCGTCGCGTACGACTACGGCATCAAGCACAACATCCTGCGCCTGCTGGCCGATCGCGGCTGCAAGCTGACCGTCGTTCCGGCGCAGACCAAGGCCGCGGACGTGCTCGCGCTGCGCCGGACGGCGTATTCCTGTCCAACGGTCCCGGCGACCCGGAGCCTTGCACGTACGCGATCGCGGCGATCCGCGAAATCGTCGACAGCGGCATGCCGACGTTCGGCATCTGCCTCGGCCATCAGTTGCTCGGACTGGCCTCCGGCGCGCGCACGGTCAAGATGAAATTCGGGCATCACGGCGCGAATCATCCGGTGCTCGACCGGACACCGGCCAGGTGCTGATCACCAGCCAGAACCACGGCTTCGCCGTGGACGCGGCCACGCTGCCCGCCAACGTGCGCATCACGCACGTGTCGCTGTTCGACGGCAGTCTGCAGGGTATCGCGCGCACCGATCGTCCCGCGTTCGGCTTCCAGGGGCACCCGGAAGCGAGTCCCGGTCCGCACGATCTCAAGTACCTGTTCGACCGCTTCGTGAAGTCGATGGCGACAGGACGACGGCGTAGCCATGCCCAAGCGCACCGACATCCAGTCCATCCTCGATCATCGGCGCCGGCCCGATCATCATCGGGCAGGCGTGCGAGTTCGACTATTCGGGCGCGCAGGCGTGCCGCGCGCTGCGCGAGGAAGGCTATCGCGTCATCCTCGTCAACAGCAATCCGGCGACGATCATGACCGACCCGGAAATGGCCGACGTCACGTACATCGAGCCGATCACGTGGCCGATGGTCGCGAAGATCATCGAGCGCGAGCGCCCGGACGCGCTGCTGCCGACGATGGGCGGGCAGACGGCGCTGAACTGCGCGCTGGACCTGGCGCGCGAAGGAATCCTCAACAAGTTCGACGTCGAGCTGATCGGCGCGACCAAGAAGGCCATCGACAAGGCCGAGGACCGCGAGAAGTTCAAGGCCGCGATGACGCGCATCGGACTGGGCAGCGCGCGCTCCGGCATCGCGCACAACATCGAGCAGGCGCTGGAAGTGCAGGCCGACATCGGCTTTCCCGGCCGTGCTGCGCCCGTCGTTTACGCTGGGCGGCTCCGGCGGCGGCATCGCGTACAACAAGGACGAATTCATCGAGATGTGCAAGCGCGGGCTCGACCTGTCGCCCACGCACGAACTGCTGATCGAGGAATCGCTGCTCGGCTGGAAAGAGTTCGAGATGGAGGTTGTCCGCGACAAGAAGGACAACTGCATCATCGTCTGCTCGATCGAGAACCTCGACCCGATGGGCGTGCACACCGGGGACTCGATCACCGTCGCGCCGGCGCAGACGCTGACGGACAAGGAATACCAGATCATGCGCGACGCGTCGATCGCCGTGCTGCGCGAGGTCGGCGTGGACACCGGCGGCTCGAACGTCCAGTTCGCGATCAATCCCGCCGACGGCCGGATGATCGTCATCGAGATGAATCCGCGCGTGTCGCGTTCGTCGGCGCTGGCGTCCAAGGCCACCGGCTTTCCGATCGCCAAGGTCGCCGCCAAGCTCGCGGTGGGCTATACGCTCGACGAATTGCGCAACGACATCACCGGCGGGCAGACGCCGGCGTCGTTCGAGCCGACGATCGACTACGTCGTCACCAAGGTGCCGCGCTTCGCGTTCGAGAAGTTCAAGCAGGCCGACGACCGGTTGACGACGCAGATGAAGTCGGTCGGCGAAGTGATGGCCATCGGCCGCACGTTCCAGGAGTCGCTGCAGAAGGCGCTGCGCGGGCTCGAGGTCGGCGTGGACGGCTTCAACCTGAAGACCGTCGATCCGGAGAAGATCGCCGACGAGCTGGCGTATCCGCGCGCCGAGCGCCTCTGGTACGTCGCCGACGCCTTCGGCATCGGCATGACGCTGGAGGAGGTCCACCAGCACACGAAGATCGACCCGTGGTTCCTGGCGCAGATCAAGGAAATCGTCGACCTCGAATTGAAGCTCGACAAGCGCACGCTCGACTCGATCAGCGCCGCCGAGTTGCGCGAACTGAAGCGCAAGGGCTTTTCCGACCGCCGGCTCGCCTACCTGTTCAAGGTGACCGAGACCGACGTGCGCGCGCGCCGGCACGCGCGACGGCATCCGGCCGGTCTACAAGCGCGTCGACACGTGCGCCGCGGAATTCGCGACGCGGACCGCGTACATGTATTCGACGTACGAGGAAGAGTGCGAGGCGGAGCCCACCGACCAGGAAGAAGGTTCTCGTGCTGGGCGGCGGGCCGAACCGCATCGGGCAGGGCATCGAATTCGACTATTGCTGCGTGCACGCCGCGATGGCGCTGCGCGAAGACGGCTTCGAGACCATCATGGTCAACTGCAATCCGGAAACGGTGTCCACCGATTACGACACGTCGGACCGGCTGTATTTCGAGCCGGTGACGCTCGAGGACGTGCTGGAGATCGTCCATGTGGAGAAGCCGTGGGGCGTGATCGTCCAGTACGGCGGCCAGACGCCGCTCAAGCTCGCGCGCGATCTCGAGAAATTCGGCGTGCCGATCATCGGCACGACGCCGGACATGATCGACATGGCCGAGGACCGCGAGCGCTTCCAGCAGATGCTGCACCGGCTGAATCTGAAGCAGCCGCCGAACCGCACGGCGCGCACGGAAGCGGCGGCGATGGCCGCGGCCGCCGAGATCGGCTATCCGCTGGTGGTGCGGCCGTCGTACGTGCTGGGCGGGCGCGCGATGGAGATCGTGCACGAGCAGCGCGACCTCGAGCGCTACATGCGCGAGGCGGTCAGCGTGTCCAACGATTCGCCGGTGCTGCTCGACCGCTTCCTGAACGACGCGACCGAGGTCGACGTCGACGCGATCTGCGACGGCACCGACGTGCTCATCGGCGGCATCATGGAACACATCGAGCAGGCGGGCGTGCACTCCGGCGATTCCGCGTGTTCGCTGCCGCCGTATTCGCTGACGCCGGAAATTCAGGAGGAGCTGCGCGCGGCAGACGGTGGCCATGGCCAAGGGGCTGAACGTCGTCGGCCTCATGAACGTCCAGTTCGCGATCCAGTTCGACGGCGCGAGGCCGCGCCGTGGTCTACGTGCTCGAAGTGAATCCGCGCGCGTCGCGGACCGTGCCCTATGTGTCGAAGGCGACCGGCCGGCCGCTGGCCAAGATCGCCGCGCGCTGCATGGTCGGCACCACGCTCAAGGCAGCAGGGCGAGTCCGGCGAAATCCTGCCGCCGTACTTCTCGGTGAAGGAAGCCGTCTTCCCGTTCATCAAGTTTCCCGGCGTCGACACGATCCTCGGGCCGGAGATGAAGTCCACCGGCGAAGTCATGGGCGTGGGCGAGTCGTTCGGCGAGGCGTTCGTGAAGAGCCAGCTCGCGGCCGGCGTCAAGCTTGCCGGAAGGCGGCCGCGCATTCATCAGCGTGAAGAACGCCGACAAGGCCAAGGTCATCGAGATCGCGAAGATGCTTGCAGACCTGGGCTTCGCGCTGGTGGCCACGCGGGGCACCGCGACCGCGCTGTCGCTGGCGGGCGTGCCGGTGGCGATCGTCAACAAGGTCGCCGAAGGGCGGCCGCACATCGTCGACATGCTGAAGAACGACGAGATCGCGCTGGTCGTCAACACCGTCGAGGAAAAGCGCGCGGCGATCCAGGACAGCTACGTGATCCGCCGCGCGGCGCTGGTCGACCAGATCCCGACCTACACGACGCTGGCCGGTGCGCGCGCCGCGGCGATCGGCATGCGCGTGATGCGCGGCCTGGTGCCGTATTCGATCCAGCAGCTGCACGAGCGGCTGGACATGCACACGCAATGACCAGAATTGAGTTGATACATGGCAAAAGTCCCGATGACGGTCGAAGGCGCCGAGCGCCTCAAGGCCGAACTGCACCGGCTGAGGACGATCGAGCGGCCCTCGGTCATCTCGGCGATCGCGGAGGCGCGCTCGCACGGCGACCTTTCGGAGAACGCGGACTACGATGCGGCGAAGGAGCGCCAGGGCTTCATCGAGGGCCGCATCTCCGAAGTGGAGTCGAAACTGGCCAATGCGCAGGTGATCGACCCCGCGTCGCTCGACGCCGACGGCCGCGTCGTGTTCGGCGCGACCGTGGACCTGGAAGATGCCGAGAGCGGCGACACGGTCACCTACCAGATCGTCGGCGACGACGAGGCCGACATCAAGCACGGCAAGATTTCCGTCAGTTCGCCGATTGCGCGCGCGCTGATCGGCAAGAGCGAAGGCGACACGGCGGACGTGCAGGCGCCCGGCGGCGTGCGCAGCTACGACGTGCTGGCGGTGCGCTACGGCTAGGCTCGGACCGCGGGCGCGCGCGACGTTGACCAGCGCGATGCCCGCGCCGACGAGCGACGTCGCGGCCAGGAACGCCGGCCCGACGCGGTCGCCCAGGACCAGGTGCCCGAAAGCGACGCCGAACAGCGGCGCCAGGAACGAGAAGACCGCCAGCCGGCTCGCGCTGTAGCGCGTCAGCAGCCAGAACCACGTCAGGTAACTCGCGAAGGCGACGACGACCGACTGGAACGCGATGCTTGCCATGCGCCACGGGTGTCCAGGCGACGACTCCCGGTTCGCGCAGCAGCGCCGACACGAGCGGCAGCAGCGCCGCCGATACGGCCAGCTGATAGAACAGCACGCGCGTGGCGGCGATGCCGGCGAGCTTCGTGGCGCGGATCAGGACGGTCGTCGCCGCCCAGCCAAACGCGGCCGCGATGCCGAACACGTCACCGAGCAACGTCGATGCGTTCGACGCCGAACCCTTCGCCGAACGCGACGACGATTCCGCCGAAGGCCAGCGCGACGCCTGCCCATTGCACTGCGCGCAATTGCTCGCCGGGGACGAACCACGCGAGGCCGAGCGCGGTCAGGACGGGCGCCAGGTAGATGAACACGACCATGCGCGCCGCCGTCGTGTGGGCGAGGCCGGCGTAGATCAGCGCGAATTCGCCGGCGAACAGCAGACCGGCGAGCGCGCCCGGAGCGAGCGTGCCGTCGCGTTGCACGAGCGCGATGCCGCGCACGCGTGCCCAGGCCATCACGAGCACGCAGGCGATGCCGGACCGGATCGCCCCCTGCATCACCAGCGATATGCCCGGTGCGGCGAGCTTGATGGCGACCTGCTGGAATCCCCACAGCGACGACAGCAGGATCATCAACGCGATCGCGGTCGCGTCGAGCGGTCGCCGGGTCCCCATCGGCGTAGATGCGAATCGCGTGCTCGCGGGTTCTAGGTCTTGCGGCGGCGCCGCGGTGTGGCCGATTTGGCGCCGCCCGCCGGCGGCTTCTTGGCCCAGGCCTCGCGGGGATTGGGCTTGGCACTGAACGACTTGGCCTTGGTCTTCGGCGTGTAGGATCGACTTGCGCCGTTCCGCGGGCGCCTCGAAGCGCGGACCGGAGGCGTCGCCGAATGCCGGCGCAGCCGCACCGCGCGCGCGGATCTTCTGGCGCGACGTCCCTGCGGCGCCGCGTGCCATGCCGCCGGTGCCGGTCGCGGCGCGAACGGTCTTTGGCGCAGCCTTGAATTCGTCCGCCGGGGCCGCAAAACGCGCGGCGCCGCGAGTCCCCTTGCCCGCATGCAAGGCGTCCGGAGTCGTGCCGCGACGGCGCTCGCGCACCGGGTCGACCGGCTGCGCGCGGGCCGGTACGCGCGGCCTTGGGCCGCTTGGCACCCGGCTTTGCGGGCTTGGACGCGGCCTTCGCCGGGCGCGGCGCGGGCTTCTTCAGTTCGGGATTGGGCCGCCAGAGCACCAGCACCTTTCCCAGGTGCTGGACGGCCGCGCATTCCATGTCCGCGCATACCTGTTCCAGCATCGCCTCGCGCTGGTCGCGCGCATCGCTGAACACGCGGACCTTGATCAACTCGTGCTTCAGCAGCGCCAGGTCGATCTCGTGCAGGACCGCAGGCGTAAGACCATGCTGGCCGATGGTGACGAACGGCTGCAGGTGGTGCGCCTTGGCGCGCAATTCGCGGCGACTGGCGGGGGTCAGTGGGTTCATGCCGTCAGTTTATAGCAATCGCGCAGCGGCCACGGAACGCGCCGGGCGGGCCCATTCGGCGCGTGCTTGACATGTGTCAAGGCGAAAAAATCCGCCAGGGTGTCTAGTGATGGTTCACGGGTCGCTCCATGACGGGGTGGCCGGTACGCCTCACCAACCCCGAAGGAGATAGCATGAAGTCGATCGTCATAGCGGTAATTGCCGTGGCCGGCATCGCCGCGGCCGGAGTCGCCAACGCGCAGGAAGCGCTGGCCAAGAGCAGCGGCTGCATGAACTGCCACGCCATGGACACCAAGAAGATGGGTCCGTCGTTCAAGGACATCTCGGCGAAGTACAAGGGCAAGGCCGATGCCGAAGCGACGATCGTGGCGAACCTCGCCGCGGCCAAGGGTCACCCGGCGGTCAAGGTCTCGGGCGACGATCTGAAGTCGCTGGTGAAGTGGGTGCTGGCCCAATGACGCACGGTTGAGCCGACAAAAAAGCCGGCGTCCGCCGGCTTTTTTGTTGGGCGCACCGCGCCGTGTCGGTGTCGCTCTAGCTCTTCTTGGCGTCGAGCGAGAGCTCGGGCCACTTGCGGCCGTGACAGGCAGGATTGGCGCAGAAATTCCCGCCTTCCGTCCCCCACTTGATGGGACCATGGCACATCGCGCAGCTATCGTCGACCTTCGACCGGTGATCGTGCATCCAGTTGGGCGCTTCGTGGCTGCCCGGCGGCGTCATGCCGGGTGAGACCGTCGACGCGACCGACCGCTGACCGTTTTCGCGCTCGACCTGCGGTAGCGCATGGCACAGCGTGCACTGCAGTCGCACCGCCTCGCCCTTTTCGTTCATGTGCTTGCCGTCATGGCAGCGGAAGCAGCCGGGGGAATCCATGTGCCCGACGTTGTTCGGAAAGTCCTTCCAGGTGAGCGGCTTGCCTTTGACCTCCCCGGAGAACGACGTCAGCATCAGGATCTGTTGCATCGAATCGGCGAATTTCTTCTCGGCGTCCTTCGTCTTTGCCGAAACTTCCTTCGGTGCCGCGGCGCCGATTATCTGCGCGAATTTTGCCGCCCGCTCCTTGTCCGGGCCGCCGATGCCCGCCGATTTCTCGATGATCGCGTCCGAGCGCGCCTTGATCGACGGCAGGCTCCGATCGATGCGTCCTTCCTCCATCGCGTCGTCGACGAGCCTCGCCGGATTGGTGAACGGATGGCCCACGGCGTTGTGGCAGTCGATGCAATCCATCCGTCTTCGCGGCATCTTCTCCGCGTCGGCGCGGGAGACGCCGGCGGTTGCATCGAAGTAGGTCGCCTTCACCTTGCCGTCGTAGCCGCGAACCTCGACCAGCGCGATCTTCTGCTTCATCGGGTCGAGCGCGACGTACTCGACGTCCTGAGCGATATGCCAGTGAATGCCTTTGGCAACGGCGCCGCCGGGGCGCAGCTGCGGCGTGACGTCCTTGTCGCCGCTGGCGAGCGCCGGGCCCGACCCGGTGTGCATCTGCAGCGTCGTCTTGCCCTCGGTACTCTTCGCGTCCGCTGCGTAGCGATACTTCGTGCGAATGGTGTCGTCGTGGCGAGCTTCGGGCCAGTGGCACGCCTCGCAGGATTCGCGCGCCGGACGGAGGCTGTGGGTCACGGTCGGACGCTCGTAGCCGGCGATCATTCCCCAGAGTTCGTTGATATGCGTCGGCTTGATCGCCATCAGCTCCAAGGTCGACAGGCGCCCCATGTGGCACTCGACGCAGTTGACGCGCGCGTGGAACGCCGCCGCATGCGCAACCGGCTCCTCGGGATGGACTGCGTGACACTGGTTGGTGCAGAACGCGTTGCTGTTGCTGTATTCCCACGCGACGATGCCGCCGGCGCCAATCAGCGCGAGCGCGATTCCGGCGATGACGATCGTCATCGCGGTACCGATCATGACGGTGCGCTTTCCCAGCCTGAACTTCATCGCCGACTCCCCATGGTTCGCACGTGCGATTGTTTCACACGCCGAGTGTCACGTCGGCGTCCGGCCCGATTATATCTAGAAGAGGCTCGAAACGATCAGGACGATCGCGACAATGCCGAGCGCCAGCGCCAAGCCGCCGATGACCCAGCCGAACCACCGGGACTCGCTGGAAGGCGGCGTAGTTTCCGCGGGCGCCAGCTGACCTTCCCTGGCCAGACGTTCGTACTGGACCAGCCGTTCGTCCTTGAGTTCGTGTTCCGAGATCCGGCCGGTGAAGACGACCGTATCCATCGGGAACTTGGCTGGCCGCAGGTGGCCGTTGAAGAAGTGGAACGTGAAGATGAAGCCGACGGCGAGCAGCGCCTCCTCGCCGTGGACGAGGGCGGCGATATTGAACATCCAGCCGGGGAGCACCTTGGAGAAGAACACCGGGAACCAGAGCAGGAGCCCGGACCCGCCGATGATGAACATCCCCCAGAACACCGCCCAGTAGTCGAATTTCTCCCAATAGGTCCAGCGGTCGAACTGGGGCCGCGGGCCGATGCCGATGAAGTACTTGAAGTTGCGGTAGATGTCGATGATGTCCTGCGGCTGCGGCACCATCGAGTCGGGTCCCCACAGGACGCCCATGAGGCGGCCTCCGGCGATCGCCCGCCCGAAGACCATCACGACGTGCGTGACGAATACGACGATCATGACGAACGCGCAGACGCGATGCACGAGTCCCGCGCCCTCGAAGCCGCCCAGGATGCGGGCAAGCGTGGCCGCCCAGGGACGGTCAGCGAAGATCAGCGGCAGGCCGGACAACGCGCAGCCGACGAAGCTCAGCATCAGCAACGCGTGCAGCACGCGCTCCGCGGGCCTGAAGCGGCGATAGTACCGTTGCGCCACGCCGGGTGCGGCTGCCGCAGGATGCGCCGTCGCGATTGCCATCAGTGTTTCCCCTCGTCGTTGCCGCCGCCTGACGGCCGGCCGCGTCCACCGAATTTCTCGCGCACCTCACGGTAGAACCAGAACACCGTGTGAATGCCGAAGAACGTGAACACGCCGAAGAGCAGCAGCTCCATGAACAGCGCGGCGTAGTAGTACAGCGGGTTGCGTGCCTTGTCATGCCGGTTCGCGTGCGGATCGAAGCTCGCGAAGTTGGCCGATGCGCCCGCGTGGCACTGCTGGCACGTCTTCAGCCGGTTTTCCTTCGACACCTTCGACGCCGGATTCGACGCGGGCAGTACGTCATGCGCGCCGTGGCAGGAAGCGCAGGTCGCCATGCGTGCGTAGCCGAGCGCCGTCACCTGGCCGTGGAACGTGTCGCGGTACGTCTTCAGGTAATCCGAGTGGCACGTGCCGCATTCCTTGATCACGTCCACCTGGAACTTTGCCGACTCGTGCTGCTGGATGCCGTGCGCCGAATGGCAATCGGTGCAGCCGGGCGCGGCCATGTTGCCGTCCTGGCGCAGCTTGCCGTGCTGGCCGGCAAGGAACGCCGCGCTCTCGGGCTTGTGGCAGGACCCGCAGGTGGCGGGTATGTTGGCGCGGCTCGTGTGGCTCGCCGCTTCGCCCTTGGCGCGGATGTCGTGCGACCCGTGGCAGTTGTTGCAGGTCGGCGCCGAACCCTGCGCGGCGCCTTTGAGCGCCTTGCCGTGGATGCTGTCGTGGAATTTCGTGCCGACGTTGCCGCCCGGCAGGTTGCCCTGGGCGACGACGGCGTCGCTGCCGTGGCACTTGGAGCACGTGGCTTCGATGTTCGCGTGGTTCGTGCGCGAGTCGGCATCCTTGGAGCGCTTGATGTCATGGGTGCCGTGGCAATCGGTGCACTTCGCCGCGACGTTATTGCCGCCTTTGCGTGCCAGGCCGTGCACGGTGCCGGCGTAGGCGGCGACGGCCTTGTCGTGGCAGGCCGCGCAGTCGACGGGCTTCAGCTTGTCGGCGTGCGGCAGCTTCTGCGCCGACACGTCACTGTGGCAGTCGGTGCATTTGAGCGAAAGGCCGCCGTGGACCGACGCCTTGAACCTGTCGGCGTCGACGGCGATGGACTTGCCGGCCGCGCTCTTGGCGTCCTTGTCCGCGTGACACATGAGGCAGGTTTCGTTCACACCCATCGCCGGCGCGGCGGCAGGCGTGGCCGATCTGGCAGGCGTTGCGGCGAAGAACAGCAGGCCCAGCAGCACCAGCAACGCGCATTGGACTGCGAGCGAGCGGAGGGTTGTCATCGGGGTTCCGGGATGTGATGCGCGTGGATTGGCGTCTTGCGTTCGCGGCGCCGCAACAAGCGAGGCGTTACGGTGGAGGTCGCAGGAATGTTGACATGCTCGCGTGGTCGCCTGGTTGACGTGGATCAACCGGTACAGAAGGAGCAAATCAGTGCGAAAAGAACGGGTCGATTCCACGGCGAACGGGTGCGCGCGCTGCCTCTTCCACGCGGCGATTCTGTCGCCGGATTGACCCACGTCAACGCGCCTTGGCTACGTCTCGGGTACAGGTACCAAAAGGACGGGGCGCCGGAGCATGCGCCGCAGCAGACGGCGCCCGGGATCGAAGTTCATTGGGCATCGCCGTGACGGCGACAGCGCATGGTGGCGGCGCCCGATTGCAAAGGGAGGCTCACGTGAAGACACATCTCAATTCGCGCCGCATCTTGCAACTCGGAACGATCGCGCTCGCCGCCGGAATGCTCGTCAATTCGCCCGTTGCGGCAGGCGCCCAGAACGAGGCGCGCAGCGGCAAGGCCGTGGTCGACGCCGCCTGCATCGCTTGCCACGGTTCGGGCGCCAACGGTGCGCCAAAGATCGGCGACAAGAAGGCCTGGGAAAAGCGGACAGCGCAGGGACTTTCCAGCCTCTCCCGCAACGCGATCAACGGCATCCGCAAGATGCCGCCGCACGGCGGCAATTCCGGCGTGACCGATTTCGAGATCGAGCGGGCCATCACCTACATGGTCAATCAGTCCGGCGGCGACTGGATCGAGCCCATCGACAGGTCGAGCGCGGCTACCGAACGCAGGGGCGAGCAGGTCGTGGGCCTCCACTGCGGCAAATGTCACGAAACGGGCGTCGGCGGCGCGCCAAAGACCGGCGACACGGCTGCCTGGATTCCACGGCTCGCGCAGGGACTCGACCCGTTGGTGCGTTCCGCCATCAATGGTCACGGCGGGATGCCTTCCCGCGGCGGCTCGGCGAATCTCACCGATGCCGAATTGCGCGCGGCGATCGTCTATATGTTCAATGGCACCGCCGCGCCGGCGCGCGTCGGTGCGGCCGGCGCGAGCGGCCCGAACCTCCGGATCGTCGAGGGCATGACGATCAATTTCGGCGTCGTTTCCGCGGAAGTGATCCGCGGCAATGCCAAGCAGTATCCGAAGAGCGCGTACGGCGATGCCCCGGCGACGCCCGACCAGTATTACGTGACGGTCAGCTTGTTCGACGCCGACAACGGCAAGCGCATCGGCGATGCCGTGGTGAAGGCGCGCGTGTCGACCGCGGCGGGCGCAGGTCCGGAAAAGACGCTGCAGGCCAATGCGATTGGAAGTGCGCCGAGCTACGGCAACTACTTCGCGATGGCCGGCGCAGGGCCGTTCCAGGTGGCGTTGCGCATTACCCGGCCGGGCAAGGCGGACGTCATCCAGACGCAGTTCGCCGTTGCGCACTAGCCTCGCTTGGACATCGGAGCCGCGAACATAAGCTGGACCTTCGTCTAGCGGGCGGCTGCCGGCGCCGTCCTGGGTCCGCGCACCATTGTCTCGGCGACGAGCTCCGCGATGTCGCGCACGGCGATGTCATCTGTCCGCCCCACCGCCGACACGCCGTCGTACATCATCACGGCGCAATACGGGCAGGCCGTGGCCAGCACGCGCGGCGACTGCGGCAGCGCCTGTTCGACGCGCGCGACGTTGATTCGCGTGCCGATGCGTTCCTCGAGCCACATCCGCGCCCCTCCGGCGCCGCAGCACATCGCTTTTTCGCGTGAAAGCGCGAATTCGAGCGGCGCGTCGCGCGTCGACCTGGCGAAGGATCGCGCGGGGTGCTTCGAATTCGCCGTTGTGCCGGCCCAGATAGCACGGCTCGTGATAGATGACGCGTTCGAATGCGGGCGCAACGCGGATCCGGTCCTCGGCGAGCAGCCGCGCGATGAGCTGTGTGTGGTGGATCACCTCGTAGCGGCCGCCAAACTCCGGGTATTCGTTGCGCAACGTGTTGAACGCATGCGGGTCGCCCGTGACGATCCGCGTGACGCCGAGCCCGTTGAGGGTGCCGACCAGCGTCGCCGGCCAGCTGCTGGAACAGCATTTCGTTGCCGGCGCGGCGAACGCATTCCCCCGTCGACGTTTCGGCCGTGCCGAGAATGCCGAACCTGACCCCGGCCTCGCGCAGGATGTCGACGATGGCGCGGGCGACCTTCTGGCCGCGCGGATCGAAGGATTCGGCAGATCCGACGTAGTACAGGTAGTCCAGTTCCTTCACCTGCTCGGGCGTGGTGACGATCGGCACGCCAAGTTCCGCGCGCCCAGTCCGCGCGCGCGTCCGCGGGCAATCCCCACGGATTGCTTTGCGACTCGTAGGCCGCGAAGACGGCCTTGAGTTCGTGCGGAAACTCGCCGTCCATCATCACGCGGTGCTGGCGCATGCGGAAGAACCGCGGCAGATGCTCGAGCTCGATCGGGCACGCCGCCTCGCAGTAGCCGCAGGTCGTGCACGCCCATAACGTGTCGTCGCTGATCACGCCGCCGGCCAGCGGCGGCAGCGCGTCGGCAGCGGGCTGCGTCGGTGACGATGTTCTCGCGCTGCTCCAGCAGGTGGTGCTTGAGGCTGTCGTGCACCCACTTTTGCGACAGCGGCTTGCCGGTGAGGAACGTCGGGCAGGCGTCCTTGCACCGGCCGCACTCGGTGCAGGTGAAGACGTCGAGGCCTTCTTTCCACGTGAGGTCCTTCGCCGTGCGTGCGCCGACGCGCAGGTCGGCGGCGTCGGCATCGTCGCCGAGCATCTTCTCGAGGTCGACCGACGGCACCCGATTGGCGGGACGCCCGCGACGGAAATACAGCGTCGGCAGCGCAGTCACGATGTGGAAATGCTCGCCCAGCGGCAGGATGACCAGGAACGAGAACACGAGCAGGAGTTGCGTCCAGTACGACAGCGACGTAGCCGAAGCGCTGGACTTCCGGCGGCAAGACGGACAGCGCGTCGCCCACCCGGCTGCCGGCGAAGGCGAACGCGCGCTCGTGCGCGATGCCGGGATCGGTGCCCGCGAAGAGCGCGAAGCGGAAGCCGTCGAACAGGAAGTCGGTGATCATGATCGCCGTGATCAGCGACAGGATCAGCAGCGCCTCGCGATTGGCCTCGAGCCGCCGCGGCTTTTGCACGTAGCGCCGCCAGAAGGCGTAGCCGACGGCGGCGAGTACCGCGAGTTCGACCACGTCCTTGCCGGCGGCGAACAGCCCGCCGGCGAGTCCGGGAAAGGCAAACGGCTCGTCGTAGCCGATGACGATCAGCTGCAGCTTGCGCGCGAGCAGGGACATGAAGCCCAGGAAGATGACCGCGTGCATCAGCCCGGGCTTCCACTCGCGCCGGATCATCCGGGACTGCAGGAAGCCGTTGGTCACGACGCTGCCCAGCCGGGCAACCGGGTGGTCCCAGCGCATCTCGGGCGCAAGGTGCGTGACGATGCGAAGCTTCCGCGCGGCGAAGTACGCGAACGCCGCGAAAGAGGCGAGCATCAGCAGCGAAATCCAGAGAGGACCCATCGCCGCCTAGGATGATTCCGCGGCCCGTTGTCGCGGTTGACCTGCGTCAAGGGCCCCGTCGACAGGTCAAGCCGGGCTCAAACCGGGCCCGCCACATGTTGGCCAGGGATGACCGCCAACGGTCTTTGGCAGCGGCGGACGGTGCTGCCGGGAATATCGAACAGCGAGACGGACTTGCGGCGCGGCGAGCTGGAAGCGTTTCTGCGCGATTGAAACAAAAGATACAACAATGGCCTCGCAGTGACGTCTCCTTGCCGCACATGTCTATTAGTTTGAAGGCTGGCTCATCGCCGATTGAATCAGAGGCATGCTTATGCAGTACAGCCCCGCCACGACAGACCTCGCGCCGGTAATCGCGTTGCATTGTTCCGGCGCCGGCGCCGCGCAGTGGCGCCAGCTCGGCGCCGTACTCGCCTCGCGCTATCAACTGGTCGCGCCCGAGCACTACGGCTGCGACAGCGTGGGTCCATGGAACGGCGAGCACGCCTTTACCCTCGCAGATGAGGCCACCAGGACGATTGGACTCATCGATCGTTCCGATTGCAAAGTGCACCTTGTCGGCCACTCCTACGGAGGGGGTGTCGCGCTGCGCGCCGCTGTCGAGCGGCCTGACCGGATTGCTAGCCTCACGCTCTATGAGCCATCCGCATTCCACCTGCTCAAGGCGATGGGCGCTCGCGGGGCTGTCGCGCTTGCGGAAATCCAGGGGATTGCAGCGCAGATCGCCGACGGCGTGATCACCGGCGATTACCGCGGAGGGGTGAGTGCGTTTGTCGACTACTGGGGCGGGCGGGGCGCATGGGCAGCGCTGCGGCCGTCCGTGCAGGCCGCACTGACACGCTGGACGCCCAAAGGGCCGCTCGATTTTCGGGCGCTGATCGACGAGCCGACACCGGCGAGCGCATACGCCGATTTGCGGGTTTCCTGCGCTGATCATGCGGGGCGAGCATGCGCCCGCGCCGACGCGCCTGATTGCAGACACCTTACCGACGCTGATGCCTGCCGCCCGGCTCGTGGTGATCCCGGGCGCCGGCCATATGGGCCCGCTGACGCATGCGCCCGAGGTCAACGCCGCGATCGAGCGGCATCTCGCGGAGTCAATCGACTATTGCTTGCGGCGCGAGAACGCGAGACCCGCAACTCCGATGCCGAGAAGCACGGCCGTAGCGGATTCAGGAACATTCGCTTCGACCCTAGCAAGCTGAAAAGCCAAGGCCTTCAACGGCATAGCGGTTGATATGCTGGATCTGCGCTATAACGGCGGCAATTCTTACAACAGCATTCATCCCAAAATCTAATAGAGCATGAATTCAACACGTTCTGGAAGTGGCGTGCGCTTTGCGTTCCGGTTCTGACGCTCTCTCTAGTAGGGGGCGCAACTCGGCCTGAGGCGACGTCAGATTTGCCCGTGGTCGAGGCGATAACAACATCATCGGGGGGATCTCATGTCGTTTCAATCGCGGGGAAGACGGGGAACATGCGCTTTCAGATTGCTGGCGGCAGCGTTCGTGGTCGCAAGTTGTGCTGCACAGGCGACACCGTTCACGGCCTACATCGATCAGTTCTATATCGAAAAGAACAATAACCTGTTCTTCAACGACACCTTTGACGATGGCAATCCCCCGCCGGTCTCACCCGATTCTCGAACCTACTTTGTGAACGGCGACTTCACCGGCGGCGAGGCGGGCGGCAAGCTCCGAGTCGGCGGGAATGGTTATGCTCCGAGTCAGAATGCCCTCGGAGTCTCCGTCCTCCTCAACAGCGCCACGCTGTTAACCAACAATAACTCGAACGACTTGGTCAACGGACTCAAGAGGAACTCGACGTTCGACGTGCTGGGCTTGTTTGATTTCGTGACTCCGGGCATCGCTGACAGCTATGGCGTGCGCTTGACCGATGGGGGCCAGAACGACGTCGTGGAACTTCGAGTGCGCTGGTCGTCGGTCTTCAATGCACCGATTGTGAGCTTTTCCCGGGCGGACTTCGTTCTGGGGACGCAGACGTTTCTGGATCAGTTTGTATTGCCGGCGGCGTACTCGGGCTCGATCGTGCTGGGCCTGTTGCACCAAACTGCCGATACCGATGTGATCACGGCCGGTTTCTGCTTGGGCGATTTCAACGTCTGTGATTCGGGGGGCGCGCAGTTTCTGAACACAACGACCGATATCTTCCACGGCGAAACTTGGACGCGGGCTGATTTTCGCGCGGTTACCGCGGCGCCGGTGCCTGAACCAGCTTCGCTGGCGCTTCTCGCCTTGGGCCTCGCAGGACTCGCGTATTCGCGGCGCAGGCGGTAATCGCTTTCGGGCCAGCAATCCCCTCGGCGGGGCTTCGGAGCTCCTGCGCAGGTCAGGCGCACTGCAGGCGCTGCTAAGGGTCATCGCACCGACCCGCACGCGCAAAACAAAAAAGCCGGCGCGAGCCGGCTTTTCTGTTGCCGCGGCCCGCCTTCACCGCGGGCGCTAAGCCGCACGAATCACATCGCCAGAACCCACTTGACGAGCGACTTGACGTCGTCCGGCGACGCCTTGACTTCGGGGTGTCCCTTCGCCGTGGTCAATTTCGTGACCAGCGTCGCTTCCGCATCGGCCTTGCCCTTGTACTTGGCCGCGATGTCCTTGAATGCGGGGCCCATCTTCTTGGTGTCGACGGCATGGCAATTGAGACAGCCGCTGCTCTTCGCGAGCGCTTCCTGGGCCACTGCCGCGCCTGCGGAGCCCAGGGCCGCCGCCGTGACCGCCACCATAATCATCAATTTCATGTTCCCATCCTCCAGAGGCGCCGCGCGGGGCGGCAAACTTGAGCAGTTTAACCGGGCGCATGCGCGGGGAGCAATAACAAACCACCCCCGCCGCCTGCACGTGCTCCAAGCCTGAACGGTTGCCGCGCGGTACCCGTTGACGTGGATCAAGGCAACGCCGGGACGAAGGCGCTAGCCTCGACGTCGATCGGGAATCGGGGCCGCCGGCCGCCCGTGGCGGCTGCTTACCGGTACCATACGGCCGTTGTGCGGTTTTTCCGGGGAGAATGGGCCGCGGCCGGCTTTGGCGTCCGGTGGACCGTCTCGCGATTCCGCCAGAGGAGACAAGCTCAATGCCACCCGCTGAACCTACCCTTGCGGCGCTGCCGAATCCGGCCCTGCGCTACATCCTGGCGACGCGCCCGCCATTCCTTTCGGTCACCTTCGTCGCCGCGCTGATCGGACTGGCGACCGCCTATGCCAGCGGCGTCGCCGTGAACGCGGCGACCGGCACGATGACCGTCGTGTTCGCGCTGGTTGCGCACGCGGGCATCAATGTGCTGAACGACTACTACGACGCGCTCAACGGCACGGACGCGATCAACACCGAGCGCGTGTTTCCGTTCACCGGCGGCAGCCGCTTCATCCAGAACGGCGTGCTCACGATGCGCGAGACGGCCGTGTTCGGCGTGGTGCTGCTGGCGCTGGTCGTCGCGGCGGGCCTGTGGCTCACCCACGTGTCCGCCTCCGGTCTCATCTGGATCGGCGCCGCGGGTCTCATCGTGGGCTGGACGTACTCGGCGCCGCCGCTCAAGTTCAACAGCCGGGGCTTGGGCGAGCCCTGCGTCTGGGCGGGTTTCGCGCTGATCGCCGTCGGCGCGGATTTCGTGCAGCGCGGCAGCCTGTCGATGTTTCCGTTGATCGCGGTGACCGGTTACGCATTGCTGGTCACCAACATTCTCTATATCAACCAGTTTCCCGACCGCAAGGCGGACGAGGCCGTGGGCAAGCATCACTGGGTGGTGCGCCTGGGCGTCGCGCGCGCGCGCTGGGGGTATCCGGTCATCGCCGTCGCCGCGTACCTGTGGATTCTCGGCGCCGTGCTTGCCGGCGCATTGCCGTGGCCGGCGCTCGTGGCGCTGCTGCCGGCGCTGCTCTCCGCGCGCGCGTCCCGCGACCTGCTGCGCTTCGCCGAATCCCCGCAGCAACTGGCGCCTGCGATCCAGCAGACCATCGCGGCGGCGTGCCTGTCCGGCGTGTTGCTCGCGATTTCGCTGGTCGCCTGGCGCTGGTTCCACTGACGTGCCCGGACCGGCGCGGTAGTGCCGCGGCGCGATGATCGTTCGCAAATCGGCGCTCGTCGAACATTCGGCGGAGAACATGTTCGACCTGATCGAGGCTGCCGAAAATTACCCGGCATTCCTGCCCTGGTGCGCGCATGCGAGCATCCTGTCCCGGGATGAGGCAACCGTTGCCGCGGAGATCACCGTCGACTTCCATGGCGTGCGCTTCCAGCTCACGACGCGCAATCCCAAGCGGCGGCCGGAATTCATGGCCATCGTTCTCGAGCGCGGTCCGTTTCGAAAGTTCGAAGGAGAGTGGCATCTGACTCCACTCGCGCCGTCGGCGTGCAAGATCGAGTTCGGGCTGCAATACGAATTCGACAGCCCGCTGATGGGGCGTGTCGCCGGGACCGTCTTCGACCGCATCACCAATACGCTGGTCGACGCGTTCGTCGTCCGGGCCCGGGACGTCTACGGTCCGGCCGCCGCGCCGCCCCAATGAATACCCTGCGAACCAACCGGAGCCACTGGCCATGATCAATCTCGAACAACTCGACATGCTGCGCGCGTCCAAGATCGGCGCCGAGCTCACGCCGGACCAGTCCGCGGTCCTGAGCGAATTGATCAAGGTGCGCAAGCTCGCCGATGGCGAGGTCCTGGTCGGGGAGGGCACGCGCGACAATCACCTGTACGTGCTGGTGAGCGGGACGCTGGCCGTGGTCCGCAACGCCGGCAATCCCGAGGAGGTCACGCTGTTCACGCTGAATGCCGGCGACCTGGTGGGGGAATTGAGCTTCATCGACAGCACCGAGCATTACGCATCGCTGGTCGCGCGCGGTCCCACGCAGGTGTTCGGGCTGGAGCGGGAACAGCTGGAATCGCTGCTGACCAAGCATCCGGACATCGTCTACCGGGTCATGCGGGCGATCATCCGCACTGCCCACAACATCCAGCGCCGCATTTCGATGTATTCGATCGAGCTCACGAACTACATCTACAAGCAGCACGGCCGCTATTGACGCCGGGCCGGCGTTTGCGCCAGCGACGCCGGAAGCGCCGCGCCGGCCCGATTTCGATACCCACCCGCCAAGGAATCCGCATGCCTGAAGCCCACTGGACCGCAGACCTGTACAAGGCGATCGACGCCAAGGACACCAAGCGCTTCCTGTCCTTCCTCACCGAGAATGCGCAGTTCCGCTTCGGCAACTATCCGCCTGCGGTCGGGCACGCGGCGATCGGCGCCGCGGTCGACGGGTTCTTCGCGAGCATCCACTCCAGCCGCCACGACATCCTCAACAACTGGGAGCCGGCGGGGCACTTGGTCTCGCAGGGCGTGGTGACCTACACCCGCCTGGACGGCCGGAAAGTGACGGTGCCCTTTGTCAATGTCTTCAACATGCAAGGCAAGCTGGTGCAGGATTACCTGATCTACATCGACAACACGCCGTTGTACGCGCCGGCCGCGTAGGCGCCGCGCGAGCCGCCGTGCCGGCACCGGCTCGACGCGCGAAAAAAAGCCCCGCACTACTACGCGGGGCTCCTGGAGAAAAGCTGCTGGTTTGATTACTTCTTGGTCTCGCCCTTGACCTCGACGTCGACGCGGCGGTTGGGCTGCAGGCACTCGATCAGCGCCTTCATCGCCTTCTGGTCGCACTGCACGACGGGCTGCTTCTCGCCCATGCCGATGGTCTCGATCTTGGCCTTGTCCACGCCCTTGCTGACCAGGTAGTCGCGCACGGCGTCGGCGCGGCGTTCCGACAGCTTCTGGTTGTAGGCGTCGGAGCCGATGCGGTCGGTGTGGCCGGTGACCAGGACCACGTCGAGCTTGGTCACCTGCGCCAGCTTGCCGACGACCTGGGCGTCGATGGCGGCCTTGCCTTCGGGCTTGAGCACTGCCTTGTCGAAGTCGAACAGGACCTTCGAGTCGAGCGTGATCTTCTGCACCTGCGGCGGCGGCGGCGGCGGGGAAGCCGGCGGCGGCGGCGGGGCGGGTTTCGCCGCGGGCGCCGGGGCCGGTGCTTCCGCGACCTGCAGCGGGGCGATCGGCAGCGGCGGCGAATCGAACTTGTACGTCACCGTCAGCCAGACCAGGTTGGTCGTGTACGCCGGGTTGGCGAATGCGCCCGAATACCAGCTGATGTTGGAGCTGCCGAGGTTCTGGAAGTACGGGTAGAAGCTCGAGTAGCCCGCCATCTGGCCGTCGCTGTAGTCGTACTTCTCGTACGCGTAGCCGCCGGTGAAGGACCATTTCTTGTTGTAGTTGTAGGTTCCCTTGATCTGGAACCGCTGCAGCGTCGTGTTGTCGGTGTCGTAGTTGACGAGCGGGCCAGGCGTTCCTCCCGGGGGCGTGAATCCGCCCGCGCAGGCCGGGGGAGTTCCAGGACAGGGTGGGCCGTAGTACGCGGAGTTGAAGTCCACGCCGCCGCCGGTCTTGCCGTAGGAGTACGACGTCGTCACCATCCACTTGTCCGTCGGCGCCCAGTCGACCAGCGCCGCGGCCATCCAGCCGTCCTGCGTGTTCTGCGTGCCCCAGTTGAAGTTGGTGGGATTGGTCGGCCCGCTGGGCAGCGGATCCCCAGGCACCCCTGCAACCGTTGCAGTGTTGCGGTAGTCCTGCTCGAACTTGACCTTGCCCCAGTTGCCGATGCCGGTGATCCGGAGCTTGTCGTCGCCCCAGGACGCCGTCACGTCGTACTGCTGGCTGTGGTCGTTCACGCGCCCGTAATAGTTGTCCTTGTAGTCGGTATCCCGCCACGTTGCACCGAAACCCACGAACCACATCGGATCCGGCGTCCAGTCGATGTTGAACTTGACGACGTTGCGGTCGAAGTTGGAGACGTCGTAGGCCGTGAAGTAGTAAGGAACCTGAGCCGGATTCGCTGTTCGCGTTGTTGGTGACGCTGGGGTCGAGGTCGGAACTCCGCTGCCAGTACTCGTACTTGAGCCGGCCGGTCACGTTCGCCCAACTGCCTGGCCAGCCGCCCGTGTTCCGGTACTCGACCCAGTAGCGGTAGTCGTCCGTCTTCGGCGCCGGCTCGAGCTGGCGATCGACATTGGTCCAGTCGAAGCCGCCGAGCAGCTTGTTGTAGCGGTTGAACGCCCACGTCGCGTCGAAACCCGCGGAATTCTTCGTGTACTGGAAGGCCTCGGGTGCGGCGAGAGCCCCGATCGTGTAGCACGTCGCGCTGTTGGCCGGCGGGGTCGCGCAGCTGCTGCCCTGGCTGCCCGCCGCGTACGAGACGTTGGTCGAGTCGTTCTGCAGATCGTAGTAGTCGTAGTAGACCCGCGTGTCGAGCTGCGCCATGCGGGGCCGCGTTCCACGCGACGTTGGCCGTCGTCGTCTTGATGTTGCCGTTGAAGTTCGCCGAGTCCGGCTGCGTGACGAGGTTGCCCACGCCGGGCGGAATGAACTGGCCGGACGGCGTGTTCCCCGTCGGCTTGAGGCTCGTCGACGCGATCGCGAAGCTGTTCTCCAGCTTGCTCTGCGTGAAGCGCGCGATGATCGCCGAGTCCCACGGCAGCTGCTTGATGTATCCGTTGAACGTCCACTTCTTGAGTTCGTTGTCCGGCGGCAGCAGCGAGTAGTCGAGGCCGCTGCGCATGTAGAAGTTCGTCCACTGCACGACGTCGTTGGCGTCGGTGAACTTCGAGTCGATGAACGCGACCTTGAAGCCGTACTGCTTGGTGTTGTAGCCGCCTTCGATGGTCGTGTTCTGCGTCTTGTATTCGACCGGCATGCCGAGCTCGATCAGCCCGTTGCCGGAGCCCGTTCCGAGCTGGCCGCTGCCCGGCTTGATCCCGTTGGTCTTGACCTCGTTGTAGTCGGCGCGGATGAACCACGGCGTCTTGCCCGAGAATTCGCCGTTGCCGCCCCACGTGTTGCGCTGGGTCCCATAGTTGAACGTGTACCAGTTGTTCGGGTTCGGCGACTGCGGATAGGGCAGGCCGGGCCCGACCAGCAACGTGCCGTCGACGCCGGCCAGCGGCGTCAACGCGTTGAACGAGTAGTTGTGCGGAATGTTGTTGTTGTAGATCGACGCCTTCCATGCGCCGTAGCCGCCGCCGACGACGTTGATGAACTGGTCGTCGCGGCCCAGCTCCTCGCCGAACACGCGCAGGTAGTACGCGCGGCTGCTGCCGCGGATGTCGATCACGCCGATCGGCGCGCTCCTGATGTCCTGGTACTCCTGCGCCTTGGCGTCGTCGACCGGACCGGTGTACGGCGTGGGAAACGCGGGAGTTGTGGATGTGGTGGCGGGCCCGACCCCGCCGTTGCGGTTGGCGCCGTCGATGTTCGTGCCGCGGCCGCCGGCCTCGAGAGATCCGCCCCACAGGAAATTGTCTTGGGCGTACGCGCCTTGCGCGAACAGGCTCGCCACGACAATGGCGATGAGCTTGACTTTCATGATTGTCCCCTGGTCTCAGCGAAGGAAGAATTGGCCGTAGGCGGATGCCGGCGCGTTGCTGCCGTGGATCTGCCGATGGCATCCGACGCAGCCGCTTCCTTCAAACCGGATATTCGATGGCAGCACGTTGGGCAGCGTCCCCCTGCCGTCATAGATCCCGTGCGTGTGGCCGCCCGGATGGCAGTCCGCGCACAGCGCCGGCGGCTTCTGGGCGAGCAGGCCCCTGTGGGACGAACCGTGCGGCGTATGGCAGGTGGCGCAGTTTTCCATCACCGGGGGATGCTCGTGGATCCACGGGCCGCGCTTGTCGGCGTGGCAGGTGACGCACAGGTCATGGATCGACTCGTTGCGCAGGCTCGCCTTCTGCAGCGCACCGTGCGGGTCGTGGCAGTCCTGGCAGCCGACCTTGCCTTCGATGATCGGGTGGTGCGACGGCTTGAGGATCTCGCCTCGGACGTCGGTGTGGCAACCGACGCACGTCTTGTAGGCGAGCTTGCGTTGCCGTCGTCGTGTACGGCGCGGCCGCGAACGACGAGTCCCTGATCTCACTGTTGTTGCTCGCCGTCTGCGTGCCGTGGATCGAATGGCAATTCACGCATGACACGTCGACCTTGCGGTGTTTGGCGATCGACCAGTTCTCGAGCTGGCGCTGTCCGGCATGGCAGGTCAGGCAGACGGCCGATTTCTCGGCGGCCGTCGCGCCCTTCGTGGTCAGCGCGCTGATCGGCTTGGCCTTCATCGGGTCCTTCAGGTGCTCCGCTGCGTTGCCGTGGCACGTCTGGCAGGTCGAGCCGGCCGCGTCGTAATTCGCGCCGTGACCGGTCAGAAGAATGGTGCTCTGCTGCTTCTCGTGGCAGTTCGCGCACACCGCCAACGGCTCGGCTGCCTTCTTCTCCTGCGCGAAGGCGGGTGATGTCGCAAGCGCCGCTGCGAACGCCAACAGACCGGCGGTGACGATGGATTTGATTCTCATGTGGAAGTCCCCTTTGATGCCCGTTGTAACTACCTGCGTTACGATCCCTACCGCCGCATCTCGCCACCTGAAAACGACTTCGTTATTGCTTGCTGCCTGTCCGCGAGGGGTGAATCGCACTTTGACTTTTTTACACCTGTGACAAATCGTTTCACTTGACCTGCATCAATGCGAAACGACGATCTGCCGGAACTTTGTCGTCGCGTCGCAACAAGCGTGTGTTGCCTGTCGCCGGTTTGTTGGGAGAGTAACGCGACTGCACACAAAACGTGCACTTCGACGTGCGAAAAAAAGCCCCGCACTACTACGCGGGGCTCCTGGAGAAATGCTGCTGGTTTGATTACTTCTTGGCCTCGCCCTTGACTTCGACGTCGACGCGGCGGTTGGGCTGCAGGCACTCGATCAGCGCCTTCATTGCCTTCTGGTCGCACTGCACCACGGGCTGCTTCTCGCCCATGCCGATGGTCTCGATCTTGGCCTTGTCGACGCCCTTGCTGACCAGGTAGTCGCGCACGGCGTCGGCACGGCGTTCCGACAGCTTCTGGTTGTAGGCGTCGGAGCCGATGCGGTCGGTGTGGCCGGTGACCAGGACCACGTCGAGCTTGGTCACCTGCGCCAGCTTGCCGACGACCTGGGCGTCGATGGCGGCCTTGCCTTCGGGCTTGAGCACTGCCTTGTCGAAGTCGAACAGGACCTTCGAGTCGAGCGTGATCTTCTGCACCTGCGGGGCCGGCGGCGGGGGTGGCGGCGGCGGGGGTGGCGGCGGGGGCGGCGGCGCAGCCTTGGGCGGCGCTTCGGCGACCTTCAACGGCGCGATCGGCAGCGGCGGCGCGTCGAGCTTGTACGTCGCCTGCAGGTAGAAGATGTTCTGCGTGCCGTTGGTGAACGCGTCGTAGCCGTTCAGGTAGCTCAGGCTGGTTGTCGGTGTCACCACGCCGACATAGGGCAGCGTGTACTGGTAGCCGCTGGTGGCGATGTCGTTGTGGTCGTACTTCTCGTACGCGTAGCCGGCCGTGAACGACCAGTTCTTGTTCAACGCGTAGATCGCCTTCAGCTGGAAGTACTGCTGCTTCGAGTTGTCGAAATTGCCGATGTTGAGCGGGTTGCCGAAGCCTGCAGGTCCACCGACCATGGCGCCTGTCGCATCCTGCGACGCGAAGGTCGCTTCCCCGTCGTTCTGCACGTACAGGTACGAAGTCTTCAGCATCAGGCCCTGCGTGATCGGCCAATCCAGCCCTACGCCGACCATGTAGGTCTGGTCCTGGGTCGCCGAGTTCCAGTTGTACGAACCGGAATTCGGGGCGGAGGTCGGGCTGTAGCAGTTCGGATTGGCTGCCGTGCAGAATCCTGACGGCGGATTCGGGCCGCCCGAGACCGTGCCGATGTAGCGGTGGCTGGACGGGTATTTCGTCTCCTCCCAGCTGCCGAAGGCGCTCAGCATCAGCCTGCTGGCATTACCCCAGTTGCCGCTCAGGAAATAGCCCTGCTTTTCGGAACTGGTGCGCCCATAGGTGACGTCGTCGTAGTCCTGCTTGGCCCAGGTGCCCTCGAACGACAGCCCCAGGTTCGCCATCGGGTTGTAGTCGAGATACAGCTTCAGCTGGTTGGTCGTGGACGACTGCAGGTCGAATGCCGACGTGTACGGCAGCAGGTAGTTCGGGTTATTGGCCGTCAGTCCCTCGTTGCTGAAGTTCAGCTCCGAGTCCCGCTTCAGGTACTGGTACTTGAGCCGGCCGGACAGCGTGTCGAGCATCGTGTTCTTGTACTCGACCCACAGCTTGTTCCAGTGCGACTTGTCGTAGTCGATGCGGGTCTGGTCGAGGTTGTTGTAGTCGTAGCCGAAGCCCAGGCGCTGGCCCTTGGCGAAGCGCCACCACACGTCGAAGCCGACGTTGTTCTTCGTGTAGTTGTAGAGCTCGTTGTCGCAGTTCCCGACGGTTTGCGTCGGGATGCCGGCCACGACGAGGTTGCCGCAGCCGAGCCCGCTCGCGAGCGGCGTCGTTGGCGCGTTGCCGAATTCGACGAGGTCGGAGCCGTTGTCAAGCTTGGTCCAGTAGTAGTAGACGCGGGTGTCGACGTTCGTCACCGGCACCGCCGTCCACGACAGCGCGAACGACTGGTTCGTGTTCTGGCCGTTGAAGCTGTTCTCGTCCGGCAGCGTCGCGGCGTACGTCGGGGCCGCTGTTGAGCGCGAGCGGGGCGAGGTCGAAGTCGCTCTTGGTCTCGGCCCATGTGTACCGCGCCGAGATCACCGAGCTTCCACGGCAGGTCGCGGTAGCTTGCGGTCGCCGTGAACTTGTTGAACGTGTTGTCCGGCGGCAGATACGACGTGTCGAGCCTGTTTTGGCCGAAGTACGGGTTGGTCCAGTCGAGCGTCTTGATCGAGTTGTCGAACTGGCTGTAGTCCCAGCGCAACGCGAAGGTCGCCTTGCCGGACTGGTAGCCGCCTTCCGCGCCCCAGTTGTTGGTCGTGTACTCCGTCGGGAACGCGAGGTCGACGTAGCCGTTGCCCGGGCTCGTGCCGCTCGCCGCCGAACCCACCTTGGTGCCGCTGAACGTGACCTGGTTGCCGTCGGCGCGGAAGTACCACGGGCTGTTCTTCTGCCACTCGAAGTAGCCGCCCCAGTCGCGACGATCGTAACCGAGGTTGAGCCCGTTCCATGCGTTCGCGTTGACTTTCGGGAACGTCGCCGTCAGCACGCCGCCAGGGGGGCCGTAGTACGGCGTCAGTCCGGACGTCAGGAAATTGTGCGGGATATCGTTGAGGTATGCGCCGGCCTTGAAGATGTCGTACATGCCACCGCGCAGGAACATGAACTGGTCCGAGCGGCCGAAGTTCTCGCCGTAGCCTGTGAACCACGTCGTGCTGTTGCGGCCACGGACGCCGATGTTGGACATCACGCCGTTGCGGAGGTCCTGGTACTCCTCGAGCTTGGTCGGGTCCTGCACGTTCTGGTCGTTGTATATGCCCCCGAGCGTCGCCGAGCCCTCGACGCGAATCGGGTCGGTGCTCTGGGCGAGCGCCGGCGCGGCAGCGAACAGGCTGGCGATCAGGGTGGAAAGCAGCTTCTTGCTCATCATTTTCTCCTGGCCTTATCGCGTGAAGAACTTGCCGCGGTTACCCGGCGCGTTCGAGCCGTGGATCGCGTTGTGGCAGTTCAGGCAGGCGCGGGCGACCAACCGGTTGTTCACAGCCGGGTTGGGCTGTCCGGTCTTCCCCGCGCACGCTGGATTCGGATCCCCGGCCGCGCAATTGAAGCCGCCGGCGGCGCCATACACCGTGCCCGGGTGCCGCGACCAGTCGTGGCAGTCCTGGCAGAGGTTCGGCGCGGACTCGTTCAGCAGCTTGGCGTGCACCGAGCCGTGCGGGTTGTGGCAGGTCGCGCAGTTTTCTTCGACCGGCGGGTGGTTGAACACGTACGGGCCGCGTTTGTCGGCATGGCAGGAGTAGCACTGGTCGTTGATCGTCGGCTGCTTGACCATCGCGGGCGACAGCGCGCCGTGCGGGTTGTGGCAGTCGGTGCAGCGGACCTTGCCTTCCTGGATCGGGTGGTGCGAAGGCTTGAACGTGGCGGCGCGGATCGGCTGGTGGCAGGTGCCGCACATATCCGCCTGGATCGGCAGGAACGTCGTCGTGAACTTGTTGATGCTCGGCGCAAGGGTCTTGCCATGGATGCTGTGGCAGTTGCTGCACGCCACGTCGTTCAGCGCGTGCTTGCCCGACGTCCAGAAGGCGAGGTTCCTGTTGCCGCTGTGGCAGGTCAGGCAAACCGCGGTCCGCTGCTCGGAAGTGCCGCCCTTCGCGAACGGGTTGGCGGGCTTGGCCTTCATCGGATCCTTCAAATGCTCGGCTGCGTTGCCGTGGCAGGCCTGGCACATGCTGCCGTCGGCATCGCTCTTGGCGCCGTGAGGCGTGAAGTCGATCGAGGTCCACTGCGCCTCGTGGCAGTTCGCGCATACCGGGGCGACCTGGGATCCCGTGTATGCCTTCTGCTGGGCGAGTACCGGAAATGCCAAGAACGCCGCCAGGATCGCCAGTGTCCTGGATGCGGCGATGAAGGACTTGATTCGCATGTGAACCCCTTTGGTCAGCTGCAAGATTTTCCGACTGCCACCGTCCGAAACCCAGACCTTGATTCCCGTCGACCGCAGCTCCGGAACATTTCCGTTCGTGGTGGTGCCTTCATGAAACGAACGCCCGCACTAGTCCACGAATAACTTTTTCCTTAAGCGTTCTTTTACGCGTGGGAAGCGCGTCTCCGGCACTTGACCTCACATCAAGTGGGCAGGGCCAGCGACCAAGCCGGTCGGCGAGCGTTGCAATTCCGCAACGCGCCTGCGGCGGATGGGCCGGAAAATCCTGTTTTTTCTTGACGTCCGTTGCCACCGGGGGTGTAACTAACCAGTTACGGAAGCAATGCGCCCTTGAGGGCGCGAAGGCGGTGTCAGCCTGATGCGAGCGCGTCAGGCGCCCGCGGGCGGGTAAGGATTGCGCAGGTCGCGCATGACCGCCATGAACACATCGCGAACCTGGGCCTCGCTGCAGCCCATCAGAAGCGCATCCTCGAACGCGTCCTGGGCCATCTGCCGGATCTCGGCCAGATTCTCGTTCATGACCTTGATCTTCTCGTGACATGAAACTGGAGCGCCGTCGTCGCGGTGCCAAGTCGGATAGCCTGGGGTGGATCGCGTCGTGTCGTTCATGATGTCCGGGGAGCGTGGGGTGGATACAGGCACTGCGTGCCGCCACATTGCCTGCGGTCCGCCACACGGCGTTGATCACGGTCAACTTCCGCCAGAAATGCCTGGAGTAAGTTCTGTTGTGGAACCACGTTCACGCGGTGAAATGAGCCGCAGGCGATTCTTCCGAAAACAGTCTACGCTCCCAATCCAGGTCTGCGAGAGTCCCATGTTCGATCGACCGGTCAAGGAAATGATGCGGCGGGAAAAATTCCTCAAGGCGCCGCCCGATGCCTATGTGAGCAAGATCGCCCAGCTCATGATGAGCAAGAGCGTCGGCGCCGTCGTGGTCGTTGCCGACGAAAACCTGGTGGGCATCTGCACCGAACGCGACATCGTGTTCCGCGTCGTGGCCAAGGGGCTCGACGCGCGGGCGACGCCGCTTGCCGACGTGATGACGCCGGGGCCGCAGACGATCGCACCGGACAAGCCCTTCGGCTCAGCGCTGCTGATGATGCACGAGAGGGGATTCCGGCACCTGCCGGTCGTCCAGGACGGCAAAGTCGTCGGCATGGTGTCCTCCCGAAGCGCGCTTGACCCGTCACTGGAGGAGTTCATTTCCGAGGAACAGCGGCGCAAGCATTTCGAGGAAAAGGGCTGAGCCCTTTGGCTCTCGTGCGTGGCGCCGTGGCGGCGTCGCTGCTGGCGCTGAACACGCTGTTCTGGTGCGCCTTCCTGTTCCTGTTCGCGCTGGTCAAGCTGGCCGTGCCCGCCAGGCGCGTGCGCACCGCGATCGACCGTGTGCTGAATGGAATCGCCACGCTATGGGTGTCCGGCAACAGCGCGTGGATGGGGCTGACGCAGCGGACGCGGTGGGATGTCGCCGGCCTGGACGAGCTTCCCTATCGCGGCTGGTACATGGTCAACTGCAACCACCAGTCATGGGTCGACATCCTGGTTCTGCAGCACCTGCTGAACCGCCGGATACCGATGCTCAAGTTCTTTCTCAAGCGGCAGCTGATCTACGTTCCGGTCATCGGGCTCGCATGGTGGGCGCTGGACTTCCCGTTCATGCGCCGCCACACCGATTCCCAGCTCAAGCGGCATCCGGAAAAGCGCTTCGACGACATCGAGGCCACGCGCCGGGCGTGCGAGAAGTTTGCGCTGGTGCCGACCAGCGTGATGAACTTCGCCGAAGGCACGCGCTTCACGCCCGCGAAGCACCGGGCGCAGCATTCACCTTATCGACATCTGCTGCGCCCCAAGGCGGGCGCGCTGGCGCTGGCGCTGGGCGCGCTGGGAGGAAAATTCGATTCGCTGCTCGACGTCACGATCGTCTATCCCGACGGCGCACCGACGTTCTGGCAGTTCCTCTGCGGCAACGTGCGCCATGTCGTCGTCCGTGCGCGACAGGTGCCCATCCCCGCCGAATTGCGCGGCGGAGACTACGCGCGCGATCCCAAGTACCGCAAGGCATTCCAGCACTGGCTGCAGGCGCTCTGGCAGGAAAAGGATGCGGCCATCTCCGCGTTGCTCGATTCGGCGCGAGTACAATCGCAACCAGCTACGATTCCGGGGGAAGCGAAGGAATTGTGGAACTCCCGTTGAAGCTTCGACAGTACGGCGCCGGCTTTCTCGAGTGCTCGTGGCTTCGGCGCGCCTTGCGGTTCATCGTCGTCACCAGTGTCGTCGCATTGGCGGCGTGCGGCGCGCCGGATTCGCCGTCCGAGGCGAAGATGTCCGCTTCCGGATGGCACGAATTCCAGGGAACGTGGACCGCGACCGGCCACCGCACAGTGATCCAGCTGGGCGCCGATCGCCGGGCATCCATTGCGGACCTCGACGGCTCGCTGCTGCTGGCAGGTCCGTCGCGGCCGGCGATCGGTTTCCGGGCCGAGGCGCTCGTCCTCAACGACAGCAGCACTGGCGCGGTCGGGCGGGCCGTCTGGACCGATGACCGCGGCGACGAGGTGTACAGCGAACTGAAAGGCGAAGCGACAGCCACCGGCAACCGTGTCGTCGGGACGTTCGTTGGCGGCACCGGACGTTACTCGGGGGCGATCGGCACTTACGAATTCTCGTGGCGGTTCCTGCTCGAAGCCGAGGACGGAACGGTGCAGGGCCAATCGCAGGGCTTGAACGGCAAGGTGCGCGTCGGCACGGCGCCGACCGCGCCCAAGGCGGGGGGTACACAGCCATGATGAGCCCGGCTTTGCTGGCGCGTCGCGCATTGCCGTTCGCGCTGGCGATCGGCATCTGGCTCGTGCCGGTCCCGGCGGGGCTGACCGCGCCAGCCTGGCACCTTTTTGCGATATTCGTCGCGGCGATCGCGGCGGTGCTGTTGGGGGCCTTTCCGCTCCTCACGTCGACGATGCTGGCGGTGGCGGCCGTTGTGCTCTCGGGCACGATCTCGCCGGCGAAGGCGTTCGGCGGATTCGCCAATGCCAGCGTGCTGCTGGTGGTCATCGCGTTCCTCGTCGCGCAGGCGGTCGTGAAGTCGGGATTGGGTGAGCGGATCAGCCTGTTCATGGTGAGCAAGTTCGGCCGCTCGTCGCTGGGTCTCGCGTACAGCATCGTGCTCACCGATGCGGTGATCGCGCCGGCATTTCCGAGCAATACCGCGCGCGGCGGCGTCCTCTTTCCGGTTGTGCTGTCGGTGGCGACAGGCTCAGGTTCGCGTCCCGACGATCCCGAGGGCCGCCGGCTCGGCGGCTACCTGATGTACTGCGGCATGGCCAGCCTGGCCGTGTCGTCCGCGCTGTGGATGACGGCCACGTCGGCCAATCCGATCGGCATCCAGGTGGCGAAGGAGTTCGGCCTCGAGATCGGCTTCGGCAAGTGGCTGGTCGCCGCCTCGGTGCCGGCGCTGACCGCGATCCTGCTGCTGCCGCGCGTCGTCGCGCGGTTTTTCCCGCCGGGCGTGGGCGCGACGCCCGACGCGCCGGTCGCCGCGCGCAAGGCGCTCGCGCAACTGGGACGCATGTCGCGCGACGAAAGGATTACCGCGGTCGCGTTCGTGCTGATGGTCTCGGGCTGGATTTTCGCCGACAGACTTGGGCTCAACGTGACCAGCATAGCGTTCGCCGGACTCGGTTTGCTGTTGATGACCAACGTGCTGACGGTCGACGACATCGCGACGCAGGGCGACACGCTCGCCACTTTTCTCTGGCTCGCGGTTCTGTTCGCGCTGAGCGGGCAATTGAACGAGCTCGGGTTCATGGGCTACGCAGGACAGCGGCTGGCGTCGCATCTGGGCGGGCTGTCGTGGCCGGTGACCTACGTGACGCTGGTGGTGCTCTACGTCGCCATTCACTACATGTTCGTCAGCCAGTCGTCGCAGGTGCTCGCGCTGCTGGGCGTGTTCCTCGACGTGGGCATCCGCGGCGGGGTGCCTGCGCCGCTGATGGCGTTCGCGTTGCTGTTCGCCAGCAGCTATTTCTCGGTGATCACGCCGCAGGGCGGCAGCCAGAACGTGATCTTCGTCGGGGCCGGCTATCTGACGCAGCGCGAACTCTACCGACTCGGGTTGCTGATGACGCTCTTCTTCATGGTCATCTTCCTCACTGTCGGAACCGGCTGGATCATGCTCGTCACGGGGTGATTCCCGCGGCGCCATTCGCCCGGATGGCCAAACGCCGCTACGATAGGGCCTTTCTGGCACACATCCGTTGCGCGGCCGCGAGCCGGTGACGTTCCAGGCTCCTTCAATTGCTCACCGAGAATCCGACAAGGGAAGCACACTTTGGCCATCGACAAACCCGTATCCCCGCGCAAGGCGCAGCTCGACGCGTTGCTCCTTGCGCTGCCTGGCGTCAGCGCAAGGACAATCAACGGTCTCGACGCATACTTCGTCTCCGACAAGATGTTCGCGTGCATCAGCGGCAAAGGGGTCGGACTGCGCCTGCCCGTGAGCACCGCGACGGAACTGCAGTTCTCGATGGACAACGTCGGTCCGTTCAATCCCGGCGGCGTGGCCAGCACACGGGAATGGATCCAGATCGATCGCGCCGACGCCGGCGACTACCAGAAGGATCTTCCGCTATTCGAGGCGTCGCTCGAGTTCGTCAGGTCGGGCCGCGGCCGCTGACGCCAGCCCAAAGCCGAAAATGCGCAGCGCCCATCGAGACCCAATGCACGCAGCGACCGACGCGCGCGTATCCGCCGGGACGAGCGTAGCTGGCGCGCGACCGACGCGGGACGCGCTGCGCACCAAGGCTTCGATCCTTGCCGCCGCCACCCATGAGTTCGCGCGGCACGGCCTGTCCGGCGCGCGCGTCGACCGGATCGCCGAGCGGGCCAAGACCAACAAGCGGATGCTGTACTACTACTTCGGGCGCAAGGAAGCGCTTTTCCTCGCCGTGCTCGAGCGCGCGTACGAAAACATCCGCGCCGAAGAGCAGAGTCTTCGCCTCCTCGAACTCCCGCCGGCCCGGGGCGTCGAGCAGCTGGTCGTCTTCACCTGGAACTACTTCCTCGCCCATCCGGAGTTCATGTCGCTGCTGAACACGGAAAACCTGCATCGGGCACGGCATCTGAAGAAGTCGAAGAAGGTCCTGGCGATGCACTCGCCTCTGCTCGCAACGCTGGACAAGCTCCTGAAACGGGGCGTGCGTGAAGGTGTGTTCCGACGGGGAGTGGACCCGGTGCAGCTTTACGTGTCGATCGCGGCGCTTGGTTACTTCTACCTGTCCAACAACCACACGCTGTCGACCATCTTCGGGCGCGACCTGCTGACCGCGGCGGCCAAGGAAGCGCGGATCGCCCACGCGGTCGATTTCACGCTGGGCTATCTGACAGGAAAATGAGACGCAGATGGGACAAATGAGGAGACAGGTGAGAGGCAAGTGAGCGCCCCTTGCGCTACGACACGCCCGGACGCTAAGATAATTAACCAGCCGGTTACCATAACGAGAACGGCGGCGGGCCAGGCGCCCGACCGACGCCGGCGGCAACGCAAACCCCAACGGAGGACGCAATGGATCTCAGCAAACGCGTAGTGTTGGTCATCGCAGCCGCGCTGATGGCAGCGACAATGGTTCCTGCCGCGTCGGCGCAGCAATGGAAGCCAACGAAGCCGATCACGATCATCGTGCCGTGGGCGGCCGGCGGCTCGACCGACCAGGTCACGCGGGTGACGGCCGCAGAGATCGAGAAGGCGCTCGGCCAGAAGGTCGTCATCGTCAACCAGCCCGGCGCATCCGGTTCGATCGGAACCAAGAACGCGCTCGAAGCGCCGAAGGACGGCTACACGTGGACCGCCGGCGCGGCGCAGGATCTCGGCACCTACGCGGTGCTGGGCATGCTCGACACGAAGATCGGCGACTGGGCGCTCTTCCTCAACGTCGCCAACGTCTCGACGCTTTCGGTCAATCCCGCCACGCCGTACAAGACGGCGACGGAACTGATCGACGCGATGAAGGCCAGGCCTGGGGCGATCAGCGTCGCGACGGCGGGCGTCAATTCCAGCGGTCACAGCGCGATGGAGGCGATCGCCAAGGCGACCGGCGTCAAGTACAAGCACGTCACCTACGACGGGGGCAACCCGGCGGTGGTCGCGACGGTCGCCGGCGAGACGGACGCGACGACGCAGCTCACCGCCGAGCAGGCCGAGATGATCCGCGGCAAGAAGCTGCGCGCGCTCGCGGTCGTCGGCGACAAGCCCGTGGAGATCGACGGCTACGGGATCATCGATCCGCTCACCAAGTTCGTGCCGGGCTTCAAGGCGCCCGCCAACTACTTCGGCATCTTCATTCCGAGGAGCGTGCCGCCGGAGGTGATCGCGACCGTCGAGAAGATCTGGGCCGAGCAGATCGTCAACTCCACGGCGCTGAAGCAATATGCGACGGCGCGCGGTGCGCAGTTCTCGCCGTACGCGGGCGCCGAAGCGCAGAAGGCCGTGTTCCCGGCGGTGCAGGCCAACGCATGGGCCGCCGCGGATACGGGCAAGGCGAAAGTCGCTCCGGATACGCTGGGCATCCCACGTCCGTAGTTCGAGCAAACTCCGGACCCGCGAGGCGGGTCCTCGAGGGATTCACTCGTGGCCACCGAGATCTACCCATCGTCGCCGCGGCGCGACCTGCAGGGCGGCGTCCTCTGGGCTGCGCTCGGCAGCGTCATCGCCGTGCTGTCGTGGCAGATGGACCGGATGGAGCAACAGGGCGCGACGCTGCACACCGCGCCCGGCCTCTGGCCTTTCATCGTCGGCACGCTGCTCGCCGCGCTTGGAGGCGTGCTGATGCTGCGATCGTGGCGCCGCGCGCAACGCATCGGCTGGGACGCGGCCGAAGCCGACGACACCGACTACGCGCCGCTTTCGGGCTTCGCGCTCGCCGCGGCCATGTTCTTCGTGTACGCGCTGCTGCTGGTCGGCCGCGGGTTGCCGTTCTGGCTCGGCACGGCGCTGTTCGTGACGGCGTTCGTGTTCGTGTTTCAGCACAGTTCGCGCAAGGCTGCCGGCAACGTGGCCCGCGGCATCGTCGTTGCGCTTGCCTGCGGCGTCATCACGTCGTTCATCGTCACGCTCGTGTTCGAGCAGCTCTTCTACGTGCGGCTGCCGTAGCGGCCCCGGCGCGGACTCCCCATGTTCGACGGCCTCATCGCGTTCGGTCAATCGATCTGGAGCTTCTGCGATCCGTTGTCGCTGGGGCTGATCCTGCTGTCATCGCTGGTCGGCGTCATCATCGGCGCGCTGCCCGGCCTGACCGCGACGATGGGCGTCGCGCTGATGACGACGCTGACGATCAAGATGCCGTCGAACCAGGCGCTGCTGGTGCTGATCTGCACGTACGTCGGCGCGATCTACGGCGGCTCGCGCTCGGCGATCCTGCTCAATATACCGGGGACGCCGGCGTCCGCGGCGTCGTGCCTCGACGGACACGCGCTGGCCAAGCAGGGCAACGCGGGCCGCGCGATGGGCATCGCGACGTCCGGCTCGGTGCTGGGCACGCTGATCGGCATGTTCTTCCTCGCGCTGTTCACGCCCGTCCTCGGCAACCTCGCGCTCAAGTTCGGCGCCTACGAATTCTTCTGGCTCGCGCTCTTCGGCGTCATCATCGCCGGCACGCTGACCGGTGACGACCCGCTCAAGGGCTGGATCGCGGGACTCGTCGGCATCTTCACCGCGTCGGTCGGGCAGGAGGCGATCTACGCGTACGACCGGTTCAGCTTCGGCAGCCGCGATCTGGCCGGCGGCTTCAACCTCGTGCCCGCGCTGGTCGGCGCATTCGGTTTCGCGGAGTTGTTGATGGCCGTGCGCGAGCGGCCCGTGCCCGTGAAGATCAACCCGTTCGATTCGGTGATCCCGAAACTCAAGGACGTCACCAAGTATTGGCGGACGATCCTGCGCTCCGGCGTCATCGGCACGTTCATCGGCATCCTGCCCGGCGTGGGCGAGGACGTAGCTGCGTGGTCGTCCTATGCCGCCGCCAAGCGCGTGAGCAAGGAGAAGGAGCTGTTCGGCAAGGGGTCGATCGATGGCCTGATGGCGGCCGAAACCGGAGACAACGCCTGCGTGCCGGGCGCGGTGATTCCCGTGCTGACGCTGGCCATCCCGGGCTCGGCGCCCGCGGCCGTGCTGATGGCGGCGATGCTGATCCACGGCGTGCGGCCGGGTCCGATGATCATGGTCGAGGCGCCGACCTTCGTCTACGACGTCGTCGCGATGATGATGTTCGCGACGATCGGCATCCTGATCTACGGCCTCACGCTCACCAACCTGCTGATCAAGGTGCTGATGGTCCCGAAGCCGATCATCCTGCCGATCATCTTCGTGTTGTGCGTCGTCGGCTCGTTCGCCATTTCGCAGCGGCTGTTCGACGTCTGGGTGATGCTGGGGTTCGGCGTGCTCGGCTACGGATTGCGCCGCTTCGACTATCCCGTCGCGCCACTGGTGCTTGGGATGGTGCTCGGCGACCTGATGGAAAAAGGCTTCCGGCGCGGGCTTGTACTCTCCGACGGCGAACTCGGGCCTTTCTTCACGCGGCCCATCTCGGCGGTGCTGTGGATCACCATCGTGGTGGTCATCCTGCTCAAGTTTCCGGTCGTCACGCGGCAACTCGGGCGAATCACGCGACGTGCGCCGCCACCTTCGGTTCCTTAACGGACATTGGAGTTCTGCAACGTGGAAACCATCCGCCTCGGCGTGATCATGAACGGCGTCACCGGCCGCATGGGCACCAACCAGCACCTCATTCGCTCGATCGTCGCGATACGCAACCAGGGCGGCGTTGCGGCCGGCCCGGGTCGCCGCATCATGCCGGACCCCATCCTGGTCGGCCGCGATGCCGCCAAGGTCGCGGCACTCGCGCGCGCCCACGGCATCGAACGCTGGACGAGCGATCTCGATGCGGCGCTCGCCGACCGCAACGACTCGATCTACTTCGACAGCGCGTCGACGGGCCTTCGTCCCGAACTGATTCGCAAGGCGATCGCGGCGGGCAAGCACATCTATACGGAAAAGCCGGTGGCCCCGACGGTGGCCGAAGCGCTCGATCTCTACCGGCGCGCGGAGGCCGCGGGCGTAAAACACGGCGTCGTGCAGGACAAGCTGTGGCTGCCCGGGCTTCTCAAGCTGAAGATGCTCGTCGACTCGGGCTTCTTCGGACGCATCCTCTCGGTGCGCGGCGAATTCGGCTACTGGGTCTTCGAAGGCGACTGGCAACCGGCGCAGCGGCCTTCGTGGAACTACAGGAAAGAGGACGACGGAGGCATCATCGTCGACATGCTGTGCCACTGGCGATACGTGCTCGACAACCTCTTCGGCGCGGTGAAGAGCGTGATGTGCGTCGGCGCCACGCACATCCCGCAACGGTGGGACGAAGCCGGCAAACCCTATGCCGCCACCGCCGACGACGCCGCGTATGCGACCTTCGAGCTCGACGGCGGCGCGAAAGAGCCGATCATCGCGCAGGTCAACAGCTCCTGGTGCACGCGGGTGCGCCGCGACGACCTCGCGACATTCCACGTCGATGGCACGCTCGGCTCGGCGGTGGCAGGACTGACCGACTGCCGCATCCAGCCGCGCACCGCAACGCCCAAGCCCGTATGGAATCCGGACGTGCCGCAGACCATCGATTTCTACGATACGTGGCAACAGGTCCCGGCCAACCGCGTCTACGACAATGCGTTCAAGGTCGAGTGGGAACTGTTCCTGCGCCACGTCGTCGATGGCGGCCCGTTCCAGTGGAACCTGCTGGAGGGTGCGAAAGGCGTGCAGCTCGCCGAACTCGGGCAGCAGAGCTGGCGCGAGCGTCGGTTCATCGACGTGCCTGCGCTTCCGCTCTGAGGACCGGCCGCGATGACCACGATCAAACTTCCGCTGGTCGACGGTACGCTCGCTCCCTACACGCTTCGGGCGACGGCCGGATGGCCCGTGCCTTCGGCGGCGCCCCACTGGAATCGTGTGGCCTTTGCGGCGGCGCACGTCGTCGCCGATCCGCGTGCCGCCATCGACCCGTGGCTGGAAACGGCCGTCGACTGGGAAGCGACGCTCGCCTACCGCCGCCATCTGTGGTCGCATGGCTTCGGCGTCGCCGAGGCGATGGACACCGCGCAGCGCGGCATGGGTCTCGACTGGCCGACGTCGCTCGAACTCATCCGGCGCAGCGTGGCGCGAAGCGCGGGGCGTTCCGGGCGCCGTCGTATTTTCCGGCGCCGGTACCGACCAGCTTCCGGCCGGCGCCAAAGTTTCGCTGGACGAGATCGTCGCGGCCTACGAGGCGCAGTGCGAGGCAATCGAGGCGGCCGGCGGGCGCATCATCCTGATGGCGAGCCGCGCGCTGGCGGCGTGCGCACGCTCGCCCGACGATTACGCGCAGGTGTACGGACGCGTACTGTCGCAGGTGCGCGCGCCGGTCATCCTGCACTGGCTGGGCGAGATGTTCGATCCGGCGCTCGCCGGCTACTGGGTCGGCGCGGGCGGGCTTGCGAGCGACCCCGACCACGCCCGCGCGACGGATGTGTGCGCCGCGGTGATCGACGCCAACGCGGCGAAGGTGGACGGCGTCAAGGTGTCGCTGCTCGACAAGGCCAAGGAGGTCGCGTTGCGTTCGCGCCTGCCGGCGGGCGTGCGCATGTATACGGGCGACGACTTCAACTTCGCGGAGCTGATCGGTGGCGACGCGACCGGCCACTCCGATGCGCTGCTCGGCATCTTCGACGCGATCGCTCCCGTCGCGTCGGCGGCGCTGACGGCGCTGGCCGCCGGCGACCGCGCGCAGTTCGACGCCATTCTTGCTCCGACCGTGCCGTTCTCCCGGCACGTATTCGCGGCGCCGACACGCTTCTACAAGACAGGCGTGGTGTTCCTCGCCTGGCTCAACGGCCACCAGTCGCACTTCACGATGGTGGGCGGGCAGCAGAGCGCGCGCAGTCGTCGTGCACCTGGCGGAACTGTTCCGGCTCGCCGACGCCGCCCAACTGCTGCGCGATCCCGGACTCGCCGCATCGCGGATGCGCGCGTTCCTCGGCATCAACGGAATCGAAGCGTGAGTTCGAGATGAAACCAGCGATGCAACTCGTCATCCTCGACCCGGGACATTTCCACGCGGCGCTGCTGCAAAAGACCATGTACGCCAATGTGGACGCGACGGTGCACGTCTATGCCGAGGACGGTCCGGACCTGCGCGACTATCTGCAGAAGATCGAAAGCTACAACGCGCGGCCGGTCGATCCGACGTCCTGGCGAATGGTAGTTCATGCCGGTCCGGATTTCCTGGACCGATTCAGCGCGGATCGGGCCGGCAATGTCGCCGTCATCGCCGGCAACAACCGGCGCAAGACCGAGTATCTGACCCGCGCCATCGGTGCGGGCATGAACGTGCTGGCCGACAAGCCGATGGCCATCGACTCCGCGGGATTCGAGTCGTTGCTGAAGGCATTCGCGCTTGCCAGCGAGAAAGGCGTTCTGCTCTACGACATCATGACCGAACGCCACGAGATCACCACGATGCTGCAAAAGGCGTTCTCGCGCATTCCGGACGTGTTCGGCGCGTTGTTGCGGGGCACCGAGGAGAATCCGGCCGTCACGAAGGAAAGCGTCCACCATTTCTCCAAGCTCGTTTCCGGTGCGCCGATCAAGCGGCCGGCGTGGTTCTTCGACGTGCGGCAGCAAGGGGAGGGCCTCGTCGACATCACCACGCACCTGGTCGACCTTGTGCAATGGGAGTGCTTCCCCGGCGAGATCCTGGAATTCTCGCGGGACATCCGCATCCTGAGCGCCCGGCGCTGGCCCACCGAAATCACGCCCGCGCAGTTCGAGAAGGTGACGCAACTGCAAGACTATCCGGGCTACCTCCGCAATGATGTCCAGGCCAACGGCAGCCTGCACACCTACGCCAACGGGGAGATCAATTACGTATCAAGGGCGTGCACGCCAAGGTTTCCGTGCTCTGGAATTTCGAGGCGCCCGAAGGCGCGGGCGACACGCACTTTTCGGTGATGCGCGGCTCGAAGGCGAATCTCGTCATCCGCCAGGGCGCGGCTGAAGGCTGGCAGCCGGTGCTGACGATCGAGCCCGCAACCGCCGCGGGCGCCGCTGAACTTGCGTTGGCGCTGCAACGCGCCATGGGCGACGTGTGCGCAACGTATCCCGGCGTCGACCTGAAGAGAGCCGGAGATGCGTGGCAGGTCGTCATTCCACCGGCGTATCACGTGGGCCACGAGGCGCATTTCGCGCAGGTCGCCGCGCAATTCCTGAGCTATGTGGAAGAGGGCGCCTTGCCCGATTGGGAAGTACCCGACATGATCTCCAAGTACCACACCACTACCCGGGCGCTCGAGATCGCGCGCGGCGACATGAAGCCGGTGGCATGAACGAACCGGATCCCAACCTGCTCTCGCTCAACACCGCCACGGTGCGCCAGCAGTGGACGCTGCCGCAGATCATCGACGGCTGTGCCCGTCATGGCATCCGCGGCATTGCGCCGTGGCGCGACCAGGTCGCCGCGGCGGGCCTCAAGGAGTCCGCGGCGCGCATCCGTGACGCCGGACTCGTCGTCAGCGGCTTATGCCGCGGCGGAATGTTTCCGGCGACGGATCGCGACGGACGGCGGGCGGCGCTGGACGACAACCGCCGCGCGGTCGACGAAGCCCTTGCGCTGCGCGCGCAGTGCCTGATCCTGGTCGTCGGGGGATTGCCCAAGGGCCGCGACGGGAAAATCGAATCGAAGGACCTCGCCGGCGCGCGGGAAATGGTGCGCGACGGGATCGGCGAACTGCTCGTTGTACGCCCGCGACGCCGGCATGCCGCTGGCGATCGAGCCGCTGCACCCGATGTACGCCGCCGACCGCGCCTGCGTGAACACGATGGAGCACGCCAACGATCTGTGCGACGAACTGGGGCCGGGTCTTGGGCTAGCCGTCGATGTGTATCACGTCTGGTGGGACCCGCACCTCGAACGCGAGATCGAGCGTGCCGGCGGCGCGAATCCGTCGCGGCTCCTTGCCCATCACATCTGCGATTGGCTGGTGCCGACGACCGACCTGCTGACCGACCGCGGCATGATGGGCGACGGCGTCATCGATCTGCGCCTGCTGCGGTCGTGGATGGACGCTGCCGGCTATCGCGGCTTCCAGGAGGTCGAGATCTTTTCCGCGAACAACTGGTGGAAGCGCGATCCCGATGAAGTGCTGGCGACCTGCAAGGCGCGGCACCTCGAGTGCAGTTGACGCGGAAGCTGGTCGCCGCGCGGCACCGCGACGGGATCTGAGGGCGCCCGGCGCCGCTTGCGAACTCGCTACCTAGTTGCGCGCGTCCTTGGGCTTGGGGCCTTTCGCGTAATCGCCCTTGGCCGCGGCGAAGGCGGGGCGCGGCTGGTGCGTGACGTACTCGGCCACGTCGATCGCGTCCTGGTCGCTGAGCGTGTTGCCTTGCCCCAGCGGCATGTTGTGCTTGATGAAGCCTGCGGCGGTGTAGGTGCGCGCCATGCCCGCGCCGACGTTGAACGACGCGTTGCCCCAGACGGGTGGGAAGACATAGCCGCCCGCCGGGTTGGCGATGCCCGCTCCGCCGGCGCCGTGGCAGCTCGCGCACTTTTCGGCATAGATCTGCTTGCCGCGGACCGCGTTGGGCTTCAGCGTCGTATCGACGCTGCCCATGCCGCGCCCGGCCACGGGAGTGCCGGTCGGCACACCGGTCGACAGCCAATGGATGTACATCAGCATGGCGTTCATCTCCGCCGAATCCCAGGCCAACGGCTTGCCGTTCATCGACCGCAGGAAGCAGTCGTTGATCCGCTCCTGCAGCGAGTCGATGGCGCCGCCGCGCGCGCGATACTCGGGGAACACGCCCCAGAGGCCGACAAAAGGCCCCGCGAGCGCCACGGTTCCGGCGCCTAAATGACAGCTGGAACAGTTGAGGCCGTTGCCGACATTGCGCGGCAGCCGCTTTTTCGTTTCGGTGACCAGCGCCTTGCCCAGGTTGACTGCCGCGCCATCCGGTCCGCTGGGCATCGTGATTTCATCGGGGACCGCGAACGGTGCCGTTTCGGCGGCGCGCACGGAATCCAACGCGACAATCCAAATTGCGGTCAGCGCGACGGCCGTGCGAATCACGTTCGACGTTCGCATGTCGTATCCCGGACGATCGACGATGATCGCCATTCTAGCGCGGCATTGCACAAGGGGCCGGGGCGGCGCACGCCGCGATCGGCGTGCGCGCCGGACGCAAACTCCGGTCAGAACATGAACTTCGCAAGCGTCAGGCCAGTCGCGACTGCGACACCTGTCGCCACGATGCCCGGGATCATGAACGAGTGGTTGAGCACGTACTTGCCGATCTTCGTCGTACCCGACAGGTCGAAGTTGATCGCGGCGATCAGCGACCCGTAGGTGGGGATGAAGAAGTAGCCGTTCACCGACGGGAAACATCGCGATCAGGAACTGTGGCGGGATGCCCAGCGCTATGCCGAGAGGCATCAGCGCCCGGGTCGTCGCCGCCTGGCTGTACAAGAGAACCGAAGCGAAGAACAGCCCGAAGGCAAACGTCCACGGATGCGCATCGGCCTGCGCGCCAATGGCCGGCACGATCACGTCCTTGTTCGCGGCAATGAAACTGTCGCCCAGCCAGGCGAGGCCGAAGATGCCGATGACCGCGACCACGCCAGCGCGCAATGTGGATGTCTTGGGGATGTCGTTGACGTCGACCTTGCTCACCAGGAGCATCACGGCCGCGACGGACATCATGATGATCTCGATCACGATCGGCATCTGCAGAGGCGCCTTGGCGCCCGGTAGCTGGCGCAACGCGGGGAAGAAGCCGAGCAGGACGACCAGCGCGACGCCGGTCAGGAACAGCAACGCCGACGCCTGGGCTGCCGGCTTGAGCGCCGGGCGGTCCGCCGCGCTCTTCGGCACCGGGATCTGGCCGGCCTTCAACCGTGCCTGGTACTCGGGATCGTCCTTCAAATCCTTGCCGAGGAACATCGACACGATCGCGGCGGCAATCACGCCGGTCAGCGTGGCCGGCACGCACACCATCAGGATCTGCGGCAGGCCCCAATCGGTCATGCCCTTCTCGGCGAAGAGGCCGATCATCGCGGCCGTCGCCGCCGCGACCGGACTGGCCGTGATCGCCTGCTGCGACGCGATCGTCGCGACCGCCATCGGTCGTTCGGGGCGGATGCCGTTCTGGTGCGCGGTTTCGTAAATCACCGGCAGCAACGGATAGACGATGTGCCCGGTGCCCGCGAGGAACGTGAACGTCCACGTGGTCAGCGGCGCGACGATCGTCACGTACTTCGGATTGGCGCGGATGATGCGCTCGGCGATGCGCACCAGGAAATCGATGCCGCCGGCCGCATCCATGACCGACGCCGCCATGATCACGGCCAGGATGATCAGCATCACGTCGATCGGCGGCGAGGTCGGGTTGACTCCGAACGCCACGACCAGCACCAGCAGGCCCACCGCACCCCACAGTCCGAGACCGACGCCGCTGTAGCGGGCGCCCATCCAGATGGCGGCGAGAACGACGACGAATTGCAGAACGATTGACAGTGTCATGGTCTTTCTCCAGCGTAGGGCGGGTCGTCGGCCGGTCGGACCACCTCGGCCTCCGCAGCGGTCACGTCATGCGACCGTGGAATCGTCGGCCTCGCTGCGGCGACTCGCGATTGTTCGCTCCCCTTGGCGCTACGCGCCGTGGGGACCCGGCTCACCGCTCGCACCGCCTCGGCCTCCGCAGCGGTCGCGTCATGCGACCGTGGAATCGTCGGCCTCGCTGCGGCGACTCGCGATTGTTCGCTCCCCTTGGCGCTACGCGCCGTGGGGACCCGGCTCACCGCTCGCACCGCTATTGCTCGAATTTCGGACTGATCAGGTTATCGAACGAGAACACCTCGTCCCATTTCTCCTGCGTCAGCAGTCTTCTTTCGTTGACCACGATCTGGTGCAGCGACTTGCCGGTCTCGTAGCCCTCGCGCGCGATGTCGGCGCATTGCTTGTAGCCGAGCGACGGCTTGAGCACGGTCACGATGCCGAGAGAGTTGAGCACCATGTCGCGCGTTCGCTCCGCGTTGGCGGTGATGCCGTCGATGCAGTTGACGCGAAGGCTGTCGACGGCGTGCTCCATCGTGGCGATCGACGTGAACAGCGCAAAGGTGATCACCGGTTCCATCACGTTGAGCTGGAGCTGTCCCGCGGACGCTGCCAGCGTCACCGTGAGATCGAGTCCGATCACCAAAAAACTGACCTGGTTAACGACTTCAGGAATCACCGGGTTCACCTTGCCGGGCATGATCGAGCTACCCGGCTGCATTTGCGGCAGGTGGATCTCGTTGAAGCCGCAGCGCGGCCCCGACGCGAGCAGCCGGATGTCGTTGCAGATCTTGGTGAGTTTCGCCGATGTGCGCTTCAGCACGCCGGACAGCAATACGTAGGCACCGGTGTCGGACGTGGCCTCGATCAGGTCGCCGGCGAGAATGAACTTGAGCCCGGTCAGTTCGGACAGGTATTTGGTCGCGAGTTCGGGGTACCCGGGCGCCGCCGTCACCGTCGTGCCGATCGCCGTCGCGCCCAGGTTGATTTCGTGCAGGAAGGCGCGAACTTCCATGATCCGCTGCACTTCCTCGCCCAGCGTCGTGCCCCAGCCGTGGAACTCCTGTCCCAGCGACATCGGAACCGCATCCTGCAGGTGCGTGCGGCCCATCTTCAGCACGTGGTCGAATTCCCGGCTCTTGGCGAAGAACGCTTGCTGCAGCCGGCGCAGCGCCTCCATGTAGCTGTCGAGGCGGAGGATCAGCGCCAGGCGGAACGCCGTCGGATAGATGTCGTTGGTCGACTGCCCGAAGTTCACGTGGTCGTTCGGGTTGACGAACTGGTATTCACCCTTCTTGTGGCCGAGACGCTCGAGCGCGAGATTGGCGATCACCTCGTTCGCGTTCATGTTGGTCGACGTTCCGGCACCGCCCTGGATGAAATCGGTGACGAACTGGTCGCGCATTTCACCGGCAATCAGCCGGTCGCACGCGCCGGCGATCGCATCCGCAATCTTCGCGTCGAGCACGCCGAGGTCGCGATTCGCGAGCGCCGCGGCCTTTTTCACGTAGCCGAACGCCTTGACGAAGTTGGGCTCCAGCGACATCGGAATGCCCGTGATGTGGAAGTTCTCCTTCCCGCGCAGCGTCTGCACGCCGTAATACGCGTCTTCCGGTATCTGTTTTTCGCCAAGGAAGTCTTTTTCGATCCGAACGGCCATGATGTCGCTCTCCGATGTTCGTTGATCACTGAATGTTCCGCCGAACCCTGCCCAGGTCGTTTGACCACCCTCAAGCGGAGCACGAAAAAACTACGGAGCGCGGACGTCGAGCACCCCGTTTGCCTTGGACCCTTTCACCATCCTGCGCCGCATGAAGGAGATCCGCTTGGTGAGCAACGGGGGCTGAACTGCCTGTTGCCAGACGTCGGGCTGAGTTACCCACGGCGTCGTCCTGGCGATGTCATGGGCCTTCGAGAGTCGCGGATGCGTCGGGTTTGCCCTCGATCAACAACCAGGGTCGACTTGGCCGTTAGACTCGCCTGCTAATCTAACGCCCCGGACATCGCGCCGGGGCCTGGTCCCACAGCGCCGCAGGAAGGAGCGCACGCCTTGTCCGTGCATCGCATCGCCAAAGGACTCGATATTCCGCTCGCCGGAGCTCCGGAAGGCGACCTCGAGGTTGCCGCCGCGCCTGAATTGGTCGGCTGGGTCGCGGCCGATTTCGTAGGCGTCAAGCCGGCACTGCGGGTCAACGTGGGTGACCGCGTCGTCCGTGGATCGCCACTCGTGGAGGACAAGCGTACCGGGGTGTGCCATACGTCGCCGGCGGCCGGCGTGGTTGCTGCAGTGCACCGTGGCGAGCGACGCGCACTGCAATCGATCGTCATTGCCGTCGATCCGGACGATGATCCCACGCTGCAGGTGGCGTTCGCGAACTTCAGCGGCGCGGATCCCACGGCGCTCAGTTCGGGCGACATTCGCGCATTGCTGCTCGAGTCCGGAACATGGACCGCATTGCGAACGCGTCCCTATTCCAGGATACCGGCGCCGGATGGGGCGCCGCATGCCGTGTTCATCACGGCGATCGACACCCGTCCCCATGCCCCCGAAGTCGATGCCTTGCTCGTGCCGCGAGCCGGCGATTTCCAGACCGGCGTCATCGCGCTGTCCAAACTCTGTGCGGGCAAGACCCATGTATGTGTGGCTGCCGGATCGCGTACTGTCGTCCCCGTGGGCGACCGGATTGTTAGGGAAGAATTTTCGGGGCCTCATCCCGCCGGCACCGTTGGCCTGCACATTGAGCGGCTCGACCCCGTGGGCTCGGGCAGGACCGCGTGGCACGTCGGATATCAGGACGTGGCCGCGATTGGCAGGTTGTTGTTGACAGGGCAGCTGGATGTCGAACGCGTGATCTCGATGGCCGGGCCAGGCGCGGTCCGGCCACGGTACCTGCGCACGCGCATCGGGGCCTCGTTGGTGGAGCTGACCCGCGGCGAGTTGCAGGACGGACGCCAGCGTGTGATCTCCGGATCGGTGCTTGACGGCCGGCGTGCCGATGGCGAGGTTCACGGCTTCCTCGGCAGGTATCACCTCCAGGTGGCCATCGTTCCGGAAGGGGACGAACGCGAGCTCTTCGGCTGGATCGCCCCGGGCCGCGACAAATTCTCGCTGCTGGGGGTGGTGCTCGGTGCCTGGGGCAGGCGGCGCGGGCTGCCGCTGTCGACGACCACCAATGGTGGACCGCGCGCGATGGTGCCGATCGGCGCCTACGAGCGCGTCGTTCCGCTCGACATCATGCCGACATTTTTGCTGCGCGCGCTCATCACCGGCGATATCGAGCGAGCCGAGGAGCTGGGTGCGCTCGAACTCGACGAGGAAGACCTCGCGCTGTGCACGTTCGTCTGTCCCGGCAAGTTCGAATACGGTCCGCTGCTGCGACGAGCGCTCGAACGCATAGAGAAGGAAAGCGCATGAAGCGACGGGGAACCGGCTGATGCGCGCCTTTCGCGCCGCGCTTGATCGCATCGGTCACCATTTCGAGAAAGGCGGCCGACTCGAGCGCCTCTATCCGCTGTGGGAGGCCGCCGACACTTTTTTCTACACCCCCGCGTCGGTGACGACCGGCGGCGCGCACGTGCGCGACGCGCTCGACCTGAAACGGATGATGATGCTGGTCGTCATCGCCGCGCTGCCCTGCGTGTTCATGGCGATGTACAACACCGGCTTGCAGGCCAATCTGGCCCTCGATCCCGCCAGGGCCGCCACGCTGGTGGGCTGGCGCCATGACGTGCTGCGCGCGCTCGGCACCGGCTACTCCCCGCAGAGCATCCTTGCCTGCACCGTCCACGGCGCACTGTACTTCCTGCCGCTTTATATGGTGACGATGGCGGTCGGACTGTCGTGGGAAGTGCTGTTCGCGGTCATCCGCAGGGTGGAGGTCAATGAGGGCTTCTTCGTGACCGGAATCCTGTTTCCGCTGATCCTGCCGCCGACAACACCATTGTGGCAAGCGGCGCTCGGCATCAGCTTCGGCGTCGTGCTGGCAAAGGAGGTGTTCGGCGGGACCGGCATGAATTTCATCAATCCGGCACTGGCGGCGCGGGCGTTCCTGTTCTTCGCCTACCCGGCGCAGATTACCGGAGATGCCGTTTGGACGGCCATCGACAATACCCACGCTGTCGACGGCTTTTCCGGCGCAACACTGCTGGCGCAGGTTCGGCAGACTACCGAGCCGTTCGCGAACCTGAACCTGTCGTGGTGGAATGCATTCATCGGACTCGAGCCGGGCTCGATGGGTGAGACTTCGGCGCTCGCGTGTCTGATCGGTGCGGTAGTGCTCATTGTCACGGGCATCGGGTCCTGGCGTACGATGGCCGGCGTGACGCTGGGAACCATCGCGATGGCCGTCCTGTTCAACGTGATCGACTCCACGACCAATCGCTACTTTGCGGTCCCATTCTGGTGGCACATGGTGCTGGGCGGCTGGGCGTTCGGAACGGTGTTCATGGCCACGGATCCCGTGACGTCGCCGTTCACTGAGAAGGGGAAGTGGATCTACGGGATCATGATCGGCGCGCTGGTCGTGCTGATCCGGACGGTGAATCCCGCATATCCCGAAGCGATGATGCTTGTGATCCTGTTCATGAACATCGTCGCGCCGGTCATCGACTATCCGCTGGTTCGCGCCAACGTCAAGAGAAGGATGCGCCGCCGTGCCGAAGACTGACTCGCCGCGCTACACGATCCTGTTCGCGACGGCCGTCTGCGTCGTCTGCGCGCTCGTCGTCGCCGCGTCCGCCGTCGGCCTGCGCTCGCGGCAGGAGGACAACGCGCTGGCGTTCCGGCAGAAGAACGTTCTGCTCGCGGCGGGCCTGGTGAAGCCAGACGACGTGCTCACCGACGGCGAGCTGCAGCAGCTCTTCGACGATCGCGTCGAGACGCGGCTCATCGACATCGCGACAGGCCGGTACGAGGAGGGCGGCAGGATCGACCCGCGCACGTACGACCAGCGTCACGCGCGCAACGATCCGGCAATGTCGCGCGCGGCGCCGCCAAACGCCGCCAAGGTCGTGCGCCTGCCGACGTACGGCGGCGTTTTCCTCGTCCGCGACAGCACCGGCGACAGGACGGTGCAGCAGGTCGTGCTGCCGATTGAGGGCATCGGCATGTGGGGCACGCTGTACGGGCTGCTTGCCGTCGACCGCGACGGCCGGACGATCCGCGGCATCACGTTCTACGACCAGAAGGAGACGCCGGGGCTTGGGGGCGAGATCAGCAACCCGAAGTGGCAGGCGCTGTGGGTGGGTCGCCACGCCTACGACGCGAACTGGGAGCCGAAGATCGCCGTCATCAAGGGCGTCGCGGGGCCCCCGGCGCAGGATCCGCATCGCGTCGACGCGATTTCCGGCGCGACGATCACCAGCAACGGCGTGTCGCGGCTCGTCGGTTTCTGGCTGTCCAATGACGGCTATGGACCCTATCTCAAGCGGCTCCGCGAAGGAGGCAAAGGATGAGCGGCGCCCGGCCGTCCCAAGCCGCGAATTGCTCCCCCGGCTCTGGCGGCAGCGCGGTGGCGGCGGCCGCAAGCGTGGGGGTACAGCTATGAGCATGTTCGGCATCGTCTGGACGCCGCAGCTGCGCAAGACGTTCGCGGCCCCGATCATCACGAACAATCCCATAGCCGTGCAGGTACTCGGGATCTGCTCGGCGCTCGCCGTGACCACGCGGATGGACAAGGCGATCGTGATGGGCGTCGGAGTGATCCTCGTCACCGCGCTCGCCAACTTTGCGGTCAGCCTCGTACGCAACTACACGCCGAACAGCATCCGGATCATCGTGCAGCTCGCGATCATCGCGTCGCTCGTGATCGTGGTCGACCAGTTCCTTCGCGCCTACCTGTACGAGCTGTCGCTCGAGCTGTCGGTGTTCGTCGGCCTCATCATTACCAACTGCATCGTGATGGGCCGTGCCGAGGGCTATGCGATGCAGAACCCGCCGTGGCCGTCGTTCCTTGATGGGGTGGGCAACGGCCTCGGTTATGCGCTCGTGCTGATCCTGGTCGCGTTCATCCGCGAACTCGCGGGCGCGGGCAAGGTGCTGGGCTTCACGGTGTTGCCGCTCGTCAACGAAGGCGGCTGGTACTTGCCGAACGGCCTCATGCTGCTCGCGCCGTCAGCGCTCTTCATCGTCGCGCTGCTGATCTGGGCGCTGCGCACGTGGAAGCCCGAGTTGCAGGAAAAGGACTGACGGCCAAGGACCTGCAATGGAACACTACGCCAACCTGTTCATCCGCTCCATGTTCCTCGAGAACATGGCGCTCGCGTTCTTCCTCGGCATGTGCTCGTTTCTCGCATGCTCGAAGAAGGTCGAGACGGCGCTTGGGCTGGGCGTCGCCGTCGTCTTCGTGCAGGTGCTCACCGTACCGCTCAATAACCTGATCCTGCGCTACCTGCTGGCCGAGGGCGCCCTGGCGTGGATTTCGCCATCGTTTGCGGGCGTGGATCTCACATTCCTCGCGTTCATCCTGTTCATCAGCACAATTGCCGCGGCCGTGCAGGTGGTGGAGATGACGGTCGAGCGGTTCGCGCCGGCGCTGTATACGACGCTCGGCGTGTTCCTGCCGCTGATCGCCGTCAACTGCGTGATCCTCGCTGGATCGCTCTTCATGCAGGAGCGCGACTACACGTTCGGCGAAAGCGTCGTGTTCGGGCTGGGTTCCGGACTCGGATGGGCGATCGCGATCGTCGGGATGGCGGCCGTTCGGGAAAAGATGCGCTACTCGAACGTGCCCGACGGCCTCAAGGGCCTCGGCATCACATTCGTGACGGCTGGCCTCATGTCGCTGGCGTTCATGATGTTCTCGGGCATTCAGCTCTGAACGTGTCCGGAAAATGAGCGAAATCATTATCGGCGTCGCGATGTTCACCGGCGTCATCCTGCTGGTGGTCACGCTGCTGCTCGCCGCCAGGCGCCAGCTCGTCGCGAGCGGCAATGTCACGATCGTGATCAACGACGATCCGGGCAAGTCGCTGCATGTGCCCGCGGGCGACACGCTGCTGGGGACGTTGGCCGCGCAGAGGATATTCGTGCCTTCGGCCTGCGGCGGCAAGGGGGCCTGCGGCGTCTGCGAGGTCGTCGTGCGTGAGGGCGGAGGGGACCTGCTGCCGACCGAAACCGGGTACATCTCGCGGGGCCAGGCACGACGCGGCTATCGACTTGCCTGCCAGGTCAAGGTCAAGCGCGACATGAAGATCGAGATCGCTCCCGAGGTGTTCTCGGTGCGCAAGTGGCAGTGCAAGGTTCTGAGCAACCGCAATGTCGCCACGTTCATCAAGGAGCTGAAGCTCGCACTGCCTGAGGGGGAGGAAGTTCCGTTCCGTGCCGGAGGCTACGTGCAGATCGAGTGCCCGCCGCACACGCTCGAATTTCGCACCTTTGATATCGACGAGCAGTTTCGGGACGCATGGGACCGCTTCGACCTCTGGCGCTTCAAGTCGACGACCGACGTCCCGGTCGAGCGCGCCTATTCGATGGCCAACTATCCGAATGAAAAGGGCATCCTGCTGTTCACGATGCGCATCGCGTTTGCGCCCGGGTATCGCGAGGACATTCCACCTGGGATCATGAGCTCGTGGGTATTCAACCTCAAGCCCGGCGATGCGGTCACCGTATCCGGCCCCTACGGCGAGTTCTTCGCGCGGGAGACGAACATGGAGATGTGCTTTATCGGCGGCGGCGCCGGGATGGCGCCGATGCGCTCGCACATTTTCGACCAGCTGCTGCGCCTGAATACCCACCGCCGGATCACGTTCTGGTACGGCGCACGCAGCCTGCGCGAGGCATTCTACGTCGACGAGTTCGAGCGGCTGGCCAGGGAGCACCCGAATTTTGAATGGCACCTGGCTCTGTCCGAACCATTGCCAGAGGATCAATGGACGGGGCCGGTCGGCTTCATCCACAATGTGCTGCGCGACAGCTACCTCGAGACGCATCCGGCGCCCGAGGACGTCGAGTACTACATGTGCGGCCCGGGTGTCATGAACCGCGCGGTGATCGACATGCTGATCGAGTTGGGCGTGGAACGCGAGAACATCATGCTCGATGATTTCGGTTGAGAGGAAGCAATGACGGAACAAACAGTCGCGGACGTCGTCGCCCATCGCCGCAGCGACGAGTTGATTTCGGTTCCGGCCTCGGCGAGCGTGTCCGACGCGGTCGCGGTCATGGCCGAGCGTGAAGTGGGGGCCGTGCTGGTCATGACCGAAGACCGGCTCGTCGCCGGGATCTTCTCTGAGCGCGATCTGCTCGTCCGCGTCGTGCGGGCCGGGCGTGACCCAGCGTCGACGCCGCTCTCTCTGGTCATGACGCGCGACGTCCGCTTCGTGTCGCCCGGCACCACAACCGAGGCCGCGCTGTCGCTGATGCACGTGCTTGGCTTCCGGCATTTGCTCGTAATCGACGGCGCACGCGTGTTCGGCCTGGTATCGATGCGCGACCTGGTTTTCCAACTGGTGCGCCGTGGCGAGGGCCGCTTTGAAGCCACGGTACGCCGTGCCAGCGCTGGTCCTGCGCCATGATCCCGGTTGCCTTCCGCCAATTGATGTCGAATCGTGGAGTCCGCTGATGGATAGTCTTCTTTCTCCCCGCCGTCGCCTGGTTCTCCAAGGGCTCGGCGCGACCATGCTGACGACCGGGTGCGGCCTTCCGGCGCGCGCCGCGCATCAATTCGGCGGCCCGACGATGGGCTCGACGTACAGCGTGAAAATCTCGGGTCCGCGCCTTGGCGCAGCGGGCGCGGCAGCCGCGCGCCATGTCGTTGAAGGTGCGCTCGCCGATGTCAATGACCGGATGTCGGCCTATCGCGACGATTCGGAGCTGTCGCGATTCAACCGGCACCGCGGGGACGCGCCATTCGCGCTATCCACCAACACTTTTGCGGTGTTCCGGTTGGCGCGCGAGGTGAGTGCCGCCACCAGAGGTGCTTTCGACATAACCGTCGCGCCGTTGGTCGACGCGTGGGGCTTCGGCCCCGGGCGCGCGCAGCGCGTGGTGACCGAGGCGGAAGCGGCGGTGCTCGAAAAACGCGTCGGCTGGCGGATGCTGACGCTCGATGAAAGCAATGGGACTGTGACCAAAGTCAGGGAGGACGTGCGGGCCGACCTTTCGGGTATTGCCAAGGGCTATGCGGTCGATCAGGCGGCGCAGGCGCTCGACAGGATAGGCGTCGCCGATTACCTGGTCGAGGCGGGCGGCGAAATTCGCACGCGCGGATACAATGCGGACGGCCGCCCGTGGCAAATTGCGATCGAGCGGCCCGATGCCGTTCCGCAGCGCGCGCATCGCATCGTGCCGCTGACCGGATTGGCGATGGCGACCTCCGGCGACTACCGGATCTATTTCGAGCGCGGCGGCGAACGCTACTGCCACGAAATCGATCCTGCGACGGGCCGTCCGATTCGGAACGGACTTGCATCGGTGACCGTCGTGGCACAGGATTGCGCCTACGCGGACGCGATGGCCACGGCGCTCATCGTACTCGGCCCTGAGCACGGCCAGGCGCTTGCCGTGGCGCACAACGTCGCCGCTCTATTCATTGTCCGCGAAGGCAACGGCGAATTTCGGGAGTTCGGCACTCCAGCGTTTGCGGCGCTTGGCGGTCACCTCGCCTGAGGATGACGGAGTACGCCATGACGCTGCTGACTGTCTTTCTGCTGGCGCTGGTGCTGATCGCAGGCGGCGTGCTCGCGATGGCCATCGGAGTAATCTTCCGCCGGCCATGTCTGCGCGGATCGTGCGGTGGAACAGAGGCCGTGACCGCAAAGGGCGAGCGACTCTCCTGCTGGGGTTGTCCGAATCGCCGGTCTCGGCCACGCTGACGCCGCAACCGGCTTACCCTGCGTACGCCGAGTCGCCGACCCGGCGCTGGCATTCGCCATATCCCAAGTTGTCTTGCACGGCGCCAGTCATTACAATCGCCCGGGTTGACATCGACAGAAGCGCGCCGCCAGTGGGTCGCGCCGCCGCAAGCGGCAATCCGGGAGGTCCCAATGTTCCGTGCACTGAGTTCGGTTGCGACGCTGTTCCTGTTCTGGGTGGCGCTGTCGGGATACTTCACGCCGTTCCTGCTGAGCGCGGGACTCGCGTCGGCAATCGCGGTCGTGTGGCTCGCGCATCGAATGGCGGTGATCGACAACGAGGGGCATCCGATCCATCTGGGCCCGGCGGCGACGGTCTACTGGCCCTGGCTGGCGAAGGAGATCGTGAAGTCGGCGTGGGACGTGACCAAAATCATCCTGCACCCGCGGCTGCCGATCCAGCCGAGCCTCGTGCGCTTCGCGCCGTCGCAGCGCACGGAGGTCGGCCTCGCCACGCACGCCAACTCGATCACGCTCACGCCGGGAACGATCTCGGTGGAGGTGGGACGCAATGAATTTCTCGTACATGCTCTGACTGCCGCGGGCGCCGAAGGCGTGCAGAATGGCGACATGGACGCGCGCGTCTCCCGTTTCGAGTCGCGCGCCTGATGTTCGCCGCGGCCGCGCTGGCGCTGCTGGTCACCCTTGCGCTCGCATTGGTGCGCGCGATCCTCGGCCCCACGGTCTTCGACCGGGCGCAGGCGGCCAACACGATCGGCACCATCGCAGCATTGCTGCTTGCCGTGTTCGGCTTCCTTACCGGCCGCCCGGAATTCCTCGATCTCGCGATTGTCTACGGTCTGCTGAACCTGATCGGTACCATCGCGGTGCTCAAGTACTTTCGCTACGGCGACCTTGGAGATCCGGGCGAGACGGAAGAGGCGCTCCGCCTATGATCGCGGCTACCGACGCCGCCAGTTGGCTGTTACTCATCGCGGGCGGCTTCTTCTGCATCGTGGGCGGCATCGGGCTCATCCGCATGCCGGATTTTTACACGCGCATGCACGCGGCCAGCGTGACCGACACCCTTGGCGCAGGGCTGATGCTGCTCGGGATGATGGTGCAGGCGGGCTTGTCACTGGTGACGGCCAAGCTGGTGATCGTGGGGTTGCTGATCTTCTTCTCCAGTCCCGCCGCCACGCATGCGCTGGCGAAGGCGGCAATGACGCGCGGCGTCGTGCCCCTGCTCGGCGCACAGGAGCGCACGCCATCGAGGCGCTGATCGTCAACGTGTTGCTGGCGCTGATGGCCGTTGTCACGGTTGCCATCGCGATCCAGGGCAATCTGTTCGCCGTCGTCATTCTCGGAAGCGTCTACAGTTTCCTGATGGCGACGGCGCTCGTCGCGCTCGACGCGGTTGATGTGGCGATGACCGAGGCGGCGGTGGGCGCCGGCATCTCGACCGTGCTCCTGTTGAGTGCCCTGTACCTCGTGCGTGGGGAAGCGCAGAAGCCGCGCTCCCGGCCCTGGTTGCCGCTGGCCGCGAGCATCGTGATGGCGGGGACACTGGTTTACGGCACGTTCGAGCTCCCGGCGTTCTCCGACCCCGCAGCGCCAATCCACAACCATGTCGTGCCGCGCTACGTCAATGACGCGGTGCGAGAGACCGGCGTTCCCAACATCGTGACCGCAGTTCTGGCGAGCTATCGTGGTTACGACACCCTCGGCGAGACGACCGTGGTGTTCACGGCGGGCGCGGGCGTGATCGCCTTGTTGCGCCGCCGGCGAAACGACAAGAACGAGGCCCATCGATGAGGCAATACCTCGTGCTGCGCGTGGTCGCCAAGATCATGATCCCGTTCATGTTGCTGTTCGCGCTGTATGTGCAGTTTCATGGCGACTTCGGCCCCGGCGGCGGCTTCCAGGCTGGTGTCATCATTGCCGCAGCGATCATCTTCTACGCCATCGTCTTCGGGCTCCCGACCGCGCGCCGCGTCGTGCCCGACTGGCTGGTCGAAACCTGCCTCGCCACGGGCGTGCTCATCTACGCGGGCGTCGGTCTGCTCGGCATCTTCCTCGGCGGCAATTTTCTGGACTACTTCGTGCTCGACCACGACCCGGCCCACGGCCAGCACCGCGGGATCTTCTGGGTCGAGGTGGGGGTGTGCGTCACCGTGGCCGGCGTCATGCTCAAGATCTTCTACATGTTTGCGGCCCGCAGCCGGATGAACGGCGACGAATGAGCGTGCTGAGCCATTTCAGCTACTGGATCACGATGTTCCTGCTGGCCGCGGGACTCTACATCGTGATTGCTCGCGGCCATCTGGTGAAGAAACTGATCGGCCTCTCAATCTTCCAGACCTCGGTTTACCTGCTATACATCGCGCCCGGAAAGCTGATCGGCGGCACGGCACCGATCGTCAGCGACAAGTTCGCCGTGTACTCGAATCCTCTGCCGCACGTCCTGATCCTGACGGCGATCGTCGTCGGCATTGCTACCCTCGCGCTTGGGCTGGCGCTGGTCGTGCGCATCCGCGAAGCCTACGGCAGCGCCGAGGAGGACGAGATCCTCAGCCTCGACCGGGCCGCGGCGCGGGAAGCCGACCTGGCGTGATCAGCACGCATCTGCCGGTGTTGCAGGTGGTGGTGCCGCTGGTTTCGGCGCCGCTGATCGTCCTGCTTCGCAGCGCCCGGGTTGGCTGGCTGATCGCCGTCGGTGCCACCGCCTTTTCGCTCGGGTCGGCGATCGCGATCCTGCTGCATGTGCAGGACGCCGGTGTCATCAGCTACGCCATTGGCAGCTGGCCGCCCCCCTGGGGCATCGAGTACCGGATCGACGCGGCGAACGGCTTCATGCTCGTGCTGCTCGGGCTCGTGGCCACGGTCGCGACGCTGTACGCGCGGGCGAGTGTCGCGGCCGAGGTGCCGAGCGAACAGCGCTATCTCTTCTACGCGATGTTTTGCCTGTGCCTCGCGGGCTTGGCCGGCATCACAGTCACTGGCGATGCGTTCAACGTCTTCGTGTTTCTCGAGATCTCATCGCTTTCGAGCTATGTGCTCATAGCGCTGGGTCGCGACCGGCGCGCGCTGCTCGCCGCCTATCAGTACCTTATCCTGGGAACGATTGGCGCCACGTTCATCGTGATCGGCATCGGCCTTCTCTACCTCGTGACGGGCACACTCAACCTCCGGGACATTGCGGCGCGCATTGGGGCCGTGGAACAGACGCGCCCAGTTCTCGCGGCGCTCGCATTCCTGACCGTCGGCATCTCGCTCAAGGCCGCGCTCTTCCCGCTGCACATGTGGCTGCCCGGCGCATACGCGTACGCGCCGACGGCCGTGTCGTCGTTCCTGTCGGCCACGGCGACGAAGGTGTCGCTCTATGTGTTGCTGCGGTTCTACTTCACCGTATTCGGCGCCACCTTCGTGTTCGGTGCGTTGCCGATGGGTGACATCCTGCTGGGGTTGTCGCTTGCGGCGATGTTCATCGCGTCGGCCGCGGCGTTCTTCCAGTCCGATCTGAAGCACCTGCTTGCCTATTCAAGCATCGCCCAGATCGGCTATATCACCTTCGGAATCAGCTTCGCCAGCAAGACGGGCTTGACCGGCGGCATCGTCCATCTGTTCAACCACGGCGTAACGAAGGGCGCGCTGTTCATGCTGGCCGGCGCGGTGGCGTTCCGTTTGCGCAGTGTCCGGCTCGACCGCATGGATGGTCTCGCCAAGGCCATGCCGCTTACCTGCGCAGGAATTGTGCTGGGTGGCTTCAGCCTGATCGGCGTCCCGGGGACCGCCGGGTTCGTAAGCAAGTGGTACCTCGTGCTCGCCGCGCTGGAGGCGGGGTCGTGGTGGATCGCGTTCATGCCGGTGGCCAGTTCGCTGATCGCGGTCGCCTACGTGTGGCGATTCGTCGAGGTCGCATACTTCCGCACCCCCTCCGATCAGGTGACCCAACTGCGCGAAGCGCCGCCTGGCCTGCTGGTGCCCGCTGGTCTCCTGCTAGTCGCGGTCGTGTGGTTCGGCCTCAATCCGACGCTGCCGGTCGACGCCGCCGCGCGCGCGGCTGAGTCTTTGCTGGCGGGTCCACGATGAGCGCGCAGGCGGCGATCCTGGCTGCCCTTGCGCTCCCATGGACGGGCGCGCTGCTGATCGTCGCCACCCGCCGTTCTCCGAATCTGCGCGAGGGAGTGACGCTCGCCACGGCGGCGGCGCTGTTCTCGATTGTAGCCACGCTCTATCCGACCGTTGCGGCGGGCGGCCGTCCCGCCATCACGCTCTTCGCCATGTTGCCGGGGATGCCTGTGGCCTTCTCCGTCGAACCGCTGGGGCTCCTGTTCGCGCTGGTCGCCTCCGGGCTGTGGGTCGTGAATTCACTGTACTCGATCGGATATATGCGCAGCAACGGCGAACAGCACCAGACGCGTTTCTACGTCTGCTTTGCGGGCGCCATTGCCGCGACCATGGGCGTGGCATTCGCCGCCAATGGTCTCACGCTGTTCCTGTTCTACGAGATGCTCACGCTGGTCACCTATCCACTGGTGACGCACCACGGTACGGACGAGGCGAAGCGGGCAGGCCGCGTCTATCTGGGTGTCCTGCTCACGACTTCGATGCTGTTCTTTCTCGTGGCTCTGGTTGCGACCTGGCAGGTCGCGGGCACGCTCGATTTCACGGCCGGAGGCATCCTGGGGGGACGGCTCGGCAACGCCGCGACCGGGGGATTGCTGGCGCTGTACATGTTCGGCATCGGCAAGGCAGCGCTGATGCCGTTCCATCGCTGGCTGCCGGCGGCGATGGTGGCGCCGACTCCGGTAAGCGCGCTGCTGCATGCGGTGGCTGTGGTCAAGGCGGGTGTGTTTACCGTGGTGAAGGTGATCGTATACGTCTTCGGCGTCGAGAACATCGCTGGCATGGCCAGTGTCGACTGGCTGCCGACGGTCGCCGGCTTCACGATTATCGCGGCGTCTATCATTGCGCTGCGGTCCGACAATCTCAAACGCCGGCTCGCGTACTCGACAGTGAGCCAGTTGTCCTATGTCGTGCTCGCGGCCGCACTCCTCACGCCGCTGTCGGTTGTCGGTGCCGCACTGCACATCGCCGCGCATGCCTTCGGAAAGATCACACTGTTCTTCGCCGCCGGTGCGATCTACACAGCTGCGCACAAGACCGAGGTCAGCCAGCTTGACGGTATCGGGCGCCGGATGCCGTGGACGATGGCCTCCTTCGCTGTCGGCGCGCTGTCGATGATCGGCTTGCCGCCGACCGCAGGCTTCGTGAGCAAGTGGTTCATTCTTTCGGGCGCCATCGCCTCCGGACAATGGGCGGCGGCGGCCGTGATCGTCGCCAGTACGCTGTTGACCGCCGGTTATTTCCTGCCCATCGTGTACCGCGCATTCTTCCGTCCGGCTCCCGATGTGGAAGGTCACGGCCACGGCGAGGCGCCGGCGACGATGGTGGTCGCGCTCGTGGTGACTGCCGCGCTGACCATTCTCATGTTCTTCTTCGCAAGACTGCCGCTGACCCTTGCGCGGCAGATAGCCGGAGGCTAGCGATGGAGCCGCACTGGCTGGTAAGGCCGCGCACGATCCGCCTGCTGTGGAGGCTGTTTGCCATCGCGCTGGCGTCGACAGTGGTCGTGGAATTCTTCGTCCGCGAGCCCGCGCACGAGGGCCTGGCCGACACCTTCGCCTTCGGCGCCTGGTTCGGCTTCGGCGCGTGTGCCGTGCTGATCCTGTTCGCCAAAGGTTTTGGCGTGTTGCTCAAGCGCCCCGACGATTACTACGACGCCGGCGATGACTGAGTTGCTGCACCCGGGGCTGTTGCTCGTCGCGGCCGGCGTGGCGCTGGCTCCGCTGCGCGGCAGTGCGCGTGCCGCGCTGACCTTGCTCGCGCCGGCGGCCGCCATCGCGCTCGTGCTCGCGCTGCCCGAGGGAGTGCTCTGGAAAGGCAGTTTCCTCGGCTATCCGATCGTGCCGTTTGCCGTGGACCGGCTGTCGCGCCTGTTTGCGCTGGTGTTCTCGATCATGGCGTTTGGCGGCGGCCTGTTCGCGTTGAAGCAGGCGAGCCGCGTCGAACTGCCGGCTGCGTTCGTTTATGCGGGCTCGGCGATCGGCGTCACGCTGGCCGGCGATCTGCTCACCGTGTTCGTGTTCTGGGAGCTGATGGCGGTCGGCTCCACGCTCGTGATCTGGAGCGCGGGGACGAAGGACTCCTATCGGGCGAGCATGCGCTACGCGATGATCCATCTGTTCGGCGGCGTCGTGTTGATGGCGGGTGTCGTCGCGCACGTCGCCGCGACCGGCTCGACGGCGTTCGAGCGCTTCGCGCTCGATTCGCCGGCACACTGGCTCATCCTCGCCGGCTTTCTCGTCAACGCCGGGGCACCGCCGTTCTCCGCATGGCTGCCGGATGCGTATCCCGAGGCGTCGTGGAGTGGCACGGTGTTCCTGTCGGCGTTCACGACCAAGACCGCCGTATACGTGCTGCTGCGGGGATTTCCCGGCACCGAGCTGCTCGTGTTTGTCGGGCTCATCATGGTGTTCTATGGCATCGTCTACGCGCTGCTGGAGAATGACATGCGCCGCATCCTCGCCTATAGCATCGTGAACCAGGTGGGCTTCATGCTGGTAGGTATCGGCATCGGGACGCAGATGGCGCTGAACGGTGCCGCCGCGCACGCGTTTACCCATATCCTGTACAAGGCGCTGCTGCTGATGTCCGCCGGCTCGGTGCTGTACGAGACCGGCCGCCGCAAGTGCACGGACCTGGGTGGACTGTTCCGGACCATGCCGCTGACCATGGTCTGCGGCACGATCGGCGCATTGTCCATTTCATCGTTTCCTCTGACCTCGGGGTTCGTCAGCAAGTCGATGGTGGCGCAGGCGGCATTGGACGGCCATCTCGAGGTCGTCTGGCTGCTGCTGGCGGCGGCCTCGGCGGGCGTGTTCCTGCACGCCGGGATCAAGTTCCCGTGGTTCGTGTTTTTCCAGAGGGATTCGGGTCTGCGCCCGCCCGACCCGCCCTGGACGCAGCGGCTCGCGATGCTGCTGTTTGCGGCGCTGTGCATCGGCCTGGGCGTTTTCTACGAACCCTTGTACCACCTGCTGCCGTTTCCCGCCGACTACGTGCCCTACACCGGCGCCCATGTCGTCGCCATGCTCCAACTGCTGCTGTTCTCCGGCCTGGCGTTCTTCGTCATGCTGCCTCTGCTCAAGCGGACACTGACGATCACGCTTGACACGGACTGGTTCTACCGACGGCTCGGTCCGCAGCTCGCGCGCATCCTGGAACGCATGATTGTGGCGATGGATCGATTCGTCCGCCAGGTATCGCTGGGGACTCTTCGTGCGTGCCTGCGGGGGATGGGAATTGCGCTCGGCGATCGCGAACGTCTCGCGCGCGCGACAAGCACGTCGACCATGGTCGCCTGGGTTGCGGTCTTGTTGACCTTGTACTTGCTGTTCTACTATGCGACACAGCGCTGAGCGATGGCCAGCCCAACGGCGATGCGAGGCGGCAGTCTTCGCGGCGGGCCCCCTAACTACTGCCGCTTGCGCCACTGCAGGTAGACGACGATCGTCACCGCGAGACCGAGCGCATAGCCGATCACGGCGGCCGTGACTGCGAATGGCGTACGATTCACGGTCGCAATGACGAGCGCGAGGCCCGGATTGCGCATCGCCGCGGCGATGGCCGCAGCCGGCCGCACCTCGGCGTCGCGCCATGCGAATGCGGAGCCCACCGCCAGCGCGCAGACGGTCATCGCGATGCCGGCGATCGTGGGCGTCCATCCGACCGCTGCAATAATGGGCGGGAAGTCGACGAGCACCAGCACGCCAACAATCAGTAGCAGCATGTTGCCGATCCGTCCTATCGGCTGTTCCAGCTTTGCCGCGAGCGGAGCGCGGACCGCGCGCAACGCCGCTCCCAGCATCAGCGGGAGCAGTTGAGCCACGAACACCTGGCGCCCGATATGCCACGGCGTGACCGTGAAATCCTTGGCGAAGATCCAGTCGAGGATCGCAACGGACGCCGGAACCGTGACCACGGCCAGCACCACGATGGCGACATGGAGCGCCGGCGCGAATTCGCGGTTGCTTCCCGCATCCAGCGCCCGGCGCAGCGCGATGGGCGCGCCAGGAGAGATCGACATGAGAATGATGCCCACGGCGATGGGTCCGGTAACGCCGAACACCTTGAGGGACAGAACCGCCAACAACGGCACCGGCACGACGACGGCAAATATTACGGCCAGCAGCACCACCCGGCGTTGCATGGCGGCCGCGATCTGTTCGCGTCCAAGCATCAGCCCGATCGAGAACATGACGGCGAACACCGTCGCCGTGGCGAACAGGCCGATCCACTCAAACGGGATCAGCATCGGTGAAGAATAGTTGGCTGAGGGCGGCGGAAAAGTCCGCCGTCAGTCTACTTGCCCCAGGCCATTTTCACCATCTTGCGCCGCATGAACGCGATTTGCGTGGCCAGAGGCAGGTTCTTCGGACACACGTCATGGCAAGCCAGCAGCGACATGCAGCCGAACACGCCGTTGTCGTCGCCAATCACGTCGTAGTAGTCGGCGTCGGTGCGCGAGTCGCGCGGGTCGAGCCGGAAGCGCGCCACGCGGTTAAGTCCGACGGCGCCGACGAAGTCCTCGCGCATGCGCGCCGTGCCGCACGCGGCCACGCAGCAGCCGCATTCGATGCAGCGATCGAGCTCGTAGATCTTGTCCGCGAGATCGGGATCCATCCGCTCCTCGATCCGCGAGATGTCGGGATTCGGGTCCTTCATGTGCAGCCAGCCCTCGAGGCGCTCGCTCATGCCGCGCATCCACTTGCCGGTGTCGACGGACAGGTCGCCGATAAGTTCGAAGAACGGCAGCGGCGCCAGCGTGATCTCGGCAGGAAGGTTCTTGGTCAGCGTGCGGCATGCCAGCGTGGGCCGTCCGTTGATCACCATCGCGCAACTGCCGCAGATGCCGGCGCGGCAGACGAAGTCGAACTGCAGCGACGCATCGAGCTTCTCGCGGATCTCGTTCAGCGCGATGAACAGCGTCATTCCGTCGGCTTCCTCGACATCGTAGGTCTGCAGCCGCGGAACGCTCGCGGGGTCGTGCGGGTTGTGCCGCAGCACGTGGATCTTCAGCGCGCGGTGGGGAGCGCCATTGCCGCCGCCATTGGGGGCGGGAACGATCTTCACGACGGTGGCAGTGCTCATTGTGCGGCCTCGAATCGTTCGTCTATCCTCTCGTTGCGCCCGCGCAGCTGCTCGGGCAGCAGTGCGTCGTAGGGCATCAGCGCCTCCTGCACGGCAAAGCGCGATGCGCCGGCCATCTTCTGCTTCAGGGCGTCGACTTCCGCCGCGCGCGCCGGCGTGTCCGGATGGTCGACATAGTCCTTCGCGCCATAGCCGCGCCAGCCCGGCGGCAGCTCCATCGCGGTCACGTCGAGCGGTTCGTAGTTGAGCGTGGGCAGCGTGGCGTCGCCTTGCCACGTCGCAAGCGTGCGCTTCAGCCATTCGGCGTCGTTGCGGCGCGGGAAATCCTGCCGGAAGTGCGCGCCGCGGCTCTCGGTGCGGGTGAGCGCGCCGTAGGCAACGCACAGCGCCAGCTTCAGCATCTTCTGCACGCGATAGGCGATGACCAGTTCCGGGTTGGCGCCGGCGGCCTTGTACTTGAGGCCGATGTTGCGGCTCCGCACGAGCAGCTGCTGGAGCTCGTCGACGGCGGATTTCAAGTCCTCGCCGCGGCGGAAGATGCCTACTTTGGCGGTCATGATCTCCTGCATGCTGGCCTTGAGCGCCGCCGCGTCCTCGGTGCCACCGCCGGTGAGGAGGCCCGAGAGATGTGCCTGTTCGCGGCGCAGGAATTCCTGGGCGAGCCTGGTAGGAATGTCTACGTCGTTCGCGACCTTGTCACAGAAATCGGCGACGTACTCGCCGACGATCATGCCGGCGACGACGGTCTCGGCGACCGAGTTGCCGCCCAGCCGGTTGAATCCGTGCATGTCCCAGCAGGCGGCTTCGCCCGCGGCGAACAGCCCCTTCAGCGTCGGGCTCTGGCCGGTGTGATCGGTGCGCACGCCGCCCATCGTGTAGTGCATGGCCGGACGCACGGGTATCCAGTCCTTGACCGGATCGATGCCGAGGAAGTGGTGACAGATCTCCCACACCTCGCGCAGGTTGTGCTTGATGTGCTTCTCGCCTAATAGCGTGATGTCGAGCCAGAGGTGCTCGCCGAAGCGGTTCTTCGCCCCCTTGCCCTTGGCGATGTGCTCCTCCATGCGCCGGCTGACGACGTCGCGCGATGCGAGCTCCTTCTTCTCGGGCTCGTAGTCGGGCATGAAGCGATGGCCGTCGACGTCCTTCAGGAGTCCGCCGTCGCCGCGGCAGCCCTCGGTGACGAGGATGCCGGCCGGGAAAGATGCCGGTCGGATGGAACTGCATGGCTTCCATGTTGCCGAGCGTCGCGACACCGGTTTCGAGCGCGATCGCGCTGCCGATGCCTTCGCATATCACTGCGTTTGTCGTCACCCGGTAAAGCCGGCCGGCGCCGCCGCTGGTGATCGCCGTGGCCTTCGCGACGTAGGCGGACAGTTCACCCGTGACGAGGTCGCGGACGATCGCGCCAAAGCAGCGGCCCGCGTCGTGGATCAGCGCGATTGCCTCGGTGCGCTCATGCACGGGAATCGCCGCGGCGATCGCCTGGTCGCTCATCGTCTGCAGCATCGCGTGGCCGGTGCCGTCCGAGACGTAGCACGTGCGCCACTTCTTGGTGCCGCCGAAGTCGCGCTGCGCGACCAGCCCGTGCGCTTCGTCGCGCTCGGTGATGGTCACCTTCTGGTTGTTGATGATGACCTCGCGATCCCCCTTGCGCACGCGGCTCCAGGGCACGCCCCACGCCGCGAGTTCGCGCACCGCCTTGGGCGCCGTGTTGACGAACATCCGCACGACACGCTGGTCGGCGCCCCAGTCGCTGCCGCGCACGGTGTCCTCGAAGTGCACGTCCTCGTTGTCGCCCTGACCTTTGATCACGTTGCCCAGCGACGCCTGCATGCCGCCCTGGGCTGCCGCGGAGTGCGAACGCTTGGGCGGCACCAGCGACAGGATGATGACGTCGTGGCCGCGCCGTTTAGCGCCGATGGCGATGCGCAGTCCGGCGAGTCCGCCGCCGATGACCAGCACGTCGGTGTAGACGATCTTCATTTGCCGCTCCCTGGCGCCAGCGCTGAAGGCACGAATGGCTGGCCGTAGTTCGGCGCGTGCGCGATGCCGATCTTGATGTAGGCGGCGAGCGTCGCGAATCCCAACACGAGGAAGAAGACGGTCAGCGCCCATTTGAAGGTCTTCAGTCGCTTGCGCATGGCGTCGGGCGCTGTGCCGGCGAACCATTGCCACTTGACCGCGAGACGATAGAGCCCGATGCCGCCGTGGAACTCGACGGCGAGCAGCAGCAGGATGTACAGCGGCCAGTAGCGGTCGCTCCACACGCGGTCGGCGGACTCGAACGGACCGATCAGGTGGGGTCGCGTCAGCATGACGTAAAGGTGGACGGTCGCCAGGAAGAACAGCGCAAATCCGGTGAACACCTGCCAGAACCAGAGCGTGGTGTCCTCGTGCCGCATCATCTTCATGTGACCGCGGAACAGCCGATATTGCCGCCAGCTGATCGGGAACTTGCGCACGGCGAGCATCGCGTGCAGCACGATCAGCGCGATCACGGCGGCGACGACGATGGACACGATGCCCGGATACGAGCGGCCGAAGATGAAGTAGCCCTCGAAGAACTTGGTGATCGTCCACATCGCGTCGTTGCTGATCAGGATCGTGGACACGAAGAACATGTGCCCCCACATGAACAGCGCCAGAGCCAAGCCGGAGGCGCTCTGCACCCAGTCGAGGCGCGCGGGCCAGCGGCTTTTCGCGCCCGCGTCGGCAAGCCCGACGCCGGCGATGACGTCCGTGGTCGAGTTCATTGGCGTCTCCCGTAACAGGCAGCGCCGACCGCACGATCGCGGCCGGCACTGGACTCCATTGTGCTGTGCGGCGGCGTACTCCCGTTGACATGCATCAAATGCGGCTGCCGGGGCAGCCGATGCTGCGCCGCGCCAACGGGCGCCGCTGCACCCGAGACATCCTTGATCCACGTCATGCCCGCGGCGTGCGAGCCGCCGCCGCGCGGCAGTACACTAGCCCGGTCCGGGCGGGACCGCCGAATACAGGAGACCGGCAATGACGAAGGAAACACTGCTTGCGGTGCTGCGCAGGCACCCGTTTGTCGAGGAATTCCAGCCCGAGCACATCGAACTGCTCACGAACATCGCCAAGGAAGTGGAATTCGCGCGCGACCAGGTGATCTTCCACGAGGGCGACGAATGCCACGAGTTCTACCTGATCGTCGCCGGGCGCGTGGCGCTCGAGATCGAGGCGCCCGACCATACGTTCCGCGTGCAGACGCTGACGGCGGGCGATGAGCTCGGGTGGTCGGCCATCCTGATGGGCCGCGGCAAGCATTTCCAGGCCCGCGCGCTCGAGCGCACGGCCGCACTGGCGTTCGACGGCGCCGCGCTGCTCAAGACGTGCCGCGAGGATCCGTCTTTCGGCTTCGCGCTGATGTACCGGATGCTGGGTGTGGTCTCCGAGCGCCTGCAAGGCACGCGGCTGCAGTTGCTGGACATGTACTCGCCGGTCGCGAAGCGGGCCGGCACCTGACCCAGGTCGCCGTCTCCGCGCTGGCGCCGCGCGCCGATCTCGCGGCGCGGCGCTACAGCCGGGCGAGCACCCAGCCCGGGAACACCAGGACCAGCAGCACCGGCACCAGGCAGATCACGCTGGCGCCGATGGCCGCGCGCCGCGTGGCGCGCCCTTCCGCGGCTGGCTCGTCGGCGCTCATGAACATGTACTGGATCACCCGCAGGTAGAAGTAGATGCCGAGGTAGCTGCCGACCAGGCCCAGCACCGCGTACGTCGTATAGCCGGCCGCCATCACGTTCTTGAAGATGAGGAACTTGGCGACGAAGCCGGGGAACGGCGGAATGCCGGCCAGCGACAGCATCGCCATGCCGATCGTCAACGCGGCATAGGGCCGGCGCTGGAACATTCCCTTCAGGTTGTCGAGACGGTCGCGCGACGCGTCGTCGTCGCCCGAGGGCAGCGACGCGAACGCCAGCAGGTTCATCAGGCCGTACGCCACCAGGTAGAACATGACCGCCTGGAAGCGGCCGGCGCCGTCGCCTAAGAACGCGTAGAACAGGTACCCGGCGTGCGCGATCGACGAATACGCGATCATGCGGCGGAAGCTCTTCTGCCGCATCGCCGCGAGATTGCCCCAGACGATCGAGACCAGCGGCAGGAACGCGAGCAGGTCGTCGACCGGCGGCGACACGACTTCCGTGCCGAACAGGCGCAGCGCCGCCAGCAGCACGCCGGCCTTGATGATCGTCGCCATGTACGCGGTGACTGGAATGCTCGCGCCTTCGTAGGCGTCCGGCGCCCAGGCGTGGAACGGCACGATGGCGCCCTTCAGGAAGAACGCCAGCAGGATCAACGTCACGCCGGCGGTGGCCATCGTGTCGGCAGAGCGCAGACCCGTTGCGAAGACCGAGATCGACAGCGTGCCGCTGCCGCCGTAGAGCAGCGAGACGCCCATCAGGAACATCGCCGTCGCCGTGCCGCCCAGGATCAGGTACTTGAGCGCCGCTTCGGGGCTTTCGGGCCGCTTGAATGCAAGCAGCACCAGCACATACACCGGCAATGCCATGATTTCGAGCCCGAGGAAAAGCGTCAGGAAGCTGTCCGACGAGAGCAGCAGGCAAAAGCCGTACAGCGACGACAGCACCAGGATGTGGAACTGTCCGTCCTCGCGGAAATCGTCGCGCGACAGCAGCAGCACCGGCAGCGCCAGCGCCAGCACGACCGCCTTGGCGAGCGACCCGGCTGGATCGATCGAAAAGTGTCCCGGGAAAGGCGTCGCCGCATAACCGCGGACATAAAGAAAAGTGGCCGCCATCGCGGCTGCCGCCACGGCGATGCACGACAGCACCAGCGCGGCCCTGGAACTGCGCGCGTAGATCTCGACGCCGATCAGCACGACGATCCCCGCCAGAAGCAGGTTTTCCGGCGCCAACGCAATCAGTACGGCAAGCCAGCTCATCGTGCGCTCCCGGGAATCGCCACGCTCATCACCCGCTGCTGGAATTCCTTCGCGGCGAGTTCGGACTTCCTGAGCGGCTCATCCGGATAAAGGCCGATCGCGAACACGGCGGCGACGATCGCCGCGAGGATGAGCTTCTCGCGCAGGTTCAAGTCGACCACCGGCGCGTGCGGAACCTTGGCCATGCCGAACAGGAAGCGCTGTGCGAACCGCAGCATGTACAGCGCGCCGAGCACCACGCCCAGAACCGCGCTGGCGGAGAGCGCGAGCGGAACGGTGTCGCCCTGCAGGTAGAGCGGCCAGGACGCCTTGAACGCGCCCAGCAGGACGAGAAATTCGCCGGTGAAGCCGCTGGTGGTCGGCAGTCCGATCGACGCCAGCGTCAGGATCATGAAGAACACCGAGTAGACAGGCAGCAGCTTGGCCAGTCCGCCATAGGCCGCGAGGTCGCGCGTGTGGCAGCGCTCGTAGATCATTCCGACCATCAGGAACAGGCCGGCCGCCGTCAGGCCGTGGCTGACCATCTGGATGATCGCGCCCTGGATGCCGATCAGGTCGAGGCTGATGAGACCGAGCATCACGTAGCCCAGGTGACTGATCGACGAATAGGCGATGATCTTCTTGATGTCGTTCTGCACCAGCGCCAGGCAGGCGCCGTAGATGATGCTGACCACGGCCAGCGTCATGAGCAGCGGCGACAGGTAACGAGTCGCGTCCGGGAACAGCGGGAAGCCCAGCTTCATGAAGCCGTACGTTCCCATCTTCAGCAGCACGCCGGCCAGGATCACGGAGCCTGCGGTCGGCGCCTCGACGTGCGCATCGGGAAGCCACGTGTGGAACGGGACGATCGGCACCTTGATCGCGAAGGACAGCCCGAACGCCGACAGCAGTATGAGCTGCACCGACAGCGGCAGCTCGATGCGGTTCAGGTCGGCGAAGGCAAACGACGTGATGCCCGTCGTCGCCTGCAGCGAGTACACGAGATAGATGACGGCGGCCAGCATCAGGATGCTGCCGAACGCCGTGTACAGGAAGAACTTGATCGTCGCGTAGATCCGCCGCTCGCCGCCCCAGATGCCGATGATCAGGAACATCGGGATGAGCATCATCTCCCAGAACAGATAGAACACGAACAGGTCCTGCGCGACGAATGTCCCCAGCATCGCGAACTGGATCAGGAACACCATCGCGTAGAACAGCTTGACGTCCTTCTTGATGGCGCTGAATGCGCCGGCGACGACGAGCGGTCCCAGGAACGCGGTCAGCAGCACCAGCAGGACGTTGTAGCCGTCGAGGCCGATCTGGTAGTACACGCCCCAGGCGGGGATCCAGGGCATGCGCGTCTCGAATTGCAGTCCGGGCACGGCGGCGTCGTAGTGAACGTAGAGTACGGCGGTCGCCGCGAGCTGCAGCACCATCACCCAGAATGTCGTCCAGCGGATCGCGCCTTCGGACCCCTTGGGAATGAACAACAGCAGCACCGTTCCCGCGACCGGCAGGAACAGGACGATGTTGAGGAGCATCGCGTCAGCCATGGCGGAAGCTCCAGGCCAGGCTGGCGGCCATGCCCGCGACGATCAGGAATGCGTAGAGATGCAGGTTGCCGGTCTGCACGCGGGAGAACGCGCCCGCCGTGCGCCGCGCGAGGTTCGCCAGCCCATTCAGCGACCCATCGAGCAGGAACCGGTCGCCGGCGCGCAGGAACACCATTTCCGATATCCAGTTCAGCGGCCTCCCCAGCAGGCGATCGTAGAGCTCGTCGATGAAGTACTTGCCGTTGAGGAGCCGGTGCAGCGCGGCGAACCGTTCCGCGCATGCGCGCCGCGCGAATCGCACCGTTGCCGAAGAAGTACGCGGCGCAGACCCAGGCCCGCGAACGCGATCGCGATCGAGACGACGAGCAGCGGCGTCTCGAGGTGGTGCAGGGTTTCCGGCACTGCCGGCAGCGGCAGCATCGGCTCGAGGAAGTGCGGCAGCGCGAGGAAGCCGCCGACGGCCGACAACGCCGCGAGCACGGCAAGCACGCCGGTCATCGACTTCGGCGACTCGTGCACGTGGTGCTCGACCTTGGGCTCCATCCGCGACTTGCCGAGGAACGTGAGCCAGACCAGCCGGAACATGTAGAACGAAGTCAGCAGCGCCGTCGCGGACGCGACGACCCACAGGAGCGCCGAGCCGCCGCGGCTGCTCGCGAACGCGAACCACAGGATCTCGTCCTTGGAGAAGAAGCCGGCCAGCGGCGGAATGCCGGCGATCGCGGCGGTGGCCACGACGAACGTGACGAACGTCACGGGGATCTTGCGCGCGAGCCCGCCCATCTTGCGCACGTCCTGCTCGCCGGAAAGCGCGTGGATGACGCTGCCCGCGCCGAGGAACAGGCACGCCTTGAAGAACGCGTGCGTATAGACGTGGAAGATCGCGACGCTGTAGGCGCCCACGCCGAGCGCCATGAACATGAAGCCGAGCTGCGAAATGGTCGAGTACGCGAGCACCTTCTTGATGTCGTACTGCGTGACGGCGATGGTGGCCGCGAAGAAGGCCGTTGCCAGGCCGATCACGGCAACCACCTGCGAGGCGGCCTCCGCGTGCATGTAGATGCCCGACATCCGCGCGACCAGGTACACGCCGGCGGTGACCATCGTCGCCGCGTGGATCAGCGCGGACACCGGCGTCGGGCCGGCCATCGCGTCGGGCAGCCAGACGTGCAGCGGGATCTGCGCCGACTTGCCGGATGCGCCGATGAACAGCAGGATGCCGACCAGGCTCGCCGACACGGCGGGCGCCACGGGCCCCATGAACGCCGCGTTGATCTTGTCCATCTCGAGCGTTCCCGTCGCCCAGTACAGCAGGAACATGCCGAGCAGGAATCCGGCGTCGCCGACGCGGTTGGTGATGAAGGCCTTCTTGCCGGCGCGCGCGTTGTCGGCCTCCTCGAACCAGAAGCCGATCAGCAGGTAGGACGCGAGCCCCACGCCTTCCCAGCCGACGAACAGCACGAGGAGCGAGCGGCCCAGCACCAGCAGCAGCATGAAGAAGAGGAACAGGTTGAGGTACGCGAAGAATCGCGCGTAGCTCTTGTCTTCCTTCATGTAGCCGGTCGAATAGATGTGGATCAGCGTAGCCCACGCCGGTCACGATGAGCACCATGACGGCGCTCAGGCGATCGAACCAGAACGCGATGTCGAAGGCCTGCCCGCCGATGCGCGCCCACGTGAAGGCCGTCTCGACGATCGGCGCGCCGCCGCCTGCCAGTAGGTCGAGGAACGACTTGATGGCGATGGCGAAGGCGAGCAGCGGCAGGCCGCAGCCGACCACGGTGACGAACGGCTTGCCAAGGCGATTGCCCAGCAGGCCGTTGGCGAAGAACCCGGCGAGCGGCAGGACGACGATCAGCGTAAGCAGCATTGCGGCTATCCGTTAAGGTCCATGTACGCATCCGCGTCCAGCGTGCGTCGCTGATGCACGAGCACCAGCACGATGGGAATGGCGATCGCGATTTCGGCCGCCGCGACGACGAAGATGAGGAAGACCAGCACCGCGCCGGCGGAAGTGCCGGTCTGCTGGGCGAAAGTGACGAGGCTCAAGTTCACGCCGTTGAGCATCAACTCCATGCACATCAGCATGACGAGCAGGTTGCGGCGGACGATGACGCCGATCAGGCCCAGCGCGAACAGCGCCATCGCGAGCAGCAGCAGGATCTGCATCCTATCCACGGTCGCGCCTCCTGCTGCCCTTGATCACGGCGAGCGCCGCAACGACCGCGGCGACCAGCAACACCGACGTGAGTTCGAACTGCAGCCAGTATTCCGACAGGAACGCGGCGGCGAACTGCGCGAGCCCGAACGAGGCGGACGTCGTCGCCAGGCGATCGACGCCGAGCACGAGCCCGTAACCCAGCGCGGCGAACAGCAGCGTGCCGAAGGCCATTCCCGGGAAGAGCCAGCGCGAGAAGCGGTGCGTGAACGACACGTCGCGCACGTCCAGCAGCATGATCACGTACACCATGAACACCATCACCGCGCTGACGTAGATCAGCACCTGGAACGCCGCGATGAAGTGCACGCCGAGCAGGCCATAGATGCCGCCCAGGAACACCATCGTCGAGATCAGCGCCATGGCGACCTGCATCGGGTGCCGCAGGACCAGCATCAGCGCGGCGCCGACGAACGCGGACAGCGCGAATACGTAGAGCAGCGCCGTGTCCAGGTGGGCAAGCAGGGAGTTGATCATTGCGTATGCCCGGGCTTGGACGAGGAGCCGCGCGGCGCGGGCGACGCGGCCGCCGCGACACGCGGCGTGTTGGCAGTGGCCGCCGCATCGCGCGGCGGATAGGGCTTCGCGACGTCGCTTGCCGGGTGCCAGGTGATGAGTTCGGTCAGGTTGAGCCACATGTGGTCGCGGTCGCCCGTGGTGGGCAGGCCCGGCGTTTCCTTGACCATGCGGATCGCGTCCTCGGGACAGGCCTCGATGCACAGCCCGCAGAAGATGCAGCGCGAATAGTCGATCTCGAACCGGGACGGATACTTGGGATGCGCAGGATCATTCGGATCGAACGCCGCGTCGATCTCGATCACCTGGGCCGGGCATACGGTCGCGCACATGTTGCAGGCGATGCACTGCGGGCTGCCGTCCGGCCGCTGGGTGAGGATGTGCTTGCCCCGGTTGCCTGCCGCGTAGTCGGCGCGCGTCTCCTCCGGGTAGTAGGTCGTCAGCGCGCCCTTGCGCCCGGTCATCCACTTGCCCATGTTGCGCAGGAACACGCCGCCGGTGATCGAGGAGCCCGCGGATGATCTCGAACAGGTACGCCCGCTCCCACCACGTCATCGTGGGCTCGTTCCAGTACACCTTGCGCACGTAGGGTTTACGGCTCACTGGAGTACCTTCGCGCTGCGCGCTCCGGTATTCGCCCTTGGGGCGGCCCGGCGGGCTCATGGCGTCAGCGCCCATACGGCGACGGCGGTGACCGTCAGGTTGGCGATGGCCAGCGGCAGCATGAATTTCCACGCGAAGCTCAGCACCTGGTCGTAGCGGAAGCGCGGCAGCGACCAGCGGATCAGGATCTGGAAGCTCGACATCAGCAGCACCTTGCCGAGGAAGGTGAGCAGCTGGATCACCACGACCACGCCATGGGACATCGGCACCACGTGATTGCCCGGGAAAGCGAATCCGGCGTCCGACATGAAGGGGAGGTTGTAGCCGCCCAGGAACAGCGTCGTGAACAGCGCCGACACGATGGCGATCTCGATGAACTCGGCGAACATGAAGAGCCCCATCTTCATCGCGCTGTATTCGGTGTAGAAGCCCGCGATCAGCTCGGATTCGGCCTCGGGCAGGTCGAACGGGATGCGCTTGTTCTCGGCGATCGCCGCGGCCATGAACAGCGTCGCGGCAAAGGGCTGGTAGAACACGCCCCACGCGGGCAGGAAGCCGAGCAGGATGCCGGACTGCTGCTGCACGATGGCGGAGAGGTCGAGCGTGCCGTAGATCAGGATCAGGCCCAGCACCGTCAGGCCCATCACCAGTTCGTACGAGATCATCTGCGAGCCGGCGCGGGACGCGCCCAGCATCGAGAACTTGTTCGACGACGACCAGCCGGCAAGCATGGCGCCGATGATCGACATGCCGCCGAACGCGAACACGATGAGCAGGCCGGCATCGAGCCGCGCGATCTGCATCGGATAGGTGCGGCCTTCGAACCACGCCGAAGCGGCGGGAAGCGACTGCAGCAGTTGACCCGGGTCCAGCATGCCGCCGAACGGAATGACCGCGAATACGAGCAGCACCGGCGTGAACACGACCCACGGCGCGACCGCATAGGCATACCAGTCGTAGGACTTCGGTCTCCAGTCCTCCTTCAGCAGCATCTTGAGACCGTCGGCGATGCCGTGGAACAGTCCCCACCAGACGAACTTGATCTGCGTGAACGGTATGCGGATGTACGCGCGGTTGGCGCCGATGCGGTCCGACATGACCGCGGCCTGTTTGCGCTCGACCCACGTCAGCACGGTGCCGAACGTCAGCAGCACGCCCAGCGCGTAGCCGATGTAGACGGCGTAGATGACGAGGTCCTGAATCATGGTCTGGCCGCCACGCCCGGGACAATCGCCGCGAACACGTCCTGCGCGTCGGCGACGGTCGATTTCCGTGGGAAGCACTGCTCGAAGCCGGTCACGACGCCGGCGAAATTCGTGTAGGTGCCTGCGCGTTCGGTCTGGATGCTTATCGGAATGAAGACGTCGGCATGCCCGTTCTCGGGCTGCAGGTACGAATTGAGGAAGATGATCTTGGCGCCGGCCGGCAGCGTCGCGAAGTTGCAGCCTTCGCCCCACACCAGCACCAGGTCGGTGCCGGCCGGGAATGCCGGCTCGCGCAAGGCAGACTCGCCGAAGACCGCGCGGGCGCCGGCGGAGTTCGGGTTCTTGTCCGGGCGGATGAGGAGGTCGTCCTCGAGCCGCTCGCCCGGTTGCGGTGCGTGATCGCGCTTGACGAATGTCGCGAAACGCCCGTTCAGCGATTCGTGGCAGGCTGCCAGCTCCTCGTTCGAGCCCCAGTTCGACACGAGCGCCACCGGATGCTTCGCATCGGCGATCAGCTTGCGCGCGGCGACGAGGGCCGCTGCCAGCTCGACCGGCTTGCCCTTTTGCATCGCGTGGTCGGCGCGCGGACGTTCGAATATCTGCGCCAGATCGCGGCCCTTGTTGCAGATCCACGGGCCGTTGACCGCCGGATTTTCGAGTGGCGTCACGCGCGCGATGCTGGTGTTCTGCTTCGGGTCCAGCGCGCGCAGGTGCCATTCGGCCTTGCGGTGCCAGATGTTGACCGAACAGCCGCGCTCGCAGCCCGGGCACACGGAACGCGTCGGCTTCAGGTACCAGACGCGCGCCTTGTGCAGGAACGGCTTGGACAGCAGCGCGCCGACCGGGCAGATGTCGATGACGTTGTCGGAGTAGGGATCGGCGTCGAGCGGCGAGTCGTCGGCGGCGCGCACCAGCGACACGTCGCCGCGGTTCTTGATGCCGAGCGCGTTCGACTTCGAGATCTCGCGCGTGAAGCGCACGCAGCGCGAACAGAGGATGCAGCGCTCGTTGTCGAGCAGGATTCGCTCGGACAGGTCGTGGAACTTGGTCGCGTGCACCTTGGGCTCGCGTGAAACCGACGGCGATCCGTTGTACGCGAAGTGATAGTCCTGCAGCGTGCACTCGCCGGCCTTGTCGCAGATGCCGCAGTCGACCGGATGGTTGAGCGTGATGAACTGCATCGTCGCCTTGCGGTGCTCGCGCACCAGGTCGGAATCGGTCAGCACGTGCAGGCCTTCCGTCACCGGCATGTTGCAGGAGATCTCGACCCAGCTGCGGCCCTCGACCTGGACCGTGCAGATGCGGCAGTTGCCGGCGATGGACAGTTCCTTGTGCCAGCAGAAATACGGGATGTAGAAGCCGTTCGCCAGCGCCGCCTGCAGGACGGTCTGGTTGGCCTCGGCCTGCACCGGTTGCCCGTTGATGAAGATCTCAGGCATGGACGGTTCCCTCGAGGTTGCCGGCGAGCTTCGAGCGCTTGTTGGCGATCCAGTATTCGAATTCGTCGCGATACTTGTCGAGTATGCCGATCGTCGCGTAGCCGGCGGCGTCGCCCATGCCGCAGATCGTCATGCCGTCCTGCAGGCGCGAGATCCGGTAGAGGCTGTCGATGTCCTCGGGCTTGCCTTCGCCGGCGACGATGCGGTCGATGATCCGGTGCAGCCAGCCCATGCCCTCGCGGCAGGGCGTGCACTGGCCGCAGGACTCGTGGTGGTAGAAGCGCAGCATCACCTGCAGCAGGCGCACCATGCACGTGCCTTCGGCGATGGCGATCATTCCGCCCGACCCGAGCGACGAGCCGGCGCCCGCGAACGACTGGTGATCGAACGTGAGCGGCTCGACCTCGGCGGCCGTCAGCACCTTGGTGGAGATGCCGCCGGGCACGATGCACTTCAGCTTCTGTCCGGGCAGCATGCCGCCGCAGTCGTCGAACAGGAATTTCTGCATCGGGTAGCCGTACTCGACCTCGTACACGCCAGGCTTGGCGATGTGGCCGGAAATGGAGACGAGCTGCGTGCCCGGGCACTTGGCCGTCCCGACTTTGCGGTAGGCGTCGGCTCCCTCGGCGATGATCCGCGTGATGTTGGCCAGCGTCTCCACGTTGTTGACGACCGTCGGCCGCTTGTAAAGCCCTTGCACGGTGAGCCGGGGTGGCCGGTTGCGCGGGTAGCCGCGCTTGCCTTCGATCGACGACAGCAGTCCCGACGCCTCGCCGCACACATAAGAACCGGCGCCGCGGTAGATGACGATGTCGCAGGAAAACTCGGTGCCGAGGATGCGCTCGCCGAACCAGCCGGCCGCATACGCTTCCTCGACGGCCGCGGCCAGGCGCCGGTACGGCAGGTCGAATTCGCCGCGTATGTAGACGAACGCGTTGCGGACCTGCAGCGCGAACGCTGCGATCAGCATCGATTCCAGCAGCAGGTGCGGAGCGTTCTCGAGAATCCAGCGGTCCTTGAACGTGCCGGGCTCGCCTTCGTCGGCGTTGGCGCACAGGTAGTGCGGCTGGTTGTCGTTCAGGTGGACGACGCCCCACTTGCGGCCGGCGGGAAACGCGGCGCCGCCGTGGCCGAGCAGGCCCGAGGCCGTGACTTCCTTGGTCACGTCTTCGGGCTTCAGCTGCGTCAGCACGCGGCGCAGCGTCGCATAGCCGCCGCGCGCGACGTAGTCGGCGAGCGTGTGCGAGGTGGCCGTGACGGGAAACGTCATCAGCAGTTGCTTGCCGGGCATCAGCCTTGCCCCTTCAGTTCCTCGAGCAGTGCGTCGAGCTTTTCGACGCTCATGTTCTCGTGATACGTGTCATTGACCATCACGACCGGCGCGGTGCCGCACGATCCCAGGCACTCGGCCGTCGACAGCGTGAACACGCCGTCGGGCGTCGTCTGGCCGGGCGCCACCCCCAGCTTCTGCGACAGGTGGTCGATCAGCCGCTCGGCGCTGCGCATCGAGCACGTGACGTTGCGGCACGCCTGCAGGTGCCAGCGGCCGATGGGCTTGCGCCGGAACTGCGTGTAATAGGACAGCACTTCCTCGATCTGGATGCGTGGGACGCCCAGGTACTCGACCAGGCCGGCGATGTCTTCGTCGGCGATGTAGCCGCGGTCTTCCTGGATGCGGCGCACGCACGGCAGCACGAGCGAGGACTCGAAGCCCGCGGGAAAACGGGCCTTCAGCTTCTCGAATTCCGGAATGAGATGTTTCATGCGGCGCTCATCGGGCACTCATCGCGCATTCACCTGTCGCTCATCTGTCACATTCGCCGCCGATCATGTTGATCGAGCCGAACGTCGGGACGATGTCCGCGAGCTGGTAGCCGTCGAGCATCCTGTGCACGCCGCCCATGTGCACGAAGCTCGGCGCGCGGACGTGGACCTTGGCCGGGACGCCGCCGCCGGTGCTCACGATGTAGAAACCCAGCTCGCCGTTGGGGGATTCGTGCGCGGCATAGGCGTCGCCCGCCGGCACTTGCGGTCCGTCCATCACGAGCTTGAAGTGGTTGATCAGCGATTCGATTTCCGTGTAGACGAGCGCCTTGTCCGGAAACGTGAAGCGGTGGTCGTCGACGTTGATCGGGCCGGCGGGGAGCGTGTCGACCAGCTGCCGGATCATGTGCACCGACTCGTCCATTTCGCGCATGCGGACGTAGTAACGGTCGTAGTTGTCGCCGTTGATGCCGACCGGCACTTCGAAGTCCAGGTCGGCGTAGGCGAGATAAGGCGTATCGCGGCGAAGGTCGCGCGGCGCGCCGGTCGAGCGCAGGATGACGCCGGTGTAACCCCAGTTGACCGCATCGGCCGCGGAAATCACGCCGACGTTGCGCATCCGGTCGATGAAGATCCGGTTGCGGTCCATCAGGCCGTGGACGCGCCCGATGAACATCTCGTACTTGTCGAGGATGACCTCGAGCTTGGCGAGCCAGCCTTCCGGCAGATCTCGCGCCAGGCCGCCGATACGGCCGTAGGTGTAGGTCACGCGCGCACCGGTCAGATCGGCGATGTGCTCGTACATGTAGTCGCGGACCATGACCAGGTACAGGAACGCCGTCATCGCGCCCAGTTCCATGAGCCCGGCGGCGACGCAGGTCAGATGATCGACGATGCGCGAGTATTCGGAAAGCAGCGTGCGCAGGTGGCGGCAGCGCGCCGTGATCTGGATGTCCGCCAGCGTCTCCACGGCCTCGCAGTAGGCGAAGTCGTTGATCAGCGCCGACACGTAGTTGAGGCGGTCGACGTAGGGAATGAGGTTGTGCCAGGTGTGCGACTCGCACTCCTTCTCGAAGCCGCGGTGCAGGTAGCCGCAATGCACGTCGGTGCGCACGACGCGTTCGCCATCCAGCTCGGCGATGATCTGCACCGTGCCGTGCGTGGCCGGGTGCGAAGGGCCGATATTGACGATGACGTGATCGTCGTGACCCGTCGTGTCGAACGCCGGGCGGACCGGGTTCGGCAGCGTGAATTCGGGCGGCTTCGCGTCCAGGGTCATGTCAGGTCGTTTCGGCTATTTCCGATACGGGACCAGCGGCTGCTCCTGCAGCTTCGGATAGTCCTTGCGCAGCGGGTGCCCGACGAAGCCCTCGTAGAGCAGGATCGGGCGCAGGTCCGGGTTGCCGCGGAAGACGATGCCGTACATGTCGTGGCATTCGCGTTCCATGAGGCCGGCCGCGCCATAGAGCGAAACCAGCGAATCGACGGTCGGATCGCCTTCCGTCACCGGCGTCTTGAGGCGAACACGCGCGAAATGACTGGTCGAGTAGAAGTGGTAGACGACCTCGAAGCGAGGTTGCCGCGGCAGCCAGTCGATGGCGGTAACGTCGAGAAACAGGTCGAACTGGAATTCGGATTTCAGGATCCGCACCGTTTCCAGCAGGCGCGCCGGCGGCAGATGCACGACGGGCATGCCGCGCTCCAGCGTCACCTCGTAGTCGGGTGAGCCCAAGCGCGATTGCAGCGATGCGATCACGGCCGCCATCAGAAGTTCTTCGTCACAATGGGGTGCCGCGAGCGGGCGATCTTTTCCTGCAACTGCATGATGCCGTCGATTACCATTTCGGGGCGCGGCGGACAGCCCGGGACATAAACGTCCACCGGAATGATCTTGTCGATGCCCTGCACGGCCGCGTAGTTCTGGTAGAAGCCGCCGGACGTCGCGCAGACGCCGAAGGCCATCACCCATTTCGGCTCGCACATCTGCTCGTAGACCTTGTAGAGGACCGGCGCCTGTTTGTGCGTCACCGTGCCGACGACCATCAGCAGGTCGGCCTGGCGGGGCGAGAAGCGCGGCAACGCGGCGCCGAAGCGGTCGGTGTCGTAAGGCGACGAACTGACTGCCATGAATTCCATCGCGCAGCATGCGGTGACGAACGGATAGGGGAACAGCGAGAACTTGCGCGCCCAGCCGACCAGCTCGTCTTTTTTCGTCGTCAGGTACTCGAACGCGGCGGACTTGCCGCCGGCGGAGTGGATTGGAATGGGTATCTGCGTGCGCGCCATGACTACTCCGAGACCGCCTCGAGCAGCCGCGCCTTGTAGACATAGAGCAGGATCAGCACGAGCAGGAAGATGAAGATGCCGAACGTCACCAGCATGAAACCCGTGACCGGCTGCGCGCCCAACGCCCAGATGAAGAGAAACACCGTCTCCAGGTCGAACAGGATGAAGATGATCGCGACGGCGTAGTACTTGATGGGGACGGCCTTCACGTTGCGCACGTCGACCGGCGTGGCGCCGCATTCGAATGGCTCGAGCTTCATCGCCGACGAAATCGACTTGGGGCCGAGGACGCGGTTGAGCAGCAGCGTAACCGCGACGAATCCGAGGATCGCCAGCATGTAGAGCAGGAAGACGACGTAAGGGTTCATGGCGGATTGGCATCTCGGACGACCCGTGAACTGCGCGGCCGCGTCTTGCGACATCACAGCTTCGGCTCGTCCTTTGAGCTTCGGTGCAGACTAGAGGTAACGTCCCGGAAACGGGTTGATGCAGATCAACCGAGTGCTCTAGGCGGGAACTTCGTTGGCGACCGTCGGGCCGCTCGGACGCGCGCCCGTGAGGAGGTAGGCGACCAGGTCGCGCACCGGGCGGATGTCGCTGCCGAACGGCAGCGTTGATGCGCCGCGGAAGAAGAGGCCTTTGCGCACGTCGCCGGCGAGACCCTCGGCCAGTTTCTGGTCGATGCAGAATTGGCCGACCTTGGCGTTGCCATCGCGCAAGCCGCACTGGAACAGGCAATCGAACTTGAGTGTGCAGCGCGGCTTCTTGTGCGCGACCGCGGCAAGCTTGGGCAGGTATTCGAGATACTTGGCGAGCCACGGCGTGCGCACGGCGCGCGCAGGCAATCCCGCCACGCTGACGAATTCCACGATGTCCTCGGGCCGGGCATCCGCCAGCACGCGTTTGAATGCGATGTCTGCGTCGCCTTCTTCGGTTACCGCAAACGCCGTGCCCAGCTGGACCGCGGAGGCGCCCAGCGCGAGCAGTTGGCGGATCCGCGCCGGGTGATTGATGCCTCCGGCGGGGATCAATGGAATGGCGCCCGGCTCGATTCCTTCGGCGCGGAAGAATTCCAGCACGGCGGGCAGCACGTTCTCGAAATCGAAGCGCGGGTCGGCCAGGTCCTCGACCTTGGCGGCGCCCAAGTGCCCACCCGCATAGCGCGGATGCTCGATCACGACCGCGTCCGGCAGCCGGCCCTTGCGCGCCCATTTCTTCACGACCAGCGCGACGCCGCGGGCATCCGACAGGATCGGGATGAGGGCGACGTCCGGATAGTCGGCGGCCAGGTCGGGAAGGTCGAGCGGAAGTCCGGCTCCGACGACGATGGCTTCGGCGCCGCTGGCGCACGCCTGCCGCACGTTGGCCGCGTATTCGGACACGGCGCGCATCACATTCACGGCGATCATGCCGCGGCCCGCCGCGAGCGCGCGGGCGGCGACGATTTCCCGGTCGAGCGCCTTGAGGTTCGCCGCATCGACGTCGGCCTTGGCCGCGTGGCGCGTCGCGGCGATGAGATCCGGGTGGTGGCGGCGCAGGTCGACGCTCGCAATGGTGCCCACTGCGCCGAGCGCGGCCACGCTGCCCGCGAGCCGGTGGGCGGACACCCCCACGCCCATGCCCCCCTGGACGATCGGCAAAAGGCGGCGGCCGCGGATGACCAGCGGCGGCAACCCGGCGGTTTCCACATCGAAGGGCAGGGTGGTCGGCATCGGCCTCCTTCGCGCACCGATGCGAAGGCGCCCGGGCGAATTGAGTGAGCGTAACCGGTCGCCCCAGGCGAAACCTTGACGCGGGACAAACGCGGTGCAGGCGGCAGGCATGCCGCGTTGCCTTTTCGAACGCCAGAAAGCGCGCGGGGAACTGGGACGGTTTGCCGAGACCGCTTGACTTGCATCAACAATGCGGCCACCGGCGTCGTCCTGCGGGTGCGCCCCGTTGCTAGACTGGATCAACCGGCGAGACAGAGGAAAAGGGGAGCAATCATGTGCCAGATTCATGCCCGCGCGCTGTTGCGCGCCGCCGTCATTGCGGCTGCGGCCGCATTCCTTGCTGTCAGCCTTCCGGCGCAAGCTCAGGAAAAGCCGGCCGCCGCGAACAAGGCCAAGGCGGGCGCATTCGACGCGTCCGCGTGCTACGGCTGCCACACGCCGATCAAGGCGCTGCACGACCTGGGCAAGCACAGCAAGGTCGGCTGTGATGCGTGCCACGACGGCACGGCGGCGCACCTGGCGGATTCATCCAAGCGGCCGAGCACGCATACCGACCTGGCCACCTGCGGCGGGTGCCACCAGAACCAGTACAAGTCCTATGCGCAGATGGACTGGCGCCGCGGCGCCCGCTTCGAAAAGAAGCAGGCGACCGGTCCTGCGCCGGACCCGGCGTACGACCTGCTGATGACGCCGCACGGGTTCACGAAGGAGCACAACCTGCCGCGCGGGCACACGTTCGCGCTGCTCGACCAGTATGTCGTCGACCGCGCGTTCGGCGGCCGCTTCGGACCGAAGGAGTCGTGGCGCTATCTTGCGGGGACCGGCGACTTCAAGGTGTGGGACATCGTGGTCGACAACTATCCGGACAACACCGAGCAGAAGCCGTTCAAGCCGGGCACGGCCGCGGCGGCCAACCCCGTTTGCCTGTCGTGCAAGACGCAGGACCATATCCTGGAATGGGCGTACATGGGCGACGCCGCGCCGGGCGCCAAGTGGAGCCGCACGTCGAAGGTCGTCGAGCTGGCGAAGTCGGTGAACCATTCGCTGAACTGCATCTTCTGCCACGATCCGCACGCCGCCAAGCCGCGCATCGTGCGCGACGCGCTGATCGACGTGGTGACGCGCACCGGACCGCCGAACCTCTATTCGCAGGATCCGCGCAAGACGAAGGTCGACGTGCGGGAAATGGGCGTGCGCGGCTTCACGCGCAAGATCGGTCTCCTCGAGCGCTACGATGGCAAGCTGCAATGCGCGCAGTGCCACGTCGAGTACAACTGCAATCCCGGCTTCAATCCCAATACCGGCGAACCCATCGCGATGGGGGACCGGCGGACGAACTACTTCCCGTTCGTCGACGTCAACAACATCCTGAAAGCCTACGACGGCATCGAGTTTCGCGATTTCCGCAACCAGTTCACGGGCGCGGCGCTGTGGAAGGCGCAGCACCCGGACGTGGAGACGTACTACAACTCGACGCACGAGAAGCTCGGCATCGACTGCGCGGCGTGCCACATGCCTCGCGTCAAGGATGCGAAGACCGGCAAGTTCTACACGTCGCACTGGCAGACCAACCCGAAGAACTACATCAAGGAGACCTGCCTGCAGTGCCACCATCAGTGGGACGAGCAGCAGGCTCGCTACGTGATCGAGTCGATGGCGTCGCATTACCAGGGCAAGGTGCGCAATGCCGAGTTCTGGCTGACCCAGCTCATCGGCAAGTTCTCGCAGGCGCAACTGATCGGCGTGCCCGAAGATGCGCTGAAGGCTGCGCGGGCCAAGCACGGCGACGCGCACGCCAACTGGGAATGGTGGACGGCGGTGAACGGCGCGTCGTTCCACAACCTCGAACTCGCCAAGTCGTCGCTCGCCAACTCGGTGACCGCGTCGCAGGCGGGAATCAAGATTCTCGACGACGCGATGAAGGCGAAGCAGGCTCCGGGCTCGGCTTCGACCGTCCCGGTGACCGCGCCTCCGCCGGCGCCTGCCGCGCCCAAGTAAGGATCGGTCGCACTTATGTCCGAAGCCGCTCTGAATACGCCGCACCTGCCGCGCGATGTGGTGGTCTGGAACCGGCTGTCGCGGGCGTGGATTGCGGCGCTGCTGGTGCCTGTGCTGGCCGTTGGCGCGTACGCGCTGCGCGGGCCCCCGGACGCGGTCCGCAGCCCGGGGGATGCGGCCGCCGTCGCGCCGCCCGCGCCCGCGCTGCGCGACGTCCTCGTCGCCCAGCTTGAGCGCAATCCCCGCGACGGTCGCGCCTGGGTGCTGCTGGCCCGCCTCGAGACCGCGGCGGACCGCCATGCCGAAGCGGCGGCGGACTACGCGAAGGCGGTTGCCGCGAGCACCAAGGTCGCCGCCGACCCGGCAGTATGGTGCGAATATGCCGATGCCATTGCGATGACGCAGGGCGGTCTTCTCGCCGGCCAGCCGCGCGACCTGGTCATGCACGCGCTGGCGCTCGACGCCAAGCATCCCAAAGCGCTGGAAATGGCGGGCGGTGTCGCGTTCGAAGCACGTGACTACGCCGCCGCCGCGAAATACTGGCGGGAGCTGCTGGCGCAGATTCCGGGAACGACGCGCGAACACGGGGAACTGGCGATCGCCATCGCACGCGCCGACGAACTCGCCGGCCGCCGATAGGGCTCCGATGCTACCGCGCGTCCTGCTCGCGGCCGTGCTGCTTCAATTCGCGCTGCCGCTGCACGCGCAAACGCCGTCGGCTTCCCGCGGCGAGTTGCTGTACACGACGCATTGCATTGCCTGCCACACGATGCAGGTGCATTGGCGTGACCGGCGCGTCGTCACCGATCCTGCGAGCCTCACCGCGCAGGTGGCGCGCTGGCAGAAGAACTCGGGCCTCGACTGGAGCAGCGAGGAAATCCAGGATGTGGCGCGCTACCTCAACGCCACCGTGTACCGTTTACCCGACCTGGCGCCCCGGGCGCAGAGGTGATGCGCGGCCGCCGCCGGCGGCTGAGCGAAGTTCAGATGGTCTCCGGCACCATCTTGATGGCGCCGCACGGACATTCGGACACGCAGATGCCGCAGCCCTTGCAGTAATCGAAATTGAATTCGAAGCGCTTGCCGGGTCCCAGTTTGATCACCGCGTTGTCCGGACACACGCCGTAGCAGTTGTCGCACTCGAAGCAGTTGCCGCACGACAGGCAGCGCCGCGCCTCGAACAGCGCGTTGGTTTCGTCGAGCCCGCTTACGACTTCGTCGAACGTCGACGTGCGACGGGCCAGCTCGAGGATGGGGCGCACCGTCTTCGGCGCATCGGCGTAATACCAGGTGTTCAGCTTGTCGAATTCGGCCAGCTCGTGCTTGGGCGGCGGGTCGTAGGTCGTGCCGCGCAGCCACGCATCGATGTGGCGGGCCGCCTTCTTGCCGTGGCCGACCGCGACCGTCACCGTGCGATCGGAAGGCACCATGTCGCCGCCGGCGAAGATCCCGGCATAGCCGGTCATCATGTTGGAATCGACCTCGACGGTACCGTTTTTGAGCGTGAGTCCCGGCACGCCGTCGAGCAGCGACAGATCCACGTCCTGTCCCAGCGCCAGCACGAGGGAGTCGGCCTCCAGCGTCTCGAGCTCGCCCGTCGGCTGCGGAAAGCCTTTGGCGTCCAGCTCCATCTTCTCGACGGTGAGCGTGCCTTCGTCGGCCATGTTCTTGATCGTCGACAGCCACTTGATCAGCACGCCTTCCTGCAGCGCCTCTTCGACCTCGAAGTCGTGCGCAGGCATCTTTTCCCGGTTGCGGCGATACACGATGATCGCCTCGGAGGCGCCCAGCCGCTTCGCGGTGCGCGCGACGTCCAGCGCGGTATTGCCGCCGCCGTAGACGACGACCCGGCGGCCGAGCATCGGCTTGTCCTGGCCCTCCATGCCGCGCAACACGGACACGGCATCGAGCATGTGCGCCGCTTCGCCGGCGGGAATGTACGCGCGCTTGGCGATGTGGGCGCCGACGGCCAGGAACGCCGCGTCGAACTGGCCCGCCTGCACGGTTTCGAGGATGTTCGACACCTTGCGGTTCAACTCGAGCACGACGCCCATGTCGAGAATGCGCTTGACCTCGGCGTCGAGCACGTCGCGCGGCAGCCGGTATTTGGGAATGCCGAAGCGCATCATGCCGCCGGACAACGGACCGGCCTCGATGATCTTGACGCGGTGGCCCAGCCGTCGCAGGTGGTAGGCGGCGGAGAGTCCCGACGGCCCGGCGCCGACGACGAGCACGTGCTTGCCGGTTTCGAATGCAGGCCGCGCGAATTGCCAGCCGTGCTTGATAGCCTCGTCGCCCAGGAAGCGCTCGACGGAATTGATGCCGACGGACTCGTCGAGCTTGCCGCGGTTGCAGGCGCCTTCGCAGGGGTGATAGCAGACGCGTCCCATGATCGCCGGGAACGGGTTGTCGGCGGTCAGCAATCGCCACGCGGCTTCGTAGTCGCCGCTCTCCGCAGGATAGAGCCAGCCCTGGATGTTCTCGCCGGCCGGGCATGCATGATTGCAGGGCGGCAGCCGGTCGAGGTACATCGGCCGCGACGTGCGCCACGAGCCGGTCTTGTTGGCCAGGCTCGATCCGGGGTAGAGGGAAATCGCGTACGGCTTTTCCATGTTGGTCGTCAGTCGAGCAGGCCGAATTTGGCGATGTTGCGGTCGGCGTTCGCCTGGATGCGGGCGAGGCGCGCTTCGTCCGGCTTGGGACCGAACAGGTGCGCGAAGCGCTTCTGCAGCTTCAGGTAATCCTCGACGGGGACCTGGCGGCGGATCTTGGTGCGTCCGGTGATCTCGCCGTCCTCCGCCTCGAACAGCGGGAAGAGCCCCGTCTCCACGGCGAGCCGCGCAAGCTTGATCGTGTCCGCTGGCGCCGAGCCCCAGCCCAACGGGCAGGGAACGTGGATGTGGATGTACCGGGCACCGTGCATCGACATCGCCTTGGTCACCTTGAATTCGAGATCGCGCAGGTTGGCGACGCTGGCGGTGGCGACGTAGGGAATGAAGTGTGCCATCGCGATCAGCGGCACGTTCTTGCCGGTGCCGAACACGTTGCCCGGTTCCTTGCCGACGGCCATCGTCGTCGCCGTGCGCGCCGTCGGCGGCGTCGCGCTGGAACGCTGCACGCCGGTGTTCATGTAGGCCTCGTTGTCGTAGCAGATGTACAGCACGTCGTCGTTGCGCTCGAACATGCCCGACAGGCAGCCGAAGCCGATGTCGGTGGTGCCGCCATCGCCGCCTTGCGCGACGACGCGGGTGTTTGTGTGGCCGGTCACGCGCATGGCCGCGGCCACGCCCGACGCGACCGCGGCCGCGTTGCCGAACAGCGAATGAATCCACGGAATCTGCCACGAGCTCTCCGGGTAAGGCGTGGAGAAGACTTCGAGGCAGCCGGTGGCGTTGACGGCGATGATCTGGTTGTTGGTCGCGCGCATCGCCGCATCGATCGCGTAGCGTGCGCCGAGAGCTTCGCCACAGCCCTGGCACGCGCGGTGCCCGGAATTGAGCGAGTTGGTGCGTTCCATGTTCGCCTGGACGGCGCGCTCGTTCTCTCCCAAGCAGGCGATTGCCGACCGTGAACGTTCCGGTCTGGTAGAACTTCACTTCCTGCATGGTGTTCGGCATGGTGCGTCCCGGCCCGATCATCCGATTTGCGAAGCGACGGTGCCCATGCGGCGCAGGATGGCCTCGGCGGTCGGCCCCGTGCGCCGCGCCTGCGCCTCGCGCTCGAGCTCGTGGCTGACGACCTCGGCATTCAGGTCGAGGAACGTCACCTGCTCGAGCTCGTCCGCGATCGCGTCCTGGAACAATTGCCGCAGCGATGCGACGGTGATGGCGCGCCCGCCCAGTCCCGCGATGACCGTATAGCCCTTGAGCTGGATTCCCGACAGCGCCTTGCGCACGCCATCGGACACGATGCCGCCCAAGCCCACGGCGAGGCATTTCTCCAGCACGACGACGCGCTTCGCCGCCTGCAGCGCCTCGCGCAGCACGGCGACCGGGAAGGGCCGGAACGAGCAGATCGATACCGCGCCGATCCGTTCGCCGCCTTCGCGCAATTGGTCGACGACATCCTGCACCGTGCCGATCACCGAGCCCAGGGCCACGACAATCGTTTCCGCGTCCTCGGTGCGGTATTCGCGAATGAGGCCGCCCGACTCGCGCCCGAACCGCGTGGCGAATTCCGCAGCGAGCTTCGGTATGAGCGACAGGGCGCGCAGCTGCTTGTGGTGGCCCAGATAGCGCACTTCGGTGAACGCTTCCGGGCCGACCAGCGCACCGATGGTCACCGGGTCCGCCGGATCGAGGATCTGCCTCGGCTGGAAGGGCGGAAGGTAGGCGTCGACGTCCGACTGGTCCGGAATGTCCACGCGGTCGTAGGCGTGCGTCAGGATGAATCCATCCATGCACACCATCACCGGGCACGACAGCTCCTCGGCTAGGCGGAACGCCTGGATGTGGAGGTCGAGCGCCTCCTGGTTGGTGGCCGCGAACAGCTGGATCCAGCCGGCATCGCGCATCGACATGCTGTCCGAGTGGTCGTTCCAGATGTTGATCGGCGCGCCGATCGCGCGGTTGCCGATGGTCATCACGATCGGCAGTCCGAGTCCTGCGGCGTTGTAGACGGCCTCGGCCATGAACAGCAGTCCCTGGCTGCTGGTCGCCGTGTACGTGCGCGCGCCGGCCGCCGAGGCGCCGATCGCCACCGACATCGCGGCGAATTCGGATTCGACGTTGATGAACTCGCAGTTGACGAGCGTGCCGTCCTTCACCATTTCGCCGACGCCTTCGACGATATGCGTCTGTGGTGTGATCGGGTAGGCGCAGATCACCTGCGGACGGCACAGCGCGATGGCCTCGGCGACCGCATGCGAACCTTCGGTTTGCTTAAGCATGGGCGGTCTCCAATCCCTTGCCGGCGAGCTCGAAGGCCTCGGCCGCTGCCGCGACATTCTTTTCCGCGATCGCGGACGGGAATTTTTCCCGGATGGCCTTGATCACCGATTCCTGCTGGATCTGGCCGGTGATCGCGGCGAAGGCGGCAAGCAGCGGCACGTTGGGTACCGGGCGACCGACGTGCTTCAGCGCGATCTCCGTGGCTGGCAGCGTGCACAGCCTTTCAGGGCGGAAGCCGGCGACGAATCCGGCGAGGCCGAGCTCGGTGAAGCTGCGCGTCGAATTGAGCAGTATGAATCCTGCCTTGGAAAGGCCATTGAACAGGTCGACCTGGTGCAGCAGCGTCGGGTCCTGGATGATCAGCGCGTCGGGGGCCATCACGGGCTCGCGCAGGCGGATCTCGCGCACGTCGATGCGGCAGAAGGCCATCACCGGCGCGCCCATGCGCTCGGAGCCGAAGCTCGGGAATGCCTGCGCATACCGGCCTTCGAGAAACGCCGCCACCGACAGCAACTCCGCGCCGGATACCACGCCCTGGCCGCCGCGGCCATGAATGCGAACCTGAAACATCGACCTCCAGCCTCCAATATGAACGTGCGAACCTCATTGGCCGTCGCGCAATCCTGCGCGAAACTGCGGTGAAACCTTTGATGCAAGTCAAACGTGGCGCCTTTGCGGCGAGCACCGCGCCAATGTAAGGGACGCTCCGGCGCCCGATGACGTCGATGGCGCGGGGCAGGCGCGCGATGGAGTAAGCTTCTCGCCCCGTTATCGACGCACCGCGCAATGGCGCCGCAGAATCCCGCAAAGAAGCACAAGTTCGTCAAGGCCTGGATGCAGGAGCACCTGAACGATCCGTATGTTCAGGAGGCCAAGCGGCGGGGCTACCGGTCGCGGGCGGCGTTCAAGCTGATCGAACTCGCCGAGCGCGACAAGCTGCTGAAGCCCGGCATGACGGTGGTCGACCTGGGTGCGGCGCCGGGAAGCTGGTCGCAGGTGCTGCGCGAACGCCTGGGACCGGCGGGAAGAATCGTCGCCATCGACCTGCTGGCCATGGACGGCGTTGCCGGGGTGACATTCATCCAGGGCGATTTTCGCGAAGAGGAAGGGCTGGCCGCGTTGGAAGCGGCGCTCGGCAATGCCCGTGCACACCTTGTGGTTTCGGACATGGCCCCCAATCTTTCCGGTATCGATGCGGCGGATCAGGCACGGAGCGTGCATCTGGGTGAACTTGCGCTGGAATTTGCCGTCGGACACTTGGCGCCTGGAGGCGATTTGCTGGTGAAGGTGTTCCAGGGCGCGGGCTTGAGCGAATTCCAGCGCGCAATGGCCGGGCACTTCGCCAAGGTCTACGTGCGCAAGCCCAAGGCATCCCGCGATCGCAGCCGCGAGACGTTTTTGGTGGGCAAAGGGTTTTTGACGTGAAGTTGTCGTTTGCGGGCGACAAGCGCGAGGTTAGGCGGCGTTACCGGAGTTTTGCGACGGTTGGCGTGCAAACGAACGCTGTCCACGCTGCTGATTGCTGGTCTTGGGGATGTATTCGCAGATAGAATGGGTTTGCTTTCCGGACGGCAATGACGTCCGGGCAGTAATTGCCGGTGCGCGGCCTGCCGGATTCGACGACGGCCGCAAGGAGCCTGTTTTGAACAATCTGGTCAAGAACATCGGCATCTGGGCCGTGATCCTCATGGTCGTGCTGGTCGTGGTCAAGCAGTTCGACTCGCGGCAGCCGGGCAAGGATGCCATTTCCTATTCCGAATTCATGGACTCGGCCAAGAACGGCAAGGTCGAGTCGGCCACGGTCGAGGGCCGCAAGATCAACTGGACGTCGACCGACAAGAAGAAATTCACGACCTACAGCCCGGGCGACATCTGGATGGTCGGCGATCTGCTCAAGTACGGCGTCAAGGTCGACAGCAAGCAGGAGGAAGAACAGTCGTTCCTGTCGCAGATCTTCATTTCCTGGTTCCCGATGCTGTTGCTGATCGGCGTGTGGATCTTCTTCATGCGCCAGATGCAGGGCGGCGGCCGCGGCGGCGCGTTCTCGTTCGGCAAGAGCAAGGCGCGCATGATCGACGAGGCGAACAACACGATCACGTTCGCCGACGTGGCCGGATGCGAGGAGGCGAAGGAAGAAGTCGCCGAGCTGGTCGAGTTCCTGCGCGACCCGTCCAAGTTCCAGAAGCTGGGCGGGCGCATTCCGCGCGGCGTGCTGATGGTCGGCAGCCCCGGCACCGGCAAGACGCTGCTGGCCAAGGCCATCGCGGGCGAGGCCAAGGTGCCGTTCTTCTCCATCTCCGGCTCGGACTTCGTCGAGATGTTCGTCGGCGTCGGCGCGGCGCGCGTGCGCGACATGTTCGAGCAGGCCAAGAAGAACGCGCCGTGCATCGTGTTCATCGACGAAATCGACGCCGTCGGGCGCCAGCGCGGCGCCGGCCTGGGCGGCGGCAACGACGAGCGCGAGCAGACGCTGAACCAGCTGCTGGTGGAAATGGACGGCTTCGAAGGCAATGCGGGCGTCATCGTCATCGCCGCGACCAACCGGCCGGACGTGCTCGACCCGGCGCTGATGCGTCCGGGCCGCTTCGACCGCCAGGTGGTGGTCCCGCTGCCGGACATCCGCGGCCGCGAACAGATTCTGCTCGTGCACATGCGCAAGGTGCCGATGGCGCCGGACGTGAAGGCCGACATCATCGCGCGCGGCACGCCGGGCATGTCCGGCGCGGACCTGGCCAACCTGGTCAACGAAGCGGCGCTGTTCGCCGCGCGTTCGAACAAGCGCCTGGTCGACATGCACGATTTCGAGCGCGCCAAGGACAAGATCATCATGGGCGCCGAGCGGCGCTCGATCGTGATGCCGGAAGAGGAACGCCGCAACACCGCCTATCACGAGTCCGGCCACGCGATCGTCGCGGTGCTGCTGCCCAAGACCGACCCGGTGCACAAGGTCACGATCATTCCGCGCGGCCGCGCGCTGGGCGTCACGATGCAGCTGTCCGACCGAAGACCGCTACAGCATGGACCGCAACCACATGCTGAACATGATTTCGGTGCTGTTCGGCGGCCGCATCGCCGAGGAACTGTTCATGAACCAGATGACCACCGGCGCCTCGAACGACTTCGAGCGCGCCACGGAAATCGCGCGCAACATGGTCACGCGCTACGGCATGTCGGACGAACTGGGTCCCATGGTGTACGGCGAGAACGAAGGCGAGGTCTTCCTCGGCCGCTCGGTGACCACACAGAAGAACGTGTCCGAGGCGACGATGCAGAAGGTCGACCAGGAGATCCGCAAGATCATCGACCAGCAGTACGCAGTCGCGCGGAAGCTCCTGGAGGACAATCGCGACAAGGTCGAGGCGATGGCCAAGGCGCTGCTGGAAATGGAGACGATCGACGCCGACCAGATCGCCGACATCATGGGCGGCAAGCCGCCGCGCCCGCCCAAGCCCACGCAATCGTCGACGGGACCGTCGTCGGGCGGCACGACCGCCAATCCCGATGCAGCACCGTCGGCCAATCCCGCATAGAGAAACGTCTAGTGGAACCGGGGCGTGCGGAAAACTTCTGTGGACCGGGCGCGCGGCGCCCCGTTTTTGCAGGTGGCGTGAGTAACTTCTCGCCTGTCGGGCCGCCATCACGCTTGATCTCGCGCGTCCGCGCGTGATGGGCATCCTGAACGTGACGCCGGATTCGTTTTCGGATGGCGGCATGTTCGTCGATCGCGAGCGCGCGCTCGATCACGCGCGCCGGATGGCGGCGGACGGCGCCGACATCATCGACATCGGCGGCGAATCGACGCGGCCCGGCGCCGTCCCGGTGCCCGTGGACGTCGAGCTGGACCGCGTCGTGCCGCTGGTCGAAGCGCTGGCCAAGGAAGGCCTTCGGGTCAGCGTCGACACGCAGAAGCCCGACGTCATGCGCGCCGCGCTGGCACGCGGGCGCGGTCATGATCAACGACGTGCGCGCGCTGCAGGCGCCCGGCGCCATGGAGGCGCTCGCCGCCAGCGATGCGGCGGTGTGCCTCATGCACATGCAGGGCGAGCCTCGGACCATGCAGGCCGCAGCCGCGCTACGGCGACGTGGTGGCCGAGGTTCGCGACTTCCTGGTCGAGCGCGCGCGCCTGTGCGAGGCGGCGGGCATCGCCCGCGACCGCATCGTCATCGACCCGGGGTTCGGATTCGGCAAGTCGCAGGCGCATAATCTCGCAGTTGTTGCGAGCGTTGGGCACCCTGGCCGCCACCGGCTATCCCGTGCTGGCGGGTTTGTCGCGAAAGTCGATGCTGGGCGGGATCGCCGGTCGTGACGTGAACGAGCGCGCGGCGGCGAGCGTCGCCGCGGCGTTGGCGGCGGTTGCGCGCGGCGCGGCCATCGTCAGGGTGCACGACGTGCGCGAAACCGTTGATGCGTTGAAGGTGTGGCATGCCATCGAAACAGGTTGAACCGGTCGTCAAACGCAGATATTTCGGCACCGACGGCGTGCGAGGCCGCGTCGGCGAAGCGCCGATCACGCCGGAGCTCATGCTGAAGCTGGGCTGGGCGGCGGGGCGCACGCTGGCCGCGGTCGACGGTGCGCATCGCGCGGTGGTGGCCACCGAGCGGGCCGGCGACCGGCCCGGCGTCCTGATCGGCAAGGACACGCGCATCTCCGGATACCTGCTTGAAGCTGCGCTCGAGGCGGGCCTCTCGGCCGCGGGCATAGACGTCTATCTTTGCGGGCCGCTGCCCACGCCCGGCATCGCCTATCTGACGCGCGCGCTGCGTCTCGCGGCGGGCATCGTGATCAGCGCGTCGCACAATCCGTTCGACGACAACGGCATCAAGTTCTTCTCCGCCGCCGGTGCCAAGCTGCCGGACGACGTCGAAGCGGCGATCGAGGCGCGCATGGACGCGCCGCTCGAATGTGTCACATCGGCGCAACTCGGCAAGGCGCGCCGTATCGACGACGCTGCCGGGCGATACATCGAATTCTGCAAGGGAACGTTTCCGTCGGAACTCGACTTGCGCGGGCTGCGCATCGTCGTCGACTGCGCGCACGGCGCCGGCTACCACGTCGCCCCGCCGGTGTTCCACGAACTGGGCGCCGACGTCATCGCCGTCGGCGTCTCGCCCGACGGCATCAACATCAACAGCGGTGTCGGGGCGACACATCCCAAGTTCCTGGCCGAACGGGTGCGTGCGCATCACGCCGACCTGGGAATTGCGCTCGATGGCGACGGCGATCGACTGATCATGGTCGACAGTGCGGGCACAATCTACGACGGCGACCAGCTGCTGTACGTGATCGCCGCCGACTACCGCAGGCGCGGCGTGGCCTTAGGTGGCGTGGTGGGAACGCTGATGAGCAATCTCGGATTCGAGCAGGCGCTGGCCCGCGACGGCATACCGCTCGCGCGCGCGCGCGTCGGCGATCGGTATGTCCTCGAGCAGATGCGCGAGCGCAGCTGGACTCTGGGCGGCGAAAATTCGGGGCACGTGATCTGCCTCGACAAGCACACCACCGGCGACGCGATCATCGCCGCGCTTGCGGTCCTGCGCGCGCTGATCGAGCAGCGCAAGACGCTGGCCGAAGCCACCGCCGGCGTGACGATGTTTCCGCAGCGGCTCATCAACGTGCCGGTGACGCGCGAGTGGGATTGGCAGGCGAGCGGCCCCGTGCGCACTGCGGAGCGCGCAGCCGTCGCTTCGCTGGGCGACGCGGGCCGCGTGCTGCTGCGGCCGTCGGGCACGGAGCCCGTGCTGCGCGTGATGGTCGAGGCGCGCGAACGCGGCCTGGCCGACCGCCACGCCGAAGCGCTGGCGCAGGCAATCGCCGCCGCGGCCCGGGCGTAGTACGCAAATGCATTCACGCTCGTGTTCATGCGTTCGCTGGCGTGCGCGGCTGGGCGCGATCAGGTAATTTGCTCAGACTTTCCGGTTGCAAGAGGCGCCGAACGCGCCGCGTATAATTCCGCGATGGTCGCCGTGCTGCACGCCGCGCCGCAGACCGCCGCGCCACAGGCGGTCGCCGCGTGGCTCGACACCCTCTCCCGCGAGTACTCTGCGTCCGAGCGCGCGTCGTTCGCCGCGGCGCTCGAGCACGCGCGGTCCGGGTGCGGCGACGCCGCGATGCCCGACGGCGAAGCGGCGCTCGACCGCGCGCTGGGGACGGCGACGATCATGGCCGGCCTGAAGCTCGATCCGGATTCGATCCGCGCGGCGTTGCTGCTGGGGCTGCCCGTTGCGGGCACGTTCGACGCCGACGCGATCGCCGCAGAATTCGGCAACGACGTCGCGACCCTCGTCGCAGGCGTCGCGCGAATGGGCGTCATCCGCACGACGCCGTCGACCGGCAACGCCGAGGAACGCGCGGCGCAGGCGGAGAACCTGCGCAAGATGCTGCTGTCGATGGTCGAGGACATTCGCGTCGTGCTGATCAAGCTCGCCGAACGCACGCAGGCGCTGCGCACGCTGATGACCGGAGACGCGGCGTTGCGGACGCAGGTCGCGCGCGAGGTACTCGACCTGTTCGCGCCGCTCGCCAACCGGCTCGGCGTGTGGCAGCTGAAGTGGGAACTCGAGGACTTGAGCCTGCGCGCGCTCGAACCCGACGCATACAAGTCGATCGCCACGATGCTCGACGAGCGCCGGCTCGACCGACAGCAGTTACATCGAGGACGTGCTCGCGACGCTGCGCCGCGAACTGGCTGCCGCCGGGGTCGCCGCCGAAGTGAGCGGACGCCCCAAGCACATCTACAGCATCTGGAGCAAGATGCGCCGCAAGCAGGCGGGCATCGATGCGCTCTACGACATCCGCGCGGTGCGCATCCTGGTCGATTCGGTGAAGGACTGCTACACCGCGCTCGGGCTGGTGCATCATCTGTGGACGCCGCTGGCGCGGGAGTTCGACGACTACATCGCCAAGCCCAAGGCCAACAACTACCGTTCGCTGCACACGGCGGTCATCGGGCCCGAAGGCAAGCCGCTCGAGGTGCAGATCCGGACGCGCGAGATGCACCAGCACTCCGAATACGGCGTCGCCGCCCACTGGCGCTACAAGGAAGGTGCGCTGAAGGGCGTGCGCCACGATCCGACCTTCGACGACAAGATCGCGTGGCTGCGGCAGGTGCTGGACTGGAAGGACGCGGTCGCCGATTCCGGCGAATGGCTGTCGGCGTTCAAGGAAAGCCTCTTCACCGATTCCATCTACGTGCTGACGCCGCAGGGCAAGGTCATCGACCTGCAGCGTGGCTCGACGCCGGTCGACTTCGCGTACGCCGTGCACACGAACCTCGGCCACCGCTGCCGCGGCGCCACGGTCGACGGCCAGATGGTGCCGTTGCATTACACGCTGAAGAACGGGCAGCAGGTCAGTGTCGTCACGGTCAAGCAGGGCGGGCCGTCGCGCGACTGGCTCAATCCGGACCTGGGCTACGTGCACAGCCACCGCGCGCGCACCAAGGTGCGGCAGTGGTTCCGCGCGCAGCAGCACGACGCAGACGGTCGCGCAGGGACGCGCGCTGGTCGAGCGCGAACTCGCGCGCATGGGCCAGACCGCGTTGAAGCTCGACGCGCTGGCAGCGAAGGCGGGCTTCGACAAGGCCGAGGATTTCTTCGCGGCGTTCGGGCGCGACGAGATCAACTCGAAGCAGGTGCAGACCGCGATCCAGGCGCTGGCGTTGCCGTCGGCGCCGGCAACGCCGGCACCGGAGCCGGAAGTGCAGATGCGCAAGAGCAGGGCGGCCGGCTCGGGCGGCGGCATCCTCGTCGTCGGCGTCGACCGCCTGCTCACGGGACTCGCGCGCTGCTGCAAGCCGGCGCCGCCGGATCCGATCGCCGGCTTCGTCACGCGCGGCAAGGGCGTGACCATCCACCGGGCAAGCTGCCCCAACGTCACGCGCATGCGCGCCACACAACCCGAGCGCCTGATCACTGCCGGCTGGGGCGCGCCGCGCGACGAGGTGTTCCCCGTGGACATCGTCGTGGAGGCGATGGACCGGCAGGGGCTGCTGCGCGACATTTCGGAAGTCCTGTCGCGGGAGAAGATCAACGTCACGGCGGCCAATACGCTGACGCGCAACATGCAATCGCGGATGGCTTTCACCGTCGAGGTGCAGAGCCTCGCGGTGCTGAAGCGCGCTCTCGCGCTCATCATCGACGTTCCAGGCGTGGTGACCGCTACGCGGCGCTAGCCGGCGCGCTTCTGCCTTCCGTCTTTCGCTTGGTTGACGCTCAGCCGATTATTTGCAATGGCTGCCGAGGTCGGTCTTGCTTTCCGACAGCGCCACGACACCCGCAGCGAACAAGGGTTGGGCGATGCGGGTGCGAAACAATTCCAGCGCGGCGGGCTTGTTCACGCTAGCCATGGACACGTCGATGATGACGACGTCGCCGGGAAAGTGCCACTCCTCGAGCTTGATGGGGCCCGCGACCCTGCGCGTCACGATCGCCGTGCAGCCCTTGGGTGTGGCGGACAGTTCGGCCACGGCGGCGTCCTGGCCGTCGCTGGTGCAGCTGTAGGAGAACGAACGGGCGACCTTGTCGGCGGCTTGAAATGCGACATCCACTTCGGCCTTGGATTCCTTTGCATTTCGCAGCCCGCACGTCCAGTCCGCCAGCGGGGCGTCGCCGCGCAGCTTCCACGTGAGTTCGGCGGCCACGCCGTCCTCTACACGCCTGCGCAGGATCACCGAATATCCCGGCGGCGCGGCAGAAGTCGGCGGCAGGTCGTAATAGCCCACGTTGAATTTCCGATCGCGGGTTGCGCGCGATTTCAGAATCCCCAGCGCGTCATTGATGGACGCGGGCCCGCCGTCGCGGGCGTTCCAGCGAAGCACGTATTCCGCGTTGGTAGGCTCGTCCGCGGCGGCGAGTGCCCGCGATCCGCAGCCTTCCAGCAATAGGGCCGCTGCAGCGACCGCGCAGACCAGCATCCGGCGCATGTTCAGAAGTCCAGGAGGAAGGGTGCTGCAAGGAGGGCCGCGCCGATGCCGATCAGCGCGTACGGATTTTCCGTGAAATACGGGTAGATGCACAGCAGCACGCCGGCCACCAGCGGAACCACCTTGCTCTGCCGCTTGCCATAGACAAAATACGCCATGCCGAACGCGCCGGCAATGACTCCTGCGACGAGGCCGTTCACAGGAAGTTCCGTCCGCCGGCGGCCGACGTCGAGGAAGACGCAATCATCGTGGAACAAGGATAAGATACAACGCGAGCGAAGGTAAAGCCTCCCCGCGATCATCGCGCTCATCGAGGATTCACGCTTGGCCCAACGATTCTGCGGATTGCTTGTCGGTGCCATCGCCATGATCGCGACGGCCGCGTGGGCGAGCTTTCACGGGTTCGTCATCGACCAGGTCTACTCGAACGCCGACGGTACCGTGCAATTCGTCGTCCTGCGCGAATCGCTCGGTGCGAACGGAGAGAACGCCTGGTCGGGCCATGCGTTCACCAGCACGCACGCCGGCGTAACCAAATCGTTTTCGTTTCCGGCCGACCTTCCGGGGACGACGACGGCGAACAAGCGCGTCCTGCTCGGCACCCAGGGACTGGCGACACTCGGCTTCATCACGCCGGACTACGTGCTCCCCGACGGGTTCCTTGCCACGGATGGCGGCACGCTCAATTACGCCGGCGTCGACACGTTAACGTATGCGACGCTGCCCACGGACGGTATCGCCGCCATCAATCGGCTCGGCGCGACGATCCCGAATGTCGCCACCAACTTCACGGGCAAGTCCGTGTCGTTTCCCGCGCTGCCGATGACCGCCGTCGAGTATTACCACGCCGGCCTCGACCACTACTTCATCAGCAGCCTGCAGCAGGAAATCGACACGCTGGATTCCGGTCGCATCGCCGGCTGGACGCGCACGGGCCAGTCGTTCAGGGTCTTTCCCAGCCAGGCCAGCGGCGGCGCAAGTGTCAACCCGGTCTGCCGCTTCTACATTCCGCCGGTCCACGGCAATTCGCATTTCTTTTCCGCCTCGCCGGCCGAGTGCAACCTGGTCGTGCAAAAGACGGCGACGGATCCGAACTTCAGCGGCTACGTGTTCGAGTCACCCAACGTGTTCTACGCGACGCTTCCGGACACGACGACCGGTGCCTGTCCCGCCGGGACCGCGCCGGTCTACCGCCTGTGGAACCAGCGCATCGACTCCAACCATCGCTACACGGCGTCAGCGGCGATCAAGGCGCAGATGATCGCGACGGGCTATGTGGCCGAGGGCTACGGGCCGAACGCGGTGATCATGTGCGCGGCGTCCGCGGGCACGGGCAGGGTCGTGTTCGTCGCCGGGACCGGCGCGCCCAGCGGCGCACTCGTCAGCGACGGCGCGAGCACGCTTGCCACCACGTTCCAGGGCTTCGTCTCGGCCACCGACAGCGTCGACGTCGGCGCGCGTTCCGGCGCCGGAGAGGTGATCACCTTCAGCCGCGATCGGCCTCCGGCGCTGCAGTCGACGCTGTGGGCGACCGCGCTCGGCAACCAGATCGTGAGCGTGCCGTTCGCCAATGCCTTGGCCACGCCCGTCACGATCTGGGTCGTGGCCGGACCGTATGCGACGACGCAGCAGACGGCGCTGACGCTGTGGCAGACCGCGCAACAGATCTACGCCGACGAACGCCTCGGCGTGCAGCTGTCGCCGGTGGAGATCGTCGACGCCACCGCCAACGCGAAAGCGGCCACCTACGCTGCGTTCACCTGCGGCGCCGGCAACGCGAACGTGACGTCGATCGCGGCCGACATCGGCGCACGTCCCGGCCGCTTCAACGTCTACGTGGTCGAGCCTGGTCGACGGCTCCACGTCGCGCGGCAATGCTTGCGCCATTGGCGGCAGCTTTGTCGCCATCGCTTCCGGCTCCGGCGCGGAGCTGCTGGCGCATGAGCTGGGGCACGATTTCGCGCTGGAGCACATCGACGACCTGACGTCCGATTTCAGCCGCAGCAACGTGATGCACTCCGAGAGCAGTTCGCGGCAATACCTGACCGAAGGGCCAGATCTTCCGCGCGCACCTGCGGACCAATTCGGCGATCAACCAGTTCTTCGGACTGCGCCCCGGGCTGCCGACGCGCGACTGCGATCGCGATACGCCGGTCATCAATTGCCCGACCATCAAGAAACGGGTGTGGGCGGAGGCTGGCTTTCCGCCCAATTGAGCCCATGGAGCGCTGCGCGACCCATCCTGGAGAATGGCCATGCTCCAGCCAACCCATTGCTGTTAGCCGCCACGCGATGGATTGTGGCGTACGCCTTCGCGTTGATCGCGGCAGGCGCGATCGCGCAGCCACGATACGGACTGGCGCCGGAGGTCTCCGCCGTCTTCGAGCGGTGGGTGCATGGCGACCTGCGTCGGCGACGAGGCGCGCGAACTGGCGGCGACAACTGCGGCGCTATGCGGCGCAGCTCGAGCCGGCTTTCCGAAAGGCGATCGTCGACGGGCCGCCGCCGGCCGAACTGCGCGAGGTGCGCGCGGCGGCCGAGGAGCGCTTCGCGGCGCGGCAGAAATTTCCCATCCAGGAATACACGCGTCGAAGGCGTCAGCGAAAAGGACCTCGCCGCGTTCAGGCGCGTCTCGCGCCAGGCGTATGTCGACGACCAGGTGCGGCGATTCGCCACCGGCTATCGCGCCAACGCCGTCGCGGGACTCGGCATCATCGGCGGACCCGGCGCGCGCGAGACGCTGGCGCGACTCGCGAGCCAACAGGAACGATCCGCTGGCCGCTCGCCGCGCGTGAGGCCATCAAGGTGGCGGATCAGCGCTGAATGAACGTGCCGCAGCTGCATCTGGTGACCGGTCCGTGCCAGCCACGGACGGCTGAAAGCCCTAGATCTTCAACGGCGCCGCCGTAGCCCGTCAATTCGAGATATCCGCGGCCGATTTCACGCCCGCCCGCGAATGCGCGCACCGCGCCCTCCCAGTAGATCGTGCCGACGCTCGCGCGCGAATCGAGCTCCTGGTCGTTCATCAGCGGTTCCAGCGTGATGTCGACGTCGCCGGCGTCGACGGCGAACGCCACCGGATAGTCGATGCCGGTGCGCGGCGAACGCCACCGCCGCATCGGCGTAAAGCGAATCTCCGACGGTTGCAGGTTCGCGAATCGCGCCGTCGCTTGTCCTGTAGTGCGCCACCGGCCCAATACGCGCCGCCGCCCGAGTCGCGGATGCGGAACGCCATCAGCGACGATCCGTCGTCGAAATTGATGCCGACCCAGTCCCATCCACGCGCGTCGGACGCCAGGTAATCGCTCGACCATTCGTGGTCGAGCCATGCCGTGCCGCGCACGTCCTGCGATCGACCCGCCATCGCAATGGTGCCGCTCGACGCCCAGATGCGGCCGGCTGTAGTAGTGGCTTGCCTGCTGCGGACGCGGCCCCTTGCGGCTCGTGCCACGGACGCCCTGCAGCAGCGGCGGCGCCTGTGCAGTGAACGCGAGGTCGAGGTCGAAGTCGCGGGCGGGGATTCGCGCCTTGTAGGTATCTGCCGTCAAGCCGCAGCGACCAGTCGCCGATGTGCACGTCGGTCGTGGTGGTTGCCGCTTCCGCCAGCCCGAAGCCTGCGCGCGCCGCCCGCTGGTCGTGCTGCAATCGCGCGGTGCGCGGATCGGCGATCGCCGCGTGCGCGAACAGCAGTTGCCGCGGCGCGAAGCGGCTGGTGCCGCTTTCCGCGACGCCGGGACGGTTGCGAAAGAACGTGATCTGGACGCCCAGGTCGTGCCCGTGCGGAATCGCGCGTCCACGCGGTGATGTACCACCACTCGGTGCGAAATTCCGGATGACTGCCATGATCGCGCGGAAATTCGGGCACGGACTCCGGCGACACGTCGGCATAGCGAACCTCCGCCCCGGCGCGCGCAGCCGACGAGCGCGAACGGAATGGACAGGAACGCGCGCCGGTTCACCAGTCTTCCTTTACCGCGCGTACGACGTTGCCGCTCATCGCCGAGCGGGCGCTGACGAGCGTCGTGGCCGTGGCCAGCACCAGCAGCACGACTGCGAGCGCCAGCAGCGGACCCCACGGCACGCGCAAGTCCATGCTCCAGTGGAACGACTGGCGGTTGACGACGAAGATGAGGATGAGGCTCATCAGCCATCCGAGCGCCAGGCCCGACGACGAGCCCGATGCCGCTGACCACCAGTCCTTCGGTCGCGAGCATGGCGGCGATCTGACGCCGCGTGAGGCCGATGTGCCGCAGCATGCCGAACTCGCGCCGCCGCGCGAACACCAGCGCGCCGAACGACGACGAAAGGCCCGACCAGCCCCAGCGCGACCGCGGCCGCTTCGAGCGCATAGGTCACCGCGAACGTGCGGTCGAATATGCGCAGCGAGACGGAACGGATGTCGCCGGGTATCGCGAATGCGAGCGCGCCGCCCGCTGCCGACGCGCGCCTCGAGTTCGCGCCGCACGTCGTCGACGCGGGCATCGGCATCGAGGATCAGCGCGGCATCGTTCGCCGTGGTGTCGCCAGTCAGTTGCGCATACAGCGCGCGATCCATGACGACCGAACCTTGTTGCCGCGCATAGTCGCGCCACACGCCGGCGACGGTAAATGCGACATCGCGCCCGGCGAGCGGCAGCGTGATCTGCCGGCCCGGGCGGTAACCGTAGAGATCGACCATTGCCTCGCTCACCCATACCGGCGGCGGATCGGCCGCGCGCGCGCGCCGGTCGCTTGCGCGACCAGCGGCAGCGCGCGCGCCGGATCGTCCGCCGGGAGGTCGCGCGCCAGCAACGCGACGCGCGGCTGCGCCGGATCGACGAGCACGCTTTGCACGCGCAGGAATTCGACGCGGCGCACGCCGGGCAGGCCGGTGAACTTGCGCTGGTCGTCGGCACTGAAGAATGCGCTGTCTCCGGCCGTGCCCGAGCGCACGTACAGATCGGCGGGAAGGACGGACACGAGCCATGTCGTCGAGCGAATGCCGAAACGAGGCGACCATGATGGCCATCGACACCATCAGCGAGACGCTGGCGACGATGGTGGCCAGGCTCGCCGTGGCCTGCCCCGGTGCTCCGCGCAGCTGGTCGAACGCCAGGGCCGCGGGAACGCGAGCGCGGCGTGGGCACGTGCGCGAGAAGGAACGTCGCCATGCGCGGCATGAGCAGCAGCGTGCCGAGGAGCAGCAGCGCGATCGCCAGATATCCGAACAGCGGCAGGTCCGCCACCGGCGGCAGCAGCGCGCACAGCATGCCGGCGGCCAGCAACGCGACACCATGCGTCGCGCGGCGCAGCGGGAGGAAAGCCGCCTGTTCGTCGCCGGCCTTGAGCGCTGCCGCGGGCGCCGCGCGGGCGGCTTCCAGGGCCGGAATGGCGCTCCCCGATCGCGGCGACCGCGATGCCGAGCGCAGCCAAAGATCACCAGCGCGATCGGATCGACGGTGACGGACGGCGGCACACCGCGGAAGAATCCGGCGCCGAGATCGCCGCCAAAGACGCGCATCGCCGCCACGGCAAGCCCATATCCCGCCAACAATCCCAGCAGCGAGCCCGCCGCGCCGATCAACGCACCTTCGACGATCAGCAGCGCAACCAGGCGCCGTCGCGTGAGCCCCAACGTGCGCAGCAGCGCGAATTGCGCGCGGCGCCTGACCACCGACAGCGCCTGCGTCGAAAACACCAGCAAGCCGCCGGTGAACAGCGCGACCAGCGCCAGCACGTTGAGGTTGACCCGGTACGCCCGCGACATGCGCGTCGTGGCATCCGCACGCGCGTGCGGCGCTTCGACGGCGAGCCCAGCGGGCATTCCGGAATTGAGCCGCGCGCGCAACGTTGCGACCGGAACGCCCGGACGAACGCGCAAGTCGACGCGCGTCAGGCTTCCGACCCGGTCGAATGCCTGTTGCGCGGCGGCGATGTCCATGACGGCGTAGCGCTGCGACGATGGCGACCGGACCAGGCCGGCCACTTTCAACGTCACGTCGCGCAAGCCCGATTGCACGGCAATCGGTGTCGCCGGTCTGCACGGAAAGCCACGCCGCGGCAGCGGGACTCAGGAACACCGTGTCCGGCCGCAGCGCGTCCAGCGGATCGGCCGCGTCGGCGAGCAGCGCCGGCGTGACGACGCCCGCGCGAAAGGCATCGACGCCGAACACCGTCAACGCGTCGTCGCGGCCGGTGATCCGCGCATCGACTTCGACGACGGCGCTGGCCACAGCGACATCCGGGTCCTGGGCGAGCGTCACGAACAGCGCCTCGTCGAAGCCCGAGCGCGGCCCTCGCACTTCGAGGTCCGCGTTCCCCGAAAGCGTCGCCATGCTGCCGGCAAATTCCCCGACTGCCGCCTGATTGATGAGCTGGACTGCGAAGCCCAGCGCTACGCCCAGCGCGATGGCCAGCACCGACAGCACCAGCCTTCCGCGGTTGCCCCGATGCGCGCCGCCCAGGGTGGCACCGAGCACGCCGACGTGCGCGTTGCCTCGGTTCATCGCGGGGCATGCAGCGACGTTTCGCGCAACCCGTCCGCCGTCAATGTGAGCACGCGATCGCACATGGACGCTGCCGCCCGCGAGTGCGTGACGAGCACGCCGGTCGCGCCTTTCTCGCGCAACTGCCCGCGCAACAACGCCATCACGGCGGCAGCGCTTTCCGCGTCGAGGTTGCCGGTCGGTTCGTCGGCCAGGACCAGCGCCGGGCGATGAATCAGCGCGCGCGCGATGGCCACGCGCTGCAGCTCGCCGCCGGACAATTCCCGCGGCATGCTGGCGCCACGCGCGTCCATGCCGACGGCGTCGAGCAGCGCCGTCACGCGGGCGTCTGCCGCGGCGCCGCGCTCACCGATCAGCGCCAGCGGCAGCGCGACATTCTGTGCGGCGGTCAGATAGGGCAGCACGTGGAACGCCTGGAACACGAACCCCATGCGCTCGCGCCGAAGTTGCGTCAGCGCGTCGTCGTCGAGCGCGGCCAGATCGATGCCGTCGACGATGACCGCGCCGTGGTCCGGCCGGTCGAGGCCGGCAATGAGATTGAGCAGCGTCGACTTGCCGATGCCGGACTCGCCCATGATGCCGACGAACTCGCCGCGCGCGACGTCGAGCGACAGATCGCGCAGGACGGTCAGGCTGCGCGGGCCGGCAAAGGTCTTGCTGACGGAACGAAGAGAGAGCACGGCGCTTTCGGGCTGCGGAGGAGGGCGTGCGCCAAGAGTAGCGCATCGCGATGGGAGCGAGCCCGCACCTTCGCCGCCGCGCTCACGCCGGGTCGGTTTGCTCCGCGTGCGTCCACACCCGGGCCAGCATGTCGCGCAGCGCGCGGATCACGGGCTCGTCTTCGCGCTCGGCGAGATAGATGAACGACAGCGTGGTCAGGAGCCGCTTGTCGCTCCAGAGCACGACGTCGCCCGCGGCAACCGCGGCCATGGCCAGGTCCTCGCGCATCAGCGATACGCCGAGTCCGGCCACGACCAGCGAACTGATCACCGCCTCATGATCGGCCTCGACGCGCCGCGCGGGAGAAACGCCATGTTCGTGGAACAGTTGGCCGGCCAGCGCGCTGTGCGTGCTGATGGGCGGCGTCATGACCCACGGCATCGCCACGATCTCGTCCCACGGCGCGTTCTCGACGCGATCGCGCCAGGCCACCGGCGCGACGACGCGATACGCGACATTGAGCAGCGGCAGGAACGCGACGGTTGGGTGGGAAAGGCTGCCGTAGTAGAAACTCGCGTCGAGTTCGCCATCGCGCACCTTCTGGAACGCCTCACCGGTGACTACGTGGTGGAGTTCGATCTCGAGCAGCGGAAATGTCTCGACGGCTTGCGCGAGCAGTTCAGCCGACCCGGATGAAGCCAGGATCGGAGACGGTGCCGACGCTGACCCGTCCGGCCACCTCGCCCTTGAAGGCGCTGGCGTGACTGCGCAACACCTGCGCGGCGGCAACGACCTTTTGCGCTTCCGGCAGCAGGCTGCGGCCGGCCGGGGTCAATTCCATGCCGCTCGGCAGCCGTTCGAACAGCGGGACGCCGAGTTCGTCCTCGAGCGCCTTGATCTGGGCGCTCAGCGCCGGCTGACTGATGTGAAGCCGATCGGCCGCGCGGGTCAGGTGTCCCGACTCGGCGACCGCTGCGAAGCTCCTGAGCTGGTAAAGCTCCATAGGACTCCGTATCTGTTCTAAAGCGTTGATTATACCAGTATTGCTGCGATGCAGCAGAGGCGTGGGCTGCCATAATCTTAGCCGATTAGCTTGATTCGAAAGAACGATTGGAAGATTTTTTTGATCGGCCTTATCTTGTCGTTGTGCGATGCACCAATATTGCACGACATAGCCCACGAGGCAATCAGGAGTCATCAATGAGTACCGCAAGCCCAACCATGCCTGAATCAGGCTTCATCAACCTCTGCATCCAGATGGCGCAATCGACGTTTTCCGACGTGATGCCATCCAAGACCGGCGACGTGCGCACCAAGAACGTGCGGTCCTGGACGTCGGCGTTGGCCGACTGGTTCTACCGTCAGCAAGTCAAGGAACGCGAGGCCTACTTGGCCAAGTCGACGGACATTTTTGACCTGGAACGCAGGATCCGGCAACTCGAGCGGCAACCGCAGTTCACGTACTACTGATCCCGTCAGCGTGCGTAGGTCGCGGCCAGGCCCGCGGCACCGCACGCCAGGATGACCGGAATCACCCCGGCCTTGTAGCGAAGTAGCGCCAGCGTCGCGGCCACCGCGATGGCGAGCGCAACAGCATCGAGGCCCGCAAGCGCCGCGCCCGCGCGCCAGCCGCCCGGCCAGAACACGTGCCATGCGAAGAACATCGCAAGGTTGACGATTACGCCGACGACCGCGGCGGTGATGCCTTTCAGCGGCGCGGTGAACTTGAGTTGCCCATGTGTGGTTTCGATCACCGGCGCGCCGGCCAGGATGAACATGAACGACGGCAGGAACGTGAAGAATGTCACGACGCACGCGGCGGCGATACCGGCGAGCGGCAGCAGTTCCGGCCCGAAGACCTGCTTCGACCAGCCGCCGACGAATCCGACGAACGCCACCACCATGATCAGCGGGCCGGGCGTGGTTTCGCCCAGCGCCAGGCCGTCGATCATCTGCGCCGGCGTCAGCCACGCGAACGCTTCGACCGCGCCTTGGTAGACGTAAGGCAAGACGGCGTAGGCGCCGCCGAACGTGAGCATCGCGGCCTTCGAGAAGAACCATCCCATCTGTACCAGCGGCGAATCGCGGCCTGCTGCAACGATCAGCGTTCCAAGCGCAACTCCCCACAACGACAGGAAGACGACCAGCACGACCGCCAGGCGCCGCCACGCGAAGCGCGCATGCGCGGGCGTTGGCGTGTCGTCGTCGATGATCGATGCCGAGCGAGGTCCGCGGTGCCAACCAAGTGCGCCGAACCCGTGGCGAACGCGGCCGGTGCGACTCGCCCCCCGATGTATCCCGCCAATCCGGCTGAAAGGATGATGGCGGGGAAGGGCACGGCCAACAGCGCGATCGCGATCAATGCCAGCGCCGCAATGATCCACAGCACAGGGTGGCGCAGCGACCGCGAACCCATGCGCCACGCGGCCTGCAACACGATGGCGACGACCGCCGGCTTGACGCCGTACAGGATTCCCGCCACTGCCGGCACGTTGCCATAAGCCATGTACAGCCAGGAAAGCGCGATGAGCACGACCAGCGATGGCAGTACGAACAGGCCGCCGGCGACGATACCGCCCCACGTCCGGTGCATCAGCCAGCCGATGTACGTGGCAAGCTGCTGCGCCTCCGGCCCAGGCAGCACCATGCAATAGTTGAGCGCGTGCAGGAACCGGCGTTCCGAGATCCAGCGCTTTTCGTCGACCAGTTCGCGATGCATCAGCGCGATCTGTCCCGCCGGGCCGCCGAAACTTAAGCAGCCCAGGCGGAACCAGTACGCGCAGCGCCTCCGCGCGCGTCGGCGCGGGCGGCGCGACGGCTGCGGCTTCCGTGACGATCACGCGGGTTCCCGTGCGCGCAGGCTCTCCGGATACCAGCCGTGCGTCTCCGACTGCGCTTCGCGGCACCACGCGTAGAGCGAGTCGTAGACGAGCATGCCCCACTTCAGCATCGCGTGGTCGTCGGCGAACATCGCGGACAGTCCGAGCGAAACGGAAAGGAGGCCGGGCGCCTGCGCGGCCAGCGGCAGGTTCGACGTGTCGGCCGCCCGCACGATGGTCGCGAGTGCGTCGAGCGCAGGATGCGCGAGCGAGTGAATGCGGATGAAGGCGTCGAAACTGCACTCAGCGCCAACGTGCGTGTACGTGACGTCCGGAACGTCGTACGCGGTGGCGCCGTTCGCCGCGGCGAATGCGCGCACTTCCTGATTGGGCACGTAGAAGAACTCCGCGGCGGGATCGATGAAGCGCCGGATGAGCCACGGACAGGCAATGCGGTCGATCTTCGGCCGCGCACGCGTGACCCAGCGCGAAGGCTGCGCGAACGGCAGCGTCGGGAGGCCGCTTTCGCGCCAACCGGCGAGGCCGCCTTCCAGATGCCGCGCGTCGAAACCGGCGCCCTGCAGGAACGCCGCAGCGTCCTGCGAAACGTTGTGCCCATGCACGCAATACACGACGATCGGGCGCCAGGGCTCCAACGCGCGCGCCCATTCGGCGATGGTTTCCGGCGTGCGTCTCAGCGCGCCTGCGATCACATGCGGGTCTTCGGCAAATGCCGGCGACCGGCGCACGTCGATCACGGCCGGCGGCGGGAACGCGCGCAGGCGCAGCTGCAAATCATAGGGGGTGACGCTCAGGTCCGTGCTCAGGTCCGTGCTCATCTTGTGGCCTCCTGTCGCGGCCGATGTGGCCAGTAGCGACAACGAAGCAGAGCTTGGATGGATCGGACCATCAGTGCGGCGGGGCGTCTGCGTGAAGGCCCCTGCGAGAAATGATATTCGTGCGACGCGCCTAGATCAACCCTTCCAGCGGTTGCACGTCGACCGTCTCGCCGGCAGGGAGATCCCCGGTCGGTGTCGGCAGCACGATGAAGCAGTTGGCCTGCGACATCGACGACAGGATCCCCGAACCCTGGTCGCCGGTGGTGCGCACCGTCCATCGGCCGGTGCCGTCCTGCGCGAGGATGCCGCGCTGGAACTCGGTGCGTCCGGGCGCCTTGCGTATCGGCGCGGAGAGTGTTGCCTTGAACGTTGCCGGCGCTCCCGCGTCGCGCTGCCCGGCGAGCACCAGCAATGCTTCACGGACGAATTCGTAGAACGTCACCATCACCGCGACGGGATTGCCGGGAAGGCCGAAGAAGTGCGCATTGCCGATCTTGCCGTAGGCGAGCGGCCGTCCCGGCTTCAGCGCGATTTTCCAGAACAGCACTTCGCCCAGCTTGGCCATCAGCGGCCTGACGAAATCGGCTTCGCCCACCGAGACGCCGCCCGACGTGATGACGACATCGGCGCTCGCGGCGGCTGCGGTGAACGCTTGCTCGAGCGCATCGGGCACGTCGGGGACGGATCCCATGTCGACGACGTCGAAATTGAGGCGCGTCAGCATCCCGTACAGCGTGTAGCGATTGCTGTCGTAGATTTCTCCCGCGGCGAGCGGCGTGCCGATCGACTTCAGTTCATCGCCGGTCGAGAAGAAGGCGACGCGCAACTTGCGGTACACGGTCACCTCGCCCAAGCCCAGCGATGCGAGCATGCCGAGTTCGGCCGGGCGCACCGGCTGCCCGGCCGCGAATACGCGCTGCCCGCGTTTCAGGTCCTCGCCCGCGAGCCGCCTGTGCTGTCCGGCCTTTGCCAGCGCGCCGGCGGGAATGCGCACGCCGCCCACAATTTCCTTCGCGCGTTCCTGCATCACCACCGAATCGCTGCCCGCGGGCATGATGGCGCCGGTGAAGATGCGCACGGTTTGTCCCGGGCCCATCGCGCCGGCGTACGGCTTGCCGGCAAAGGACTCGCCGACGCGCTTCAACTCGGTCTCGCTATTTGGCGACAGGTCTGCAAAGCGAACGGCCCAGCCGTCCATCGCCGAGTTGTCGTGACCGGGCACGGCGACCGGCGAATCGATGTCCTGCGCCAGGATGCGGCCGAGCGCGGAACGGATGGACACCCGCTCGGTCGCCGTCAGCGGCGTCAGGAACTGCCGGATCAACGCGCGCGCGCGATCCACCGGCATGGAATCCGGATCGTAATCGTCGGCGCAGGAGACTTCGTACAGCGACTTGGGGCGTGTTCATGGCGTACGCTCGGTGGGCCCGAAACGCGATTTTAGACCGAGCGCGGGCCGTTCGAGGCAATGCCATGACAGCACGGCGATCACAAGCGTCAGCGCGAGCCCCGCGGCAAACAGCGGCATGGGTTCGATTCCCGGAATGCGCTGAACGAGCGTCTGCTGGATCGGAAACGAATAGACGTACACGCCATAAGAATAGTCGCCGATGCGGTTGAACGCCGGCCAGACCAGGTGGGGATGATAGGCGATGACGAGCACGACGTAGGCCAGGAGCGGCGCAAACAACGCGCCGCGCGCGAGGTCCGCGGGATTGACGACGACCAGCAGGATCGCCGCGGCCGCAATGACCGGCGATACCGGAATGACTGCACGCCACACGTACGCCAGCGCGCCCAGTGCGAACAGCAGCACGAGGTCAGCGGTGACCTTGTCGAGGGAGGGCAGCGGCAACAATGCGGGGTGCCACAGGTAAACGGCAAGCATGAGCCACAGTGTCGCGAAGAGGGCGACACGCCGCGCGAGCAATCCGGCTACGCCGGCCAACAGCACGGCGACGTACAGCCGCAATTCGACCGGCAACGTCCACAGCGATCCATTGACGTCGTGCGGAATCGGGTTCGTCGGAAACGCTCCAGGCAGGCGATGCCTGATCTCCCAACCCGGCGTGACGTGCACGATGTAATCGAAGCGTCTGCGGATGCGCGAGGAAACTCCTCCAGTCGAGGGCACTGGACGCCCCACCGAGAACGAGCGTCAGCGCGACCGCGGCCACCAGCGCCGGATAGATGCGCAGGACGCGCGCCGCGACGAACGGCGCGACGCGCTCCCGCGCGAGCCAGCTCTGCGTCACCAGGAAGCCGGAAATCACGAAAAAGCACGCGACGCCCAGCGCGCCGAAGTTGAATTCGGGAACCCGCCGCCAAAGCGGCTCGTCGGTCCAGTGATCGGTCAGTGCATAGCTATGGAACAGCACCACGGCAGTTGCCGCGGCCAGGCGGATCAGCTGGAAATTGTTGGCGCGGCCGTGCGCGAGCGCCGCCAGCCGCAACATCGGTCACGTCCCGCCGCTCGCGGCCGCCAATTCGTCAGCCGTGTTGATGTTGCGAAACGCATCGGCGCAGTCGTCGAACGCAACGTCGACAACGCGCAGCGTGGCGTACCACGCATCGATCTTCCTTCCGCCGCCGTCAAGGAACGCCGCCAGGTGAGGCAGCACGTCGCGGCGGACGAGTGCGAATACCGGATGCGGCTGGTCGAACGTCCTGGCGACCGCGAGTTGCGCATCGCTGGCCACGAGGCGGTTGCCGAGGCGCGCGACGAGGTCCACCGGAAGGAAAGGCGAATCGCAGGGCACGGTCGCCACGAACGGTGTCGTCGCGGCGCTCATGCCGGCGTGCAATCCGGCGAGCGGCCCCGCGAACCCGCCGACCGCGTCGGCGACGACAGGAACGCCGAACGCGGCGTAGCGCTGCGCATTCTGGTTGGCGTTGATGAGCACTGCGCCGACCTGCGGTGCAAGTCGCGCCAGCACATGCGCGACCATCGGCCTGCCGTCCAGTTCGACCAGTCCCTTGTCGACGCCGCCCATGCGCCGGCCCATGCCGCCGGCCAGCACGATGCCCGTGACGTTGTGGACCCCCACGCTTGCGGCCGATGCAATCGCGGCCGCTGCGCTGCCCCCAGAGGGGGAGCTGTTCGCGCCTTGGGGCGGCCCTGCGGCGCGTGAACAACCCCCACGCTCACTGCGTTCGCTGCCCCCAGAGGGGGAGCTGTTCGCGCCTTGGGGCGGCCCTGCGGCGCTCACGTCGCCGTGCTCGAGTTCGTTGCCCTGAAACGCTGCGCGCCGGTGAACAGCAGGTAGTGCCGGTTGGTGGCGCGGCCGATCATCGTGATGCCGACCTTTTCCGCGATTTCGTGTCCCATCTGCGTCAGGCCCGAGCGCGAAACGAGGAACGGGATGCCCATTTGCGCCGCCTTGATCACCATCTCGGACGTGAGACGGCCGGTGGTGTAGAAGATCTTGTCGGCGCCGTCGAGACGGTCGAGCCACATCCTGCCGGCGATCGCGTCCACGGCGTTGTGCCGGCCAACGTCCTCGACGAACATGATTATTCCGGAGCTGTCGGCCCCATTGGTGGCCAGCGCGCAACCGTGCACGGCGCCGGCCTGCTTGTAGATGGTCTCGTGCAACCGCACGCGGTCGAGCAGGTCGTACAGCGTCGCTTGCGACAGCGTTGCGCCGGGCGGCAGCCGCACTTCGTCGATCTCGTCCATCAGGTCGCCGAACATCGTGCCCTGTCCGCAGCCCGACGTCTTGGTGCGCCGGGCCGTTTTCGCCTCGATGTCGGCCAGCCCGGAGCGCGTGCGTATCGCACAGGAATTGGTTTCCCAGTCGACCTGCACCGCGACGATGTCGTCGATCGACGCGACCAGCCGCTGGTTGCGCAGGTAGCCCAAGGCGAGCGCTTCGGGCGCGGCGCCCAGCGTCATCAGCGTGATCAGTTCCTGCTTGTCGACGTAGAGCGTCAGCGGATGCTCGCCCGCCACGGGCACCGCGCGTGCCTCGCCGTGTTCATCCTGCGCCTGCACCTCGTACGTCGACGGGCGCGCGGCGTCGGTCAGCAGCGGGCGATAGGGAGTATTCGGAGCATTCACGTTCTTACCGGTACAAAGTCGCCGAGCGCATGTTGCCCTTCTTTGCGCAATCGGCGGTTCGTCGAGAAGTCTTCACCCACCGATGTAGCTCATCTCCACCTTCGGCGCGCGCGCGGTGGCGGCCGTGCGCAGTTCCGAATAGCGATCGCCGCGCCGGCTCCAGACGGCGGCGACAGCATTGCCGAGTTGCTCGTCGGTGAATCCGCCGCGCAGAAGGTCGCGCAGATCATGGCCGTGCGCGGCGAACAGACACGTGTGCAGCTTGCCCTCGGTCGACAGCCGGGCGCGCGTGCAGTCGCGGCAGAAGGCCTGCGTGACGGAAGCGATGACGCCGATCTCGCCGCCGCCATCCACGTATCGCCAGCGCTGTGCGACTTCGCCGGTGTAATTGGGGTCGGCCGGGGCGAGCGGCATTTCCGCGGAGATCATGCGCACGATTTCCGCGGCAGGCACCACGTCGTCCATCCGCCAGCCGTTGGTTGCGCCGACGTCCATGTATTCGATGAAGCGCAGGATATGGCCACTGCCCTTGAAGTGCCTCGCCATCGGCACGATGGAGCTCTCGCTGACGCCGGCCTTGACCACCATGTTGATCTTTAGCGGCGCCAGGCCCGCGGCGGCGGCGGCATCGATTCCCGCGAGCACGCCTGCAACCGGAAAGTCGACGTCGTTCATCGCGCCGGAACGTCGCGTCGTCGAGCGAGTCGAGACTGACGGTGACCCTCGTCAAGCCGGCGTCGCGCAGGCTCTTCGCCTTCTTCGCCAGCAGCGTGCCGTTGGTGGTGAGCGTGAGGTCGAGGTCGCCCAGCCGCGCAAGCATCTCCACGAGCTTTTCGAGATTCCTGCGCAGCAGCGGTTCACCGCCGGTGAGCCGGATCTTGCGCACGCCGAGGGCGACGAACACCTTCGCGACACGCGTGATTTCCTCGAACGTCAGCAGGTCTGCGTGCGGCAGGTATTGGTAGTCGTTGTCGAACACGTCCTTCGGCATGCAATAGATGCAGCGAAAGTTGCAGCGGTCGGTCACCGAGATGCGCAGGTCCGACAGCGCCCGGCCCAGCGTGTCGGTCACCGGTTCGGCGTGGGGCGGCCCCAGGGCTGCCGCGCGCAGCGAAGCGTTCGCGCTGCTCGCGGCGCGACTCGCGGTCGGGATGGACTTGACTGGGATGATCGTGGCCATGGTCTTGCGGTCCGCGCGCATGCGACTCCGCAATGCAAATGGTAGCAGACGTAGTGCGGTGCGCCCCCGGGCGACACTCCTCGCTGGTGTATGATCGAACGGCTTGAACGCACTCGATGTCGAACCCATTGCAGCCCTCAGTGGAACAGAACGAATACCCATGACGCCAGTGTATTTTTCCGTCGATGTCCTGATGGAGCGCATCCCCCTCGCGAATCGATGGGTGAGCGAACAATGGCGGCCCGCGGCCGTGGTGCCGCTCGGCGAAATCGGTCCCAATTCGGCGAGTACGGAGTCGTGTGCTCCCGAGCGCATCGCAGGATGGACCGGCGGGCACGACGTGGCGCTTTCCCCGGCGGAGGATCGAACTGCATCCGACCGAGGCGGAAGGGTACTTTCTCAACATCACGTCGGATACGCCACTCGTCTTCGTCATGTGGCGCGCTGCGGAGGACGGCAGCGAGCCGGCAGCCCTGCCCGAAATCGTCACCGTCAGCTACAACCAGGCCGGCCGCATCCTGGATGGCGGCGAACGTGTCGATCCGGTGCCGATGCCGGAGGCGATCCTCGCCTGGATGCGCCCGTTCGTGGCCGAGCACTACAAGCCCGAGCCGCGCCGGAAGGTGAGACGCAACGATCCGTTCAAGGACGGCGCGTTCCAGCGCGACCGTCCGCCGCGCAGTTGAATACCGGCGGCGCCGTTGCACATGGCCGACAACCCCGAGACGCCCGAACCCTTCTCGCTCAAGCGCTGGTCGCAGCGCAAGCGCGCCGCCGCGCAAACGGCAGCCTGCGCAAGCGCCGCCGGCGCCTGCAACGGAGGCGCCGGCGGCAATGGTGACCGCCGATGCCGCGCCGGCCGCGGTTCCCGAGCCTTCGCGACCCTTGCCGCCGGTGGATTCGTTCGACGTTCGATTCCGACTATTCCGCGTTCATGCAGCCGAAGATCGCCGAAGAAACCAAGCGCGCCGCGCTCCGCAAACTGTTCAGCGATCCGTCGTTCAACGTGATGGACGGGCTGGACATCTACGTCGGCGACTACACGCAATCCGACCCGATGCCGTCGGGCATGCTGGACAAATTGACTGCCGCCTACGCGATGCTCGATCCCGTCGAACCCGTGCGCGACGAAAAGGCCGATGCGGCCGGCGCCGCGACAGTCGCCGACCCCGGCGTCCGCGGCGGAGGCGGACTTGCTCGAAGCGCCCGCGACGGAATCTCCGGCGGAGCCCGCGCAGTCGACGCCGGAGGGTGATGCCAACTCCGAGGCCAGCGACGCGTCACCGACCTCCGGCAGCGCATGAGCTTCGACGGCCGGAAGGTTTTTCTTTGCTCCTGCAACGGCACGATGCCGCTCGATGGCGAGGCGCTTGGCGCGGGCGCTCGCGCTTCGCGCCAATCCGGGCGTCCACACCATGTTGTGCCAGCGCGAACTCGGCCTCTTCGTCGCGGGCGCGCAAGGCGATGTCGTGGTGGCGTGCACGCAGGAACAGCAGCTTTTGTCCGACGCGGCGCAGGAAGGCGGCAAGACGCAGGCGATCCGATTCGTGAACATCCGCGAGACCGGCGGCTGGTCGAACGAGGCGCACGCGGCGACGCCCAAGATCGCGGCGCTGCTGGCCATGGCGGCGCTTCCCGACCCCGAACCGGTGCCCAGCGTCGGCTACGAGTCCGGCGGGCAGGTTCTGATCACCGGTCCTTTGGGCGCGGCGCTCTACTGGGCGGAGGCGCTGAAGGATCGCCTGGACGTCACTGTGCTGGCCACCGGACGCACGATGGGCGAGGAACTGCCCGCGGAGCGTGCCTATCCCAGTGTATTCGGGCGAACTCAAGGCGCTGGCCGGATGGCTCGGCGCGTTCGACGTGGAGTGGACGCAGGCCAATCCGATCGATCTCGACCTGTGCACACGCTGCAATGCCTGCATTCATGCGTGTCCGGAGTCGGCCATCGACTGGAGTTACCAGATCGATCTCGACCGCTGCCGCGACCATCGCAAATGCGTCGCCGCGTGCGGCGCCGTCGGCGCGATCGACTTCGATCGGCAGGACACGCGACGCGCCGAACGCTTCGATCTGGTCTTCGACCTGCACGCCGAAGCCCTGGATCAAGTTGCACCAGCCGCCGCAGGGCTATTTCGCGCCGGGAAGCGATTCCGTCGCCCAGGCAAGGATGGCCGTGGAAATCGCGACGCTGACCGGCGAGTTCGAGAAGCCCAGGTTCTTCAACTACAAGGCGACGCTGTGCGCGCACAGCCGGTCGAAGCAGCCCGGCTGCAACCAATGCATCGACGTCTGCTCCGCGGAGGCCATTCGCTCCGATGGCGACAGGATATTCGTCGAACCCCATCTGTGCGTCGGCTGCGGCGCCTGCACGACCGTGTGTCCGTCGGGCGCGCTCACCTATGCCTACCCGACCGTGCCGGACCTGGGCGCCCGATTGAAAGCGCTGCTGTCGACCTACGCGAAGGCCGGGGGCCGCGACGCCTGCATCATGCTGCACGCCGAAGGCAGCCGCGACGCGATCGCCCGGCTGGCGCGCCGGGGCAAGGGGCTGCCGGCTCGGGTCATTCCGGTGGAAGTGCAGCACATTGCCTCGGTGGGACTCGACGTATGGCTCGCGGCGCTGGCGTGGGGCGCGGCGCAGATCGCCGTGCTGGCGACCGGCGAAGAGGCGCCCGAATACCGTGCCGCGCTGGCGTTCCAGATGCGGTTGGGCGATACGATAGCCAACGCGCTCGGCTATCAGGGCGAGCATTTCAGGATCGTGGACGGCGCCGACGTCGCTGAGTTCGAGCGCGCGGTCCGGGAGTGGCCGGTGGCGCTGACCGCGCGCGTCGCCGCCACTTTTGCGCCGACTCCCGAGAAGCGGACGACGATCGGTCTTGCGCTGGATCACCTTGCCCTGCATGCGCCGGTGCCGCAGCAGGTCATCCCGTTGCCGAAAGGCGCTCCCTTCGGCGCCATCGCCATCAACGCCGACACGTGCACGATGTGCCTGGCCTGCGTGGGCTCGTGCCCCGAGGCCGCGATTCTGGACAATATGGAAGCGCCGCAGGTGCGCTTCATCGAGACCAAGTGCGTGCAATGCGGCATTTGCGCCGCGACCTGTCCGGAACACGCGATCACGTTGACTCCGCGCCTCAATCTCGCGCCGGGGGCGAAGACGCCGGTCGTGTTGAACGAGGCGGCCATCTTCAAGTGCATCGGCTGTGGCAAGCCGCTCGGCACGGACAAGATGATCGCGACGATGCTGGGGAAGCTTTCCGGGCATTCGATGTTTGCTGCACCGGGGGCGCTCGACCGCCTCAAGATGTGCGCCGACTGCCGGGTGGTGGACTTGATCAAGAACGAAAACAGTGCCGACATCCGCAATCTCTGACGCCCTGGAACCCGTGCCCGTGACGATGCAGCAGCCAATCGGGCCGGAGGACGAGGCGCGCGCCGGCGTCTATGCCGTCCTGGCGCGCCTCTTTGCCGGCGGACCGGATGCCGGGCTGCTGGCGGCGCTCGGCAATACAGCGCCTTGGCCGGAGCAGGGCGACAACTCCCTTGCGCCGGCGTGGAACAAGCTGGTCCTGGCGAGCGCAGCCATGGACGCCGCGGCGGCGGATCAGGAATACACGGAAATCTTCATCGGCGTCGGGCGCAGCACCGTGGACCTGCACGCATCGCACTGGGTTACCGAGGCCATGTCGGAAAGGCCGCTGGTGGCCGTGCGCTCCGACCTGGCACGATTGGGAATTGCCCGGCGCGCTGGATCGACGCTGTACGAAGACCATCTTTCGGTGCTGTGCGAGACGATGCGCATGCTCATCGCGGGCGACGGCGCGCGTGCGCCCGCGTCGATCGCCGAGCAGCGCGCATTCTTCGATCGCCACATCGCGTCGTGGATCCAGGTTTGCTGCACCGCAATATGCGATTGTCCGCTTGCTAATTACTATGCCCGCGTAGGACAATTAACCAGTTCGTTCATGGCGGTCGAACGTGACTCGCTCGCCATCGATTGATTGGCCGTGCGGCACCTTGGCGCGGATTCATAACGTCACGCGGTTCGGATTTTCGGAGGGAAGCATGGGAACACCATCGCAACGCAAATTGCCTGCGTCGGAGCCGACGCGCGCCACAATCTCTCCCGATTTCAAACGCCGCCGCTTCCTGCTCGCGCTGGGCGCGGGCGGCGCGGGCGCCGCGGCGGTCGCGACCCAATCGATCGCGCGTCCGGTGACGCCCACGACGGCTCCCGCCGACGCTGATTCTCCGCAGGGATATCGCGAAACCGAACACATTCGCGACTACTACGCGACCACCCGGATCTAGGAGGCCCCATGCTGCTCACGCGCAAGTCGGACGTTGCACGCACGACGGGTCCCCGGTTGAAGAGGCTCGCAGGCAGCAGGATGTCCACGATGGACCGCCGGACGTTCCTGAAGCGCTCCGGCCTGGCCGCCGGTGCCGGCGCGTTCGCGAGCCAGTTGCCGTATGGCGCGATCGGCCCCGCCGTGGCGGCCAAGGAAGGCGACGCCAAGACGGTGGAAAAGAAGCGCACCGTCTGCTCGCACTGCTCGGTCGGCTGCGCGGTCGACGCCACCGTCGAGAACGGCGTGTGGACGCGGCAGGAACCGGTGTTCGAATCGCCGATCAACCTGGGCGCGCACTGCGCCAAGGGCGCGTCGATCCGCGAGCACGGCATCGTCGAGCATTCGCACCGGCTGAAGACGCCGATGAAGCTCGTCAACGGCAAGTGGCAGCGGCTGTCGTGGGAACAGGCGCTGAACGAGGTCTCCGCCAAGATGCTGGAGATCCGCAAGGAATCGGGTCCCGACGCCGTGTTCTGGGTCGGCAGCTCGAAGCACAACAACGAGCAGGCGTACCTGATGCGCAAGTTCGTGTCGTTCTGGGGCACGAACAACTGCGACCACCAGGCGCGCATCTGCCACTCGACGACGGTCGCCGGCGTAGCCAACACCTGGGGCTACGGCGCGATGACCAATTCGTACAACGACATGCAGAACACCAAGTGCGCGCTGTACATCGGCAGCAACGCCGCCGAAGCGCACCCGGTGTCGATGCTGCACATGCTGCACGCGAAGGAAACCGGCGCCAAGATGATCGTCGTCGACCCGCGCTTCACGCGCACGGCGGCCAAGGCCGACGAGTACGTGCGCATCCGCTCCGGCACCGACATCCCGTTCCTGTTCGGCATGCTGTACCACATCTTCAAGAACGGCTGGGAAGACCAGAAGTACATCGACGCCCGCGTCTACGGCATGGACAAGGTCAAGGCCGAAATCATGGCCAAGTGGACGCCGGACAAGGTCGAGGAAGTCTGCGGCGTGCCCGAAGCGCAGGTGTACAAGATCGCCGAGATGATGGCCAAGAACCGGCCGTCGACGATCGTCTGGTGCATGGGCCAGACGCAGCACACGATCGGCAACGCCATCGTGCGCGCGTCGTGCATCCTGCAGTTGGCGCTCGGCAACATCGGCGTGTCCGGCGGCGGCGCCAACATCTTCCGCGGCCACGACAACGTGCAGGGCGCGACCGACGTCGGCCCGAATCCGGATTCGCTCCCCGGCTACTACGGTCTCGCTACCGGTTCGTGGAAATACTGGGCGGGCGTCTGGGGTGTCGATTACGAGTGGATCAAGAAGCAGTACGCCGAAGGGATGATGGAAAAGAACGGGATGACGGTGTCGCGCTGGATCGACGGCGTCATGTATCCCAACGACACGATCGACCAGGGCCCCAACCTGCGCGCCATGGTGTACTGGGGCCACGCGCCCAACAGCCAGACGCGCGGCACGCAGATGGTCGAGGCGATGAAGAAGCTCGACCTCATGGTCGTCATCGATCCGTATCCTTCGGCCACGGCCGCCATGTGCGCGATGGTGCGCAAGGACGGCGTCTACCTGCTGCCGGCGTGCACGCAGTTCGAGACATCCGGCTCCGTGCACGGCGTCGAACCGCTCGCTGCAGTGGCGCGAAAAGGTCATCGAGCCGCTGTTCGAATCGAAGCCCGACCACACGCTGATGGTCGCGTTCGCCGACAAGTTCGGGTTCAAGAAGGAACTCGTCAAGAACTACGAGATGGTGAAGGACAAGGACGGCTGGGACGAGCCCACGCCCGAATCCATCCTGAAGGAAATCAACCGCGGCACGTGGACGATCGGCTACACCGGCCAGTCGCCGGAGCGGCTCAAGCTGCACATGAAGAACATGTCGACGTTCGACGTGAAGTCGCTGCGCGCGCGCGGCGGCCCCTGCGACGGCGATTACTTCGGCTTGCCGTGGCCGTGCTACGGAACGCCGGAACTGAAGCATCCCGGTTCGCCCAACCTCTACGACACGTCCAGGTCGATGATGGACGGCGGCGGCTGCTTCCGCGCCAATTTCGGCGTGGAGCGCGACGGCGTGTCGCTGCTCGCGGCGGACGGTTCGTATCCCAAGGGCAGCGACCTCACCACCGGCTATCCGGAATTCGACCACGTGCTGCTGAAGAAGCTCGGGCTGGTGGGACGAACTCGACCGACGACGAGAAGAAGAAGGCCGAGGGCAAGAACTGGAAGACGGACACCTCGGGCGGCATCATCCGCGTCGCGATGAAGAATCACGGCTGCCATCCGTTCGGCAACGCCAAGGCGCGCGCCGTCGTATGGAATTTCCCGGACGCCATCCCGCAGCATCGCGAACCGCTGTATTCGCCGCGGCCGGACATGGTGGCGAAGTACCCGACGCACGACGACAAGAAGGCCTTCTGGCGGCTGCCGACGCAATACAAGAGCATCCAGGAGAAGAACGTCGCCGATGGCGTCGCGAAGAACTTCCCGCTGGTGCTGACCAGCGGCCGCCTGGTGGAATTCGAAGGCGGCGGCGACGAGACGCGCTCCAATCCGTGGCTCGCGGAACTGCAGCAGGAGAACTTCATCGAGATCAACCCGAAGGACGCCAACGACCGCGGCGTCATCGACGGCGAGTACGTGTGGGTCAAGTCGCCGACCGGCGCGCAGATTTCGGTCAAGGCGATGATCACCGATCGCGTCGGCGCGGGCACCACGTTCATCCCGTTCCACTTCGCCGGCTGGTGGCAGGGCAAGGACATGCTGGAGTTCTACCCCGAGGGTGCGGCGCCCATCGTGCGCGCCGAGGCCGTCAACACTGCGACGACGTACGGCTACGACTCGGTGACGATGATGCAGGAAACCAAGACGACGCTCTGCCAAGTCGCAAAGAAGGCTTAGGAGGCCCTCACCATGGCACGAATGAAATTTCTGTGTGACGCCGAGCGCTGCATCGAGTGCAACGGCTGTGTGACGGCCTGCAAGCAGGAGAACGACGTTCCCTGGGGCGTCAACCGGCGCCGCGTGGTGACGATCAACGACGGCGTTCCCGGCGAGCGGTCGATCTCCGTCGCGTGCATGCACTGCTCGGATGCGCCGTGCATGGCGGTTTGCCCGGTCGATTGCTTCTACCGCAGCGAGGAAGGCGTCGTGCTGCACGACAAGGACCTGTGCATCGGCTGCGGCTACTGCTTCTACGCGTGCCCGTTCGGCGCGCCGCAGTTCCCGCAGGCGGGCGCATTCGGCGTGCGCGGCAAGATGGACAAATGCACGTTCTGCGCCGGCGGTCCGGAAAAGGACAACTCCGAGGCGGAGTACAAGAAGTACGGGCGCAATCGGCTGGCCGAAGGCAAGCTGCCGGCCTGCGCGGAAATGTGCTCGACCAAGGCGTTGCTGGGTGGCGATGGCGACACGATCGCCGAAATCTATCGGCAGCGCGCCACGTCCCGCGGCAAAGGCAGCGAGGTCTGGGGCTGGTCGACCGCGTATGGCCGTCCGGAAGCGCCCAAGTCCGCACCCGCGCCTGCGGCGGCGCCGGGAGGCAAATCGTGATGACCAAGTTGATGCGGTTGATGGTGGTGGTTTCCGGGGCGATGGCCGCGATGATGCTCGCGGGGTGCGGCGAACGCCCGCAGGTGATCGAATACAAGCAGGGCAAGTACCAGGGCAAGCCCGACGAACCGCCCTACGCGGCCGCGCCGTTCAATGGCAACAAGGACCAGTGGGAGCGCGACATCCGCAACCGCACGCAGAACCAGAACGAATATCGGCGTATCGGCACCTGACGCCCGCCATGGCCCACGACAAACTTATGTTCGCGGCGCGCATGTTCGTGGCCGCATTGGGATTTGCCGTCGCCAGCGCCGCGCTGGCGCAGTCGCCGGCGGTGTCGCCCAAGGAAGCCGAGGAGGCGAAGCAGCAGGCGGCGCAGCAGTTGGTGCAGCCGCTCAACAACCAGCCGTTGTGGAGCGAGGTTCGCACCGGCCAGCCGCAGTACACCAGCATCCCGGGACGCGAAACCAACGTGCTCGTCCAGCCGCAGGGGCAGACGTGGCGCGCGGTGCGGGTGCCGCTCGCCACCGTCGGCGGCTTCCTGTTCGCGCTGACGCTGCTCGCGATCGCCGTGTTCTACGTGCTGCGCGGACCCATCAAGACGCACGGAGCGCCCACCGGCCGGATGATCGAGCGATTCACGCTGGTCGAGCGCGCCGTCCATTGGTCGGTCGCGATCACCTTCGTGGCGCTGGGGATCACCGGACTCATCCTGACGTTCGGCAAGAACGTGTTGCTGCCGCTGATCGGCTATACGCTGTTCTCCTGGCTGGCGATCCTCGCCAAGAACCTGCATAACTTCGTCGGGCCGCTCCTCGTGATCCTGTTGCCGATCATGATCGTCATGTTCGTGCGCGAGAACCTGTTCCGCGCAGGCGACTGGGCATGGCTCGAAGAAGCTGCGGCGGCATGCTGTCGGGCACGCACGTGCCGTCCGGCAAGGCCAACGCCGGGCCAGAAGGTGCTGTTCTGGCTGATGGTGGTCGGCGCCGGCATCACGCTTTGCGTGACGGGGCTCATCCTCGACTTCCCCAATTTCAACCAGACGCGGCAGACGATGCAGGTCGCCAACGTCGTGCACATGATCGCCGGCGCTCGTCGGCATCATCCTGGCTGCTCGGCCACATCTATCTCGGCACGATCGGCATGCGTGGCGCGCTCGATGCGATGCGCACCGGCTACGTCGACGAAACGTGGGCCCGGGAACATCACGAATACTGGTACAACGAAGTCAAGTCGGGGAAGTTTCCCGACACAGACATGCCGGGCGCCTCGGGGCAATTCGCGTCGTGACGCGGGGCACCGGAGCAACGACATGAATCAGAAGCAAATGGGGGGAGGAAGCGCAACGATGAAGACGATCCGTGCAATCCTTGCGGCCACCTTCGTGGTCGCGTCATTCGGGGTCGCGGTGGCCAAGCTGCCGCCGGCGGCGCCGTTGACGGATGCGCAAAAGGCCGAGGCGAAAGCCAAAGCCGATGCTGCGGCCGACTTGGCAAAACAACAACAGGCCAAGGCCGAGGATCGCGTTGCCGCGCAATATTTCGCGAACATGAAGGCCCAGGGCAAGGTCGTGCCTCCGCCGCAAATGGCGGCGGCACCGGCGGCACCTGCGGCACGCGAAAGCGGCGGCGCCCGCTAAGAAATAAGCGGCGTCTGGTTGCGAAGGAGTTGAACGGGGGCGCTACGCCCCTGTTTTTTTGCCGTTCCAAAGGCGGACTCGCTCTCGCGGTCGAGCGATTAGCGCATTTTGATCAGGCTTCTCCATTCACGATATAATGCTCGGCTTGCCGGAGAGATGGCCGAGTGGTCGAAGGCACTTGACTCGAAATCAAGCATACGGGCAACCGTATCTAGGGTTCGAATCCCTATCTCTCCGCCAGAATTCTCCGCGACGTCGACGGCGCCGGTCGAATCGGTTTCGCGGCGGCGCTGCCAAAGGCCTGGGCCGGGACCGCGGCGCGCCACGCCCTGAAGCCGTACGCCAACCGCGCCGTGCCGGCGCCCGCTGCCCATGAAGCTACGCCCCTCCACGACGGATCAGGCGATCACGCTGGTTGCTCTGGCGGTTCTGGTCGTCGGCGTCTTTCTCGTCCTCCAGCCATTCATCTCGGCCATCGTCTGGGCCGCGGTGCTCGCCGCCACCACATGGCCGGTGTTCGCGTGGCTGCGGCGGCGCCTCGCCGGCCGGTCGGGCCTCGCCGCAACGCTGGCGACGCTGCTCATTCTCCTCGTTGTCGTGACGCCATTCCTGGTTGTCGGCATCACGCTGGCTGAAAACTACGATCGCGTTTCCGCGTACCTGCGCGGCCTCATAGAAAGCGGGCCGCCAGATCCGCCGGCGTGGGCCAACGACCTGCCGCTGGTCGGCGCCCGCGTCGTGACGTACTGGTCGGCACTTGCGCACGACAGCGCAGCGACGTTCGTCGAATTGAAGAAGTGGTTCGAGCCGGCCAGGTCCTATGCGCTGAAGGGCGGTGCCAGCGTGGCGGAGGGCCTGCTGCAGCTCACCCTCTCGGTCCTGATCGCCTTCTTCCTGTTCCGCGACGGCGACGCCATCGTTTCGCGACTGCGTGGCGCGGTCGGCCGCATCGCGCCCGAACGTGGCCTGCACATGCTGCAGGTCGCGCTCGACACCGTGCGCGCGGTCGTCTACGGCATACTCGGCACGGCACTAGCCCAGGGTGTGCTGATGGCCATCGGGCTGTGGATCGCCGGCTTCAGGGCGGCACCGCTGCTGGGACTGCTCACCTTCTTCCTGTCGCCGGTGCCGATCGGGCCGCCGCTGGTCTGGATTGCGACGAGCGTCATGCTGATCATGCGCGGCGACCACGCGTGGGGCGCGTTCCTGTTCCTGTGGGGGCTGCTTGTCGTCTCGACCGTCGACAACGTCATCAAGCCGATGATCATCAGTTACGGCACCAACCTGCCGTTCATCCTCGTGCTGCTTGGGGTGTTCGGCGGCGTGGTCGCGTTCGGCTTCATCGGGGTATTCCTGGGCCCCGTGCTGTTGGCGCTCGGCTTCGCGCTGATCAAGGAATGGGCCGGAGCCTCGCCCAACGCGAGCGCCAAGGCGCCATCGGCGCGCGCCGAGCCCTGACCGTCGGCGAAACCTGCAAGCTGCGCTAGAACACCGAACAGAACGCGACGGCGTCCTTGCCGTTGCCTTCGGGGACCCAGCCGCGGTTCAGCATCGCGCGGCGCACCGAACGATCGACGGTGTAGCGGTGATTGGCGTCGTTGCGGTTGTTGAAGAAGCGATAGACCGGCAGCGTGTCGGCAGGGCAGTTGCCGTTGAAGTCCGGAACCTGGATGTAGAAGGATGCTGGCGTTTCGAGAGCCCAGATCCCCGGCCAGTGCGTGAGCACGAACTGGCATTCCGACGCGCTCGCCGAGAAGAAATGCGAATTGATGAGGCCCGTCGCAAAGAATCTGCATACCGGCCGCGAATCGAACGGCGCGAAGATCGGCGACAGGTAAGCGTAGAAATACAGGCCGGTGCGCTGGAACGAGCCCGACAGCACCGTATCGATATAGGCGATCTCGGCCGGCTGCGCCGTGATGAAGTAATGGTCGAGGTAGGCGTTGTAGTACTCGACGACTTCGAACGCGCCCGGCGGCGGCGTGCTGCCGCCCGGCACGGTGCTGGCAAGCGCAGCCCCGGCGTCGAGCAGCCCTGATCCGCAGAACGGGACGCCGGCGCAGATCGAGCCGAATGGAAATTCACGCGACGTGCCGGTCACCAGGTCCAGGATGCGGCCCCCCGTGAGCATCGGATTGCGGGCCAGCATCAGCGCGGCCGTGCCCGAGACCAGCGGCGCGGCGAAACTGGTGCCCGCCGCGGCTTCGTAGTCCGGCCTCTCCGGGAATCGTCGTGCCGTCGTTGGACGTCGAGATGATGAGGCCCGACACCGGCAAATCGCCGCCCGGTGCCGAAACGTCGATGCGCGGCCCGAAGTTCGAATAGCTGGTCAGCGACGCATCCTGCATGACGGCGCCAACGGTGATGACGCCGCTGCAATTCGCCGGCGAGTAATCCGCGACATTGGCGGACGCGTTGCCGGCGGCCGCGACGACGACGGCCCCTTGCGCGAGCGCGTCGTCAATGGATTCCTGGATCGACTGATCGCATGCCCCCAATCCACCCAGGCTCAGGTTGATGACCTTGGCTGGATTGGTGTTCGCCGGGACGCCGGCGATGGGGACGCCGGAAGACCACAGCATGCCCGCCAGGACGTCCTCGAACGTGCCGCCGCATTTGCCGAGCACACGCACCGGCAGAATCATTGCGCCGGTGGTCAGGCCGGAAATGCCGATGCCGTTGTTCGTGTTCGCGGCGATCTGACCCGCGACGAACAGCCCGTGGAAGAAACTGGTCTGCGCCGACCCGCATTCGCCCTCGTTGGACCAGTCGCCTTCATCGCGCGGATTCGAATCGCGCGCGTCACCGTCGCGCGCCCGCAACGGATCGGTGATGAAATCGTAACCGGGCAGCACGCGGCCTTCCAGATCCGGGTGCGGCAGGATGCCCGTGTCCACCACGGCGACGACAACGCTGGAGGAGTTCGGCTGCAACGACCATGCGGCTTCGGCGTTCACGCCGGAAAGCGGATCGTTGAGGGACCATTGCGTCGGGATAGAAGGGGTCGTTCGGCGCCGCGAATGTGAATACGCGCTTGACCGGGTCGGCGTACTGCACCGCGCCATCCAGCTGCAACTCCTCGGCCATGCGCGCCAGCTGGGCGGGCGCTTGCGGCAGCGCGACGCTCATCACCCATACGTTGCCGATCTGCCGTTCGACGGTCAGTACGGTGCCGAGCCTGGTGCCGAGGCGCGGCAGAAGCAGTGACCAGTCGGGTGCCGCGTCGTCCTTCAGGCGCACCAGCAGTCGCTGGCCCGGCTCGGCTGCGGCCGCCGGCAACGCCTTTGTGGCCTTGGGGCTTGCCGATGCTACACGGGGAGTTTCCGCCCACAGGACGCTGCGGTCGTTGCGCAGAGCCTTGAGGGAGGCAGCAATGGCCTTGCTGTCCTGAGGTTCGGCGAGTGCCAAATCCAGTGCGCCCGTCCGAGTGGTGCCCATCAGCGAAAGCCCGGTGCCGACCAGCGCCTGGAGCTTGGCCAGCGCGTCTGGCGGCAGCGCGCCCGCGGCGGCAATGTTCGGGTGCAGCCTGACCCGAATGGTTGAAACGGACTGCGCCGACACCGGCAAGGCGAAGGCAAAGGCGAACAGAACGGCCAGCACGCCCGTGTTGCGGGCCAGCTTCGAGGCGCGAAAATACATGCTCAGGGCTCCCAGGGCGGCAAACGGCGGATTGCCGGAACGAACGGTACGAGCAAGTCCGATGCCAACAACCGCCGAAAGCGCCATTCTAATGACAACAGGATACGCCGGAGCGTCCCGGAATAGCTAGATCGGAATCCGTTGGCGCGACGGAAGGCGCCTTGCGTGGATCAGCCTTTTGTGGCGGCGATCGCCGCGGCGCGGTCGCGCTCCATGTCCTGGCGGTAGGGTCCCAGCGTGGTGACCATCTGGGCAAAGATCTTGGGGCTGCCGGCGATGACCTGCCCGCCAAACAGGTAGTTGCCTTCGCCGGCCAGATCGCCGATCAGGCCGCCGGCCTCGAGTACCAGCAGGCTTCCGGCGGCGACGTCCCAGGGATTGAGGCCCACTTCCCAGAAACCGTCATAGAAGCCTGCGGCGACGTAGGCCAGGTCGAGAGCCGCGGCGCCCGGCCGCCGCAATCCGGCGGTTTGCGTAATCATCGCCTTCATCATCTGCAGGTAGGTATCGAGATAACTGCCGTCGCGAAAGGGAAAACCGGTTCCGATCAGGCAGTCGCGCAGGTGCTGGCGCTTCGAGACGCGGATGCGGCGGTCGTTCAGGAACGCGCCGCGGCCACGGGTGGCCGTGAAGAGGTCATTGCGCACGGGATCGAAGATGACGCCCTGCTGCACGACATCCTTGTGGGCCAGCGCGATCGATACGCAGTACTGCGGGAAGCCATGCAGGAAATTCGTCGTGCCGTCGAGCGGATCGATGATCCAGACGTAGTCGGAGCCGGGATTGTTGCCCTTGTTGCGTGCCTTCTTCCGCGAGAATCGCGTGGTCGGGATAGGATTTGAGGATCGTGTCGACGATCGCGGCTTCGGCGCCGCGGTCGATTTCGCTGACGAAGTCCTTGGGGCCTTTCGCGGTGACCGTGAGCTGGTCCAAGTCGCGCGCGCCGCGGTTGATGATGTTTCCTGCGCGGCGTGCGGCCTTCACCGCGGTGGTGAGCATCGGATGCATGGCTTGAGTTACGACAATGAGGTTTCGACGATGAGGTCGCGGCGTTGTCGCGACGCGTGTCAAAAGAGCGGAATGCGGCTATTTTACCCGCTTCCCTAACGATTCCCCATTTGTGACCGTGCCCACTTCGAACGCAGCTCTCGCGCGCATCCGCATCGTATTGGTTCGCACGCGCCATCCGGGAAACATCGGCGCCACGGCGCGAGCGATGCTCACGATGGGCCTGGCCCGGTTGGTGCTGGTCGCCCCGGCGCGCTTTCCCGATCCGGAAGCGGTGGCGCTCGCAGCCGGCGCAACGGCTGTGCTGGATGACGCGCGCGTCGTCGCCACGCTCGGCGACGCGCTTGCCGGCTGCGCGCTCGCGATCGGACTTTCGGCGCGGCCGCGCGAGTACGCCGGTCGTGTCCTCCCGCTGCGCGAAGCGGCGATGGAGGCGATCGCCCACGCGAACGCGGGCGATGTGGCGATGGTGTTCGGGACGGAGATGTCCGGCCTGTCCAATGCCGAGCTCGCGCGTTGCGGCATCGTGGCCACCATTCCCACCAACGATGCGTTCTCGTCGCTGAACGTTGCCGCGGCGGTGCAGGTGTGCGCCTACGAATTGCGCGTGACCGCCGGCCTGTCGCAGGTGTGGTCGGCGCCACGGTTCTCGCCGGCGACTCACGATGAAATCGAGGCGCTGCACGCGCACGCGCGACGCACGCTCACGGCGTTGCGCTTCCTGAAGCCGGAAAACCCACGTCGGCTGCTGCCCCGCCTGCGCCGGCTCTTCGGGCGCGCGGCGCTCGAGCGCGAAGAGGTGAACATCCTGCGCGGAATATTGGCCCGCGTCGACGAATTCGTCGCCAAGGCCGACAAGCGATGACGGCCTGGTTTGCGCGCGTCGGATTGCCGCTGGAGCCGGACGAGGAAGCAGAGGTACTCGGCCTGATGCGTATCGTGGCGCCGCACCCGGCGGTCGCGGTCGCGGCGCTTGGGTCGTGGCAGGAAGTTGCCGAGTTCGTGCGCGCGGCCGAGCGCGACTCGACAGCGTGGGACCAGGAAGAGGAGGAACGCGAGGCGCTCTGGGCACGTGCCACCGAGGTCCACACAGAGGCGGAGGTCCTGCGCCAACTCGACGCGGGCATCCGCGGCCTGGACGTCGAAATGCGCGCGGCAGCGCTCGCCGCGACGGGCCGCGCCGGGGTCGTCGACGCCGGCCTCGCAACCGAGGCGACCGGAATGGCTTTGCTGGCCGCGCACCAGAGCGCGCTCGCGCTATTGGCAGGCGGGGGTCCCGGCCATCGCTTCGTCCGCAAGTACGCGCTGTTCACCCGCGGCCGCTGGCCACTCGGCTATCATTCCGCGCGCTTCGCGATCTTCTGATCCAACTGCGTCCTCGCAATGTCCGCCGAACCCGCCTACGTCAACGCGATCGCGCCCGCGCATGCCTGCCGAAACTGCGGCGCGCCGGCGCCGGGGGAATACTGCCCCACATGCGGACAGGAAACGCGGTTGCAGCTTCCTACCGCGCGGGTATTCATGCGCGAGGCCACCGGACGCTATTTCTCGCTGGATGGCCGGATGTGGCGAACGCTGGCCGCACTGCTGTTCCGGCCGGGATTCCTCACGCGCGAGTACCTGCAGGGCCGCCGCCGGCGGTACATCCGGCCGGCGCGCTTGTTCCTGGTGCTGTCGCTCGCGCTGTTTGCCGCGATCCGCCTGTTTGCCAGCGCGCCGATCATCGTGTCCGACGACGTCGTCCTGAATGCGGATGAGATGGCCAAGGACATCGCCAAGGAGATCGCCGAAGGAAGGCAGCGCCAAATCAACGGCGAAACCCGTGCTGAAATTCGACGAAGGCGAGAATGGCGGCGACCTCTTCAACGTTCCGGGCTTCACGATCCATGTCGATCGCGATTTCAATCTCGACCTCACCGACGCCAACCGCCTTGGACGCAAGGACCTGAAGAGGCGTCTCGAACACTTCAACAAGCTCAATCGGCAGGAAAAGTCCGAGCAGGTCTTCCTGGGTGTGGTTCGCTACGGGCCCTACGCGATGTTCGTGCTGATGCCGGCATTCGCGCTGCTGCAGCTGCTCGCGTACTTCGGGCGCCGACGCCGCTATCCGGATCGTCCGAGCCGCTACGCGGAGCATCTCGTGTTCGCGGCGCATACGCACGCATTTCTGTTCCTGGTCGGCGTGCTGGCGCTGTCGATCCCGCGTCACGCCGGTGCGCATCGCGCTGGCGGTCTGGTGCGTGCTCTACGGAGTCTGGGCGACGAAAAAGGTCTACCGCGGCGAGGTGGAGCGGGCTGCTGCTGCGCGGCTATGTCGTCGGCGTCGCTTACATCACGCTGTTCGCGCTGGTCATCGTCGGTCTGCTGATGGTCGCGGTCCTGGTGCGCTAGCGCCGCCTACGGCTTGCAGGCCTTGTCGACGTCTTCCTTGAAGCGCGTCAGCCGCGTTTCGTGGCGCGCCTGGCGCTTTTCCATGGCGCTGATCGCCGAGTCGTAGCGTGCGCACATGCTCTTCGACGAGCAGCTTTCGCGCGCCTTCTTGTCGCGGGCGATGGAGTCGATGGCCGACGTCAGCGACCGTTGCTCCTTGTCCTCTTTCTTGCGCGCCGTCATGCATTGCTTCGTCGGCTCCGCGCCGCCGCCGGTCGGCGGCAGTTTGTGCCGCTGCCGGGGACGGCGAGGGCCACCGCAAGCAGCAGCGCGAATAATGGGAAAATGTAGCGCATGGAAGGCTCCAGGGATCGGCGTGGCCCGCGGTGGAGAACGCAGGAATCGCCGAAGTTGCACAGGCCAGTCTAGCAAAAGCCCCCGGAGCTCCCAGCACGTCTCAGGTCAATACTTGAGTAATTTAATCGGAAATGGGACAATTCAACGATGTTTGCCCGACTGCGCGAAGACATGGCCGTGGTTTTCGATCGCGACCCTGCTGCCCGGACGCGATGGGAGGTGCTCACCTGCTACCCCGGGCTGCATGCGCTCGTGTGGCATCGCAACATCACCCATCCGCTGTGGGGAATGGGCCTGCGCTGGCTTGCGCGCTGTCTCGCCCACTGGAGCCGATGGATGACCGGCATCGAAATCCACCCCGGAGCCACGATCGGCCGGCGGGTCTTCATCGATCATGGCATGGGCGTCGTGGTCGGCGAAACGGCCGTCATCGGAGACGATTGCACGCTCTACCACGGGGTCACGCTGGGCGGCACGTCCTGGAACAAGGGGAAGCGCCATCCGACGCTGGGGCGAAACGTGGTGATCGGCGCCGGCGCCAAGGTGCTTGGGCCGCTTCTGATCGGCGATGGCGCCAAGATCGGCTCCAATGCAGTTGTCGTGCGCGACGTCCCTCCGGAGGCCACCGCCGTCGGCATTCCGGCGCGGCTGGTGACCGCGGACGACCAGGACCGGCGCGAGGCCCAGGCAGCGAAGATCGGCTTTTCGCAATACGCGATCGTCGCGGACATGAACGACCCGGTGGTCCAGGCCATCCACCGGCTTCTCGACCACGCGGCAGCCACCGAGGAGCGGTTCAACAAGCTCGTCACGCTGTTGCAGCGCGACGGGGTCGACTGCGGCGACGCCAAGGCGACGGCCGAGCGCTTCGACCCCACGCAGATCAACAAAATGCTTGAGTGAACTTGCGGGCCTTTTAGTTGACTAATTTGTTCGGGAATAGGATAATGTCCTTTGTCCTGGACAATCTATTCGCGACTGTCCACGGGACTGCACCTACAGCATGATGCAAAGGATCCGACCATGCGCCTGACCACCAAGGGACGATTCGCCGTCACGGCGATGATCGACGTTGCGATGCACGGCACCAAGCGACCGGTCACGCTGGCGGCGGTTTCCGAGCGCCAGCGAATTTCGCTGTCGTACCTCGAGCAGCTGTTCGGCAAACTGCGGCGGCACGGCCTGGTTGAAAGCGTGCGCGGACCCGGCGGCGGGTACACGCTTGCCCGGGCGCCGGAGACGGTCTCCGTCGCCGACGTCATCCTTGCCGTGGACGAACCCATCGACGCGACGCAATGCGGCGGTCGCGAGAATTGCCGCGACGACCGCCGCTGCATGACGCACAATCTGTGGGCCGGCCTGAACGACCATATCTTCTCCTACCTGCATGGCGTGACACTGGCCGAAATGGTCGCGCAGCAAAAGCCCGCCGACGTCGCCGTGCTGCAGGACCATCGCCAGGCGCAGAACGTCGCGGCGCCGATACAAGATCACCCGTGATGCCCCGCCTGATGGATCCAGCCGCCTGATGTCCATGAAGCTTCCGATCTATCTGGACTACTCGGCCACCACGCCGGTGGACCCGCGTGTCGCGCAAAAGATGGTCACGTACCTGACCGAGGAATTCGGCAATCCGGCGTCGCGTTCGCACTCGTTCGGCTGGACCGCCGAGGCCGCGGTCGAGGAAGCCCGCGGGACACGTCGCGGCGCTCGTCGGTTGCGACCCGAAGGAACTGGTGTGGACGTCCGGCGCCACCGAGTCGATCAACCTGGCGTTGAAGGGCGCGGCCCATTTCTACAAGGACAAGGGCAAGCATCTCGTCACGGTCCGCACCGAGCACAAGGCCACGCTCGACACGATGCGCGAACTCGAGCGCGAAGGCTTCGAGGTCACGTATCTCGACGTCAAGGACGACGGCCTGCTCGACCTCGATGCGTTCAAGGCCGCGTTGCGGCCGGACACGATCGTGGTGTCGGTGATGTTCGTGAACAACGAAATCGGCGTGATCCAGGACATTGCGGCGATCGGCGACATCTGCCGCGCCAAGGGCATCATCTTCCACGTCGATTCCGCGCAGGCGACCGGCAAGGTTCCGATCGACTTCGGGCAAGCTCAAGGTCGACCTGATGTCGTTCTCGGCGCACAAGACGTATGGCCCCAAGGGCATGGGCGCGCTGTTCGTGCGGCGCAAGCCGCGCGTGCGCATCGAGGCGCAGATGCACGGCGGCGGACACGAGCGCGGCATGCGTTCGGGCACGCTGCCCACGCACCAGATCGTCGGCATGGGCGAGGCGTTCCGCATCGCCAGGCTCGAAATGGCGACCGAGAACGAACGCATCCGCATGCTGCGCGACCGTCTGTGGAAGGGCCTCTCAGAAATGGAGGAGGTCTACGTCAACGGCAACATGGAGCAGCGGGTGCCGCACAACCTCAACGCGAGCTTCAATTTCGTCGAGGGCGAGTCGCTGATCATGGCGATCAAGGATATCGCGGTGTCGTCCGGGTCGGCGTGCACGTCGGCGTCGCTGGAGCCGTCTTACGTGCTGCGCGCGCTGGGCCGCAGCGACGAGCTGGCGCATAGCTCGATCCGCTTTTCGATCGGCCGCTTCACCACCGAGGCCGATGTCGACTATACGATCGCGCTGCTGAAGCGCAAGGTTGGAAAATTGCGGGAGTTGTCCCCACTTTGGGAAATGCATCAGGATGGCGTGGACCTGAGCAAGATTGTCTGGGCCGCGCACTAGGAGTACGAACATGGCATACAGCGAAAAAGTTCTGGATCACTACGAGAATCCGCGCAACGTCGGCTCGTTCGCGAAGGATGCGCGACGATGTCGGCACCGGCATGGTCGGCGCGCCGGCCTGCGGCGACGTGATGAAGCTGCAGATCAAGGTGGGTCCGGATGGCGTCATCGAGGACGCCAAGTTCAAGACCTATGGCTGCGGCTCCGCCATTGCGTCGTCGTCGCTGGTCACCGAGTGGGTCAAGGGCAAGACGCTCGACCAGGCGATGACGATCCGCAATACGCAGATCGCCGAGGAGTTGGCGCTGCCGCCGGTGAAGATCCATTGTTCGATCCTGGCCGAGGACGCCATCAAGGCGGCGGTGGCCGATTACAAGCAGAAGCACGGCACGGCGCACCAAACAGAGGCGCAGGTTGGCGTCGACGAACGCGGGCGAACCTGCGCCGCTCGCGGCCGACTGACGCTGCACGAACGAACGGAGATCGACGCATGGCAGTTACCCTTACCCCGTCGGCGGCGCAGCACGTGTCGGCTTACCTGGCCAAGCGCGGCAAGGGCGTCGGCGTGCGCCTCGGCGTGCGCACGACGGGCTGCTCCGGACTCGCGTACAAGATCGAGTACGCGGACGACGCCAAGCCCGAGGACGTCAAGTTCGAGAGCCATGGCGTGACGGTCGTCGTCGACCCGAAGAGCCTGCCCTATCTCGACGGCACCGAGCTCGATTTTGCGCGCGAGGGCCTGAACGAAGGCTTCAAGTTCAACAACCCGAACGTCAAGGACGAGTGCGGCTGCGGCGAGTCCTTCAACGTCTAGCAGCCTCGACAAATCGCGCGATCCTGCGTCGTTCGCGCTTGTCGTACTAACGATGTACTGTCTGCGCGCGTTGCGCCGGCCTCGCGCGATTTTCGAGCCTGCTGGCCCGGAACCATGATCGATTTCTCCCGCAACTACTTCGACCTGTTCGGCCTGGCTCCGGCATTCCGCTTCGACAGCGCGGTGCTCGACCGCGCCTTCCGCGAATTGCAGACCGAAGTGCACCCCGACCGCTTCGCCGGCGGCAGCGACGCGCAGAAGCGCCTCGCGCTGCAGTCGTCCGCCCGCGTCAACGAGGCCTACCGTGCGCTGAAGGATCCGGTCCGGCGCGCGCAATACCTTCTCCGGCTGCACGACATCGACGCCGTCGGCGAAACGGATACGGCGCTGCCGCTGGACTTCCTGGAGCGGCAACTCGAACGGCGCGAGCAGGCCGCGGATGCGCAGGCGGCCGGCGACGTCGCAACGCTGGCCACGCTGCTCGCGGACGCGCGCGCGGAGAGCCGTGCGCTCGAGGACAGGCTGGCGCAGTTGCTCGACGGCGATCGAGCCTTCGCGACGGCGCGCACGCAGGTGCGCGAACTGACGTTCCTGGCCAAGCTTGCCGAGGACATCGACGCGATGCTGGCGTCGATCGAATCCTGATGGCGCTGTTCCAGATTTCCGAACCGGGCGAGGCGCCGGCGCCGCACCAGCGCAAGCGCGCGATCGGCATCGACCTCGGCACGACCAATTCGCTCGTGGCCACGGTCCGCAACGGCCTCGCGGTGGTGTTGCCGGACATCGAGGGGCGCCCGCTCGTGCCGTCGATCGTGCGTTACGGAGAGCAGGGCGTCGAGACGGGCTATGCCGCGATGGCGCACCAGACCGACGACCCGCAGAACACGATCGTCTCCGTCAAGCGGATGATGGGCCGGGCCTTGCCCGACCTGTCCGATGCGCGGCGTTTTCCGTATCGCTTCGTCGACACGCCCGGGCATGGTCAAGCTCGCCACGCGCGCGGGCGTGAAGAGCCCGGTGGAAGTGTCCGCGGACCTGCTGCGCGGCCTGCGCGAGCGGGCCGAAATGTCGCTGGCCGGTGCCATCGACGGCGCGGTGGTGACCGTGCCCGCCTATTTCGACGACGCACAGCGGCAGGCGACCAAGGACGCGGCACAACTCGCGGGATTGCCCATACTGCGGCTGCTGAACGAGCCCACCGCCGCGGCCATCGCCTATGGCCTCGACAACGCGTCCGAAGGTGTCTACGCCGTCTACGACCTGGGTGGAGGCACGTTCGACATTTCGATCCTGCGCCTGTCACGCGGCGTTTTCGAAGTGCTCGCCACGCATGGCGACTCGGCGCTCGGCGGCGACGATTTCGACCATCGCGTGTTCTGCTGGATCATCGAAGCCGCCAAACTGCCGCCGCTTTCGCCTTCGGATGCGCGCCTGCTGCTGGTCAAGGCGCGCGAAGCGAAGGAAAACCTGTCCGAACACGAAACCGCGCCGATCCTTGCGACAGTGTCCGGCGGGCAGGCGGTCAACCTCACGCTGACCAAGGCAATCTTCACGGAGATCACCGCCAACCTGGTGGCGAAGACGCTGCTGCCGGTGAAGCGCGCGCTGCGCGATGCGCAACTGCAGCCTGCGGACATCAAGGGCGTCGTACTCGTCGGGGGAGCGACGCGCATGCCGCAGATCCGGCGGGCCGTCGCCGAATTCTTCGGCCAGCCGCCGTTGACCAATCTCAATCCCGACGAAGTCGTGGCGCTCGGCGCCGCGGTCCAGGCGAACAAGCTCGCCGGCAACCGCGAGCGCGACGATGACTGGCTTCTGCTCGATGTCATCCCGCTTTCGCTCGGGCTCGAGACGATGGGCGGGCTCACGGAAAAGATCATTCCACGCAATTCGACGATCCCGGTTTCGAGGGCGCAGGAATTCACGACGTACAAGGACGGACAGACCGCGATGGCGATCCACGTCGTGCAGGGCGAGCGCGAAAAAGTCGCCGATTGCCGCTCCCTCGCGCGGTTCGAGCTGCGCGGCATTCCGCCGATGGTCGCAGGCGCCGCGCGAATCCAGGTGACGTTCCAGGTGGACGCCGACGGCCTGCTCGACGTCGCCGCGCGGGAGCAGGGGACCGGGGTCGAGTCCACCATCACGGTGAAACCCTCGTATGGACTGAGCGACGGCGAAATCGCGAAGATGCTGGCCGATTCCTTCACGCATGCCGCCGACGACATGCAGGCCCGCGCGCTGGCCGAAGCCCGGGTCGATGCCGACCAGATCGCCGCGGCCACCGAGTCCGCGCTGGCTCACGATGGCGACCTGGTCGACGCCCGCGAACGCGCCGCGATCGACGCGGCGCTGGCGACGCTGCGGCGACTGCGCGATGGCACGGACCACCTTGCATTGCGCGCGGCGGTCGAATCGCTCAACCACGCGACGGCTGCGCTCGCCGAGCGGCGCATGGACCGCAGCGTCGCGCGCGCGCTGACCGGCAAGCGCGTCGACGCGCTCTCGGGCTGAATCGCGATGCCCGAAATCGTCGTTCTCCCGCATCCCGACATCTGTCCGGAGGGCAAGACGTTCGAGGCCCAATCCGGCGTGTCGATACTCGACAATCTGCTCGAGCATGACATCGACGTCGAGCACGCGTGCGAGAAGTCCTGCGCGTGCACGACCTGTCACGTGATCGTGCGCGAGGGTTTCGACACGCTGCCGCCGTCGTCGGAGGACGAGGACGACCTGCTCGACCGTGCGTGGGGACTGACCCCGCTGTCGCGGCTGTCCTGCCAGGCGATCGTCGAGGACAAGAAGCTGGTGATCGAGATCCCGAAGTACACGATCAACCAGGTGAAGGAGGGGAAATGAAGTGGACTGACGTGAACGAGATCGCCATCGCATTCGCCGACGCGCATCCCGACGTCGACCCGCAGCGGGTCCGCTTTACCGACCTGCACGCGTGGGTTTGCGCGCTGCCCGGGTTTCGCCGACGATCCGGCGCGCAGCGGGGAGAAGATTCTCGAGGCCATCCAGATGGCCTGGATCGACGAGTCCTGACGCCATGAATTCCGCGACACTTCCGGTGCCCATCACCGCGCTCTACGCCGGCGTGCTCGCGCTGCTGATGGTCATGCTGGCATTGGGCGTGATACGGCTGCGCTGGAAATTTCGCGTCGGCTTCGGCGACGGCGGCGAAAAGGCGATGACGCGTGCCATCCGCATCCACGGCAACGCCGCCGAGCATGTGCCGGTTGCGCTGCTGCTGATGCTGGTCGCCGAACTCAATCATGCCCGCCCGGCGCTGCTGCATGGATGCGGCATCGTTCTCGTCGTGGCCAGGGTGCTGCATGCCTCGGGACTGTCGCGGTCGGCGGGCGCGTCGTGGCAGCGCATGCTGGGAACCGTCGGCACCGTCGGCGTGATCGTCACGCTGGCCGCGGCCGATATCGCGGCGTTCTTTCTCTAGCGGTCAGCGGAACAGGTTCAGCACGCCGTCCAGGCCGCAGTGGTCGATCGCGTGTGTCGCGCTGGCGCGCACGACCGGCTTGGCGCGATAGGCGACGGAGACGTCGGCCTCGGCGAACATCGGCAGGTCGTTGGCGCCGTCGCCGATGGCCACCACGATTCCGCCCGCGGACGCCAACTCACTCTTGAGACGCCGCAGTGTCGCCGCCTTCACCGCGGCGTCGACAATGGGCCCGGCGATCTTTCCCGTCAGCCTGCCATCGACGATGTCGAGCGTGTTGGAAATCGTGTAGTCGAGCTTGAGTCGCGCCTTGAGGCGGTCGGTGAAGAATGTGAATCCGCCGGAGAGCAGCGCCGTTTTTGCTCCGATCGCGGCGAATCCCGCCAGCATCCGCTCGGCGCCTTCCGAGAAGCCGGAGGCGCTCGTCGTAGACACGTTCGAGCGCCGCGACCGGCAGGCCCGCGAGCAGGGCCACGCGTCGGCGCAGGCTCTCCGCGAACTCGATCTCGCCGCGCATCGCGCTTTCGGTGATCGCGGCGACGTCGGGCTTGATGCCCTGCATGTCCGCGATCTCGTCGATGCACTCGATCGTGATCAGCGTGGAATCCATGTCCATCGCCACCAGGCGCACGTCGGCGAGCCGACGCTTGCCGGGCACGAACGCCGCGTCGCAGCCAGCCTCCATGGCGACGGCCAGCAATGCGTCGTCCTTCGCTACGTCGGGAAAGCGATACGCCGGCGGCGTGCCCGCGCCGAACGGAATGATCGCACCGGCGCGCGTGCGCGCGGCGAGCATGGCCAAGCGCGCCCGGCGCGATGATCGGCGCCTGCACGATGAAGTCCGGGGATGTCTTCGCTGGATCCAATGTCGCGCCAGTCATGTCCGAGGCAGGACGCGGCTCGCGCATTCCTTGGCGCGGGCGCGGGCCTCGTCGATGTCGCGCCCGCGCGCGAGCGCCACGCCCATGCGGCGCTTCTTGTACGCTTCCGGCTTGCCGAACAGGCGCAGGTCGGAATCGGGGACGCGCAGCGCCTCCGCCACGCCTTCGAAGCGTATGCCGCGCGCATCCACGCCGCCGTAGATCACAGCGGATGCGCCGGGCGAAGCGAGCCGCGTGTCGACGGGCAACCCCAGGATCGCGCGCGCGTGCAGGTCGAATTCGCTCTGCCGCTGCGTGCACATCGTGACCATCCCGGTGTCGTGCGGCCGCGGGCTGACTTCGGAAAACCAGACCATGTCGCCCTTGACGAAGAGTTCGACGCCGAAGATGCCGCGTCCGCCCAGTTCCGTCGTGACCTTGGCGGCAATGTCGTGCGCCGTAGCCAGCGCGTCGGCGCGTCATCGGCTGCGGTTGCCACGACTCGATGTAGTCGCCGTTGACCTGCAGGTGGCCGATCGGCTCGCAGAAATAGGTCTCGATGTCGCCGCTCGCGCCAAGCGCGCGCACCGTCAACAGCGTGATCTCGTAGTCGAAGTCGATGAAGCCTTCGACGATCACGCGCGAGCCGCGCACGCGGCCGGCAGACTCCGCATATTGCCACGCGGCGGCGACGTCGGCCTTGGATTTCACCAGCGACTGCCCCTTGCCGGACGACGACATCACCGGCTTGATCACGCACGGATAGCCGATGCCGCCATTGATCGCGGCCTGCACCGTCTCCAGGCTGTCGGCGAACTTGTATGGCGAGGTGGGCAGGTGCAGCGTCTCGGCGGCAAGACGGCGAATGCCTTCGCGATTCATCGTGAGCTGCGCAGCGCGCGCGGTCGGGATCACCGTTGCCGTCCCGGTCGCGGCGATCTCGACCAGGACGTCGGTCGCGATGGCCTCGATCTCGGGCACGATGATGTCGGGCCGCTCCTGCTCGATGAGGCGTCTCAGCGCAGCGGCATCGGTCATCGTGATCACGTGGGCGCGGTGCGCGACCTGGTGGCCCGGCGCGTTGGCGTAGCGGTCGACGGCGATGGTCTCCACGCCGAGGCGCTGCAGCGCGATGATGACTTCCTTGCCGAGTTCACCGCTGCCGAGCAGCATGACGCGGGTGGCGGTGGGGGAGAGCGGTGTGCCGATGTGCATGAGGAACGGTCGCGGAAATGGTTGTCGCAGCGGGTTGTTGCAGCGCAATATTATAGATGCACGGCGGCAACCGCACCTGACAATCGACGGAGATACCTGGGGACGTCCGCCGGAGCGGGACGTCTTCCCCAATGCACGACCGAAACCGCGCTACGACGTCGCACCTGCCTGTTCAGAAGACTTCGCGCCCTATCGTCGCGGTATGGGGCAGGCTGGCGGATACCATGCACTCCGGATGCCCGCAATTGCATTCGTGTTCGCCCGCGGCCTGATCGCCGTTGGCCATGGAAGCGCAGTAGTCACTGCAGTATTGCTCGCCGGACTCGACCGTGCAGGTACACGCTCCGTGGGCACACTTGGCAAGTTGCGCGAGCTTGTTCGGAACGTCGGTTTGAATCTCTTGCATCGTGTCCATTTGCCGATCCTCGCAGTGTGAAATCATGCACAGCGGCCATTGACGGAACTCGCTGCTGCCGCGGGACAACGCTGTCAAATTAGCACCGGCCGCCTGATGGCGCTGTCGGGAGCCGTCCTAAGGCCGCGTGGGTCACCGCCTACATTTGCGTCACTCCCGGCGACGCCACCGCTCTCCTACACGACTGGGAGTGCCATTCGCGCCGATCGTGGACGACTGCCGGCGCCGCCGCGGCGTTATACTTGCTGCCCCGCGTGCCTTGGCCAGCGCGCCGCGGCCTGACATTCGCAGTGGAACGACCGAAGGAGACCATCATGCAACTACGCATTGGCGACGAAGCGCCCGATTTCACGGCAGACACGACGGAAGGCCCGCTGCATTTTCACGACTGGATCGGCAATGGCTGGGCAATCCTGTTCTCGCATCCCAAGGACTTCACGCCGGTCTGCACGACGGAATTGGGCTACATGGCGAAGCTGAAGCCCGAGTTCGACAAGCGCAACACCAAGATCGTCGGCCTGTCCATCGATCCGGTCAGCGACCACACGCGCTGGGCAAAGGACATCGAAGAGACGCAGGGCACGGCCGTCAACTATCCGATGATCGGCGACCCGGATCTCACGGTGGCCAAGCTCTACGACATGATCCATCCGAACGCGAGCGGCGCCGCGCCGCGCACGGCGGCCGACAACGCGACGATCCGCTCGGTCTTCGTCGTCGGACCGGACAAGAAGATCAAGCTGATCCTCACCTATCCGATGACGACCGGCCGCAATTTCGACGAGGTGCTGCGCGTGCTCGATTCGCTGCAGCTCACCGCGAAGCACAAGGTGGCTACGCCGGTGAACTGGAAGAGCGGCGAGGACGTGATCATCGCCGGGTCGGTGAGCAACGAAGACGCGAAGGCCAAGTACCCGGATGGCTGGAAGTCGCCCAAGCCGTACCTGCGGATTGTTCCTCAACCAAAATAAGCGCGGCCGGACCAGCGTTACTTTCGCCCGCGCCCCTTCGACGGGGGCGGGCGGCTGTCGCGCGACAGCGGCTCACTGAAGGTCGGCCGCGCCGCCGGCGTCGGCAGCGCAGGCGCTGCATCTTCCGCAAGCGTGAAGTCGATCTTGGTCTGCTCCATGTCGACGCGGGCGACCCGTACGCGAACGCGCCCGGCCAGCTGGAACACGCGGCCGCCACGCTCGCCGATCAGCGCATGCCTTCCGGCATCGAAATGGAAATAGTCGCGGCCCAGCTCGGTGATGTGCACGAGGCCGTCGATGTTGAGTCCGTCCAGCGTGACGAACAGCCCGAAACTCGTCACGCCACTGATCGTGCCGTCGAACTCCTCGCCGATCTTGTCCTGCATGAAATGGCACTTGAGCCAGTTGGTCACGTCGCGTGACGCATCGTCTGCGCGGCGTTCGGTCATCGACGTGTGCTCGCCCAGTTCCTCCCACGTCATTCCCGACGGGCGTGTAGCGCTTGCCGGCAAGTACCGCCTTGATCGCCCGATGCACGAGCAGGTCCGGGTAGCGGCGAATGGGCGATGTGAAATGCGTGTACGCCTCGTAGGCGAGCCCGAAATGACCTTCGTTCTCCGGCCGGTATTGCGCCTGCGACAGCGAGCGCAGCAGCACTGTCTGCAGCAGGTCGAAATCCGGTCGAGCGCGGATTGCGTCGAGCAATTTCGCATAGTCCGCCGGCGCGGGCTCGGCTCCGCCACCCAACTGCAGCGCCGACGTCTTCAGGAAATCACGCAGCACGACCAGCTTGTCCGGCGGCGGTCCCTCGTGCACGCGGTACAGCGCGACGTGCTTGTGCTCGGCCAGGAACTCCGCGGTGCAGACGTTGGCCGCCAGCATGCATTCCTCGATCAGCTTGTGCGCGTCGTTGCGAGGGCTGGGCACGATGCGCGTGATCTTGCCGTGCTCGTCGAATTCGAGGGACAGTTCGACCGTGTCGAAGTCGATGGCGCCGCGCTTGTTCCGCGCCCCGGCGAGCACGTGGTAGAGCGCGTACAGATTCGTCAGATGCGGCAGCAGCGCGCGGGCCTTCGGCGTATTCGCCTTGGCCGGCGCGTCCAGCCACTCCCAAACCTGCGTGTAGGTAAGTCGTGCGCGCGAGTGCATGACCGCGGGGTAGAACTTGTAACCCTTGATCACTCCCGACGCGGTGATCTCCATGTCGCACACCATGCACAGCCGGTCGACGTCGGCCTTCAGCGAACACATTTCGTTCGACAATTCCTCCGGCAGCATCGGGATCACGCGCCGGGGAAAGTAAACGGATGTGCCGCGCTCGCGCGCATCGCGATCGATCGGGTCGCCGTCGCGGACATAATGCGAGACGTCGGCGATGGCGACGACCAGGCGGAAATTCCTGCCCTTGCGCTCGCAGTAGACGGCGTCGTCGAAGTCCTTGGCAGTCTCGCCGTCGATGGTGACGAGCGGCAGTTGGGTGAGGTCGACGCGATCCTTGCGGTCGGCGGTGCGCACCTCGGTCGGAAGTCGCCGGGCCTGCTCCTCCGCGCCTGAGGAAAATTCGAACGGCAGCGCATGCTTGCGCAGCGCGATCTCGATTTCGATGCCGGAATCGGTTGCGCTGCCCAGCACTTCCTTGATGCGCGCGATCGCTTCGCGATTGGCGGCGGGCTGCTCGACGATCTCGGCGACGACCACCTGTCCCGGCGTCGCGCCGCCCAAGTCGCCGGGCGGAATCAGCAGGTCCTGGTTGATGCGCCTGTTCTCGGCAACGACGAACCAGATGCCGCGTTCCTCGTACAGGCGCCCGACGATTTCACGATTGGCACGCTCCAAAACCTCGACGATCTCGCCTTCCGGACGTCCGCGGCGGTCGGTGCCGGTCTTGCGCAACGCCGCGCGATCGCCGTGCAGCACCTTGTGCATTTCGCGCGGACTCAGGAAGTAGTCGTCGCCGCCTTCGTCCGGGACGAGGAACCCGAATCCGTCGGGATGGCCCTGCACGGTGCCGACGATGAGGTCGAGCTTGGCGACGACGCACAATTCCCGCTTGCGGTTGGTGAGAACCTGCCCATCGCGTTCCATCGCGGCCAGGCGTCCGTAGAACGCGTCGCGTGCAATCGGACCGACCGAGAGTTCGCGTTCGAGGTCGGCGGGGGGCAGTGGCGTGCCGGCGTTGCGCAGCGCCGCGAGGATGGCCTCGCGCGATGGCAGCAATGCCGGGTCGATGTCGCCGGCGCGCGAGCGGCGAGTGTCGCGCCCGCGCGCCGGCACCAGGTCGGGTGACGCCGCGCGCGCGTTGGGCTTGGCGGTGACGGTCGTCCCGCCCGGCGTCGATTTCTTGCGGCTTCCTGCTGGCTTGGGCCGCGGCGGGGTGCGCGACTTTGGGGTTTTCTTTGACAAGTGTCTGGTGGGAAAGTAAAATTATGGGTTGCGTCGCCCGGGTGGCGGAATTGGTAGACGCACATGGTTCAGGTCCATGCGCCGCAAGGTGTGGGGGTTCGAGTCCCTTCCCGGGCACCACTGTAACATTGCAGCGCTCGCGCCATGACGACGAGCGCGCACCCCTTGATAACGGAACTCATGCTCGCTTTCGCGGGCATTTTTTTGGCCCACGTCCGCCGGCGTGGACGTGCAGCGACCGCCGCTAGACCGCGTCGACGGCGGCCAGCAGCCGGCGCAGCTCGCAGCGCTGCGCATCATCCCATCGGCACCCGCGCTTGCGCCACGAGTCGATCTGATCGGTGACGGCCGGATCCGACGGGAAGCCCACTCGCCAATCGCCGAACCACGGCACAGGCGCGTGCTCGTCCAGAAACACGGCCAGGTCATGGTGACGCGGGTCCGCGCGAATGCACCGCCACAGGTCGGCGACCGGTTGCGGAGGACCTTCAATCACCTGCGCGAACTCGTGGCCGGTGAACAGGAGCACGCCGGTGATCCCGGCGACGGTGTTTCGCGCGCGGCTGGTGGTGACGATGCGGGGAATTTCGGCGAACGAAAGGCCGGTCCGTGGACGGCTGGCGTAGGCGATGCGGCGGATCATACGGTCCGATGCCGATGGTGAGCCCGCGTGACGCGGGCAGGGACCGTAATGTAGGTTCAAACGCGTGCATGGCATTGCACGGCCGTGCAAGCCGCGGGCGCGGACTTAGGAGGTGCGGTCAACTGACCGCGAGCGAGATCTTGCCTGCGAGTCCGCGCAGGCCGCTGCCGAGGTAACGGATCATCCGGTCGATGTCGTCCTCGCGGAAGCCGCGCGGGCGGCACGTGCCGCCGGTCTTTCCGCAGCGATGCAGCAGCACCTCTCCGAACAGGCTGCGCGAGTAGCGAAAGCCCGCCTCGACATCATCGCGATGCGTGCGGGGCAGCACCTCCGCAAGAGCCGCATGGAATTCGCGGTCGATATTGCCGAAATAGCGCTGGCGCCATGCCTCACCGTCCGCCGCAGAAGCCAACCGCGCCACGGCGCACAGATAATTGCTCCACGGCGGGTCCGATTCCGGATCGATCTCGCCGAACGGTCGCCACCACGCCTCGAGAATGTCCTCGACCCGAACCGTGGGACGCACGCGCGCGGCGTTGAGCGCGGCGCGCCACGCATCGGCCAGGCGAGCCGCGCGGCGCTCGATGGTGGCTTCGAACAGCAGCTCCTTGCTGCTGAAGTGGTAGTTCACCAATGCCACGTGCGCCTTGGCCTGGCTGGCAATCATGCGATGCGACGGCGCATGAAAGCCGAAATCGGCGATCAGCATCTCGGCGGCGTCCAGCAACGCTTCCCTGGTTGCAACGCCGCGCAACACAGGGACAGGGGGTTTCAACGCAGTGGCGTCCATTTCGACTCTCCCATGTCGTGAAATCTGGCCGGGAGTATCGCCGTGGCGCAGCGACGAGACCATCGGCCTGCGCGACAGTCCGATGTCGGACGACTCCCACGCCGCGCGCCGAATCGGGCCGGAAAGCGCAATTGCCCGCGGCGGCGCCCGCCGTTTACATTGTAGGACGTGGGTCCGCGCGTCACACTGAGCATGTGTAGGACATGTCCCACAGTCCTTTGCGTTGAGCGCCTATCGGGGATCGCGCGCGCTTTGCCTACGATGGCGTTCATCCACCCGGCGACCAGGAAGCCAAGCATGTACAGCGACGACGTGACAAGCAACATCGTGAGCCTGCCATTTGTCGCGGCGGCCCGGGCAGCGTCCGCCCCTGCTCCCGGCCGGTTCGGACACCTGCTCGGCTGTTCGACGGCCATGCAGGAAATCTATCGCCGTATCGAGAAGGTTGCGCCCACAACGGCAACCGTGCTCATCACCGGGGAATCCGGGAGCGGCAAGGAGCTCGTCGCGCGCACGATCCATGATCGAAGCCAGAATGCGCATGCGCCATTCGTGGCCGTCAATTGCGGCGCGATTCCGGCCAACCTGATCGAGGCGGAACTGTTCGGCTACGAGAAGGGTGCCTTCACCGGAGCTGCGCGGATGCATCGGGGATGCTTCGAGCGGGCAGAGGAAGGCACGTTGTTCCTGGACGAAATAACCGAAATGGCGCCCGAAATGCAGGTTCGGCTGCTGCGTGTCCTCGAGTCCGGCAGGTTTACCCGTGTCGGCGGCGAGACCGAACTTCGCGCGCGCGTCCGGGTCATGGCCGCCACCAACCGCGATCCACAGCGCGCGGTGCAGGATGGGCAGCTGCGCGAAGACCTGATGTATCGACTTGCCGTGTTTCCCATCTTGCTTCCCGCCTTGAACGAACGGGAAGGCGACGCGGAGCTGCTGGCCGAACATTTTCTGCAGCAACTCAATGCGGCCGAAGGCACGGCGAAGGTTTACTCGCGCCAGGCCATCATGACGATTCGCTCGCATCGCTGGCCCGGGAACGTGCGCGAGCTCAAGAATGCCGTTCACCGCGCATTCATCCTGGCCGACGACGTCGTCGATCTCGATTTCGCGGGCCTGGCCTGCGCCGAACCCATCGGCAATTTCCTGAAGCTTCCCGTGGGGACGCCACTTTCCGAGCTCGAGCGCCAGATGATCTACGCGACGCTCGACCATTGCGACGGCAACAAGCGCCGGTGCGCGCAACTGCTGGGCATCAGCCTCAAGACTCTCTACAACCGCCTGAGCGGGTATCACTCCGGCACCGCCGATGTGGCAACGTTGTAATCTATCCGGCAGGTACGTGACTTCACGCCGGACAACCGGGACCAGACGACCATGATCCGAATCCTGATTGCGGACGACCACGCCATCGTGCGCGCCGGCCTGAAACAGTTCATTGCCGACCAGCCCGACATGGTGGTTTCCGGCGAAGCGGCGACAGGGAGCGAAGCCATCGCGCTGATCCGCGCCGGCGAGTTCGACGTCGTGCTTCTCGACATCTCGATGCCCGACAAGAACGGCATCGATACGCTGAAAACCGTGAAGCAGGCGCGGCCCGAATTGCCCATCCTGATGCTTTCCGGTTATGCCGAGGACCAGTATGCGGTCAACCTGCTCCGCGCCGGCGCGGCGGGCTACCTCAACAAGGAGGCGGCCTCCAACCAGTTGGTGGGCGCGATCCGGACCGTCGTGCGCGGACGCAAGTTCGTGAGCCCGGCGTTGGCGCAGATTCTCGCGGATGGCGTGACCGGCGATGCGGACCGGCCGCTGCATGGAGAATTGTCGCAGCGTGAATTCCAGATCTTCTGCAAGCTGGCCGCAGGCGCCGCGGTGTCGAAGATCGCCGACGAGCTGCACCTTTCGGTCAAGACGATCAGCACCTACCGCACGCGCGTCCTGGAGAAGATGGGCATGAAGTCGAACGCCGATTTGACCTATTACGCGATCAAGAACGGTCTTATCGATTGATTGTCGTCAACAACCCCCGATTTTCAGTCAATCCGTATGGAATTGTCGGACAAACGCCGACATAACGCCGAACGCCTCGATGATATGGTTTTGGTGGCCCGTCCGAGGAACGCAATACAGAGCAACGACTCGGACATCCTATGAACATAGCGATGTCAATCGGCGAACGTGTCGAGGTCCAAGGCGGAAATTCGGTGGCTGCAACGAAATTGCGTATCGTCATCGTCGAGGACTCGGCGATCATTCGAGCTCGCCTGGCGGAATCCCTGACGGAGATTCCCAACCTGGAGATCGTCGGGTTGGCGGAGACCGAGCAGGAAGCGGTGACGCTCCTGAAGGATGCCGATTGGGACGCGGCCATACTCGACCTGCAACTCAAGAAGGGCACGGGCCTGGGCGTGCTCAAGGCATTGGCACTGGTGCCGAAGCCTGCGCACAGCAAGGTCATCGTGTTCACAAACTACGCGTTTCCGCAATACCGCGAGCGCAGCCTGACCCTCGGCGCCGACTATTTCTTCGACAAGTCGCGTGAATTCCACCGCGTCCGGGAAGTGCTCTCCGACCTTGCGGTGGGCAACCCGTCCGGTTCTCACTGACACGGCAAGTGTAGGTATTTCCTTGCCAGCGCGCAGCCGTTACGCGTCGCATTGACTGAGTGCGGCTATCTGTCTGATTCGTAGCGCGTCACCGCGGGCACGATCTCTGCAAGAACATGAAGACGAGGGATCGCGCCAGGCGATTTGTTGATCGACCCCACTGCATAAAGGAACGCGCAATGAAGACTCTTGCCCTCTCGCTGTTGGCAGCGATGCTGATGATGCTTTCCGGTTGCAATACCGTCGAAGGTGCCGGCAAGGACGTGAAGGCGACCGGCCAGGCGGTGGAAAAAGCTGCGGACAAGGCGAAGACCTATTAAGACGCTGCCGGCAAGTGCGGCGCGTGCGGCGGACGCGGCGCGCATGAGCGAATCCAAGCCGGAAGTGCCGCCGGTTCCGGTCGTCGCGCCGGGACTCACCGCCATCGAAATCGCCGCGGTCGTCGTCGCGGTCATCGCCATCGTCGCCGCAGCGTGGATCGCAGAGGCGTTTCTGGTCCCGGTCGTCGCGGGCATCCTGCTGAGCTATACGCTGCGACCGCTGGTATCCGTGCTGGAACGGGCACGGCTGCCGCGGCTGGCCGCCACGTCGCTGGTGATGATCTCGCTGGTGGGTGTCGTGTCCGCGTCGTTCTACGCGATCAGCGGCGAATTCAACGACGTCGTGGCAGCGTTGCCCACCGCGGCGCGCAAGCTGCGGCATATCGCCGCGGACGCTGCGCGCTCGTCACCGGGCCCCGTGAGCAACATGAAAGCCGCCGCGGTCGAACTGGATCGCGCGGCGGCCGAGGCCACGGGCAAGGCTGCTCGCGTCGAAGCACCTGCGCCGAGCGCCACGTCGCAAATACAGGACTGGATCGCCGAGCGTTCTCGCCAGGCGCTGGTGATGCTCGTGCAAATTTCCATGGCATTGCTGCTGACGTTCTTCCTGCTTGCGGCGGGCGATACATTCCGGCGAAAGATGGCGAGACTCGCCGGCGAGTCACTGGGGCGCCGACGAGTCACCGTCGAGGTATTGGACGAGATCGACACGCAGATCCAGCGCTACATGGCGACACTTTTGATCACGAACGTCCTCATTGCCCTGCTCACTTGGGCGGCACTCTCGCTGCTGTCGCTTCCGAACGCGGGAATGTGGGGCGCGGTCACTGGTGTGCTGCATATCATTCCTTATGCCGGCACCGTGATCGCCGCAGTGGCCGTGGGTGCGGCTGCACTGGTGGATTCGGGCACCCTGGGGGACGCAATGCTCGCCATGGGCGCAGTGATTGTCATCGCCGAGGCGATCGGATTGGGGTTCGCGACCTGGCTGCAGGGCCGGTCCGCGCAGATGAACCCCGTCGCGACCTTCATCGGCGTGCTGTTCTTCGGCTGGATGTGGGGCGCGTGGGGTCTACTTCTCGGCATGCCGATCCTGGCGGTGCTGAAAACGATCGCCGATCGTGTCGAAGCCATGAAGCCGTTGAGCGAGATGCTCGGTCGATGACCGGAAGTCGGTCGTCGGCCGCCTCCTACATCGATCCTAATGACGGATCCGCGGATTGTAGACACTACGCAGAACGCGCGAACTCCGTGTCTAAGCCGATGATTCGAAAGGCGACGCACGCGGCACGCAATGTGCGTCATACGTTGGGCAGTCCTTTTAACTTCTAGGGAGTTTCATGATGAAGGCGATGATGATTGTCCTGCTGTGCATGTTTGGCGCAAGCCTCACCGCATGCAATACGGTCGAGGGCGCGGGAAAGGATGTCAAGGCGACCGGAGCCGCCGTGGAAAAGGCCGCGGATCAGTCCAAGCCTAAGTAGTCAGGAAGAGACGTGCGCTGGTCCCGGGCGAGTGGCGTCCCGGGCGCCATCGCGTCTTTTCCGGCGCGCCACCTGCGTTGCGCGTCGAACTAAGCTGGAGATCCTCGTGACACAAATCCTTGCCGGGCAGTTTGACGATTTCGAACGTGCCGATCTGCTGGCTGCCGAGCTGCAGACGCTCGGCGTGGATGCGGACGACATTCAGAAATTCGTCCTCAACGCTCCGGGGCAGCACGACCTTTACCCGATCGGAGGGGACGAGGACGCGGATCCGACGGCGCGTGGCGGCGAAACCGGCGCGGCCACAGGGGCTGCGCTCGGGGGCGCGGCCGGAGTTGCACTGGGCGCCGCCGCCATTCCCGTCGCGGGTCCTGTCGCAGCCATTGCGGGCCTGGCCATCGGCGCCTATACGGGCTCGCTGGCGGGCGCGCTCAACGTCATGGGAAAGCGTGAGGATCGACACAAGGAGCCGACGATTCGCCGTCCCGCAGGCGTGCGCGTCGTGGTGCAGGTGCCGACGCCAGGACGGAAGGCGCTGGTGTTCGATGCACTCTTGCGACATCACGCACGGTCGATCGAGGAAGCCGAAGGTACATGGCGCGACGGCGCCTGGGCGGACTTCGACCCGGTGAGCGTTCCGCGCTGGGTCGTCCCGCCGCAGAATTGAACGGCACCGCGACGCTGTTCAGGTCGCGCAGTGACGAACCCGAAAACCGGCAGGATCGTGTCTGTCGCGTTTCGACCACGCTCTGTTTTCGCGTGTCACTTGCGATAGGCATCGGCATGAACCCAATCGCTTCGTCGTCCGCTTCCTACGCGCACGCCGGTCCTTACAGTTTCGCTTGGACGCCGTTGCCCGTTTGCCCCAAGTCCAATCCCTTAAGTCGTTGTTTGGCCAATCATTCACGAGTGGCATGCCGGTTGCAACGTCTATTACGTGTCCGGACGATCGGCGTCCGACTAACTTCAAGCCAAGGAGCCACAATGAACTGGGATCGCATCGAAGGTAACTGGAAGCAATTCAGCGGGAAGGTCAAACAACAGTGGGGCAAGCTCACCGACGACGACATCGACGTCATCGCCGGCAAGCGCGACGAGCTCGTCGGCAAGATCCAGGAACAGTACGGCATCAAGAAAGATGAAGCCGAACAGCAGGTCGACCGCTGGGGCAACGCCTTCCGCGACGAAGACTTTCCCAACTACCAGTAGGAGGCGACATGAAACCATCGAATCTGGTCATGGCAATGCTCGCAGCCGCGGGATTGTGCCTGGCAGGTGGGACGCAAGCGCAGCCGATGAGCAAGGACGCTCGCGACATGGCGATCAAGAACGCCGAGTCTCAATACAAGATGGACAAGGCGGCGTGCGACGGCATGTCCGGCAACGCCAAGGACGTCTGTATCGAGGAAGCCAAGGGCAAGGAGAAAGTCGCCAAGGCAGACGCCGAAGCGGCATTCCAGAACACGCCCAAGGCGCGTGAAAACGCGCGCGAGGCACGTGCCGACGCCAACTACGAAGTCGCCAAGGAGAAGTGCGACGACCTGGCCGGCAACGCCAAGGACGTCTGCGTGAAGGAAGCGAAGGCGGCCTTCGTCAAGGCCAAGGCAGACGCCAAGGTCGATCGGGTCGCCGCCGACACGCGCAAGGATTCGGCGGACAAGACCGCCGAGGCGCGGCGCGAAGCTGCCGCCGACAAGCGCGACGCCGACTACAAGGTCGCCATCGAGAAGTGCGATGCCTTTGCCGGCGCGGCCAAGGACACGTGCGTGCATGACGCCAAGGTCCGCTTCGGCAAGACGTGATTGGCAGAGGCTCCCTCCCGGTCCTTGAGGAACGAATGCGTCCAGGGGACCGGAATTCGCTGGCCGGAGTGCCTTCCCGGACCTCCGGCCAGTCTTTTTGAATTGTAGGACGCGCTGCGACAAGGCAATCGGGGAAGCGCTGATCCTATCCGGCCGAATGCCCTTTCATAGTAGCGGAACCGTATGAGAACTCGTGTGACTGCAAGGAAGACGACGATGCGGGAACGTGGAATCCGCGGAAGCACCGCAAGGGCATCGGACATCGGGAACACGCGATCCGAATTGCCGGCGCTCTTATTGCCGCAAGCCAGGCCACCGAGGATCGAGGATCCCGATTGTGGCAAGGCGCCCGTCGTCGAACCCGTGGATCGGCCGCAACGCCCGGAAGAGGCGCGAGGCAAGCCTGATCCTGACAATGCCAAACCCCACGCGGGCGGCCAGTCCGCCTGATCCTTCCTCAACCCAGTCGAGGCCCACCATGCTCCGTTATGCCCTGATCTTTTTTGTCGTTGCACTGATCGCCGCATTGTTCGGATTCGGCGGCATTGCCGCCGGCGCCACCGAAATAGCGAAGATCCTGTTCTTCGTATTCGTCGTGCTGTTCGTGATCTCGCTGGTCGCGGGACTTGTCCGCCGCGGGCCTTGAACGGATGGCTCGTTCCCGCCTGCCGGAAGCGACGATGGGGGCAAGGTCCACCTGCTCGCCCGATGGGAGACCTCGAATACGTCGTCGAGAGCAGGCACCACGGCAACGTCGAAACCTGGTTCGTGGTGCGTCCCCACCACGAACTGGCCGATCACTACGCCGCGCTGGGCGTCGTGCTGTCGCCGGATTGCCGCGTCGTCGTCGAGGCCGCGTCGTTGCGTCCCGTCGGGGTTCTTCCCGAGAACATGCCGGTCGCGCCGTCGCCAGCGGGCTTCAATCCCTACTTCGACGTGCCTCCCGCGTGAACGGCAGGCGACGTCGACATGCGCTTCAGCACGCAGGAGGTGTCGGGTAGCCGGGTGCGCCTTCGCTACACCGTGGAACTCGACTACGCCGTCGAGGGACCTTCGGAGTTCCTGCTTAACATTCATGCCGCCCGCAATCGGCGGCAGGCAGTGGTCGAGGAGTTCTTCAGCATCGACCCTCCGCGAGACGCTGTCGCTGAGCGAGGACGCGTTCACCGGAAACCGCATCGCCGCGTGTTCGGCCGCTATCGGGTTCGCTCATCGTCCGCTATGCGGCGCTGGTCGAGATCGCGCACCGCGTCGTCGAGCCTGCCGACATCACGGCTGCGCCGCCGTCCGCGCTGGACGCCGGCATCCTGCGGTATCTCTACCCGAGCCGGTTCTGCCAGGCCGATCTCATCCAGCAGCAGGCGTGGGACCGATTCGGCGCGCTTCCGCGCGGCTACGCACAGGTTCTGGCCGTTCGCGATTGGGTCCGCCAGTCGCTCAAGTTCCAGATCGGCGTTTCCCGCAGCACGACGTCGGCGGTCGATACGCTCGCGCGACGGTGCCGGGGTCTGCCGCGACTTTGCGCACACGATGATCGCGTTTTGCCGGGCGCTCAACTATCCGTCGCGCTTCGTCACCGGCATCGACTACGGCGCGGATCCGGCGCTCGGCCCACCGGACTTCCACGCCTACGTGGAGGTGTTCGTCGGCGACGATTGGTACATGTTCGACCCGACCGGAATTTCGCCGATCACCGGATTGCTTCGCATCGGCACCGGCCGCGACGCTGCGGACGTCTCGTTCGCGACGATCTTCGGACCGGTGCGCACGGTCATGCCGCGAGTGGTGATCGACGCGGACGACGACCCGGCGAACGGCTTCATGCTGCCGGTGCACACGGAACTGGCGATCTCGACCGCCGGGTGAATTCGCGTCGCGTCAGGGCGCGGTCAGGTGCGCGGCTGCGGCGCTCGTCGCGACGCGGTTCCAGGGGAATGCTTACTTCGATCATCGTTCCGCCTTCAGCGCGGCGGACGATCGAGAAGTCCCCGTGCAGCGCGCGGACGCGCTGGCGCATGCCGCTGATGCCATGCGACAGCAGATTGTTCTGCGCATCGTCGGGAATGCCGATGCCGTCGTCCTCCACCAGCAGCGTGATCGTGTCGGCGGTCATGCCCAGGTCGACGCTGACGTTTTTCGCGCGGGCGTATTTCACGATGTTGGTCAGCGCCTCCTGGACGATGCGAAAAAGCGCGATGGACGACGGAGGCGGGAATGGAGCTGTCGTCCGCTGGCGTCGCGATCGCGCACTTGAGGCCGGCGCGGTCGCAGATCTCGTGGATCTGCCAATCGAGCGCGGCGGACAGGCCGAGATTGTCGAGGAGCGTGGGTCGCAGTTCCTCGATGATGCGGCGCTTGATCTGTACGCCTTCGTCCAGCGCCTGCATCGCGCGCTCGATCTTGGCGGCGGCCTCGGGGTCGCGTCCCTTGATCCGCGAGTCGACCCAGGCCATGTCCATCTTCGCGCTGACCAGGATTCCGCCCAGCTCGTCGTGAATATCACGCGCGAGCTTCGAGCGTTCTTCCTCGCGCACGACCTGCAGGTGATTCGAAAGTTCCGAAAGCGACGCCGTTCGTTCCTCGACCAGTGTTTCCAGCCGTTGGGTCTCGAGGTGCGCGGCGCGACGCGTCACCTCCCGCTGGTGTGCGTCGCGGCGCGCCAGGACCCACACCACCAGCAGCAACGCGACCGTCAGCGCCGTGACGACCATCATGCCCACGCGGGCGAACTCGATGTCCCGGCTCCAGCGCAAGTTAGCTTCGCTCAGCTGCATCCGCTGCGTTGCCGATATGCCTTCGACCTCGGTGCGGATGGTGTCCATCGTCCGCCGCCCGATGCCGGTATTCATCAGCGCCAACGCGCTCTCCGCACCGTCCTTCTGATAGAGCGCGATGACCGCCTCCAGTTCGAGGAGCTTCTTGCCGATCAGGTTGTTCAGCCGATCGGCCCGGTCGCGGTCGGCCGGTGTTCCGCTCTCGACGAGCAACTCGCGCAGCTTGCTGAATTCTCCCTCGATCTTCGGAATCGAGGCCTTGTACGGTCCCAGGTACTCGTCCTTGCCGGTGAGCAGGTATCCTCGCTGGCCGGTCTCCGCGTCGGTGATCAGCGCCAGCGTCTGGTGCACGGCGGCCTGCATCGCCAGCGCGACGGCCATTTGCCGATTGGCGGATTCGAGTCGGCGATAGCCCAGCTCTGCGTACACGGCAATGGCCAGCGACGCGACGATGCCGAGGACCAACGGGATGACGAGTTTGAGCGGGAGCGCCGATTTCACGAACGGATTCCGGGGCGAGCCGTCGACAGGCCGACTATACGCACCCTGCTGTGCCCGTTCAACGGGACGGCCGCCTGCGACCGATGCTGGTTCCGTAGCGAGAAATTTCACCAGCGTGCTCCGGTCTGCACCATTTTCGGCCGGCAGCATGACGCGACCGGTAACTGCGCCACGTCAGTGCGGAACTTGCGACGTCTTGGACACCCCGGGGGCGGGCGCCAGTGCACCGCCTTCATTTTCCCACTGCTCAACTGGCCTACGCTTGGTCGCAGCAGTGACCAGCGTTGGTCTCAGCCGGTACTCCAGGCCACAGGCGATGCCGAACAACGCGAGCAGGACGACGCCTGCGATCGGAACTTGCTTCATGATGACACTCCTTTCCCGTCGACTATTTGGCCGGTGGCTGTTCGAGCGACGGCGACGAGTGATTGTTGCCCTGGCCGGCCAGCGGCATCGAATTCACTTCTTTTTCCTGGTTCAGCGAATCCATCGGTCGCGTGGCCGGACTGTCGACCGCTCTTGCTCCTGCGTCCACTGTCGGCGGCGGAACTGGCCCGGGCCCCGACGGACTGGGCGGAGCGGCCGGAGCGACGCCGAGCGGCGCCTGAATTCGCCGACGACGTCGACGGAGGCGCGGATGGCGAGGGGTGTTCGCCACAAGCGACGACGAAGAGGGCACAAACAGCCACGCTTATCAGGTTACGAATGCCCACGGCGGTCTCCTATAACTTCGTCGGGCAAATTGCCCACGTAATCCACTGTGCGCGGCAAGCGGCAACGCGCGGCATCCGCGAAAGCCCTATGCGGATGTAGGAGCGCGCCGACGACCCATGCGTCAAATGCAAATTGATGCGCAGGAAGCACCCCGTAACTGGAGGCAGCCGACACAGCGACGATCGCAACGGACTGAAACGATGGCTCATTCACGCCGTCGGGCGTCTGGCACGCGACGTGCGGCGTTGGTGCGGCAGCGTCAACGAACGCCGCATCCATTCAACGAGGGAGTCACCATCATGTCTGCTGATACCGCGACCCAGCCGCCAGCACCGCAACCGTTTCTTTCCGACGTCACCACGCTGCGCAAGCGCGCGCGCGAGCACATGGAGGAGGGCGCCGTCACGCCCGGATATGCTGCGGACGCGGCGCAGGTCTGCACCGTCCTGAACCAGGCGCTGGCGACCGAGATCGTCTGCGTGCTGCGCTACAAGCGGCACTATTTCATGGCGCAGGGCATCGCCTCGGAATCGGTAAAGGCGGAATTTCTTGCCCACGCCAACGAGGAACAGGCGCACGCCGACGAAATCGCGAGCCGCATTGTGCAGCTTGGCGGCGAACCTGATCTCAATCCCGATGGCTTGAGCGCCCGCAGCCATTCCGAATATGTGGAAGGCAGATCGCTGCGCGACATGATCAAGGAAGACCTGGTGGCGGAACGCGTGGCCATCGAAAGCTACCGGGAAATCATCGCGTGGGTGCAAGGCAGGGACACGACCACACGGAAGATGCTGGAGGGAATTCTCGCCGTCGAGGAGGAACACGCCGAGGACATGGCGTCGCTGCTCGCCGGCCTCAAGGACTGATCGCGCGAATCGCGTACGTGTACGGCCGAAGAAGCCGGCACTGAGTCGGGCTGTCGGACGCCGCCGACAGGAAAACCGTCGGCGCGCCGATGCGCGGCGCAGGGTCGGGTGCCGATACTGTGGCCGTCGGCAACCGCTGACGACCCTACGATTGGAGACACGCGATGAATCGAACCAAGTCTCAAACTGACAACGACCGGAAGCGTCAGAAGCAGCAAAGCGGCGGCGACCAGGACGATCAACGCCGTCAGCAGCAGCAGCAGGACAACGAAGGTAGCAAAAAGCCCGGCGAGGACCCCGGCATCCAGGAAGATGATTCCGTCACCGATGTCGAGACCGAGCGCAAAGGGCGCCCGCCCAAGGTCGAGGACACGCCGCGCTGAAGCCCGACGGGGCGCTGCAAACGTTGCGGGTGAAAATCTTGCGCAACGTTTGCAGTTCCAGCGCCCCGTACCGACGCTCAGTTCAGAGATTCGGGTTGCGCTAGATTGACCACGCAGCGCAAGCGCGCGTAGACCTTGCTGACTGTTGTCCCCGCCCCTCTGAAGACAGGAGCGCGGGAGGTGTGGGACAGGTGCCTACACGAGAATGGCAAACAGGCCGGTTCTCTAGCTCGCTGTGGGGGGCCTAGAGTGAGTCCATCCTTCACCAGACGGAGCAAGCCATGGCAAACCAACCTTTCCGACTGCGCACCATTGCAAGCGCCGGAGCCGCCCTCGCCGCGATGTGCGCGACGTCGCCAGTTCTTGCGGCCGTATCGTTGCCGCCGGCGGACCAATGGTCGACTTACCTGTTGTACGGCTCGATCGCGCTCCTGGTGGCGGGCGTGCTGGCCAAGATGTTTACGTATCGCAACGGCAAGCCGTCCGAAATGGCGCAGCCAACGCAGGATGAGGGTGGCGTCACCATCGGGACGTACCGCAATAAAGTGTTGAGCCCGGGAAACTAGGAGAAGATCGTGACGCCAAGTGACAGGTTGTTTGCGCCCGCGTGGTGGCACGGAGCGGCCCTCACGTTCTTCGCGTTCGGCCTCGCCGCAGGCGCATTGTGCGCCGTTGCCGGGCCAGTGATCGGAATCCGCCTCCTGGGCGCCATCGCGCTGGCGAGTGCCGCATTGGGACTGGCGCTGGTGGCCTACACGTGGCGCTGCGAAGATCCCGCTGGATGGGAGTCCGCCAATCTGAGGGCGCGCGCATGGGGATCGAGCAAGGCTGCGTCTTGGCGACGTCTATGGGAGCGGTCGCGTCACGCTTGCCCGGTATTGGCAGAACGTGGTCTGGGCAGGTATGGAGTAGTTCGGCGCGGCCGCAAAATTTGCGATGATCAATCGGCTTCAACCTTCGCGATTGCGCGACTACGCGGAATATCATGCGGCATTGCGTGAATTGGAGGAGCTCTTTCTTTGCGACCCGGACTCGCCGGCCGGGCATCGTTTCGACCAGCTGGTCGGCATGATCGACGAGTTCGACTGTCGTACCGGCAACGCAATGCCAGCGGCAAACGAGGATTCGCGATCGGCCCTCCGAGCGTCCGCTCGCCAGGACGCGCGAAGAAGCCGAGCGGGAACGGCGCCTGTATGGCATGCATGCCGACCCGCTCAGTGGTCTTCCCACGTCAAACGATCCGGAATGCCACCTGGCCCGCGAGGCGACCATCCGCCGTTGACGCGACCGCTCCGGCTATCGCATACGTTCGTGCTCGGCGATGATCTGCGCGCCGAAGAGAAGCAGCACCGCCCCGATCTCCACGCTGAGCATCACCATGACGGCGGTCGCCAGCGAGCCATAGACCAGCTGCACCTGTGACAGCGTCCCGTAGTACCAGACCAGCACGTGGCGTGTCATCTCCCACAGAATGCCGGCGCTGGCACCGCCGAGCAGTGCCTGCCGGAACGACAGGCGACCCACGGGCATCACCAGATAGATGGCGGTGAGAAGAAGGATTTCGCCGCCAACGCCCATCAGGTAGAGCAGGTAGCCCGACAATCCATCGAGAGACGTGGGATCGCCGAATACCACGATATTGCGTGTGGCCATGACCGCCAGCCTTCCGGACACGACCGTCACCAGAAGCAGGCCCAGTGCCAGGAATACGATGAACACGTAGGGCATCAGCGCGGACACCACGAAATGGCGGCGCTTCGTCGCTGCACGGTGGTAAAAGATCACGGAGAGCGCATTTTCCAGCACCGTGAAGGCGAGCGTGCTGAAAAACAGCATCGTGACGACCAGCACGACGCCAATCGCGTCCTTGTGGGTTAGGAAGACGCGCAATTCCGAGACGATCGCCGGTGCCTGTCCCGGCACGATGTACTCGAGGTACTCGCCGAGGGTTGCGAGCACCTGGTCGGGATCCAGGACTCCCGATAGTGCGACCAGCACCAGGATCAGCAACGGTATGAGAGACAGCAGCGAGTAATACGCGACTGCGCCCGCGAGCAGGAAACCCTGGTTCGCGCGGAACCCCTTGATTGCGCGAAGTGCAAAGGCTCCGAGGCCGCGTAAAGGGACGTGCGGCAGCGTGAGGGAGGCCGTCGCGCGATAACGGCTTGGCGCGGGCCGCTCGGTCGCCGCCGGCATGCGTGTCAGTCGGAGGCCGCGGCGGTCGCGCGTAGTTGGGCGCCCGGGAAGTCCGCTCCTCCAACCGGGCCATTACCCGTTCGCTCGACGCCGCAAGAAATGCCTGGATCGCCAGCGCCGGATTTGCGCGCTCCGCAGAGTGGAGCTGCATCGTGACGACGCCGATGGTCAGGATTGCCGCGGCCTCTAGGGGCGTTATTCGCATGTCGTTGGCCTTTGGACGTTGGCGGAACGCGCCGGTGGACGCACCCGCGTGGAGCCCAGTGTGGCGGCATGGTCAACGCGCGACATAAGCGGAGGCACCCGCGATCGTCCGTCCGCGTGCGTCCTACCGCTGCGACAGGCGGACGTCCCCATGCGCGCGACCCGCGATTGGGTGTTTGTCCGACACGAATGTCGTCTCGGGTCCGAATGAGCACCGACCACGACGTCGTTACGATTGCAGAACGAAATCGATCCCGCCTGAATACGGGTGTCGGTATCCACAACGGCGGCGCGGACGGAACACGGTTCTTCCGCGTCGCCACGGTCCAATCATTCCGCCAAACGAAGGAGCACCAATGACCACCAATTCGATGACCGGATCCACGATGACCGGTTCGAACCCGATTTCCTCGGCTGCAGGCAGGGCCCACCAGATGGTCGATGACGTCGCCCAGAAGACGGCACCCGCACTGCAATCGGCGACAGCACGCGCGCATGAAACCATCGACAAGGTCGCCAGCGCGGGAAATTCCGCTGCCGACTGGGCAGCCACGAGTGGAACGCAACTCGCCAACAAGTCGGGAGCATTGGCCGAAGCATGGACTGGATATGTGCGCGCACGGCCGTTGGTCAGTGTGGCCGGCGCGTTGGCGCTTGGCTATTTTGTCGGCCGGGTCATCCGCTAGCAAGGCGAGCCTCGGCCGAACAGACATTTCGACAGGAGAAAGCAATGGACAAGACGACCCGAACGACGCTGTTCGCGGCGATGCTGATCAGCACCGCCTTTGCAGCTACCGGATGCGACCAACGCAATTCGCCCGAGACGACCGGTCAGAAGCTGGATCGCGCGGCTGACAAGGTGGCCGCCACGACCAGCGAAGCCGCCAGCAAGACGGCGGACGCGATCGACGACAGCGCGCTGACGGCCAAAGTCAAGGCGGCGATCCTCGCCGAACCTGGCCTCAAGTCACTGCAAATCGGCGTCGAGACGAAGGACGCAGTGGTGACGCTGACCGGAGCGGTCGACTCGCCACCAATGAAGGACCGCGCGAAGCAGATTGCAGCGAGCGTTTCAGGCGTGCGCGACGTTGTGGACAACCTCGTCACCAAGGGGGCGCAGGGATAGGCGCGTCGGACAATCAATAACCAGGAGTTCCAATGACAGCAGCTACGCAAGACGCTGGAACGGCGGTGCCGGGCAACGGCGGCGCCGCGATTTTGCGCGATCCCGACCATGTTTCACGTGGACCCGGTCCGTTCGTGATGGACGCTGCCACGCTTGATGGCGACAGCGTTGTCAATTCCGCCGGCGAAGACATCGGCAAGATCGAGGCGATCATGCTCGATGTCGCCGCGGGCAGGATTGCCTACGCCGTATTGTCGTTCGGCGGCTTCTTCGGCATCGGCAGCAAGCTTTTCGCCATTCCCTGGTCGGCATTGACGCTGGATGCCCCCGAGAAGCGCTTCCTGCTCGACATCAGCAAGGAACGGCTCGAGAGCGCGCCCGGATTCGACGAAGATCATTGGCCTTCCATGGCCGACCGACGCTGGGCGTCGGATGTCCACGCCTACTACGACGTCAATCCGTACTGGGAGGAGGACGACGGCATGACGCGGAGTCGATCGATGGCGTCGGCCGAGCGATACCCGCCGCTGCCGTAGTCGCGGCGGTTTGCAACGGTTAAAGCCGGCAGAAGTCTTGCCGGCCCTTAGCCGTTGCTGAGCAAGCGGATTCGGCGCACGCCACGCCTATAATGGCGGGATGAAGGCAAGCCTGCTGGTGGCGATGTCCATCCTTGCAACATCGGCGGGGCCCAGGGCGTCGATCGCCTTCCCGACGCTGCGGCGCGCAGCGCCGATTGGCCTCTTGGTGCTGATCGTTCCGTTTCCGCCGGGCGGCTCTGCCGATCGCGTCGGCAGGATCATCGCCGCGTTCTCTCGCCGAATCCCTTCACCGCAGCGTGACCGTCCGCAATATGCCCAGCGGCCTGGGTACCGACGCCCTGGCAGCAGTCGCCAAGCCGGCGCAAGGTGAGATCCGCGTGGGCTACGCGACGAACACGCAGGTTGTACCGGGGGCGCTGCTCAGCAAGTCGGCAACCGTCAATCCCGTTGAGGACTTCGACTGGGTCGGCGTGGTCGGCACCTTTGGCGGGGCGCTCGTGGTCGGGCCGACGGAACGTGCCGGCACATTCGAACTGTGGTTGAAGGATGTGCCGCAGCGCGCGCGTCCGCTGCGCATCGGGGCCGGCGCGCCGGGTTCCATGAGCATGCTTGCGGCGCAGTTCCTCGCCGACACGCTGGGGGGACAGGTCGAAATCGTCAGCTTTTCCGCCGCCGACGGCGCGCTATGCAGCACTGCGACGAGGCGAAGTCGACGCCAACATCGATGGGTTGCCCAACGCGCTGGAGGAAGCTTCGCTGGCGTCAGCCCGGATATTGGCCGTTACGTCAAAGGATCGCGCCGCCGCTGTCCCGGACATGCCGTCGTTCGGCGAGCGCTGGCCCGGCGAGGATTTCAGCACGTTCGTGGCGATTGTCGCCGCAAAGAGTGAGTCCGAAGCCGTTCGCGCACGCCTCAAGTCCGGCTGGTACGGCGTCAATCGCGCGGGAACCGCACGCAAGGAACTCACGGCGATCGGGATCACCTACCTTGGTCTCGATCTCGATGCCGCGAGCCGCGTACGCGGAACGCGAGATCCTTCGTCACGCCAAACTGCTGACGCGCTTCGGCCGGCCCCGCTAGCGACGGTCGTCGCGGCTGTCGATCGGCAACAGTCTGGTCGGACATCGCCGGACAGGAATTTGCGCCGCGAGGCCGATCACGCGCACGGCCTGAATTCCCGAGAATCGTTCCCGTGAAAGGTGGCTTTCCTCGCCGCCGACGGAGGACTCGACATGCCCCTGCAAAAAGGCCGCAGCAACAAGACCATCAGCGCGAACATCGAGAAGCTCGCGCACGAATACGAGGCGAAGGGAAGGATCGGCACCAGCCACCCGGCCTCAAAGAAGAAAGCGATCAAGCAGGCCGTTGCGATATCGCTCTCGAAGGCGGGACGAAGCCGCGTCCGCGCTTCGGTCGAAAGCGGCCATTGAGCGAGATTCCCGCCCGGTCGCGAGATCGGGGCGGACGCAATTCGTGCGCGTCGCCAACGGTGCTCCATCCGACGAGGCAGCGAACGGCGAACGCACGCCCCGTCCGCCGTTTCCGCCTCAGCATCAAAGCGGACCCGGCATCGAATCGCAACTGCGTCCCCGACCCCATTTCGAGGCGCCGTTCTACCGGCCCGCCGGCAAGCTCGAAGGCAAGGTCGCGCTGGTCACGGGAGGCGACTCCGGCATCGGCCGCGCGGTCGCCTTGATTTTCGCGCGGGAAGGCGCCGACATCGCGCTGGCCTACCTGCCGGAAGAGGAATCCGATGCTGCCGAGACGCGCGACTGCATCGAACGGGAGGGTCGGAAATGCCTGCTTCTTCCCGGAAACCTGACTTCGCCCAGTTACTGCAACGAGGTCGTGTCCAGGACGGTCGCGGAGTTGGGCAAGCTCGACATCCTGGTTTCGAACGCCGCGCACCAGAATCGAAAGGACAGTCTTGGCGAACTCTCGGACGACGAGCTCGTGGAAACGTTCGCGACCAATATCCTCGCCTACGTCCGGCTGGCGCGTGCCGCGCTCGAAGTCATGACGCCGGGCGCGGTCATCATTGCCACCAGTTCCGAAACGGGAATTCTTGGATCGCGCAAGCTTCCGGATTACTCTGCGACCAAGGGTGCCGTGAATGCGTTCACCAAGTCGCTGGCCCAGGATGTCATCGGCCGGGGAATACGCGTCAACGCCATCGCGCCCGGACCCGTGTGGACGCCGCTCAACCCGTCGGACGCCGGCATGTCGCCGACGGACGTTGCGGGATTCGGCGGCGACAGTCCGATGGGTCGGCCCGCACAGCCTGAAGAACTGGCGCCCGCCTACGTGTTCCTGGCATCGAATGCGGATTCGTCGTACATCACGGGAACGGTACTCCAGGTGATGGGCGGGGAAACGTCGGGAGGCTGAAAGCAGACGAATCTCCCACCTGCTGCGCCGGAACAATTGCCACTCCCACCGGGTCGCCTGAATGAAGTTGGGATACCCGATCACAGCCACTATCAATCTTCCGAAGGAAACACCCCATGACAACCGCCACCACCGTCAAGAGTTCGCCGCATGTGTTGCCCCCCCTGCCATTCGCTGAAAACGCGCTGGATCCGGTGATTTCAGCCGAAACGGTCAGCCTGCACTATGGCAAGCATCACAAGGGCTATGTCGACAAGTTGAACACGTTGATCGCCGGCACTGCCCTTGCCGATTTGTCGCTCGAGGAAATCATTGCGAGAACGGCCGGCAAGGCGGACCAGGCGGAAGTATTCAACAACGCCGCGCAGGCGTGGAACCACACGTTCTACTGGCACAGCCTGCAGCCGGCCGGCGCCATCGAGCCGCCTGCGAAACTCAAACAGCTGATCGAAAGTTCGTTCGACGGCATGGCCGCATGCAAGAGCGAACTGGCGGCGGCTGCGACATCGCAATTCGGAAGCGGCTGGGCGTGGCTGGTGCTCGATGGCGGAAAACTGAAAGTCGTCAAGACCGGGAACGCGCAGACACCGCTGACGCAGGGAATGAAGCCGCTGCTCACGATCGACGTCTGGGAACACGCCTACTACCTGGACTATCAGAATCGGCGTCCGGATTACGTGAAAGCGCTGATCGACAAGCTCCTCAACTGGCGCTTTGCGGCCGACAATTTGTCCTAGGCGCAAGATCGCGCGCCGTGCGGCACGGCGCGCGGGCATGTCTTATTCTCACTGGTCGGACCCGGCACGGCCGGCGTCTGCGACTGAATAGGACGTGGGAACGCGCCGACGCGCTGCGTAGCCGCGATTTGGCCGCCGCCGCACTGCACTGCGCCTGAGCAAAAAAAGCGGCCGCGCAGGGCGGCCGCCTGTCTTCACTGCGAGGGCTATTTCATTCCGCATCGAGCATTCGTGCCCATGCCGGGGAGGGGAGTTCCCTGCATTGGCTCGTCGGACGCGGGATCGGACGATTCGAACCCCAACTTGGAATCGCAGCGATGACGGTGCAATTCTCCCCCGGCAGCGCCGGTCGCGTCCGTCCGCACTCCGCCGAATGCCGTGTCAGAAATGTCCCACATTTCGGTGCGGCAATTGCCCTACGCCGCTGCAACGCCGGCAGCGGGATTTTGGTAATAGAATGGCGCCCTGAACCATGTGGGGGGCATATGGCTCACTTACGTCACGGATCGCATCGTGGTTGGCCTGCAGCGCACCTCGGCCATCTTGGCGATACTGGCCGGCCTGGTCGTCGTCGGGCGGCATTGGATGGACCGCGTCGGCGGACGCGCTCATGACCGCGGTATTGATTGCGACGCTGGCCTTCGGCTTGCCTGCCATCGCCATGTTTGCATTGGCCTACTGGCTGGACCTGCAAGCCGCGGCGCTGGAGGGCCAGCGCCGGGAAGAACTCGCCAGGAAGCGCGATGACACCGCGCGGCATCCCTTTCGGGAGCCGGCATTCGGCTATGTATTCGCGGTGGTCGCCGCGATGGTGGCGTGGGGATTGCGCATGGTGATCGATCCCTATCTTCCCGGATTCGGTTCCCTTCATCACCTATTTCATCGCGGTTGCCGCGGCTGGCTGGGTCGGTGGATATGGTCCTGCAGTGCTCACGACGGCACTGTGCGCGTGCATCGCGCGCTACTTCTACATGAGCCCTCCGCTAAGCTTTCAACTCCTGAATCCGATGGACGCCATACGCCTTGGATCCTTCGTCTTCGTTTGCCTCAGCATGGGCGGCCTGACGGCGGCGCTGCACTCCGCGTTGCGACGTGTGCAGATGCTCGACAATGAGTTGAGGGCGATCACGGTCGGGAAGTCCGAAGCGCGCGACCGCCGCTGCAGCCTCCCCGACCGTGCCGCCGGCAATCGAATTCGCGACCGACACCGGGCCGCCTCCGGCGCAGCTTGAGTAGCGGATTTCAGAAGGCGTCTTCCCAAGGCACTGACAACCTGATCGCCGCGTTGATCAGCCCCACCATGCTGTAGGTCTGCACGAAGTTGCCCCAGGCTTCGCCCGTGCCCGGGTCGAGATGCTCGGCAAGAAGTCCGTGACGATTGCGCCTGGCAAGCAGGTTCTCGAACAAGGCGCGTGCCGTGTCCGGCCGCCCGATGGCCGCCAGCGCATCGATCAGCCAGAATGTGCAGATCACGAATGCATTGCGTGGCGTGCCGAAGTCGTCCTTTTCCAGATAGCGAAAGACGTAGTCGCCGCGCTTCAGTTCGCGTTCGATGACCTCGACCGTGGCAACGAAGCGGGGGTCGTCCGGCGTGGTGAAGTTGAGTTCGGCCAGCAGCAGCAGACTCGCGTCCGTTTCGGTGCTGCCGACCGCCCCGACGTAGCTGCCGCGACGCTCGTTCCAGCAATGGGTCGTGACGAAGGCGTGAATTCGCGATGCCGCCGCCGTCCACGCCGACGCGCGTTCGGGTAGTCCGAGCTGGGCGGCAATCCGCGCCAGCCGATCGCACGCGGCCCAGCACATCACGCTCGAGAACGTGTGCACGCGCGCGGTGTTGCGGAACTCCCAGATTCCCGCGTCCGGCTGGTCGTGGACGGCGATGGCGCGATGTCCCAGCGGTTCGAGGCGCTCGAACAGCGCGATGTCCCCGCCGCGAATCAGGCGCTTGTCGAAGAAAGAGTGGGTCGCGGCAAGGATCGCCGCGCCGTACACGTCATGCTGCGTTTGCCGGAACGCGTCGTTGCCGATGCGCACCGGGCCCATGCCGCGATAGCCGGCGAGCGCTCCTTCGACCTGTTCGGTCAGCGCGGCGTCGCCGTTGATCCTGTACACCGGCTGCAGCGGACCGTCGCCCACCCCCGCGATGATGCCGGCGATGTAGCGAAGGTAGTTCTCCATCGTTTCGGTTGCGCCGAGGCGGTTCAGCGCGTTCACGACGAAATAGCTGTCGCGCAGCCAGCAGTAGCGATAGTCCCAGTTGCGGCCGGAGTCCGCGGCCTCCGGTATGGAGGTCGTCATGGCCGCGATGATTGCCCCGGTGTCGTCGAACGTGTTGAGCTGCAGCGTGATCGCGGCGCGAATCACCGCATCCTGCCATTCGAAGGGAATGGCGAGGCGGCGAACCCATGCGCGCCAGTACGCGAGCGTTTCCTCGATGAACCGGCGCCCGACCTGATGCACGTCGCTGGTCACGCTCTCGTCGGCACCCAGCAGAAGGGTCACCGGGTCTTCGAGCAGGAACGGGCGCTCCTCCAGGATCGCGGTGATCGGTGCGTCAGTCGTGAGCCGCAGGGTGAGGTCGCTCCCCACGTAGCGCACGTGCCGGCTGCCCACGGTTCGCTGCGGGATGGCGCGGCCGTAGGCGTCGCTCGGGCGAAGGCGCACGATGACCCTCGGCTTGCCGGCAACGCAGCGCAGCGCGCGGACGATCGTCATGGGCTGGAAGAGCCGCCCGTACTGGACGAAACAGGGCGCGCAGTCTGTGATCTCCACGGCGCCCCCCGTGCGGTCGGTGAGCCGTGTCGTCAGCACCGCGGTATTGGTGACGTACGACTGCTCGCTGCGCATGCCGTCGACCAATTCGATCGACCACAGGCCGTTCTCCGCTGCATCCGGCTTTTCATTCAGCAACGCGCAGAACTTGGGGTCGCCGTCGAAGCGTGGAAAGCAGCCCCAGACGATCGTGCCGTCGTCCGCCAGCAGCGCGCCGATGCGCCCGTTGCCGATCAGCGCGAGGTCGAGATTGCGCACGTTCTAGCCCGCTGCGGCCGGATCGGGCGACGCTACGGCCATCGGTGTCGACAGCCAGCGCCTCACCGCCGCGATGTCCTTCAGGCGGTATTGGGCGCGGGTGCGCCCTGTGCCCACCTTGACCGACCAGCCTCCCATGCAGTCGACGACGGCAAACCCGAATTCGTCCGCCTTGTCGTCGCCGGCGAACACGGGCCGCCGGCCGGCGAACGGCGGCTCGCGCATGAAATCCGCAATGGCGGTTCCCTTGTCGCGGCTGCCCGGCCGCACTTCGACCATGCGCTTACCCGGCTGCAGGTCGAACTTGTTCCCGCCCGACATTGCGCACCGACGAACGCACGACGCGGTGCACGTGTGCGGCAAGTTGCGGCACGTCGCGATAGTGCAGCGCGAGCGTGTTTCCCTTGTCCTCCAGGAAGAGCCCGGGATGCCGGTCCGATAGCACCTGCAGCAGCTGGCGCATGCTGGCAAAGCTGACGGGATCGGAGGCATTGAGGTGAATCGTTCCGTCGCCGGCGCGCCGCTCGCTGCCATGCTGGCCGGCCATCGGCAGGCGCAGCTTGGGGAACAGACGGTCGACGCCGCTAATCGAGCGGCCGGTGATCAGCGCCAGCGCATTCCCCAGCCGCGCCGCGACGCGGGGGAGCAACTTCAGGAGTTCCTCGTCGACGTGTACTGCATCCGGTTTCGGCGCGTCCCCTACCAGCGTGCCGTCGACGTCGAGGAACAGCGCGCAATCCGACGTAAGCGCCGGTGGTGCGCCGCGTACGCGGCGCGCACGCTTCCCCGGCGGCGAGATCCGCTTTGGCGCGACGTCGTTCATCCCGCGACCAGGTTCGCTTTGCGGCCGATGTCCGCGGCGAAGCGCCGACGCTGGCGCATGACCGCCGCGTCGAGCAGCATGCAGCCGGCCCAGCGGTACACGTTGAACTCGCGGACTTCACTGCGCATCAGTCGCATCCGGTCACGCTGCTCGTCGACGGACATCGTCAGCGCCATGCGCAGCGCTGTTGCACATTGGTCGGCATCATAGGGATTGACGATCAGCGCTTCCGGAAGTTCACGCGACGCGCCCGCGAATTGCGACAGGATCAGCACGCCCTGTTCGTCGTCGCGGGCGGCGACGAATTCCTTGGCGACGAGGTTCATGCCGTCGTGCAGGCTGCTGACGAAACACAGGTCGGCCGCCCGGTGATACTCGTAGACGGCGTCCGGCTCGTGGTGCTCGGCGAGCAATATGATCGGCGGGCGTTCGGCGCTGGCGAATTGCGCATTGATCTCGTCGGCCACGGCGCGCACCCGCGCGGCGTAGTCGCGATAGGTGTCGATCACCTCGCGGCTGGGCGCGGCGATCTGGACGAACGAGAAGCGGCCAACCCATCGCGGCTCGAGTTCGAGCAGGCGCGCGACGGCGCGGAAGCGCTCGATGATCCCCTTGGTGTAGTCCAGCCGCTCGATGCCGACGCCGAGCTTGTGGTCGCGCGGGAGGTTGAGGCGGACGCGCACCGTTTCGCGGCACTCGGCGACGCGCGCCGCCTTTGCCAGCGGCGCCGGAGGCCACTCGATGGAAATCGGATAGCGATGCACGGCCGTTTCCGCGCCGACGTAGGACACGGTGAAAGTCTCGCGATCGACACGGGCTTCGAGCAGCCGATCGACGGTGTCCAGGAAATTGTTGCAGTGGAATTGCGTGTGGAAGCCCATGATGCTGCTGCCGAGCAGGCCATGCAGAATTTCCCGCCGCCACGGGCAGATGGCGAACGCCTCGGGGTTGGGCCAGGGAATGTGCCAGAAGGTGATGACGGTGGCGTTGGGCAGTCGCTCGCGGATGAGGCGTGGCAGCAGCGCGAAGTGGTAGTCCTGCACCAGCACCACGGGATCGTCGCCGTTCGCCTCGCTTATGACCGCGTCGGCGAAGCGCGCGTTCACCAGTCGATAGTAGTCCCAATCGGATTTGCGGAACGTGGGACGCACATAGGCGTTGTGGCACAACGGCCACAGGCCCTCGTTGGCGAAGCCCGCGTAGTACCCGGCTTCTTCCTCGCCGCGTGAGCCAGATGCGGCGGACGCGATAAGCCGGATGGTCCGGAGGCACATCGACATGGTCGTTGCGATCGACAGTCTCGCGGTCCGCCGACCCGCTGCCATGGGCGATCCAGGTTCCCGAACAGGCGCGCATGACCGGCTCCAGCGCGGTGACGAGGCCGCTTGCCGGATGCTGGATGCGGATGCCCTCCGGGGTATGCACATGGATGTACGGTTCCCGGTTCGAAACCGCGATGACTTGATTGCCGCGCAGTTCGCCGCGCAACGTCGCGCGCAGCGTCTCCTGGGTCCAGCGTTGCTGGCTCTTGTCCAAGGGGCGGTAGACGCGCTCGAGGTCGCGCAGCAGCGCGCTCACGTCGCGTTCGATCGGCTTCAGCTCCGGCGCCGTCGCCCGGGCCGAAGGCCGCAGGATGCCTTCGCCATGAAGCAGGGCGCGCAGGCCCGCCACCCACCCGCGCCACGACAACTGCGCGATCACGACGGTAATCAGGGCGACACTGGCACTCAAAGCGAGGAAAAAATAGAAAAGGTAGCGCCGCGATTCCTCGGTGCGGCTGGCGAGGAAGGCCAGGTCGTGGACCAGGACCACGGAGGCGCCCGGGCTGGCCTCCGTCGGGGTGGGGCGCACGACCACGAACAGGGGGCCATGCGCCGTGACGATGGTGCGCTCCCCATTCGCGAAGGCCGGCAGGTCGGTGCACTTCACTTCCGCTGGAAACGACTTCGACGCGATCATGGCGGCGTCGCGCCGCGTGCACAGGCCGACCGCGTACAGCCGTTCGTCGTCGGTGATGCGATTGAAAAAGCGGGCGAGCCGCACCGGTCGACGTCGACTGCAGCAGGTCGCTCAAGGGTTCGCGTATCGTCTGCGCGACGAACGTGGAACGCGTCTCGAGATCGCGCAGGTACCACCGCGTCATCCACGCGTCGACGAGCGGCACCGCAGCCCAGGCGAAAGCGCCGAGCGCCAACAGCAGCGGGAACAGGAAGCGCAGCGAAAGGCGCATGGTCGGCAATGGCGCCGTCGCCGGCGCCCGTTGACGTAACGGACTATTCCATTCTTTCCGCGAATACCCATGCGCATCCAGTAGGGATTGGTCCAATCGCGGGTAGGACGCGTCCTACATGCCAAGGGCGTGGGGGCCGCAGAAACACTGCTGCGTGCGAGCCTCGCGTGCGCTTCCGTGCCGCAAGAGGTTATTGCAGACGCGGAATCTTGCTGGCGGTCACATCCAGATCGGCGTGCAGGCGACGCAGCATGGCCACTCTCTCCGACACGGATTCGCGAGCCGTAATGGACGTAATAGTCGGCGACGACATTCTCGGCGACGTGGGACAGGATCCAGACTCCAGCGGAGATCAACGGGGCGAGATCGGGGAATTCTCCGTGTTGCGCGGGAAGATAGCGAAACTGGTCATCGCGAAGATGGGGCGCCAGCGCCTGGATGGTCTGCATCACTTCCCTCGGTGGCGACGGCAGGCCCCGCGCCAGCGCTTCCTGCAATGCGTCCAGCAGCGAATGGCCGATGCGGCTGCTCAAGTCTTCCGGCGGAACACCCTGCGAGCGCAGGCAGGACTTGAGCGCGAATTCGATGCCCTGCGCGCCAAGGTGGTAGAGCGCCTGCGACTCGTCGCACGTCACGTGGTCGGCCTCGCCCAGCGTCTGCACCGCCTTCAGGTAATCGTGCCCATAGCGCCAGAGCGCCAGGGCGGTTGTTCGCCGCGAGTCTGCGTGTTCGGATCGTGCGTGCATCCGCGGTCCTCCCGTAAATCTGAAGCGGCTCCCATAAGGGCTTAGAGTAGCCTACGCAAGCCGCGCGCGGATTCGGCGCATGGACGATTGCGCTGTAGGCCGAAACTCTGCGCTGTAGGACATGACGTCAGCGGTTCCGGAGCGGATCGCCGTCGCCTCAGGCCGCGCTCAGGATCGCCGCCAGCCCTTCGGGATTTCGCCAGTGATGCCCGCAGGTAAAGCGCGGCAGCCGCCAGACGCTCTGCGATCCGTCGATCGCCTTTGGCTCGGTGGTGAAGGCCGCGCGCAGACCCATGCTCGTTCCCTTGCTCGGGAAGTAATCGTCGGCCAGGTAGTCGTTGCAATGACCGAACGGGTAGGCGAAGAACGGCGCAGCGCGGCCACCGGTGCGAGCGTTGATGTAGGTCATCGCGTCGCGGATTTGCGCATCGGCATCCGCGCTGGTGGATACCTGCATGAAGTCGGCGCGGACCTGCCGCGAGTGCGCGACGGTTTCCAGCGCCGGATGCAGGTGATCCCAGCTGTGGTTGCCGATGCTGATCAGGCCGCTATCGATTGCCGTGGCCCACCAGTCGTCGCCGAGCGTGCCCGCCTGCAGGAACGTGTACTCGGCGTCGAAGGTCGACTCCATCACGCGTCGCGCGGCAGGCGACGCGATGACGAAACTGGTGGCCGCGAGTCCGGGCTGCGCGCGGCCGGCCTCCGTCGCCTGGAAGTCGTGCATGGCGTTGGCGAAGCTGCGCTGGCTGCCCAAGGTCGGATGAACGAAGTCGGCGAAGTCCCACACGGGACCGTCGTCGAAGGTGAGCGCTACCAGCGTCGCGCCGCCGTCGGCCGTGTCCGTCCCCGCCTGATGCGACTCGATGGCCGAGACGAGCGTGGCGAGCGACACGATGCGCGCACCGGCGCGCGCAATGGTGAGCAAATCGACCGGCAGCGCGACATGGTCGTTCCGCGCATAGTCCGGGCCTTGCACGTGGTGCGAGTGATAGGTGAGGACAACGGCCTTCAAGCAGCGCTTTCGTGGTCGGGCTCGTTATCCATGATGATCACGCAAATTATCACGGACCACCCCAAGCGCGCCTAGACTTTAGTCCTTGTAGGTGACCTGGACCGGGCGCCCGTTCACGCGCAGTTCGCCGGTCGCGACATCCACCTCGAACAGCGGCTTGTCGCCGTTGAAGAGTCCCCAGCGCCCGGTGGCCGGGTCGAACTTGCTGGCGATCTGCGCCGACTCTTCCCACGCCAGCTTGTTGCCCGCGCGCATCGCATAGCAGGCATAACGGCATTGCGACCACACCATCATGCCGAAGTTGACGTCGGCCTGCGTGTCGTCGAGTCCCATCGGTGCCACCAGGATGCCGTAGTCGAGCGTCGCCTTCGGTCCGACATAGCCGGCACGCCCGAGGATGATCCCCAGCCCGATGCGGTCGCCCTCGCGCGATCCGGGGTATGCGCTGGGGCCCTGCGTGAACGCGTCGATTTCGACGCCGTAGAAGCCGCCGGTGCCGGTCGAATCCTGGACCTCGAACACGCCGGCCCACGACGTGCCGCGCGCCATCTTGTTGGCCTGCGCGTACGTGGCGACGTTGTTGCCGTAATTCGAATGGTTGTTGAGGATCGTGAGGCCCGCCCATTCGAACGTTCTCGATTCCGGATCGGTGGTCAGATGCGTGTAGAGCGTCGGGATGACCACGGGCGAGCCGCCTGGCGGCGCGCTGCGGGTCACCGTAACGCTTGCCGGCAGATCCCAGACGTCGGACGGCCGCGGTGTGGCGCCTTGGAAATAGCCGGTCTGCGCGAAGACGCAGGAAGACGCGAAGACGGACAGCGCGGTGGCCAGTACGGCAAGCAGTGGACGCATGGTGGCCCTTTCGAAGCGAGACCGAAGGTGACGTGGGATCGCGGCCCTGCGGCCGATCCGGGACGGTCTATGACAATAGCATGGGGTGCTCGCGTTGCAGAACGGTCATGACGGGCAGACGGCTCATTGCGCGAAGTGTCCCGCGGCCCCGGACCGTTCGTCAACGCGAATAGTCGTCGGACCGGGCGTGCGGCTCGCGAGCCGCGGCGCGATGCTGCAGCGAACTAGGGCGCGAGGCGCGCCTTGAGCTTGTCCGGGCCCAGCGTGTCGTAGACCTCGAAGGGCTGGTGGATCCACGGATTGTCGGCAAGGTGCTGCACGAAATAGTCCGGCGCGAACACCGAGCACGCCTTCCACCACAGCACGGCGGTCTTCAGCGCCGTGATGTGCGGAAACCGCCTGGGCAGTTCCTTGTACACGGCCTCGAGCGTATGGCCGGAGTCGACCATGTCGTCGACCAGCAGCACGCGATCGCCCAGCCTCGGCTTGGTCATCGTCATGTGCTCGGCGATCACCAGTTCGCCGCGGATCGTCCCGCCCTCGGCGGTGTACGAATGCGTGGACAGGATCGCGAGGGGCATTTCGAAGACGCGGGACAGCACGTCGCCGACGCGCAGGCCGCCGCGCGCGACACAGATGATCTGGTTGAACTTGAAACCGGACTCGTGGACGGTGAGCGCGAGCCGCTCCACCATCCGGTTGTATTCGTCCCAGCTGACGTGCAAGGTCCACGGCTCGCCCGCCTAGCTGAAGGGATGGTGGACAAGGATGGTCTCGGCGCGGTCGGGACCGGTGGAAACCATCGCGATGGGCACGCCGGTGAGCGCTTCGATCCGCTTGAGGTAGGCGCGCGCATTGGCGGGCAGCGCGGCAAAGGATTTCGCGCCGACGGTGGACTCGCGCCAGCCCGGCATTGCTTCGTACACCGGCGTGCAGCGCGTCACCGCTTCGGCGCCAGTGGGGATGAGGTCCAGCGCCTCGCCGTCCATGACATAGGATGTCGCGAGCTTGATCTCGTCCATGCCGTCCAGCACGTCGAGCTTGGTGATGCACAGGCCGTCGACGCCATTCAACTGCAGCGAGCGCTTGAGCGCCGCGATGTCGAGCCAGCCGCAGCGGCGCGGGCGGCCGGTGACCGAGCCGAACTCGTTGCCGCGCTTGGCCAGGCCCGGCGCCGATGCTGTCGGACAACTCCGTCGGGAACGGTCCGGTGCCGACGCGCGTCGTGTAGGCCTTCACGATGCCCAGCACGTAGTCGAGCATGTGCGGCCCGATGCCGCTCCCCGGCGCGGCGGCGCCGGCCAGGCAGTTGGAACTGGTGACGTACGGGTAGGTGCCGTGGTCGATGTCGAGCAGCGCGCCCTGCGCGCCTTCGAACAGCAGCGATTCGCCGCGCGCGCGCGCGTTCTGGAGCAGACCGGCGACATCGGCGACCATGGGCCGGATTTCGCCGGCCAGCGCCAGCAGTTCGTCGCGCGTGCGCGCGAACGGCACGGCGTCGACCTTGTAATAGTTCGACGAGCATGAAATTGTGCAACTCGAGCAGCGATTCGAGCTTGCTCGCGAACAGCTCCGGGTGGAGCAGGTCCTGCACGCGCAGCGCGCGGCGCGCGATCTTGTCCTCGTAGGCGGGACCGATGCCGCGGCCCGTGGTGCCGATCTTGTCGACGCCCATCGCGTGCTCGCGCGCCTGGTCGAGCGCGACGTGGATCGGCAGCACCAGCGGGCACGCCGGAGAAATCTTGAGACGCGAGCGCACGTTCACGCCCGCGGTTTCCAGCTCGCGGATTTCCGTCAGCAGCGCCGACGGCGAAAGCACGACGCCGTTGCCGATGTAGATCGCGACGCCGGGATGCAGCGCGCCGGAGGGAATGAGGCGCAGCACGGTCTTCTTGCCGCCGATCACCAGCGTGTGCCCGGCGTTGTGTCCGCCCTGGAAGCGCACGACGCCGGTTGCGCTCTCGGCCAGCCAGTCGACGATCTTGCCTTTGCCTTCATCGCCCCACTGGGTGCCGATGACGACGACGTTCTTGCCCATGTGCGTTCCTGTCCGGAGCCTATGCGTTGCGGGAGACGACGCGCCATTCACCGCCGTGGCGCTCCAGCGTCCGCCGGGCCGGCGCGCCCGCGGCAGCTTCACCGGGAAGCACCACGACGACGGCTTCGCCGCGCGATCGCAGCAGTTGCCACCTGCTTGGCCAATGCCGGGTCGGGATCGTCCGGCGCCGGCAATCGCGTCGTGCGCATCGCCGCCGCCTGCCAGCGCCGCGAGGCGCCGCAGGTCCAGCGTGAAGCCGGTGGCCGGCCTGGCGCGACCGAATGCGCGTCCCACGCCATCGTAGCGGCCGCCGCGGCCGCAATCGACCACCGCACCGTCGCCGGCGGTCGCGAACACGGAGAACGTGACACCCGTGTAGTAGTGATAGCCGCGCAGGTCCGCGAGGTCGACGTGGATCGCATCGACTCCGCCGGCCGCGGCGGCGAGGCTGGCCATCTCGTCGAGCGCCTGCCGGACCTCCGGAAGATCGGGAAGCGCCGGCGCGCGGCGTCGATCGTCGCGGGTGCCGGCCCGTACAGGCCCGCCAGCGCGCGCAACGCGTCGCGCGCCGCGTCCGGCAAGGTCGCCGGTGAGCTCGCGCAACGCCGGAAAGTCCTTGTCGCGCAGCGCGTTGAACAGTTCGCTGTCGTTGCCCTCGCCGGTGGCGTCCAGACCGGCGGCGCCCGCCAGCGCGCGATAGACGCCGACATGGCCGAGGTCGAGATGCAGCCTGCCCGCGCCAGCGCGCGCGAGCGCCGACAGCAGCAGCAGCATGACCTCGCGATCGGCGGCGATGCCGGCGTGATCCGTACAACTCGCCGCCGATCTGCACGACCTCGCGAGTGGCGCCGGGTCCGGCCGGCGCGGTGCGCAGCACGCTTCCGGCATAGCAAAGGCGGGTGACACCGGTCTCGTTCAGCAGGTGCGCGTCGATGCGCGCGACCTGCGGCGTGGTGTCGGCGCGCAAGCCCGAGCATCCTGCCCGGACAACGGATCGACCATCTTGAACGTCTGCAGGTCGAGATCGCGGCCGGTGCCGGTCAGCAGCGAATCGATGTGCTCGATCAGCGGCGGCGACGACCAGCCGGTAACCGTGCGCGCGCGAAATGGTCGAGCAGCGCGCGGCGCAACGCCTCGACGCGCGCGGCCTCGGCGGGCAGCACGTCCTCGATCGCTTCGGGCAGCAGCCATTTACGCATAGTGGATCACGATCAGCGAGACGCGACGCCCAGCGCCATCGAGATGAGCCCGATGAACCGCAGCTGGCCATCGCTCATGTCGATCAGCTTGCGAAACGTGTCGCGCCAGATGCCGGGTGCGGCGAACGGCAGGATGCCTTCGACGATCAGCAGCAATGCAAAGGCCGGCCACAGCGAGTCCACAACGGAGTCACCCTGACGCGTTACGTCCGGTCGACGCTTACTTTGGCGGGTGCGCGCGGGGCGCGACCCGACCCGGACTGCTTGAAGTACTGGAAGAACTCCGCGCTCGGATCGAGGACCATGAGGTCGCTCTTGTTCCTGAACGTCGACCGGTAAGCCTCGAGGCTGCGGTAGAACGCGTAGAACTCCGGATTCTGTCCGTACGCCTGCGCGTAGATGGCCGAGGCCTTGGCGTCGCCTTCGCCCTTGATCTTCTGCGCCTGGCGATACGCGTCGGCGAGGATGACCTGGCGCTGGCGGTCGGCGTCGGCGCGGATCTTTTCCGATTCCGCGGCGCCGGTGGAACGCAGTTCGTTGGCGACGCGGCGGCGCTCGGATTCCATCCGCTGGTAGACCGGGCCGGTGACGTCCGGCGGCAACTCGATGCGCCGCAGCCGCACGTCGACGACTTCGACGCCGATCGTCTTGGCGTCGATATCCGCCTTCTGCCGCGTCACGGCGGTGATGCGGTCGCGTTCGGTCGAAATGGCGTCGTGCATCGTGCGCTTGTTGAATTCCTCGGCGAGATTGGAGCGCACCGTCTGCGAAAGGCGGCGGCGCGCGGCTTCCTCGTCGCCCTGGACGGAGACGTAGTACTGCTTCACGTCGTTGATCCGCCACAGCACGATGAAGTCGACGAGCAGCGGCGTCTTCTCGGACGTCGTCACGCGGTCGGGCTCGCTGTTCTCGAGCGTCAGGTTGCGGTTGTCGTAGAAGCGGACGTTCTGGATCAGCGGGACCTTGAAGTACAGGCCGGGCTGCGTCTTGGTCTCGACGATCTCGCCCAACTGGAACTTGATCGCGTACTTCGTCTGGTCGACCGTGTAGATCGACTGCGACGCGACGAGCAGCAGCGGCGACGATCAGCGCCAGGATCGGCATGGTGAATTTCATCGTCGTCTCCTAGCGCTCGCGGCTGCGCATGCCGTCGCGCGACCGGCTCGCGTCGAGCGTGCCGCGGGTTCCTGCGCCGGCGCGGCGGAACTCGGGCGCGTCAGCCGACGACGGCGTATCGGGCGATCACGGTGACCGCGGCCGCGGCACTCTGCTGCGATCAGCTTGTCGAGCGGCAGGTACAGCAGGTTGCCGCCGGCCTTCTGGTCGATCGAGCACCTTGGTCGAGCTGCCGAGCACCGACTGCATCATGTCGAGGTACAGGCGATCGCGCGTAACGCCGGGCGCCTTCGCGTATTCCGAGAGCACGGACTTGAAGCGCGATGCATCGCCTTCGGATTTCTGGATGACCTCGGTGGTGTAGCCGTTGGCCTCTTCCATGAGCCGCGACGCCATGCCGCGCGCGCGCGGCACCACGTCGTTCGCATAGGCCTGGCCTTCGTTGACCAGCCGCACGCGGTCCTGGCCGGCTTTCACCGCGTCGTCGAACGCGGCCTGCACCTTGTCGGGCGGCTGCACGTTCTGCAGCGTGACCTTCTGGATGTAGACGCCGGTCTTGTAGCGGTCGAGCGTCTCCTGCATGATTTTTTCCGTCTGCTTCGCGATCTGCTCGCGGCCCTCGTACAGCGCGAAATCCATCTTGGCCTTGCCGACGACTTCGCGAATCGCCGTCTCGGCGACGAACGCGACCATGGCGTCGGGCTTGCGGTTGTTGAAGACGTAGGCTTCGGCGTTCTTGATGTTGTATTGGACGGCGAACTGGATGTCGATGATGTTCTCGTCATCCGTCAGCATCACCGCTTCCTTGTCCACCTTGTTCTTCGGCGAATTGCGGTAGCCGATCTCGACGGTCTTGACCTGCGAGAAGTCGACCAGCTCGACCGCCTCGACCGGGAACGGCAGGTGCCAGCGCGGGCCGGGCAGGGTCGTCTCGGTGTACTTGCCGAAGTGCGTGACGACGCCGCGACGTCCTTCGTCGACGATGTAGAAACCGCTCGCGAGCCAGACGAGCAGCACCAGCGCGACCAGCAGGCCGGCGCCGCCCATGGCGAGGCCGCGGCGCGGCGGACGATCGCCGCCGCCACCGGCGCCATCGTCGCCCTTGCGGCCGAAGAGCTCGCCCATGCGGCGGTTGACGTTGCGCCAGATCTCGTCGAGATCGGGCGGTCCGCCGCCGCCACCACCATTACCGCGCTTGCCCCATTGGGGATCGTTCAGCGACATGACGAAGCTTCGGGTTCGGAAAGTGGAAGCAGGCAAGGGAGATGTGGAAGATGGGGACGGGCGGTCGGCGATCAAGCGGACGGCGCCGCGTGGCGCTCATCGCGCTCAGTGTTCCGAGGCGGATGTCAGCCGGCACGCGCTCCGGGTCGCTCTGGCACGGGAAACGCTCGGCCAGGGCAGCGCGCAATTCGGTGGCTCCAGCGCCGGTCAGCGCGCTCAATCGCACGGTCGAAATGGTACCACAGCCATCGCGCTCGACGCCCGGGGCCAGCCCGGCCACGTCGCATTTGTTGAACACGCGGATCTGCGGCACTGCCGCGGCGCCGATTTCCGCCAGGACGCGATCGACGGCCGCGATCTGCTCGTCGCGATTCGGCGCGCCGCGCGTCGATGACGTGCAGCAGCAGGTCGGCGTCGGCGGCCTCGGCAAGCGTCGCGCGGAATGCGGCGACGAGGTCGTGCGGCAGGTCGCGGATGAAGCCGACGGTGTCCGACATGACGATGGGTCGGCGCCCTCGACGTAGACCTTGCGCAGCGTCGTATCGAGCGTGGCGAACAGCTGGTCGGCGACGTAGGCGTCGGCGCCCGTCATGCGGTTGAACAGCGTCGACTTGCCGGCGTTGGTGTAGCCGACGAGCGCCACCGTGCGCACGCGCGCGCGGCGGCGCGTGCGGCTCTGCACGGCGTGGCTGCGCGCGACCCGGGCCAGCCGCTGGTTGAGCAGCTTGACGCGTTCGCCGATCAGGCGGCGGTCCGTTTCCAGCTGGGTTTCGCCGGGACCACGCAGGCCGATGCCACCCTTCTGGCGCTCGAGGTGGGTCCAGCCGCCGACCAGCCGCGTGGACATGTGCTTCAGCTGGGCGAGTTCGACCTGCAGCTTGCCTTCGGCGCTGCGGGCGCGCAGCGCGAAGATGTCGAGGATCAGGCTCGGGCGGTCGACGACGCGGCAGGCAAGCCTTTCTTCGAGGTTGCGCTGCTGCACGCCGGACAGCGTGTGGTCGAACAGGACCAGATCCGCGTCGAGTTCGCGTGCGGCGCGCCAGGATTTCGTCGACCTTGCCCTTGCCGGCGAAGAAGGCGGGATCGGGACGCTGGCGGCGACCGCCGACGGTGCCGACGACGTCGCGCCGGCGGACGTCGCGAGCGCGTCGATCTCCGGCGAGCGCGAAACGCGCGGTCGGCGTCGCCCATGTCCAGTGCGACGACGAGAACGCGTTCGCCGCCGGACAGGGCGTTCAAACATCAGGTTCCAGCGCGGTCAGGCGTCCGCGTCGCCGTTGGGGGCGTGGTGCGGCATGACGACCGGGCGCGCCGGGACGACGGTCGAGATCGCATGCTTGTACACCATCTGGGTGACGGTATTCTTGAGGAGCACGACGTACTGGTCGAACGACTCGATCTGGCCCTGAAGCTTGATGCCGTTGACGAGGTAGATCGACACCTGCACGTGTTCCTTGCGCAGCGTGTTCAGGAACGGGTCTTGTAGCATTTGCCCTTTGTTGCTCATGGTCGAGCTCCGCTATTGTTGTTGCCCGCTTCTGAACTGCGCCCTCGGCATCCGGCGCCGCAGCGGGTTGCGGAGGCGGATGGCTCGGTGCGTCAGCGGCGCGGGGCGTCCGCGTAGGGGTTGGCACCGACCTTGAATTGTATCCTAAGGGGCGTTCCCGCGCAGTTTGAACGCGTCGCTGAAGAAATGTTCCAGGTACCGGCGGTAGGCGTCCGGCACGTGATGCAGCGCCGTGCCGTGGACGATGATGAGCGGCGGATTCACGCCACCCTGGTGGGCATAGCGCATCTTCGGGACGCACCAAACCGGCGCGCGGCGGCTGCTGCCGCTCCACCGCCAGCTGCAGCGTGCGGGTCAGGCGCGGCGTCGGCAGCTTGGCCATCGCCGCGGCAAACGCCTTGTCGACCGGACTTGCAGCAGCGGGTCCGACGCCCTTGCCGTCGCAGCGCCGACATGAAGTGGAACTGTGCGAACGACGAGAAAGGCCATCTTGCGGTCGAGGTCGCGCTTGACCTGGTCGCGCTGTTCCTTGGCGACCGCGTCCCACTTGTTGATGCCGACGACCACCGCGCGGCCGGCCTCGAGCACGTGCCCGGCGAGGTGCGCGTCCTGTTCGGTGATCGCGTGTTCCGCGTCGAGCAGCAGCACCACGACGTTGGCGTCCTCGATCGCCTGCAGCGTCTTGATCACGGAGAACTTCTCGATCGCCTCGAACACCTTGCCGCGGCGGCGCACGCCGGCCGTGTCGATCAGCGTGTACTTCTGGCCGTCGCGCTCGAAGTCGAGGTAGATCGCGTCGCGCGTCGTGCCCGGCTCGTCGAAGGCGATGACGCGCTCCTCGCCGAAGATCGCATTGACCAGCGTGGACTTGCCGACGTTGGGGCGGCCGACGATCGCGACCTTGATCGTGTCCGGACGCTCCGGGTCGGTCGACGTGTTGCGCTTCGCATCGTCCGTGAAACGGTCGCGATGTCCGGAATGGCCGCAAGCGCCAGTGTCGATCATGCCGCGCACGTTCTCGCCGTGCGCCGACGAAATCGCGATCGGCTCGCCCAGGCCCAGTTCGTGGAATTCGGCGACGGCGCGGTCCGGCTGCAGTCCTTCCGCCTTGTTCACGGCGAGCACCACCGGACGACCCGATTTGCGCAGCAGGTCGGCGATTGTCGCGGTCCTGCGGCGCCAGGCCGTTGCGGCCGTCGACCAGGAAGATGACGACGTCGGATTCGGCGATGGCCTGGCCTGCGTCTGCTTGGCCATTTCGTGCAGGATGCCGCTCGTGGCGACCGGCTCGAAGCCGCCGGTGTCGACGACGAAGTACGGCTGGTCGCCGGCAAACGCGCGGCCGTAGTGCCGGTCGCGCGTCAGATCCGGGAAAATCCGCGACCAGCGCATCGCGCGACTTGGTCAGCCGATTGAACAGCGTGGACTTGCCGACATTGGGTCGGCCTACGATGGCGACGGTGGGAAGCATGATCGGCCGGCGAAACAAGGCCCCGGTGCGCGGGCTACTTCGCGGACACGGCGAACAGCGTGCCCGACGTCGACTGCCACAATGCGCCGGTCAGCATCAGTTCGGGCTGCGCGGTCGCGGCCTTGCCGTCGGTGGCGAGCCGTCCCACGTAGGCGCCGTTGACCGGCGACAACAGGTGCAGGTAACCCTCGGCGTCGACGGCGCCGACGTAGTCGCCGACCATTTGCGGGCCGCCGATCTTGCGTCGGCGCGAGCAATTCCTGCTTCCACACGGACGCGCCGGTCGAGCGGTCGAGCGCGTGCAGATGCCCTTGTCGTCGGTGACGTAGATGTACTTGGCGTCGGCCGCCATGTTGCTCAGGCTGGAGATGTCGCGCGACCACTGCAGCGTTCCGCGCGCGAGGTCGAAACACGCGACGCGGCCCTGGTAGGCGATCGCGCACACATCGCTGCTCGAGAACGAGCGGCAGGCTGGTCACGTCGGCGATGCGCTCGAGTTCGGTCGCGCCTTTCGGGTTCGCGACGGTGGCGTCCCAGCCGACGATGCCGGTCTGCACGATCGATCGCGAGCAGGTGGCCGCCCGCGCGTGCCGACAGAACAGGCCGCCGCGGCGGACGACTCCGCCTGCGTAGTTGCGCACGATGAGCGCCGGGCGTCACTCGCTGGTTGACCCATTTGCGCGTGCCGTCGGCCGGCGTTCAGCGCGTGCAGGTTGCCGTCGCCGGTGAACACGACGACGACGCCATCCGCGACGCGCGGGCGGCGCGACGACCTCGGTGGAAACGCGCGCCTTCCACGCCGGCTTGCCGTCCGGGAAGAAAGGCGAGCACGTCGCCCTTGTCGGTGCCGACCACGACCAGCGTCGCGTCGGCGCCGGCGCCGGTCGACAGCTTCTGGCCGGCCGATGATGCGCCAGACGTTGCGGCCGTTGGCGGGGTCGAGGCGGACCACGGTTCCGTCTTCGGCCGCCGCGTAGATGGCGTCGGACAGCACCGTCGGCGAGAATCCCGGGACCCGCGCTGCCCACTTGTCGCCTGCCAGCTGATGGCCGCCGTCGCCGACGCCTTCAGTTCGGGCAACGGGCCGGGCTTTTTCGGATCGTAGAGCCAGCGCATCGACGGCGCGGGCAGCGTCGGCATGTATTCCTTGATCGTCGTCGCAGCCGGTCAGGACGAGCACGCCCAGCGCCATCGCAAGCGCCGTCGTCCTTGCCGCGGCGGACGCTGCGCGCCGGAAGACGCCAGCGGAACCGCTGCGGGAGCAGATGCGAGCGCGCCCGGTCATTGCTTCCCGGCCGGCGCGGGTTGCGCGGGCGCCGCAGGCGCGGCTGTCGGTGCTGCCACAGGCGCGGTCGTCGGTGCCGCCACGGCGGGGGCTTCGGCTGCCGCGACACCGAGCGACTCGAGCTTCACCTGCACATAGTTGCGGTATTGCGACTTGGCGTCGAACTTGGTCAACGCCTCCTGGTACGCAGCGCGCGCTTCGGCGGTGCGGCCGGCGGCGGCGAGCGCGTCGCCGCGCAGGTCGGCGTAGAGGCCGGAGAAGGGTTCGCCGTGCTTGGCGTCGAGCATCTTCAGCGCGTCGTCGTATTGCTTGTCGTTCAGCATCAGCTCGGCCAGGCGATAGCGCGCGATCTCCTTCAGCTCCGACTCGTCGGCGTGGTCGACCACCCATTGCAGTTGCGCCCGGGCTGCGGCGCTGTCGCCGGCGTCGAATTGCATCTTCGCGACGATGAACGCGGCGCGCGGCGAATAGCCGCTGCCGGCGAACTTGTCGGTGAGCTGGGCGACGGCGTCACGGGCCTTGGCGACGTCGTTGGCGCGCGCGGCCATGGTCACGGCATTGAACAGGACCGCGGCTTCCTCCGCTTTCCGGAGGTTCCACCAGCGCCAGCCCTGCACCGCGGCGGCGGCCAGCGCCGCGACGACGAGCACGGTGGCCACGGTGTTGCCCCAGCGCGCCCACCATGCCTTCAGGTCGTCCAGCTGGTCCTGTTCTTCGAGATCGTAGACTGCCATGTTTCTTCCTTCGTCCTGGATAGATTGGTTGTTCAGCTGCTCGTGGCCAGCTGCGCGGCATGGCGGGCGATATCCGCTGCCGGCACGGCGACCTGTTCGCCCTGTTCGCGCAACGGCTTCACGCCGACTGTCCCGGCGGCCGCCTCGTCGTCGCCGATCAACAGCGCGAAGCGGGCGCCGCTCGCGTCGGCCTTCTTCATCTGTGCCTTGAAGCTGCCGCCGCCAGCGTGCAACACGACGGCGTGCCCGCTCCCGCGCAGCGTTTCCGCCACCCGGCGCGCCAATGGGCTCGCGGTCGCGCCCGCGTGCACGACGTACGCGAATGGCGAAGCGTCGACCTTGCGTCCCGCGTCCTGCAGGAGCAGAAGCGTGCGTTCGGTGCCGATGCCGAAGCCGCATCCCGGCGTGGGCCTGCCCCCCAGCTGCTCGAACAGTCCGTCGTAGCGCCCGCCGGAGCATACGGCACTTTGCGCGCCGAGGCGCGTGGTGACCCATTCGAAGACGGTTGCATTGTAGTAATCGAGTCCGCGCACCAGCCGCGGATTGACGCGAAACGCGATGCCCGCCTCGCGCACTCCGTCCTGCACTTCCTCGAACAGCGTGCGCGACGCCTCACCCAGCGTGTCCCAGAGCTTGGGCGCCGCCTCGATCATTTCCTGCATGGCCGGGTTCTTGCTGTCCAGGATGCGCAGCGGATTGGTGTGCAGCCGGCGCTTCGCATCGGCGTCGAGCAATTCGGGCGTCCGCTCGAAATGCGCGATCAGGCGGTCGCGGAACGCGCGCCGCTCCTCCGCGCTGCCGATCGTGTTGAGTTCCAGCGTGATGCCGGTGAGCCCCAGCCGCTGCCACAGGCGCTGCACCATGACCAGCAACTCGATGTCGATGTCCGGGCCGGGGAAACCCAGCGCTTCGGCGCCGAACGTGTGGTATTCGCGGTAGCGGCCCTTTTGCGGGCGTTCGTGGCGGAACAGCGGTCCGCTGTACCACAGCCGCTTCGGGCCGTCGTAGAGCAGGTTGTGCTCGAGCGCGGCGCGCACGGTCGGCGCCGTTCCTTCCGGGCGCAGCGACAGGCTCTCGCCGTTGTCGTCGAACGTGTACATCTCCTTTTCGACGATGTCGGTCACCTCGCCCACGCCGCGCACGAACAGCTCCGTCTTCTCGACGATGGGCGTGCGGATGTTGCGGTAACCGTATTGGCGGAACACGTCGCGGACGGTGTCCTCGAAGAACTCCCACAGCGGAGCGTCGTCGGGCAGCACGTCGTTCATGCCGCGCACGGCTTGCAATGCGCCGGCCATCACGGAACCTGCGCGGCGGCGGACTTGATTGCGATGGTCTTGCGGTCCGGCTTGAGATGCGGCCCCGGCGATTCACCGCCGTAGGTCGCGCGCACGTAGTCGTGGACCAGCGCCTGGAACTCCTGCGGCGATGCGCTCGCCCTTCAGCGTCACCGTCTTCACGCCGTCGACGAACACCGGCGCGACGGGCGTCTCGCCGGTGCCGGGAAGCGAGATGCCGACGTTCGCCATCTTCGACTCGCCCGGGCCGTTGACGACGCAGCCCATGACCGCGACCTGCATGTTCTCGACGCCGGGATAGCGCGCGCGCCACTCCGGCATCGACGCGCGCAGGTAGGACTGGATCTGCTCGGCCAGCGACTGGAAATAGGTGCTCGTCGTGCGCCCGCAGCCGGGGCACGCAATGACCATCGGCGTGAACGAGCGCAGCCCCATCGTCTGCAGGATTTCCTGCGCGACGATCACTTCGCGGGTGCGGTCGCCGTCCGGCTCGGGGGTCAGCGAAACGCGGATCGTGTCGCCGATGCCCTGCTGCAGCAGGACGGCCATTGCCGCCGTCGAGGCGACGATGCCCTTGCTGCCCATGCCGGCCTCGGTGAGCCCGAGATGCAGCGGATAGTCGCAGCGGCGCGCGAGTTCGGAGTAGACGGCGACCAGGTCCTGCACGTCGGAGACCTTGCACGACAGGATGATGCGGTCACCGGGCAGGCCCAGTTCCTCGGCTCGCTGTGCGCTGTCGATGGCCGACGTGATGAGCGCTTCGCGCATCACCGCATCGGCGGGCAGCGGTTCGCGCAGTTTTGCGTTGTCGTCCATCATCCGCGCCAGCAGGTCGGCGTCGAGGCTGCCCCAGTTGACGCCGACTCTGATCGGCTTTTCGTACTGGATGGCTTTCTCGATCATCACGACGAACTGCGGGTCGCGCTTGCTGCCCTTGCCGACATTGCCCGGATTGATGCGGTACTTGGCCAGCGCCCGCGCGCAGTCCGGGTAGTCGGTCAGCAGCTTGTGGCCGTTGAAATGAAAATCACCGACCAGCGGCACCGCGCATCCCGCCGCGTCGAGTTGCGAGCGGATCGCGCCGACCGCCGCGGCGGCTTCGGCCGAGTTGACGGTGACGCGCACCAGTTCGGAACCTGCGTCCGCGAGCGCCTTGACCTGCGCCACCGTCGCCGCCACGTTCGCGGTGTCGGTGTTCGTCATCGACTGGATGACGATCGGCGCGCCACCGCCGACGCGGACGCCTGCGATGTCGACCTGGCGCGAAGTTCGGCGCGGGATGAGACGAATGCATGGAGGCTACTTGAGCGTGAATTTGGCGACGTTCTGCCGCGTGAACGGCGCCGTGTCGAAGGACTTGCCCAGCCAGGAGACGTCGACCGCTGCGGCATTGCCGAGCACCACGTCGAACGGCGGCGCGCCCGGTGACTGCCTGCGTGCCGCCGGCGTTGTCGGTGACAGACAGGATGAGCGCGCCGGTGGCGTCGCGTACTTCGACCCACGACTTGCCGCGAAACGTGAAGACGATCGGCGCATTGGTGACGTCCGCCGCCGGCAAGGTCGAAACCGCCGGCGCGTCCTCTTTCTTCGCCAACGGTGTTGTCCGGACTCGCGGCCGCCTTGTCGTCGGTGCCGGCAAGCGGATTGGGCAGCGCCGTCGCGGCGCTGCCAGGCGCTGCTGTCGGGAACCGGTGGAGCCACGACCGCCGCCGGTGCCGACTTGTCGACACTGGCTGAACGGGGATGATCCGCCGCCGGCCGCGCGATCTCGTACACGGCGGCCACGGTGACGACCGCGACCAGCGCCACGGGAATGGCCCAGCGCGCGGCGCTTGGGCGAGCATGCGCCTCGGCGGGCAATTCGCCCATCGGCCGCGGCGTGGGCGCCAGCGACGGATTATCGTGCGCAGCCGGCGCGATCGCTTCTGGCAGCGCGTTCAGCACGGCGTCCGAATCGAGGCGCAGCAGGCGCGCGTAATTGCGCACGAAGCCGCGGACGAAAGTGCGGCCCGGGAAGCGCGGCAAAATCACTCTCCTCGAGCGCCGTCACCTGGCGCGGAGCCAGCTTCAATTGCTGCGCGACGGCGGCAATGGACAGTCCGGCGGCCTCGCGGCCCGCGCGCAGGAGCTCTCCGGCGGGCAGCGCGGCGTCCGGCTCCGCATCCTCGAGCCAGCGGCTCGGCGCCTTCCGTCACTCGCAGGCCCCCGTTGCGATGAACTTGGCCTCGGCGGAATCCGGATACCGGTTGCGCAGTTGCGAAATATAGGAAGCCTCCGCGCTGCGATCGCCCATCTTGCGCTCGATGCACGCGCCCAGCGCGAGCGCTTCGGGAGGCGGATTGGTCTGCTGCATCACCGGCTTCATCAGCGCGCGCGCTTCGGGCAGCCGCCCTTCCTTGTACGACAGTTGCGACAGGCTCAGCGCGGCCTCCGGATTGTTCGGCGACACGGCCAGCGCGCGCTTGAAGAACGCCTCCGCCTGCTTGTTCTCGCCCAGCGAGCCGGCGCAGCGCCCTGCGTTGATCAGCGCGATCTCGGGCGTCTTGTACAGCGGGTTGCGCGCCGCCCGTTCGAATTCCGGAATCGACTCTCTGGCCTGCGCGTGCGTGCACAGGTACCAGCCCCAGTTCTGGCGGAATTCGGAATCGTTCGGCGCCAGTTCGAGCGCCTTGCGGAAATTGCGCGCCGCTTCGGTGTCCTGCCCGAGCGTCGCGTAGACCAGGCCGTAGACGTTGTAGATCTTCGGATTGGTCGGGTCGAGTTTCACCGCCTCGGCGAGTTCCTGCAGCGCGACATCCATCTGGCCGCGTTCGTAGTAACCCGCGGCGAGTTCCGCGCGCAGGTTGGCGCGCACCGGCAGCGGCGCTTCCTTGATGGGCGGCGGCGGTGGCGGCGGCGTCGGGGCCACTGCGACGGGAGGCGACGTGGTGCTCGTCGACGAGCATCCCGCGGCCAGCACGAGCGCGGCAAGCAGCGGAATCAGCCAGGAAGCCGGACGCATCAAAGTGTTTTCCCTCAAGTCGGATTCACGCGGCCGGCGCGGAAACGACACGCGTGCCCAGCCTGCGCTTGGTGCGGTCCTGCACCTGGCCGGCCAACTGGCCGCATGCGGCGTCGATGCCTTCGCCGCGGGTCTTGCGAATGGTCGTGACCAGGCCGCCGTCGATCAGCATCGACTGGAACGCCACGATACGATCGCGCGGGCTGGTCCGGAATTCGGTTCCCGGGAACGGATTGAACGGGATCAGGTTGAACTTGCACGGCACGTTGCGCACGAGTTCGAGCAGCGCGTGCGCGTGCGAATCGCTGTCGTTGACGCCGTCCAGCATCACGTACTCGAACGTGACGAAATCCCGCGGCGCGCGTTCCAGGTAGCGGACGCAGGCGGCCATCAGGTCGGCCAGCGGATAGGTGCGGTTGATCGGCACCAGCCGGTCGCGCAGCGCGTTGTCCGGCGCGTGCAGCGACACGGCCAGCGCCACCGGGCATTCGTCGCGCAGCCGGTCGATGAGCGGCACCAGTCCGGAGGTCGAAAGTGTGACGCGCCGGCGCGACAGTCCGTACGCATTGTCGTCCAGCATGAGGCGCAGCGCGGGTACGACGTTGTCGAAATTGGCGAGCGGCTCGCCCATGCCCATCATCACGACGTTGGTGATCGGCGGCCGGCCGTGCTCGATCCAGGGCGCGATTCACTCCGTCGGCCAGCAGCGCGCGGTTGGCGTGCCACAGCTGGCCGATGATCTCGCCGGTGGTGAGGTTGCGGTTGAAGCCCTGCTTGCCGGTGGAGCAGAACGCGCAGTCGAGCGCGCAGCCGGCCTGCGACGAAATGCACAGCGTGCCGCGGTCGTCTTCCGGGATGTACACCGATTCCACGGCGTTGCCGTTGCCGGCGTCGAGCAGCCACTTGCGCGTGCCGTCCGGCGCCGTCGTGTCGCGGATGACGGTCGGCGCGCGCACGAACGAATCGGCGGCGAGCGACTCGCGCAGCGACTTGGCGAGATCCGTCATCGCGCCGACGTCGTCGACGAAGCGCTGGTGGATCCAGTGCGCGACCTGCTTGGCGCGAAACGGCTTCTCGCCGCGTTCGGCAAAGAACGTCGCGAGGCCGGCAGGGTCGAGGTCGAGCAGGTTGGTCATTGCGCGTTCTGGATTTTCGTCCTAGCGGCTGTAGACCGCCAGTGCGGGAAAGAAATAGGCAACTTCCACGGCGGCCGTCTCCGGCGCGTCGGAGCCGTGAACCGCGTTGGCGTCGATCGACTTGGCGAAGTCGGCGCGGATCGTGCCGGCGGCGGCCTTCTTGGGGTCCGTCGCGCCCATCAGCTCGCGGTTCTTGGCGATGGCGTTTTCGCCTTCGAGCACCTGGATCATCACCGGGCCGGAGACCATGAAATCGACGAGAGCCTTGAAAAACGGCCGTTCGCGGTGGACGGCGTAGAAGCCTTCGGCTTCGGCGCGGGACAGCCAGGCCATCCGCGCGGCCAGCGATCTTGAGGCCGGATTTCTCGAAACGGGAAAGGATTTCACCAATTGCGTTTTGTGCGACCGCGTCAGGCTTGATGATGGAAAGCGTGCGTTCAACCGCCATGAATAAGGCTCCAACAGGTAATAAAATGGATAAAAGCGAATGAATTCAAAATTATAGCACGCCGGCCGGGGTGACGCGACCTGACGGCACGCCGGCCGGAAACGGGGCATTCGGCGGCTGGGCCCGGCGCGGCGTGCCGGGTCCAGCAAATCGGGGCGGGGACTACGCTAGCGCATCATGCCGAGCGTCTGCGGCAGCCACAGCGACATGGCCGGCCAATAGGTGACGATGACCAGGAACACCAGCATCGTCAGCAGCCACGGCCACACGGCGACGGTCAGTTCGGTAATGCCCATCTTGGTGATGCCGGACGCCACATAGAGGTTGAGGCCGACCGGCGGATGGCACATGCCGACCTCCATGTTGACGACCATCATGATGCCGAAATGCACCGGGTCGATGCCCAGCTTCATGGCGACCGGGAACAGGATGGGCGCCATGATCAGCACGATCGACGACGGCTCCATCACGTTGCCGGCGAGCAGCAGCAGTATGTTGACGAAGAGCAGGAAGGCGACGACGCCCAGCCCCTTTTCCAGCATCCACGCCGCCATCAGCTGCGGAATCTGCTCGGACGTCATCAGGAACGAGAACAGCACCGCGTTGGTGATGATGTACAGCAGCATCGCGCTCATGTTGGCCGAGTCGAGCAGCACCTTCGGCACCTTCAGCGAGCGTCATGTCCTTGTAGACGAAGACCGCGACGACGAACGCATAGACCGCGCTCATCGCGGCGGCTTCGGTGGGCGTGAACAGTCCCGGTGTAGATGCCGCCGATCACGATGATGATCAGCAGCAGACCCCACACGCTCTGGCGGAAGGTGCGCCAGCGCTCGGCCCAGCTCGCCTTGGGCAGGCGCGGGTAGTTGTTCTTGCGCGCGAGGTGCCACGTCGTGAGTCCGAGCATCGTCGCGAGGACGATTCCGGGAATGACGCCGGCCATGAACAGCTGGCCGACCGACGTGTTGGTCGCGACCGAGTACATCACCATCACGATCGACGGCGGAATCAGGATGCCGAGCGCGCCGGAGGTGGTGATGACGCCGGCGCCGAACGACTTGGGGAAGCCCTGCTTGACCATCGCCGGCAGGATGATCGAGCCGATCGCGACCACGGTCGCCGGCGAGGAACCGGAGACGGCGGCGAACAGCGCGCAGGCCATGACGCCGGCGAGCGCCAGTCCGCCGTACCAGTGGCCGACCATCGACGTCGCGAAGTTGATCATCCGCCGCGCCACGCCGCCGTGGGTCAGGAAATTGCCGGCGAGGATGAAGAACGGGATCGCCATGATCTCGAACTTCTCGATGCCGGTGAAGAGCTTCAGCGCGACGGCCGTGACCGGGACATTCGTCATCAGGAACATGTAGGTCAGCACCGTGAGGCCGAGCGAAATCGAGATCGGCATGCCGGTCAGCATCAGGCCGAACAGCAGCAGGAAGATGATGAGCGGCGTGGGCAGGTGCACGCCGACGACGAAGAGCGCCAGCGGCACCACCACCATGATCGGTGGCAGCGCCGACCAGAACCGCAGCGCCGGGCTCATCGCCGGCCCCCGACCGGAGCTTCGGCCGGATGCAGGTTGTCGGCCATGTTGTACGGGTTGATGTCTTCGACGCCCTCGACGTGCGCGTGGTCGTGCTTCGGCAGTTCACCGGTCTTCGCGAAATGCCAGGCGACCTGCAGGAAGCGGAAGCACATGAGGAACGACCCGCAGGGAATGCACAGGTAGACGATCCACAGCGGCAGTTCCAGGTCCGCCGACACCTGGTCGGTGTGGCCGATCTGCCCAGACGTAGTTGGCGCCGAGCGTGCCGACAATGGACGTGAACAGCGCGCCGGAAAGGAGGCCGAACAGCACGTACTTGCGCCGCATGTTCGGCGGCAGCGCGTTGATCAGCACGTCGACGCCGACGTGGATGCCCGTGCGCACGCCGTACGCGGCGCCGAACTTGGCCATCCAGATGAACATGTAGATGCACAGCTCCTGCGCCCACGACAGGTTGATCGCGAGCAGCCAGTCCTGCACATGGGGGATCGGCAGGCCGGCGGCGTAGCGGTGCACGACCGCGATGAAGATCAGCAGCGTCGCCGCGCCGATGAGGAAGGCGATCAGCCATTCCTCGAGGTGGTCCAGGAACTTCAGCATCGGCGGTCCCCTTCGTTGCGCTTCGGCGGCGCTGTTCCGGATGTGAAAACGCCACCGCGGCCGTGGCGGCGCTGCAGTGGCGTGGTGGCGCGGACTGTCGCGCCGCGTCAGGGCGTGAAGCCGGTTTCCTTGTACACCGACTGGATGAGGTCCTTGCCGATGCGGCCTTCCAGTTCCTTGTGGACGGGAACCATCGCCTTCTTCCACACGGCCTTTTCCGCCGGGGTCAGCGTCAGGACCTGCGTCTTGCCCGACTTGCGCACGGCCTCCGTCGCGTCCTCGTTTTCCTTTTTCGCGATGTCGTTGGCGTACTTGGTCGCGTCCTTCATCGAGCTTTCGAGCGCGGCGCGAACGTCGGCCGGCAGCCCGTCCCAGAACTTCTTGTTCACGATCACCGCATAGCCCAGGTAGCCGTGGTTGGTCAGCGTGTTGAACTTCTGCACTTCGTAGAACTTCTGCGTGTAGAAATTGGACGGCGGGTTCTCGGTGCCGTCCACGACGCCGGTCTGCAGCCCCTGGTAGACCTCGGAGAACGCCATCTTCTGCGGGATGGCGCCGATCGCGCGCATCTCGGCTTCGAGCACGTTCGACGACTGGATGCGCATCTTGAGGCCCTTGACGTCGGCCGGCGTCTTCAGCGCCTTGTTGGCGCTCATGTCCTTGAAGCCGTTGTCCCAGTACGCGAGGCCGACGATGCCCTTGCTTTCGAGCTTCTGGAACAGCGACTTCCCGATCGGCCCTTCGGTGACCTTGTGCAGTTCCTCGTAGTTGTCGAAGATGTAGGGGAGGTCGAAGACTTCGAATTCGCGCACGCCCAGCGGCCCGAACTTGGCGAGCGACGGGGCGAGCATCTGCACCGATCCCAGCTGCAGCGCCTCCATTTCCTCGCCGTCCTTGTACAGCTGGCTGTTCGGATACACCTCGACCTTGACCTTGCCCTTCGTGCGTTCTTCGGCAAGCTTCTTGAAATATTCGGCGCCCTTGCCCTTCGGCGTGTCGTTGGCGACGACGTGGCTGAACTTGATGATGATGGGCTGCTGCGCGTGCGCGGGGCCGGCAGCGACGGCGAGCGCAGTGCAGGCGACGGCGATCGCGAGGGCGACGTTCGGGAATTTCATGTTTCCTCCGGATGGATGCGAAAAACCGCGGGCCACGTGCTTGGCGCGCCCGTGTCCGACGAATTAGGCCTAGTCGCCGCCCGGATTTGTCAACGGCAGGCGGCTGCCGTGTTGTTGCGCTGGATCAAACCCACCTTGGATGCCAGACGATCGTCAGGCCGGGTTGCCCGGGCGCCGCACGCGCCGCGGCGTCGATTCCCAGGCCGGCCACCGCGGCCAGCGCGTCGCCGCAGTAGACCAGCGGCAGGCCGCGGCGCTCCCAAGGCGGAATCCCTGCGTCGCGCAGCACCGACTTCAGCGCACGACGGGGCCGGTCCGGACGCGACCTGGAACCGTTCGCCGCCCGCGCGGGAGCGCACCCGCACCTCGCCGTCGAACCGCGCGAGGTCGATGCCTGCGCCTTCGGCATGACCGAATTCGAGCGTGCCGTGCGGCAACGCGAGTTCCGGCTCGCCGCGCCAGCGCACGTCGAAGCTCGTCGGCGGCGCGGCATGCAGCGCGATCCTGCCCTGATGCACGCCGATCTCGACGCCCGCGTGCGCGAGCCGGATGACGGCGTCGCCGCGCGCGCCACGCAGCTGGTCGAGCATCGCGGCGAGACGCGCGGTCGACGGCGCCGGGAGTCCCTGGTCGCGCAGGAACCAGCGCAGCAGGTTGCGCGCGCGGTGCGGCGAGAGCGTGTCGAACACCGCGCGCCGCAGGAGTCGCCATCGAATGCGCCCTGCGCGTCCTGCCGCGCCAGTTCGTCGAGGAGGCGCGCGGCGTCGGCCTGGTGCGCGGCTGCGCGCGCCAGCGTGGCGTCGGCATTGGGCGCGATCTGCAACGAGCGCCGGCAGCACCGAATGGCGGACGGCGTTGCGCGCGTGGCGGTGGTCGGCATTGCTTTCGTCGTCGCACCAGCGCAGGTTGCGGTCGATCGCGTACGCGTCGATGCGCGCGCGCGGCACGTCGAGCAGCGGGCGCCACCAGGCGAGATCGTCGGCGTCCTCGCGCAACGCCGGCATCGCGGCCAGCCCATGCGGACCGCTGCCTCGCAGCAATTGCAGCAGCAGCGTTTCGGCCTGGTCGTTGCGATGATGCGCGAGGGCCACGACGCCGCGCCCATGTCGCGCGCGGCGGCGGCGAGCGCGTCGTATCGCGCGCGGCGCGCGAGCGCCTCGAGACTCGCGCGCGGTCGCCGGACGACGTCGACGCGGCGAACCACGCAGGCGATGCGCAATGCGGCGCAGCGCTCGACGCAGTCCTGCGCCCACCGGTCCGCGTTGGCGGACAGGCCGTGGTGAACATGGATGGCCGTGACCGCGTGGCCGCGCGCGGGCGCGACGGCGGCCAGCGCGTCGAGCAGCACGACGGAATCGCGGCCGCCGGAAAGCGCGACGGCAATCGGCGCGCCCGGCGGGATAGCTCTGCCTCGAGGGAATGCCGCACGGCGACATGGACCACGGCGGTCGCGTCGTCGGGTTCGCGCCGCATGGTCGTCGACGCTCGCTGCGGTGGGCCGTGAACTTCCGCGCGGCGCGTTAGCCCGCGGAGATTTCCTTGAACTTGCCGTAGGCCAGGATCTTGTCCTCGCGCGCTTCGAGGATCGTGTCGATCGGCTGCTCCTGCAGCTGGCGCAGCGCGTCCGTCAGTGCCTTCTTGAGCGGAATCATCATCGCCGCGTGATCGCGATGGGCGCCGCCCAGGGGCTCGGTGACGACCTTGTCGATGAGACCCAGCTGCTTCAGCCGCGTCGACGTGATGCCCAGCGTCTCCGCCGCCTCGGCCGCGTTGTCGGCCGATTTCCACAGGATCGATGCGCAGCCCTCCGGCGAGATCACCGAGTAGGTCGCGTACTGCAGCATCAGCGTGATGTCGCCGATGGCGATCGCCAGCGCGCCGCCCGAGCCGCCTTCGCCGATCACGGTCGCGATGATCGGAATGCGCAGGCCGGCCATTTCATAGAGGTTGCGCCCGATGGCCTCGGACTGGCCGCGTTCCTCGGCGCCGATGCCCGGGATACGCGCCCGGCGTGTCGACGAACGTGAACAGCGGCAGCCCGAACTTCTCGGCGAGCTTCATGAGGCGCAGCGCCTTGCGATAGCCTTCAGGTCGCGGCATGCCGAAATTGCGATGGATCTTTTCCTTGGTGTCGCGCCCCTTCTGGTGGCCGATCACCATGCACGGCTGGCCGTTGAAGCGCGCGAGGCCGCCGACGATGGCCGGATCGTCGGCATAGGTGCGGTCGCCGTGCAGCTCGCGGAAACCGCTGAACATGCCGTCGATGTAGTCCTTCGTGTACGGCCGCTGCGGGTGGCGCGCGACGTGGGCGATCTGCCACGACGTGAGCTTGCCGTAGATGTCCTTGGTGAGCTGCTGGCTCTTCTTGGCGAGCCGCGAGATCTCGTCGGAGATGTCGACCGCGGAATCCTCGTGCACGAACCGCAACTCGTCGATCTTCTGCTGCAGTTCGGCGATCGGCTGCTCGAAATCCAGGAATGTCTGCTTCATGGACGCGCGGCCTCTAGGGTTGAGGCGCGCATGATAGCGCAATGCGGCGCGCGGACGCTTCAGTGGCCGCCCGCGAGCGCGTCCCAGATGAGCTTCACGCCGGTGGCAAGCAGCAGCGAATAGCTCACATTGAAGAAGGTGCGCTGGGAAACGGTGCGGTGCAGGTAGACGCCGAGCCACACGCCGATGGGCACCAGCGGGGAGAAGAGGAGCGCCGTCGTGAGGTTGCCGATGTTCAGCTGTCCCAGGAAGTAGTAGGGAACGAGCTTGATGTAGTTGACGATGAGGAAAAAAATGGCTGACGTGGCGACGAACAGCGTCTTGTCGACCTTCTGTCCGAGCATGTAGATCGCGAATGGCGGGCCGCCGGCGTGCGCGAGCGTGCTGGTGAACCCGGACAGCGCGCCCCAGAACGCGCCCGCGATGGCGCCAGGTTGGCCGCGTTCCGCAGCCAGGCGCGCCGCGATGCGCTCGGTGAACTTGAACCACTGATTCAGCGCGAACGTCACGCTGATGAGCGCCCAGCAGCAGCCGGACGCCATTCACCGGCAGCGCGCCGAAGGCGAGCGCGCCCAGGGCGATGCCGACGAGCGCGCCTGGAAGCAGGATCGCGAGGTGCGCGCGCGACCACTGCCCGCGGTACGCGTGGACGCTGAAGAGATCCATCGCGCAGAGTATCGGCAGCATGATGCCGGCAGCTTCGTTGGGTGCGATGAACATCGCCATCAGCGGCACCGCGATGCCGCCCGAGCCCTGGCCGAAGGCCCCTTTGGCGACGCCCGTGACGAGCACCGCAAAGATCGCGACGGCGTAGAACGCGGCGGGGAAGTCCGGAAGCATCAACGAAGCGGAGTCCTTTCCCTGCCGCGGGCCCCGGCGGATTTCATGGTCCGGGCGCGGGATCGTGCAGCACCGGGTCGCGGCCGCGCCACGCCGCGAAGGCCTCGTTGGCGATGACGGCGCCGAGCACGATGACGCCGCCCAGCAGCGCGTTGCCGCCCGGATCCTCGCCCATCAGCAGCCACACCCACAGCGGGCCGATGATCGGCTCGAGCAGCGCCAGCAATCCCAATTCCGTCGCGGACAGCGTACGCGAAGCGGCGGTGGCCAGCAGGCAACCGACCCCGAGCTGGACACAGCCCATGAAAGCGAGGATGGCGATGTCCCGCGGCGTCGCGGCGAAGACCCCGGCCAGCAGGAAAGCCGGGACGAGCGTCCACAGGCCGGCGATCATCACCTGCGGCAGCATGTCGACGGTCGCGTGGAACTTGCGCAGCATCGTGAGCTGCGCGGCAAAGCAGATCGACACGCCGAACGCCAGCAGGTTGCCGAGCAGACGCCCGGAATCGATCGCGTCGCCGAACATGATGACGATGCCCGCGAAGGCGACGGTCATGGCGACCCACGTGCGCCTGGGCACCGGCTCCTTCAGCACCAGGCGGCCGGAAATTGCCGCCAGGAACGGCGACACGCTCATCAGCACGAACGTATTGGCCACCGTGGTGTGCGTCAGCGACGCGATGAAGAAAAAGAACGTGCCGGAAAGGAACAGACCGGAGAGAACGCCCGGCCAGCCGACGGCGCGCACCGCGCGCGGCATGGCGCGGCCGTGCATCACGAGCAGGACGCCGCTGACGAACGCCGCCATGAACAGCGACCGCCAGAACACGATTTCCCAGGTGTTGGTGATCGACAGCTGGCGCACCAGGATGCCGCCGGAAGACCAGCAGACGGCCGCGACGACCATGAACAGGACGGCGCGGCGGTGACGCGATCGATGCGTCAAATCTCGACCAATTCAAATCCCGGAAACATGACGCCGGCCTCGGCCAAGTCGCCCAGCGTGACGTAGTCGCAGCATGCCGCGTAGCGCTCCCACAACGCGAGTACGGCGGGATTGGTGTGCGCGGAATCGATCGCCGCCTGCGACACCCATTCGAAGATTTCCAGCAGCGTTCCGTCAGCGGCGCGCAACACGACCGACGGCCGGCTCGTCGCCAGCGCCTGCGCTCGCAGCACCGGCAGGTGGTCGCGCATGCACGCCATGAGGTCCGTGGCCTTGCCCGGCTTCGGCCGGAACAGCGCAATCACCATTCTGCCCATCGTCGCCCCGCTGCCTTTCGTCAACAAGTCGACGATAGCGCAGTGGCCGTCCTACGTCGAGTTCGCGGAAATGGGCTGTTCATCCGGCATCTTCTCCGGGGCGCTCCGGGACACGGGAAAGTCGGCGGCGAAGTCGCGCCCCATGGCGGCGGCGATACGCGCGAAGTCCGCTTCCGGTACGCGGAGATAGCCAAACCGGAAGGCGGCGCCCCAGTGCGTCTTGCTGCGGATGAACGAGAGTTCCTCGATCAGTGGCCGGATCGGGGCGTCCTGCACCTGCAGGTAGTCGACCGCGAGGCGAAACGGCCGGAATGTGGCCGGGTCCGCCATGACGCCCATATCGCGGCGATCACTGCCTGCCTGGAAAATATTGCCGTCGCGGATGCGCCCAAGCGCGGTAAAGGCCTGCAGCGGCGCGCCGTCCGGATAGGACAGTGCGCGGCGAGTAGTACGCGAAGCCGTCGCCGGCGCGCATGCGCTCGAGCGGTCCGGCCTTGCCATGGTTCAGCTGCGCGAAGCCGCCGCCGACGCCGATGGCGACGTGGTCCCTGGAGACGACGCCAATCCAGTAGTTGCGTTCGTGCATCGGACCTCCTCGTGACAGCGCGTTCTGCATTGCGCGGCACAAATGTTACAAAGGGTTCGCGGGCGGCGGCCATAGGTCAATCGGCTTAGATTGCCGTCCGGCTGCTAGAATTTGCCGGTTCCACGGGAGGCGGGGATGGGGAAGCATCGCATCGCAGTGATGCCTGGCGACGGCATCGGCAAGGAGGTCGTTCCGGAAGGCCTGCGCGTGCTGGAAGCCGTCGGCCGCAAGTTCTCGATCGACTTCGCGTTCACGCACTTCGACTGGAGCTGCGACTACTACGCCAGGCACGGCCGCATGATGCCGGAGGACTGGTTCGACCAGTTGCGCGGATTCGAGGCGATGTTCTACGGCGCGGTGGGCTGGCCGGCGACGGTGCCGGATCACGTTTCGCTGTGGGGCTCGCTGATCCAGTTCCGGCGCGGCTTCGACCAGTACGTGAACATGCGCCCGTGCAAGCTGATGCCGGGCATCCCGTCGCCGCTCGCCAACCGGAAACCCGGCGAGATCGACTTTGTCGTGGTGCGGGAAAACACCGAGGGCGAGTATTCGTCGGTCGGCGGTCGCATGTTCGAGGGCACCGAGCGCGAGATCGTGTTCCAGCAGACGGTGTTCTCGCGCAAGGGTGTCGACCGGATCATGAAGTACGCGTTCGAGCTGGCGCGCACGCGGGCCGCGAAGCACGTGACCTCGGCGACCAAGTCGAATGGCATCTCGATCACGATGCCGTACTGGGATGAGCGGTTCAAGGAGATGGCCAAGGGCTATCCCGACATCCGCACCGATGCCTTCCACATCGACATCCTGAGCGCGCACTTCGTGCAGCGGCCGGAGCGCTTCGACGTTGTCGTCGGCTCCAATCTCTTCGGCGACATCCTGTCCGACCTGGGACCGGCGGTGTGCGGCACGATCGGCATCGCGCCGTCGGCCAACCTGAATCCGGAGCGCACGTTCCCGTCGTTGTTCGAGCCCGTGCACGGTTCCGCGCCCGACATCGCGGGAAAAGGCATTGCCAATCCGATCGGACAGATCTGGTCGGGGGCGCTGATGCTAGACTTCCTGGGATACAAAGACGCGGCGAACGCGGTTGTCGCTGCGATCGAACGCGTGCTCGCGGACAAGGACGCGCCGAAGACGCCGGACCTGGGCGGCCGCGCCACCACCGTCGACCTGGGCCGCGCGATCGCGGCGCAGATCTGACGCGGCGTTGCCACCCGATGCATCGACCCCACCACCAGAACAACGATCCGGACGCGCCGCAGTCGTGCGGTTGCGGCCGGCGCACGTAGCCAGGGAGCCAGGAATGTCATTGCTGATCGGAGTGCCCACGGAAGTCTTCCCGGGCGAGAAGCGCGTGGCCACCGTGCCGGAGGTCGTCGAGAAGCTGATCAAGCTGGGCTTCCGCGTCGCCGTCCAGTCGGGTGCGGGAGAGGCCGCCAACTTCACCGACGACGCCTACCGCGCCGCGGGTGCCGAGGTCGTGCCCACGGCGGCCGAGCTTTGGGCCAAATCGGACATCGTCTTCAAGGTGCGCCCGCCGAGCCCGGAGGAAGTTGGGCTGATCCGCGAGGGCGGCATGTTGGTCGACTTCATCTGGCCGGCCCAGAACCCCGCGCTGATGCAGCAGCTGGCCGCGAAGAAGGCCACCGTGCTCGCGATCGACAGCCTGCCGCGCCAGCTCTCGCGGGCCCAGAAGATGGACGCGCTCACGTCGATGGCCGGCGTCAGCGGCTACCGCGCCGTCATCGAGGCCGCCAATGCGTTCGGCCGCTTCTTCAACGGCCAGATCACCGCGGCCGGAAAGATTCCGCCGGCGAAGGTCTTCATCGCGGGCGCGGGCGTGGCGGGGCTTGCCGCGATCGGCACCGCCGCGAACCTGGGCGCGATCGTGCGTGCCAACGACACCCGGGCGGAGGTAGCCGACCAGGTGACGTCGCTCGGCGGCGAGTTCGTCAAGGTCGACTACGAGGAAGAGGGCTCCGGCGGCGGCGGCTATGCCAAGGTGATGAGCGAAGGCTTCCAGCAGGCCCAGCGCGAGATGTACGCGAAGCAGGCGCGCGAAGTCGGACATCATCATCACCACCGCGCTGATCCCGGGCAAGCCGGCGCCCAAGCTCATCACCGCCGACATGGTGAAGAGCATGAAGCCCGGCAGCGTCATCGTCGACATGGCGGCCGAGCAGGGCGGCAACTGCGAGCTCACCGAGCCCGGCACGGCGGTGGTCAGGCACGGCGTCACGATCGTCGGCTATACCGACCTCGCGAGCCGCCTCGCCAGGCAGTCGTCGACGCTGTACTCGAACAACCTGCTGCGGCTCACCGAGGAATTGTGCAAGACCAAGGACGGCGTGGTCGACGTCAACATGGAGGACGACGCGATCCGCGGCCTCACCGTCATCAAGGACGGCACCATCACGTGGCCGGCCGCCGCCGCCGAAGCTTCCCGCGGCGCCGCCGGCAGTCGCCAAGCCCACCGCGGTCGTCCCCAAGGCCAAGGGGCACGGCGAGGCAAGCGGTCCGATGGCGGGCACCAAGACGGCCGTCATCTTCGGCGTCGGCGCGCTGCTGTTCCTGCTGGTCGGCCGCTTCGCGCCGGCTTCCTTCCTCGGCCACTTCACCGTGTTCATCCTGGCCTGCTTCGTCGGCTACATGGTGGTGTGGAACGTGAAGCCCGCGCTGCATACGCCGCTGATGAGCGTGACCAACGCGGTCAGCAGCATCATCGCCATCGGCGCGCTGGTGCAGATCGCGCCGGACCTGTCGAAGATCTCCGCCGACCTGACGCGTCCGCAGGAGTGGATACGCTGGCTGTCCGTGGCCGCCATCGCGCTGGCCACGATCAACATGTTCGGCGGATTCGCCGTGACCCAGCGCATGCTGCAGATGTTTCGCAAATAAGAGGCGACGATCATGACCTCCAGTCTCTCGACCGTCTCCTATATCGGCGCCACGATTCTCTTCATCCTGTGCCTGGGCGGCCTGTCCAACCAGGAAACGTCGCGGCGCGGCAACCTGTACGGAATGATCGGCATGGCGATCGCGGTGGTCGCCACGATCTTCGGCGTGCAGGTGACCCCCGCCGGCCTGCCCTACATCATCGGCGCGATGGCCGTCGGCGCAGCGATCGGCCTGTATGCGGCGCGCGTCGTGCAGATGACGCAGATGCCCGAGCTGGTGGCGCTGATGCACAGCCTCGTCGGTCTCGCGGCGATGCTCGTCGGCTACGCCAACTTCATCGATCCGGCGGTGTCGGTCGGCCTCACGCCGGCCGAGAACACGATCCACGAGATCGAGATGTACCTGGGCGTGCTGATCGGCGCCGTGACGTTTTCCGGTTCGGTGATCGCCTTCGGCAAGCTCTCCGCCAAGATCACCGGCAAGCCCGTGCTGCTTCCCGGCAGGCACCTGCTCAACCTCGCGGGCTGCTGGTCGTCATCTATTTCGGCTACGCCTTCATCCACGCGCACAGCGTGGCCGAGGCGATGACGCCGATGATCGTCATGACCGTCGTCGCGCTGCTGTTCGGCGTGCACATGGTGATGGCCATCGGCGGCGCCGACATGCCGGTCGTCGTCTCGATGCTCAACAGCTACTCGGGCTGGGCCGCGGCCGCGACGGGCTTCATGCTCAACAACGACCTGCTCATCGTGACCGGCGCGCTGGTCGGCTCGAGCGGCGCGATCCTTTCCTACATCATGTGCTCGGCGATGAATCGCCACTTCCTCTCCGTGATCGCCGGCGGCTTCGGCACCGACGGCGGCGCGCCCGCCGCGGCGGGCGCCGCGCAACCCGCAGGCGAAGTGAATCCGATCCTGGCCGCGGAGACGGCCGAGCTCCTGCGCGACGCCAAGAACGTCATCATCGTCCCCGGCTACGGCATGGCCGTCGCGCAGGCACAGCACACGGTGAACGAGATCACGCAGGCGCTGCGGGCAAAGGGCGTCAATGTGCGGTTTGGCATTCATCCCGTCGCCGGCCGCATGCCCGGCCACATGAACGTGCTGCTGGCCGAGGCCAAGGTGCCGTACGACATCGTGTTCGAGATGGACGAATTGAACGACGATTTCCCCACCACCGACGTCGCGATCGTCATCGGCGCCAACGACATCGTGAACCCGGCGGCGCAGGACGACCCGACGAGCCCGATCGCCGGCATGCCGGTGCTCGAAGTCTGGAAGGCCAAGCACTCGATCGTCATGAAGCGCAGCATGGCGTCGGGCTACGCCGGTGTCGACAATCCGCTCTTCTACAAGGACAACAACCGGATGTTGTTCGGCGATGCGAAGAAGATGCTGGACGAAGTCCTCGTCGCGCTGAAGGCTGCCTGAGGGGTGAGCGGCGACGGGCCGTCCCGAGCCGCGAACAGCGCCCCCTCGGCGGGCAGCGAGCAACGTCCTTCGGCGAGCGTGGGCGGCCGCATGACCGTGGGTCCGCTCTCCCACCTCACCGTCCTCGACCTGTCGCGCGTGCTCGCCGGTCCGTGGTGCACGCAACTGCTCGCCGACCTGGGCGCGACCGTCATCAAGATCGAGCGGCCGGGAAGCGGCGACGACACGCGCGCGTGGGGTCCGCCGTTCCTCAAGGATGCGCAAGGCAACGACACGTCGGAGGCGGCGTACTACCTCGCGTGCAATCGCGGCAAGCTGTCGGTCGCGGTCGATTTCACCAAGCCCGAAGGACAGCGCATCGTGCGCGATCTCGCGCTGCAGGCCGATGTGCTGGTGGAGAACTTCAAGGTCGGCGGCCTCGCCAAGTACGGCCTCGACTACGCGAGCGTGGCGGCGCTCAATCCGCGCCTGGTCTACGCGTCGATCACCGGATTCGGACAGGACGGGCCCGTACGCCGATCGCGCCGGCTACGACTTCATCATCCAGGGCATGAGCGGATTCATGAGCGTCACCGGCGAACGCGACGATCTGCCCGGCGGCGGCCCGCAGAAGGCGGGCGTCGCGATCACCGACCTGATGACCGGCATGTACGCGGCGGTGGCGAATCCTGGCGGCGCTTCAGCATCGCGACCGCACGGGGCAGGGCCAGCACATCGATCTGGCGCTTCTCGATTCCGCCGTGGCGATGATGGCGGTGATGGCAATGAACCACCTGGTCTCCGGCACGCCGCCGGGTCGCGCCGGCAACGCGCACCAGAACATCGTCCCCTACCAGGTGTTCGCGTGCGCCGACGGCCATCTGATCCTCGCCGTCGGCAACGACAGCCAGTTCGCGAAGTTCTGCGCGGTCGCCGGCCATCCGGAATGGGCGCGCGACGAGCGCTTCGCGCGCAACGTGGACCGCGTCCGCAATCGCGACGCGCTCGTGCCGCTGGTCGCCGGCGCCATCGCCGCGCGAACGCAGCGCGAGTGGCTCGCCGCGCTGGAAGAAGTTGGCGTGCCGTGCGGCCCGATCAACAAGCTCGATGCGGTGTTCGCCGATCCGCAGTTGCTGGCGCGCGGCATGAAACTCGACCTGCCGCATCCGCTCGCCGGCAGCGTTCCGCAGGTGAACGTGCCGGTCAGGATGTCGGGGACGCCGCTCGCGCCCGAGCGGCCGCCGCCGCTCTTGGCCCAGCACACGCTGCAGGTGTTGCGCGAACGGCTCGCGCTGGACGATGCCGCCCTCGATGCGCCTCGCGTCCGAGGGAGTCATCGAGATCGGCAAGGCATGACCGGCCTCATGGTTCGACCCACGCGCCGGCCCGCTTTCTGGATCGCCTACGGCTGCCTCGGCCGCGATGTGCCTGGTGCTCGCGTGGCGGCTGTTCCCGCTGGCGATTCCGCTGGTCAACCTCGACATCAAGCTCTCCCGGCATGACGCGGTGGCCAAGGCGTTGGCGCTGGCCAGGGAGCGCAACCTCGTCGCCTTCGACGACCCGCGCACCGCGGCGCGCTTCCGCAACGACCAGGGTGCGCAGAACTACATCGAGCTGGAAGGCGGCGGCAAGCCGGCGTTCGCGCAGATGGTCGAGGGCAATGTGTATGCGCCGTATTGGTGGGAAGTGCGACTGTTCAAGCCCGGCGTCGTCGAGGAAGCGGTGATCCGTTTCCGGCCCGACGGCGCGCTCCAGGGATTTGCGCGGCGCGTGCCGGAAACCTATGTCCGCGAGGGCGGCGACCAAGGCGCTCGACGCCGCGGTCGCGCTGGACCTGGCGCGCACGCGGGCCCGCGACGACTGGCACGTCGACTTCGGCCCCTATCACCTGCTCGAGCAGTCGCAGGAAACGCGACCGACCGGCCGCGTCGATCACCAGTTCGTGTTCGAACGCGACGAGCGGTACGCCGGCGCCAGCATCCGCCTGCGGGTCACGGTCACCGGCGATGAATTGACCGGCGTCGCCCCCTTTGTGCACGTGCCGGAGAAATTCGACCGCAGCTTCCAGGAAATGCGCAGCGCCAACAACACGATCGCCAATTTCGCCAGCCTCGCCGCGGGCGCGCTGTACGGCATCGGCGGCTGCATCATCGCGGTGCTGTGGCTGCTGCGCCGTCGCTGGCTGCTGTGGCGGCCGGCGCTCGTGGCGGGCGCCGTCGTCGGCGGCCTGATGGCGTTGACGGTGCTTGCGTCCGCACCCGCCGCCTGGTTCGGCTTCGATACCGCGGAAACGGTGGCCAACTTCTGGGTCCAGCAGATCGGCATGGCGATGCTGGCGCTCGTCGCCGGCACACTTGGGTACGGCCTCGTGTTCATGGCGGCGGAGAGCCTGTCGCGACGCGCATTTCCGCACCATCCGCAGCTGTGGCGCGTGTGGTCGCGCGAAGCGGGCGCGACGGTGCAGGTCGCCGGAAGGACCGCGGGCGGCTACCTGTTCGTGCCGCTCGAACTGGCGCTGATCTCAGCGTTCTACTTCGTGACCAACCGGTGGCTGGGCTGGTGGCAGCCCTCCGAGTCGCTCACCGATCCCAACGTGCTCTCGTCGTTCGTGCCGGCGCTGGCGCCGATCGCCCTGTCGCTGCAGGCGGGATTCATGGAGGAGTGCGCGTTCCGCGCGATTCCGCTGGCGCTCGCCGCGCTGCTCGGCACGCATTTCGGACAGCGCACGCTCTGGATCGGGTTCGCCGTGGTGCTGCAGGCGGTGGTGTTCGCGGGCGCCCATGCCAACTACCCCGGCCTTCCCGCGTATTCGCGGCTGGTCGAGCTCCTGCTGCCCGCGACGCTGTGGGCGCTGATCTACCTTCGCTTCGGCCTGCTGCCGACGATCCTCCTGCATGCGCTGTTCGACCTGTCGCTGTTCTCGATCCCGCTGTTCCTGGTCGACGCGCCGGGCGCATGGGTGCAGCGCGCGCTCGTGCTCGCGGCTGCGGCCGTCCCGCTTGCGGTCATCGGCATCCGGCGCGCGCAGTCCGGCGCGTGGAGCGAGCTCCCCGCCGCGTTGTGGAACGGCGCATGGCAGCCATCGGCCGCCGCGGCGCGCCGCACCGTCGAGCGAATTCGCGCGGAAACGGTCGGCATGCACGCCGGCGCGCTGCAGCGCGCGCTGCCTGTGCTGGGCGTGGCCGGACTGGCGGCGTGGCTAGCGTGCACGCCATTCGTCTGCGGATGTGCCGGCGCTGACTGTCGACTCGCGCGGGCGCCGAAGCCACAGCCGTGGCGGCGCTTGGCGAACGGGGCGTTGTGCTCGGCACGGGATGGCGACACTTCTCCGACATCCGCGCCGGCAGCGGAGAGTTAGGACAGAGCCTCGCGCAACGCTTTGTCTGGCGCGAGGCGGGTGCGGACGCGTATCGCGCTCTCGCCGGCAACGCGCTTGCGCCGCCGATGTGGGACGTGCGCTTTGCCCGCTTCGACGGCGACGTCGTGGAACGGACCGAGGAATGGCGCGTCACCGTGATCGGCAATGGCCAGGTCCGGCAGGTGCGGCACCGGCTGCCCGAAGGTGCGCCGGGCGCGAACCTCGCGCGCGATGCGGCGCTGGACGTCGCGCGGCGGGTAGTGCGCGACCAATTCGGGCTGGACGCCTCCCAGCTGCAACTTCGTACCGCCGAGTTGACGAAGCGCGACGCGCGCAGCGACTGGACGATCGTTTTCGCGGACCCGAAAGTCTTCGTGGGCAAGGACGGCGAGGCGCGCATCCAGGTGCTGCTGGCGGGCGACGAAGTGGCGTCGGCCGGGCGCTCCGTATTCGTGCCGGAGGCCTGGCAGCGCGCCGAAACCGAGCGCGACAATCGCCTGCAGGTCGTCAAGTACGCCGGCGTGTTCGCGACGGCACTGGGCGCATTGGCCGCGTTGATCTTCGCGGTCATCAGCTGGAACCACGGCCATTGCGACAAGCGCGCGCTGTTCGTCGTCGGCGCGCTGGCCATGATCGTTGCGGTGATCGACATGGCGAACTCCTGGCCGGAGATCGCGATGCAACTGAGCACGGCGGAGCCGGTGGCATCGCAGCTCGCCACGACGATTGCCGGCGGCTTGTTTGCGTCAGTGCTGACCGCGGGACTCATGGCGCTGCTGGCTGGCGTCGGAGCGTGGTACGCGCGTTCGACGCTACCGACGCCGCTGGCGACGAGGCTTCCGGCCTGGGCCGTCGGAGTCGCGGTCGCCCTGACCGTGGCGGGCTTGGCGGCGCGTCTCCGGTGTGCTGGCGCCGCGGACCGCGCCACTGTGGCCCGCGCTCAAGCTGGCGTCGCTGGCGTGGCCGCTGGCCGGCGCGCTGATCGATCCGATCGAACTCGCGGGCGCGAGCGGCGCGGCGCTGTTCATTCTCTACCTGCTCGATCGCGGCACGCGCGGCTGGAGTCACCGGCCGTGGATGGCCGCGCTGCTGCTGGTGTTCGTTTCCTGCGCGGTCGCGCTGGCCGGCGGCGGTGAACCGGAAGGCGCACTGCTGCGCGGCGTGGTCAGGGGACTGGTGAGCTTCGTGCTGCTGTGGTGGGTGCTGCGCTACGACCTGCGCGCCGTTCCTTCGTTCCTGGCGACGGGGATGGTGCTCGAAGCGGCGCACAACGCGGCGCTCGACGGCGGCGCCGGCGCGTGGGGGCTGTTTGCCGCCGGGGCGGCGGTCACGGTGGCGGTGACCTGGGCTGTGACACGCTATATCGCCCGGCCGCTGCCCGCCGCGAGCTTGAACCCTGACCCTTATTTCACCGTCACCCAATAGGGCATGACCTGATTGTCGGCGCGGTGCACGGCCGTGACGTTGGCGCGCGCCGCCCACGGAATCACCTGCCGGTGCAGCGGAATGTGGTTGGTCTCCGCGTTGTGCGCCAGCAGCGCCGCGTGGATCTCGTTCAGCCGCTGGTCCGCGTTCACGTTGACCTTGATCTTCGCCAGCAACTCGTCGAGCTTGGGGTTCGTGTATCGCCCGTAGTTGTAGTCGCCGTCGCCCTTGCCGTTCTTGGTCGCGAGCACCGGCTGCAGGATGAAGATCGCATCGGTCGTGCCGCCGCCCCAGCCCAGCATGTACATGCTCGTGTCGTTCTTCTCGAGCTTCGGGAAATACACGGCGCGCGGCATCGTGTTGACCTTGGTGTTCACGCCGATCTGCGACCACATCGCCGCCAGCGCCTGGCAGATCTTCTCGTCGTTGATGTAGCGGTTGTTCGGGCAGTCGAGCGTGACTTCGAAGCCGTTCGGATAGCCGGCCTCGGCCAACAGCTTCTTCGCGCGCTCGCGGTCGAAGGGCAGCCGCTTCTCGACCTCGGGCGTCGTCTGCAGCGTCGACGGCAGCATCGCGCCCGACGGCGCCGACAGTCCGCGCATCGTGTTCTTCTTGATCGCCTCGATGTCGACCGCGTAGTACAGGGCCTCGCGGACGCGCTTGTCCTTGAGCGGGTTCTTGCCCTTGACGTTCGAATACAGCAATTCGTCGCGGAACTGGTCCATGCCGATGAACACGATGCGGTTTTCCGTGCCTTCGAGGACCTTGATCCCGGGCGTCTGCGTAAGGCGCGGCACGTCCTGCGGCGGCGGATCGTTGACCAGGTCCACTTCGCCGGAAATGAGCGCGGCGACGCGCGTCCCGTCCGACACGATCGGCGTGTAGATCACTTCGTCGGCGTTGCCTTCCCACCTGCCGGCCTTGATGCCCCACCAGTTCGGATTCTTGACCAGCACCGTCTTGACGTCGGGCTCGCGCGACTTCAGCGAATAGGGGCCGGTGCCGTTGGCCTGGCGCGCGGTGATCATCTCCTCCTTCTGCGTGAAGTTCTGCGGCTTGGTCGCGCGGTTCTTCTCGCACCAGGCCTTGCTCATGATGCCGATGGTCTGGACGTGCTCGAGTTCGATCGGGTTGGGCCCGTTGGTCGTGAACTCGACGGTGAGGTCGTCGATCTTCTTGGGGATGCCCGACGCGTTGCGCGTACACGCGCAGCTGCGACGTGTCGGCGCGCGCGCGCTCGAAGCTGAACACGACGTCGTCGGCGGTGAACGGCGTGCCGTCGTGGAACTTGACGCCCGGGCGCAGCTTGAAGCGCCACGTGGTCGGATTGACCTGCGTCCAGGATTCGGCGAGTCCGGGCACGAGACCCAGCTTCTTGTCCCGATACGAGCAGCGGTTCGTAGACCAGGACGTTGATGTTGTTGGTGAGGTTCTCGTTCTGCGAATACGGATCGGTCGTCTGCATGTCGCCGCGGCCCGCCCAGCGCAGCGTCGCGGCGTCGATCGCCAACGCCGTCGTGGCGAGCAGAGCCGCCAGCAGCGGCGGACAGGAGCTTTCGGCCGGGCCGGCCGGCAATTGAGGAATGCATCGGATGGACCTCCGGAATGGGAAACGCACGCGCCACGCTGACGCCCGCAAGGGATAATGATAACCCTGCAATGGCCACGCAAGCTGCCCCGCTCCTTTCGCCCGATTGTCGCTGGCCATGGCCCGGGACGCGGCACGCCTCGCCCGGCGCATCGACCGCGCACGGGTGCAGCGCGCGTCCGAGCCGGAATGGACGCGCCTTGCCGCCGACGTCGAACGCTCGATCGCGAAATGCGCGGCGCGCGCGGCGGCCAAGCCCGCCATTTCGTATCCGGCCGATCTGCCGGTCGCGCAGCGCGCCGAGGAGATCGCGCGCGCGATCCGCGAGCATCAGGTCGTCATCGTCTGCGGCGAGACGGGCTCGGGCAAGACGACGCAGTTGCCCAAGATCTGCCTGGCGGCGGGGCGCGGCGAGAAGGGTCTCATCGGCCACACGCAGCCGCGGCGGATCGCCGCGCGCGCCGTGGCGACGCGCATTGCGCACGAGCTGGGGCAGCCGGTGGGCGAGGCCGTCGGCTACAAGGTGCGCTTCACCGACCAGACGCATCCGGACGCGTACATCAAGCTGATGACCGACGGCATCCTGCTCGCGGAGACGCAGGGCGACCGGAACCTCGAGGCCTACGACACGATCATCGTCGACGAAGCACACGAACGCAGCCTCAACATCGACTTCCTGCTGGGCTACCTCAAGCAGCTTTGCGCCAAGCGGCCCGACTTGAAGGTGATCGTCACGTCGGCCACGCTCGACGCGGATCGTTTCGCGCGGCACTTCGGCGCCGGCGGAAAGTTGGCGCCGGTCATCGAGGTTTCCGGCCGCGTGTTTCCCGTCGACGTGCGCTTCCGGCCATTGCGCAAGGGTGGCGACGCGAGCGACGCCGTGCTTGCGAACGAGTCCGACGACGAGGAGGAACTGGAGGAGGCCATCGTCGCCACGGCCGAGGACCTGTGGCGCGAAGGTCCGGGCGACATCCTCGTGTTCCTGCCGGGCGAGCGCGAGATCAGGGAGACCGGCGACCTGCTGCGCCGCGGGCTCGCGCGCCGTCCCTATGCGGCCCAGATCGAGATCCTGCCGTTGTTCGCGCGGCTGTCGGTGGCCGACCAGCAGCGAATCTTCGCGCCCGGCAACGGCCGCAGGATCGTGCTCGCCACCAACGTCGCGGAAACGTCGCTCACGGTCCCGGGGATTCGCTACGTGATCGATGCGGGACTGGCGCGCGTGAAACGCTATTCGCTGCGCAACAAGACGACGCTGCTGCAGATCGAGAAGGTGTCGCAGGCCGCGGCCCGCCAGCGCGCCGGGCGCTGCGGCCGCGTGGCGGACGGCATCTGCGTGCGCCTGTACGACGAGGACGATTTTGCCGCGCGGCCGGAATTCACCGATCCGGAAATCCTGCGCTCGTCGCTGGCAGCGGTAATCCTGCGCATGGCATCGCTGGAGCTTGGCGCGGTCGATGCGTTTCCGTTCCTCGAGCCGCCGGGACCGAGGGCGATTGCCGACGGCTATCAGCTGCTGCAGGAACTGGGTGCCGTGGACGGCGAACGAGCCCTGACGCCGCTGGGCCGCGAACTCGCACGGCTGCCGCTCGATCCGCGCATCGGACGCATCGTGCTCGCGGCACGCGATGCCGGCTGCCTGCCCGAGGCGCTGGTGATCGCGAGCGCGCTTGCGGTGCCCGATCCGCGCGAGCGGCCGCTGGAACGGCAGCAGGCGGCGGACCAGGCGCATCTCAAGTTCCGCGACGAGCGCTCCGACTTCCTGTCGCTGGTTGCCTTGTGGGAATTCTTCGGTGATGCGCTGGCGCAGAAGATGTCGCACCGCAGGCTGGTCGACGCATGCCGGGCGCAGTTCGTCTCGTGGCTCCGGCTGCGCGAGTGGCGCGACGTTCACCAGCAGCTGGTGGCGACGCTGGAGGAGGCGGGCTGGAAATGGTCGCCGCAACTGCCGCCGGTCATCGATGCTCCGCGCTACGCGATACTGCACAAGGCGGTGCTGGCGGGGCTGCTCGGCAACATCGGCGTCCAAGTCGGATGCCGACGAGCATTACCTGGGCGCGCGCGGCCTCAAGTTCTACCTGCATCCGGGGTCGGGACTGGCGCGGAAGGGGAAGGGCGGGGCCAGCAAGTGGATCCTGGCCGCGGAGCTCACGGAGACGTCGCGCCTGTTCGCGCGCTGCGCCGCGCAGGATCGAGCCCGACTGGATCGAGGAGGTGGCGGGGGATCGGGTCACCCGCGAATACTTCGAACCTCATTGGGAGGAGAAGCGCGGCGAGGTCGTGGCGGCGCAGCGCGTTTCGCTGTACGGCTTGACGCTGGTGGCGAGGCGCATGGTTTCGTTCGGCGCGATCGATCCGGCCGTCGCGCACGAGGTCTTCGTTCGCGAGGCGCTGGTGCCTGGCGCATTGGCCACGCGCGGAGCGTTTCTCGCCCACAACCGGAAACTGGTCGCGGAGGTCGCGGAGCTCGAGCACAAGGCGCGGCGGCAGGACGTGCTGGTCGACGACGAGACCATCGCGGCGTTCTACGCCGAACACGTGCCGGAACATGTGCATTCGCTGGTGGCCTTCGAGCGCTGGCGCGCGCAGGCGGAGAGCAACGATCCGCGAATACTTTTCCTGACCCGCGAATACCTGATGCGGCACGCGGCGTCGCAGGTCACCGTTGAGCAATATCCGACCGCGATCGATCTTGCCGGGACCGCGCTGCCGCTCAAGTATCGCTTCTCGCCTGGACATCCGCTCGATGGCCTGACGCTGACGGTGCCGCTGCCGCTGCTGAACCGGCTGGACGATGCGCGCTTGAGCTGGCTGGTCCCCGGAATGATCCGGGAAAAAGTCACGCACTATCTGAAATCGATGCCCAAGGCATGGCGCAATCGCCTGATTCCGTTGGCCGAGGTCGTCACCGCGTTCCTCGAGTCCTCGCCGGACCTTGCGACACACTTGCCGGATGCCTTGCGCAGCTATCTGCGCGACCGGCTGGGCGACGCACCGCCGACCGACGTGTGGGATGGCGTCGATTTGCCGCCGCACCTCATCGTCAACGTGCGCGTCGTCGACGCGGGCGGCGGCGAACTGGCGACGGGCCGCGACCTCGCAGCTCTGCGCGCGCAGCTTGGGCGAGGCCGCGCAAATGTCGTTTGCCGAAGGCGCGCCCGTGCAGGAAAAGCGGGGAATCCGGAAATGGGATTTCGGCGACCTGCCCGAGACGCTGGTCGTCACGCGCGGCGCGCAGCGCCTGACCGGCTATCCCGCGCTGGTGGATGATGGCGACAGCGTCTCGCTGGCCATGCGCGATACGCGGGACGGCGCGGAGGCATCGACCCGCGCCGGCGTCATGCGCCTGCTCAAGCTGAACCTCAAGGATGCGACGGCGCGCTTCGACAAGGGCGGTCCGGGATTCGCCCAGGCTGCATTGCAGTTGAAGACCACGGTCGCCACCGACCGGCTTCTGGCCGACGTGCTTGCAGCGGCGACCGACCGCGCCTTCATCGGCGACGATCCGCTGCCGCGCAACGAGCGGGCCTTCGCTGACCAGGTCAAGCGTGCGCGCACGCGCCTGCCCGCGGTGGCCGAGGGCGCGTTCAGGCTGCTCGCCGACATTGCGGCCGAACACGCGGCGCTTGGCCCACGGCTAGCCGGCTTGCCGCCTGCGCAATCGCGGCTCGCGGCGGAGGTCAGGTCGCAACGCGACGCGCTTGTCTACCCCGGATTTTTTTCCGCGACGCCGTGGCCGCAATTGCAGCATCTGCCTCGATACCTGAAAGCGCTCGACCGGCGCCTCGCCAAATATGCGGGGCGGCCGGATCGTGACGCCAGGCATGCCGAACAGGTCGCGCAGCATTGGCAGCACTACCGGGAACGGGCAGACCGCAACGCCCAGGCCGGACGCACCGAGCCGGCGCTCGAGGCCTTCAGGTGGCTGCTGGAGGAACTCCGGGTATCGCTGTTCGCGCAGGAGCTGAAGACCCCCTATCCGGTTTCCTTCAAACGGGTCGAACGAGCATGGGCCGACCTCATCCGATAGCCATGCGCCGGGACGTTTGGCATGCTCGGTGGCCCGTGCTACAGTAAGTTCGCGGTTTTGTTGCCTAAGAGCTTGTCTGCTAATAATTCGCGTGAATTGTCTGGCGGGCAGCGAATGGCGATCGCGAGGTCATCGACAGGCTGCCGGGAGCGAGTATCCCGGGCGCCTTGATGGGCAGGGGCAACAAGGATGGCAGGCGACAGGACAACCCGGATCCATGCCGTGAACGCGACGACCAAACCCGAGGCGGCGGTACACCACGCCACGCCGCGGGAAACCACCAAGATACTCGGCGATTGCCGGGATCTCGCGATCTCGCGCCTGACCACTTCGTTCGCGCAGATGATGGACCGCGTGGGCGAGCTGCTCATGGACCGCGCCAACAAGTCCGACGTGCGCGAGGAGCAGCAGCTCTATCTCGATGCGCGGCACGCGCTGAAGGGCGAGCGGCCCGCGCTGATGGCGGAGTTCGAAAGGCAGCTGCGCCGGACGATCAACGACCGCATCGCCGGCAAGACGGCCGAGAAGGCGGACTTCTCCAAGGCGGATACCGCGAATCTGACGCTGGTCGAGACCTCGTCGATGGACGAGTCGGTCCTGACGGGCAACATCACCCGGATCGTGGAGAACCTGTCCCACGACGAATTGCTGACGCTGAACCGCGGCCTGGGCTTCCTGTTGGGCCGGCCGGATCTCGGCACCGACGCCAATCCCATTTCCCCGGCGGCCATCGTCGAGGCGTTCGCCGAAGCGCTGAAGACCGTCAAGACCGACCGGCGAATCAAGTTCCAGATCCTGAAGGAACTGAACCAGGCGCCGATGGGCGACATCGGCGTCATCTATGCGGAGCTGAATCAGCATCTGGCCAAGCTCAAGGTCATTCCCGCGGCGATGCGCCCGTCGATCATCAATCGTGGTGGCGCCTCCGACCGCATGCACGCGCGCGCCGAAGCCGCGAGGGCCAAGGTCAACCAGCCACCGCCAGAAGTCGACGTCATGGCCATGTTCAAGCGCATGTACGGCAGCGCGACGCCATCGTCGGCTCCGCACGCGTCGCCGCATGGCATGGATGAGACGTTCGGTTCGGTGCTCGGTGCCGCGATGCCCAGCCACATGGGCGCACCGATGTCGCCGCAAGGCGGGGACTTCCCGCAGATCCAGCCGCCAGGCGGCTACTCGTTTTCGCCGATGGCGCCCACGCCGTCCGGCTACGTGCCGGGCGCGCCGATCATTTCCACGCAGGACCTGCACGAGGGCCTGACCAAACTTCAGGCCGGCCAGACGGACTTCGACGTCGGCGGCGCCACCGTCGCCTTCTCGGGCATCCCGCAGGGCATGCACAACGTGCTGCGGGACCTGCAGGAGTCTCCGCTCGGCCAGAAGGCGAACCAGATCGAGTCGATGACGATCGAGATGGTCGCCATGCTGTTCGACTTCATCTTCGACACTAAGGACCTGCCGGACGGAATCAAGGCGCTGCTGGCGCGCATCCAGATTCCCGTGCTGAAGGCGGCGATGCTCGACGGCGCGTTCTTCGCCAAGAAGACGCATCCGTCGCGCTTGCTGGTCAACGCGCTGGCGCAGGCGGGACTGGGCTGGTCCCCGGTCATGGGGCAGGAAGATCCGCTGTACAAGAAGATCAGCGAGATCGTCCACGCCATCCTGGACAACTTTTCCGACGATCTCGCGATCTTCGAAGACCAGCGCGTCGTGCTGGAAGCGTTTCTGGCGGAGGAAGAGAAAGCCGCCGAAACGAACATCCAGACCACGGCCGAGGAGATCAACCAGCGCGACCGGCAGCAGATTGCCTCGGTCGTCGCCAAAGCCGAAATCGAGCGCAGGATCGAGGCCTATCCGGTGCCCAACTTCCTGGCGTCGTTCCTGCGCCAGAATTGGGACGCGGCGTTGTCTCACATCTACCTCAGCGACGGCGAGGAAAGCGAGGCGTGGGGTTCCGCGGTCACGACGCTGGAGGACCTCGTCTGGAGCATCCAGCCCAAGAAGTCGCCGGAAGACCGCAGGCACCTGGTGGCGTTGCTGCCCTCGTTGCTGAAGCGGCTGTCTGCAGGCATGCACAGCCAGGGTTGGCCGCCGGCCGAGCGCGAATCATTCATGGCGAACCTGGTCGAGGCGCACGCCGCGGCGGTCAAGCCGTCGCTTGCGGCAGAGCGTTCACCGACTGCGGCGGTTGCGGAGGCCGCCAAGGTCCAGGCGGAAATGGCCAAGGCCGCCGGCGACGCGACGCTGGCCGCCAAGGCCGAAGCGCTGGCCGAGGCCATGACCGACGCCGTACCGGAGCCTCCCGAACCGGAACGCGAGGTCATCGACGACGATTACCTGGAAATCGCCCGCAGCATGGAACGCGGAATGTGGATCGAGTTCGAGTCCGACGACGGACAGCTCGCATTCGCCAAGCTCGCCTGGGTGAGCCCGCTGCGCGGCACCTACCTGTTCACCAACCGCCAGGGCCAGAAGGCGCTGTCGATGACTGCCGAGGAACTGGCCGAGCGCTTCCGCAACGACCGCGCGCGCTTGGTCGAGGCCGAGCCGCTGATCGACCGCGCGTTCGTCAGCATGATGAGCCAGATGCAGGACAAGCTGCCGGAGTCCATCGACGCCTGAACGGCGCGGCAGCAACATGCGTTCGCGCACCGCGGCGCGCGCCTTGAGCCATAATTCGCCATGGGCATCGGCGCGCTGATCATCGGTGACGAGATTCTGTCGGGCAAGCGGCAGGACAAGCACCTGCCCCATGTGATCGACACGCTCGCCGCGCGCGGGCTCGCGCTGGACTTCGTGCATTATCTCGGCGACGACCGCGAGCGCCTGACCGCGATCCTGCGCGACTCCTTTGCCCGCGGCGACCTGATGTTCAGCTTTGGCGGCATCGGCGCCACGCCCGACGACCACACGCGGCAGGCAGCCGCGGCGGCGCTCGGCGTCCCGCTCGCGCGGCATCCGGAGGCCGTTGCGGAGATCGAGGCGCGCTTCGGCGCCGAAGCGTATCCGCACCGCGTGTTGATGGCCGAATTTCCGGAAGGCGCGCGCATCGTGCCCAATCCGGTGAACCGCGTCGCGGGCTTCGCGATTCGCGACCACCACTTCTTTCCCGGATTTCCGCAGATGGCGTGGCCGATGCTCGATTGGGTGTTGGCGACGTGGTACCCGGCACTGCGGCGCGAGGCGCCGCAGGAACGCGCCATCGTCGTCTATGGCGCCGGAGAGAGCCAGCTGCTGCCATTGATGGAAGCCAACGTCGCGCGCTTTCCGCTGCTCAAGCTGTTCAGCCTGCCTTCGTTCATGCCCGACGGCGGACGCAGGATCGAACTCGGCGTCAAAGGCGATCCGGCGCTGGTGGATGCCGGCATCGCACACCTGCGGGCGGGCGTGGAGGCCGCCGGATTCCGCTGGGAATCGGCATAGCTTCGCTTTCCAATGTGCGTGAACCGGCACTGGCTGCGGCTTTGCGCGCGCTGGCGCGGGCTCTCCCAGCGATGTTCGATACCCGGATCCTGGCGGTGGTGTTCGCCCCGCTGGCCGGGGCCGCGCTTCTGTGGTCGGTGATCGCCTGGTTCGCGTGGCAGCCGCTGTCGCGCTGGTTCGCCAACACGTTCCTGGGCGGCGACGCCGGCTGGAGCCACTGGGCTGCGGGCGCGGGCGCGGCATTGCTGCTGATGCTGGCGGCGCTGATCACCGTGCTGGCCGCCGTGGCGGTGCTCGCGATGCCGGTCATCGTCGCGACGGTGGCGGCACGCGACTATCCATTGCTCGCCCGCGGCAACGGTGGCACCTTCGCCGGCAGCCTCGGCAACGCGATGACTGCGATCATCGTGTTCCTGCCGCTTGCGCTGCTGGCGTTGCTCCTGCTTTGGTTGCCGCCGCTCTTCGCGGGCGTTTCACTGGTCCTGAACGCGTGGCTCAACCAGCGGCTGTTCCGGTATGACGCGCTGGCGCTGCATGCCGGCCGCGATGAGCTGCCGGCCGTGATACGGGATGCGCGCGGCCGCTTGCTGCTGCTGGGGCTGCTGCTCGCACCGCTGTCGCTGATACCTGTCGTCAACCTGATCGCGCCGATCTATGCGGGCATCGCGTTCGCCTACCTGTGCTTGAGCGAACTGGCGGCGCACCGTGCGCGGGCTACTGCCTCTCGCGACGATCGACCCTGACCAAGCTACTCCGCGGGCGACAATTGCCGGGAATCGCCCGGAAGGAACGCGACGGTGGCCAGCGTGCACGCCGCGATGGCCGCGAGGGCGATCATCAGCACCGGAAATCCGGCGGCCTTGACGACCGGGCCGAGGAGCGCGACCGCCACCGAGCTCACGCCCAGTGAAATGGCGAGCCGAACGCCCGCGACGCGCGAGCGCATCCGGTCGTCGACATAGCGCGCGATCAGCACGTCGGTGAACGGAATCGCGCCGAACACGGAAATCATGAACAGGATCTGCAGCGCGTAGAGACGCCACCCTGCCGCGTGCGCCGCCAGCAGGAACAGCGGGGGCTGCAGCGCCAGGATCGCGACATAGATCCGCTTCAGCGAAAAGCGGTCGAGCAGCCACCCGACCACGACCTGCGCCAGCGACGCCACCGCGTATACGACGGCCATCAGCAGTCCGAGCGCGGCCGGATCGGTGACGATTCCGTCCATGCGCTCCTTCAGCAATTCGGGATTGCCGTTGGTCGTGAAGTTGAACAGCAGGCCACCGGTCGCGGCCGCGGTCGTCATGACCAGGAACACCCGCGCGACGATCGACGCCGGGATGGTCACCTTGCGCGATGCGCGCTTGGCCGGCGCATGCGTTTCCACCGGCGTGATGCGCGCGAACACGATGCCGCACGCAATGGCGAACAGTCCCGGGATCGCGAACGCGGCGCGCCAGCCCAGGAACTTGACGGCGAGACCCGTCGAAAGCGCGGCGAGCGCGATACCCATGTTCCCGGACAGGCCGTTGATGCCGATCGTCCAGCCCGGCCGATTCGTGGTCTGCAGCAGCATCGGGATTCCGACCGGGTGATAGATCGATGCGAACGCGCCGAGCAGCGTCAGCGCGATCGCCATCTGCCATGCGTTCTGCGTCGCGGCGGCGAGCAGGGCCGCGGCGCCCATGCCGAAGAAGAAGACCAGCATCATCGGCCGGCGGCCCCACAGGTCGCCCAGCCGGCCGGACGGAATGGCGCCCAGGCCGAACAGCAGGAACGCCGCGGCGCCGTACGGCATCAGCTGCTCCCACGACGCAAAGCCGAAGTCTGCGGCGATCACCGAAATCGCGGTGGCGAAGATCAGCAGGAACATGTGGTCGATCGCGTGCGCGACGTTGAGCAACAGCGTGGTGCCGCGCGAATGCGCAGGCAGCGCGTGCGACGAAGGCGACGCGGGCGTCATGGCGACTCCAGCGCGGCGACGCATTCCGCGATCAGCGCCGGGCCGCGATAGATGAGGCCCGTGTAGATCTGCACCAGCGACGCTCCGGCGGCGACCTTCTCGCGCGCGTCCTCCCCCGAGAGGATGCCGCCGACGCCGATGATCGGCACCGCACCGTCCAGCGCCCGCGCCAGCTTGCGGATCACTTCTGTCGATCGCTCGCGCAGCGGAGCGCCGGAAAGGCCGCCCAACTCTCCGGCATGACGCAGGCCCGTTACGCCGTCGCGGGAGATCGTCGTGTTGGTCGCGATGACGCCGTCGCAGCGATGCAGCGCGAGCAGCCGCGCGATGCCGCGCAGCGCGTCATCGGTCAGGTCGGGAGCGATCTTGACGACGACCGGCACGCGGCGCCCGTGCTTCTGCGCCAATTCCTTCTGCTCCTGCTTCAGCACGCGCAGCAGCGACGCGAGCGCGTCCTCTGCCTGCAATTCCCGCAGGCCGGCCGTGTTCGGCGACGAAATGTTGACGGCGACGTAGTCGGCCCTGGCGTAGACGGCGCGCAGGCAGGTGACGTAGTCGTCCGCCGCGCGTTCGTTCGGCGTGTCGAAATTGCGTCCGATGTTGATGCCGAGGATTCCCCGGTACGACGATTTCGCGAGGTTGGCGAGAAAGCGGTCGACGCCGCCATTGTTGAACCCCAGCCGGTTGATCAGCGCCTGCGCCTGCGGCAATCGCCACATGCGCGGCTTGGGATTGCCGGGTTGCGGCCGCGGCGTGACGGTGCCTGCTTCGAGAAAGCCGAATCCGAACGTCGCCAGTCCGGCGAGGTGCTGCGCGTTCTTGTCGAGGCCGGCTGCCAGACCGACGCGATTGGGAAACGTGACTCCCATCACAGACACCGGTGTCGCGGCCACGCTTGGCGCGAACAGCCGCGCCAGTCCGAACTGATTGGCGCGGTCAAGGCTGGCAAAGGCCAGGTCGTGCGCGGTCTCCGGGTCGAGCGCGAAGAGAAACGGGCGGGCGAACGGGTAGGCCTTGTACATGGAATGGGGCAGTGCTGCGCAAGACTGGAACGCGAGGGGCGATGCGAGACCGATGATACCATCGTGTTTCGTTGCGTCTCGTGCAGCGCCATGGGGAAATCGAGCTTGTCGTTGCGCGCTTTGGCCGTATCCTTGTTGCTCCTTGTTCCGCTGGCGGACGCGGCGGAGCCGCAGTCCGCGGTGCAGCCGCATCGTTCCTACGCCACGCGCGCCGACGTCCGTGCATTCGCGGCCGAGATCGCCGCTTCGACGGGCCTCTCACAGCATCAGGTCGAGCGCTGGCTCGCGCAGGCGAAATTCCAGCCGAAGATCGTGGCCGCCATGGATCGGCCGCTGATCGTGCCGCCCAAGTGGTACGAGTATTCGCCGCCGCTTCTCGCGCGCGAGCGTGTCGACGGTGGCGTGGCCTTCTGGCGCGCGAATGCGGCGACACTCGCACGCGCCGAAGTTGAATACGGCGTGCCCGCGGAAATCGTCGTCGCCATCCTGGGCGTCGAGACGGTCTACGGCCGCAACACCGGGAAGTACCGCGTGCTCGACGCACTCGCTACGCTGGCCTTCGACTACCCGCGCCGCGCACCCTTCTTCCGCGGCGAGTTGCGCGAATACCTGTTGCTGGCGCACGAACAACACTGGACGCCGCTCGCGCCCACCGGCTCGTTCGCCGGCGCGATGGGCATGCCGCAGTTCATGCCCGGCAGTCACCGCCAGTACGCCGTCGATTTCGACGGCGATGGCCACATCGATCTGTGGCACGACACGGCCGACGTGATCGGCAGCGTGGCCAACTACCTGGCGCGCCACGACTGGCTCCGCGACCAGCCGGTGCTGTTGCCCGCGCGCATCGATCCGGAAGCGCGCGACGCGGCGTTACGACGTCTCGACGGCGGCATCAGCGAACGCCGGCCGCTGTCGGCCTGGAGCGACGACGGCGTCGCACCGGAGCCACTCCCTTTGGATGTCATGGCCGATCCCGTCGGACTGCTTTTGCTGGAGGAGCCGCCGGAGAACGGTGAAGCGCGCGCGAGCTACTGGATCGCCTATCCGAATTTCTACGTCATCACGCGCTACAACAAGAGTCGTCTGTACGCCGCGACCGTGTTCGCGCTGGCGCAGTCGATCAAGGATGCGTACGCCGCGGCGCGTTGACGATCATGGCCGACGAACCCCGCTCACTGTCCAGCCAAGTCTTGCCGGATACGGCCCTCAAGGATGCGCCGTTGAAGGAAGACACGCGCCTGCTCGGCCGTCTCCTGGGCGACGTGCTGCGCGCGCAGACCGGCGAGGCGGGCTATGCGCGCATCGAGGCCGTGCGGCAGACGGCGATCCGGTTCCGCCGCGCGGCGCCTGCCGAGGCCGCCGATGTTCGCGCCGAGCTCTCCGCGCTGCTCAATGACCTGACGATTCCTGTCACGCTCGACGTGGTCCGCGCGTTTTCCTATTTCTCGCACTTGAGCAACATTGCCGAGGACGTCCACCAGAACCGCCGGCGGCGCGCCCACGCGCTGGCGCAATCGCCGCCGCAGGTCGGCAGCGTGGCGGCGGCGCTCGCCAACGTCGCCGGGAACGGCGTTACCGCCGGCGAACTGGAAGCCTGGCTTGCCGAGGCGCTGATCTCGCCGGTGCTGACCGCGCATCCCACGGAGGTACAGCGCAAGAGCATCCTCGACTGCGAACGGGAGATTGCGCGCCTGCTGATGTGGCGCGACCGCGTTGCGCTGACACCTGACGAATCGGGTGATTTCGCGTCGGGACTCTACCGGCAGGTGCTCACGCTGTGGCAGACGGCGATGCTGCGTTTGTCCAAGCTTCGCGTCCACGACGAAATCGATAACGGGCTGGCGTACTACCGGTATACGTTTCTTTCCGAATTTCCGCGGATCTACGAAGACCTGGCCTCGGAGATCGCGACAAACTTCTCGACGTCCGGGTCGACGTCGCTGCCGCCGTTCCTGCGCATGGGTTCGTGGATCGGCGGCGATCGCGACGGCAATCCCTTTGTCGTCGCCGATACGCTCGAGTACGCGATTCGCGCGCAGGCCGGCGTCGCCTTCGAGCACTATCTGGACGAAGTGCATCGCCTTGGGGGCGAGCTGTCGCTGTCGGCCCGCCTCGTGCAACCGACGCGGGAGCTGCTGGCGCTGGCCGAAGCGGCGCATGACGGCAATCCGCACCGTCAGGACGAACCTTATCGGCAGGCGCTGATCGGCATCTATGCGCGCCTCGCCGCGAGCATGCGGGATCTGGCGGGCAAATCGCCCGCCCGCGCACCGCACGCGGAACGTCCGCCGTACGCGTCGCCCGCGGAGTTCGTGGCCGACCTGGACATCATCCGCGCGTCGCTCGCGACTCACGGCGCCAGCCTGCTCGCGCCGCGCCGGCTCCTTCCGTTGCGGCGCGCGGCGGAGGTGTTCGGATTCCACCTGGCGTCGCTCGACCTGCGCCAGAACGCCGACGTGCACGAAGCCGTGATCGCCGATCTCCTCGCGCGAGCGGGCGTCGCGGACGACTACCTGGCGCTGCCGGAAAGCGAGCGGGTCGCGCTTCTCGCGCGCGAGCTCGCATCGCCGCGTCCGTTGCGTTCACCGCATCTCGACTATGCGGAGCGCACGACCGGAGAAATCGCCATCCTCGCGGCCGCTGCCGACATCCATCGCAGGTTCGGCGCGGTGGCCGTGCCGAATTACGTGATCTCCAAATGCCAGTCGGTGTCCGACCTCCTCGAAGTGGGCGTGCTGTTGAAGGAGGTGGGGCTGGTCCACGGCAGCGCGCTGGCGGTCAACATCGTGCCGCTGTTCGAGACCATCGACGACCTCACGCGGGGTGGCGCCATCATGCGCGATGCCTTTGCCGTGCCGCTCTATCGCACGTGGCTCACGCAAAGGAACGACTGGCAGGAGGTCATGCTCGGCTATTCGGACAGCAACAAGGACGGCGGCTATCTCGCCGCCAACTGGGCGCTGTATCGCGCCGAGATGCGGCTGGTGGACGCGTTTCGCGATCACGGCGTGAAGCTGCGCCTGTTCCACGGCCGTGGCGGCACTGTCGGCCGCGGCGGCGGCCCGTCGTACGAAGCCATTCTCGCGCAGCCCGCAGGCAGCGTGACCGGCGGGCTGCGCATCACCGAGCAGGGCGAAATCATCGCCAGCAAGTACGGCGACCCGGAGCTCGGCCGGCGCCACCTGGAGGCGCTGGTCGCGGCAACCATGGAGGCGAGCCTGGTCGACGCCGAGCAGATCGGCGTGCGCGCGCCGGCCTACCATGCGGTGCTCGACGCGCTCGCCGAGAATGCCTACGCGGCGTATCGGGCGCTGGTGTACGAAACGCCCGAGTTCCTCCCGTACTTTCGCGCGGCGACGCCGATCGCCGAGATCGCGGAACTCAACATCGGCAGCCGTCCCGCGTCGCGCACGGGCTCGGCGCGCATCGAGGACCTGCGGGCGATTCCCTGGGTGTTCAGCTGGGGCCAGTGCCGCCTCATGTTGCCGGGTTGGTACGGATTCGGTTCCGCGGTCTCGTCCTGGCTCGAATCGCGGCCAGGCGCGGACGCCGAGGGCGGGACCGAAGGGCTCGCGCTGCTGCAGGAAATGCACGCGAAGTGGCCTTTCTTCCGCAGTGTGCTTTCCAATATGGCGATGGTGCTGGCCAAGACCGACCTGGCGGTGGCATCGCGTTACGCGGAACTCGTTCCCGACGCCGCGGTGCGCGAGACGGTCTTCGCGCGCATCGCGGCCGAACACGACCGGACGGTCACGCTGCTGCTTGCGATCACCGGCGAGCGCATGCTGCTGGAGACGCATCCGGGCCTGTCGCGCAGCATCCGCAACCGCTTTCCCTACCTCGATCCGCTGAATCACCTGCAGGTCGAGTTGCTGCGACGGCACCGCGCGGGCCAGACGGACGACCGCACCAAGCGAGCGATCCACCTCACGATCAACGGCCTCGCCGCCGGCCTGCGCAACAGTGGTTGATGCGGTGTCTGCAGCGTGCCGCGCGGCGGCGCGGGACGGCATGCGGGCGCAGGTATAATCGAACGGAGCGCGCGCCGTCTTGCGCCTGCGGGAATCCTATTGCGCATCCTAATTTCCAACGACGACGGTTACTTCGCGCCGGGCATCGAGCGTCTCGCATCCGCACTTTCGGCCAAGGCGGACATCACCGTCGTCGCGCCCGAGCGCGACCGCAGCGGCGCCTCCAATTCGCTGACGCTCGACCGCCCGCTGACCGTGCGCCGCGCGTCCAACGGATTCTTCTTCGTCAACGGCACGCCGACCGACTGCGTGCACCTCGCGGTCACAGGTCTGCTGGAGCAGCTGCCTGACATGGTCATCTCGGGCATCAACCTCGGCGCCAACATGGGCGACGACACGATCTACTCCGGCACGGTGGCCGCCGCCACCGAAGGTTTCCTGCTGGGCATCCCGTCGATCGCAATCTCGCTGGCGTCGAAGGCGGCGCGACATTTCGAGACCGCCGCGGACGTCGCGTTGCAACTGGTCGAGCGGCATGCGCGCATGCCGGCGGGCGCGTGGCTGCTCAACGTCAACGTGCCGGACATCCCGCTGGGCGAATGCAAGGGTTTCACGGTGACGCGCCTGGGGCGCAGGCACAAGGCGGAGGACGTGATCCGCGCGCAGAACCCCCGCGGCGAAACCGTGTACTGGGTCGGCGCCGCGGGCCCGGCGGCGGATGCGGGCGAGGGGACCGATTTTCGCGCGGTGGAAACCGGCCACGTGTCCGTGACGCCGCTGCAGATCGACCTCACCAACCGCGAACTCATGCCGGGTGTCGCGGCGTGGATCGGCGCGTAGCCATCGTGCGCCGGCCAAGGAACCGGGGCGCGACGAAATCGGCATGAACCAGACCGGCATCGGCATGACGTCGGCGCGAACGCGCGCCCGGATGATCGAGCGCCTGCGCGAGCAGGGCATCGGCGACGAGGTCGTGCTCGCCGCGCTGAACGCGGTGCCGCGGCACATCTTCGTCGACGAGGCGCTGGCGATCCGCGCTTACGACGACGTTCCGCTGCCGATCGGTCACGGTCAGACGATCTCCCAGCCATGGATCGTGGCGCGCATGACCGAACTTGCGCGCAACGGCAGGGATCTCGACGCGGTGCTGGAGATCGGTACCGGCTGCGGTTACCAGACCGCGGTGCTGGCGCACGTCGCCAAGCATGTCTACAGCGTCGAGCGCATCGCGGCGCTGGTAACCAAGGCGCGGCGAAACCTGAAATCGCTGAAGCTCGCCAACGTGTCGCTCAAACATGGTGACGGCAGCCACGACCTGGGCGAGACGCTGGAGGTCGACGCGATCGTCGTCACCGCGGGCGCCACCCACGTGCCGACGGCGCTGCTGACCTATCTCAAGACGGGTGGGCGCATGGTCCTGCCGCTGGCGCAAACCGGCGACGAACGCGGCGTGCAAAGGCTCACGGTCATCGACATGACGCCGACGGGTCTCAAGGAACAGACGCTCGATGCGGTAAGATTTGTTCCATTGCTTCCCGGTGTCGGCTAGTCGGCCGCGCACCACGAGGAATTCGCTTCAATGGGCCATTCGCCGATTCCGAAGTCAAGCGTTGATCGAACGATGCCGTATCGGACGATTCGCTATGGCGCCATCGCGCTGCTCGCGGTTGCGCTCGTCGGCTGCGCGTCGCGAACCCGTGCGCCGGTCGAGGATCGCACCGCGTCGCCTGCACCGGTCGCGCCATCCGCAGCCGCGCCCGCGCCGCAACCGCCGGCGGCGGAGCCGGAATCGCGCGTGCCGACGTACACGGTAAAGCGCGGCGATACGCTCTACCAGATCGCTCTCGACCACGGCCTCGACTACAAGGATCTCGCGGCGTGGAACAACCTCGAGAATCCGAACAAGATCCTGGTCGGGCAAGTGCTGCGCGTCGCCGCCCCCGGCGAATCGCCTGTGGCCGGGACCGGCGTAACCACGACGCCGCTCAAAGTAGGCCCGGCAGTCAGCGAGGCGCGGCCAGGTGTCGCCGCGACACCGGGAACCGGTGCCGCCGCGGCTGCCGCGGCCCCATCCGGCCCTCGCAATGCGGACAACTACAAGTCCTCACCGAAGGCATTCAAGGAACCCTATTCGGAACAGGCGCTGCGCGATGTCGCGCGCGCGCCCCAGGCGGCACCGGAAACCACCGTGGCGATGGCGGCGGCACCCAGCGCGGCCAAGCCCGAACCGCCCAAGCCCGCACCGGCGGCTTCCACCGAGGTCGACGACGAAGAGAGGATCGACTGGGTCTGGCCCGCCAAAGGCAAGGTCGTCGTCGGCTTTTCCGAAACGGCGAACCTGAAGGGCATCGACATTGCGGGCGCATCGGGCGAACCGGTCATCGCGAGCGCGGGCGGCAAGGTGGTCTACGTCGGCAACGGCCTGCGCGGCTACGGCAAGCTCGTCATCGTCAAACACAACAAGACGTGGCTGTCGGCTTACGCGCACAACCGCGAGATACTGGTGAAGGAAGGCCAGCAGGTCACCAAGGGCCAGAAGATCGCGGAGATGGGAAACACCGACGCCGACACGGTCAAGCTGCATTTCGAAATCCGCCGGCTGGGCAAGCCGGTCGATCCGGCACGCTACCTTCCTGCCGGATGACCGCTAAGCGGCGCGCGACGATCGCGCCACGCGGATCGCTAGACGCGCCGCTGCTGCGTTAGCGGTGGGTCATGTGGCCTGTCGCAATGCGGCGGGCGCGGGCAGCACCTCGATTGCACGCTGCAGCGTCGCGACCAGTGCGTCGCGCTGGTGCGTCGCGCCGACTTCGCCGTAACGCAGCGTGGCGAACGACTGGCCGATGGCCGCGAAGGCAATGGCGAATTGCGGCCAGCGCTGTGCGGCGCGCTGGGAAAATGCGACCGGACCTTCGTGCCCCAGGCGGGGAAGTCCGGCGCGCGCCAGGCGCCCGCAAAGATCCTCCCACAGCATCAACGCGCGTTCCTGCCGGCGGCGGCGGAACAAAAGCCATCCGGCGAGCAGCCCCGCCCACGCGAACAGCGCCGCTGCCGACATCGCGGCGATGTGCCATGGCGCAAGGCCATCGAGCCGCCAATCCCGCCACAGCGCGCGCTGCCGCTGATAGTTGAAACCGACGACGTTGCGGCGCCAACTGTGGTTGATGGCATCCCAGGTGAGCCGCGCGTTCTTGGACCACGAAGCATCCAGCCGAGCCAGGAACGGCACGCGCTCGCCGGCAGGCAGCGCCGCGCCCAGTCCGGCCTCGATGCGCGATGGAGAAACCGCGGCCGTCGGGTCGAAGCGCTGCCAGCGGCCGTCGATCAGCGCTTCCGCCCACGCGTGCGCGTCGGACTGACGCACGATCATGTAGCCGCCACGCGGATTCATCGTGCCTCCCTGATAGCCGGTCACGATCCGCGCGGGGATCCCTGCGGCGCGCAGAAGCACCACGAATGCGCTTGCATAGTGCTCGCAAAAGCCGCTGCGCGTGTCGAACAGGAATTCGTCGGCAGTGTTCTCGTTGAGCAGCGGCGGGGACATCGTGTAGACGAAATTCTCGCGGTTGAACCAGGTCAGCACGGCGCGTATCAACTCCAGGTCGTCGGGATACGTGGCGCGCAGTTCCGTGGCGAGCTGCCGCGTGCGCGGGTTGCGATCCGGCAACCCCAGGTTGCCCGCGGCGTCAAAACGCGAGCCCGGATACGATGTACTCAGCACCGATTGCTGCACGTAGCGCAACGGCTGCGTCAGCGGCGACCGGGACAACAGCTGCTGGTCGCGGGTCAGGAAGGCGATCGTGCTTCCCGGCTCGCCGCGATCAGCGTCGTTTTCCGGCTTCGGCAGCGCCGAAGGCAGGTCGAGCGCAAACAGCCATGCGCGATACGACGGCTCCAGCGTGACCATGTACGTGATCGGGGCCTTGCCGCGGGAAGCGGGGATGCCGCCATATTGCGGGCTGCCCGAGGTCCACCTGCGGCCGTCGAAACGCGACAACACCGGGCCGCGCCAATAGCGTTCGCGCGACGGCGGCGGCGTCCCTTCGAAGTCCACACGGAACGCGACGTCATCCGACAGCGACAACTCGCTGATCTGCCCGGGTTCCATCGTGTCGGACAGGCCCGTCTGCGCCGAGTGGTCCGACGGCAAGCCCCAGAGCGGCGCGGCAAGTCGTGGGAAAAGCACGAACAGCACAACCGCGACGGGCAGTCCCTGCAGGATCATCATGCCGCTGCGCCGCACCGCGGCCGCGCGACTCCGCGCCGTCGCGCCGTCTTTAGCGCCATCGGCCAGCGCATCGAGCGTAGCGCCGACCAGCACCACGGCCGGCAGCACGGCCAGCGCCGCCAGCAGCGACTGCCCGTAGAAAAATGGCGTGATCAGCAGGAAGCAGGACAGGCACACGAGCAGCGCGCCATCCCGATTCGTGCGCGTCTCCAGGAACTTGATGGCGACAAGTATGTACAGGAATGCGACGGAAGGGTCGCGGCCCGAAAGGTATCCGTACGATGCGCGGACGGCGAGCGCAGCCGCCACCGCGAACAGCACGAGCGTCCACGAGGGGATGCGCGGCGGCGGCGCCAGGGGTCTCTGGCGATCGCGGCGCAATACCAGGAGGCGCAGGATGACCAGCAGCACGCCGGTCGCCGCCGCCCAGATGGGCAGGTGCGGCGCTTGCGGCAGTTGCGCCAGCAGCAGCAGCGCGCCGAGCCAGCCTATCTGCGCGGGCGTCAGCAGCTCCTGTTCCTGCCGGTTCGCGCGCGTCGAGCGCCCACCAAAGCCAAGGGCGTGCGCCAGGCTCACGCGCGTTCCTCACGCGGAAACAACGCCAGCGCCGTGAGCGCGTTGTGACGGTGTTCGCGCCCTTGCGCACCAGGGAGACTCGTGCCGGGAACCGACAGCGCAAACGGCCGCGCCGCGCGTTCGGCCGCCATCACCCAGGCGGTGAGACGCGACAGGCGCGCTTCCTGGTCGAGCGTGTCGGGAAGCGCCGACCACGCCAACGTCACCGCACCGCCGCCGCCGGCGCCATCGAATTCCTTGGTGAACCAGCCGGCGCCGCGCGCGACGGCCTTCCACGCGACGCGCTGCGGCGGGTCGCCGCGCTGGAATTCGCGCAACCCCGCAAGATCGGCTTCTTCGTTGCGGCCCGTGGCCGTGAAATCCGGCCCGGACATTCCTTGCGGCAGCGGCGGCGCGCCGATCTCGGCGGCCGGATAAACGATTCCGGCGAGCGGAAAGTGCACGTACGCCCAGCCGCGCCACAATGCCATCGGGAATACCGTGGACAGCGTCACGCGTCCAAGCGGATGTTTTCCGCGCTCGTTAACCAGAACGTCGAGCTTCAACGTCAGCGCCGCGCCGGCAGGAACGTCGCCGGCAGCGCGCGCGCCGGCCGCCGCCAGGTCCACTGCGGTACGCGCGACGGCGCCGCCGTGAAGCGACAGCATGAACGGCACGTGGCCCCCGGCAAACGCCTCGCCGGCCGACAATGGCGTGACCTCGATGCCGGCCAGGTTGCGAAAAGTATGAAGCAGCGCGGAGGCCATCAGCCCGGCCAACAGGAAGGCCACGCCGACACCGAGCGTCAACGCATAGTTGAGCGAAGAAATGAGCATGATCGCGATGGTGGCGATCATGGCCCAGCCTCGCTTGGTGGGCAGGATGTAGATGCGGGAATGCCGCAGCACCACGGGCTCGCGATCGGCGGGGGAACCGCGGAACGCGCGTTGCCGCATGCGGGCGAGCCAGCCCGTAATCGTGGAAGCGCTGCCAGCGGTGGTCATCCCGCGGATCGCTAACCAGACGCGCTACGGCAGTGGAACCGCGCGCACCAGGGCCTGCGCCTGCACCGCTCCCGCGCGGGTGCCGCCCGCCAGGCGATGGCCGGCGACGGCCGGAAACACGGCCTGCACGTCTTCGGGAAGCACCATCGGCCGTCCCGCGATCATGGCCCATGCGCGCGCGGCCGCGAGCAGCATGAGTCCCGCGCGCGGCGACAGCCCGTGCCGCCCGCCGATATTGCCGCCGACGATGGGGACATGGCCGCGCGACGCGGCAAGCAATGCCTGAACGTAGTCGAGCAACGCCGGCGCGACGTGGATTTGCGTCGCTTCGCGCTGCCAGTCGGCCAGCGTCGGCGCGTCGGCGGCGGCCGGCATCTCGGGGATGCGGATACGGCGGTCACCGCTCACCAGCAGTTCGCGCTCGGCCGCCGGGTCCGGATAGCCCAGCTCGATCGCCATCAGGAAACGGTCGAGCTGCGACTCCGGCAGCGGGTACGCGCCGATCTGCTCGATCGGGTTCTGGGTGGCGATGACGAAGAACGGGTCGGGCAGCTTGCGCGTCTGGCCATCCTGCGACACTTGCCGCTCTTCCATGGCCTCGAGCAATGCGCTCTGCGTCTTGGGCGGGGCACGGTTGATTTCGTCGGCGAGCACGACCGAGCTGAAGATGGGACCGGCATGGAAGCGGAAGGATTGGGCGCGTTCGTCGAAGATCGACACGCCCAGCACGTCGGCCGGCAGCAGGTCGCTCGTGAACTGGATCCGCGAATACTTGAGTCCCAGCGTCGCGGCCAGCGCCTGGGCCAGCGTGGACTTGCCCACGCCCGGGATGTCCTCGATCAGCAGGTGGCCCCGCGCCAGCATGCACGCCAGCGCCAGTTTGAGGGGTTCGTCCTTGCCCACGACGATGCGGGCGAGCGATTGCAGGACGGTCGCAAGGCGCCCGGCGGCGGGCGTACTGGCCTGGGAAGCGGGTCGGACGGTCATGGCGGGTCTTTCGTTCCTTGTAGGGGGCGGGCCCGTCGGCCTCCTCGGCACTCTAACCGGGGACCCCGACATCGTCACGACCGGCGAGCCCGGGGTAAACTCCGTCTGGCGGTTGCCAGGAAGGACAGGAGCGCGCGCGATCCCTCCCAGGCAACGTTTCGGCTGCTGCCCGCCCGCAAAGTTCACCGACCAATACTCGAATCCGACCTGCCCGTCCCCCCGCCGTGACCACCGCGTTCGTGTCCCATCCGGTATTCAGTCTCCACGAGATGGGACCGTACCATCCTGAATGTCCGGAGCGGATCGCGGCCATCACCGACCGGCTGATCGCCTCGGGACTCGACGCCTACCTGTATCACTACTCGGCGCCGCCGGCGACCGACGAGCAGATCGCCAGGGCGCACGGCCAGCTCTACATTCGCGAAGTCGAGGAAGCCAGTCCGGAATCGGGGCTGCACTACATCGATCCCGACACGGCGCTCAATCCGCACACCTGTGCAGCGGCGCGCCATGCGGCCGGCGCCGCGGTGCTCGCGGTGGACCTCGTCATGCGCAACGAATGCCGCACTGCGTTCTGCGCCGTGCGCCCGCCGGGACACCACGCTGAACGCAATCGGGCCATGGGCTTCTGCATATTCAACAGCGTGGCCATCGGCGCGGCGCATGCGCTTGCCGCGCACGGCCTGGAACGCGTTGCGGTGGTCGATTTCGACGTGCACCACGGCAATGGCACCGAGCACATATTCTCCGGCGACCCAAGAGTGTTGATGGTGTCGACGTTCCAGCATCCGCTGTATCCGTATTCGGGACTCGACAATCCCGCGCCGAACATGGTGAACATCCCGCTCTCCGCCGGCAGCGGCGGCGAGGAGTTCCGCGCCGCGGTACGCGACCACTGGCTGCCCGCGCTCGAAGCGCATCGGCCGCAGCTCATCTTCATCTCCGCGGGATTCGACGCGCACCGGGAGGACCCGCTCGCCGGTCTCAAGTTCGTCGAGGCGGACTACGCGTGGGTGACGCGGGAGCTGATCGCGGTCGCGGACCGGCATGCGCAGGGACGCATCGTGTCGATGCTGGAGGGCGGCTACGCGCTGTCGGCGCTCGGCCGCAGCGCCACGGAGCACGTGCGCGAGTTGCTCGCGGGTTAGCGTTTCCGGCATCGCCGCGCCGACGGGCAGGCAATAGACAACCGGGAGAGCGATGGAACGACGGCAGTTTCTCACGACGTGCGCGGTGCTGAGCGGCGCCGGTCTTCTCGCCGGCGAAATGGCGCGCGCGGACGCGCCGCCCCGGCTGTACGCGCGTACTCGCCTCGTCGACGTGCACGGCCGACCGATTCGCGCGAGCGACCTTCTGCCCGATACCAACTACGTATTTCAATATCCTTTCGTGGCGACGCCTTGCCTGCTGGTCAGGATGTCCCGCCCGGCGGCCGCCGCCGTCAACCTGAAACGCGAAGACGGCGCAGCGTATGCGTGGCAAGGGGGCGTTGGCGCTGCGCGCAATGTCGTCGCGTTTTCGGCGATCTGCGCGCACAAGCTGGCCTATCCGACTCGCGAAGTGTCGTTCATCCGCTTCCAGCGCGAGCGCTCGGCGACGTCTTCGGGCCAGGTGATCCATTGCTGCGCCGATCACAGCGTGTACGACCCGGCGCAGGGCGCGCGTGTCGTCGCCGGCCCGGCGCCGCAGCCGCTCGCCGCGATCGTGCTCGAGCACGACGCGACCGAGGACGCCCTCTATGCGCTCGGCACGCAGGGCGCCGAGCAGTTCGACGCCTTCTTCGACAAGTACAAGCTGAAGCTGGGCCTCGAGTACGGCAAGGAAGGCGGACGCGTCGCGGTAAACGGCACGTCGACATTGCGCGAGCTGACCAACTACTGCCGGACGACGATCCAGTGCTAGTCGCGGCGGATGCCGCGATCGTCGTCGCGGACCTGCGCAAGCGCTATGACGCCGTGGAGGCGGTGAAGGGAATTTCGTTCGCCGTGCGCGCCGGAACGACGACCGCGCTGCTGGGCGGCAACGGGGCCGGCAAGACGACCACGCTGTCGATGCTGCTGGGCGTGCTCACGCCGACGGCGGGGTCGATTTCCGTGCTCGGCTGCGACATGCTGACGGACCGCTACCGCGTGCTGCCGCGGATGAATTTCACGTCTCCCTACGTCGACCTGCCGCGCCGCCTGACCGTGGGCGAAAACCTGCGCGTCTTCGCGGACCTGTACGGAGTGCGCGAGCCGAAGCAGCGGATCGCCGAGCTGGCCGTCGAATTCGATCTCGCGAACCTGCTAGCGCGGCCATACGGCAATCTTTCCGCCGGCCAGCGCACTCGCGTGTCTCTGGCCAAGGCGCTGCTCAACCGGCCCGAGGTGCTGCTGCTCGACGAGCCGACCGCCTCCCTCGACCCGGACATCGGCGACCGCATGCGCACCTATCTCGAGCGGTACCAGCGCGACAGCCGTTGCACGATGCTGCTCGCGTCGCACAACATGGGCGAGGTCGAGCGGATGTGCGACGACGTGATCATGATGCGCGAGGGCCTGGTGGTGGACCAGGGCTCGCCGCGGCACCTGATAGAGCAGTACGGGCGCGGGAACATGGAGGAAGTGTTCCTAGATGTCGCGCGCGGCGGGGGTGAGGAGTCCGACCTCGGCGGTCCGACGCGGGAAGTGGCGGCATGACGATGCAACGCGTGGTCGACACCGGCTTCTATCCGCAGGCAGGCCCGGCGGCGTCGGCGCGCCGCGTTCGCGCACTGATTCGCCGCCATGCGTACCTGCTGCTCAAGTCGTGGCCGCGGCTGGTGTCGATGGCCTACTATCCGACGGTGACGATGGTGCTGTGGGCGTTCCTGACCATCTATCTCAAGCCCACGACCAGCTTCCTGCAGGACGCGCCGGGGTTTTTCATCGGTGCCGTGTTGCTGTGGGACGTGCTTTTCCGCGGCCAGCTCGGCGTATCGCTGACATTCATCGAGGAAATGTATTCGCGCAACCTGGGCAACCTGTTCGTGAGCCCGCTGCGCCTTTACGAATTCATCGCCGGCCAATTGACGCTGAGCGTTCTGCGCACGCTGATCGGCGTCGGCGGTGCGTGTCTCTTCGCCTGGCTCCTGTTCCGTTATTCGATATTTTCGCTGGGATTCCCGCTGATCGCCTACTTCTGGCTGCTGCTCGCCTTCGGCTGGAGCATCGGGCTCGCGGTGTCGGCGATGATCCTGCGCTGGGGTTTGGGCGCGGAAGAACTGGCGTGGGCAGCGATATTCCTGGTGGCGCCGGTGTCGGGCGTCTATTACCCCATCGCCGTGCTGCCCGCATGGCTGCAGTCCGTGGCGTGGATGCTGCCTTCCGCGCACGCGTTCGAAGGCATGCGCGCCGTCTTACTGCAGGGCGCGTTCCCGTGGCACCACTTCTGGTCCGCGCTGTTGCTCGATATCGGCTACCTGATTGTCGGCGCGGCCACGTTTCGCTACGCGATCAACTACGCGCGCGTGCACGGCAAACTGCTGCAGATGGGCGAGTAGCCGTCACTGCAGCACGATCGCCGCGACCACGCGCCGGTCCTCCGCCACCAGGATGTTGAACGTGCGGCATGCCGCGCGCGTGTCCATCGCCTCGACGCCGACGCGCGCGCCCGACAACGCGCGCAAGAGCCGAGGATGAGGAAAGCGCTGCGTGGCGCCCGTGCCCAGCAGCACGAGTTCCGGGCGGTGCGTCGAGCAGTCCGGCGAAGTCGTCTTCGGTCAGCGCTGCGAAGCCCGACGGCGCCCAGCCGGGCACGACGGCGTCCGGCGTTACGACCAGGTTCTGCCGATATTCGGTCTCGCCAATGCGTATCCAATCCGCGCCGACGGCGGCGATCACATTGGTGGCGGCCGGCTGAAGATGGAATTTCATGACGACTCGGAGCTTGGGCGGGCATTTGTGCATTGCGGCAAAGGCTGACCGCCGCTAGAATAATACGGGAGTAGTGGATTTCACCGCTTCTTACGTCGCTCGGACGGTTCCGGGCGCTTACGCAAGGAAGACCGCATGGCCCCCCCTCGCAGTGCCATCCCAATGGAAACGGAATTCGCGCGCATCGAGCGCCTGCCTCCGTACGTCTTTTCTATCACCGCCGAGCTCAAGATGGCGGCGCGCCGACGCGGCGAAGACATCATCGACTTCGGCATGGGCAATCCGGACGGCCCCACGCCCAAGCATATCGTCGACAAGCTGGTCGAGAGCGCGCAGCGTCCCGACACGCACGGGTATTCCGTGTCCAAGGGCATACCCCGCCTGCGGCGCGCGATCTGCCACTGGTACCAGCGCCGCTGGGGCGTGGAATTCGACCCCGAGACCGAGGCGATCGCGACGATCGGCTCGAAGGAGGGCATCGCGCACCTGGCGCTCGCCACGCTCGGCCGCGGCGACACGGTGCTGGTGCCCAACCCCAGCTACCCGATCCATATCTACGGGCCGGTGATCGCCGGCGCCGACATCCGGCACGTGCCGATGGCGCCGGACATCGATTTCTTCGAGGAGCTGGAGCGCACGATCCACACCAGCTTTCCCAAGCCGAAGATGCTGATCATCAATTTCCCGTCGAACCCCACGGCACAATGCGTCGAGCTGCCGTTCTTCGAGAAGATCATCGCGCTGGCGAGGGAATACGGGATCTACGTCGTGCACGACCTGGCCTACGCCGACATCTGCTTCGATGGCTGGAAGGCGCCGTCGATCATGCAGGTGCCGGGTGCGCGCGATGTCGCCGTCGAGTTCTTCACGATGTCGAAGAGCTACAACATGGCGGGCTGGCGGATCGGCTTCATGGTCGGCAATCACACGCTGGTCAACGCGCTCGCGCGCATCAAGGGCTACCACGACTACGGCACGTTCACGCCGCTGCAGGTCGCCGCCATCGCCGCGCTGGAGGGGCCGCAGGACTGCGTCGCGGAAATCGCGCACAAGTACCAGAACCGGCGCGACGTGCTGGTGAAGGGGCTGCACGAGGCCGGATGGATGGTCGACAACCCGAAGGCGTCGATGTACGTGTGGGCGAAGATTCCCGAGGCGTACCGCGCGATGGGATCGCTCGAGTTCGCCAAGAAGATTCTTGCCGGCGCAAAAGTATCGGTGTCGCCCGGCATCGGCTTCGGCGAGTTCGGCGACCAGCACGTGCGCTTTGCGATGATCGAGAACGAGGCACGCACGCGCCAGGCGATTCGCGGCATCAAGCAGATGTTCCGCGAAGACGGTCTCATCTGATGACGACCCCCACGCTCGGCTCACTTGCGTTCGCCATCGCTGCCCCCGGAGGGGGCGCGTCAGTACCTTGGGACGGCCCGGCGGTTCTGACATGACTGTCGCCTCCGACGCCGCTCGCAACCTGAAGCCGCTGCAGGTGGGCCTGCTCGGCATGGGCACGGTCGGCAATGGCACGTGGACCGTACTGCGCCGCAACGCCGAAGAGATTGCGCGGCGCGCGGGGCGGCCGATCCGCATCACGTGGATCGCCGAGCGCGCGATCGACGTCGCGCGGGAGAGGACACGCGGCGCGAGCGACGTCAACCTGACCGACGACGCGCACGTGGTTTTGGCGCATCCGGACATCGACATCGTCGTCGAACTGATCGGCGGCATCGAGCCCGCGCGCACGTTCATCCTCGAGGCGATCGCGAACGGCAAGCACGTCGTCACCGCCAACAAGGCGCTGCTGGCGCGCCACGGCAACGAGATCTTCGCCGCCGCCCACGCAAGAGGCGTGATGGTTGCCTTCGAAGCGGCGGTGGCCGGGGGCATTCCGATCATCAAGGCGCTGCGCGAGGGGCTCTCCGCCAACCGCCTCGAATGGATTGCCGGCATCATCAACGGCACGTCGAACTTCATCCTTTCCGAGATGCGCGGACGAGGGACGTCGTTCGGCGCCGCGCTCGCCGAGGCGCAGCGGCTGGGTTATGCCGAAGCCGACCCGACGTACGACATCGAAGGGGTCGACGCGGCGCACAAGCTCGCGATCATGTCGGCCATCGCGTTCGGCGTGCCGATGCAGTTCGACAAGGTGTACACGGAAGGCATCTCGAAACTGACGCAGGAGGACATCCGCTACGCCGAGGAACTGGGCTACCGGATCAAGCTGCTGGGCATCACGCGCCGCGCGGTCGTGGACGGACACGAGGGCATCGAGCTTCGCGTCCACCCGACATTGATACCGACGAAGCGGCTGATCGCCAACGTCGAGGGCGTGATGAACGCGATCCTGGTAAAGGGCGACGCGGCCGGTCCGACGCTCTATTACGGTGCCGGCGCCGGGGCCGAGCCGACGGCCAGCGCCGTGATCGCTGATCTGGTGGACGTGACGCGCATGCATACGGCGGACCCGGAGCATCGCGTGCCGCACCTGGCATTCCAGCCCGACCAGTTGACCGACGTGCCCTTCCTGCCGATCGGCGAGGTCGTGACCAGCTACTACCTGCGCATGCGCGTCGAGGACCGGCCCGGCGTGCTGGCGGACATCACGCGCATCCTGGCCGACCGCGACATCTCGATCGACGCGATGATCCAGAAGGAGCCCTCGGAAGGCGAGGAGCAGACCGACATCATCCTGCTCACGCACCGCGTCGTGGAAAAGAACGTCGTCGACGCGATCGCCAAGATCGAATCGCTGCCCACTGTGCGCGGCACGATCGTCCGCATCCGCCTCGAAGAACTGAACTAGGGCCTGTTCACACTATGGATGCGAACGCGTTGCAGCAACCCGCGGGGAACGGGCCCTAATGCGGTACGTCAGCACGCGCGGCGCCTGGGGCGACGATCCGCAACCGTTCTGCGCGATCCTGCAGGAAGGGCTGGCGCCGGACGGCGGGCTGGCGGTGCCGCAAGCCTATCCGCGCTTCACCGGCCCCGGAACTGGCGGCGCTGCGTCCGCTCGGCTATCGCGAACTGGCGTTCGCCGTCTTGTCGCGGTTCATCGACGACATTCCGGCCGCCGACCTGCGGCGGATCATTGCCAACACGTACACGCCGGAGGTGTTCGGCAGCGACGAGATCACTCCGCTTGCGACGCTGGCGCCGGGCCTCTTCCTGCTGCGCGTATCCAACGGGCCCACAATGGCGTTCAAGGACATCGCGCTGCAACTGGTGGGCAACCTGTTCGAGTATGTGCTGGGACGCAACCACGGATCGATCAACATCCTCGGCGCCACGTCGGGCGACACCGGCAGCTCGGCCGAATACGCGATGCGCGGCAAGCGCGGCATCACGGTGTTCATGCTGTCGCCGCGGGGCAGGATGAGTCCGTTCCAGCAGGCGCAGATGTTCTCGCTCGCGGATCCCAACATCTTCAACATTGCGATCGACGGCACGTTCGACGACTGCCAGGACCTGGTCAAGGCAGTGGCCAACGATGCGGAATTCAAGGCCCGCTGGAAGATCGGCGCCGTGAACTCGATCAACTGGGGCCGGATCGCGGCGCAGGTGGTCTATTACTTCAAGGGCTATTTCGCCGCCACCGCCGACAACGCGCAGCGCGTCGACTTTGCCGTGCCGTCGGGCAACTTCGGCAACATCCTCGCGGCGCACGTGGCGCGCGAGATGGGGTTGCCGGTAAGGCGGCTGATCCTGGCCACCAACGAAAACGACGTGCTCGACGAGTTCTTCCGCACCGGCCGCTACCGGCCGCGTTCGGCGAGCGAGACGCATGCGACATCGTCACCGTCGATGGACATTTCGAAGGCCTCCAATTTCGAGCGTTTCATCTTCGACGTCACCGGCAGGAACCCCGAAACGCTACGCAAGCTTTGGTCGACACTGGCTGCCGAAGGCGGATTCGACCTGTCGCGGACGCCCCACTGGGCGCAGGTGCAGGCGGCCGGCTTCGTGTCCGGGCGCAGCACGCATGCCGACCGGCTGGCCACGATCCGCGAAATCGCCACGCGCTACGGAATTGTCATCGATCCGCACACGGCTGACGGCGTGAAGGTCGGCCTCGAACTGCGCGATCCCGGCACGCCGCTCGTCTGCGTGGAAACGGCGCTGCCGGCCAAATTCGCGGCGACGATCCGCGAGGCCGTCGGGCGTGACCCGGCGCGGCCGGCCGTCTGGCGCGGCCTCGAGTCCCGTCCGCAGCACAGCACGACGCTCGCCGCCGATGCAGGACTCGTCAAGGCGTTCATCGCGGAGCACGCTGCGGCTGCGTGATCGCGGCCACGACGGTTCCCCGCAATCGACGTCGTGCTGACTAACATGCGCTACGCCTTGACCTCGTTCGGCCGCAACCTCGTGGCGGGATTGCGCCTGGCGCTGTTCCTGCCGGTGACGCGGCTCGCCTTTCGCATCGACGTCGCGCAACTCGTTCTGCTGTTCGTGTTTTCGGCGGCCATCGACGTGGCCGGTGACTGGCTGCGTGCGGGAGAGGGGCGCGAGTTTTCGCTGCTGGGGGCCGGAACCGAGCTCTATTCCGGCGCCGCGCTGCTGTTGATCGCGGCCATTCTCGCGCTTGCCTTCCGGCAGCGCACGCTGGTGCTTGCGATTCCGGTCATCGTGATGGCCGCGGTGCCGATCGTGCAGGTCCTGAACTTTCTTATACCGCTGTCGACGGTAGCGGCGTTCACGCGCGACCTGGTTGGCGCGCTCGGCATCGACGTGGTGGAACTGTGGATGGTCGCAATTCTCGTGCGCAGCGTGGCGGTCGCCTTCGCGCCGTCGCCGCCGCGCGTCTGGCTGCTGGCGATCTGCGGCGGACTGCTGCTGGCGACGCCCATCATGTTCTCGTCCATGTTTTCGCCCAACGATCCCTGGTGGCACGGACCGGGCGCGCCATCGATGGCGAAGGAAGGCATGTCGGCCGGGTCGGAAGCAGTGCTTGCGACGCAGAGCATGCTGCTCGACCACGAACTCTCCGGCCTCGAGGACGAGAGGCCTGGCTCCTCCGATCTCTACTTCGTTGGCTTTTCCCCCTACGGCGGAGACGATGCGTTTCGCAGCGGCGCCGAGGCCGCGCAGAAGGTCATGGACGAACGTTGGGGCACCGCCGGGCGCTCGTTGCTCCTCATCAACAGTCCGCAGACGCTGCTGACCACGCCCTTCGCCACGGTGACGAACCTGCGCGAGACATTGAACGAGATCGGATCAGCAATCGACGTCGACGACGACGTCGTCATGCTCTACCTGGCAGGCCCCGGCGCGCGCGGCCCGCGGCTTCGCGCCGAGCTACCGCCGCTGTCGCTGGTCGAACTCACGCCTCCGGGTTTGCGGCAATTGCTGGACGACGCCGAAATCAAGTGGCGAATCATCGTCGTGTCCGCATGCTATTCGGGGGGCTTCATCGAGCCGCTGCAGGACGATCACACGCTGATAATCACGGCGACGCGCGCCGACAAGTTGTCCCCGGGGTGCGACAAGGCTGCGGAGACCGCGTATTTCGGCGAAGCGTTCTTCCAGAAGGGAATGGCCCGCTCCGCCACCCTTGCCGCGGCGTTCGAAGTGGCAAAAATCCACGTGGCGGAGCGCGAACGGGACCGGAAGATCTCGCCGCCGTCGGAGCCGCAATGGTGGATCGGCAAGGAAATGGCCGCCAAGCTGTCGGGGCTGCACCGCGGCGGCCCCGCCAGCGGCATTACAACCCGCTTCAATGATCGCCGCGGTTCGCCCTGGCTGCGCGCGGCGCGTCCGTGGCGTTTGACGCCGGCATTCCGGGCCACGACAATGCGCTGTCCGTCCTGGCCGTTGAACTGCTCATAACAACATCCGGAGGTTGCATGGTTCGTTTCCTGACGCGCCTGGTCCTGGCGCTGTTTGCTCTCGCCGCGCTCGCGGGGCCCGCCGTCGCGCAAGCGCCGGAAAAGGCGAAGCTCACGATTGGTGTCGGCGGCAAGCCGCTCTTCTACTACCTGCCGCTGACGATCGCCGAACGCAACGGCTACTTCAAGGCCGAGGGGCTCGATGTCGAGATCCTCGACTTCCCCGGCGGCGCGCGCGCGCTGCAGGCGCTGCTGGGCGGCAGCGTCGATGTCGTATCCGGCGCCTATGAGCACACGATCACGCAGCAGGCGAAGGGCCAGTTCATCGAGGCGCTGGTGCTGCAGGGCAAGTACGCTGGCATCGTGCTCGGCATGAACAAGGAGAAGGCCGCGGCCTACAAGTCGCCCGCCGACCTGAAGGGCATGAAGATCGGCGTCACGGCGCCCGGCTCGTCGACCAACATGTTCGTCAACATCCTGCTGGCCAAGGTCTCCCTCAAGCCCGACGCGGTGGCGATCATCGGCGTAGGCGCGACGTCCGGCGCGGTGGCCATCATGAAGCGCGGCGAGATAGACGCCATCTCCAACCTCGACCCGGTCATCTCGCAGCTCGAATCCGACGGTTCGATCGTGCCGGTGATCGACACGCGCACCGCCAAGGGCATGCAGGACGTCTATAACGGCGCGTATGCCGCGGGATCCATCTACGTGCCCGTGGACTTCGCGAAGAAGTACCCGAACACGGCGCAGGCCGTGGTCAATGCGATGGTGCGCGCACTGCGTTTCATCCAGACGTCCACGCCGGACCAGATCGTGGCCGCGGTGCCGCCCGAGTACTACGCCGACAAGGCGCTGTACAAGGCGGCGCTGATCAAGAACCTCGACGGCTTCAAGCACGACGGCTTCATCAGCCCCGAGGCCTCGCAGAACGTCTATCGTGATCTCAAGACCTTCGATCCCGGCGTGCAATCGGCCACAGTCGATCTGGCCAAGACCGTGAACATGACGTTCCAGCAGAAGGCCACGCAGAAATACAAGTGATGACCGCTGCAGCGCCGGCCGCCGCCGCGCTGGGCCTCGAAGGCGTCACGTGCGCCTTCGCGGCGCGCGGGGATCGGGGGCGCTACATCGCCGTGCGCGACACCTCGCTGACTATTGGCGCGGGCGAATTCGTGTCGGTGGTGGGACCAACGGGCTGCGGCAAGTCGACGCTGCTCAATGTCGCGGCCGGCCTGCTTGCGCCGTCGTCCGGGCGCGCGCTCGTTCACGGCGTGCCGCTGAGCGGGAATCAACACGCGGGCGGGCTACATGTTCCAGTCCGATGCGCTGATGCCCTGGCGCAACACGCTGGACAACGTTACCGCCGGCCTCGAATTCCACGGCGTCGCCAAGACGAAGGCTGTGGAGAAGGCGCGCGAATGGCTGACGCGGGTGGGCCTGGCCGGTTTCGAGGACCGCTACCCGCATCAGCTGTCGGGCGGCATGCGCAAGCGCGTGGCGCTGGCGCAGATGCTGATCCTCGATCCGGAAATCCTGCTGATGGACGAGCCGTTCTCCGCGCTCGACATCCAGACCCGGCAGCTGATGGAAAACGAGTTGCTCGAGCTGTGGTCCGCCGACCGCAAGTCCGTGCTCTTCATCACCCATGATCTCGAGGAGGCCATCTCCCTTTCCGACCGGGTGATCGTGCTGTCCGCGGGACCGGAAACGCATCCGATCGGCGAATTCGCGATCGACCTGCCGCGCCCCCGCGACGTGGCGGAGATCCGCATGCAGCCGCGCTTCACGCAGATCCACGAGGCGATTTGGCAGGTGCTCAAGTCGGAGGTCCTGAAGGGCTATGCGCAAAGCCGGCGGTGACGTGAAGATCAGCGGCGCCCTGCTGGCGTTGTGCCAGGCGGGGCTGCTGTTCGTCATCTTCGGCATCTGGTACGTGCTGACCGAGACCGGCGTGCTCGCGCCGTTCTTCTTCGGCAAGCCGCTCAAGGTCGCGCACGTCATCTGGGAATGGTTCACCAGCGGCAAGATCTATCCGCATCTCGCCATCACGCTGATCGAGACGATCCTGGCCTTTGCCGTGGGCAGTCTGCTGGGCCTCGGCATCGGCCTGTGGCTGGCGCTGACGCCGCTTGCCTCGGCGCTCGCGGACCCGTACATCAAGGCGATGAACGCGATGCCGCGCGTGATACTGGCGCCCATCTTCGCCGTGTGGTTCGGGCTGGGGATCACGTCGAAGGTCGCGCTGGGCGTGACATTGGTGTTCTTCATCGTGTTCTTCAACGTCTACCAGGGCGTGAAGGAAGTGAGCCCGGTGGTGCTCGCCAATGCGCGGATGCTGGGCGCGTCGCGGCGCCAGCTGTTGCGCTACATCTACCTGCCGTCGGCAACGTCGTGGGTGTTCTCGAGCCTGCACACGTCCGTTGGGCATGGCTTTCGTCGGCGCGGTGGTCGGCGAATACCTGGGGTCGGCGAAGGGCGTGGGCTACCTGATCCTGCAGGCCGAAGGCGTGTTCGACATCGATACGGTCATCGCCGGCATCTTCGTGTTGACGGTATTCGCGTTGCTGCTTGATTACATCGTCACGCGGATCGAATCGCGGCTGCTGGTGTGGCGACCGAAGACCGCCGAGACGGAGGCAATGTAGTCCCCGGTTTGACCCGAGGGCCCTTCGCGGGCTATAATTACCCTTCTGACGCGGGGTGGAGCAGTCTGGCAGCTCGTCGGGCTCATAACCCGAAGGTCGAAGGTTCAAATCCTTCCCCCGCAACCAAACAATTCAACGGCTTGCCACTTGGCAGGCCGTTTTTGTTTTCGGGTTCGGTAGCGTCCAGCTGGCGGAAATTTGGTTTTGGCCGCACCGTCTACTCTCTTTCCGCTTCCTGCAACAACTCCTGGAGGCTCAGCATTTCCCTGAGTCTAATGTGCATTCTTCCGCGTGAGGGTCTTCCATCGGGAAATAGCGAACGAAACTCTTGCGCGGAACTTTCAAGAACGCACTTCAAAGTGAATCCGACCCATTCGAATGAAAGTACTGGCGGCGCATGAGTTTGACGATCGACGTTCATCATATCCGCGACACTCTTCATCGATTGGCGCACGTCGGTATTCGTCGCTCGCTCATCGAAGTAGAGAACCATCGACAAGGTTCGTGAGTGGCTGCGGACAAACTGCAGCGGCTCGCCGTTGAGTCCGGGTGCGCTGATCCCGCTGAAATCGTTTGTCTTCTCGAGCTTGTAGGATTTTAGGATGAACCGCACTCGATGAATCGCGCCCCCGGCCGGGGCGATCGCGCGAATCTCGGCGTCGGCGAGCTTGATCGGCAAGAAGGCGTCGAAGCATCCCATATGGACTCCCCACGGCCCTGCGTCAGTGTTTGGCGATTGTATAGCCGTTTGCTATCTCGTCCGTGGCCCGCACAGACGTCGATCCACTAGAACCCGTTGTGGCCGATCTGGGAGCTTCTGCACCAGCCCGGCCGGCCCGCGCCAGCGCCGCTACTGCACGTTATGCGGTGATTCCCTTGTTCGGATTGATGAGGTACTTGGTGCCCGTCGCCCGCTTGCCGTACACGGCGATCTCGTCCAGCCGCAGCGCCTCGGCAAGCGAAATCTCCTTGGTGTAATGGCTGGCGAAGGTGGTTTTCAATTCGGCAACGATCCGCTGGCGCAGCTTTTCCGCGGCCGCCGGCCCGATCTTCTGCAGGAATGGCCAGAGCAGCCAGCCGCCGATACTCCACGCAAAGCCGAAGTTCCGCGAAAGCACCGTCGGCGTGACGTCGAGCGTCCCGTAGATGTATACCTGCTTGTGCGTCGCCGACCCGTACCGGCTGTACTCCGTCGCGGACCGGGTCAGCGCGGCCTCCATGCCGGTCAGTATCTGTCCGGCCAGCGCGCCACCGCCGATCGCGTCGAAGGCCAGCGTTGCTCCGGTAGCGTTGATGGCCTCGGTGAGATCCTGGATGAATGTCGGACTACCGGTGTTGCACACGTGGCGTGCGCCCATTGCCTTCAGTAGATCCTGCTGCTCCTGCGTGCGGACGACGTTCACCAGCCCAATGTTTTCGGCGATGCAGATCCGATTGAGCATCTGGCCCAGGTTGGAGGCCGCCGCGGTGTGTACCAGCGCCGTGTGACCTTCGCGGCGCATGGTCTCGACCATGCCCAGCGCGGTGAGCGGGTTGACGAAGCACGACGCGCCATCCGCCGGCGCAGCGCCCTCCGGCAGGATCAGGCATTGCCCGACCTTGACGCAGCGGTACTGCGAGTACATGGCCCCGCCGAAAAGCGCCACGGTCTTGCCCAACAGTGCCTGCGCCGCGCCCGACGACCCGGCTGCGACGACCACGCCCGCTCCCTCGTTGCCGACGGGCAGCGACTGATCGACGCGGCCGGCCATGCTCTTCATTCGATTCTCGGGGACGCGTGCCGTTATGATCGGGTTGGCGGCGGTGCCGGAAGCCGTCGCAGTGCTCATGTCGGCAGCGCCGAACAGGAGTCCCAGGTCCGAAGGGTTGATCGGAGTTGCTTCGACCCGGACGACAACCTCATCCGGTTGAGGAAGCGGGGTCTCCAGCGCGACGACCGAGAGTTCGAGCTCGCCGCTCCCCTTGATCAGCGAGCGGAGCTGAAGCCCATGAGTTGGGATGACGTTGTGCATTCGAAGCGTCGCTGATGTTGACGAGGCGAGTGCAAGTATAGGCGGTCGAGAATGTGGTGGTCATGGCTCCCACGCACGTGCTCCGGTCCGTTGCCGACCGCGCCACCATGCACGCGCCGTCCGACTTGCAGGGTCGCTGGCCTTTCCCGCACGTCCTACATCTATTGACATTGCGCAAACTGAGCGCCGATGGCGAGACGCTTGTCCGAAAAAGCGAAGCCGGTGTCAGGAAATGCGCAACTCCGGCGAGCCCTTTGGCCGAAATTGGACGCAGGTATGGACACCATCGTCAGCATGCTGAAGCCTGGGCTCGACCAGCTCGTCGGCCGCTTGAGCGGGCCGCTGAACTTCCGGCTCGTGGTCATGCCGACGGTCGTCACCATCCTTGCCTTGCGTGCCGCCTGGAAGGATCACCGGGAAGGGCGGCCCGCCTTCCTGGGACTGCTGATCAAGGACGCCGGCGAGCGGAACCGGCTTTTCCGGCAAGGGCTCAAGAACATCGGCCGGATCTTCATCGTGGCCATCGTCCTCGACATCGCGTACCAACTGATGGTCTTCCGCTGGGTCTACCCCGGAATGGTGCTGGTCGTGGCCGTCCTTTGCGCCATCGTGCCGTACGTCCTCGTCCGGGGGCCTCTCTATCTTCTCGTCCACACCCTTCTCCGCAAGGCCCGCGGGAAGGATTCATCTCAACAACAGGAGAGCAAATGAAACTGAAAACTGGTTCTACTCGCAGAGTCCACGCCACCAACACCCGCGGCGCCGCGTTCTGCGGACTGGGCGCCTTTGTCGGCGTCGGCAAGACGCAGAGGGCGCACGTCTACACCGCGGCTACGCTTCCTGTGGGTCCCGACGACTACAAGAAGATCGATCCGGAGAAGTTGGCGCGTGAGCTCGAGGTCGACAAGTGCGCCGTCAACAGCGGCCGCTTCTGGATGATGGACGAAGTGGATTACGCCGGAGGCGACCCCGTCGACTTTCACGGCGTCAAGATGAACTGGGCCGGGGACATGACCGGTGCCGAGATGCTCGCGCAGTTCCAGAGCGCGTACGTGCCCTCGCTCATCCAGCGCAACACCAACTGGATCTGGCATGCGGGCAAGCCGCTCCACGTCCTGCGTGACCCGAACGGCACGGTATGGGTCCTGCAGGAGTACACCAAAGCCGTCGATCCGAGCCTCACCCCGGACAACCTCAATACGGTGGGAAGCAAGCTCAAGAGCCTGCCAGCAGGATGGAAGTTCGAGACCAAGGTGCTCACCGAGAATCTCTCGCTGGACACGGGTCGCTGCGGCGGTTGGGCGGCGATCATCCGCGACGAGCTTGGCAATACATACCAGGGCTGCGGCTATGGCAAGGACGTCAGTGCCAACTACGTGCCTTAACAACAGTCTAGACGGAGGTTCATCGTGACGCTGAATCGCAGTCCGGGGCCGACAGTGACGGGCAGCGAGCTCCCGAAGATGAAGCAGACCACGCTCGGGCTGTACGTGACCGCCGCGCAGTCTTACGAGATGTGGAAGGCTGCGCCCGACAAGGTGAAGATCATCGATGTGCGCACTCCCGAGGAGTTCGCGTTCGTCGGTCACCCCGAAATGGCGTGGAACGTTCCGGTGGCCTTCGTTACCTACGAGCGAAAAGAAGGCAAGTTTACCTACGGTCCGAAGATGAACGGGTCGTTCGTCGCGCAGGTCAGGGAGATGGCTCAGCCCTCCGACATCCTGCTGGTCACCTGCCGGTCAGGAGGCCGCGGCGCGATGGCCGTCAACCAGCTCGCCGCAGCCGGCTTCACCAATGCCTACAACATCGTCGATGGGATCGAGGGCGATACGGTCGACGATCCCGAGAGCGTGTTCCACGGCAAGAGGATGAAGAACGGCTGGAAGAACTGCGCGCCGTGGGTTTACGACGTGGATCCGGAAAAAATCATCATCGAAGAAGGCGCATCCCAGGGGATGAGGTAAGGGCATCGACGCCACGACCCGGGTCGCAGTGCGCTGAACATCCTGTAACTGCGTCGCGAACGGATACCGAGAACCGACATGCCCACGACGATCATGCAGGGCAAGGAACTGAGCACGGTGGAGCTGAATTGGAAGGAAGTCTTCTACACCAACTGCGGCATGGTCTCGGCCAGCAACGTCGACCAGGAGCTCGGCTGGTGCAAGACCGACTTCGCGGCGATCGGTGTCGACTACTCCTACTTACTCAGCCGGCGCGAGAACGACTGGTACCCGCACTACATCCACAACCTCGACAACCTGATCCGCTTCGGCGGCCTGTACCCGCCGATCCACGTCCAGGCCGACATCCGCCGCACCCGGCTGCTGGGCGCGACGCCCACCTACGAAGGCGGCTGCATGCTGGTGCGGGCCAAGGACCGCATCTACAAGATGAGCCACCTGAAGGGCAAGCGCATCGGCCTGTCCAAGAGCCTGAACACGCTGAAGGCCGACTGGTGGCGCATCACCGAGCACTACGGCATCCTGAACATGCTGATGCTCAACGACATGAGCATCGAGGATGTCGAGATCGTCGAGTTTCCGGATGCCGACGACTGGTACACCGACCCGAAGATGCGCGGGCCTCTGAACAGCGCGACCGAGTTCTACATGGGGAGGGTGGACCACAAGCGCACCCTGATCACCCGCCCGTTGGAGACGGCGCTGCTGGAAGGCAAGGTCGATGCGATCTACACCCACAGCAAGACCTGGCAGCACCTGCAGGAAGACACCGGCAAGATCGCCGCGATCGAGGACCTGTCGCGCTACCCGGACTGGCGGCTGCAGGCCAACAACGAGCCGGCGGTCATCACCTGCAGCGACGTGATGGCCGAGCAGCACCCCGAGCTGGTCGTCACCTTCCTGAAGGCCATGATCAAGGTCGGGCGCTGGGCCAACGAGCACAAGCACGCGGCGGCGGTGATCCTGGACCGCCAGACCTACTACCGCGACGTCGAGGACACCTACCAGTGCATCAAGCTGATCGACATGGTGCCCAGCCTGTCGCCGAAGAACCTGGCGCAGATCGAGATCGGCAAGGACTTCATGCTCGAGCACGGCTACATCAAGCGCGACTTCGACGTGCAGCAGTGGGCCGCGCCCGAGTTCCTGGAGCAGGCGGCCAAGGAACTGATCGAGGAACGCTGGGAGAAGGTGACCGCGGCCAAGCTGCCGCAGGCGACGGTGGTCAGGCTCGGCTAGATCCTCGCTGCGGTGCCGCCACATTGTGAATTTGCTCAAAACAAGCGTACGACAATGAAGCGCTACCCAATGATCATTGCCGTCGCCATGCTGTTGGCGGCGCCGGCGGCGGCGCAGGGCGACGACGCCGCCAGCGGCGACGCGAGTGGACACGGAGCGGAGAGCCTGGAATGAACGCGGCGGACAACGGCAAGGGTCTCGACACGGCCACCATGCTGGCGTTCGAGCGCACGCGCATCGCCTACGAGCGCACGATGATGGCGTGGATCCGCACCGCCACCTCGCTCATCACGTTCGGGTTTTCGGTGTACAAGTTCTTCGAGATCGAGATGCAGGCCGCGCCGCCCATCGCCATGCTCCTTGGGCCGCGCGGCTTCGGCCTTGCGTTGATCGGCATCGGGCTTTTGTCACTCGTGCTCGGCACGGTAGAGCACGCGCGCGACCTGAAGGCGCTGCGCCAGCTGTATCCCGGCATGCCCCGCTCGATGAGCAAGCTCGTCTCGGTCGTGGTCGGGGCGCTCGGACTCTTTGCGCTTATCGCCGTCCTGGTGAACGCCTGAATAGCCGGAGGTCAGCGATGCCGAACGATCAACCGGAGATACCCGCGCGCGTCGACGCGCCACTCTTGACGGATACGGACGAATTCTCCCTCGTCAAAGGCGGCGCGCTCTTCCGTCTGTGGCGGCGCGCGAAGCTTTCCGGAGATGCCATGCAGTTCACCCGGCGGCGGGTGCTGGCGGTGATCGCGGTCACGTGGGTGCCGCTCCTGGTGCTGTCGATCCTGGAAGGTCACGCGTGGGGCAGCGGCGTCGCGCTCACGTTCCTCAAGGACGTAGAAACACACGTGCGTCTGCTGATTGCCGCGCCTCTGCTCCTTTACGCCGAAGTCAGGGTCCACCGGGGGATCCCGTCCATCGTGCGCGAGTTCGTCGTCACCGGGCTCGTCACCGATGCCACGCGGCCGCGCTTCGACGCGGCCATCGCATCGGCCCTCCGGCTGCGCAATTCGGTCGTGGCCGAGCTGCTGTTGGTCGTCTTCGTTTACGCCGTAGGTATCCCGTTCGTATGGCGCGATCAGGTCGCGCTCGATGTGAACAGCTGGTATGCCACTGCCGTGGACGGCCGCCTGCACGCGTTCGGCGCGGGCTGGTGGGCGGCGCTCGTCGCCATGCCCATCTTCCAGTTCCTGTGCCTGCGCTGGTACTTCCGGATGCTCATCTGGGCGCGCTTCATGTGGCAGGTGTCGCGCATACCCCTCAAACTCGAGCCGCTGCATCCCGACGGTACCGGCGGCCTGCATTTCCTCGCGCTGTCGGAACGCGCGTACCGGCCCGTCCTGCTCGGGCTGGGCGCGGTGCTCGCCGGAATGATGGCCAACCGGATCTTCTACGCCGGCGCGAAGCTGCTCGATTTCAAGGTGGAAATCGTCGGGACGGTGGCCCTGCTGACGTTCGTGGTGCTCGGGCCACTGCTTTTCTTCTGGCAGCAACTGCGCGTGGCGCGGCGCATCGGAATCGAGGACTTCGGACCGCTGGGGCAGCGTTATGCACACGAGTTCCACCACAAGTGGATGAGTGGCGGACCTCCTCCCGAGGAAGCGCTGCTCGGCAGCGCCGACATCCAATCGCTCGCGGACCTTCGCAACGGCTTCCTCGTGGTCGACGGCCTGCACACGGTGCCGTTCTCCACCCGGAACATCATGTGGCTCGTAGCTGCGGTCCTGACTCCCGTGGCACCGCTGCTGCTGACGACATTCTCAGTCGAAGAGCTGGTGGATCGCCTGTTGCGGGTTATCTTTTGAGGCGTGCGTGATCCAGTCGCCACTGCGCGGGCGTCGTGCCGCTCCAGCGCTTGAACGCCCTGGTGAATACCCCGGGCGCCGCGTAGCCGAGCGTCTCGGAGATTTGGCCGACCTCGTTGGCCGAGTATTGGAGCATCTGCCGCGCGGCCTCGAATCGTGCTTCGTCCAGAAGCTCCTGGAAGCCGACGCCGAAACTGTTGAGACGGCGATTCAGCGTGCGGGTGTGCATGCCCAGAAGCGCGGCGATGTTGTCTGCCTTGTGCTGGCCGGACGTGAGCGCGGTTCGCAGGAGGCTCCGTACCTGGCCGGGGAAATCATCGCTGTAGCGGTCCTCCAGCGATCCGATCTCCCTTTCCAGAAGACGTCGCATCTCGTCGTCCATCCCTGCAAGAGGCCGCTTCAGGAGCGCCGCGGAGAACGACAGCGAGTAGGTCTCCGCGTCGAAGTGGAGCGGAACGCGAAAGAACCTGCGATAGGGACCGCCATCGAGCGGCAGCCGATGCGCGAAGCAGATTTCGCTGGGCCTCCAATCGCTGCCGCAGAGCTCGTGCATGATGTTGAACAGGGTGGCGAGGGCGCCGTCGCCCACGTGATCCAGGCCCTCCATGCCGGTATCGTCGACGTGCCAGGTAAGCGTCGCGACATTCCCTTCCACGAACAAGGCGACCGTTGCGCCCTGGACGTGGAGAGCACGGTGGCGAATGAAGTTGCGCAGCGCGGTGCCGACGTCGGGCGCGTACTTCATCAGCAGTCCGACGAAACCGAAGGTGTGCAACCCGTTGTGCTGCCCGACCAGCAATCCCAAATGCGGGCAGTTGGCCCGCGTCGCGCAGTGATTGAGGATGCGGTTGCGAATGGCGTACGAAATCCGGTATTCGGGATCCTGAAATATCGCGGGTTCGTAACCGATCTCGGACAGGATCTCCTCCGGGTCTGCTCCAAGGCTGCGCAACACGTCAGGTATCGATACGGTGGCGGCCATGCGGACAACCGAAGTCGGTGCCGGGTTGCGTGCGGGGGGCTCTCGCATGCGGGCTGCTTGCTTTCCTGTTTTCGTTGACATGGGGCAATACGCGACAGCAACGGCCTGTCCAGAATAGTGCAGCGATCGTTCGCCAGCGCAAAGCGGGCATTTCACTTTTATTGACATAGCGCAACCTGAGCATCCATTCCATGCCGACACGTCGATTGTCAGTGATCCTGCTTGCGTTGCTCGCACTGGCCGGCTGCGCCAGCCGGCCGATCAACGAGCGACTGACCCAGTTCGACCCGAACGCGGGCTACAGGCCCCATCTTCAAATACAAAAGCGTGTGAACAACGATCCGCATACGTTGTTCATCCTCGCGTTCTCGGGGGGCGGTACGCGTGCCGCAGCCCTGTCTTTTGGGGTGCTGGACGAACTTCGGCACACGGAGATCGTCATCGACGGTCAGCGTCGTCAGCTCGTCGACGAGGTGGACGTCATCACCGGGGTCTCGGGAGGGAGCTTCACGGCGCTCGCCTATGCGTTATATGGGGATCGCCTGTTTTCCGAGTACGAGCAGCGCTTCCTCAAGCGCGACGTGCAGGGCGAGCTCGTTGCGCGCGCCTTCAATCCGGTCAACTGGTGGAAGTACATCGGCGGCAGCGCGGGTCGCTCGGAGCTTGCCGCGGAGCTGTACGACGAGATTCTGTTCGAAGGCGCGACGTATGCCGACCTGATCCCGAAACAGGCTCCGGTGGCGGTCGCCAACGGGACCGACATCTCGACGGGTTCGCGGCTTTCGTTCTACCAGAACGACTTCGATCTGCTGTGCTCCGACTTGAGCAAGGTGCGGCTTTCGCGCGCGGCCGCCACATCCTCCGCCGTTCCTGTCGTGCTCTCGGCGGTAACGTTCGACAACTACGGCGGCACCTGCGGCTACGAATATCCGCCGTGGGTCCGCGACGTCGCCAAGAGCGAAGGTCACATCAGGCCATCGGCGCGCGCAATGCAACGATATCGCGAGATGCAGGCGTTCCAGAACAGCAAGGACCGACCGTATATCCATCTCGTCGATGGCGGGGTCTCGGACAACATCGGCATGCGCAGCGTGCTGGAGGCGCTGGAGGCGTTGGGCGAAAGCGCGCAGTCCCGCGGCGAGGTTGGCTTCGGGGCCCTCAGGCGGATCGTGCTCGTCGTCGTCAACTCGCGTTCGGTGCCCAGTACCGACTGGGACCGCAAAGAGGATCCCCCCGGCTTCGTTGCTCAGTTGACGCAGTCGGCCGGCGTGCCGATCGACCGTTTCTCGTTCGAAACCATCGAGATCATGAAGGATCGGGAGGAGATCTACGGCTGGCGACGAGAGATCCTGATTCTCAAGGCGCGCATGGCGGGCAAGACGCAGGCAGAGGCCGAAGCGAGCGTTGCGCTTCCCAAGCTCACCCTGCACACGATGGACGTGAGCTTCGACGCGATCAAGGACGCGAAAGAGCGGGACCGGTTCATGAACATGCCAACCACGTTCGTGCTACCTCCGGACGACGTGGACCGGCTCCGGGAGATCGGCGCGCGCCTGTTGCGCGAGGCGCCCGACTTCCAGGAACTGCTGCGCGAATGGGGCGGCACCGCAGCACGGTAACCGCCGCTACACGTCTCACTCGGCTTCAGGGCCGCATCGTCGACGGCGATCGTGCGGGGATCACTCGTCCGCAACGCGCTGATCTGTGCGCCGCGCGCCTTGATCTTGCGCAAACAATCTGCGCCCCGCGCATCGCGTGTCCGCAAATGTGAAGGCGCAGTCCTGAAATGCGCAGAGCGCTCCCACGGACTGGAGGAGCCTTGGCATGGCGCACAACCGAGTATCGAGCCTGGTTCAGGCATGCAGCGCGCGACAGCAAGCCTCGCAAAGGACAAGAACATGAAAGTCATCATCGTTGGCGGAGTGGCGGGCGGCGCATCGTGCGCGGCCCGGCTGCGCAGGCTCGATGAAAAAGCGGAAATAATCATGGTGGAGCGCGGTCCGTACGTGTCGTACGCCAACTGCGGACTGCCTTACCACATCTCCGGCGTGATCGAGAAGGAATCGAGCCTGCTCGTGGCGAGCGAGCAATTCTTCCGCGCCAACTTTCGCATCGACGCGCGGACGAATTGCGAGGCGACGGCGATCTCGGCCAAGAAGAAGACGGTCGACCTTCGCAACGTCGCGACGGGCGAAATGTCGACGGAGAGCTATGACAAGCTGGTGCTCTCTCCCGGCGCGGTCTCTGTTCGCCCGCCTCTGCCCGGACTCGACCTGCCCGGCATCTTCGAGGTGAGGACGGTGCCCGACGCGCGGGCCGTCCGCGAATGGATCGAGCGCGGCACGCAATTCCTCGCGGGAATGTACAGCTACTCGGGCATCCAGTTCGTGCGGCCAACGCGGCGAGCGGTCGTCATCGGCGGCGGCTTCATCGGTCTCGAGACGGCGGAGAACCTGATTCACGCGGGATTCGAAGTGACGCTGGTCGAGATGCTCGATCAGCTGCTGGCGCCTCTCGATCGCGAGTTCGCGCGCCTCGTCGAGGAACACGTAAAGCTGCATGGCATGCGCCTGGCGCTCGGCGATGGCGTCGCCGGATTCGAGGGGCTCGAGGGCGGCGCGATCGAAGTGCGGACCAAGTCCGGCAAGAAATACCCGGCGGACATCGTGATCCTCGCCCTCGGCGTGCGGCCCGACACCCGGCTCGCGAAGTCGGCCGGACTGGCGATCGGCGAGCGCGGCGGCATTCGCGTTGACGAGCACATGCGCACCAGCGACCCCAACATATTCGCCGTCGGCGACGCCGTCGAAGTGCGCGACTTCGGGACGGATGAGCCGAGCCTGATCGCCCTTGCGGGGCCGGCGAACCGCCAGGGGCGCATCGCTGCGGACGTGATCGCGGGTCGCACGTCCCGTTACCGCGGTACGCAAGGCACTTCCATCATCGGACTATTCGGCGCCGCGGCTGCGTGGACCGGCGTGAGCGAGAAGACCTTGAAGCGCCTGGACGACGACGACTACGAGAAGATTTATCTCTTTCCGAACTCGCACGCCGGCTACTACCCGGGTGCGAAGCCATTGGCGCTCAAGTTCCTCTTCCGCAAATCCGACGGTCGCGTGCTGGGCGCACAGGCGCTCGGCGAGGACGGACCTGCCGTCGACAAGCGCATCAGCGCGCTTGCCGTCGCGATCCAGATGGGCGCGACCATCCACGACCTCGAGGAGGCCGAGCTTTGCTACGCGCCCCAGTTCGGAAGCGCCAAGGATGCCGTGAACTTCGCCGGAATGGTGGCCGCCGACGTACTCGATCGCGACATGCCGCTCGCCCACTGGGACAGCGCGGAGGGCGCCTTCCTGCTCGACGTGCGCCAGCCGCTCGAGCTTGCGGTGGACAGCGTACCCGGCGCGAAGAACATTCCACTGCCCGAGCTTCGTTCGCGACTAAGTGAGTTGCCCAAGGATCGCGAGATTCTCGTGATCTGCCGCTCCGCCCAGCGCGCGTACTACGCAACGCGGATCCTGCTGCAAAACGGATTCAAGGCGCGCGTCCTCTCCGGAGGCACGTTGTCCCGAACCCTTCTCGCCGCTGCTTGAAAACAGGAGTCAACATGATTCGAATCAATGGATGCGATGAAGTGCCTGCCGTCCTGCGCTCGGTTCCGCGATAACGCTCGGAGACACGCACATGAAACGGAAGAATACGCAGACTCAAACCCTACGCGCGCTGGTCGCCGGCACGCTGGCCGTGGCAGGCGCGCTTGCCGGCGTCCCCGCGAGCGCGGGCGGACTCCTGCTCTACGAGATCGGCACCGAGGACTTGGGCCTCGCGTCCGCCGGCTATACGGCGCGCGCGCAGGATGCCTCCACTGTCTTCACCAATCCAGCCGGCATGACGCGGCTCGAAGGCTCGCAGGCGACCGGCGGTCTCCAGGCGCTGTACGGCGACCTGGGATTCAACATCGGGCAGGGCACGTCGCCTGGATTGGGCAGCGGAGATGGCGGCAATCCGGTCGGCTGGTTCCCCGGCGGCGGCGCGTTCTATTCGTACAGCGTGTCGCCCGATCTGAAGGTCGGCTTCGCCGCGACGGGCAACTTCGGTCTCGCGCTCAAGTACGACGGTAACTGGGCCGGCCGCTATTACGTGCAGGAAGGCACGCTGGTCGGTGTGTCGCTCGTTCCGTCGGTCGGCTATCGCCTGAACAAGGAATGGTCGGTCGGTGCGAGTCTCAATGCGATGTACGCCAAGTTGCACGACCAGGTGGCGATCAACAATATCGTCGGCGCGGACGGACGACTGGAGGCGACGGACTATAAGTGGGGGTTCGGGGGCACGCTCGGGTTCCTCTACGAGCCGTCCGCAGACACGCGCTTCGGTCTCGTGTGGAACTCGCCGATCAAGCTCGATTTCTCGGCCCCGCCGAAGTTTTCCGGACTTTCGCACGCGCTCGAAACAGTCATCAGCAATCGCGGACTCGACAGTGCAGACCTCAACCTCGGCATGACGGTGCCGCAAGGCGTCAACGCAAGCGCCTTCCACCAACTCAACCCCCGATGGGCTCTGCTCGGAAGCGTCGGTTGGCAGCAATGGTCGAAATTCGGCGAGGTGGAAATTGGCATCGACTCGTCCAACCCGGTCGGCCTGACCAAGGATTTGAACTTCAAGGACACGTGGCACGTCGCCGCAGGTGCGCAGTACCAGCTCGATTCGCCGTGGCGGCTCAATTTCGGCGATCGTGTGGATCGTGCTGATGAACTGGATTGACCTCACCAACGGACCGCAAGGTGTGCGCTCGATCCCGCCGATGGGGTTCGGGGGTACGAACTCGAGACCCCGCAGCAGTTCGACCTTCTCGCTCTCGCAGCGGCACTCGCGTCATATGTCCTGGCGAAGCGCGTGATCGGGAGTCGCCTGGGGCTCTTCCTCCGTGCGCTGAGCGACGATCAGCTCGCCGCATCGTCAGTGGCGGTGGACGTGGGACGAGCGAAGGTCACCGCGCTCGCGCTCTCGGCGGCGTGGGCGGGGGCCGGTGGCTTTCTCGACGCCGACGATGTCCGATTCATCCACCCGGACATGTTCGGTCTGGAGCCGTCGGTGCTCTTCCTGGTGATGAGCATGTTCGGCGGCTACCGTTCGATCGAGGGCATGATTCTCGCGACGGCGTTACTGGAGTCGGCGACGGAGTACCTGCGCCCGTTCGGCGAGTTTCGGATGATCGTTTACGGGCTGCTGCTCTTGCTGGGCATGATGTTCTTCCCGAAGGGCATCCTGACGCTGATCCCCCGCAATCCGGTCGCCTCGCCGGCGAGCGGGAAGGCTTGATGGCCTTGTTGGACGCCTCGAACGTGTGCCTCGCGTTCCGAGGCGTGCGCGCGCTGGTGAATATCGACCTGCGGATCGGTGAGGGGGAGCTGCTAGGGATCATCGGTCCGAACGGGTCCGGCAAGAGCACCCTCTTCAACGTGTTCTCGGGGGATCTATCGGGTGGACCAAGGCGCGATCGTCTTCCATGGCGAAGAGCATTGAGCGCCTCGGTCCCGCCCAGATTGTTCGGCGCGGTATCGCCCGGACCTTCCAGAACAAGCGGCTGTTCGGGACGATGACTGTTATGGAGAACGTCACCGTCGCCGCCCTAAAGGGCAAGGAAGGCTCGGCCCTGGGAGACGTGTTCGGGCTTCGACGTTCGCATAGTGCGATGAAAGCAGCCGAAGACGTCGCAGAACAGTGTCTGGCGCGTGTCCGGCTTGCCGACTGGAAGAATGCGCTGGCCAAGGATCTTCCGTACGGTGCACAAAACCGCCTCGAGATCGCGCGGGCGCTCGCGCTGAAGCCCAAGCTGCTCCTGCTCGACGAGCCTGCCGCGGGATTGAACCCTTCGGAGCGCTCAGAACTGCAGGAGCTGATCCGGGGGGTGCACGGCCAGGGCGTGACCATCGCGCTCGTCGAACATGACGTGCGAATGGTGACCGGCCTTTGCGCACGCGTGGTCGTCCTCGACCACGGAGAGAAGATCGCCGACGGGCCCTCGAGTTCTGTGGTCAAGGACCCCAATGTTCTTGCGGCTTACTTCGGCGGGGACGAAAATGAGGAGGGTGAATATGCCGCCGCTTGAAGCGTCTGCACCGGCGCCCATTCTGGCAACCCAGGAGCTGCACGTGTACTACGGCAAAGTGCATGCGGTTCAAGGTGTGTCGCTACACGTGCACCCCGGCGAGGTGGTCGCGATCCTCGGTGCGAACGGTGCCGGGAAAAGCTCGATCATCCGGTCCTTGGTAGGGCTAACGCCGGTGGGCGGCGGAGCGGTCCTGCTTCGTGGACGGCGCATCGAAGCTCTACCAAGTGAAGCGCGGGTCAGGTTGGGAATGGCGTACGTGCCTGAGGGGTCGTCGCGTGTTCGGCGACTTGAGCGTGCACGAGAATCTGCTGATGGGTGCGTACGTCATCCGAGACCGTGCGCAGATCAAGAAGCGTGTTGAAGAAGTCTACAGCCTATTCCCTCGGCTCCAAGAGCGAACGGGACAGCTGGCCGCTACCTTGTCGGGTGGGGAGCAGCAAATGCTGGCAATTGGTCGGGCGCTTGTCCGCGAGCCCGATGTGCTGCTTCTGGATGAGCCGTCCCTAGGTCTCGCGCCTGTCATGATCAAGGTGATCTACGAGACGCTGCGGCGAATTCGCGAGCGGGGGATGACGTTCCTCCTTGCCGAGCAGAGTGCGCACATTGCGCTGAGGATTGCCGATCGAGCGTACGTGCTCGAAACCGGCCGCGTCACCTACGCTGGGGAGGCGGCTTCGTTGAGAACTGATCGAGCGCTACGCGAGTCCTACCTCGGCGTTTAGCGTTTCCCGGAGCGGAAGAATGCGATGAAGATCGCCGAGATCAAGGCCTATCCACTGTCCTTTCCCGTGTCCGCCGCTGGCGGGGTGAGGTTGGGCATCGGACGGACGGTAAAGCGGGACACGGTTATCGTAAGAGTACGCACGGACGACGGACTGGTCGGTTGGGGCGAGTCTCACCATGGGCGCGCCCCCGGCGCCGTGGCGCGCTGCTCAACACGACACTTGCTCAGCTAGTGACCGGTATGGATGCGACGGACGTCGTCGGCGTCTGGGGACGCATCGCACAAGATGCAGCTCTCGAGTCACGGCATGGGTGCGGCGACGGCGATCGCGATGAGCGGGATCGACATGGCCTTGTGGGACATCCGTGGCAAGGCCGTTGGCTGGCCGTTGTATCGTCTCCTCGGCGGTCGTTCCAAAGCAATTCCGGCATACGCTGGCGGTATCTCACTTGGGTTTCAACCCCCGAAGGAACTCGTCGTGGAGGGGGAGGGCCTAGTCGAGCGAGGTTATCGCGCCCTAAAGCTCAGGGTAGGGGACACTTGGCGAGTCGACATCGAACGGGTCGAGGCCGTGCGCAAAGCGCTGGGCGAGGAGGTTGATATCCTCGTAGATGCCAACACGAACTACAGCGTGGCCGACGTGCGACAGGTCATGACTCCGTTCGACACGCTCCGCGTCGGCTGGCTCGAAGAGCCGTTTCCGCCGCACGACGTACAGAGCTACCGAATGGCTGCAGGGTTCGGAAGGACGCCGCTTGCCGCCGGCGAGAATCATTACACTCGGTTTGAATTTCAGCGTGTGATTGAAGACAGGGTGATCTCCATCCTACAGCCGGATCTATCCAAGACAGGCGGGATCACCGAGGCGTTGCGCATCGCAGCGCTGGGATCCACGTGGAAGTTGAGCATCAACCCTCACACGTCGACAACCGGCTTGAACATGGCGACCACGGTTCACTTCCTGGCGTCAATTGATAACGGCGGCTACTTCGAGGCGGACGCCGCGAAGGAGAATCTCTTTCGCGACAAACTCACATCCAGGCCCTATGAGGTCGATCAGGACGGGTGCGTGCACCCGTTGGAAGGACCTGGCATCGGCGTCGAGATTGACGAGGACTTTATTCGCAGCCATCCGGTTATCGAAGGTCCAGGGTACGTTTGATCGGCGAAGATCTGGTCGCCCACGGGTCGCTGAAGGGGGCGAAGGGAACGGCTCCTAAGGTTCAATGAGTCGAATTGGGATGACTCGCCCACGGATCCCAGGACCACGGGCGACTCGGCTTGATCGCCTTAGAGGGGCGATTCGCACCACTCCGGGTGAAAGGGTGCGAGTCCATCGGTAGAGAGCAGCTGTTCCGGTCAGGGCCGTCCTAGCCACCGCTCTCAGCGGGCAAGTCGCAGCACTTCACCCGTAAAGTGGCGAGCAAGAGCTTTGCCGCCCGAACGGCGCGCTGACGGCGTCGATTTCCGGCGGGCGATGTGGTTGGCCAAACGCCGCTGCGCAGCGGCCGATACCCGCACCCGTGCCGATAGGCGCCCACGCCGACAGCTCCGGGCGGTCCGGCTACACTCGCCCGTGCCGCATTCGAACGAGCCCGGAGGAACGACGTGGACGAACGACTGGTCGCCCTGCGCGAAGCGCCGAAACAGATCGCCCAGGGCCTGCAGGCGATTGCAGAGGCATCGGTGTACTTTTCGATCGCGACGCTGCTCCTCGCGGTGTTGACTGCGCTTCTTCTACAGGCGTTCTACGATTTCTGGCTGCGGCGCTCGATCAATAAGTGGGCGATCTACGACTGGCTCACCGGGCGACGCAATACTACGTTCGCGAACGTCGAGAAGCTGCTCGGTCGGCGTTTGTCCAAAACTTCCGCCGATGCAAATACTCCCGCGTCACCGACTCCGAGTGCGATGTGCGAGGCCATGCGCAAGCGGTCCGGCCTCGAAGAGATCGGGATCGCCGAGGACAGCGCCCTCTTCGATCTGCCCTACCCGAAGCTCTGTGCGCAGATCAGCGCGGCGCTGCAAAGCGCGATCGACCTGGGGCGCGCTCCGGAGGTCGTTCTTGTGTTCGCGGGCCTCCAGGAGCGGGAGCTCCAGACCCGGCGCGAATCCGGAGCGCCCGCGCCCGAGGACGACCTGACCTGGGTCGACTCGCTCATGGACCAGTCAGCGGGACGGCCTCGCGAGGTGTCTCCCGACCAGCGCGGCCGGGAGCGTCAGATCCTGGCGATGCGCGTCGAGCGCGGCGTGGACGACCTGCAGAGCGAGCTGGCGCGCGGCTGGGTGCGCTCGGTCTACCGCTGGTCGTTCGGGATCAGTTTCTTCCTCCTCGTGATCCTCCTCGTCGGGGCAAGAGGTGTCGAGGCGAGTTTCGCTTCGTTCATCATCATCGTAGCCGTCGTTCTGGCGGCAGCGCTCCTTGCACCTCCGCTTCAACGCCTCATCGGGCGGGCGTTCGCCACCCGCTGACATGGCGACGCAGCTCAATTCGGATTTCGAGGTCGTCTGTCCACCGACCGAGTACCTGTCCCCTCGGAAACTGAAGCTAAAGGCGATCTCGGATCGCGCGGAGTGGGACCGGGACCTGTACATCTTCCTGATCCACGGCTTCAATGTATGGGGTTGGGCCGCGGAGTTCGGATTCGAGGCGTTCCGGGAGAACGCGATGGCCATCTCCGTGCGCCTCTCCAAGAACATGCTCTCCGTCTCGTGGCCCGGAAAGCTCGTGTATTGGGACGCGATACCCGTCGCGAGGGAGTCGGGGATTCTCCTCGCCGAACACTTTGGTGCGCTCGGACGGAAACCTCACAAGGAGGTTCATCTGGTCCTCATCGGTCATTCGATGGGATGCAGAGTGATCCTGGAGGCGATCGAGCAGATGGTGCAGACGCCCGGCGCGTTCGAGAACAAGCGAATCGACATCTTCCTCATGGCGGCGGCCGTGCCGACCAGCATGGTGAAAGAGGGCGCGAGACTGCACCGAGCGGCGAAGGCGCCCGGCATCCGGATGGTCTTCTACTCGAGGATTGACGAGGCGCTCTTGGTGTTCCCGATAGGGCAGCGGCTCGCCGCGAGAAGCGACCCGGAGGAAGGCCTCTACCCGGCGGCGGTCGGCTGGAATGGTGGGCCGGAGGGCGTCTGGACGGCCCGGGAGCGCAAGTGGTATGGCCACGGGGACTACTGGCGGAGCGGGTCGATCGTCCAGACCGTGGCCCAGAAGCTCCACATGGAGGAGAGCCGCGAACTGCCCGGCGAGGAGCTTGGAGATCGCCCGCTCGGCGCCACTGGTGGCGACCGGCTCGCAGACCGGCGCATCGGTTAGCGGTTTGCCTAGCGGAGGGCGGAGCAAGCGCCGGGCCCAGCCGCTCGGTGCTGAGGCCAAGAAGGGCTCTGAAGCCTTCTTCGGCGTGCGCTTCTGCGCCCGCACGCCGTCAGCTCATTGAGGCGACTTGCAACACTTCAAGCGTAAGGTTGCGAGTGAGTCGTCTTCTCCACCCCCGCGTGACGAATGTCCGGCAGCTGCGCACCACAAGCGTATCGATGGGGGCCCTAAAGACGCGAGCGCGCAGCAAGCGGGTCTGCACCTTGAAGCTCACGGCTTGAGATCCATCTCGAGGTGGATGTAGTCGCCGCGGTAGGTAGCCTCCCCCAGGTAGATCACGGTCGAGTCCTTTGCCGCGCAGATGCGCCTGATCTCTGCTACTGGTGAGCTCACCGGTATCCCCAGGAGCGATGCCGCCTCCACGTCAGCTGTGCCGATCGTGAGCGTCTGGCGCGCGGACGCGATCCGCACCCCCGGCAACTCAAGCAGCATCGGCACGACGGTTTCGGTTCGGAACCGCTTGGGTGCGAGACGGAACACGCGCTCATCGAGGTAGATCGAGATCACGCAGTAGGCTTCGTCGCCGCGCGAGTGCACTCGTCGCAGGAAGTGGTAGCGGGGTGCAGGCTTGCCGTCCCCCGGCTCGAGGTGCGGGCTCGCGGAAGCCTCGTCGATCAGCGTGAGCTTGGGGCGGTCGTCCCGGTAGACCTCGGCCAGCTCGCGCAGCGTCGTCTCGAGCCGCATCCACCGGTCGCGTCCGGGCGACCCGATGACCGCCGTTCCGCGACCGCGCTGCGGCGAGACAAGCCCCTCGCGCGCGAGGAGGGTCATTGCCTGGCGCACAGTGACGCGGGCGACGTCGAACTCGAGCACCAGCTTGTCGAGCGACGGCAGCGTCCCTCCGGTCGGCCAGACGCCACGCGCGATGCGCTGACGAAAGAGCCCAGCTAGCTGCACGTAGCGTGGGATCGGGCTGTCGCCGAAGAGTCGGTGGGCGGCGCGTTGCATGCTTGTGCTAAAGATCCTATTTATAGTACTTTATAGCGCAGCGAAGGACAAACCGCACGGGCGCGCGGCCAGCGGCGTCTCGCATTCAGGGGGGTCGGACCAGTGCCAGAGCGGCGTCGCGGAGTCGCGTCATGTTCGGGCGGGTGATCAGCTTCATCGCGATCTCGGCCGCCCCCTGGCTGGGCATCCTGGCCATCTGGTACGGCATGCACTACAGCGGTTTCATCAACCCCGCGCTGGTCCCGGCACCGCACCAGGTGGCGCTTCGCTTCTGGGAGCTTCCTGGTCCGGGGCAGGTTGCCGGGCGACATCCTGATCTCGACGCAGCGCGTGCTGCTCGGCATCGCATTCGGCATGCTGGTCGCCGTCCCCGTAGGTGTGCTCCTTGGCTGGTACGTTACGGTTAGGCGGCTGGTGACTCCCGTGCTCAACTTCTTCCGGGCACTCCCGCCGATCGCGCTGATCCCGCTGGTGATCGTGTACTTCGGCATCGGGGAAGTCGCGAAGGTCATCGTGATATTCAATTCCACCTTCTTCTGCGCGGTCATCGTGATGTTCGAAGGGATCGTGCAAACGAACCCGATCTACATCCGCGTGGCCCGCACGCTGGGTGCAACCGACGGCGAGATCTTCCGCAAGGTGATCATTCCGCTCGCCGTCCCGCACGTGGTGACCGCGCTACGCCTCGCGCTCGGCATCGGCTGCGACGCTCGTCGCATCCGAGCTGATCGCGGCCCACCGCGGGTTGGGCTCGCTGATCCAGGACGCGACGAGCTACTTTCAGCTCGACGTGCTCTACGTGGGAATCATCTGCATCGGGTGCATCGCGCTCGCGATGGACCTCGGGCTGCGCGCGCTCGCGCGCCAACTGCTCGGCTGGCAGGAGCGGCTCGCGTGAACGAGCACCGATCCCGGATCGTCTTTGACCACGTGTCACTCGAATTCAGGACGGAAGGGAAGACGTTGCGCGTCGTCGACGACGTGTCCTGCGAGGTCCGGAACGGCGCGTTCGTATCGATCATCGGCCCCTCGGGTTGCGGGAAGACGACGATGATCAACATGATCGCCGGGTTTCTCCGACCGACCGCCGGGAGGGTGCTCCTCGACGGCGCACCGATCACCGGCCCCGGCGTCGAGCGCGGGGTGATCTTCCAGGATTACGGCGTATTCCCCTGGCTCACCGTAAGGCAGAACGTCGCGTTCGGCCTCAACCTGCGCGCGAGTCGGGTGCCGGCCGCGCAACGCGACGAGACCGTGATGCGCTATCTACGGTTGATGGGCCTCGCCGACTTCGCCGACGTCTGGCCGCGGACCCTCTCCGGCGGGATGCGGCAGCGCCTCGCGATCGCGCGCGCCTACGCGACGAACCCCGAGTTCCTGCTGATGGACGAGCCGTTCGGCGCCCTCGATGCGCAAACGCGCAGCGCCATGCAGAACCTCCTGCTCGAGGTGCTGGAAGCGGAGCGGAAGACCGTGGTGCTCGTCACCCACTCGGTGGACGAGGCGGTTTACCTGTCTTCCACGATCGTCGTGATGACTGCCCGACCGACACGGATCCGCGAGGTGGTCGAGGTGCCGTTCGGCTATCCGCGCGCCGAGTCATTGCACGAGACGGCGGAATTCGGGGAGATGCGCGCGCACGTCCGGAGTCTGGTGATGGAGGAATACGCTGCACAGGTGCAGCAATCTGTGCCGGTGTCGAATGCTTACTGAGGCTTACTGAGGAGACGAAGATGGCAATCAACCGCAGACGATTCCTGAAGCTCACCGGTGCGACGCTCGCGGGCACCTCGTCAATCGGCGCGCCGCGCATCACCCGGGCGGCGACGAAGGTGAGAGTCGGCTACCCGCACGCCCTGCCGGCGGGCGCCCACATCTGGGTCGGCGTGGACAACGGCACGTTTGCGAAGCATGGCATCGATCTCGAGCCCGTTCAGTTCAACAGCGGCGTGGACCTCTTCCAGGCGATGATCGGCGGCAGCGTCGAAATGGCGTCGACCGGGCCGGTGATTTCGCAGTTCGGCGCCCGCGGGCAGTGCACCGTCTTTCTGCTGAACTGCATCGAGCTGAACACCGTTTCGATCTGGGCGCGCGAGGACATGGGTGTCAAGAGCTTCGCCGACCTGAAGGGAAAGAAGATTGCCACGACCGTCGGGACCTCGGCCCACATCGTGCTCGAGACCGCATTGCGCGCCAACCGGATCGATTCGAAGGACGTGGAGGTGATCAACCAGGCGATGCCCAATGCAGTCGCATCGTTCATCTCCGGCGCGGTCCCGGCGATCTCGCTCTGGGTACCCTTCAACATCGCGGTACGCGACAAGGTGCCCGGGGCGAAACTACTCGCGAGCGCCTCGGCATTTCATCCTGACACGGTGTTCGCCGACGGCTGGGCCTGCGCCCCGGACTTCTACAAGAAGAACCGCGCACTCTGCGCGAGCGTGATCCGCGGTTGGGCAGACGCGAACGACCGCCTCGTTCGCAACCCTGACGCGGAGCTCGAGGCGATGCAGAAGCGCCGCTACCAGACGGTGCCGCTTGGCGACCTGAAGGAGATCTACAAGTCGGTGAGGATGTCGCCGTCGGTCGATTGGCGCGCCTCGTACGCCGACGGAACCATCACCCAGATACTCCAGCGGACGAGCGACTACTACGTGCGCGTCGCTAGCATCCCCAATCCGCTGCCGGCGACGCAGTACTTCGACCCGACGCTGTATCTGGAGACGGTGAAGGGCTG
>CAWFJL010000007.1:0-341709 GCA_963816165.1 uncultured beta proteobacterium
CCGCGATTTTAGAGCCTGCCGGATAGCGATCAAAGCTGTGGACTTCTGCGCGCTGGCTATTCCGGCATTCATATCGAGCCCTGTCGATCGTTCGGGACGATCGATCTGATCCAGCGCAAGGAGGAGGGATGCCACGCGGTTTGCCGAAGAGGTCCACTCCGCAAGGCGTCCATAGCTGTCCGTGATCCAATTGAACGCGCCCTGTACGATGACGAACGCTGCGGCCGCCTGGACGACTTCACCGAGACGTCATCGTCCCGGCGAGATATTTCGGCGTGCAAAGAAGCAACCCGACAACCGGCGTCAGCAGACATGTTCGTGTGCGAAACCAGCGTCATCCGCATCAGCTGCCAACAATAGGCCAGCCACTGCGCAATCACCTCGTCCAATGCGGCGCCAATGACGCGGCGTCCGTCTTTCCTGCCATCCGGCAGCGCCGTGCCTTCGCCACTCTCGCGCAGGTGAGCTCCAATCGCTCTTAGTTCGGCTTCAGCGCGTTTGTTTTCCTGCATCACGCGCGTCAGGCGGCGGGCGATGAGCATCATCGCAGCCGTAAGCAACATGGAATAAACGACAACCGCGATCACGAGATATCCGGGAATGGTCAGGATCAGACCGAAGCGCATCGATGACGAGACCATCTCCGACACTCCAGAGGACGCCAATAAAGGTGATCGCGGTGAGGAATGATGAGAGCAATCCAAGCACGAGGTCGATGGGCAAGTCTGTTGCGACCCTCGCGTCCTCGGCGATCCGATACTCCGGAGTTTGATGGTCCCCCAACATGAATTTGAGCCGGCGGTAATGACCGTTCTCCAGCCAATAGTCATACAGGTGGTTGCTCAGCCACTCGCGCCATTTGCGCTGCATGGTCATGCGGCCCCAGACCGAGACGATGGCGAGCACGAGGCTGGCGGCGGCAAGCGGCACAAAACGCAGCGCCTGCGCCCAGAGCTCCGCTCCATCCTTTCGCTCGATCGCGTTGAAGAAGTCGCGGTTCCAGAAATTCAGCCGATACTGAACCAACAACTGCAGAAGCACGGTGGCAATCAGCAATGCAATCAGGAGCCATGCGCGCCAAGCTGACGGGCCACGCCAGAATCCCGGAGGCGCTTTGCCAGAAGCGAGAGATGAGGCGCTTCTCATCGGGAGCAAGGTAGGTCTCGCGAGACATCGGTTTGCTCAGGAAAATTCGTGCTCTCATAAAAACACGCACCGAGGATGTATCACGTTGATCTAAGTCAACCTTCGGTCTGACAATTTTGTCGTGATCGGTTGTGTCAACGTAGCCGGGCTCTCTCCCTTCTTAGCAGCGATATGCCGCGTGTATCCACTTTTATGAGTACGCGCCCTAATGGCGCGACCACCTCAACATTATTTTCCTCCGACTGATCGACTTTCGGGCATCCATGTGATCTTGAGACAGACCTGGGTCAAACTGGAAATGCCGAGAGCGCGTGCAGCAACCTGTGAGACATCGATGATTTTCGGCCGATGAATGGGCCACGATCGGTGATCCGCACCACTGCCGAACGTCCGTTTTCTTGATTGTCGACATGGACCAGTGTCCCAAATGGCAGTGTCCGGTGCGCGGCGGTAAAATCCTCTCGGGAAGCGTATCTTCTCCACTCGCCGTCTCTTCGCTTGCGCTAGAATAAAGGGATGCAAAACCGCACTCGTCCGGTTTTCTCTCTCCCGCGCTCCCATGTCCCAATAGAAGAACTTGCAGTAACGTAATCAAAAGCAAGCACGATTTCGTATCCATTGGTCGCTTCGGGGGCTGTAATGGAGACGCAATGCTCAATGTAAAACAAGAAACCATCACCGAATTGGCCCAGCGACATTGAGATGAATTAATTTACAATCGGCGTCGCCTGAGCTGGTCGAGCAATGATCGTCATCTCACGATCCCGCCCGCACATTGTGGCAGTGGTGTTCGGTGCGCGGTTAAACAGGCGAGAGATGATCGAGGTAGAGCCTATGTCCGGTAGCAGACATAGTTGATCCACATCAATGCTCATCCCTCGCTAACGTGAAACTTTCACACACTAGAAGGGGGCTATTTTGCGGATATCCCATAGCGAGCCACATGCCGTGCTGCGGCAAAAAGGGCCGCCGCGTAAAATTATATTAAAGCCCGCGGAGTGTCAGATTGCGCACTGTTCCGCAATTTCGTTGTACGAGAGGGAGTTGGAAAAGCACCGGGCTACAGAAGCCAAGCTAAGACGGTCAGCAATTAGAGAGGACGCGCTGCTGCGCCAAAAGGATGATCTGATCCGCCAGAAAGATATCCTGAAAGAGAATCCGAACACAGACTGTTGAACGGCCTGCAATTGATCACAAGCTTGCTTTCAATACAGAGCCGGGCGACTTAAAATACCGAGGCGGCCGCGCAGTTGACTATTGCGGCCAATCGTGTCGCCGCAATCGGGCGCGTCCATCGGCACTTGCATGCTTTGGACCACGTCGAAAGCGTCGAGTTCAAGAAATACCTCGAAAGCCTTTGTCACGATCTTTCTGGCATGGCCTCCAACGAGAGTCCGCAAGCGTCCTCGTCGTTGAGGGAATCGAGCTTCGGATACCAGCCGTTACGGGCATTGCCCTCGGGTTCATCGCCAGCGAGCTCATCACAAATGCGATCAAATATGGGAAGGGCAAAATCACCGTCAGATTGCAAACCGCGACTGCGAATGGCCACGTACTTTCGATCTCCGATGATGGCCTCGAGTTGCCGGAAGGATTTGACCCAACTGCATCTCATGGGCTTGGAATGAAACTTATTTCATCTCTCGTCCGACAAATTGACGGCCAGTTGCAGATCGATCAAGGCGACAACGGCAAAGGGGCTCGAATTTCTGTGTCTGTTTTCATAATCATGGAATTTCTGAGCGGCGAATGAGTAGAAACGATGAGGACCTGCCATGACCATAATCCCGGTTTGACGCTTTTCGCCGCGGGCCTTTTCGCCGCAACTGTTGCGTTTGCATCTTGGTCCCAAGCCGGCACGGAGACGGTCGACACGACCATCGATGGGCAGAGCTTCAGCGCGCAGGCGACCGAAATCGCCGGCAAGCCACAGCGCCTTGCGGTATGGCAATGGTTCTGGGTGGACGGTCACGAAACGTCCAGCGAGTATCTGGCCAAGTTCTATCAGGTGCTTTCTGTATTGCAAGGTCGCGGCGATCCGGTGGCCTGGGTGATCGCGTACACGCCGGCAGATAACGGCACCGCGGGCGCCATGTCCGCGTTGCGGGAGTTCGCCATCGACATGCGCGGCCCGATCAACACCTTGCTGCGGCAGGCTGCCACCCAATGAGCACGTCGTTGCCGGCACCCGCCACCGGAGACCGGCGCCCGTGATCATGCATGTCGTCTACCGATTCGACATTGGTGGACTCGAAAACGGCGTCGTGAATCTCGTCAACCAGTTGCCGGGCGAGTGCCTACCGCCATGTCGTCGTGGCGCTGACGGAGATCACGGATTTCGGCGACGCATCCAGCGTGACGACGTCGAGTTCGGCGCGCTGAACAAGAGACCGGGACACGGGTTTCGTCTCTTTCCGCAGCTGTTCCGGCGTTCCGCGAGTTGCGCCAGCGGTCGTGCACACGCGCAACCTCGCCGCACTCGAAGCCAGCGTACCGGCATGGTTCGCCGGCGTGCCGGTTCGGGTTCACGGCGAGCATGGCCGCGACATGGGCGATCTCGATCGAACGAGCCGCAAGTACCAGCGCATTCGCCGGCTGTACCGGCCGTTCGTCACGCACTACGTCGCGTTGTCGAAGGACCTCGAGCACTACCTCGGCCGCGATGTCGGCGTCGAGCCCGCGCGGATCGCGCAGATCTACAATGGTGTCGATACCGCGCGTTTTTCGCCTGCCGCCAAGGGCCGGGCCCGATCGATGGCTGTCCGTTCGACCGACGAGGACCTCTGGCTCGTCGGGACCGTGGGCCGGCTGCAGCAGGTAAAGGATCAGGTGACGCTGGCCGAGGCCTTCGTGCGGGCGGTGCAAGGGCGGCGCCGGCCAGGCGCAAATGCGACTGGTGATGATCGGCGATGGGCCGCTTGCGCGACGCGCGTCGAGAAGGTTCTCGACCAGGCCGGCATGCGGGAGCTTGCGTGGCTGCCGGGCGCGCGCGACGACGTGCCGGAAATTCTGCGCGGTCTCGATTGCTTCGTGCTCCCGTCGCTCGCGGAGGGAATTTCGAACACGATCCTCGAGGCGATGGCGAGCGGGCTGCCGGTCGTCGCCACGCGGGTCGGCGGCAACCCGGAGCTCATCGAGGATGGAATGACGGGACGGCTGGTTCCGCAGGCCAACGCCGAGGCGATGGCGGGTGCCCTGTTCCACTACTACGACGATCCGGCGCTGGCGCGACGGCATGGCCGGGCCGGGCGACAGCGGTCCTGCAGCGTTTCAGCCTCGACCGTATGGTCTCCGACTACCTATCGCTTTATGATGGCCTCCTCGCCGGTCGGAAGGACCGCGCGGAACACGCCCGTGTCCACGGCTGAAGCGGTCACTCGATCCCGGAGACGGAGAAACGACCCATGTGCGGCATAACCGGAATATTCGAAACGCGCGGGAAAGGCGAAATCGCGCGCGACGTGCTGGCGCGCATGAACGAATCGCAGCATCATCGCGGCCCCGACGAAGGCAGCTATCACGTCGAGCCGGGCCTGGGGCTCGGCCATCGCCGCCTCTCGATCATCGACGTCGCGACCGGCCAGCAGCCGATCTTCAACGAGGACGGCAGCGTCGTCGTCATCTACAACGGTGAGATCTACAACTACCAGGAGCTCATTCCCGAGCTGGTGGCACTCGGCCACGTGTTCCGCACCAAGAGCGATACCGAGGTCATCGTCCACGCGTGGGAAGCCTGGGGCGAAGCCTGCGTCGAGCGTTTCCGCGGCATGTTCACGTTCGCGCTTTGGGACCGGAATCGCGAAACGCTGTTCCTCGCACGCGACAGGCTGGGCGTGAAGCCGCTGTACTACGCGTTCCTCCCCGACGGCAAGTTCATCTTCGGTTCCGAACTCAAGTCGCTGCTCGCCCACGGCGGGCTGGCCCGCGACCTCGACCCGCACGCGGTCGAGGAATATTTCGCGCTGGGCTACGTTCCCGAGCCGCGCACGATTTTCTCCGGCGCGGCGAAGCTGCCGCCCGCGCACACGCTGACGCTCCGGCGCGGCGCACCGGTCGACGCGCCGAAGGAATACTGGGACGTCCGGTTTACGCTGGACAACCCGATGAGCTCCGCCGACGCGAGCGCAGAACTCGTCGAACGTCTGCGGGAATCCGTCAAGCTGAGCATGATCTCCGAGGTGCCGCTGGGCGCGTTCCTGTCGGGCGGCGTGGACTCGAGCGCGGTCGTTGCCATGATGGCCGAAGTCTCGGACGAGCCGGTCAACACCTGCTCGATCGCGTTTTCCGATCGCGACGTACGACGAGTCGGCGTGGGCGCAACAGGTCGCGGACCGCTACGCGACGCGCCATTTCGTCGATCGCGTCGAAAGCGATGATTTCGACCTCATCGACGACCTGGCGCGCATCTACGACGAGCCCTACGCGGACAGCTCCGCGATCCCGACCTACCGCGTGTGCGGGCTCGCCCGCAGACACGTGACCGTGGCGCTGTCCGGCGACGGCGGCGACGAGAGCTTCGGCGGCTACCGCCGGTATCGGCTGCACGTGGCCGAGGAACGTCTTCGCTCGGCGATGTCCCAGTCCGTTCGGCGCCCGCTCTTCGGGCTGCTCGGCCGCGCGTACCCGAAGGCCGATTGGGCGCCGCGCGTGTTCCGCGCCAAGTCGACCTTCGAAGCGCTCGCGCGCGATTCGGTGGACGCTTATTTCCATGGCGTCTCGATCCTGCGCGACGACATGCGTCGCGAGCTTTTCAGCAACTGCGTTCAAGGCGCGGCTGGCGGGCTACAACGCGGTCGCGGTGTTCCATCGGCACGCGCAGCGCGCGAATGGCGACGACCCGCTGGCGCTGGTTCAGTACCTCGACCTCAAGACCTACCTGGTCGGCGACATCAACACCAAGGTGGATCGCGCCAGCATGGCGAACTCGCTCGAGGTGCGCGAGCCGCTGATGGATCATCCGCTGGTCGAATGGCTGGCGTCGCTGCCCTCGGACTTGAAGTTGAAGGGCAACGAGGGCAAGCATCTGCTCAAAGTCGGCGATGGAGCCGTATCTTCCGGCGGAGCTCCTGTACCGCGCAAAGCAGGGGTTCGCCGTTCCGCTCGCGCGCTGGTTCCGCGGCCCGCTGCGGCAGCGCGTGCATGACGCCATCCTCGGCCCGCGGCTGGCCGCCACCGGCATCTTCAACCAGAACTACCTGCAGCATCTCGTCGAGGCCCACGCGTCGGGCGCGCGCGACTACAGCGCACCGCTGTGGACACTGCTGATGTTCGACGCGTTTCTCAAGAACGTGATGGAGGGCGATGGGCGGATCTTCCAGGAAAAAGCCGCTGGATGACGGTCGCGCATCCTGCACGTCCTGGATCACTCGATCCCGCTGCAGAGCGGCTACACGTTCCGCACGCGGGCGATCCTGCGCGAGCAGCGCCGGATGGGCTGGGAAACGTTCCACGTGACCAGCCCGAAGCACACGGCGTCGAGCGCGCCTGAAGAGGATGTCGACGGACTGCGCTTCTACCGGACGACACCGTCGACCGGGTTGGGCAATCGCATCCCCGTCGTCCGCGAGCTCGCGCTGATGTTCGCGCCGCGCGCCGCTTGGCCGAGGTCGCGCGATCGACGCGGCCCGACGTCCTGCACGCGCATTCGCCGGTGCTCAACGCGCTGCCGGCGCTATGGGTGGGCCGGCGCCTCGGCATCCCCGTCGTCTACGAGGTGCGCGCCTTCTGGGAGGACGCGGCGGTCGATCTGGCAACGAGCCGCGAAGGCGGATTGCGTTACCGCGTGTCGCGCGCGCTGGAGACGTTCGCGTTTCGCCATGCCCGCCACGTCACGACGATCTGCGACGGACTGAAGCAGGACATCGTCGCGCGCGGCATTCCCGAAGGCCGCGTCACCGTCATCCCGAATGCGGTCGACGTCGACGCGTTCGAGTTCGGGCAGGCGCCGGATGAAGCGCTGAAGGCACAGCTCGGCCTCGCCGGAAAGACGGTCGTGGGATTCATCGGCTCGTTCTACGCCTACGAGGGTCTCGACCTGCTGCTCGCCGCGTTGCCGCAGGTCACGGCCCGGATTCCCGACGCGCGCGTCCTGCTCGTCGGCGGCGGCCCGCAGGAACCCGAGTTGAAGGCCCTCGCGGCCAAACTCGGGATCGAGGACCACGTCGTGTTTGCCGGCCGCGTGCCGCATGGCGAAGTCCAGCGCTACTACGGCATCGTCGACGTGTTCGCCTACCCCCGCAAGTCCATGCGCCTCACCGAACTCGTGACGCCGTTGAAGCCACTCGAAGCGATGGCGCAGGGCCGGTTGCTCGTGGCCTCCGACGTCGGCGGCCACAGGGAGCTCATTCGTGACGGCGAAACCGGCGTGCTGTTCCGCGCCGGCGACGCGGCGTCGCTGGCCGATGCCATCGTTCGGCTGCTCGGCCAGCGCGACCGCTGGCCACAGCTGCGCGATCAGGGCCGGCGCTTCGTCGAACAGGAACGCACCTGGGAAACAAGCGTGGCCGGCTATCGCGCGGTATTCGATTCACTCGGCCTCGCCACGCGGTGACGCTGTCCGGCCGCAGAATCGGACTGGTCGGTCCGCTGCCGCCCCCTGCCGGCGGCATGGCCAATCAGACGCGGCAGCTCGCGGAACTGCTCGAGCGCGAAGGGGCCAAGGTCACGCTCGTGCAGACCAACGCGCCTTATCGTCCGCGATTCATCGCGTCCATCCGCGGCGTGCGCGGCCTCTTCCGGCTCGTGCCGTACGTGCTCCGCCTTTGGCGCGTCACCGGACAGGTGGACGTCGTTCACGTCATGGCCAATTCCGGCTGGTCGTGGCACCTGTGCGCCGCGCCGGCGATATGGATCGCGCACTGGCGCCGCGTGCCGGCCGTGGTCAACTACCGCGGCGGCGAGGCCGATACGTTCCTGGCGCGCTCAGGCGCGACGGTTCGCCGCACGCTGCAGCGCTCGGCCGCGCTGATCGTGCCGTCGGGGTTCCTCAAGGAGGTGTTCGAACGCCATCGGATTGGCGGCCGGGATCGTTCCCAACATCATCGACCTCGAGCGTTTCCATCCTGCACAGGACGGCGACCAACCCACGACACCCCATCTGGTCGTCGCACGCAACCTGGAGCCCATTTACGACATTCCCACCGCGTTGCGCGCTTTCGCGGTGATCCGCCAATCCGTGTCGGATGTCCAATTGACGGTGGCGGGCTCCGGCCCCGAGCGCGCCACACTGGAACTGCTTTCGCGACGAGCTTGGCATCGAGAACAACGTGCACTTCTGCGGTACGCGCGACCGCGACGAAATGGCCGCCCTCTACCGCTCGGCGAGTCGTGGTGCTCAATCCGAGCCAGGTCGACAACATGCCGAACTCGGTGCTGGAGGCCATGGCGAGCGGCGTTCCGGTCGTGAGCACCGAACGTCGGCGGCGTGCCTTTCATCCTGCGCGACGGCGTCACGGGGTTCCTGGTGCCGGCCGCGCGACCCGCAAGCGATGGCCAACGCCGCGCTCCGCATCCTCGGCGATCCAGACGTTGCGCGCCGCCTCGCCGCGGCCGCGACACTCGACGTGCAACAGTACGCGTGGACGCATGTGCGGCAACGCTGGGCCGACGTCTATCGGGACGCAATCGCCGGCGACCGCGGTGCGCCCGGCGGGTCACGTGAGCCGGCAACGCACGCCGGCTTCTACACGCGTGTCGTGTCGCGGAGCGATCTTCCCTCTGCACGAGCGCCTGAAGGGTCACTCGACGGTCGCGGTTCGCCAAGCCCTCGAGGCATCGCAGTGGTGGCCGCCCGAACGCCTGGCCGCGGCGCAGTTCGCGCGACTCGAAGCGTTGCTGCGCAATGCCAACGACAGCGTGCCGTACTACCGCGACCTGTTCCGGCGCTCAGGCTTCGACCCGCGCGCCATGACCGCACTCGCCGATCTCGAGCGCCTGCCGTTGCTGACCAAGGCGGACATTCGCGCAAACACCGAGTCCCTGAAAGCGACGACCGCGACAGGATTGACGCGCTCCAATACCGGCGGGTCGAGCGGCGAACCGCTGGTGTTCTTCCTGGGCAAGGAGCGGGTCAGCCACGACGTCGCGGCCAAGTGGCGGGCGACACGGTGGTGGGGCGTGGACATTGGCGACCGGGAAATCGTGGTCTGGGGTTCGCCGATCGAACTGGACGCGCAGGACCGTCGTGCGCAGAGCTGCGCGACGTCGTGCTGCGCACCCGATTGCTGCCCGCGTTCGAAATGTCCGATGCCAAGCTCGATGCTTTCGTCGCTGCCATTCGCGACGTGCGTCCGAGCATGCTGTTCGGATACCCGTCGGCGCTGGCGCGCATCGCCCGTCACGCCGAGGCGCGCGGCATCCGCCTGAACGCACTGGGCATCAAGGTCGCCTTCGTGACCTCCGAGCGCCTGTACGACGACCAGCGCGCGGCCATCGAGGCTCAATTCGGCTGTCCGCGTCGCCAACGGCTACGGTGGGCGCGATGCGGGCTTCATCGCGCACGCCTGCCCGCAGGGCGGCATGCACATCACCGCCGAGGACATCATCGTCGAGACCATCGGCGCCGACGGCCGGCCCGTGGCTGCCGGCGAGTCGGGCGAGATCGTCGTGACGCATCTGGCGTCCCGCGACTTCCCGTTCATCCGCTACCGCACCGGCGATTTCGGCGTCCTCGACACGCAGTTGTGCGCCTGCGGCCGCGGGTTGCCGCTGTTGCGGGAAATCCAGGGCCGCAGCACCGACTTCGTGGTCGCGGCCGACGGGACACTCATGCACGGACTCGCGCTCATCTACGTCATCCGCGATCTGCCGGGCATCGCGGCGTTCAAAATCATCCAGGAAACCACTGCGCTCACGCGCGTCCAGATCGTTCCCGGCGAGGGCTTCGGCCCGGCGACGAGTGCAAACGATCGTGCGGGGACTGCGCGCCCGCCTTGGCGCAAATGTGGAAGTCGTCGTGGAAGAAGTCGGGGCCATCGCGGCCGAGGCATCGGGAAAGTATCGCTACGTCGTGAGCAAGGTAACCACCTGAAACCTTCCGCTCCGGCGCCACGGAGGAAACGGCGGCTCTAAGGGTCTCCTGCACGACACCAAAGTTTGTAGTCCATTCCCTACCGCATTTGTAGTCCAATCCCCTTAGCCGCAGGCGTCGGATATCTTTACAGTACTTGTATGGTACTCGAAGTTTCAGACATAAAATCTATATAACATATTGATTTTATTAGTATTATTTAATAGTCCAATTCTTGGCACGACGGCTTGCTCACTAAGGTTCGAAGCCCAATACATCGCGGCGCCAATTGTGGCCGCGCCGGGAAATTGTTTGAACTGCAACCTTAGGATCGGACCCACGAAAATGAAAAACGGATCATTCATCAAGGGAGCGTTTTTCGCCGCCGCGGCCAGCCTCGCGCTGTCAGCCGCGCCGATCGCCCAGGCCGGCATATTGACGAGCAGCAGCCTCACCGGCGAGGGCGTCACGATTAACTACAACGGCGCGAACTCCGGTACGACGGCCGGCGTGTTTACCGGAACGTTCGACATCGACGGCCCCGGTGGCAGCGCCCCGGTAAATGTCCTCTACTGGTGCGTCGACATCATCAAGCACGTCAGCGTCCCGTTCTCCTATACGGGATACACGGCAGCGGCTTTCCAAAGCCCACCGCTTGGTTTCAGCGCGGGTCGGCAACTCGATCTGGCAAGACTATTCGCAAACAATTTCGGCACGGCGCTATCCGACGCGCAGCATTCCGCGGCGTTCCAGCTGGCCATCTGGGACGTTCTGTTCGACAACGATGCGAACCTGTCGACCTACGGTGGCGCGGGACAGTTCGGCTTGAGTGCCGGCAATGCCGCCACGATTGCGTTGGCACAGGGTTATGTGACCAATCTCGGTGGCGGCAATCCGCAGCTCGTGGCGGTCCAGTTCACCAGCAGGGAGCATCAGGACTTCATCACGCCTGGAACGCCATTCCTGGTTCCCGAGCCCTCGCCGCTTCCGCTTCTGGGCGCCGGGCTGGCGGTGATGCTGTTCGCGATGCGGCGTCGCACCGCCGTAACGCACCGCAACTGAGACGGAAAGTTGGGGGATCCGACGGCGCCCAAGCGCCGCCGGGTCCCGCTTCGAGGCAGTGTTCATTTTTGCGATTGCCACGTCTTCGGACGTGGTTTCTTTTTTTGTGCCGCCGGCGTCGGCAACGCGTGCCTGTAGCAGGGCGTCGCGGGTGGTCGGCAAGGCGCTACCCGCGCGCGCGCTACGGCTGTTTCGCCATCGGCTTCCATAGTCCCAGGTGGGCGCCGGTCGGATCGACGATGATCGCCAGCCAGCCCATGCCCATCACCTCGGTCTTGTCTTTCATCACGGTCCCGCCAAGCGCCTTGACCTTCTTGGTCGCGGCGTCGATGTCGTCCACCAGCACGTAGGCGAGCCACATCGATGGGGCGCCGGGCATCGGATGCTTCATCAGTCCGCCGCCGGTGCCCTCGCCGACGTGGATCAGCGTGTAGGTCCCTCCCTCCATCGGCAGGTCTTCCAGCTTCCAGTCGAAGAGTTGACTGAAGAAGCCCTTCGCCTTGGCGACGTCGGTGGTGTTGAGTTCCACGTGCACGAATGGATTGGCCATGCTGTTCTCCTGTAAGCGATGGGGTTTAACGGGCGAGGTAACGGCCGAGGCCATCCAGGCAGCCGTTCCAGCCATGCTGGTGCCTGTCGCGCGCTTGCGCATCGGCAAAGCGCTGGTGCGTGATCATGACCTCGGTCCCCTGCCCCGACGGCCTGAACTCCACGGTGACGAGGGATTCGCGCTGGGGCGTGCTCTCCCACGCCCACGTGTAGACCAGCCTGCGGTTGGGAACGATCTCCTTGTAGACCCCGCCGACGCGATGCGTCTCCCCATCCGGCGCATGCATGACGAAGCGATAGCGGCCCCCGACCCGCATATCCATCGTAATTTCCGATTCCTGCTGCGAATCGATCGGACGCATCCAGTATTTCACTTGCTCCGGGTCCGACCACGCGGCGTAGACCGCGGCGACGGACTGCGGGTAGATCCTCCGGATTTGGAGGCTGGTCTTGTCGTCGGTGGCGATTTCCATTGCTCGTTCTCCTTTCGCTCGAGATAGGCGCCCAGCCGGTCGAGCCGGGTGTTCCAGAACTCCTCATGGCGGTCCAGCCACTCGAGCGCGCCCTTGAGCGCGCCGCCCTGCAGCCGGCAGTTCACGACACGGCCGACCTTGTTGCGCTGGATGAGTCCCGCTTCTTCGAGGATGTGCAGGTGCTTGATGAATCCGGTCAGCGACATGCCGAAGGGATCGGCAAGATCGCCGACCGAGCGCTCGCCGTGGCGCAGCCGCGCGAGCACCGCGCGCCGTGTCGGGTCGGCAAGCGCGCCGAAGATCGCATCGAGGCGGCCGCTGTTATAGTGAACCATATGGTTCACTTTATTCGCGCCGGCCAAGCGTTGTCAAGTGCAGCGTGGAATGGCCTCCCGCACCGGGACGCGGTGATGCGGCGCCGGCGCGCCCGCCCGTGCGCTAAGATGGGCCGCGTTCTGAAAGCGATGACGGGATGGAAGCGGAAATGACGGGGGGCACGGAGTCTCACGACGGTTGCACAGGTCCGGCAGCGCCTTCGCGACGCTGGCGCCAAGCCAGCGCACGAAGAGGCCGTCCTCCGTGCCTGGACGCACGCGCTGCCGCTGACCAGCGGCTCGCGCGCGGCGGCGGACTTTCTCCCGCTGTCGCTGCGCGCCGCGCTGCCCGCCATGGCCCGGGAACTCGACGGCCTCGCGCGCGTGCATTCCGAGCACGCCGGCCGCGACGGGTCGGCGCGGCTGCTGGTCGCGCTGGCCGACGGCAGGACGGTGGAGAGCGTGCTGTTGCCGCCGCACGGACTATGCGTGTCCACGCAGGTGGGCTGCGCCGTAGGCTGCGTGTTCTGCATGACCGGGCGCGACGGCCTGCAGCGGCACTTGGGCAGCGCGGAGATCGTCGCGCAGGTGGTGCTGGGCCGGCGCCTGCGCGACGTGCGCAAGGTCGTGTTCATGGGCATGGGCGAGCCTGCGCACAACCTCGACAACGTGATGGACGCCATCGAGTTGCTCGGCGCTGCGGGCGCGATCGGCCACAAGAACCTCGTGTTCTCGACCGTCGGCGATCGCCGTGTGTTCGAGCGTCTTCCGCAGGGTCGCGTCAAGCCGGCGCTGGCGTTGTCGCTGCATTCGACGTTCGCGCAACGCCGCGCCGAACTGCTGCCGCGCGCCGCGCGCATCGATCCCGACGAACTGGTCGAGTTGGCGGAAGACTACGCGCGCGCGACCGGCTATCCGATCCAGTATCAGTGGACGCTGCTGGACGGCATCAACGACGGCGACGACGAAGTGGAGCGCATCGTCGCGCTGCTCGCCGGTAAATACGCGGTGATGAATCTGATCCCGTACAACACCGTGGATGGGTTCGCATTCCGGCGTCCCCCGCGGGAGCGCGCGGAACGCATGGCACGCAGTCTGTGCGAGCGCGGCATCCTGACCAAGTTGCGGCAATCGGCGGGACAGGATGTCGACGGCGGCTGCGGTCAGTTGCGGGCGCGAGTCATTGCACCGCCGACCCGCCAGGCGATGTCCTCCTCCCTGATCTAGCTGCCTCGGCACTTCGCGTCGATCGCCCTCACCTGCTTTGCCGTCGCATAGGTGTCCTTCGGCGCGGACGACAGCGCCGCCACCGCCGTGCGCATGCACAGCACGACGTGATCGCCGGGGCGCAGGGCCAACGCCTTGTCGAAGGCGCGGCCCGCTTCCTGGATCTGGCTCAGTTGTGCGTTCAGGATGCCGATCTGCCTGAACGCGTCCGCGTCCTGGTCATCGCGGGCAACCGTCTGGTCGAACGCGCGCAGAGCGCTTACCGGATCCCCCGCGTCGGCGTAGGCGACGCCCAGGTTGTGCCACAGCCGCGCGTCCTCGGGCGACAACTCCTGCGCTTTCTTCGCGGCGGCGAGCGCATCGTCGTACTGCTTGAGCGTCGCATAACCCGCGCGCAGCTGATCCCACGCGGTGGAATTGGAGGGTTCCTTGCGCGTCCATTCCACCAGATACAGCACCAATACGTTCGCGTTTCCCGCGTCGCGCAGTTCCTGGATCTTCCCGAGGAGTTCCGGACTGGCCCCCGTCGGCTTGGGCAGAGGTACGGATGCGGCCGGTTTGGCCGCCGCGGCGCCGCCGGGGGCGACCGCCTTCGCCGGCGCGCTCATCGGCGCAGCAAGGTTGACATCGGCGGGCTTGGCATTGAGGTAGCGATAGGTCAGCCAGCCGCCCACCGCCAGCGCGACCACGATGGCAACGGCGATCATGATCGTGCCGTACCGCGCGAACGGACTTCTGTTTCCGAGGCGGAGCGCCTGGTCGACGTCGAAGGTCTCCATTTCCTCGACCTCGTCGACGATCTCCTTGCGGACGTTGGCAGCGATGTTGGTGCGCATTTGCGTCCGGCGTTCGCGATCGAGCAGGCGCAAGGCGATGGCCCGGGCATGCAGGTACGTGTCGACCGCAGCCTCCTTGTCCCCTTTGGCCTGCGCGAATGCGCGGTCCCACAGTGGCTGGTCGAGGTGCCCTTCCCCGTACTGGAGCGTCGCCTCCTTCAGGAAGCGGTCGGTGGAATCGTCCGGGTTCGCCTCGAGAATCTTGGGCGCGGCGGCGCCCGGCGGGAGGATTTCTATCTCCACCGGGGCTTTCTGGGCAGGTGCATCCGGCTTGGGCACGTCCATCGGCTGCAGTTCGAGGGTCAGGTTTGTCGCAATCATGACCTGTCCGATGCAATTTTGATACCAGCGCGATCCCAGGCGTGCTTTCGTGGTATACAGGTTGATAACCCATCAAACACGGCGCAGTATGTTCGCTAGCGAACAGTGCCGGCCCGGTCGCAGGTCTAATGTAGGTTCATTAAGTGCAACGGAACCGGCGCGGCAGAGACGCCTTTGCCGATCCTGCGCCCAGCGCGACGGGAAACGCCCATGGCTATTGCCATACTCCGCAATCGCATCGAACAGGCAACGCCGGGTGCCCTGCATTCCGAGATTGTCCTGCATCAGCCGCCCACATGTTCGCGCCGGCATGTCGCCCGGGGCGAGTCCCTGTGTTCCGCTGGCGAGACATTCCGGGCGTTCTACGTCGTGTACGTCGGCAACCTCAAGAGTTTCGTGGTGTCCCGTAATGGCCTGATCCAGGTCACGGGGTTCCAGATCGCGGGCGACATCGTCGGGTTCGACGGCATCGACACCGGGCACTATCAATCGGATGTCATCGCGCTGATGGAGTCCGATGTCTTTGTGCTCCCGTTCGCGGAGTGCGAGCGGTGGTCGCGGGAGTCCGCCTACGGGCAGCACCTGCTGATGCGCACGCTCGCGCGCGAAGCCAGCCGCAGCCAGCAGCACATGCTGGCGCTCGGAACGATGCGCGCGGAGCAGCGCATGGCGATCTTCCTGCTGGATCTTTCGCAGCGCTACCAACAGCTTGGGATGATCGCGTTCCGCAATTCCTGCTGAGCATGCTCCGCCAGGATATCGGCAGCTACCTCGGGCTGACGCTCGAAACGGTCAGCCGGCTGCTGTCGCGCATGCAGCGGGACGGCGTGCTCCAGGTCCAGGGAAAGTCGATTTCGCTGCTCGACTTCCCGGCGCTTGTGGCGACTCGCGGGAACCACACTCCGAACACCAGTACCCGGCGCTCGATCCCATTGTCGATCGCGAAGGAAACCTGGCTCACGCGCACTGAGCCGGGACGTTGAGCCTGGTCAAGCGCGCGTCGTGCTGGAGTAAGTACACTGGCGCGGGACCGAAGCTCCCGATGCCCCGATGACGCAAGCACCTCCCCATGTCGCGCGCGTTTCCCTGCGCGAGCCGCTGTATCGCGGCGCACGGCGCCTGCGCATCGCGCTGGTCGGCCTGCCCAACAGCGGCAGGAGCACGATCTTCGCGGCGGTCGCCAGCACGTCGGTCCAAACCGGCGCGCTGGCCGGCACGAAGCGCGCCTACGACGAGTGCGCGGTGCAAATCGGCCTGGACGAGGCGCGCGTCATCGACCTGCCGAGCATCCTTTCGCCGCACCATCTCGAATCGGACGACCGCGCCGCGCTGAAGTATCTTCTCTGGGGCGACGAGCGTCCTCCGGTTTCACTGCACGAGCCGGGCGGCCCGCCCGCGCCGTTCGCGCCGCCGGACGTCATCGTCCACGTGGTTGACGCCACCGCGCTCGAACATCACCTCGAACTCACGTTGAAGCTCGCCAAATTCGGGCGCCCGCTGGTCATCGCGCTCAACAAGATGGATGAAGCCAGCGCCCGCGGAGTGTACGTCAACGCACGGGAGTTGAGCGCGCGGCTGGGAGTTTCCGTCGTGCCTACGTCGGCGCTGCTCGGTCATGGCATCGCCGAACTGTTCCGCGCGGCCGTGAATTCGGTGCGCGACAACGTCTGCCCGGTGCCGCAGGCGCCGAGCCGGCACATCGCCGACGCTCTCGCTCCACTGTCCGCGTTGCTCGGGGCGGCCGAGATACGCGAGGCGTTTCGCGTGCCGACGTACCTGCTGGTAACGCAGATCGCCGAAGGGGATCCGTACTTCCTCGACGAAATGCGCCAGCACTTTCCCGGCTACCTGCCCGAGGTCCAGCGCCTGCTGGCCGTGGCCGGCGCGGCGTTGCCGCGTCCGCTGCCCGACGAGTTGCACGCCGACCGTCATCACCGCGCGGCGACGCTGTTCGAAGCCGCGACACGCCTTGGCCCTCCGAACGAGGATCGCGGCTGGCGCTACTGGCTCGACCAGCTGTTCCTCAGTTCGCGTTGGGGCTTCGTCGGCAGCGTGGCCGTGTTCGCCGCGGTGCTTTTCGTCGTGTTCTATGTCAGCGGCTGGATCGACGCGGAGACGTCGGCTCGGCTGGTGACGCTGGCGTCGGGATGGCAACCGCAGTCGACCTCCGGCGTCGTTGGTCGCGCGGTGGTGGACGGCCTGATCGGGTTGGTGGGCATCGTCGTACCCTACATGATTCCGCTGGTGCTGCTGCTGGTGGCATTGGAGGAAGCCGGCGTCATGGCGCGCATCGCGTTCGCCGTGGATCGCGCGTTCCATCGTATCGGGTTGCATGGAGGCGTGGCAGTGCCGTTCCTGCTCGGGCTGGGATGCAACGTGCCGGCAATATCCGCCATTGGCGCGACGACCCGCGGCCGCGAGCGGGTGATGGCGTCGCTGCTGGTGACTTTCGTGCCATGCTCGGCGCGCTCGGCGATCATCCTGGCGCTGGCAGGCAAGTACCTGGGCGGACCGGGCGTGATCGCCATCTTCCTGTTGACGATGCTGGTGATCGCGTTGCTCGGCCAGATCCTGCGGCGCCGCTATCCGCGCGGCGGACCCGGGCAGGTGCAGGAGATACCGCCGTACGCGCTTCCGCGCTGGCGGCCGATGCTGGCGGAGACCTGGGAGCGCACGCGCGACATCCTGACCATCGTCACGCCGCTGCTCGTCGGCGGCAGCGTGGTGCTGGCGCTGCTCGCGCACGTCGGCGCGGACCGGTACATCAATACGCTGCTGCTGCCCATCACCACGTGGTGGCTGGGGCTTCCGGTGGTGCTGGGCGTGCCCATTCTGTTCGGCGTGCTGCGCAAGGAGCTGTCGCTGCTGATGGTCTACCAGGCGCTCGGCAGCTTCGATGTCGGCCAGTACCTGGATGCCGTGCAGCTGATGACGTTCCTGCTGTTCCTGACCTTCTACGTGCCGTGCATCTCGACGTTCGCCGTCATGCTGAAAACCATCGGGCGGCGCGAGGCGCTGTACTCCGTGGCGCTGTCGGTCGGCGTGGCGCTGCTGGTGAGCGGCCTCGCGAGGTTCGGACTCGAAGGCGCGCGAATGCTGTTCACCTGACGCGCGCGGCAAGCCTGGGGCGATTTACGTCCTGGCCCGGCCTCCGGCGTGCAGCGCCAGCACGTCGTACAGCACGCGGTTGACCGGAGTGGCAACGCCGGCGGCAAGACCGCGGCGCACGACGTCGCCGCTCAGCCAATCGACTTCGAGGCGATTGCCGCGTTCGAGATCCTGGTGCATCGACGACGTCATTGCGGCAGGCAGCGTTTCGGCAAATGCCATGCGGCCTTCGACGAAATCATCGGCCAGCGCCACGCCTTCGGCGCGGCCCACGGCAACCACTTCGCGCATGGCGTCGCGCAGCAGCGTCCGGGTCTGCGGGTGGGCGAGGAGCGGGCCCAGCGGCATCCGCGTCGCCGACGTGGTTCCGGAAAGCGCAGCCAGGAACACGAATTTCTCCCATATCGCGCGGCGGATGTCGGCACTGATCTCGGCATTGATGCCCGCCTTCCTGCAGGCCGCCAGGAAGGCCTCGGTACGGGCGGATGCTTCACCCCCGTATTCGCCGAACACGAGGCGCTGCATTGCGCCGGTGTGCCGGATCACGCCCGGTTCGGCAATCGTCGCGGCGATGTAGCAGGCACCGCCGATCACTGCCCGTTCACCGAGGACGCGGCGCAAAACTTCGTCTTTCTGCACGCCATTCTGGAACGAGACGACTGCGGTGTCGGGACCGAGCATCGGGCCGACCAGTCGCGCGGCGTCCTCGGTGTCCCACAGCTTCACGCCGAACATCACCAGATCCACCGGTCCGACGTCCCGCGGGGTTGTCGGTCGCGTTGACGGGCTCGACATGGAGGTCTCCGGCAGCGCTCAATACGCGCAGGCCACGCTGGCGCAGCGCATCGAGATGCGCGCCCCGGGCGATGAACGATACGTCGCAACCCGAGAGGGCAAGGCGGGCGCCGAAGTAGCCGCCGACGCCTCCCGTCCCCATCACCGCAATTCGCATCCCGCGCTTCCCCGTCGACCTGAAGTTAGACCCGCGGCTCGCCTCTGTCGTTGACCGTTATCGTCGCCCCGGGCGCGAATCCCAGTTGCGCGCGATGCTGGACGCCGCGGAATACATAGGTCACGTCCCAATACTGCGGTTGTGCGGATCCCGGCACGGTGGTGCAGCGCTGCACGTTCTGCGTGGCGACCTGGCTGCCCCCTTTGTTCACGTTGGCGCCGATGGCGGCGCCGCCGACCGCGCCCACCGCCGTCGCGACGTCGTTGCCGCGGCCATTGCCTATCTGATGGCCGAGCACGCCGCCCAGCACGCCGCCGATGATGGCGCCCGGCACGTTCGGTCCGCTGTTGGTGACGACCTGCTGCTGCTCGACCCAGCACCGCTGCTCCGGCGCTCCCATCACCGCGCGGACGGCGACCACATCGGCCGTGTACAACGTTTCGCTATGCTGCAGGTAGTACGGGTACGCCGGCGATACCGGCGGAGGCGGAGCGTAGGCATGCGACGGCTTGCCATTGACGCGGCGGAACGAGGAAACCTTGTTGTTGAGGCCCATGGCGGCCAGCGACGGATACTGGCCAGGACGCAGGATCCGGCATTCGCCCTGGTAATTCTGATGCTCGCAGACCTCCCACTGACCTCGCTGCACGATCATCGACGACGCGCGGTCGTTGAATCCGTAGCGCGTGAGGTCGGTGATCGGCCGGTCGGCGGTGAATACCTGTCCGCGCATGCCGTCCCATTCGTACAGCGTCACCTGCGCGGCCGCCAGCGGGGCGAGCAGCAGCGTAGCGATGCCCAACAACGTGGTGGATATTTTCTTCATGGTGTTCTCTCTCCGTGACCAGGCGCCCGGCTTCCGGGCTCGTATGCCCCTAGTCTAACGCCCGCCCGGCCCCGCGCGTTTACAGGGCGCGCCGCAAGCTTGTGTAAGAGAACGCCTACATGCTCGGCAGGGTATCGCGCCGCTACGCCTTCGGCATGTCGCGCAATTCGCGCCGCAGGACCTTGCCGATCGGCGTCTTGGGCAACGCGTCGCGGAATTCGACATGGCGCGGCATCTTGTAGCCGGTAAGCTGTGTCTTGCAATGGGCAATCACCGCGTCCTTGGTGAGCTGCGCATCCTTGCGCACGATGACGACCTTCACGGCCTCGCCCGACTTTTCGTCGGGGACGCCGACGACTCCGCATTCGAGCACGCCGGGATGCGCCGCCACGACACTCTCGATCTCGTTGGGATAGACGTTGAATCCCGAGACCAGGATCATGTCCTTCTTGCGGTCGGTAATGGTGAAGTAGCCGTCGCCGTCCAGATGGCCCGACGTCGCCGGTCTTGAGCCAGCCGTCCTCCATCACCTTGGCGGTTTCGGAAGGATTGTTCCAGTAGCCCTTCATCACCTGCGGGCCGCGAATGCATATTTCGCCGGTGAATTTCTCGATGTCGCCGACGCCCGTCCACGGCGGCAGCTCGTGGAAGATCGCGTCGCGAATCGACATCTCGGTGGAGGGCATCGGCAGCCCGATCGAACCATTCCACGGCGAGTTCAGCGGAACGCACGACGCACCCGGCGAGGACTCGGTCAGGCCGTAGGCTTCGGTGATGTAATGCCCGGTCACCTGCTGCCAGCGCTCGGCCACCGGTCTTTGCACGGCGGTGCCGCCGCCGACGACCACCTTCACCGCGGAAAAATCGAGCTTGTCGAATCCGGGCGTGTTCAAGAGGCCGTTGAAGAGCGTGTTGACGCCGGTCATCACGCTCCACTTCCAGTGCTGCAGCTCCTTGACGAACGCCGGCATGTCGCGCGGGTTGGTGATGAGCACCACCAGGCTGCCCCACTTGAGGAACAGCAGCGTCGAAGTCAGGCAGAAGATGTGGTACATCGGCAGCGGCGCGATGGCGATCTCGGTGCCTTCCTTGAAGCTGCCCGAGATCCACGCGCCGGTCTGTTCCAGATTGGCGAGAATATTGCGATGGGTCAGCATTGCCCCCTTGGACACGCCGGTGGTGCCGCCAGTGTATTGCAGGAACGCGTTGTCCTCGCGCGACATGTCGACGCGCTTGAATGTCGCCGCCTTGCCCCGCGCCAGCGCCGTCCGGATCGGGATGGTGCCGTCGATGCTCCACGCCGGCACCATCTTCTTGACCCGCTTGATCACCATGTTGATGAGCAGGCGCTTCGGCGCAGGCAGCATGTCGCCGAGTTGGCTGGTGATGATGTGCTTGACCGGCGTGTTGGCGCGGACCTGTTGCAGCGTGCTGGCGAAATTCTCGAGGATGACAATGGCCTTCGCACCCGAGTCCTTCAACTGGTGCTCCAGCTCGCGCGGCGTGTACAGCGGATTGACGTTGACCACGGTCATGCCGGCGCGGAGGATTCCGAACAGCGCCACCGGATACTGCAGCAGGTTCGGCGACATGATGGCCACGCGATCGCCCCGCTCCATGCCCGGCAAGCCCTGCAGGAACGCCGCGAAGTCGCGCGACAGGCGTTCCAGGTCGGCGTAGGTCAGCGTCGTGCCCAGGTTGTGGAACGCCGGCTTGTCCGCGAACTTGGCGCAGACCTTCTCGACCAGGTCCGGGATCGACTGGAACTGGTCGGGGTCGATGTCGGCGGGAATGCCGGCAGGGTAGTTTCTTATCCAGATCTTGCTTGCCATGCGCCCATCCTCCTGGTGTCTTCGCACCTGCGCGAAGTGTAAATCCGATTGCCGTATTGGCGAAGCCTTTCGCGGCACTATCCGATCGCCGGGATCGGCACGCCCGGGGAATCGCCGAGCGCGGAAACGGGACGTACGTCGACCACGCCCCAGAGAATCGACCGGTCGCGCGCGGCGGCGTCGTATGTTGTCGGATGCGCCGGCTCCGCGAAGCTGCGCAGCACCACGATCGCTCCAGGCCCGGCCGCGCGTCGCACGGCAGCGAACAGTCGCTGCCGGAATCCGGCAGCGGCGCCATCGAGGATGTTCGACAGCGTGAACGCGTCGAACGACGCCGGCGCGCATTGCTCGAGGTACGCCGCGGCGTCGCCGCCGACCAGCGCGATGCGACCGGCATCGAAGGGCAATGGCGACGGCGGCTCGCCCAGCAGCAGCGCGCGCGCATAAGGGTTTGCGCTGTTGGGAAACGCCGCGAAGCAGCGCGCAAGGCGACCGCGCATCACGCGCCCGAAATGCGCGGGAAGAATTGCCAGGAACGGTGATCCGTACACGGCCTTCAGTCCCGATACCGATAACGCCGTGTCGGTAGCCAGCCGGAAGCCGAGCGTGTCGAGGTGCGTTCGCCAGTAGGCGCTCTGCGCGGCGGGGTCGGCCAGCGCGAGGAAGCGTTCGACGACCGCGCGCCGCCAGCCGAACAGCGTCATCGCGCCGCGGCCCAGGCCCATGACGCGCTCCGCGGCGCCAGTGATCGCAGGCGCACCTGCCAGACGCGCGCGCGCATAGTCGAGCTGTACGGGGTTGATGTCGATCGCCGTGACGTCGTGGGCAACCGACAGCGCCATCGCCGTGTCACCGGCCGACGCGATGCAGAAAACGCGCGCACCCGGCGCGAACGCCGCGCGTTCGACCGCAACATCCTCGTACATCTGCCCGAACAGCACTTTGCGTGGCCCGCGGCGGGTGTCGAAGCGGCCCGCTTCCCACGGCGTGGCAGCTTTCATGCGCCGCCGGCTGCCGCCAACGCTTGCCGCGACCCATGCGAGCACGAGCAATGCCGCGTTCTTGAGCACCATGCCCGCCGGATCGGGAATGCGCTGCCGTGAGAAATAGATGCCGGCGGAATTGAGGCCGATCAGCAAAGCGGTTTGCACAGCGGCCGCGGCAATGGGTTGCCAGCCGGACAGCACCCAGAAACCGAGCGCGGTTTCGACGACGCCGAGGAGACGCAGCAGCGTATGCGCAGTGCGCGGCGCGAGCATCGGTACTTGCTCGACCACCTCGAACTGGTGAGGGCTGCGTGCGAGCACCTTGCACCACAATCCTTCGTACAGCCAGACGGCGGCCACTGCCGCCTGCAGCAGCCACAACGGGGGCATCGCGGCAGCGGCGCTCATGGCGTGACCGCTACTGCGGCGATCGTCGCGGCCGGCCGATGCGGCCTCCGGTGCACGCGCGAAGAAGCGAAGCCTGCGTGGGATCCGAGGATGACGGTGTTCACGGCAATCAGGTCGGCGCGCAGCGGCGCCAGCGGCACTCAAGCAAGCGGCGAATAGTGTGGATCGTACATCTGGCTCTCGACGGACTGTAGCAAATTGGCCGGACGCGGCTTGGCCGCCAACCCGCGCTGGTATGCGACCTCGGCCACGGCCACCGCGATGCGTGCCGACACCGCACGGATATTGGCCAGTGGCGGATAGAGGCTTCCCTGGTCCAGGTCCGCGGGCGTGACCTGCGCCGCCAGCGTGTTGGCGGCGGCGAGGAACATCTCCTCCGTGATGCGCGTGGCGCCGCAGGCGATCGCGCCCAATCCCACGCCCGGGAAGATGTACGAGTTGTTGCCCTGTCGCGGCACCAGCGTCTTGCCCCCCACCGGCACTGGCGCGAACGGGCTGCCGCAGGCAAACAGCGCACGCCCATCGGTCCACTGGTACGCCTGTTCGGCAGTGCATTCCGCCTTCGACGTCGGGTTGGACAACGCGAACACGATCGGCCGCACGTTGCAGTCCGTCATCGCGCGCAGCACTTCCTGCGTGAAGGTGCCGCCGACGGCGGCGACGCCGATGATGCCCGTCGGTTTGAGCGCCTTAACCGCGGAAAGGAAATCACCCACCGGCGCGTGGTCGTGCGCGTACGGCTGCTTTTGCGCCGGCAGGTCCTTGCGCGACTTCACGACCAGCCCCTTCGAATCCACCAGCCAGATCTTCCTGCGCGCTTCCGCCGGGTCGACGCCCTTGGCGGCCATCGCGGCCACGGTCAGGTCCGCGATTCCCGTCGCGGCTTCGCCGGCGCCCAGGAACAGCAACTTCTCGTCGGCAAGGGCACTGCCCTTGACCCGCAGCGCGGACAGGATGCCGGCCACCGCCACGGCCGCGGTGCCCTGGATGTCGTCGTTGAAAGTGCAGATGCGATCGCGGTAGCGCTCGAGCAGGCGGAACGCATTGTGGTTTGCGAAATCCTCGAACTGGATGATCACGCCCGGAAACACCTTGCAGGCGGCGGTGACGAATTCCTCGATCAGCTCGTCGTAGGCTTCGCCGGTGACTCGCCGGCGGCGCAGGCCGACGTAGTACGGGTCGTTGAGCAGCGTCTCGTTGTTGGTGCCCATGTCGAGCGTGATGGGCAGGCATATCGCCGGATGCACGCCCGCGCACGCGGTGTACAGCGACAGCTTGCCCACCGGAATGCCCATGCCGTTGGCGCCCTGGTCGCCCAGGCCCAGGATGCGCTCGCCGTCGGTGACGACGATGATGCCGGCCGGAAGCGGCCAGTTGGCGAGCACGTCCGCGATCCGGCCGCGGTCGTTGATGCTGATGAACATGCCGCGCGGCCGCTGGAAGATGTGCCCGAAGCGTTCGCAGGCGAGGCCCACCGTGGGCGTGTAGATGAGCGGCTGGATTTCGTCGACGTGGTCGCACACGACGCGAAAGAACAGCGCTTCGTTGCGATCGTGCAGCGCGTTCAGCGCGACGAATTTCTCGAGCGGGTCGTCAAGCTTGCGCAGGTTGTCGAGCACGCGCGTGGCCTGCTCGTCCTGCGTGTGCACGTGCGGCGGGAGCAGCCCGCGCAGGCCGAACGCATCGCGTTCATTCTCGGTGAACGCGGTGCCTTTGTTGCGCAACGGATCGTGCAGCAGGCTGACGCCGCGCAGGGTGGTAGTCCGGCTGTCCTTCATGGGTTCCTCCTTCGAGCATTGCCTTCCCTTTTAACGGCAATGCCGGGGACCCGGTTTGACGTGGATCAGACGCGGGCAAATCACCCCGGTTTACCGCGTTCATCGGAGGCAGACGGCCGGTCCAGCGCCTCGCGCAGCGCCTGAATCTCGTCGCGCAGCATGCGGACTTCGTGGTGCAGGTCGCGATGGATGCGCAATTCCTCGGCGCCGATGAGCCGCGCCAACTCGCCGCGAAGCTTGACGACGTCGTGATGCAGGTCGCTGCGCAACTCGGTTTCCTCCCTGCCGATGAAGAACGTCACGACATTGGCGGTGAACAGAGTCATCAGCGAGACGCCGACCAGGACCATGAAGGCGGCAAAGGCCCGCGAGGCACCGGTGCCCGGAACGACGTCGCCGTAGCCGACGGTGGTCCCCGTCGTGAACGCGAGCCAAAGGCCGTCCCAATAGGTGTTCACGCCGGGATCGAGCCAGTAAAAGACGCCGCCCGCCCCAAGCATCGTCACGATGGCGATGCCGATCAGCGCGGGTGCGCCCCGGTGGGTGAACAACGCATGGAAGCCGCTCAGCGCCCGGATCATCACCAGGCCGGAGATGGCAACGCGCATCACGCGCACGACCGCGACCCATTCGGTGGCGGCGCCCAGAACCGCCGCGCCCGCGCCGACTACGATCACCAGGTTGAGCCAGTTCTCGGCCAGGTACTCCGCCGGAAAACTCGTCACCCATAGCATCCAGGCCAGTTCAGCCAGGAATGCGGCCAGGATCAGCGCATCGAGAACCGTGGCAACGCGATGCCAATCCGGATGCTGCAGTGCAGTGTCGAAGAAGTAGGCAGGCACCGAGAGCAGCGCGATCGCTACCATGAATGGATGCAGCTTCCTCTGCCAGGCCAGCGCGCGCGGATTGTCGTCCGGCGCCACACCGGCCAAGCCAATCCAGATCAGCGGATTTCGTGTCATCTCGCGAACGCGCAACGTCCATCCGTTCCTACAGTAACGCGGGCGGCAGGAACCAGGGAAAGATTTCCCCGTGCGATTGACCGCGATCAATGCGACCGTTGACCTTTGCGGCCACGCGGCTATGATGATCTTCCCGAGGCGGGCAAACGATTGCGCGCCTCTCAAACGATCGATGGAGCGATACTCATGGCCAAGAAAAAAGGCGACTCCGGCGTCTACCGCGTCACGGAAATCATCGGCACCAGCCCGGTTTCGTGGGAAGCCGCGGCGAAAAGCGCGGTCGAACTCGCCGCGAAGTCGTTGCGCGACCTGCGCATCGCGGAAGTCGGCAAGCTGGACATGAAGATCGAGGGCGGCAAGGTCGTTGCCTACCGCGCCCGTGTTTCGCTGTCCTTCAAGTACGACGCCTGATACCGATGCGACACGGCGGGGGACGGCCGTCACCGGCCTCATCCCTCGCCGCGCTTGGCTTTCATTCGCGCATGCGCGGCGCGTCCCCTCGCCTTCCATAGCGCAGCCTGTTTCTGCCGGTCGAGCGGCGTGAGCGTGTCGCGCCGCGCTTCGCGCAGCAGCTTGTGGTAATTGCGCAGGCGGTCGGCGTCCACGCCGTCGCGAACCGCGCAACCCGGTTCTTCGACATGCCGGCAGTCGCGGAACCGGCATTGCCCGGCGAGCGATTCGACGTCCGCGTAGCTGCCGGCGAGCGTCGCCGCATCGGTGTCCGGCCGCAGCGTGCGCAGTCCCGGCGTATCGATGACGCACGCGCCGCCCGGCACGCGATGCAGCGAGCGCGACGTCGTCGTGTGCATGCCGCGGCTGTCGCTCGCGCGGACCGCGCCGGTGTCCTGCACCGGCGAACCCAGCAGTGTATTGGTCAGCGTGGATTTTCCGGCGCCCGATGATCCGAGCAGCACCAGCGTCTGTCCGCGTCCCAGATAGCATTGCAGCGCGTCCGCGGCGCCGCCGTGCGTCGCGTTGACGGCGACGATGTCGACATGCGATGGAATACGCCCGCGCAAGGCGTCCAAGCGCAGGTCCAGCGCCTCCGGGGTGGGCGCCGCGACGTCTCTCTTGGTCAGCACCACCACGGGCAGAATCGCGTCGCCGTGAACGAGCGCCAGGTAGCGTTCCAGCCGGCGCGGATTGAAGTCATCGTCCAGCCCCATGACCAACAGTGCGGTATCGACGTTGCTCACGACCGGGTGACGGCGGCCGTCGCCATCGCGGCGTGCGATGTGCGACGTCGGCGGAACGCGTTCGTGAACCCAGGCCTGGCGCATTGTGTCCTCGCCGGCCAATACCCAGTCGCCCACCGCAAGCGCCGTCCCTTCCTCCAGCAGCGAACGCACGAGCCGCGGCAGCGGCCGCGCGCTCACCTCGCGATCGCCGTCGTGCAGGCGAACGGTCTCGCGATGGACTTCCGCGACCCGCGACAGGTTGACTTGCACACCTTCCGGCACGCTCACGCATGCAGCACGCTGCGCCAGCGCCGGCGTGAGACCCAGCGTCGATAACACTTCGAATTCGAATTCGACCATGATGAGTTCTGATCCTTCGTTTCTCGCGGCGCGCGCGCGGCAACGCGCAAGCGCCAAAGAGCTCCGGCGCTTTTCGCGCGGAGCAGCCAGGAGCAAACGTCGGTGGCGCGCCGGAACGACGGCGCTAGGAACTTCAGACCATCAGGTCAGGCGGCAGCCGACAGGAAAGGCGTGGCAATGGGCTTCATACGACTTCTCCTGTAGGTGAGTTGATAGGGCGTGCCGCGCGGCGGATCCGCGAAGCGGCGCGATTCTGGCACGCCGCGATGCTGCCCGTCAATGTCCGCCAGCTTCGTTCAGGCGCTTGCTTCGTCCAGCGCCGTGACGGCTTCCGCGTCGAGGCGCACGCGCGTGGCCGCCATCAGCTCGTCGAGCTGGGCAACGGAGGTCGCGCTCGCGATGGGCGCGGTGACGCCGGGCCGTTGCATGAGCCAGGCCAGAGCGACCTGCGCCATCGTCGCGCCGCAACGTTGCGCCACCGCGTCCAGCGCGGCCAGGATGCGCAGTCCGCGCGGATTCATGTACTTCTGCATGCCCGCGCCGCGCGCGCTCTTGGCAAAATCCGCCTCGCTGCGATATTTGCCCGTCAGGAACCCGGCGCCCAGCGAGAAATAGGTGATGACGCCGATGTTTTCGCGCAGGCACAGGTCGGCGAGCGCGCCTTCGAAGCCCGCGCGTTCGTACAGGTTGTAGTGCGGCTGCAGCGTCTGGTACCGGGGATAGCCGTGCTGCGCGCTAACGGCGAGCGCCTGCGCCCAGGCGCTCCGCGGTCAGGTTGGAAGCGCCGATCGCCTTCACCTTGCCCTGCCCGATCAGCCGCGAGTAGGCTTCGAGCGTTTCATCGAAGGGCGTCTTGTCGTCGTCCCAGTGCGACTGGTAGAGGTCGATCGCGTCGACGCCTCAACCGCCGCAGCGACGCCTCGGCCGCCTGCATGATGTAGTCGGCGCGAAGACACCGGTACCCCAATCCCATGTCGGAACCGACCTTGGTCGCGATGACCACGTCGTCGTGCCTTCCGCGCCGCGCGATCCAGCGACCGATGATGGACTCGGATTCGCCTCCCTGATGGCCGGGCACCCAGCGCGAATAGGAATCGGCCGTGTCGATGAGGTTGCCGCCGGCCGCGACGAACGCGTCGAGCAATCGGAACGACGTCGCCTCGTCGGCGGTCCAGCCGAACACGTTGCCTCCGAACGCGAGCGGCGCGACCTCGAAACCCGTGCTTCCCAGCTTGCGTTTTTGCATGGCCTGCCTCCGTGACGTTGAGCGCGCATGGTACTAGGGTCTGCTGATGCTATGGACACGGACGCGTTGCATCCATAGCGTTGATGTGCCCTCCCCCGCGGGCGCCGCAGGTTGTGCATGCGACAATGCTGGCCCCCATACAGGAAAACGCATTGAAGACCCCGAAGCGCCTGGAACCCCTCGTTCACGAAGGCATGATCGACGCCGTCGTCCGGCAGTTGATGAGCGGCAAGGAAGCCACCGTCTACGTTGTCCGTTGCGGCGAGGAATTGCGCTGCGCGAAGGTGTACAAGGAGGCCAACAAGCGCGGCTTCCGGCAGGCGGCGTTGTACCAGGAGGGTCGCAAGACCAAGAACAGCCGCGAAGCGCGCGCGATGGCCAAGGGCACGCGCTTCGGTCGCCAGGCCCAGGAAGAGGCGTGGCAGAGCGTGGAAGTCGATACGCTGTATCTGCTTGCGGGTGCCGGCGTGCGTGTCCCCAAGCCCTTCGGGTTCATGCACGGCGTCGTGCTGATGGAACTTCTGACCGATGCCGAAGGCCACGCTGCGCCGCGCCTGAACGACCTGATGCTTACCGAGGCGGTGGCGCTGGAATTTCACGCCGTGCTGATCCGCGAGATCGTGCGCATGCTGTGCGCCGGCATCATCCATGGCGACCTGTCGGAGTACAACGTCCTGGTCGACCGCACGGGGCCGGTGATCATCGACCTGCCGCAAGCGGTCAACGCCGCCGGCAACAACAACGCCTCCGCCATGCTGCAGCGGGACGCAGCCAACATCACGACCTACTTCAGCCAGTTCGCGCCCGCGCTGGCGGCCACCCAATACGGCAAGGAAATATGGGCGTTGTACGAGCGCGGCGCGCTGCACGCCGACACCGACCTCACCGGCCACTTCGCCACCAGCACGGCGCCCGTCGATTTGCAGGGCGTGATGCGCGAGATCAGCGACGTGCGCAAGGAACACGAGGCGCGGGAACGCTACAAGGCGGAACTCGAAGGGCGCTGATTCCAGGCGCTGCTTCCCGCTCGTTCGGGCAACTCATTCGGCAGCTCACTTGGCGACTCAGTTTGCCTACTCATTTGTCCGACTCCCTCGCCCGGGTCGCCGGTCGGTGGCGGGCCAGGCGATTCGGGTGTCGCGGGCGCGTCGCTTTCCGGGGGACCCATCGGCATCGCCGAGGGAGCATCGGCGGTGATCGCAAGGTTCAGCAACTCGAGTGTCGCGCCCACCGTCTCGCGGCGAATGCGCGCCTGCATCGCCGACGATGACTTGCCGCACAGCACGCGGCAGAAGTTGTTGGTCGGGTCCTCGAAATCGCAGTGCGATGCCTCTTTCCACGCCGTCGTGCGCACCAGGTGCGGCAGCGCGCGGGCAATGTCGCGCCCGCTGCCGAAGAGATTGCAGCTCGACGCGCCGCCCAATAGCACCACCGCGGGTGCCGCGAGCTCCGCCGCGGCTCGGGTGCCGCTTCCGGTGCGATCGACCGGGTCCAGGCCGATCCAGCCCGCCAGTCCTGGGAGCTTGGCCGCGGCGAGCACCGTGGCGAGTCCGCCGGCGGATGTGCCGATCAGCACGAGGCGCGAGGGCGAGGTGGGCGCGACGCCGAACGCGCCGCCGGCAATTTTCTGCGCGAGATCGACGATGGCATCGCCGTTGCCCCAGTGATCCACGGCGCTGGGCAGGTCCGGGATCACCGCGACTACGCCGGCCTGTGCGAGCGCCTGGCCCAGGTCCTTGTGGCGGACGCGGGAACGCGCGAATCCGTGCGCGACGATGGCGACACCGGCAACGGGGCGGCCGACCGGCCGGTAAATGTCGACCTCCTCGGCATAGCCGGCGATCTCGACCAACTCGGTGCCCTTGCTGAACATCGCCGGCTGCGCGAGCGCGCCGGCGGCGACCAGGCACACGATGGCCGGCAACAGGATCCGCAAACGGAGCGCAATCATGGCGAGGATGGCAGGAGCGCGCTGCAAGAGTAGCATTGGCGACCTCATTGCCTGCCTTAGGACCGTGCCGTGAACCTTCGCTTTGTAATTCCCTTGAGCGTACTGCTGGCGGGCACCCCTGCCGCCGCCGCGGCCGACCTGCCCGCGACGACCAGTCCCGAAATCGCGGGCCTCGTCCGCGCCGTGTCGCCGGCGCGGCTCGAGACGACGATTCGCACGCTGGCCGGGTTCGGCACTCGCCATTCGCTCTCCGCCACCGACGATCCGAAGCGCGGCATCGGCGCCGCGCGCCGGTGGATCAAGAGCACGCTCGACGCCTGTGCCGCCGCGCCCGGCGCGCGCCTCAAGGTCGAGTTCGACGAATTCGTGCAGGAGCCCTCGCCTCGCGTCCCGAAGCCCGCGACGCTGGTCAACGTCGTCGCCACGCTCGAAGGCGTCGATCCGCTGGCCAAGGCGCGCACGCTGGTCGTGTCCGGCCACTACGATTCGATGTGCAGCAACGTGATGAACTCCGAGTGCGACGCGCCGGGCGCCAACGACGACGCGTCGGGTACCGCCGTCGTGATGGAGCTCGCCTGCGTGTTCGCCAAGAGCCGCTTTCCCGCCACGCTGGTGTTCATGGCCGTGGCAGGCGAGGAACAGGGACTGCTCGGCGCCGCGCACTGGGCCAAGACTGCGCACGACCGCGGCGTGAACGTCGAGGCGATGATCACCAACGACATCGTCGGCAACGCGCACGACGAAACCGGCCGCCGCGACGCGACGATATTGCGACTGTTCGCCGAAGGCGTTCCCGCCGACAAGCAGGTCAGCGAAGAGTGGCAGCAGCGGCTGGCCACCGGCGGCGAGAACGATTCCGCGGCGCGCGAGCTGGCGCGCACGATCCGCGACGCCGCGCTGCGCTACGTCCCGGAGATGACCGTCAAGGTCGTCTATCGCCGCGACCGCTACCTGCGCGGCGGCGATCACATTCCGTTCCTCGCGCAAGGGTTCACGGCCGTGCGCTTCACCGAGGCGCACGAGGACTTCCGCCACCAGCACCAGGACGTGCGCATCGTCGACGGCGTGCAGTTCGGCGACCTGCCGCAATTCGTCGACTTCGAATACCTGTCCCGCGTCGCGCGCGTGAATGCGGCCGCGCTGGCGTCGCTGGCAAGCGCACCGTCCGCGCCGGTAGGCGTGCGCATCGAGACGATGCGGCTGGAAAACCAGACGACGCTGTCCTGGCGCGCCAATCCCGAACCGGACATCGCCGGCTACGAGATCGTCTGGCGCGAGACCACCGCCCCGTTCTGGCAGGGCGCCGAGTTCGTCGGCAACGTCACCCGCGCCAGCGTGCCGATGTCCAAGGACGATTACCTGTTCTCGGTCCGCGCCGTAGGCGCCGGCGGCCAGCGCAGCCTGGCCACCTATCCGCTGACGCTGCGCAACCCGCAGGCGCCGCCGCCGGCGAAGTGAAACCGGCGGCCCCGGGGCCGCCATCCCGCGGTCTTCCACGCTCGAACTTGCGCGTTTCATCCGGCGCAGCGGGTTTTCGTCGCCCCTGGCGAGGATTTCGTCGCCTGCGCCTTGAGGCGCCCTGCCCCCCTGCCTAGGATGCGTTCCAACGGCCCGGCGCCCGGAAAAGCGGGAGCCGAAAAACCGGTGAATCCGAATCGGCCCGACGCTGCATCCAATCAGTACCAGCACGACTAACCAGGAGAACCACGATGAACAGCTACCAACCTTCGACGCCCCGCACCGCCTTTGGCGTTCTGGCCATCGCCCTGACCTTCGTTACGTTCAGCCTGTCGGTCGTGGCACCGGTCGGCCCTCGTCGCCCAGGCCGACACCGGCACCAGCGCCGTGCCGACGGTGACCGCCGGCACGATCACCAGGCTGCAAAGCTAGGGCATTCCGCAAGAAATTGCTTTTCGCAGTCGTCGGCCCCTCCCAGACGAGCGACTGCAGAAGGGCCGGGCGCACGCCGCTCGGCCCTTCGTCTTTACCAGGGCCCGGATGCTTGATCCCGCGCAAAGACGCCAGCGGGTCGAACGCCTAGCCTTACACGCACAGAGCGCGCAACGGGCTAGCGCGTTCGGCGGCATGGACAAGATCATGAAATCGCGAATGCTCTTCGCGTCGGCGGCAATGTCTGCCGTGCTCGCGGGTTGCGCTGCCATTCCGCTTCTGGCGCCCGACGACAAGAAGAGTTTCTGCCAAGTGGCCGTCGAGGAAAGGTTCGGTACGCCGGAGCTTCAGCGCAACGTCTACTCCAGTTCCGTTGGCCCGCTGGCAGGCGCAGGAGAAGGCGCGAGCGCAGGGATCGGTTTCGGCGTCTTCGCGGTCGTGGCAGTTCCCATCGGCGCGCTGATCGGCGCCGCTGCAAGCACCCCCTGCGCCGCGGCAGGCATGAGCCATCCCAACGCCGAGGCAGATTTCGAAAGATTCCTGCACGCGGCCGACGCGAGCGTGCTGACGCGAGGCCTCCAGGCGGAACTGAATGCGCCACGGACCGTCTGCAGCCGAGACCGCGCGGATGTCGCAGGCAGCATAACGCCCGATGCGGTCGTCGCCATCGAGAAGATAGACTTCCAGATGGGCTGCCTGTACGGCAAGCAGGAGTATTGGATCAACGTGCAGTGGAAGACGACGAACGCAAAGACACAACGCGTGCTCAACTCGTCGGCGACGAAATGCACGCTCAGCTCGTTCCAAACCGTCGACGACTGGTTCGGGCGTCCGGAGCGGGCCACGGCGGAGATCGAGGGTGCACTGGCCAGGACCGGACAACGCATGGCCGCGCTGCTGATCTCCGAAAATGCGCCTTACGAGTGCAAACTGCGCTCGCTCGAGAGCGGCGAAGTGGTGCCGCAGTAGAGGAGAGAAGCGACGTGCTCAGGCCAGCAGGATGGCCGGGAACATGAGCAGCAGCAGCGCGGTGGCCATGAAGAACGTGTAGGCGACGACGACGAAGAGCGTGCGCACGATCCCGCCCCACCACGATCCTCCGTAGATCGCGTGCTTGCTGCGCAGCACGTAGACGACCAGCCACGCCAGGATCATCCAGCGCAGGAATGCGACCGGTATCAACAACGCGACGATGGCGGCCAGGAACATGACGCTGTGCATGTGCGTCGCGTAGACCAGGTGCTCGATGTAGCGCCTGGGCCGCCCGGGGTACGGGCGCAACCGGCCGGCGTAGGAGATCTGTTGCAGCCACGCGAACACCGGCAGCAGGATGAACATCGCATACGGTCCGTACTGCAGGAGTCCGGACGTGACCTGCCTGCCCTTCTCGTGCGCGGGCATGGCGTTGAAGTGATCGAGGCGGGCACGCAACTGTTCCGTCACCACGTTGCGCGGTCCCGTCACGGTGAACTTGAAGTTGCGGTCCATGCCGATCCGGATATTCCCGATGAGCGAAATCTCGTTCCGGTTTTCGACGGCGTTCGAATCCGTCGTCACGGCATCCGCCTTGGTGCCCGGGCTTGCGGCGGATTCGTCGAAGTGGATCGGCTCGGTGGTGAAGCGCAGCACCGCGAACAGGATCAGCGATGTCGCGAGAAAGAGCCGCGCCGGGCGCACGTAGAACCTGCGGCGGCCACGAAAATATTCGTGCGTGAGGAACCCGGGCTGCGTGAGCAATACGCGCAGGGTGCGCCACAACCGTCCGTCGATGGCGACCAGGCTGCCCGTCGTTTCGCGCATGAACTGCCGCAACGGCGGCAGGCGGACGTCGGTCTCCTGCCCGCAATCCGGGCAATAGGCGCGCCCGGCCGGCGCGCCGCAGTTCACGCACGCTTTCGCCGCGCCGACCGTGGCGGCATCGGACATCGCCGACTCAGTTCGCTTTTACGGCCGGCGCGACGAACGCCTTCAATTCCGCTGCCATCCGGGCGAGCGAAGGCTTGTGGATGTACATCATGTGGCCGGACTCGAAATAGCTGACCTGCACGTTCTTCTGCATGTGCGGGCGCAGTCCCAGGTGGGAGAGCGTGTAGTCGCCGGCGGCGTGCGGCGTGCCGAGATCGTAGTAGCCGCTCGCCACGTACACGCGCATGTGCGGATTGGCCTGCATCGCGCGCCGCAGGCTGTCGCCGACGTTGACGTACTTGTTGGCGTAATCCTTCCACGTCCACTTGTCCCAGATCGGCGCGTGCACGACGTACGGCGCGTCGGCCTCGTATTTGAGCGTGTCGCGCAGCACCTGGTTGATGCCGGCGGCGTATGCGCCGATCAGGTTGGCGAGCATCGGATCGGACTCGGGATGCTCGCCCGCGTCGTCGCGGTCGTGCCCGAGGAAGCGGGTATCCAGCCGGCCGACCGTCTGGCCCCGGTGCCGCAGCAGTTCCTTGAAATACCGGAACGGCTCAGGCCGCAAGTCGCAGCGCAGAACGTAGTCCTTCGACAGGCCGGTGTAGCGAGCGAGCTGACCGGCGATGCGTTCGCGCTCGTTCGGCAGCCAGCCGCGAGCCCTGCAGCAGTGCCACGCTGTAGACGTTGCTGGCGAAGGCTTCCGCCTCCTTGATGACGTCGGCCAGCGGCTTCTTCTGCAGCGCAGGCGACAGCGCCTTGTGGTACCACGCGGTCGCCGCATAGGTCGGAAGGAACAGCGGATAGGGCAATTCGTTGCCGCTGTCGAACGACAGCGTCTGCAGGTCGACGGCCAGCGACACCAGCATCACGCCGTTGAGGAAGATGTCGTGCTTGTCCTGCAGGTGCAGCGACAGTCCGCTCGCCCGCGTGGTGCCGTAGCTTTCGCCGATCATGTACTTCGGACTGCCCCAGCGGCCATACCGGGTCAGGTAGAGGCGGATGAACTCGCCAACAGCGTCGAGGTCGCGCTGGTATTCATGGAACTCGGCGACCCTCTCGCCTTCGGCGACGCGCGAATAGCCGGTCCCCACCGGGTCGATGAACACGAGGTCGCTCGACTCGAGCAGCGAGTATTCGTTGTCGACCAGCGAATACGGCGGCGGCGGCGAATTGCCCATGTCGTCGGTGGCGACGCGCTGCGGCCCGAGGATGCCCAGGTGCAGCCACACGCTGCTGGAGCCGGGACCGCCGTTGAAGCTGAAGGTCAGCGGACGCGACTCCGGTCCCTTGCGCATTTTTCAACGTATACGCCGTGAAGAATATGGTGGCGCGTGACTTGTCGCCGCGGCTCTTGCGCTCCTTGCTGTCGTCGTCGGCGTCGAAATCGCGCAACACGACCGTCCCGCAGGTCGCCGTGTATTCGAGCTTCTTTCCGCCGATGACCCGACTGTGCTCGGTCACGACAATGCGCTCCTGGGGTTCCTTGGGCGCAGGTGGTGCCGGCTTGATTTCCGCGGCGTCGGTCATGGCAGATGTTCCTCCCGTGTGATCGTGCGTTCTGGACGCGCATTATCGGGGAGCAGCATCGTCCTGCGCAAACGAAGGGTTGAACACTCGCCGCCGCCGCCCCGACCAGCGGCGCCGGCCGCGAAAATGTTAGTCTCCATGATTTCCCGATGAAGATTGACGCCATGAATGCTCGAATCGTGCGCCATGCGCTCCTGATCGCCCTCGCCATCGGCCCGTTGCCGGCCATTGCCGCGACTCCGCCGCCGCCGTCTTCGGGTGCGCCCGCGCCGGTTCTCGCAGCGGCTACGACCTGGCCGCGCGAAGTCAAGCTGTCCAGCGCGGGAATCCTCATCTATCAGCCGCAGGTGAACAGCTGGACCGACAACAGGATCGATTTCCGCTGCGCGATGGCGATCCTGCCCAAAGGGGCCACGCGCGAGGATTTCGGCGTCGTCTTCGCCACGGCCCGCACGCGCGTGGACAAGACCACGCGCCGTGTCGTGCTGGACGATCTCAAGATCACGAAGAGCGACTTCCCGACGCTTCCGGACCACGGCGCCGCGTACCTGGCCGAACTGCAGAAGCGTTTCGCCCAGGGCGTGCGCACCGTCTCGCTCGACCAGCTGAAGCAATCGCCGGCGCTCGCGGCGACGTCCGCGCCTGCCGCAGCAGTGCAGAGCAACGTGCCGAAGGTGATCGTCAGCAATTCGCCGGCCATCCTGGTGCCGATCGACGGTCCGCCGGTGCTGCGGCCGGTTCCAGGCGTCACCGGCTTCCAGCGCGTCATCAACACGAAGGCTTTGATCCTGCAGCGTGCCGTCGAGAAGGATTTCTTCATCCACGTGTTCGACGGCTGGATGACGGCGGCCGCGATCCAGGGTCCATGGTCGCCGGTCTTCATCGCGCCGTCCGGCATCAATCCGGCCGCGACCAAGGTTAGCGCAGCGCGCGTCGTCGACATGCTCGACGGCGGTCCGGCCGCCAATCCCAAGCCGTCGCTTGCCGCCGGCGCGCCGACCATCTACACGACGCAGGTTCCGACCGAGCTCATCGTCTTCAACGGCCCTCCCGATTTCGTGCCGATCGTCGGGACCGCCCTGCTGTGGGCGTCCAATACCACGAGCGACGTGCTGCGCGACTCCACGAGCAACGACTACTATGTTCTGCTCGCCGGGCGCTGGTTCCGCGCGTCCGCGCTCAATGGCCAATGGACGTCGGTGGCCAGCAACGCGCTGCCGCCGGACTTCGCGAAGATTCCGCCGGCATCGCTTGCCGGCGCCGTCCTGATGACGGTGGCGGGGACGCCACAGGCACAACAGGCGCTGAACGAAAACTCCATCGCGCAGACCGCGCAGGTGCCGCGCAGGAACGGGCCGAAGTTCGCGCCGAAGTTCGACGGGGCGCCGCAATACGGGCCGATCGCCGGCACATCGCTCAAATACGTGATCAATGCGTCGGCGCCGGTGATCCAGGTGTCGACGGACGCGTACTACGCGGTCCGCGCGGGGGTCTGGTTCACGGCGACTCAAGTGACGGGTCCGTGGACGGTCGCCACGTCGGTCCCTGAAGCGATCTATTCCATTCCGCCGTCGTCGCCGATCTATTTCGTCACGTTCGTGCGCATCTACGACGTGACGCCCGACGTCGTGCACGAGGGCTACACGCCCGGCTATCTCGGGACGACCGTGTCGCCGTGGGGCACCGTGGTCTACGGCACCGGCTATTCGTACATGTCGTGGATCGGCAATGCCTGGTACCCGGCACCGTCGACCTATGGCGTGGCCGCGGCTCCCGTTTACAACCAGGGCGCGGGATACACGTACGCCTTCGCCGTCGGCCTCGCGACCCCCGCATGGACGCAGCCCTACCTGAGCGGCGCGTATTTTTCACCCGGCTACTGGGGCGGCTACCCGTGCTGCGGAACCGCGGCGACCAATGTCTATCGCCGACCCAGCAGCGCGGCCAACGCCAACGTGCGCAGCGCGAACGTCAACAGCGCGGGTCCTGCCCAGATGACCGGCGCCGGGTCGCGCGGCTACGACCAGACGCCTGCCAACCTCGCCGGCAACCCAGCTGGTACGGCACGCGCCAACGCCGTATACGCATCCGCCGGCGGCCCTTCCGCGCCGTCGGCGCAATGGCAGCCGTATTCGCTGCCCAACGTCTACTACGCCGACCCCGATGGCAACCTCTATCGCCAGGGCAGCGACGGCTGGCAGCAGCAATCGGGCGGCAACTGGGGCAGTGCGTCGAGCGACACGACCTGGGCCGATCAGGAAGCCAACGCGCGCAACAACAACAATACCCCACTCGCCGCGGCCAGCTACGGCATGAGCAACACCGACCGCTTCAGCGGTGCGCCGAACACCGGCTGGAACGCGCAGGACCGGGGCGACGGCGGCTACAGCCGGACGCTCGGCGGCAGCGGCGGCATCAGTTCGCAGTACTACAACTACTGGAACGACGTGCAGGACAACGCCGTGGCCATGTGGTGGAACGGCGGATACACCTATTCCGCCGGCAACTGGTATTACGGCGGCCTGGGCTGGGGCGCGCGCTTTCCCTGACCGGCACCAAGCTCTTCAGGTCACGGCCGCGCGCTGGCCGAAACGGGCGTCGCGCCACTCGTCGTTGTCCAGAACCTGGCCCAGGTTTTCCACGGCGTCCCATACGTCGGTGAATCGCGTGTAGAGCGGCGTGACCCCGAAGCGCAGGATATCCGGCGCGCGGAAGTCGCCGATGACGCCTCGCGCGATGAGCGCCTGCATGATGGCGTACGCGCCGTCCGCGCGCGCGTAGCTGACCTGGCTGCCGCGCATCCGCTGCTCGCGCGGGGTCCGCAGCACGAGACCCCGGTCGGCACAGCGCGCGTCGACGAGCGAAATGAAAAGCTCGGTCAGGGCCAGCGACTTCGCGCGCAATGCCGCAATGCCGCCCAGCGATTCCGCGGCAAGCAGCGTATCCACGCCGCATTCCAGCGCGGCCAGCGAGACGACCGGTGGCGTGCCGCACAGGAAACACGCGATACCGTCGGCGGGCCGGTAGTTCGGCGCGAAGTCGAACGGCGCCGCGTGCCCGAGCCAGCCCGAAAGCGGCTGGCCGAGTTGCAGCGCGTCCATCGTTGCGGTGTGACGCGGGTGCGCCCAGACGAACGCCGGCGCGCCTGGCCCGCCGTTCAGGTACTTGTAGCCGCAACCCACGGCGAAATCGGCGGCATCGTCCGAATTGCCGTTGCCGTTCAGGTCGACCGGCACGGCGCCAGCCGAGTGCGACAGGTCCCAGACGACGAGCGCCCCGGCGGCGTGCGCAGCGCGATTGATCGCGGCCATCCCGTGCATGCGGCCATCGCGATAGTTGACGTGCGTAAGCATGAGCACCGCCACCGTTCCGTCGAGCTGCGCGGGAATTGCGTCGGTATCGACGCGCCGCAACTCCACTCCGCGCGCGCGGGCGATCGACTTCGGCGATGTAGAGGTCGGTCGGGAAATTGTTCCGCTCGGTCAGGATGACGTTGCGCTCCGGCGCGGCCACACGCATCAGGCCGAGCGCGGCGCTCAGGGCCTTGAACAGGTTCACCGACGTCGCATCGGCCACCACCAGTTCTCCCGCGCCGGCGCCGACCAGCCGGGCGATCTTGTCGCCGACCCGCTGCGGCATGTCGATCCAGCCGGCACTGTTCCAGCTGCGGATCAGTCCGCGGCCCCACTCGTCCTCGACGACGCGTCGTACGCGCGCGGCCGCATCGCTGGGCAATGCGCCCAGCGAGTTCCCGTCGAGGTAGATGACGCCCGCGGGCAGGTCGAAGAGTTCACGCAGACCCGCGAGCGGATCGTCACGATCCAGCCGCTCGCAAGTCTCGCGTGTCGTCGTCATCGTTGCGCTATCGCCGGCGCGCGCCGCAATGTCCGCGCGAACTAGCCGTTGCCGGGCACGCGTCCAATGCCCGGCAGCTTGAGCGCGGGATGGCGGAGATCGAAACCGGTCACCAGGCCCAGCACGTTGAGCTCGAGCCCTTCGTCGCTGCCGTAGAGGACGCCGAGCACGCCATACAGCGACAACTGGACGCCGGTGCCGCTGGGCGTCGTCGACACGATGCGCTCGATGGGCAGGTAGTCCTTGCCGATCGCGGTGGACGGCAACGTCACGTTCAACTCGGCAATTTCACGGCCGAGATGCGCGACGAACGTGTTGCTGTTCGGACCTGGCCACGCGTGGTACGTGCTGGCGTAGGGATAGGTCGCGACGGCCTGGGGCAGCTTGCGCGATGATCGCTTCGGCCGCCTCGCCGCGCACGTCCTTGATCAGGCGCGGCGGCGCGCCAAACCACTCCGCATCCGGCGCGCGCTGTCCGGATACCGATACCACCGACCGGCCGCCGCCGCCATACCACCCGATCACTTCGTAACGGGTGAAATGATCGGCGCCGCGCGACTTGGCCGCGAGCCACGTGTGGTCGGCGAACGCGCCTCGCCAGCTGAAGGCGCGGCTCGCGTAGACCTGCACGATCGCCTCGTCGTGCGTCGCGGGATCGGGCGCCAATCCGGCCGACCGATGCGTGGCGTTGCGCCAGTCGCCGGTGACCGAGGCCCGTCCGAACGCCAGCGTCAACATCGGACCCGCAAGCAGCAATACGAGCAAAACCGCAAGCCACATCACCATGCGGGGAACTTTCGATCTGGAGGCGGTCGTAGTCAATGGAGTTCGCGTTCGCGGGAGGATCGGCGATGCGCAAGAGTATATTCTCCTGCAGCATCCGCCTTCCTTGGCGTTCCGACAGCCCTTGCCGATGACCGCCCATGCCGATTCGCATTACCAAGTTCCAGGTGCCGGTGCCCGCGTTGAGTAGCCGATGAAATCCTGGCGCCGCCCGCCGGCCGAGCGACACGACGACGTACGAATCTCCGCGATCCGGGTGGCGTTCGCGGTGTCGCTGCTCGTCCATGCGCCTGGCGCTGTGGACATACCTGCCGCACATGCGGCTCCTGACGCCATCGGATACCGACAAAGGCGACTCCGGCAGCCCGCTCGCCGTCGACCTCGTGCCGAAGCCGGGCACACCGGGGAGCATGCCCTCGCCGCCGCCGCCTCCCGAGCCCAAGGTCGCGTTGCGCCCTCCCGAACGCGAGGCTGCGCCATCCAGACCGGTGGCGCGCCGGCCGTCGCCGCCGCCGGTCATGACCGTGCCGAGACAGGCGCCTGACACGCCGGCGATTGCCCCGGCCCCGCCCGAGCCTGCGCCGCCGCAGCCGGTCGCCGCGACCGATCTTGCCGCCTACATCGAAGCGAGACGCCGCGCGCGCGGCGAAGCGCCCACCGAATCACAGAGCACATCGTCCGCGCCGTCGACCGAGAGCGAGAACGACCGCCAGAACCGGATCATCGCCGCCAACATCGGGATGAACGGCCGGCCGACCTTCGGCAAGGACCCGAAGAACGGCGGCGGCATATTCCAGGTCAAGACGCTGGAATACAGCTACGCGGAGTTCTATTTCTACGGCTGGAACAAGGACATCAGCCGCAACAGCAAACAGGTGATCGAGGTCAGGAAGGGCGACAACCCCGATATCCAGATCGCGGTCGTGCGCAAGATGATCGGCATCATCCGCGAACACGAGTCCGGCGAGTTCCTCTGGGAGTCGCATCGTCTTGGCCGGCAACTCACGCTATCGGCGCGGGCGCGGGACAACGCCGAACTCGAGGCCTTCATGATGCAGGAGTTCTTCTACGACGTGCGCAATCCACCCTGATTCTGATCAGGATCAAGAGTTGCGGCGCGCGCGCTTCTCTCGCCATACGTCCTGTCGTAGCATCTAGCCCAAGGACGCGCGCCGCAGGTCGCGGTGGGCGATGCCCATTTTCCGGAAGGTCCCATGCCAACCACCCTTGCGCTGTGGCACGCGGAACACGTCAACTTCGCCAAGCTGCTCAACTTGCTCGACGGGCAGCTCATGCTATTCCACGGCGGCAAGTCGCCCGACTACGAGCTGATGCTGAACATCATGTTCTACATGACGCACTACTCCGATGTTCTGCATCATCCCAAGGAGGACCTCGTCTTCGCGAAAATCCGCGATCGCGAGAAGAGCGTCGCCTCGACCGTCGACGAGCTCGCGGCGCAGCACGCGCGCCTGCACCACGCCGGCCACGAACTGGTCCGGCAACTGGACGACATCGTGAATGGGACGATCTCGTCGCGCGAAGCGGTCGAGGCCGTCGCGCGCGAATACGTCGACACGCTGCGCAGCCACATGCGGCTCGAAGAAGAGCGAGATCCTGCCGCTGGCGGACGAGCTGCTCACGCCACGAGACTGGAAGGCGATCCACGCCGCAATCCAGCATCTCGAGGACCCGCTGTTCGGCAAGCAACCGGAAGCGCGCTACGTCGCGCTGCACCGGCAAATCAGCCGGCAGGCAGCGCCCGCGGGTGACGACTAGCGCACGTCCGCCGCCGCTCGCGCGGCGACGAAGCGGCGACCTGCTCGGCCGTGGCCTGCCCGACTCTTGATGCGATCGCCGACCGCCACGCCACTGCGATAGTTCGCGCAGAAATAGAGTCCGGGCACCGCAGCTTCCGCGGCGTCGATCCGGCGCATGCGGTCGAGATGGCCGATGTCGTATTGCGGAATCGCCTGCGGCCAGCGGGCGAGTTCCTGCCACAGCGGCGCGCCATGCGCCCCCACGCGAGCCGCCAATTCCGCGCGGACCGACGTGGTGATCTCGGCGTCGGACGCCGATGCAATCGCGGGGTTGCGGCGACCTCCGGCGAACGACGTCAAAAGGACGCTTCCTTCGGGTGCGCGCCCATCGAACATGCTGCTGGAGAACAGGCAGCCAAGAATGTGTTGATGCTCGCGCTTCGGAACGAGAAACCCGAAACCCGCGAGCGAGTGCGCTACATCGCTGCGCCGGTAGGCGGACGCGACGATCGCAATCGGCGCGTATTCGACGCCGGCCAGCGCCGCCGCCGCATCCGGCGCGATCCCCTCGATCATGGCGGCGGCCGCGTAGGCGGGAGCAGCCAGAACCACCGAACGCGCACGCCACGCGACCGGCGCGCCGTTGCGGATGCCCTCGACCGTGAAGCTGCCGTCGCCGTCGCGCATCACGCGCCGCACCGTCGTGCCGTATTCGATCGGCGGCAGCGCCTTCGCCAGCGCGTCGGTAAGCGTCTGCATTCCGTTGCGGAACGAGAAGCTCGCCGCCACGTTCTTCGGCCACCTCCTTGTTCTTCTTGCGCGCGCGCGCGCCCACGATCTGGCCCTTGATCAGGCTGCCGTGCGCCTGCTCCAATGCCAGCAGCCGCGGAAACGCGGCGCCCACCGAAATGCGCCCGGGGTCGCCGGCGTAGATGCCAGCGACGAAAGGGTCGATCGCATAGTCGAGGAATTCGGATCCCAGCCGGCGGCGCACGAAAGCCGCGATCGATTCGTCGACGCCGGCCGGCGTACGGGCAATGAACGGCTCCGCGAACAGCCGCAGCTTGGCCTTGAGCGTGAAGGCGCGCGTCGTGAGGAATGCGCCCGGCGAGCCCGGCAGCGGGACCAGTTTTCCGCCCCGAACGATGTAGCGCGTCGCCGCCACGGCATTCGCGTCGATGCGTTCGTTCGCGATGCCCAGGTCCGCGAGCAGCGCGTTGATGAGCGGCGTCGTGTCGAGCGTGCTGTTCGGCCCCATTTCATAGAGGAAGCCGTCGCGCCGCCGGCTGGCGATCACGCCCCCGGCCTCGGGTCCGGGATCAAGGACCGTGCAAGTGCGGGAACGCTTGGTCAGGCCATAGGCCGCCGTCAGCCCGGAGATTCCGGCGCCGATCACGATGGTGTCGAGTGGTTTCATGTTGTTCTCAGGTTTTGGCAATTGGCTGCATTCAAACACGCTGGCGCATGGAAATGGCGTCTTCCTGCTCGAGTTCTTCCAGCCGCGTCTCGATCCTATAGACCGACTGGTCGAGCTCTGGCAGCAGGACGTCCTGCAGCGCGCGCGCTCGCCGCACCGAACGCCGGTATTCGAACGACAGCCGTTCCAGATTTCCGCTGACCGCCGCGAGCTCCGTCGCGACGGCGATCAGCGCAAGGAATGCGCGTCGGCAAGCTTCCGCCTCGGGAGATGGCGCCACGGAAAGCGGCGGCGCATTGTCCGCCGGACGCCAGCTGGCGTCCAGCAAGCGCACGCCCATAAGCGATCGCGCGATGCAGGTGAGCGTCGCAGTCGATTGCCCGAGCGATGGATAGACCTGCAGCTCGTGCAATCCGTGGCGGGCAACCGCAGCCTGCAGCGTGTCGATCGCCATCCGGTGCGCGTCGAGCAGGACGCGGTCGAGGTCCGCGTAGCGCGCGAGCTCGCGCAGGATTTCGCCGGCCAGCAGCAGGCATTTCTCGTCCAGGAAGACGTAGCCCTCGTGCATTGCGCGCTGCTCGTCCTTCAACTCGAGGACGACCGCGCGGGTGGGGCTGGCTTCTGCCATTACACGACCCCCACGCTTGCGGCAAAAGCAACTGCCGTGCTCATGTCCCGTGTCATGCCTTTGCCTGCAGATGCGCAGCGATCTGAGCGTCGGAGAGCCGGGTGAGTTCGGTCAGCGGCAGGCCGGCCAGTAGGCGCCAGCCGGCCTCCATGCTTTGCTCCAGCGTGCGCGGTTCCGACTGGCTGACCAGTCGGTCTTCGAACGCGCTGCCGAACGCGAGATATTGCCGGTCGGTCGCCGCGAGGCCCTCCTCGCCTACGACACTGGCCAGCACGCGCGCCTGCACGGCGCGCGCGTACGCGGCGTAGAGCTGGCTCGACAGGGCCGGATGGTCGGGATGGGTATATTTGCCGCCGGTGCCGTCCTTCATCAGCCGTGACAGCGAGGGCAGTACGTCGATCGGCGGATAGATCGCGCGCCGGTCGAGGTCGCGCGAGAGCACGATCTGGCCCTCGGTAATGTAGCCGGTCAGGTCGGGAATCGGGTGGCCGATGTCATCGGCGGGCATGGTCAGGATCGACAGCTGGGTCAGCGTGCCCTTCACGCCGCGAATGCACCCGGCGCGCTCGAAGAGACTCGCCAGGTCCGAGTACATGTAGCCGGGAAAGCCCTTGCGGCTCGGGATCTCCCCCTTCGACGAGCTGACCTCGCGCAGCGCCTCCGCGTAGTTGGTCATGTCGGTCAGGATCGCGAGGACGTGCTTGCCCTCGACGAAAGCCAGGTACTCCGCGGCGGTCAGTGCAAAGCGTGGCGTGAGCAGACGCTGCGTGGACGAGTCGCTGGCCAGGTTCAGGAACAGCGCCGTGCGTTCGAGCGCGCCGCTTTGCTCGAGGCTTTTGCGGAAGAACTCCGCGCTGTCGTAGGGCACGCCGATGCCGGCGAACACGATCGCGAAGTCGTCGCTCGCGCCACCGTCCTGCCCCTGGCGCAGCCGCGCGTGGCGCGCGATCTCGACAGCCAGCCGGTCGTGCGGCAGGCCGCCGCCGGAGAAGATCGGCAGCTTCTGGCCGCGCACCAGGCTGTTCATCAGGTCCAGCGCCGTCACGCCCGTCTCGATGAAATCGCGCGGCCCCGCGCGCGCAACGGGATTGATCGGCAAACCCTCGATCCGATGCGTTTGCCTCGCCGCGATCGGCGGGCCACCGTCGATCACCTGCCCGACGCCGTTGAACACGCGACCCAGGATCGACGGCGACAGACCGAACGTCAGCGGCTCGCCGAAGAAGCGCACGACCGAGTCGGGCAATGCCAGCCCCGATGTCGATTCGAGCACCTCGATGGTCATGAAGCCCTCGTCGATCGCCGCGACGCGCCCCAGCCGCGCGCGGCCGTCGCCGCCGCGCACCTCGACGGCGTCGTGCAGGCCGACGTCCAGCGTCCGCCGCAGGAACAAGAGCGGGCCTTCCAGCCGCGTCGCCGCGCGTTCAACCGTGAGTCGCATTGCCGGCCTCGCTTGCATGGATCAATTCGGCGAACTCGCGGTCGAGATCCGCTTCCAGCGCCGCAAAGCGCGCGAATTCCGCGTCGGCGATCTCCTCGCCCATCCGCTGCAGCGGACGCAACGACGCAAGTTGCGCGAGGCGCTCGGGATGGACGCCTGCGGCGACAGCGCTTTCGGCCAGGTCGACGAATTTGCCGATCAGCCGCATCATCAGCGCCTGCCGGCGCGGACTGCAGACACGGTCGATGACCGAAAACGCCGACTGGCGCAGGAACGCGTCGTTGATGAGATCGGCACAGAAGAGCGTCAATTGCTGGCGCACCGGTAGCGCATCCTTGCCGATGATCCGCGCCATCCGTTCGAGGTGCGCCTGTTCGTCGAGCAGCGTGAGGAAGCGGCGGCGCAGCTTCCACCAGTCGCCGTTGCCGTTCGCGGCCCACCACGGCGCGAACTCGCGCGCATCCTCCGCATATGACTGCAACGGATGGATCGCCGGATAGAACCGCGCCTGCGCGCGCTTGACGTCGAGCGCCCAGAACGCCTTGACGTAGCGCTTGGTGTGGCTCGTCACAGGCTCGGAAAAATCGCCCGACGGCGGGCTGATCGCGCCGATCACCGTGACCGAGCCGCGTTCGCCGCCCAGCGTATCGACGATCGCCGCGCGCTCGTAGAAGTCGGCGAGCCGCGACGACAGGTACGCGGGATAGCCGCCCTCGCCCGGCAGCTCGCCGAAGCGCCCGGACACTTCGCGCAGTGCCTCGGCCCAGCGGCTGGTCGAATCGGCCATCAATGCGACGTCGAGCCCCTGGTCGCGGAAATACTCGGCGACGGTGACCGCGCTGTAGATCGAAGCTTCGCGCGCCGCGACCGGCATGTTCGACGTGTTGGCGATGATGACGGTGCGCTCCATCAGCGGGCGGCCGGTCTTCGGGTCGGTCAGCAGAGGAAATTCCTCGAGCACGCCGGCCAGCTCGTTGCCGCGCTCGCCGCAGCCCAAGTAGACGATCACGTCCGCGTTGCAGCCCTTGGCCAGCGCTTCCAGCAGCACCGTCTTGCCGGTGCCGAATCCGCCCGGCACCGCGGCCTTGCCGCCCTGCGCGACAGGAAAGAGGCAATCGATGATTCGCTGGCCCGTGACCAGCGGCGCCGTCGCAGGCAACCGCCGCAGCACCGGCCGCGGCATCCGCACCGGCCAGTCGTGGCCCATGGCGAGTTCGACGGCGCGCCCGTCGGCCGCGCGCAGCGTGCACACCGTCGCAGTCTCCGAGTACTCGCCCGCCGGGACGATCCACATCACCTCGCCGTTCACTTCCGGCGGGCAGATGCACCGCTGCGCGTGCCCGGTTTCACCGGTCGCTTCGCCAAAGACGGCGCCTTGCATCAGCACGTCGCCGGCCGCGACTTTGGGAACGAAGGCGAATCGGCCGGGCGCGGCACGGCGCATTCCCGGCGCCACGAACGCGGAATCCGAGCCGGAGAGCGGCCGCAGCAGGCCGTCGAAGATATTGCCCAGCAGCCCGGGGCCAAGACGGATCGCGAGCGGCAGCCCGGCACCGACGACCTCCAGGCCCGGGCGCAATCCTGTCGTGTCCTCGTAGACCTGGACGACGATGTCGTCATCGTGCAGCCGTACGACCTCGCCCAGCAGCGCCTGCGGGCCGACCTGCACCGCTTCGCGCAGCTTGAATGCGCCGCTGGCCGTGGCATGCAGCACCGGGCCGCTGATCGCGCGGATCAATGCGTGGCTCATAGGTGCTCCCTCGCGCTCCGCGCGGTCCCTCCGAGAGGGACGGAACCTTCCCTGGGTCGGCCCTGCGGAAGGCTCTGATTCTCCATTTGTCGCAGCAGTTGCGCGCCGATGTGGGCGCGATCCTCGACCAGGCCGGCGAGCGTCCCGTCGATCACGTTGCCGCCCGCGGCGATGCGCAGCCCGGCGGCGATGCCGGCATCCTCGTCGCATGACGGTATCGCGTCGAGTTCCGGCGCAAGGCGAGCGACGAGCGCTTGCCGCTCGTCCACCGGCCAGTCGGTTCCATGCGCGATGCGCCATTGCCCGCGCGGCAGCACCTTCAGCGCCGAGGCCACGATCGCATCGATCCAGAGGCGGCGCAGCGCGCCGTCCCGCCAACGCGCGCGCAGTGCGTCGGGCAGCCGCTGCCATGCGAGCGCCAGCAGCGCCGCGGTGCGCTGCTGGTCGTGCAGGCGTTGCCGCGTCGAAAGCTTCGCATGTGCCGCCGCGAGGATCTCGTGCGCGCGCCGGCGTTCCTCGGCAAAGACTTCCCGCATCCGCGCCAGGGCCTCGGCATGCGCCTCGCCGAGCAGCGCCGCGGCGCGTCCGTTGGCGTCGGAGAGGATCGCGTCGCACTGCGCCGCCCGGTCACGTTCGACCAGCGCCAACAATGCAGCCTCGCGGCGTTCCAGCGTCATGCTTCCATGCCCAGCTGCCCGCGCAGGCGCGCCGCCAAGTCCGGCCGCGGAACCTCGCCGCGCGCATCCGGAACGATCAGGACCAGCGGCTGCAGCGCCATGAGCGCCCCGCGCAATTGGGCCGCGTCGATGCGCGCCGCAACCGCCGCGGACAGCAGCACCAGCGGTGCTTGTGCGCGCGCCTCGGCGAATGCCGCGCCGGCCTCGCCAGGCGCCGGCACGTGCACCTGCACGCCTGCGAGCCGGTAGCCTGCCGCCGTCACCTCGTCGCCCAGGTAGATCGGGGTGTGCATCACGTGAGGCGGTTGAGTATCAGGATGGACACGATGAGGCCGTAGATCGCGATGCCTTCGGCGAGGCCGACGAAGATCAGCAGGCGGCCGAACAGTTCCGGCTTCTCCGCCAGCGCCCCGATCGCCGCCGTGCCCACCCGCGCTACAGCGAATCCTGCACCCAGCGCCGCAAGAGCCGTGGATACGGCGGCGGCGATGAGACCGAAACTCCAGGATTCGCTGCCCGCGGATGCGCCGCTGGCACCTGCGGGGCCTGCGGCCACCGCCGGTCCCACGGCAACGAGCAGCGCCGTCGCGCCCAGCCCCAAGATCAGCGCCAGGAAGACCAGCGCCGCGGTGAACCTGAATGTCGTCTTCATTTATTTCTCCTGCGGAAGCGAAGGGGGGGCGGGCAACGGACGGAAGACGCGACCTTCCGCCGAGAGGAACCGCGTGAAGAATTCGAACAGCACGAGCCGCGTCGTCTGGATCGAGACGACCAGGCCTTCGAGAACGATGACGATCGCGTTGCCGACGACGAGCACCAGCATCGCGACGATGGCGTTGTCGGCGGCGCTCATCAGCGCGACGATCGCCGAGGAAAGCCCCGCGTGCGCGAGCGCGAAGGCGCCGACCCGCGCGAACGACAGCGTGTTGATCAGGATCTGGAGCGTGCGTTCCACCAGCTCCGCCAGCGAATTGAAGGCGGCACCGAACCGTCGCGCCCGCCACGCGTGGCCCAGGCAGAACCACACGGCCCCGGCGGCGGCGACCGCGAAGCCCACGGGCCACAGGAGACCGCACAGCAGTCCCGCGTACACGACGATGAACCCCGCATCCGTCGCGAGCCACGCGGCGAATTCCCCGCGCCATTGCGCCTCGACGGCATAGAGCAGGAGTCCCAACGCCAGCAGCGCGCCGCCGCCGATCAGCGGCACCAGCAGTATCGTCAGCGGTGCGTCGAGCGGAGCGATCCAGAGCGGATGGAACGCGTGCAGGCTGAACACGCTGCCGAACAGGACGCCGAACAGCGCTGCGCTCAAGCCGCCGGCGACGAACAGCCGCGCGAGCGGCCAGCGCTTGCGCAGGAAGAACCCGCCGATCGCTATGACAAGCCCCTGCCCCACGTCGGCGAACATGTAGCCGAACATGAGCGGCACAGCGATGGCGAGCAGCGCGCTTGGGTCGGCCTCGTTGCGCGACGGCATGCCCATCGCGCGGCTGAATACCTCGAACGGCCGCGCCCACCACGGGTTGGCGAGCAGCAGCGGCGCGGAGGCGCCTGGCGGCGGTGGCGGATAGTGCAGGATCGCGCGTGCGCCGGAGCGATCGAGGGCGCTGGCCAGCCGATGCCCGGCGAGCTCGCTGGTCCAGCCGGTGATCCAGCAGAACAGGTCGCCGGTCTCCAGCGACCGCACATTTTCCAGTACCCATTGCAGGCGCGCGGCGTCGCCCAGCGCCGTACGCAACTCGTGGCGCTCGTCCAGCACGGAGAGCTGCGCACGCAATGCCGTCTCCTCGCCAGCCAGCACGGCGAGCCGTGCCGCGACGTACGCTTCGTTGCGCGCCATGTCGGTATGCAGCCACGCCGGCATGTCGCGCACCTGCCCCTTCAGCAGCGCCGCCTGTTGCGCGAGCGGCGACAGCTCCGCCGCGGTTCCGACGGCCAACGCGTGAAACCAGCCATCGGCGACGAAGTGGCGCACCAGAAGCCCCGGAGGAATGGCCGGCTCGCTGTCGAGTGGAAACAGGAACAGCCGCACCTGCACCAGCGGACCGGCGTTCACCGTCTGCGCGAAGTCGACGTTGCTGCCGGACATCGCGTCCAGCACATGACGCCAGCGGGCGAGCTCCTCGCGCTCTGCCTCGCCGCGCTGGATTTGCTGGATGACGGGCTCGGCCTCCTCTGCCCAGCCGCGGATGTGCGCGAGCGCCCGGTCGAGCGTGGCCACAGGCGGCTCCGGAAACGGCGACGCCTGGCACCGGTCGTGGGGCCAATACGCGTGGTAGCGCAGCGTGAATTCGGCGAACTGCCGCAGCAGCGGACGAATGTCGGCGAGTGCTGCCGGCAAAACCGCGGTCGGCCGCGCTTCGAGTTCGACCGCCGCCGTGGCGGCCAGCGCCTCGAGCGCCAGCGTGGCGTCGTCGCGGGCCACCAGGAGTTCGAACCAGCGCGCGGGCTTGGGCCGGATCATGACGCAAGCGGCAGGCGTGGAAAGACGACGCGGCGCAGGAGCTCGCCGCGCAGGCGTTCGCAATCCAGCGCAGAGAGCGCGAGAAAGATGAACGCGGCCGCCGGTGTGAGCATCGCGCGGCGAAAGAGCTGCGACAGCCGCGCATGCAACGCGCGCCGCAACGCCCAGCCTTCGACCTGCAGCGGATCGCGGAACGCCGCCGCGTGCTCGGTCAGCAGGCGCACCACGTCGGCCAGGAACGGCGACGCCGAGACCGGCACCGGCAGGCGGCGCTGCCACTCCGCACGCCACGCCGTCGCAATCCGGTCCGGATCGCGCTTGCCCGCGGCCAGGAGAAAGGGGGGCCCGGGGTCCGCATGCGCAGACGCGCCACCGCGCAGCGCCGCGCCCAGCGCATCGCCACGCAACCATGGGGGCGCCGCCCCGCCCCGCGCAAGATGCTGCAGCAGTGGCAGGTCCGGAAACAGCGCGCACCATTCGATCGCCGCGCGCCAGTCGGGCGGCATCCACGCCGCGATCGCGCACACGCGTTCGCGCAGATGGACGCGCAACGCGATCTCTATCGCATGCGCATCCGAGTCCGGGCCGATCTCGCCAAGGTAGTCGGAGAGCGGCGACGCTCGCGCCGCGTCGAGCATGCCGCCGAAGTCCCGGATCATCTCGATCCGGCGCCAGGCGAGTTCGTCGGGACGCGCGCCGAAGCGAGCGCCCAGGCGCGCATGCGCATATTCGAGGCTGCCCGCCTCGATCATGGCGCGGCCTCGGTCAGTGCCTGGGCGAGCGCCGCGACCGCGGCTTCGACCCGCGCCACCTCTGCCGGCGTGAGTCCGGCGGCAACGCCGAGCGCCGCCGCCTGCGCCTCCAGGCTTTCGATTTCCGCAGTCGTCGTCGCCGCAAACGCGGCACGGATCCGGTGAATGCGCCGATCCGTGTGCAATGCGAGGCGGCGCGCAGTTTCACGCGCGCGCTCGGCAATTGCCGTCGCCTCCGCGCGCGCGCCGGTGACCTTCGCGCGCGCCGACACTTCGGATTCCAGCACGCGGGCAATCGCGGCCTCGACGGCATCGTTGGGCAACGAGTTCAGGATGTCGGACACCACGGGCGACTTTCAATGCTCGCTAAGGCGGCGCGAAGACGCTCGCCTGCTCACTGTGCACATGCTGCGCGGAGGCGGAGGAAATCGCGTTGATCTGCGTCACGCTGCAGCGACGCCGCGGCGCGCAGCGCCCCTTCCGCGTGACATTCGGCGTCTATGACACTGTAACGCGACCCGTTACACCTTCGAATGAAACGACTGCGCGCATCGAGCGCAAGGTGTTAGCTTGATCTTCATCAACCACCGATGCCCGCAATGCGATTCAAATGCAACCTGCAGACGACGTGCGTCGATCAATCCAAGCAGCACGATTGTGTCGAAGCGCAATCGCAATCCCGGGAGTGACCATGACCGAAACCTATTACGACCTGATGCGCCGGCAGGGCATTTCGCGCCGCAGCTTCCTCAAGTTCTGCAGCCTCACCGCCGCATCGCTGGGATTGGGTGATGCCGGCGCGCAGCAGATCGCGCAGGCGATGCAGACCAAGCAGCGCACGCCGGTGATCTGGCTGCACGGCCTCGAATGCACGTGCTGCAGCGAGTCGTTCATCCGCTCCGCGCACCCGCTGGCGAAGGACGTCGTGCTGTCGATGATCTCGCTCGACTACGACGACACGCTGATGGCGGCCGCCGGCTACCAGGCCGAGGAGCAGCTGGAAAAGACGATCGAGAAATACAAGGGCAACTACATCCTCGCCGTCGAGGGCAACCCGCCGCTTGCCGACGACGGCGTCTACTGCATCCCGGGCGGCAAGCCGTTCGTCGAGAAGCTGCGCCGCGTCGCCAAGGATGCCAAGGCCATCATCTCGTGGGGCTCGTGCGCGTCATGGGGCTGCGTGCAGGCCGCGAAGCCGAACCCGACGCAGGCAACACCCGTGCACAAGGTGATCACCGACAAACCGATCATCAAGGTGCCGGGCTGCCCGCCGATCGCCGAAGTAATGACCGGCGTGGTGACGTACATCCTTACCTTCGACCGCCTGCCCGACATGGACGCGCAGGGCCGCCCGAAGATGTTCTACAGCCAGCGCATCCACGACAAGTGCTATCGCCGGCCGCACTTCGACGCGGGTCAGTTCGTCGAGAACTTCGACGACGCCGGCGCGCGCATGGGCTACTGCCTGTACAAGGTCGGCTGCAAGGGTCCGGTCACCTACAACGCCTGCTCGACCGTGCGCTGGAACGAAGGCACGTCGTTCCCGATCCAGTCCGGCCACGGCTGCATCGGCTGCTCGGAAGACGCGTTCTGGGACAAGGGCTCGTTCTACGACCACCTGACGACGATCAGGGCGCCGGGAGGACTGGGAATCGAAGGCACGGCGGACCGGATCGGTCTGGCGGCCGTCGCGGTGGCAGGCGCGGCCGTTGCCGCCCACGCCGCGGTGAGCGCGATCAAGCAGGCACGCAGCAAAACCCGCAATGACAAGGTCAGCGAAACGGAGAAGTGATCATGGCGACCATCCAAACCCAGGGCTTCACGCTTGACGACAGCGGCAAGCGCATCGTCGTCGATCCGATCACCCGCATCGAAGGCCATCTGCGCATCGAGGTCAACGTCGACAAGGACAATGTGATCCGCAACGCGGTGTCCACAGGCACCATGTGGCGCGGACTCGAAGTCATCCTCAAGGGCCGCGACCCGCGTGACGCGTGGGCGTTCGTCGAACGCATCTGCGGCGTGTGCACAGGCGTGCACGCGCTGGCGTCGGTCCGTTCGGTCGAAGACGCGCTCGGCATCAAGATCCCGAAGCAGGCGAACGTCATCCGCAACCTGATGCATTCGACGCTGTACGCGCAGGACCACCTCGTCCACTTCTACCACCTGCACGCGCTGGACTGGGTCGATGTCGTCTCGGCGCTGTCGGCGGACCCGAAGAAGACGTCCGAGCTGGCGCAGAGCATCTCGCCGTGGCCGAACAGCTCGCCCGGCTACTTCCGAGACGTGCAGAACCGGCTCAAGAAATTCGTCGAAGGCGGCCAGCTCGGCATCTTCGCCAACGGCTACTGGGGCAGCAAGGCGTACCGGCTGCCGCCCGAAGCCAATCTGATGGCCGTTGCGCATTATCTGGAAGCGCTCGACTTCCAGAGGGAGATCGTCAAGATCCAGACGATCTTCGGCGGCAAGAATCCGCACCCGAACTGGCTCGTCGGCGGCATGCCGTGCTCGATCAACCTCGACAACACCGGGGCGGTCGGCGCGATCAACATGACGCAGTTGAACATGATCAACGACATCATCAATCGCACGATCGACTTCATCGACCAGGTCTACATTCCCGACCTGCTGGCGATCGCCGGGTTCTACAAGGACTGGTCGAAGATCGGCGGTGGATTGTCCAGCCAGAACGTGATGTCCTACGGGGAGTTCCCGGACATCGCCAACGATTATTCGAACAAGAGCCTGTTGATGCCCTCCGGCGTCATCCTGGGCGGCGACCTGAAGAAGGTCTACGACGTCGACCTGAAGGCGCCCGATCAGGTGCAGGAATGGGTCACGCACTCCTGGTACAAGCAGGGCGACGAGAACAAGGGACTGCATCCGTTCGACGGCGTGACCAATCCGAACTTCGTCCTCGGCCCCAAGACCAAAGGCACGCGGACCAACATCGAGAACTTCGACGAGAGCGCCAAGTACTCGTGGGTGAAGTCGCCGCGCTGGAGAGGCAATCCGGTCGAAGTGGGTCCGCTCGCCCGGTACCTCGTCGCGTACGCGCGCGGCAACAAGGAAGTCACCGAGCAGGTGACGATGGTGCTGAAGACGCTCGACGTTCCGGTCACCGCGCTCTTTTCCACGCTGGGCCGCACGGCCGCCCGCGGGCTCGAGGCGTCGTGGGCCGCGCACAAGATGAAGTATTTCTACGACCAGCTGATGACCAACCTCAAGGCCGGAGATTTCGCGACGGCGAACATCGAGAAGTGGGAACCGTCGACGTGGCCGGCCGAAGCGATGGGCGTGGCACCCTGCGAGGCACCGCGCGGCGCGCTGGCGCACTGGGTCAAGATCAAGCACACGAAGATCGACAGCTACCAGTGCGTGGTGCCGACGACGTGGAACGCGGGACCGCGCGATGCCAAGGGCCAGATCGGCGCCTACGAGGCCGCGCTGCTGAACACGCCGATGGTCAATCCGGCGCAGCCGCTCGAGATCCTGCGCACGATCCACAGCTTCGATCCCTGCCTTGCCTGCGCGACGCACGTCATGTCGCCCGAAGGTGAAGAGCTTGTTTCCGTCAAGGTGCGCTGAACGGTCCAGGAGACTGCCATGAGAGTCAATCCCGTCTCCGGTGAAGTTCTGGCCGGTCCGCTCGAACCGGTCTACGTGTACGAGGCGCCGGTACGGCTGTGGCACTGGGTAATGATGATCGCGATGTTCGTGCTGGTCGGGACCGGCTACCTGATCGGCAGCCCGCCGCCGTCGATCGGCGGCGAGGCCACGTTCCATTACCTGTTCGGCTACATCCGCATGATCCACTTCATCGCGGCGATGATCTTCGCCGTGGCGTTCGCGGTCCGCGTGTACTGGGCGATCGTCGGCAACCACTCGTCGCGGGCGATCTTCATCCCGCCGGTGTGGAACGGCAGCTGGTGGAAGGGGCTGTTCGACCAGATGGCGTACTACCTGTTCCTGAAGAAGGAGTCCGGCGCTCTGGGTCGGGCACAACCCGCTCGCGCAGATCGCGATGTTCGCGATGTACACGCTGGGCACGATCTTCATCATCATCACCGGCTTCGCACTCTACGCCGAGCAGTGGGGCTGGGGAACGTTGCCGATGAACCTGATGGGCTGGGTGTTCGTGCTGTTCGGCGACCCGCAGATGGTGCGCACGCTGCACCATCTCGCGATGTGGTACCTGGTGCTGTTCGCGGTCGATCCACATGTACATGGTGTTCCGCGAGGACATCATGAGCGGCCAGTCGGTGATCGGCACGATGACCAACGGCATCCGCATGTGGAAGGACGAGCCGAAGGTCTGATCGGCGACCCACGCATATGCTGGCCGTGGCCTCCCCTACCCGGTCCAAACCCGCGGCACGCAGGCGCCCGTCCGCCGCGCTCGCGTTGTCGTCGCGGCGGCCGCCGCCGCCTGGCGAATTCCTGGCCACCCGGTTTCTCGAAGCCGCTGTCGATCACGCAGACCGACCTGGCGCAGGCGCTGGGCGTTTCACGGCGCCGCGTCAACGAACTCATCAACGGCCGTCGGGCGATCACGCCCGATACGGCGGTCCGGCTGGCGATGTACTTCGGCAACGACGCCGCCTTCTGGATGCACCTGCAGGTCGCCTGGGACATGCACGATGCCGTGCGCCAGATGCGCGCGCTGAACCGCAAATAGCGCGGCCCGCATCCGGCGGCGACTTCCGGACCCCGCCTTGACGTAGCGCAATACGCGCTGCCGCAGCCGCTGTAGCCTCCACCTGTAACCATTGCAGTAACAGGGTGAGGTCGTGGAATTGCGTTGTGAAGTTCTCGTGCTCGGTATCGGCAACCTGCTGTGGGCCGACGAGGGCTTTGGCGTGCGCGCGGTCGAGGCATTGCATGCAGGCTACGAGTTTCCGGCCGGCGTCACGCTGCAGGACGGCGGCACGCTGGGGCTCATGCTCTACGAACCCGTGGCCTGCGCCAGGCGCGTGCTGGTGTTCGACGTCATCGACTTCGGGTTGCCGCCCGGCACGCTGCGCGTGCTGCGCGACGACGAAGTGCCCGCCTGGGGTCGCACCAAGCTGTCGCCGCACCAGACCAGTTTCAACGACGTCCTGGCCCTGGCGCAGATGAACGGGCGCACGCCCGATGCAATCGTCGCCATCGGCGTGCAACCGGTCGAATTGAACGACTTCGGCGGGAGTCTGCGCAAGCAGGTGCGCGAGCGCTTGGCCGAGGCCGTGCAACTCGCGGCGGAACAGCTCGCCGCATGGGGTTTTCCCGGAACGCCGCGCGCGGCGGACATGCCGGCCGAACCGCTGAACGCCAACCCGTTGGCGCTCGACGCTTACGAGTCCGGGAGACCCTCCATCGCCGACGCACGCCGCGATGGTGATCCCCGCCTGCTAGAACCCATGACGCCGGGCGACGACTGACATGTGCATCGGCATCCCCATGCAATTGCTCGCCCAAGGCGATGGCCGCGTGCTGTGCGAAGGCCGCGGCCAGCGCGAGACGCTCGACCTGATGCTCGTGGGGGAACAGCCCGGCGGTACCTGGGTGCTGGCGTTCCGTGGCGTCGCGATGCGCGTGATGACCGCCGTCGAAGCGCGCGAAACGAATGCGGCACTCGACGCGCTCGAGGCCGTGCTGGCTGGCGCCAGCAACGTCGACGCCCATTTCGCGGATCTGGTTGACCGCGAACCCACGCTTCCCGAACATCTCAAGGAACCTTCCCGATGACGCTCCCCATGCCGCTGCCCGCCGGAGCGGCGGCGACCGAGTATCCGCTGGTCGCGCAGCTCTTCACGAAGCACCATTTCGCGGAAGTTACTGCGGCCAACTTCGACGAGTGGACGAAGTCGGCCGGACGCTCGCTGCTGCTCTTCATCGAGGATCCTGGCCGCTACAAGGAAACGCTCGACCTGGCGGTCATCGTGCCCGAACTTTGCCGCGCATTCCCCGGCCTGTTCGAAGTCGGCGTCCTTTTGCCCGACGCTGCGCGGGAACTCTCGGTGCGCTACGGCTTCCGCCGCTGGCCGGCCTTCGTGATGCTCGACCGCGGTCAGTACCTGGGCGCCGTCGATGGCCTGCGCGACTGGGATGAATACCTGGTTGAAATGCGTGCACTGCTCGCCGCCCCGCCATCGCGCCCACCTACGGTAGGCATCGCAATCAAGGGCGGCACGACGAATGCCGGCACCTGTCATGGGTAAATCGAAGGAAATGACATGAAAGACTTTCCGCTTCCGGTACGCAGCGTCGGTTCGGGATCGCAACCCGTCGAGGACGAAGAGTTGCAATATCTGGAGATGCCGCGCGGCATGAACACCTTTCGCATGCCAATCGTGCCGGAGCGTGTGGACGCCGGCGCTTTGGGCGAGGCGTGCGATCTGCTGGCCGCATTCCTCGCCAAGCTCACGGCCTGGAACTCCACGACAACAGGTCCCGGCCCGCGCCTCGACCTGGCCGGGGTTTCGCCGCCAGCGCTCGAGATCGTGAATCAGATGCTCGGCGAAGGCGAAGTTTCGATCCAGGTCTCGGGCGAACAACCGTACCGAATCCAGGAGAGCGTCTTTACCGGACTGTGGCGCGTCTGTGCACTCGATGGCGAGGGCCGCCTGGCCGGCGACTGGCTCGAGGCAGGCATGCTGCCCGGCTTCGTCGCGCCGATGGCCCGCGATGCCGGCCGTGATTCTCCACTTCGGGTCGACCTTCCCGCCGGCGCGATGAACTCACCCGCGTTGCTGGCTGAGATCGCCAGCCAGATGGCGACGCGGTCGCCGGGAGATTCCGCGCATGTGATCAATCTGACGCTGTTCCCGCTGACTCCCGACGATCACACGGTCCTCACGCAGGCGCTGCCGGTGGGCCAGGTCGCGATGATCTCGCGCGGATTCGGCAACTGCCACGTCACCTCTACGGGTCTCGCCGATGTCTGGCGCGTTCAGTACTTCAACAACATGAATACGCTGATCCTCAACACCATCGAAGTCGTCGCCGTTCCGGAAGTGGTGCTCGCCGCCCCGGAAGACCTGGCCGACAGCCGCGAACGGCTGGCCGAACTGGTCGACTGGATGAACGAATCGTGCGCCGACGCGACGGCGAACTGATTGCATGGGAACGACTGGACCCGATGCCCGCGAAGCGCCGCCTTCGGCCGGCGCGAGGCGCGAATGCAAGATCTGCTGGCAGGTCTACGACCCGGCGCAGGGCGATCCGCAGGTGTGGCAGATTCCGCCCGGCACGGCGTTCGCCGACCTGCCGGCGCACTGGACGTGCCCGAACTGCTCGGCAACGAAGGACCAGTTCCTGGCGGTGAACGATGACTAGTGTCCAACAGCCCGAAGCGCTGCGGCCGGACCCTTCCGCCGAGTTCGTGCGTTCCTTTCGCGCCGCTGCTGCACGCATGGCCGGCCTCAACTTCGTCAACCCGGCGTTGACGGTAGAGGCAGTCGCCTTCGCACCGTGGCAGGGTCACTGGCTGGGCGTGCTGATCACGCCGTGGTTCATGAACCTGATACTCGCGCCGCGGGATATTGCGGCATGGCCCATGATCAAGCCAGGCGACAAGCAGTGTCACCGCTTTCCCGCGGGTGCCTACGACTTCATCGCCGCGCACGATGGCGCGGCGGGCGACTACCAGATGTGCTCGCTGTTTTCTCCGCTGCTGCACTTCGACGATCAGGAGACCGCGCGGCTCGTCGCGGGGCTGGCGCGCGAGGCGCTGTTCGACGATGCCAACGCGGAGAAGCCGGACTCGCATGCGGGCGACGCGTCGTCGCATCCGGTGCGCGTCGCATCCGCCGCGCCTGGCCCCTTGCAGGAACTCGAAGCACGGCTGGGCGCGCCGCAATCCAAGCGCGACTTCCTGCGCGCCCGGTGGAAGGCCGACGATCGTGGTCATCGAGGGTGAGTTGACCGTTCATCTCGATTGCGAAGGCCGGCATGTGCGGGGGGTGACGGTGCGCTCGACGCGGCCGATGATCGCCGCGCGCGTGCTGACCGGAAGGACCGCCGCCGACGCCGCCGCTACGGTACCCAGGCTGTTCAGCATCTGCAGCGGCGCGCAGGGCGCCGCGTCGGCCACGGCCCTCGCCGCCGCGGGAGCGTCCGGCGCAGCGTTCGAATCCGGCAAAAGGGAATGCGAAGTGATGCTGGAGGCGCTGCAGGACACCTTCTGGCATTTGCTGATCGACTGGCCGAACACCATGGGCACCGCGCCGTGCGCCACACCCGTCGCGACCGTCCGCTTTCAGATCGCCGCGGCGATGCGCGCGGCCGACGGCACGCCGCGGTTGAATGACGCCGGAGCCATGCGCGAACTCGGCGCGCACCTGTCCGCTGTCGCGGCCCAGGCGGTCTTCGGCATGCCGCTGGCCGACTGGCTGAAACAGGACGATGTCGCGGCGCTGCAAGCATGGTGCGACCGTGGCGGGACAGTTCCCGCGATGCTGTTGGGCCACGTGCTGGGCCGACTGCCTGCGCTCGGCCGCAGCGCGACGCCGCTGATGCCGGCAACGCAAGCCGATTCGTTGCTGCGGACCATCGTACCGGCGCTGCGCAACGACAGCGAGTTCGCCCGCGCACCGATATGGGATGGCTCTGCCGTGGAAACAGGCGGTCTGGCGCGCATGTGCAACGAGCCGCTCGTGATCGCATTACGGGAACGTTTCGGCAATGCCGTCGTCACGCGGGTGGCCGCACGCATGGTGGAACTTGCGCGGCTGCTGCTCCAGTTGACGGCGTCCGACCGGTCCGCGGACCTCCCGCCACGCGTCCTCGCCCTGCCACTGGGCAGTGGCGAAGGGCTGGCGGCGGTCGAGACCGCGCGCGGCATGTTGTTGCATCGCGCGCGTCTGGATGGACAGCGCGTCGCCGAATACCAGATCGTGGCGCCGACGGAATGGAATTTTCATCCAGCCGGCGCGTTGGTCAGCGGCCTCGTGGACCTCGAGGCCGACGACGAACCGCAACTGATCGGCCTGGCGCGTCTGGCGGCGCATGCGCTGGATCCCTGCGTCGCGTTCAGGATCGAGGCCGACCATGCATGAAGTCGCGCTGGCGGAAGGCGTGCTGCGCATCGTCATGGACGCGGCACGGTCGAGCGCCGCTTCGCGCGTCCACACCGTGTGGGTCGAGTTGGGCGCGCTGGCCCATGTCGAGCCCGACGCGCTGGCCTTTTGCTTCGATGCGGTGACGCGCGGCAGCATCGCCGAGGGTGCAAGGCTCGACATCGCGAGGACCGCCGGAATCGCCTGGTGCATGCGCTGCAGCGTGCAGGTCCCGCTCGGCAAGCTGGGCGATGCCTGCCCCCGTTGCGACAGCTACCAGCTGCAGGTGCTGCACGGAGACGAGATGCGCGTGAAGGAAATCGGAATTGCGTGATGCCGCCGCTGCGGCAAACGCGTGCCAATGAAAGGGATGGCCAATGTGTACGACCTGCGGATGTAGCGATGGTGAAACGAGGATCGAAGGTGTCACCTTGACCGGAGGTGCGCACGTGCACGAAGGCGCGCCGGGGGCCACCCAGTGGCGGCTAAGTCCGGGCGGCGCGAGTCGCGCGCCCGTTCCACCGCACGCCCATCAGCATCCGGACGGAACGTGGCACAGCCATGTTCATGGCGGAGGAACGGCGCATGAAGCGGGCGCGGCCGAACTTGGTGCCGCGCACGAGCATGGCACCTCTGCGGAGCGGATCGTCCGGATCGAGCAGGACATCCTCGCCCGGAACGATGCGTTCGCGGAACGCAACCGGCAAGCGTTTGCCGATCGCGGCAATTTCGCGCTGAACCTGGTCTCCAGCCCCGGCTCGGGCAAGACCACACTGCTGGTACGCACCATCGAGGCATTGCAGGGCCGCGTGCCGGTATTCGTGATCGAAGGCGACCAGCAGACATCGCTCGACGCCGACCGCATCCGCGCCACCGGCGCCACTGCGGTCCAGGTCAACACGGGCAAGGGATGCCATCTCGACGCGCACATGGTCGGCCATGCGCTCGCGCAACTCGATCCCGGCGACGGCAGCCTCGTGATGATCGAGAACGTCGGCAACCTCGTCTGTCCCGCGGCGTTCGACCTGGGCGAAGCGCACAAGGTGGTCATCCTGTCGGTGACCGAAGGCAGCGACAAGCCGCAGAAGTACCCCGACATGTTCCATGCGGCGGACCTGATGCTCGTCAACAAGGTCGACCTGCTGCCCTACGTGCAATTCGACGTCGACGCGGCCGTCGAATACGCGCGCCGCATACGTCCGGGGCTCGAGGTGATCTGCGTCTCGGCGACCACGGGCGAAGGCTTTGCCGCGTGGCTCGCTTGGCTCGAGCGTGGAGTCGCGTCCGCGCGGGCCGACCGGGAGCGGAACGTGTCTGCATTGCGTCGTCGCGTGGCCGAGTTGGAAGCCCTGCTCGCCGGCGCGGAACCGGCGGCCTGAATACCGGGACGCGGGCACGCCGATGGCCACCTTGACGCATGGCGAAGCCGTCCGCCGCCGCCTCGAGGTGCGCGGCATCGTGCAGGGCGTCGGATTCCGGCCGTTTGTCTACCGGCTTGCGCGGGAACTGGCGCTGGACGGCTGGGTGCGCAATGACGCCGCCGGCGTGACCATCGAAGTGCAAGGCGAACCCGCGCGCATCGAAAGGCTCGCGCGCCGTGTGCGCGAGGACGCGCCGGCGCGCTCGCGCGTCGACAGCGTGGCGCTGTGCGATTGCGCGCCGGAGGGGCCTAGCGCCGGCTTCGCGATCCTGGAAAGCGGCGGCGGCAGCGCGCAAACCAGCATCGGCCCCGACAGCACCGTGTGCCCGCAATGCCTTGCGGAGATGTTCGATTCCGGCAACCGCCGCTACCGCTATGCGTTCACCAATTGCACCGACTGCGGTCCGCGTTACACGATCACCCGCCGGCTACCGTACGACCGCAGCATGACCAGCATGGCCTCGTTCGCGCAATGCGCGCCCTGCCTTGGCGAATACCGCTCCCCAATCGACCGGCGCTTCCACGCCGAGCCGAACGCGTGCGCTGCCTGCGGGCCGCGCCTGGATTTTCGCGACGCGTCCGGACGCAGCGTCGCGCAGGTCGATCCCATCGCCGAGACGCTGGCACGTATCACCGCCGGCGACATCGTCGCCATCAAGGGCCTGGGCGGCTTCCATCTGGCCTGCGACGCGCGCAATGCCGATGCCGTCGCACGCCTGCGCGCACGCAAGGCGCGCGAGGAAAAGCCGTTCGCGGTGATGGTGGCCAACGTCGATTCGGCGCGCCATTGGGTGGACACGACGCCGGCCGACGAGGCCACGCTCGACGCGGCGGAAAGGGGCATCGTGCTGCTGCGCAAGCGCGATGGATGCGACGACGCGCTTCAAGGCGTTGCTCCCGGCCTCGCGTGGCTCGGTGTCATGCTCCCCTACACGCCGGTCCAGTATCTGCTGTTCCACGAGGCCGCGGCGCGGCCGGACGGCATAGCATGGCTCGATCGCGCGCAGGAACTGGTCCTGGTGATGACGAGCGCCAACCCCGGCGGCGAGCCGTTGGTGACGGGCAACGACGAAGCCTTCACGCGGCTGGCCGGGATCGCCGACGCGTTTCTCGTGCACGACCGTGACATCGTCGCCGGCTGCGACGACAGCGTGCTGCGCGCCGTGCCGGGAACGGCCACGGCGTTCCAGTTCGTCCGTCGCGCACGCGGTTACACGCCGCGCGCGATCCGGCTTGCCCGCGCCGGGCCGCCGGTGCTGGCACTCGGCGGACATTTCAAGAACACGATCTGCGTCACGCGAGGCGACGAGGCGTTCGTCTCGCAGCACATCGGCGACCTCGACAACGCGCCGACGTGCGAGGCGCTGGATGCGGCGGTGGCGCATCTCGTCTCGATACTCGAGGTCGAGCCGCAGGTCGTCGCGCACGACCTGCATCCGGATTTCTACAGTTCGCGCCATGCGGTGCGCCTCGCCCGCGCGTGGGGCATTCCGACACGGGCGGTCCAGCACCATCACGCGCACGTCGCGGCCGTCGTCGCCGAGCACCGGATTGCCGGTCCGGTGCTTGGGCTGGCGCTCGATGGCGTGGGCTTGGGGCCAGACGGCCACGCCTGGGGCGGCGAGTTGCTCTACGTCGATGGCGCGCATTGCGAACGGCTGGGCCGGCTGCGTCCGCTGCGCCTGCCCGGCGGCGATCGCGCCGCGCGCGAGCCGTGGCGCATGGGTGCGTCAGCGTTTTCGCTGGCGGGCCGCGACAACGAGATTCCGATGCGATTTGCCGCTGAACGCGCGGCGCCTTCGGTACGCGACATGCTGGTGCGCCGCTTCAATGCGCCGGAAACCAGCAGCATGGGCCGCTGGTTCGATGCCGCGGCCGGACTGCTCGGCTTGATGCCGCGCATGACGTTCGAGGGCCAGGCCGCGATGCTGCTCGAGGGCGCGGCCGAGCGCCATGGGTCCGTCCCCGCCGACCGGTCACTGTATGCGATCAACGCGGAAAACGAGGTCGACCTCACCGAGCTGGCGATGCGCCTGGCCGACGAGCGCGACATCGGTCGCGGCGCGGCGCTGTTCCACGCCACGCTCGTCGACGCTCTGGCCGTGTGGGTGACACAGACTTCGCAGAACCTCAATCTGGGAACGGTCGCCGGCGGCGGCGGCTGCTTCCTCAATGCCATCCTCGCGCGCGGACTGCGTGCCGCGCTCGGTTCGCGCGGCATAACGCTGGTCCAGGCCCAGCAGGTGCCCCCCAACGACGGCGGCCTGGCACTGGGCCAGGCGTGGGTCGCGCTTGCCGATTTCCCTGGAGACCTCTAAAACCATGTGCCTCGCCATCCCTGCCCGCGTGGTCGACCTGCCGGAGCCCGGCGTAGCCGTCGTCGATGTCGGCGGCGTGCAGAAGCGAATATCGCTCGCGCTCGTCGACGCCGTAGGACTGGGCGACTACGTCATCGTCCATGTCGGCTATGCGCTGACCAAGCTCGACCCCGAACTGGCGCAGCGTACGCTGGAGACTTTCGCCGACGCCGGCCTCGTCGATTCGGAGATCGCGTGAAGTACATCGACGAATTCCGCGACGGTGAACTCGCGCAAACGCTGGCGGCGGCGATCGCGCGGGAAGTCAAGGCAGAGCGCAGCTACAACCTGATGGAGTTCTGCGGCGGGCACACGCATGCGATATCGCGCTATGGCTTCGCCGGCCTGCTTCCCGCCAATGTGAACATGATCCACGGGCCGGGATGCCCGGTATGCGTGCTGCCGATCGGCCGTATCGACAACGCCATTGCGCTCGCGGCGCGGCCCGGCCTCATCCTGTGCACGTACGCGGACACGATGCGCGTTCCGGCGTCCAAAGGCACGTCGCTGTTGAAGGCGAAGGCGCGCGGCGCGGACATCCGGATGATCTATTCCAGCGCCGACGCGATCCGCATCGCGCAGGAAAACCCGGACCGCGACGTCGTGTTCTTCGCCATCGGCTTCGAGACGACCACGCCGCCAACCGCGGTGGCGATCGTGCAGGCGATGGCGCTGGGACTCGGCAATTTCAGTGTCTTTTCCAATCACGTGCTGACGCCGGCGGCCATCAGCAACATCCTCGAATCGAAGGAAGTGCGCGACCTCGGCACGGTGCCGCTGGATGGCTTCATCGGTCCGGCGCACGTGTCCACCGTGATCGGCAGCCAGCCCTACGAATACTTCGCCGAGGAGTACCGGCGGCCGGTGGTGATCGCCGGCTTCGAGCCGCTCGACGTGATGCAGGCGATCCTGATGCTGGTGCGGCAGCTGAACGAGGGACGCGCCGAGGTCGAGAACGAATTCACGCGTGCCGTCACACGCGAGGGCAACGCCAAGGCCAAGGCGCTGGTCGCTGAAGTGTTCGAACTGCGCCGCTCGTTCGAATGGCGGGGCTTGGGCGAGGTGCCGTACAGCGCGCTGAGGATCAAGGAGAAGTACGCCGCGTTCGACGCCGAGGCGCGGTATGGAATCACCTACCAGTCGGTGCCGGACAACAAGGCCTGCGAATGCGGCGCCATACTGCGCGGCATCAAGAAGCCCGCCGATTGCAAGGTCTTCGGCACCGTGTGCACACCGGAGAACCCGATCGGATCGTGCATGGTGTCGTCGGAAGGCGCCTGCGCCGCGCACTACACGTATGGGCGCTTCAAGAGCGTGCCTGTCGTCACGGCTGGAGCCACGGCATGAACGATGTACGCCAAGGGTACGTCCGTCCGGTGGACTTCAAGCACGGGCATGTCGACATGACGCACGGCGGCGGCGGCCGCGCGATGGCGCAGCTCATCGATGAGCTCTTCCTGCGCGCGTTCGACAACGATTGGCTGCGCCAGGCCAACGACCAGGCGGCGTTCGCGGTGAGTTCGGGCCGCATGGTGATGGCGACCGACAGCCACGTCGTATCGCCGCTGTTCTTCCCCGGAGGAGACATCGGCTGCCTATCCGTGCACGGCACGATCAACGACGTGGCGATGGCAGGCGCCGTGCCGCTGTACCTGGCGGCGGGCTTCATCCTGGAGGAAGGCTTCCCGCTCGCCGACCTGAAACGCGTCGTCGAATCGATGGCGGCCGCCGCACGCGAAGCGGGCGTGCCGGTGATCACCGGCGACACCAAAGTCGTCGAACGGGGCAAAGGCGACGGCGTGTTCATCACGACGACCGGCGTCGGCGTGGTCCCGCCGGGTATCGCAATATCGGGCGACGCGGCGCGTCCGGGCGACCGGATCCTCGTCAGCGGAACGATGGGCGACCACGGCGTGGCAATCATGTCGCTGCGCGAGAACCTCGCTTTCGACACGACGATCCGCTCCGATACGGCGGCGCTGCACGGCCTGGTCGCGGCAATGGTCGCCGCGGTGCCGCGCATCCATTGCCTGCGGGATCCGACGCGCGGAGGTCTCGCGACCACGCTGAACGAACTGGCCAGCCAGTCGGGCTGCGGAATGGTGATCGCCGAGAAGCGCATTCCGGTGAACGGGCAGGTCAACGCAGCCTGCGAGTTCCTCGGCCTCGATCCACTCTACGTCGCCAACGAAGGCAAGCTGGTGGCGATCTGCGCGGCCGGTGATGCCGACGCGCTGCTGGCGGCAATGCGCGCGCATCCGCTGGGCAAGGACGCAGCGATCATCGGCGAAGTCATTGCCGACCCGCACCACTTCGTGCAGATGGACACGAGCTTCGGCGGCCGCCGCGTCGTCGACTGGCTGACCGGGGAGCAGCTCCCCCGGATCTGCTGATGCGGATCCTGTTCCTCACGCATGCGTTCAACAGCCTTGCGCAGCGTCTGTACGTTGACCTGACGGCGGCCGGGCACGACGTCACCATCGAATTCGACATCAACGATGACGTGACCGAGGAATCGGTTGCCCTCTCCCGCCCGGACTTGATCGTCGCGCCGTTCCTGAAGCGCCGGATCCCGGAGTCGGTCTGGCGCAATCACCGCTGCATCGTCATTCATCCCGGCATCCTCGGCGATCGCGGGCCCTCTGCGCTCGACTGGGCGATCGTCAACGGCGAGACGACGTGGGGCGTGACCGCCCTCGAGGCGAACGCGGACATGGATGCCGGGGACATCTGGGCCAGCGTCGAATTTCCGATGCGCGATGCGAGCAAGGGCAGCCTCTATCGCAACGAAGTCACGGAAGCCGCCGTCGCCGCGCTTCGCCTGACCCTCGAGCGCATCGCCCGAGGGGAATCGCCGCAGCCACTGTCTCTCGCGCGCCCCGCCCCGCGCGGAATCCTGCGTCCCGCGATGCGCCAGCAGGACCGCGCCATCGATTGGCGCGCGGACAATACCGTCACCGTGCTGCGCAAGATCCGCGCGGCGGATGGCTTTCCGGGCGTGCTCGATGACGTGCGCGGCGAGATCGTGCACCTGTTCGACGCGCACGCGGAAGGGCGGCTCCGCACCGAATTTCCGGAAGTCGAGCCGGGCGGCGTAATCGCCCGCCGCGACGGCGCCATCCTGCGCGCGACGATCGACGGCGCCGTATGGATCACGCATCTGCGGCGCGCCGGCGGCGACACGAACTTCAAGCTACCCGCGACGATGGTGCTGGGGCAGCGCATCGCCGACGTGCCCGAGCGCGCCGCTGGCCGCCGACGCGGTCGTCGACTATCCCACCTGGCGACCCATTCGTTACGAGGAAGCGGGCGCCGTCGGCTACCTGCACTTTCCGTTCTGCAACGGCGCGATGGGCACCGCGCAGTGCGAGTCGCTGCGTCGAGCCGTCCGCGCGGCCAAGACGCGCCCGACGCGCGTGCTCGTGCTGATGGGCGGACCGGACTTCTGGTCGAACGGAATCCACCTGAACCTGATCGAGGCCGCGGCGCATCCGGCAGAGGAGTCCTTGCGCAACATCAACGCGATGAACGACCTGGTGCGCGAGATCATCGTCGCCGACCGCCAGATCACGATCGCCGCGATGCAGGGCAACGCCGGCGCCGGCGGCGCCTTCCTGGCGCTCGCCGCGGACCACGTCTGGGCCCGCGACGGCATCGTCGTCAATCCGCACTACAAGGGCATGGGCAACCTCTACGGGTCGGAATACTGGACCTACCTTCTCCCTCGCCGGGTCGGCGCCGACGCGGCGCAACGGCATGACGCAGGGCCGGCTGCCGATCGGCGCGCCTCAGGCCGCGGCGCTAGGGCTAGTCGACGACCATTTCGGCGCCACGCCATCCGCGTTTCGCGCCGAAGTCGAGGCGCGCGCGCAAGCCATCGCGTCGATCCCGCGTTCGCGCGTTTACTGGACGACAAGAACGTCCGGCGCGCGACCGACGAGGCACGCAAGCCGCTGGAAGCCTACAGGGACGAGGAACTCGCCCGCATGCAACAGAACTTCTTCGGCTTCGACCCGAGCTATCACGTCGCCCGCGATCACTTCGTGCGCAAGGTGCCGCGGTCGAGGACGCCGCTGCACCTCGCCCGGCACCGCACTCAAGCCTGGAGCACGTAACTTCCCGGGGCAGCGCAGAGCGGCGCAGCCATCGCCGGCGGCTTTACGGGTTCGCCGGAATGCCGCGCGAGCCACGCCGTCCACTCCGGCCACCACGAACCTTCGTGGACCTGCGTCTCGGCCAGCCAGACGCCCGGATCGACATAGGTGTGATCGGCCTTCCTGGTTGCGATGCGATAGTGTCGTCCCGGATGCCCCGGTTCCGACACGATGCCCGCGTTGTGTCCGCCGCTGGTCAGCAGGAACGTCACTTCGGTATCCGTCAGCAGGTGGAACTTGTACACCGACTGCCACGGCGCCACGTGATCGCGCTCCGTACCCACGGCGAACAGCGGCGTGGCAATGTCCTTCAGCGCGATGAAGCGGCCGTTGGCCTTGAACCGCCCCTCGGCAAGGTCATTGTCGAGGAACAGGCTGCGCAGGTATTCCGTGTGCATGCGATAAGGCATGCGGGTGGCATCGACGTTCCATGCCATCAGGTCGGTCATCGGCTCGCGTTCGCCGAGCAGGTAGGTCCTCATGGCGCGTGAATACACGAGGTCATTCGAGCGCAACAGCTGGAACGCACCGGCCATCTGTCGGCTGCCGAGGTAGCCCTGCTCCCACATCACGTCTTCCAGGAACGCGAGCTGGCTCTCGTCGATGAACAGCATCAACTCGCCGGCTTCGGTGAAGTCGGTCTGCGCAGCGAAGAACGACGTGGAGGCCAGCCGCCGGTCACCGTCGCGGGCCATGGCCGCCGCAGCGATCGCCAGCATCGTCCCGCCGATGCAGTAGCCGACCGCGTGAACCTGGCGTTCCGGCACGATCGCGGACACGGCGTCGAGCGCCGCCATGACGCCCAGCTTCCGGTAGTCCTCCATCGTGAGATCGCGGTCATCGGGCCCGGGGTTCTTCCACGAGATCATGAACACCGTGTGCCCCTGCTCGGTGAGGTACTTCACCAGGGAATTGGCCGGGCTCAGGTCCAGGATGTAGTACTTCTCGATCCAGGCCGGGACGATCAGCACCGGCTCCGGTCGCACCATCGCCGTCGCCGGCGCGTACTGGATCAACTCGATCAGGCGATTGCGATAGACCACGTTGCCGGGCGTGACAGCCACGTCGCGGCCGACCTGGAATGCATCGACGCCCGCCGGGCGCTTGCCTCCTAATGCGCGGTCCCAGTCCTCGGCCCAGTTGAGTGCTCCCCGCAGCAGGTTCGTGCCGCCCTGCCGCAGCGTGCGGTCGAGAACCTCGGGGTTGGTGTGAATGAAATTGGCCGGCGAAACCATGTCCAGGAATTGCCGCGCGCCGAACGCGACCATCTTTTCATGCTTCTTGGTGACGCCGCGAACGCCGGTCGTCGCGTTGTGCCACCATTGCTGCATCATCAGGAACGACTGATACACGACGTCGTACGGCGGCACGCGCCACGCGTCATTGATGAAGCGCCGGTCCTGCGGCAGCGGCTCGATGCAGGGCGTCATGCCGTCCAGATGCATTGCGCGACGCATCACGTAGTTGGCAAGCCGCAGCGACTTCTTGGCCGCCTTCTCGCTCAACTGCAGCCGCTTTCCCGGCGCGAACGCCAAGTGCGACGCCCAATCCCAGTAGGCCGACACCAGCGCCATCGGCGACAGCCCGGTGCTGTAGCGCGCCACCGTCGCATTGAGCGAGCGGTCCATGGTTTCCGCGAACGCCGTCGATGCGAAGGAATCCTGCAGGAACGACGGATCGGGCGCGGCGGGCGGCGCCGGTTGTATCGCGTCCTGCGACGCGGATGTCGCGCGGGTGCGTGACTTGCGCACGCGCTTCCCACTCATCGTCAAGACCTTGCCCGACCGTCCAGCCGGCGCTGCCGGCCTGATTCGCATATCCATCACTCGCTCCCAGGCGTTGGCGGCCACGCTCATGCGCGGCCCCGGTCAAAGGCTACTTCGCGACCTCCGCACCGCGCTGTCCTGCCGCAGCCATCAGCGTCCACATCCTCTGGCCCTCGGCCAAGTAGTCGGCCAACGCCTCGCCGGCGTAGCGCGCCTGCATCTCGAGCGCATCGGTCGGCGTCCTGCATTGCGACCACTCGGACAGCGCCGCCATGTCCTTACCTGCTCTGGCGCTCACGAACTCCGTCGCCTCGGCCTGCATGACCTGCGCACCGTCGAGCCATGCACGCATCGCCCGCTCGGCGACCTCCGGCAGCGGCGCATCCATGCCCAGCATCGTGTAGAAATCGATCGGCTTTGCAGCCGGTGCATGCGTGACGTGCTTCATATTCCCTCCTCGAAGCGAGCGGCGGGCCCGCGTTTCGCAGCGGGCCCGCCGCCGCTCATGCAATCCCACTTCGGGACATCCCGGCCGCAAGCGTCTAAAGACCACGGCCCGGGACGCATGCTGTCGGCACCTGGCACTACTTGACTTCCAACGCCTTGGTTCCCGCGCCCGCTTTCTTGGGCAGCGTCAACTCGAGGATGCCGTTCTCGTATTTCGCCTCGGCCTTGGAATCGTCGACATCGGTCATCACCGTGAAGCTGCGCGCAGCCTTGCCTCTGTACAACTCGCTGCACAACAGCGTCTCGTCCTTGCGGGTCTCGTGCTTGCGCTCGCATTCGGCGCTGATCGACACCGTGTTGCCCTCGACCGAGACGTGGATGTCCTCCTTCTTCACGCCGGGAATTTCCGCCTTCACGCGATACGCGTTGGCGTCTTCTGAGACATCCATCCTGATTTCGGGTTCCTTGCTCCACGTCGGATAGCCGTAACGCGTGCGTGGGAAATCGAACAGGCCCGCCAAGTCGAACATCGGGCTGGCACGCACCATGTCCGCGAACGGTTCGTATGTCCTGAGATTGGTTGTGACTGCCATGATCCCTGCTCCTATCTTTGGCCAGGGAATCGGCATTCTGCTCTGCGGTGTGGGGACGCCGATCCTGGCGTTGCGCCGCGGCTTCCGCTCTGATTCGCGACCGCATGCCGGGGCGCGATTTCATTTTATTCCGGTGCTCGGCGGGCACGTTGACCGCGGTCAAACAGCCACCCAAAATGCACGACGCCATGCGCGGTTCCGCCAAGCGCGCACGATCCACGACATCGCTCGCCGGAACCTTTAGACTGCGCCATGGGTACCGGATTCGAACCAGCGCCATCCGATCCGCTGCTGCCGGTTTTCGAGCAGTGGCGCACCGCGGCGCTGGCCGCGCAGTCCCTGTGGGTGCGTTCGCTTGGCGCGGTCGCCATTGCCGCGGCAGCGAATGCGCGCTTCGACGCGCTGGTCAGGTTCGCGCGCTCCCATTCGCCCTTCTACCGCGAGGCTTGGGCGCGGTTGCCCGATGGCCCGCTGAAACTCGCCGAACTGCCAGTAGTCACCAAGCGCGCGCTGATGACGTCCTTCGACGACTGGTGCACCGATCGGTCTGTGACGCGCGCCGCGATCGACAGCTTTCTCGCGCAACGCAGCCATATCGGCGAGCGCTTCCTCGGCCGCTACATTGTCTGGACCAGTTCGGGGAGCACCGGAGAGCCCGGCATCTTCGTGCAGGACGGCAACGCCCTCGCAGCCTACGACGCGCTGGTCAGCGCGCAGCTCGCCGGCTCCGGATTCGCAGAGTGCGACTGGCAGGCCGTGGCCAAGCAAGGCGGCCGCGCGGCACTGATCACCGCGGACACGGATCATTTCGCCAGCATCGCATCATGGCGGCGAGTCGCCAGCGGCAAACCCTGGCTCGACATGCGAAGTTTCGCCGTCACCCAGCCGGTGGCGGACATCGTGCGCGCCCTCAACGCCTACCAGCCCGCGTTCGTCTCGAGTTATCCGACCGTGCTCTGCCTGCTGGCGGAGGAACAGGACGCGGGGCGGCTGGCCATCCGCCCTGCCGCGCTGTGGTCCGGCGGCGAGGGACTGTCGGCGCGCGCCCGGATCGAAATCCAGCGCGCGTTCGGCTGCCCGCTGCAGAACGAGTACGGCGCGTCGGAATGCCTGGCCATCGCCCACGGCTGCCGCGAGGGCTAGCCTGCACGTCGATGCCGACTGGGTGATCCTCGAACCCGTCGATCGCGAGTTTCGGCCCACGCCTCCGGGCGAACTCTCCCACACCGTGCTGCTGACCAATCTCGCCAACACATTGCAGCCCATCATCCGCTACGACTTAGGCGACAGCGTGCGCATCAAAGCCGACGCTTGCGCGTGCGGCAGTCCGCTGCCGGCGATCCAGGTCGAAGGCCGCAGCGACGACGTCATTGCGCTGCGCACGCGCGAGGGCGGGCTGCAGCACCTCGTCCCGCTCGCGCTGACCACCGTCGTCGAGGATGCCGCGGACGTGCATCGCTTCCAGATCGTGCAGACGGCCCCGGACCGTCTGTGCCTGCGACTGACGGACACGGACCGCGCGCGCGCGGGCGCGGCGGCGACAGCGGCATTGCGCGCCTATCTCGACCGGCACGCGTTGTCCAACGTGGAACTCGTGCTCGAACCCGGCGAACCGCAGCCCGAAAGACGCGGAGGCAAGCTGCGCCAGGTGGTGGCCATGTAGAATGCGGCTCTCGCCCAACCCATGCGCTCGCTCTCCCACCTTTTCGACAACAACCGCGCCTGGTCGGAGCGCATCCGCCGCGCCACCCCGGATTTCTTCGCCGACCTTTCACGGCAGCAGCGGCCACGCTACCTGTGGATCGGATGCGCCGACAGCCGCGTGCCCGCCAACGAGATCGTGGGCCTGCGCCCGGGCGAACTGTTCGTCCATCGCAACATCGCCAACGTCGTCGTCCATACGGACCTCAATTGCCTCTCCGTGATGCAGTTCGCCGTGGACGTGCTGAAAGTCGAGCACATCATCGTCTGCGGCCATTACGGGTGCAGCGGCGTCGCGGCGGCGCTCGAGAACCGGCGCGTCGGCCTTGCCGACAACTGGCTGCGCCATGTGCAGGACGTGCACTCGAAGCACGGTGCCCAGGTCGCCGGTGTTTCCGACTTGCCGCAGCGCATCGACCGCCTCTGCGAACTCAACGTGATCGAGCAGGTCGCCAACGTCTGCCAGACCACGGTCGTGCAGGACGCATGGGATCGCGGCCAGGAACTCGCCGTCCATGGCTGGGTCTACGGCCTCAAGGACGGATTGGTGCGCGACCTGCGAACCACTGTCACCCATTCGGCGGAAAGCTCGACCGCCTTCGCGACGGCGCTTGCCGCGCTATGAAGCAGACCCTCAGACTCATCTGCATCTGGCTGGCCGCACTGCTCGTCGCGCCGGCGGCATCCGCGGCCTCCGGTCTCACGCCGGGGGCATTGAACGAATTTTCGGTCGAGTTGCCCGTGGAATTGCGAAAGATGGCCGGTCGCGGCACGCTCTCGCCGGTCACTCGCGCGCTGGTGACCGTTGCGGTTCCACCGAACTTCGACATGGCCCACGAATGGCCGGTGCTGGTCATCAGCGCGACGTCCGATCGGCAATACCGGTCGAGTCGCAAGCTGATGAGCGCCTATGCCGAAACCGCGGTGGCGGCGGGATGGATCGTCGTGGCCGCGGATCCCGCCGAAGAGGTCACGGTCGAGCAGGACGACGTCCCTCTGCGCCTTGCGCTGGTCAAGGCGGCGTTCGCCGCGCTGGCACTGCAGTCGCCGGGCTCCGACAAGTCGCCGCTTGCCTTCGGCGGCTTCTCGGGCGGCGCCAAGTACTCGGGCTGGCTGGCCGCGGCCTTTGCGGCCGAGGGGCGCAACATCATCGGCATCTACTTAGCCGGCATCAACCAGGACACGCTGGTCGCCGCCGCCGAGCAGTTCCAGGTGCTCGACGCGAAATTCAAGAACATTCCGGTCTTCCTGCAATCAGGGGAAAAGGACGAGGTGTCCACACCGGCTGATCATCGGACGGTCTACGCCGACTTGAGACGCGCGGGATTCAGGCGCGTCCGCCTCGAGTATTTCCCGGGAGCGCACGAAGTCGAGCCCGCGCCGCTGCGCACGGCGCTCGATGCTTTCCGGTTGACGGCGACGCAAGCCTCGCCCGCGCCGTAGTCCGCCGCTCGCGGGCACGCCGGCCAACATCGCTGGCCATTGATCCAACGCAACGAATGCATAGCCGCGGCCCTGCTGGCGACGGCGCCTTCGACGCGTGGCGGTAAAATGAATGCTCTGCATGAAAGGTCACACAATGAGCCACTATCACTGCATCGTCTGGATCGACCATCGGGAAGCGCACGTCATCCAGTTCAATCCCGACGACGCCGAAGCAAGCGTCGTGCATCCCAAATCGAAGCACGAGCATCTGCACTACAAGCACGGCGCGGTCGGGCCGGGCCGAGTGCCGGAGAATCACGCTTATTACCAGTCCGTCGCAGACGCCATCAAGGATGCCGGTGAGATCCTGATCGTCGGCCCGTCTAGCGCCAAGCTGGAGTTGTTCAAGCATCTTCACGCGCACGCGCCGGCTCTCGCCGCTCGCGTCGTGAGCGTCGAAACGGTGGACCACCCGACCGACGGCGAACTGCTCAAGTTCGCGCGGCGGCACTTTGCCGTTGACGACAGGATGCGGGCGCAGACCTGAGCTAAACGCCGGGTCGCGTGTTGCAATTTGCCCGGGATTCCCGGCGTCACTGCTTCGTGCCGGCAACCGTATAGCCGACCGCACTGGCGAAGAACGTGCCTGTGCGGTGGCGCTCCTCCAGCGCCGCGACGAAGTCCGCGCCTTCCTGCGCCGTGATCTCGCCCGCGGCCGTTGCCGCCGCCAGCCGCTCGCCCACGAAGAACATCTGGATGAACTGGGGATGATCGAACGCGAAGGACTCGACTAGCTGCGCGACGTCGCCTAGTCCCTCGCGCACGAACATGCCGCGCAGGCGCGTGCCGCTGTGCGGATTCATGATCATCCGCGACATGGCGCGCTGCAGCGCCTCGTAGATGCGGCGATGCGCCGGGTCGTCCAGCGCCAGGCCCGCCTGGCCATGGTCGGGGTCGCTCGCCAGGACGCGACCACCCGCTTCGTGACGCGCATCATCTCGCGCAAGGCGGCCTCGGGGTTGTCGAGATGCTGGAAAACGCGCTCGGCGCGGACGGCGTCGAACGCGCCGTCGGCAAATGGCAATTCGTAGATGCTCGCCGGCTGAAGTTCGATTGCGCGGCCCGACGCGGCGACTGTCCGCCGCGCCGCCTCGACCATCGCTTCCGACAGATCCACGCCGGCGACCCGGCCCCGCGCGCCGACAATTGCCGCCAGTTCCACGCAGACTTCGCCGGCGCCGCATCCGACGTCGAGGACCGCGTCGCCGGGCCGCAGTCGCATGAGGTCGTATCCCCGGCGCCGGAAGTCCCCGACGTGCTGCGCTACCAGTGCCAGGTAGTTGACCAACGCGCCTGACCGCCCGCTGCCGTCGACATCGGAAAAGCCGGTCTGCTCCTTCATCGCCGCTCCCTATTGTGCATTCGGCATGGGCGATCTTCGTTGGCGGCCCGGGGGCCGAGACGGGGCAAAGCTTAGCAGCCTGCACGGCTCCGGCGCCAAGCATCGCGCGACCGGCAATTGAATTTGCCGATCAGTGTTGGTAGGCTGCCCCGATGACCATTCGTTCCCGGCTGGCTTGCGCAATGGGGGTCGCGACCTGGTTGGTGATCGCAGCCGCATTTGGCGCGGATCCTGCCGAACGCGTGCTCCGGATCGGGATGCCGATCGTCGCGGAGACGTTCGATCCGGCGCGTTCCGACAACATGCAGGCCAACATGCTGATGGCCGGCATCTACGACACGCTGTATGTGCTCGACCCGCTCGCGCGACCGGCGGTCATCGTTCCCCTCGCGGCCGCGGCTCTGCCCGAAGTGTCGCCCGATTTCCGCGAATTCACGATCCGCGTCCGCCCGGGAATCCGCTTCACCCCGCACGCCGCTTTCGGCGGCAAGGCACGCGAACTCACGGCGGCGGACTTTGCGTATGCGCTGCGGCGCGTCTTCGATCCGAAGATCCGCTCGCAGGGGCTGTTCCTGTTCGAAGGCAAGATCGAGGGCCTCGACGCGCTCGCCAAGCGTGCGGCGGATGCGGGAACGGCGATCGACTACGACGCGCCTGTGTCCGGCCTGGTCGCGATCGACCGGCAGACGCTGCGTATCCGGCTCAACAAGCCGGACCCGATATTTCCATTCCTGCTGACGTCGACGCTGACGGCGGGTATCGCGCGCGAAGTCGTGGAAGCGGAAGGCGATGCCTACGGTCAACGGCCGGTCGGAACCGGCGCATTCGTCGTCTCCGCGTTCACGCCGGGCCAGCGCGTCACGTTCGTGCGCAACCCGATCTACCGGACGCTGCACTGGGAGGACCTGCTGGCGCCGCAGTCGCGCCGTGCGCAGGGCGCGCAGCCGCTGCGAGGAAAGGCGCTGCCGGGCCTCGATCGCGTGGAATTCTCCAGTACGCCCGAATCCTCCGCGGAACTGCTGGCGTTGCGAAAGGACCAACTCGATCTCATCTACCTGGCCGCGCCGGAACTGGCCACCCGGGACGGCAAGCTGTTGCCGGAACTTGCGCGCGACGGCGTGCGTCTCGTCCGCGAAGAACAGCCCACCGCGTTGCTGTCGTTCTTCAGCATGCGCGATCCGGTCCTGGGAGGCAATTCGCGCGAGAAGATCGCGTTGCGCCGGGCGATACAGATGGCGATTGACGACAAGGAATGGATACGCGTCTTCGACGCCGGATTTTCGTCCGTGCGGCAGCAGGTTGTTCCCCCGGCGTCGAGGGCCACGTCCCGGGCTATGTCAATCCCAACAATTTCGACGCGGCGGCCGCCAACGCGCTGCTGGAGCGCTTTGGTTACCGCAAGGGCGCCGACGGCTACCGGCGGAACCCCGATGGCTCCGCGCTCGCCGTCACCGTGCTTACCGGCACGTCGTCGCAGGCGCGCAAGAGCGCCGAATTCACGAAGCGGATGCTCGACCGCATCGGAGTTCGGGTCAGTTTCGAGGCCGTCACGCCGGCGGAGCGCCTCAAGCGGATGACGCATTGCCGCTTCGGCATGGCATCGATGGACTGGGGGCTCGATATACCCGACGGAACCAACCCGATGAACATGTTCTACAGCAAATCCATCGGCAGCGTGAACATGAGCTGCTACGAAGACGCCGTGTTCGACGCCGCATTCGAAAAGGCGCTGGTGATGCCGCCCGGGTCCGGATCGCACGGAACTGTTCCGGACGATGCAATCCCGGCTGGACGCCTATGCGCCGACGCGTCCGCGCCCGATCAGCGACACGCTGCTGCTCAAGCGGGACAGGGTCGTCGGCCCCTTCGGGACCATCAACGACTGGCTGCAGATCGTTACCCTTTCGGTCGATACGAGTGCCCAGCCGGTAAAATCCCGCTGACGCATTCCCCCTCAACCCGAAAGCGAAGATCAGATGCCGATGTCGTCCCGCAAGCGCTGGACCGTATTGCTGCTGCTCTTCTGCGCCGTCATCTCGCCGGCGCAGGCGGCGGACCCCGCCAAGGTGCTCCGCCTCGCGCTGCCGGACATCACGGGTCTCGATCCGCACCAGGTCACGGACCTGTATTCGGCCCGGATCGTGAACGTGATCTTCGAAGGCCTGTACCAGTACGACTACCTGGCCTCGCCCGCGAAGGTGATTCCCGAACACGGCCGCCGCGATGCCGGAGATCACCGACGGCGGCCGGACGTGGACCATACGGCTGCAGAAAGGAATCCGGTTCACCGACGATCCGGCGTTCAAAGGCGCACCGCGCGAGTTGCTGGCAGCGGATTACGTCTACTCGATCAAGCGCTCGCTCGACCCCAACCTGCGCGTCGGCGGCGATCCCGCGTTCACAGCGCTGTTGAGCGGCGCGCGCGACGTCGTCGATGCCGCGAAAAAGACCGGCAAGTTCGACTACGACGCGCCGATCGCCGGCCTGCGCGCCATCGACTCCCATACGCTGCAGCTGCGCCTGACCGATGTCGACTACACGGTGCTCGATCGCCTGGCCGGCCGCAGCAGCTATGCAGTGGCCAGAGAGGTCGTCGAAGCCGCCGGCAACGAGATCATGATGAAGCCGGTCGGGACCGGTCCGTTCCAGCTCGCGGATTGGCGCCGCGGCTCGCGCGTCGTGCTCGAAGCGAATCCCCGCTACCGGCCGCTGGTCTTTCCCGACAGCGACGATCCGAAACTGAAGCCGATGGTGCAGGCGATGAAGGGACGAAGGCTGCCGGCACTGTCCCGCATCGAAATCTCGATCATTTCGGAGCAGGTGCCCGAGCTGCTGGCCTTCGACCAGGGCGACCTCGACTACGTCGCGCTGGCCGGCGGCATTCTGTCGCGCGTCGTCGAGAACGGCAAGCTGAAGCCCGAGTATGCGCATCGCGGCATCAGCCACTTTCGCTGTCAACATTCCTGCGCTGATCTACACCTATTTCAACCAGGACGATCCGGTCATCGGCGGCAACGCGCCGGAGCGCATCGCGCTGCGCCGGGCCATCGCGCTGGGCTTCGACACCAACGATTTCATCAAGGTGTTCTACGGCGGCCAGGCGTCGCCCGCCAATCAGATCCTGCCGCCCGGCGTGTTCGGCCATGACACGTCGCTGCCGCAGAAGGCGATATACGACCCGGCCGCCGCGCGCGCACTACTCGACCGCTTCGGCTACAAGGACCGCGACGGCGACGGCATGCGGGAAACGCCCGACGGCAAGCCGCTCGTCCTGGTGCAGAGCTCGACGCCGGACAGCGACGGCCGCGAAGCCGACGCGCTGTGGATCAGGAGCATGGCGGCGATCGGCCTCAAGATGACCATCAATACCAAGCCCTTCAACGAATTGCTGAAGCAGAGCCAGGCGGGCCAGCTGATGATGTTCAACCTGGGCTTTCGCGCCGGCGACCCATCGGGCTACGACACGCTGGTCACGCTCTGGGGCAAGGCGTCGGACACCACCAATCGCGCGCGCTTCCGCAATGCGGACTACGACGCCGCCTACGAGCGCTTCCTGCGCACGCCGGACCTGAAGGAACGCACGGCGCTGGCCCGGAAGATGTCCGACCTCGTCAATGCGTTCGTGCCGCTGACACTGCAGGTCTACCCGATCGGGAATTCATTCACGCAACCGTGGCTGCTCGGCTACTATCCGTCGCAGTTCGGCTTCACGTGGAAATACATGGACATCGATCTGGCGCGCAAGCCGAAGAAATGACGGCGGGCTAGGCGACGCGCTGGGCGCGCGTCAGGGCGATTTCCGTGCGGCGGACGAAACCCAGGCCCTCGTAGGTGGCGATGGCGCGCTCGTTGCCGGAGAGCACGTGCAAAAACGGTGTCTGACCCGCGGCCAGCATCCGGTTGACGACGTGCGCCATCAGCGCTCGCGCGAGGCCCCTGCCCTGCGCGTCCGGATGCGTGCACACCGCACTGACTTCGCGGTAATCGCCGATCCACATCCGCTCGCCGGCCATCGCCAGCAGCCGCCCGTCGCGCCGGATGCCGGCGAAATTCCCCAGTTCCACCGTGCGCCGCCGGAACGGTCCGGGGTGAGTGAGTTCCACGAGCGCCAGCATATCGTCGACGTCGCGGCCGCCCAGCGCTGTGACATCGTCGCGTGACGCCGGCAGCGGAATGCGCTCGCGCCGGATCATCTGCACCAGCCGCAGCCGCCCGCACGATTTCCCAGTGCGCGGGAACTTCGCCGACCTCCACGGCGGTGATCGACAGTTCCTCCGCGGCATCCACGGAGGCCAGCAATGCGGCGACGTTCTCCGGAAGCGGCTCCCTGACCGCGGAAAGCGGGGAATAGTCAGACTGAAAGCGCAGCGCGCGCGCGTCACCCAGCGCCAGGTGCGCGTACCGCGACGTCAGGCAGGACCAGACCGGATTGTCGAGGAGGGTTTCGTCGGCGTGATCCCGCATGGTCGGAGTGCTTCCTGCTTCGATGGTAGCCGCGCCGCGCGCGATCACGCCGCGATCGGCGCAGCCCGGCGTCCGAACGCAAACAGCCCCGCCGCGCCGATGAACGCGAGTCCCGCACCGGCGCGCAGGATAGTGTCGATCGCCGCCCCATCGGACGCCGCGCCGTCGACCGATCCGCTCAGCAATTCGAGCATGGCCGCGGCGATCGCGACCGAGACCGCTCCCAGCATCACGAGGCACGTCAGCGTGACGCCGGAGGCCGCGCCGGCTTCGGACGGTAAGACGACGGCCTGCGTCGCCACGTTGGCCAGCGCCCAGCCCAAGCCGAGCCCGACACCGGTCAGCAGAAACAGCGGCGTATAGAGCCAGAGCGACTCGGCATGCGTCAGTGCGACGATGCCGGCGGCGCTGATCAGCATGCCGATGGCCATCAGGCGGTCGGCGGGAAAGCGCTCGGCGAGCCGGCCGGAAAAATAGCTGGCCGAACCGGAGCCCGCTGAAAGCGCCAGAAAGATCAGTCCCGAGGCAAACGGCGACAGGCCGCGCGCCTGCTGCAGGTAGAGCGCCGAGAACACCGCGACCAGGCAGAACACGACATTGGAAAGCGAACCGGCGACGACGACGGCATCGAACGCGTGGTTGCGGAAAAGGTTGAGGTCGATGAGCGGAGAACGCACGCGCGATTACCAGTCCATCTGCACGATCAGCATCGAGATCGCGCAGGCCGCAATGACGAACCTGTCGGCGCGCGAGAATTGCGGCAGCTCTGTTTCCCGCGTCGCGACGTTGCCCATGCAAATTTGCGCGTCAGCCCGCGGGATTGGGGTAGCGGGTCTGGATCGCCGCGATCTCCGCCAGCGTCTCGGCGTCGAGTTCCACCTGCGTGGCCGCGATGTCCTCCGCCAACTGGTCGAGCGACGTCGCGCCGATGATCGCCGCGCCCAGGAACCAGCGGGTTCGCACGAATCCCAGCGCCAATTGCACCAGCGACATGCCGCGCCGCGCGGCAAGCTCGGCATAGGCATCGATCGCCTCATGCACGATGGGCTTGCGAAAGCGCATGCCCATCCCGTCGAATCGCGTCAGGCGAGCCTCCGGTGGACGGGCGCCGCCCCTGTACTTGCCGGAAAGCATTCCCGCGGCGAGCGGGCTGTAGGCGAGCAGCGTCATCCGTTCCCGGTACAGCGCTTCGGCAAGGTCGTTGTCGACGCTGCGCGACACCAGGCTGTAGCTGTTCTGGACGGTGACCGGGCCGGGCAGCCCCAGCGACTTCGCCGCGCGGTGGAACTCGCACACGCCCCAGGCCGTCTCGTTCGACAAGCCGTAGTGACGGATCTTTCCGGCCCGGATCATCGCGGCCATGCCCTCGACCTGTTCTTCGATCGACGGCCCCTGCGTCTCCTTGGCCGGGTCGAACTCGGTCGCGCCAAACAGCGGCACGTTGCGCTGCGGCCAGTGAATCTGGAAGATGTCGATGCAGTCGATCTGCAGGCGCGCGAGGCTGGCGTCGACGGCCTCGGCAATCACGTCACGCGTGAGATCGGTGCGTCCGCCGCGAATCCACTCGCGGCGTCCAGGGCCGGCGACTTTGGTCGCGATGACCAGGTCGCCGCGCGGTCGGCGTGCGAGCCAGGCGCCGAGGATCTCTTCGGTGCGGCCCTGCGTGGCCGCATCGGGCGGCACCGGATACATCTCCGCAGTGTCGATGAAATTGATGCCCTGCGCCACCGCATAGTCGAGTTGGGCGTGCCCGTCGGCTTCGCTGTTCTGCTCGCCCCAGGTCATCGTTCCCAGGCAAACTTCGGAGACGTTCAGCTGCGTGCCGGGCAGCAGGCGATATTTCATTGCGGCCTTTCCCGAATGGAATCGGAACCGCGCTGGTGCATGGCGGTTGTGGCCACCTTCACTTGCCCCAACGCAATGCAAGAGGGTTCAAATCGCCCGCCAGCTCGAGCAATCCCGCGCGCGTTGCCGGATGCAGCGCTTCCAGCGGATGGCGCACGGCGTCGCTCTTGATGACGCCGCCTTCCGCCATCACCGTCTTGGTCGCGCGCAGCCCGCATTGGCGGTTTTCGAAGTTGATCAGCGGAAGGATGCGCGCGTAGGCCGCGGCCGCCTCCCTGCGCCGCCCCGCGCGATGGAGTTCCAGCACCGGCTTGATGAGGTCCGGCAGCAGCGCGCTGGGCATCGTCCCCGTCGCGCCGGCATCCAGGTCCGCCATCAGCGTGATCGACTCCTCGCCGTCGAAGGGCCCGGCGATGGCGTCGCCGCCCGCCTCGACCAGGCCACGCAGCTTCGCGGCCGCGCCTGGCACCTCGATCTTGAAGTAGCTGACCGAGGGAATTTCCCGCGCGAGCCGGACGAGGAACGCAACCGACAGGCTGACGCCGCTCAACGGCGCATCCTGGACCATGATCGGGATGCCCGCGGCCTCGGCGACCTGCGCGAAGTGCGCGACGATTCCGGCTTCGTCGGCGCGCAGCGCCGGTCCCATGGTACGGCGGCATCATCATCAGCATGGCCGCGCCCGCGGACGCCGCGCTGCGGGCCCGCGCGGCGGCGATCCGGGTGCTGAAATGGCTGCACGTGACGATCACCGGAACCCGGCCGGCGACGTGCGCCGAGGCACAGGTCGACCAGCGTGGCGCGTTCGTCGTCGGTGAGCAGGAACTGTTCCGAATAGTTGGCCAGGATGCAGATGCCATCCACGTCCTGATCGATCATGCAATCGAGGACGCGCCGCTGGCCCTCGAGGTCGACGTCGCCGGTCGCGGTGAACGGCGTGGGGGCGATCGGATAGATGCCCGTATAGGGTACCAAGCGCATTGCGGTCAAAGGATCCTCCTGCGGATAGCGATCATCGACACTGGTCCGGCCATCGCGTCAGTCCGTACCGACCGGCGCCGCGACAGCGCGCACCGCGAGGAACTGATGCACGAACGCGATGGCCATGCTGCCTTCGCCGACGCCCGATGCAACGCGCTTGACCGAACCGTGGCGGACGTCGCCGGCCGCGAAAATGCCCGGAATGCTGGTCTCGAGCAGGAACGGGTCGCGCTCGAGCGGCCACCTGCCTTTCCTGCCCGCGACCAGGTCCATCACGTCGCGGCCGGTGCAGACATAACCGTTCTCGTCGCGGATCATCGACGCAGGCAGCCAGTCGGTCTGCGCGTCGGCGCCGATGAACACGAACACGGCGGACGCGGGTTCGGTAACGAGTTCACCGGTGTCGCGGTGCTCGACGACTACGGCCTCGAGGTGGTGTTCGCCTTCGACGCGGACGATCCTGCATCGCGTGCATACTTCGATGTTGCGCTTGGTCGCCAGCTGCTGGATCAGGTAATGCGACATCGTCTGCGCCAGCGAGGGCCCGCGCACCAGCAGCGAAACCTTGTGCGCATAATTGGCGAAGAACATCGCAGCCTGTCCGGCGGAATTGCCGCCACCGACGAGAAACACGTGCTGGCCCTGGCAATTCATGGCCTCGGTGCGCGCCGCGCCGTAGTAGATGCCGCGGCCGACCAGCGCATCGGCGCCCGGGACGTCGAGCTGCCGCCACGAGACGCCGGACGCCAGGATCACGCTGCGCGCGGCGACCCGGTCGCCGCCGTCCAGTACCACGGCGTGCCCGTCGGAAGCCGGCGCGCACTCGATTCCCACCACGTCGCGCGCGACCAGCAGTTCCGCGCCAAACCGCCGCGCCTGCTGCAGCGCTCGCGCGCTCAGTTCCTCGCCGGGCACCCCGGTGGGAAAGCCCAGGTAATTCTCGATGCGCGACGATGTGCCGGCCTGGCCGCCGGCCGCTTCGCGCTCGATCATGATCGTCGTCAGTCCTTCGGACGCACCATAGACGGCCGCCGCAAGACCCGCCGGGCCACCGCCGATGATGGCCAGGTCGTAGGCGGTATTCGCCGGCGCCGTCTGCAGTCCAAGCTTCTGCGCCAGTTCACGCAATGTCGGCGTCACCAGGCGCTCGCCGCTCGCGAGAATCACCACCGGATAACGATCGCCCGGACGCGGCGTCTCGATTTCCCCGGACTCCGGCGGGCGCGTCGGGTCGAGCCATCGAAACGTGATCCGGTTGCGCGCGAGAAAATCGCGCAGGTGATGGCATGCGATATCGAAGCGATGGCCGACGATCGGCGACGCTCGCGGGCGCCTCCTCCGCCGCGAGAGCCTGCAGCCGCGCGACCCGCTGCGTCATCGTGCGCGTCAGCTCGGAGGCCAGCGTCGCGCACGACGAGAACAGTTGCCGGAAATCGGCGTGGTCGAGCTGCGCGACACGCGAAGGCTCGAGCGCGCGCAGGCTCACGACGGCCGGCGACCCGAGCAGCAGCGGCAATTCGCCGAAATACTCGCCCTGATTGTATTGGGTGAGCCGCCGCTCGACGCCATGGACGACCTTGCGCACTTCCAGCGAGCCTTCGAGCAGCAGGAAGAACGACGGCTGCTCGCCTTCCTGGATCAGCCAATCCCCTTCGCGAAGCCGCACGTCGGCCACCCGGGAGGCCAGGCTCGCCGCCTCGTTGTCCGGCAATGCCGCGAACAGCGGAACGCGCCGCAGCTCGTCCGCCGTGATCATGCGGCAGCGATCCGGCGCCGGTCAGACATCGATGGACGAATGCAGCGCGATGCGGTTGCCTTCGCTGTCCAGCACGATCGCGCGAAAGCCGTGGGGCCCGATGCCATGGGTGGGCTCCAGCACCTTGCCTCCCTTTCCGGGTGTCTTCGCGACGGCGTCGCGGATGCGTCCGTCGACGTTCATGTAGAGCAGGATTCCCGCACTGCCGCTGATTTCCTTGGCGTTGGGGACAAGGCAGCCGCCGTTGCCGCCGGCGTGTTCGATTACGCAGAACTTGTAACCGCCGGCGTCCACGGACTCGACCTTGACATTGAGCACTGCGCGATAGAACTCCGCGGCGCGGCCGAGGTCGGACACAGGGATGTCGAACCAGACGGCGCGGTTGTGCAATGCATTGAAGCCACTCATGGTGCCTCCACGATTGAAGCTTGATTATAGGTTGCCGGATTATAGGTTGCCGATGGGCGGTCGCGGGTCTCCTTACCGGGAGCGGCAGTCGACGCCGGGGGGAACGCGTGCCGGTCGATTGTTCACGTGCAGGTCAGCGCGTGCTACCGTTTCGCCATTGTCGCCCGTTCGGCGGCAGGCACGGGTGCACAGGACGTGAAGAGAGTTTCGCTCTACAGCAGTTCTGACCGGACGCGCAAAGGCGGCCCCGACCCGGGCATGGATGTGCCGGGCGACGCGACCGGCGCATCTGCCGGCGCTCGCCGGATCGGAGGCGCAACCTCTTCGCGGCGCACGCTGGCGCCGGTTCATGACCCGGCACGAGCGAATCCTGTTGCTCGCGATCGGCGCAATGCTCGCGCTGCTCATCGTCCTCGTGCACGCCGGCCTGACCCGGCAGCCTCGTCCGGTCACGCAGGAGGACATCGACGCCGCGGTGCTGCATTCGCTCGAGACGACCCCGCCCCCCTCCCGCTCGGCCAAGGCCTACGAGGCCGTGCGCCGCTCCGTCGTCCGCGTCCACGGCACCGGCTACAGGAAGGAGCAGGAAGGACGCGCCATGGAGGGTATCGGCAGCGGCGTGGTCATCGTCGATTCCGGGATCATCCTCACGAACCTGCATGTGGTCGCCGGCGCCGAGCGCATCACCGATCGAATTCGAGGATGGCTTCGAATCGGAGGCAACCGTCGTCGGCGCGCGGCCCGAGCACGACCTCGCCGTGCTCAAGGCGAGCAAGATACCGGACGACCTGCCGGCCGCCACGCTGCGCTCGACATCCGACTTGGCCGTCGGCGACGAAGTCATCGCGGTGGGATTTCCGTTCGGCATCGGCCCGTCGGTATCTTCGGGCGTGGTGTCGGGGCTGCGCCGCGTCTACCGTTCGCGCGGCGGCGAGTCGCTGGCCAACCTCATCCAGTTCGACGCGGCCGTGAATCCCGGCAATTCGGGCGGCCCGCTCGTCACGGCCGACGGCGAAGTCGTCGGCATCGTCACCGCCATTCTCAATCCGACCGAACAGCATGTGTTCATCGGGATCGGCTTTGCCGTGCCGATCGAGAACGCAGCCGCGGCCTATGGCCTTTCGCCTTTCTGACGCCGAACTCATCGGAGGCATTTCCCGCATGAACGACTCGCCAACCGGCCACAGCACCGTAAGCGAAGTGACACCGCTGATGGAGCGGATCCTCTACGAAGTGAAACGCGTCGTCGTCGGACAGGACCATTTTCTCGAGCGCGTCATGGTGGCCATGCTGGCCCAGGGCCATCTCCTCGTCGAAGGCGTGCCGGGCCTGGCCAAGACGCTCACCGTCAAGACGCTGGCGCGCGCGGTGCAGGGCACGTTCAAGCGCATCCAGTTCACGCCGGACTTCGTCCCCGCGGACCTCGTGGGCACCCGCATCTACAACCAGAAGACCGGCGAGTTCAACACGTCGCTCGGTCCGGTGTTCACGCACCTCTTGCTCGCCGACGAAATCAATCGCGCGCCGGCGAAGGTGCAAAGCGCGCTGCTCGAGGTGATGCAGGAATACCAGGTGACGATCGCCGGACAGACCCACCGGGTTCCCGAGCCGTTCCTGGTCATGGCGACGCAGAATCCGATCGAGACCGAGGGCACCTATCCGCTGCCGGAAGCACAGGTCGACCGCTTCATGATGAAGATCCTGGTCGGGTATCCAAGCGAGGACGAGGAGTTTGTCATCGTCGAACGCGTGACCGGGGCGGCACAGGACGTCGCCGCCGTGGCCACCACCGACGAACTCGCCGCGCTGCAACGAGAGTGCCGGACCGGCTACGTGGACCCGTCGCTGATGCGCTACGCCGTGCGCCTCACCCACGCGACGCGCAGCCCCGAACGCTTCGGCATTCCCGATATGGCGCGTTACGTCACCTATGGCGCCAGTCCCCGCGCCTCCATTCACCTGATCGAGGCGGCTCGCGCGCTGGCGTTCCTGCGCGGCCGCGCCTACGTGCTGCCCGAGGATGTCAGCGACCTCGCGCCCGATGTGCTGCGCCACCGGCTGTCCCTGTCCTACGAAGCGCTTGCCGACGCGGTAACGGCCGACGCGCTGATCCTGCGCATCCTGAAGCACGTTCCCCGCCCCGAAAGGCCGCTCGAAGGCCATGTCCACGTCGACGCCAAACGCCGCAACGACGCCTGAAGCTGTCCTGCGCCGGCTGGAATGGACGGTGATGCGCCGGCTGGACGGCCTGTTGCACGGCGACTACCGCACGCTGTTCCGCGGACAGGGGCTCGATCTCGCGGACCTGCGCGAATACGTCTATCACGACGACGTCAGGCACATCGACTGGAACGTCACCGCGCGCCTGCAGACGCCCTATGTGCGCGAATACAACGAGGAACGCGAGGTGGCCGCGTGGTTCCTGCTGGACCTGAGCGCTTCGGTGGATTTCGGTTCGACGAAGCAGCGCAAGCGGGCGGTTTCCGCCGAGTTCGTCGCGGTGCTGGCGCGCATCCTCACGCGCCACGGCAATCGCGTCGGCGCCCTCCTCTATGGCAATCGCATGGACACGATGATCCCGGCGCGCAGCGGGCGCCGGCACGTGCTGCATCTGCTGCACCGGATGCAGACGCGTGCCGCACCCAACGGCAGGCAGGCGACGAATCTGCGCGAACTTCTCGACGCGGCGGCGCGCATGGCGATGCGGCGCTCGCTCATCTTCGTCGTGTCCGATTTCATCAGCCTGCCCGGGTGGCCGGAAGCGCTCGCCCGCCTAGCCGAGCGGCATGACGTGGTTGCCGTCCGGCTTTTCGATCCGATGGAAATGGAATTGCCCGACCTGGGATTGCTGGTGATCCAGGATGCCGAAACCGGCGAACAGCTCTTCGTCGACACCCACGACCGCGGCTTCCGCAAGCGCTTCGCCGCGGCTGCGCAGCGGCGCGAGACCGAGTTGCGCGCGGCCTTTCGTTCGGCCGGTGTCGATGCGCTCGAACTCGCCACCGACGACGATCTTGTCGACGCGATCCTGCGCTTCGCCGATTTGCGCAAGCGGCGCAGTCAACTGGCCGCGGGCGGCGGATTGCCCAAGCACTTCGGAACCGTGCAATGACCTTCTTCTGGCCGGAGATGCTGTGGTTGCTGCTGCTGGTCCCGGCCCTGCTGGGCGCCTATGTACTGCTGCTGCGGCGGAAGAAGAAGGCGGCGCTTCGCTATGCCAGCCTGAGCCTGGTCAGGGAGGCCCTCGGCGCGGGCCAGCGCTTCCGCCGCCACGTGCCTCCGCTGCTGTTCCTGATGGCGCTGGCGCTGATGCTCGTCGCCGTCGCGCGGCCGTCGGCGGTGGTCACGCTGCCGTCGCAGCACGAGACGGTGATCCTGGCGATGGACGTCTCCGGCAGCATGCGCGCGACCGACGTCAAGCCGAGCCGCATGGTCGCCATGCAAGAGGCCGCGCGCGCGTTCGTCGCCGAGCAGCCGAAGACCACGCGTATCGGCGTCGTGTCGTTTGCCGCGACCGCGTCGGTCGTGCAGTCGCCGACGCACAGCCGCGAGGACATCCTGGGCGCGATCGACCGCTTCAGCCTGCAGCGCGGCACCGCCGTCGGCAGCGGCATCCTCGTGTCGCTGAAGACGATCTTTCCCGACGTCGAATTCGACCTGCGCTTGTCCAATCCGCGCGGCCCGGCACAGAAGAGCGCGCCGCTCGACCCCGTCGAAGGCCGCCGAAAAGCCCCCGTCCAAGCCGGTACCTCCCGGCTCCTATTCCGGCGCGGCCATCATCCTGCTGACCGACGGCCAGACAACCACCGGGCCCGATCCGATCGAGTCCGCGCGCATGGCCGCGGACCGCGGCGTGCGCGTCTATACGGTCGGAATCGGCACCGCGAGGCGGCGAAATCATCGGCGCCGAAGGCTGGTCGATGCGTGTGCGGCTGGACGAGGAATCGCTGAAGACCATCGCCAACCTGACCCGGGCGGAATACTTCTACGCGGGCACCGCGGCCGACCTGCAGAAGATCTACCAGAACCTCAACACGCGGATCTTCTTCGAGCAGAAGGAGACCGAGATCACCGCGCTGTTCGCCGCCGCGGCGGCCGTGCTGGCATTCCTGTCCGCGCTGTTGTCGATGCTGTGGTTCAACCGGATCATGTAGCTGACCGCGGTAAGCGGGCGCCCGCTATTCGAGCATGTCTTCCCGCTGGTCGAGGTCGGTGCGCAACTCGTAGAGGTCCTCGTCGAGCGCGTCCCGCGACGACACCATGCCGAGCGGCCGGTCGTCCTCGACGACCGGCAGGTGCCGGAACCGCCCCTTGTGCATGATGCGCAGCGCGTGCAGGAACGGCTTGTCCGGGTGGATGGTCTGCGGCTGCCGCGTCATGACGTCGTTCAGTCTCGTTGCCGCCGGATCGCGACCTTCCGCCAGCACGCGGAACAGCGCGTCGCGCTCGGTGAAGATGCCGCACAGCTTCGACCCGTCCACGACCAGCAATGCGCCGATGTTGTGCTGTTTCATCGTGCGCGCGGCCTCGACGACCGTCACGGTTTTCGGCACGGTGATCGGGGTCTGTCCCGCAACCAGCGAACGCAACGAGCGAATGGCCATGATCATCCTCCGGCTGATGCACCGCAAGCCGGTATTGAGCGCCCGCGCCGGAACGAAAGTCAAGCGGCCCGCGCGGGCGCGACTGCCACAGCGAATGACGGCTGCGCGCGAGCCGAACGGCCGCTGCAGTTGAATTCGCGCCGTGGCGAGCCTACGATAGCGGTCATTCGACAGGAGGCAACCATGCGATCAGGACTGCCCGCGCTGATCCTTGCCGGCATGACGTGCATTGCCGCGGCGACGCCCGCCGCGCGCAGTGATCTGCTACGTCATCTACGACCGCAGCGAAAACATCATCTACCAGAGCACGTATCCGCCGATGGACATGAGCAACGCAGGCTATGCCCAGCGCGACGCGATTGCGCGCGCGCGGCGAGCACCTGACCTTCGGCGACGTCGACAAGTGCCCGACGGTCGTGTTCCTCACCGGCGCCGGCGGAACGAGCGACCTGCGCGTGGACGAGGTCGTCGCCGGCATGTCGGCGCGCAATATTCCCGGCACGCAGTCGACGGGGACCGCCGGTGTCGGGGTCGCCGGGCAGCGCGCGCGCCGCTTCCGCACGCACTCCCGCCGCGGCTTCGGCGCCGGCAGCCAAGCCCGCGTGCCTACTGAGGGGCGCGCTAGCCCATCCGCGCGTGCAGCGCCCGCAGTTCCGCCTCGAGTGCCTCGACGCGCTGAACGTAGCGCAGCACCACGGACAGGCTGTGCGCGTCGAGTTCGAAATCCCTGCGCAGGCGCCCGGCGGTCCTTGCGACGACGACCCAGGATGCCGTGAACGTCCATGACGCCGCCGCCGGATCCACCGGCGCCAGCGCACCATAGTCGACGAGCGCGCGCAGGTCTTCCACCGGCAGTTCCGACATCTCGACCATCTGCGTCCAGCGTCAGCGTGACGCGCTCGTCCAGCGACAGTGCTTCGGCGATTTCACGGCTCATGGGTCGCCTCCCGTTCGAAATGGGCCCGGGGATTGAAATTCGACGCCTCCGCCAGCTGGCGGTACAAGGCGCGCTGCGCGTCGTCGGTTACCGTGGGCACGGCGATCTGCACGATCGCGAACAGGTTGCCCGCCGTACCGTCCGGACGCGCGAGCCCGCGTCCCGCCAGCCGCAACTGTTGTCCGGCCCGCGTCCCCGGCCGGCACCTTGAGGTTCACGGTTCCGGCGGGCGTCGGCAGCGCGATGCTGGCGCCGAGCACCGCCTCCCACGGCGCCAGCGGAAGATCGACAAAGAGATCGCGCCCATCCGCGCGGAACAACCGGTGGGGCGTCACCGCGATGTCGAGGTACAGGTCGCCGGCGCGGCCGCCGCGCACGCCCTTGCCACCCTTGCCCGGCACCCGGAGCTTCTGGCCGTCGGTGACGCCGCGCGGAATGCGCACGGTCACGACGCGCGGCACCCGATGCGCGACGCCGTTGTCGTCGAATTCGGGGACGCTCACGTCCAGCTGGACCTCGGTGCCGTTGAACGCCTGCTCGAGCGTCACGCGCACCGACGCCTCGTAGTCCCTGCCCGCGACCGGCGCATTGGGATCGGCCCTGCGGAAGCCGCCGCGGCCGCCGAGGCCCGCAAACAGGTCGGCCAGGTCGATGTCGTCGAATGACGCCTGCCCTCGCGCGAAGTGCTGCTCCCAGTCCGGCGGCGGCCGGAATTCCTGTCCCTGCGCATGGCTTCCCAGCTGGTCGTACGCCGCGCGCTTTTCGCGGGTCCTTCAGCGTTTCATACGCCTCCGCGACCGCCTTGAACTTCTCCTCGGCGTCCTTTTCCTTCGACACATCGGGATGGAACTTGCGGGCGAGCTTGCGATAGGCCTTCTTGATGTCGTCCGGCGTGGCGCCGCGTTCGACGCCCAGTGTCGCGTAGTAGTCCTTGTATTTCATTGCCGGTGCCTGCGGGTTCGTACGCCGAGTTGGATCGGCAAATCATACCGCAGGCCCGACACGGAATTGCCGACGCTGTCGGACGCTTCCGACCCGGTCAATAGATGACGACGGAACGGATCGACTTGCCTGCCAGCATGAGATCGAAGCCTTCGTTGATGCGCTCGAGCGGCATGCGGTGGGTGATGAGATCGTCGATGTTGATCTTGCCGTCCATGTACCAGTCGACGATGCGCGGAACGTCCGTGCGTCCGCGCGCGCCGCCAAAGGCCGTGCCCTTCCACACCCGTCCCGTCACCAGCTGGAAAGGACGCGTGCGGATTTCCTGCCCGGCACCGGCCACGCCGATGATCACGGAGACGCCCCAGCCGCGATGGCAGCATTCGAGCGCCTGGCGCATGACATCGACGTTGCCGATGCACTCGAAGCTGTAGTCGGCACCGCCGCCCGTGAGTTCGACCAGCCAGGGCACGAGTTCGCCGCGAACCTGGCTCGGATCGACGAAATGCGTCATGCCGAACTTGCGCGCCAGCGCCTCACGCGCCGGATTGAGATCGACGCCGATGATCATGTTGGCGCCCGCCAGCCGCGCGCCCTGCACGACATTGAGGCCGATGCCACCGAGGCCGAACACAACGACATTGGCACCCGGCTCGACCTTGGCCGTGTTGATGACTGCGCCGATTCCAGTCGTCACGCCGCAGCCGATGTAGCAGACTTTGTCGAAGGGCGCGTCTTCGCGGATCTTCGCCACCGCGATTTCGGGCAGCACGGTGAAATTGGCGAAGGTCGAGCAGCCCATGTAATGGTGCAGCGGCTTGCCGTGCAGCGAGAAGCGGCTCGTGCCGTCAGGCATCACGCCCTTGCCCTGCGTCGCGCGGATCGCCGTGCACAGGTTGGTCTTGCGCGACAGGCACGACTTGCACTGGCGGCATTCGGGGATGTACAGCGGAACGACGTGATCGCCGGCGCGCAGGCTGGTGACGCCCGGTCCGGTGTCGACGACCACACCCGCGCCTTCGTGTCCGAGTATGGCCGGAAACAGCCCTTCCGGGTCCGCGCCCGAGCGCGTGAATTCATCCGTGTGGCAAATGCCGCTGGCCTTGACCTCGATCAGCACCTCGCCTGCCCTGGGCCCCTCGAGCTGCACCGTCTCGATGGTGAGCGGCGCACCCGCCGCATGCGCCACCGCTGCGCGAACATCCATGCCATCGTTCCTTTCGTCCGAAGGTCAACCTGTTGGCGGGTCTCGCATGCCGCATTCGCATGCGTCCATCATGACGGCCGCCCATCCAATCGGCGATACTACGCGTCCGCGCCTTCGCGATGTACCTGGTAATTGCCATGCCGCTTCTGGTCACCGGTCTCGTCCTGTTCCTCGGCATCCACTTCGTTCCGGCGTTCCCGGCGCTGCGGGCGCGTCTGTCGCGCCGCCTGGGCGCGCAACGTTACAAGGGTCTGTTCGCGCTCGTTTCGGCCGCGGGATTGGCGCTGATCGTCATCGGGTACATGCATGCGCCGGCGACCGAGCGCGTGTTCGCGCCCTTTCCGGCGGCCTTCGCCATCGCGCCGCTTGCGCTGACGCTGTCGTTCATCCTGTTCGCCGCGGCGAACATGCGCGGCTACCTGCGCCATACGCTCAAGCATCCGATGCTGCTCGGGCTGGGGCTCTGGGCGCTGGTTCACCTGCTCGCCAACGGCGATTTGCGGGGAACGGTCCTGTTCGGAGCGTTTCTTGCCTACGCGCTGCTGGACCTCGCGTCGGCGATCAGTCGCGGCGCCGTCAAGACATTTGTTCCCCGGTTCAAATACGACGTCATGGCCGTGATCGGGGGCGGCGCCGTCGCATTCGGCGTGATGGTCCTGCACCGGATGCTGTTCGGCGTACCGGTCGTGTCGTTCGGCGTATGAATGCGAACGCAGGACTTTGCGCGGCGATGCCTTTATCGTGCTCGGTCAGTGTTCCCCGCACCGCTGCGCGTCGAGCCAGCAGCACAAGGCTTCCTTGAGCGCGACGCCGGCGCTGGCAAAGCCGGCGTCGGCCGGATCAAGCGTCGCGGCGTGTTCGACGATCACTTCCAGCGCGCGGCGCTTTTCCGCCAGCGTCAGCGACGCGTCGCCGGCCGCCTGGCGAAACTCCTGTACCTCCGACACGAACGCGGCGGGGGTCACGCCGGAGACTCCACCACCACTCTGAATTCTCATCGATGCTCCTTGGTCTGCAGGGCCGCCGTTGTGCCAACTGGCCCATTTGCAACCGTTTACGCATACACTGTGCCAAGGGAACAAGCGGTGCCATGCCGGGGACCGACGGCCGGCCAGGCACGCTAATTGCAACGTCCTACGCGGGCTTTTTCATAATCACTACGCGGTGGTGGTGCCGCCACGCAGTTGCAGGCAGGCATCCAAGCCACGCGAATCATGAGGGGATCCATGAAGTTTCGGTTTGCAGTCGCATTTGGCCTGGCCGTGGTCATGGCTTCGGGGACGGCCGCGCAGGAAAAGGAACTGGTCTTTGGCGTGACCGAAGGTGTCACCTACCAGGCGACGCCCAAGGAAATCCGCGACAAGTTCACTCCGCTCGCGGAATATGTCGGCAAGGCCACGGGACGCCGGGTGAAGATTGTCCTGGTCCCGGCCTACAACGACGTGCGCGCCGGAATGGCCAAGCATGAATACGACCTGGTGTTCATCCACCCGGCGCATGTCGCGATGGCGGAGGTCAAGGGGGGCCGCTACAAGGCCGTCGCGTGGACGTCCGGGTTCACCGATTACACGGTCTCGCTGCTCATCAACCCCGACGGAACCCTGAAGATCGCTGGACGACCTCAAGGGCCGCACGCTGGTCACGCCGGACCCCGATTCGATCACCGCGATGATGGTGCGGGCGATGCTGCGCACCGGCAAGCTGCCGATGACCACCGCCAAGCCCGACGCGCAGAACGCCAAGGAAATGGAGAGCAGCGTTCGCGTCATCTCGACCCGGTACCAGGATGCCGTTCCCTTCTATATCGAAAACGGCTTCGCCCAGGCGGGCGCGACCGCGGCCAAGTCGGTCGTCAAGTCCTGGACGGACAAGGGAGGCAAGGTCCTGGCGCAATCGCGCGCCGTCCCGATCAAGCAGTTGCTGGTCTCGAGCACCATGTCGGCGGACGAGCAGGACAGGATTCGCGCCGCGCTGCTCGGCATCGCGCAAAGCAAGCCTGGCAAAGATGCACTGGACGCCATCGGCTACAAGGGCTTTGTCGCGACCAATCCCGAGGTCGAGGCTGCCACCATCGCGTGGCTCGGCTTGTAGCGACGCCATGCGCGGCATCTGCGCACTGCTGGCAGTTGTTGCGATGCTGACGGCCTGTTCGCCGTCGCCGGTCACCACGACACCGGTCCCGGTCACTCCCGCCTAGCGAAGCGGCAGGCGCCGCGGTCGTTCGGCGCGCCATTCCGGAGACGCCCGTCGCGCCCGCTCCGCCATCCTCGCCCGCCGCGGCGGCGGCCGTCGTGATTCCGCCCGGCGCGATCTACGTTTGCGTCGCGGATGTCGACGGCGTGCGCCAGACGACGGCGATCGAATTCGCGCCCAAGGTCGGCGACCTGTGCGCGAGGAATCCGGAGATGGGGCCGTGCCAGTACGAACGCAATATCTGCCGCAAGGCCGGCGGCCGCGTCTATGCCGCGAATGGCGCGGAGATCACGATGGCGACAGAGGCCGAGTACGACAAGAAGGTGATGCGGGTGCGCTTCAAGTCGAATTGACGGCTAGCCGGCGTCGACGGCGGGTATCGCCCGCACCGACAGAACACCTTCGATGGACGCGATGGCTCGAATCGTGTCCGGCTGGATCGGACTGTCGACGTCGACGAGCGTGTAGGCCATCTCGCCGCGCGACTTGTTCACCATGTTGTGGATGTTGAGGCCGGCGCGCGCCATCGCGGTCGAGATCTGGCCGAGCATGTTCGGGACGTTGGCGTTGGCGATCGCGAGGCGGTACGGCGATTCGCGCGGCATCTCGACGTTCGGAAAATTGACCGCATTGGCGATGGCGCCGTGTTCCAGGAACTCGCGCACCTGGTCGACGACCATCACCGCGCAGTTCTCCTCCGCTTCCTCGGTGGAGGCGCCCAGGTGCGGCAGCGCGACCACGCCCGGCTCGTGCAGCAGCTCGCGCCCGGGGAAATCGCACATGTAGAACTTGAGCCTGCGCGCGCGCAACGCCGCGACCACCGCGGCATCGTCGACGAGCGCGTCGCGCGCGAAGTTGAGGAGCACCGCGCCCTGTTTCATTACCGCGAGCCGCTTGGCGTCGATCAGGTTGCGCGTCATCGGCAGCAGCGGCACGTGCAGCGTGACGAAGTCCGACTGCTTCAGGACTTCCTCGATGCTGTGAGCGCGCCGGACGCTGGACGACAGCCGCCACGCCGCGTCCACGGTGATTTCCGGATCGAATCCCGTGACCTTCATTCCCAGCTTGATCGCGGTGTCGGCCACCAGGCTGCCGATCGCGCCCAGGCCGATGATCCCGAGCGTGCGGTTAGGCAGCTCGATGCCGGCAAACTGCTTCTTGCCGTCTTCCACCTGCTTCTCCAGGTCCGGCGCCGAGCCGTCGAGTCCCGCCACGTAGCCGAGCGCGGGAATCACGTTGCGCGCCGCCATCAGCAGCGCGGCCAGCACCAGTTCCCTGACCGCATTCGCGTTGGCGCCGGGCGCATTGAACACCGGCACGCCACGCAGCGACATTTCCGGCACCGGGATGTTGTTGGTCCCGGCGCCCGCCCGGCCGATCGCGCGCACGCTGGACGGAATCGCCATCGCGTGCATGTCCTGCGAGCGCACGAGTATGGCATCGGGTTCGTCGACGGCCTTGCCCACCGTGTAGCGGGCGGCGGGGAACCGGTGCAGACCGTGGCTGGAGATCTGGTTGAGCGTGAGGATGCGGTAGCCGTCAGCCATTGCGCTGCTCGAATTCGCGCATGTACGCGACCAGCGCCTCGACGCCGGCCAGCGGCATCGCGTTGTAGATCGACGCGCGGATTCCGCCCACCGCGCGGTGACCTTTGAGCTGCACCATGCCGCGTTGCGCCGCGCCCTTGACGAAGGCATCGTCCTGCGCCTCGTCCGCGGTCCGGAACGTCACGTTCATGCGCGAACGATCCTCGCGCCGAACGGCGCTGCGATAGAACGTCGACTTGGTCCAGGTAGTCGTAGAGCAGCGCCGCCTTGGCGATGTTCTTGCGCTCGATCGCCGCGAGCCCGCCTTGCGCCAGCAGCCACTCGAACACCAGGCCGGCGATGTAGATGGCGTACGTCGCCGGCGTGTTGAGCATGGAGTCCGCCGCGGCCTGTTCCTTCCAGTGGAATGCCGACGGCGTGATCGGCAGCGCACGGTCGAGCAGGTCGCCGCGGACGATCACCAGCGTCAGCCCGGCCGGGCCCATGTTCTTCTGCGCGCCGCCGTAGATGACGCCGTATTTCGCCACGTCGACGGGCCGCGACAGGATGTGCGAGGACATGTCCGCCACCAGCGGCACGTTGCCGGTCTCCGGCGTCCACTGGTATTCGACGCCGGCGATGGTCTCGTTGGTGCACACGTGCACGTAGGCCGGGTCCTGGCTCAATTTCCATGCGCTCTGCGCCGGAACGTACGTGAAGTCCTTGTCCTCGGAGGACGCCGCGATGTGCACCGTGCAGTACTTCTTCGCCTCCTTGATCGACTTCTTCGACCATTCGCCGGTGTTGACGTAGTCCGCCGTCGTGCGTCCCTGCAGCAGGTTCATCGGGACGATCGCGTTTTCGCCGATCGCCCCGCCCTGCAGGAACAGCACCTTGTAGTCGGGTGGAATGGCCAGCAGCGTGCGCAGGTCGGCTTCCGCCTTGTCGGCAATGCTGATGAACTCCTTGCCCCGGTGGCTCATTTCCATCACCGACATGCCGCTGCCGCGCCAGTCGAGCATTTCCGCCGCCGCCTGCTGCAGCACGGGTTCGGGCAGCACCGCGGGTCCGGCGCTGAAGTTGAAGACTCGCATCGGGATCTTTCGGCGTTCGGAGTAAAAGGATGTCGATTTTAGCGGATTTGCGATTCGGCCCTGCTGCCGACGCCGCGCAAGCGCGACGGGCGCACGGCGTTGGCGGATAATCTCGGGCCGACGCTTGGAGCACGGGCGCTTCCCCCGATGATCGACATCAATCCCGCGGAAATCGAATGGACCGCCATCCGGGCGCAGGGCGCCGGCGGGCAGAACGTCAACAAGGTGTCGACCGCCGTGCACCTGCGCTTCGACATCCGCGCGTCGTCGCTGCCGGAGGAAATCAAGGCACGGCTGCTCGCGCATCGCGACGCGCGCATCACCGCCGACGGCATCGTCGTCATCAAGGCACAGCGCTATCGCAGCCAGGACAAGAATCGCGAGGACGCGCTGGCACGATTGCAGGACCTGGTCGAGGCCGCCGCCACCGTGCAGCGGACGCGCAAGGCCACCAAGCCGACGCGCGGCTCGCAGCGCCGGCGCGTCGACGGCAAGGTCAAGCGGGGCCAGGTCAAGGCAGCGCGCGGCCGGGTGATCGAATGAGCACGGCGCAATGACGGCGGTTGCGCCGGACCCTGCCGATACGTCGCGCGCGACGCTGGAGCACTACAGCCAGCGCGCAGCGGCCTTCGAGGAGGGTACGCGCGACCACGACGTCAGCCAGAACATCGCCGCGCTGCTGCGGGCCATCGAAGCCCGTCCGCCGTTTGCGATCCTCGATTTCGGCTGCGGGCCGGGGCGCGATCTGCAGACCTTCGCCGAACGCGGTCACGCACCGGTCGGCCTGGACGGCGCCGCGCCGTTCGTCGCCATGGCGCGCGCGCACGGACAGCGACGTGTGGCACCAGGACTTCCTGGCGCTCGACCTTCCGGCCGAGCGCTTCGACGGCGTCTTCGCCAACGCCGCGCTGTTCCACGTGCCGTCAGCCGAGCTGCCGCGAGTCCTGCTGGCAGTTGCGCGCGACGCTCAAGCCACGCGGCGTGCTGTTCAGTTCCAATCCGCGCGGCAATCGACGAGGAAGGGTGGAACCGGGGGCGCTACGGCGCCTATCACAGCCTCGAGACCTGGCGCCGCTACATGCACGCGGCGGGGTTCGCGGAAATCGAGCACTACTATCGGCCGGACGGTCTCCCGCGCGACCAGCAGCCATGGCTCGCCAGCGTCTGGCGCAAGTAAATTCAAGACCGCTATTTCTTCGCGGCATTCCTTCGGCAGGTATTTTGCGGGTATGTCGACCGGGATGCACATCCACTGAATCTGCTGCTGAGGCGTCGACCGCCGGCGCGAGCAGGATCGATCGGCCGAACAACTCGGGAATCGATCGTCCCAGCCCCAATCGCAGGCGGCCATTGGCGGGACGAAAGCTCACCTCGTCGAAAAATGCGGTGGCCGCCTGGACACGTAGCGTGTCCACGTCGAGCTTGAGCGGGATCGCACGGACCCGGTCCCAGCTATCCTCGACCTGCTGTTGCAGCGGCTGGACGGTGGCCAGCGCCGCGGCGACCTTGGCCCTCACTTCGTGCTCGAACCACGCCCCCTGCAGGCTGGGCGCGACCACGCTGGCGGCCAGCATCAGCGTTGCGCCGCCCAGCAACAGCCCCGCGGCCAGCGATGTCGGACTGCCTCGGGCGAGCAAGGCTCGCCACCTGCGAGGCACTGGCCGTGCTGGCCTCGGCGCGGGCGACGATGTCGCCGCACGCGGCGATACAGCAGCGAGTTGGCCACGATCGCCGGAATGACGCCGGGCAGGAGCCAGATCGCGAGGATTGCGGCAAGCAGCCACGGCAACGTCGCGTTGTCGATGCGATCGGCGATAGCGGCAAAGGCGAACGCGCCCGCCACCGGCAACATCGCGAACGCGACTCCGGCCAGCCACAGCTTGCGATAGAACGCCCACACGCTCGGCATCAGGAAGGACGGCCAGTGCCATCCCGGCGCGCCGCGCCCCGCTCGCTCGTAACCTAAGAATCGCGGCGCGTAGTAGTCCGCCGAGGGGCCGACCGCCACGCGAAACAGCACGGCCAGCGCTGGCCGAATGCCGGTTTGTCGCGCATCCGCGGTGGACTCGCCGTGAATGTGGATGGTATCGAGGAAGATCGAAGCGGGCACATCGGCGCCGGGGCGCGACGCGGAGACGGGACAGCCACAGCGGCCGCAATTGGCGCCGCCTGAGCGCAGGATGTTGCCACAACGGCTGCAGTTCCGACCGGCTTCGTTCAATAGTCACGCTCCAAAGAGCGCATTCTACCAAGCGAGCGTCGATCGCGGCGAGCGATTTTTCCACCTCGGCGCGTTGGCGACCCTCGCGCTACTTGCCGGTGTAGAGATCGGGAAACTGAGTCTTGAGATTGGCGAGCTTCGGCAGATCGTTGTACACGATGTAAGGCTGCGTCGGGTGCAGGGCCAGATAATTCTGGTGATACTGCTCCGCCGGATAGAACGCCGGAAGCGCGACGATCTCCGTCACGATGGGACCTGCGTACACCTTGGCCCGATCCAGCTGCGCGACGTAGGCCTGCGCGACGCGCTTCTGGTCCTCACCGGAAGTGAAGATGGCCGAGCGGTATTGCGTGCCGTGGTCCGGGCCCTGGCGATTGAGCTGCGTCGGATCGTGCGCGACCGAGAAGAAGACCTTCAGCAACTGGCCGTAGGACACCTTGGCCGGATCGTAGGTAACCTCCACCGCTTCCGCGTGGCGGGTCGTGCCGCTGCTGACCTGCATGTAGTCGGCCGTGCCCGCCGTCCCGCCGGCATAACCCGAGACCGCGCTGGACACGCCTTTCACGTGGCGGAAAACGGCTTCGACACCCCAGAAGCAGCCTCCGGCAAACACTGCCTTTTGCGGACCCTTGGCGGCCGCGGCGGGAATGTCGACCGCAGGCGCCGGCAGCGCCACGGGAGCCTCGGCGGCGCCACACGCCTGCACCATCGCCATGAATGCGATGCCCAGCAGGTTGCGGACAGTGTGGGGAACGGCACGGAACATGGACATACTCCTTTGCGTGGATCGTCGCCGGGACGAGGGCCTCCCGGGTTAGTCGGGCGAACACGCAAATAATTTCGCTCCGACGAAATTATTGTTTCGCGTCCAGGACCGCTGGCCGCGAACCGGGAGCGGACGGCTGCCCGTTTGGTCCGGCTAGGGCGGATTCCCGGTCGCCCCAGCGCGCGCGGTCGCGGAATTGGGCTCGACGCCGGCCAGTGCCGTCACTGGCACCGCCATGCGGCGATCCGCCACGCCCTGCTGGCCGGGCGTCAGCACCGCATACAGCTGCTTCCCCGCGTCGACGATGTCCTCGATCGCGGTCAGCCGATCGCGCGCGATGTCGGAAAGGCGGTCCAGCCGCTCGGGCGCCGACATCGTGCCCGCCAGCGCCGTGCGCGACGTGCGCTGCGCATCGTCGGCCAGCCGCAACACGCGATCCTTGTAGTTGAGCCACAACTTCTGCTGTTCGGGCCGAATGCGCAGGTCCTCCTCGAGCATTTCGAGGCGGTACTGAACCGACGCTTGAATCGTTTCCTGCGACTTGCCGTCGTTGGGTCGCGGTCTCGGCGGCGGAACGTGCGACGTGTCGACGCCGCCGGTACGGCCGGCGGGCGCCTGCGCGCAGGCGCTGCCTGCCGCCAGGAGGACGGCGACGACGACCATCACGCCTCCGAAAATCTGCTTTGCGGTCACATCGGCTCCTTCGTGGGTTCGGCTTGGTCGCGCAATCCGCGAATATCGCATATCCGGCGCAACGCGGGTTCGCGGCAATTCAACTACGGGCGCGCGGGCACCATCACCAGACGGTCGGTTCCCGATTCCGCGCCCCAGGCTTCGCCCGCGCGGCCGAGCATCTGCCGCACGCTGGCATTGCTTCGGTTGGATTCGTAGCGCTCGAATTTCTCGGTGACGGGATCGAACCGCACGATCGCGTTTTCGCTCCAGTCCGTCAGCCAGACCACGTCGCGGTCGTCGACCCAGACGGAATACGTATGCGCGTTGCCCGGCAGCTTCCACTCCCGCCACGTGCGGGCAGCTGGGTCGTACATGCCCACCTGTCCGGTATTCCAGTAGCTCACCCAGATGCGCCCCCGTGAATCGGACCAGACGCGACGCGCCCCCTGTTTAGGCGTCGGCGGTTCGATCACCTGGGCCTCGCCGGACTCGGTATCGATGCGCGCGATGTGGTTGCCCGCGAGTGACGCGTAATAGACGTCTCCCGACGGTGTGGTCGCGATGCCGTACGGTCCGCTTCCGCGCGGCGCCCGCCAGACCTTGACCTCCCCTGTCGCCGGCTCGACCTTGCCATAGATGCCCGATTGGCCGGTAAACCACACGCGACCCTTCTTGTCGAAGGTCAGCGTGTTGAGATTGGCGTAACCCGCGTCGGCAGGCAGCGGGAACTTGCGCACCTGTCGCGTCGCGGGGTCCACGCGCACGATCGCATTCTGTCCGCCATCGGTGACCCACGGCGCACCATCGGGCCCGACCACGACGCCGTGCGGCGCCGAGCGCGGCCCCAGCGCGATCTCCTCGACCTTGCCCGTCGCAGGCGTGAGGATGCCCAGCTTTCCGGTTGCCTGCGCCGTGTAATAGACAGGACCGCCCGGCATCGGTGCCGCCGCGACGTCGTGCGGTCCCGCTCCCGGAACTACGTCGTAGTAGACCGGCGTCGCCGCCCGCGCGGCGGTGACCACTGCCAATGCGCACAGGGAAACCGCCAGCGTTCGCAGTGTCGTCATCGTTATCTCCGGACTTGAGCGCGCCCAAGTATTCGACGGCGCTGGCGGAAAGGGTTGCGCATGGGCGGCGCGGCGTCAAGCGCGACACCGACGCCACCGATCAGCGCGGGCGCAGTGGAGGCCTTGGTGACGTGAACGATATGGACGATGCATTGCGCGTTGGCCGCGACGTTGGACGGCGCCGGACACAACGGGACATCCGCCGCCTTCCGGTCTACATCGACGGGCTGGCCGACGGGCTGATCAAACTGGCAGGCGGATGAGGCTTTCGAAGTGCATCGGTTACATTGGAACTTCGTTGCCACCGGAACTACCGATGACTCGCTTCGCCGTCGCCTATGTCGTCACGCTGGCCGTATTCTGCGGACTGGACTTTCTCTGGCTGGGATTCGTCGCCAAAGGCTATTACCAGTCCCAGCTCGGCGCACTGCTGCTGGACAAGCCGAACATTCCCGTCGCCGTGCTGTTCTACGCTTTATATGTCGTCGGGGTGCTGGTCTTCGCGGTGCTGCCGGCGCTCGATGCCGGCCAATGGTCGCGCGCGCTGCTGCACGGCGCGCTGTTCGGATTCTTCGCCTACGCGACCTACGACTTGACCAATCTCGCGACGCTCAAGGGATGGTCGGCAGGCGTGGCACTGCTTGACCTGGGTTGGGGCACCGTCGTCACTGGCGTTTCGGCGACGGCAGGCTATCTGGTCGCGCGTTTCGCCTTCTAGCCACGCGCGTCGTCAGCGCGGGAATGGCGCGCCATGCGCGCCGCCGTTCAGCGATCGTAGGTCGTGATCGACCCTGGACACTGGGGCACCTTACCCCAGTAGCCGTCGCAATACTGGACGCGGACCTTCTGGCCGCAGATGAACCCGCCCAAGCCGCCCTCCCGGTCACATGAGTTGAGCGCGTCACGCATGTTTTGCCACTGATCGGGAACCGGACGAGGCGGCGGCGGCGCAACGGCCGCGATCTTCACGGGTTCCGGCGGCGTAGCCACGGCCTCCGGCGGATCGCCGTTGGTGGTTGCAAAGGTCGAACGGCTTGCCATCACCGTACGCTTGACGACCGGCGCTGCAGTTGGCTTGGTTGCGGCGGCTGCGTGCGGAGCGGCCTGCGCTTGCGCGGCAACGCTCGCCGGAATCAGCGTCGGTGCGCTCGCGGGAAGTGGCAGCGGCGCCGCAACCGATTCGTTGTTCCGAGAGGCGACGACGCCCGCAGCGGGAAGCTGGCGAACTTCGGCCTCGGAGGTGGTGGTTCCTGCGGCATCCTGCGGACGGGCGCTCAGTTCGCGCAAGCCCCAGTAGCCTGCGCCGCCGACGACCACAGCAATGACGAGGGCGCCCGCGACTCTGCGCCGCCCATCGAGCGATTTGCGACGTGCGGCGATGGGCACCGGCGTGATGGGCGCCTGCTCGGATTTCGGCGCAGGCGAACGGGCGCGGCGCGGCTGGCGCCTCATGTCGATCACCGACGTGCGCCGAAGATCCTCCTGCACCGTGACGTAACGGGCACGCTTGAGCGCGGCCTTGCACGGCGCGCACAACATCGCGCCGGGCAACGCCGATTTGCCGCAGATCGTGCAGTCCATTGGCCCTTTCCGCACCTTGCCGGTCCAACGGCGACCGGCACGGCAGCTATCATGCCAACGTCATAGTATCACTTCGGCGCGGATTTCCGCAAAGAACGTCCGACGGGCGGCTCTGTTGGTTGACTACAAGACGGCGCCTCGCCGGCCCGCGTTTTCCGGGCGATTTCAGACGTAATGGTGGCCGAAGCGGTTGGCGAGGAACTTGTCGAGATCAGCCTCCTCCTGACGCACGAAGCCTCTGGCGGGCAGCGTGCCGTCGCGCATCATGTCCACCATCGCGCAGATCCCCGCGGCGGTCGTTACCTGGATCGCCGAGTACAGCTTCCCGCCGATCGTCTTGCTGTAGATCTTCTTGGCATACGATTCCTGCGTCAGCCGGCCTTCGCGCATGCCGCTGACGGTCACGAATACCAGCACGACGTCCTGGTGCGTCATCGGCACCGATTCCTCGAGCACGTCCTTCAGGATTTCGCGCCGCTGGCCCAGCCGCAGGTCGCGGATCAGCATCTTCACGAGATCGCGGTGGCCGGGGTAGCGGACCGTCTTGTAGTTGAGGTTTTCCACCTTGCCCTCGAGCGTCTCGCACAGCGTGCCCAGGCCGCCCGACGTGTTGAAAGCCTCGTAGGCGACGCCGTCCAGCGAAAACGCTTCGATTTCCTCCAGCGCCAGCGTTTCGCGCAACCGGCCGTCGCTGATCGCCTCGCAGGGATTGCAATACTCGTTGATGAGTCCGTCTGTGCTCCACGTCAGGTTGTACTTGAGTGCGTTGGTCGGATAGACCGGCAGCGCGCCGACGCGCATCTGCACGTCGCGCAGCGAATCGAACTTGCGGGTCATCGCGTACGCGAGGATCGAGATGAAGCCCGGCGCCAGGCCGCACTGCGGAACCAGAGCCGTCGTGGCGGACGTCGCCAGCGCCTTGACGCGGCGCGTGCTCTCGACGTCCTCGGTGAGATCGAAGTAGTGCGCACCGACGTCCACGGCCGCCGCGGCGATCACCGGGGTCAGGTGGAACGGGCATGCGCTGATCACGTATTCGTGGCCGCGAATCAGTTCGCGCAGCGCCTGCGGATCGCCGAATTCGGCGCGCACAGTCGTAGCACCCAGCGCCGCCATGGGCGAGAGGCGCGACGGGTCGTGGTCCGCCACGGTCAGCGCGTAGTCGCCGGAGGCCTGCAGGAAGTGGGTGATGGTCTCGCCGATCTTGCCGGCGCCCAACAGGATGAGTTTGGTCATGGTCGCAGCTCCCGATGTCTGGTGTTTCGTGCCGGGATTCTAGGTCAGGCGTCCGCCGGTTTACAGGCTGCAAATTGGCGTAATGACGGTATAATTTCGTCGCTATGCCATCCAAACCGGTGAATCGACGGATCACGACTGAACAACAGCGGCTGCTCGCGCTTCTCCGTCGGAATGCCAGGGAATCGACAGCGTCCCTCGCCCGCAAGCTGGGCATCGCGCGAACCACCGTCGCGGAGCGCATCCGACGGCTGGAGCACGATGGCGTCATCAACGGCTATACGGTGCGCGTGACCGACGCCTTTGCGCGGCACCGGATCACCGCGCACGTGCTGATCAACGTCAACGCCAAGCTGTCGGAGCGCGTGGTACGCGAACTCGAAACGTCGCCGCACGTGCGTGCCGTCTACGCGCTGTCCGGCGTCTTCGATTACGAAGTCGCCGTCGACGCCGGCAGCACCGAGGAAATCGACGGCATCCTCGACGCGATCGGCCGCATCGAGGGGATCGAACGCACGCAGACGTCGATCGTGCTGTCGGTTAAGTTCGAGCGCTGATCCGGCGCGAAACGGCGCAACAGGCGCCACGGGTTCCAGCGGCGGCGGCCGGCGTTCCACAATTGCCGCGGTGCGTGGTTCGGCATAGGCTAGACTGCGCGGTCCCCGCGAAACGCCATGCGCCCCAGGAAAGGAACTGCAATGACCCAAGCCACCAAGGTTGCCATCGTGACCGGAGCCGGAAGCGGCATCGGCAAGGCCGTCGCCACCGCCATGCTCAAGGCAGGTTACAAGGTCGCGCTGGCCGGACGCCGGCAGGAGCTGCTCGAAAAGGCCGTGCAGGAGGCTGGCGTCACCAAGGACAACGCGCTCGTCGTCGCCACCGACGTCGCCAATCCGGAGTCGGTGCGCGCACTCTTCGCGCGGACCAAGGCCGCCTTCGGCCGCCTGGACGTGCTGTTCAACAACGCCGGCGTGGGCGCGCCGCCGATCAACATGGAAGACCTGACGTTCGAGCAATGGAAGAACGTCGTGGACATCAATCTGACCGGCGTATTCCTGTGCACGCAGGAGGCGATCAAGCTGATGAAGGACCAGATGCCGCGCGGCGGACGGATCATCAACAACGGGTCCATTTCAGCCCATGCGCCGCGCCCGAATTCCGCGCCGTACACCGCCACCAAGCACGCGATCACCGGACTGACCAAGTCGACGTCGCTTGACGGGCGCAAGTACGACATCGCGTGCAGCCAGATCGACATCGGCAATGCGGGCACCGAGATGGCGGCGCGCATGGCGACGGGCGTTCCGCAGGCCAACGGCCAGATCGCCGTCGAGCCACTGATGGACGTGACGCACGTCGCGAGTTCGGTCGTCTACATGGCCAGCCTGCCGCTCGACGCCAACGTGCAGTTCATGACCGTGATGGCCACCAAGATGCCATTCGTAGGACGCGGGTAGCGCGACGCGCGGCAGCGTCAACTGCCGCGGAAACAGCAACGCGAGGTCCTGCGCCGCTGCATGCGATATGCCGCGGCGAACCTGCGGCGCAGCCAATGCGGGCGGCGCATGCGCCGCAGCCATGCGCGCGCCTGGCGGTACGCAGGTTGCCGCTCGAGCCACGCGTGCAGCGCGCGCCGGACCTTCAGGAAGGCCCTCTGCGCGCGCAATACCCAGCCGATTTGCGTGATGGCCGGCTCCGTCAGTTGATAGAGCGCGGCGAAGATCGCCGAGAAAATCAGCTTTTCCAGGATCAGCACGACGATGCCCAGCATGTGTCGGCCGTGCAGGAAGGCGAGAACGATCACGCCCTTCAGCGGCAGCAGCGACAGGATCGGCAGCACGAACAGCGCCAGCGCCTGATACGGCGACCGCCGCCTGATCCAGTCTTCGCACGCCGCCACCGGCGGCAGCCGCGACAGGCTGCGCAGGAACCTTGCCGTGCCGCGCCACAGCCATTCCTCGAGCAGCAGGATCAATGCCGCGCAGAACAGCAGCGACCGCGAAAGCCACCGGCGAAGGCGCCGTCGCCTCGGCAAGGCAACGTCAGTTTGGGTGTCCAGGGCGGTTCGCCTTAAAAGGCGTGTCGGCGTCGGCCGGTTGGCGCGTACGCGTCGGCAGGCTAGCCGATGTTCTGGCGCAGGAAGGCGAGCGTCCGTTCGCGGGCCAGCCTGGCCGATGCGGCTTCGTGCGTGCCGCGCTGGTCGCAATTGAAGCCGTGATCGGCCGGATAGATGAACACCTGCGCCGACGGATGCGCGGCCGCGAGCGCCTTTACTCCCGTCACCGGAATCATGGAATCGCGTTCGCCGAAATGCGCCATGACCGGGCACTTCGGCTGTTCCGCGATGGCGTCGGTCATGCCGCCACCGTAATACGGGACGGCGCATGCGAAGCCCGGGACGCGCGCGGCGGCGATCCACGCGATGTAGCCGCCCCAGCAGTAACCCAGTATGCCGACTTTGCCCGCGCCCGTCACGGCGTCGCGTGCCGCGGTCACATCCCGCAGCGCGGCGTCGGCCTTGGCCAGCGCCTTCAGTTCGCGGCCGCGCGCGATGTCCGGCGGCGTGTAGCCGATATCGACGCCGCGCTCGTAGCGGTCGAACAGCGCCGGCGCGATCGTCACGTAGCCATCGGCTGCGTAGCCGTCGCACACGCTGCGGATGTGGCTGTTGACGCCGAAGATTTCCTGCGCGACGACGAGCGCGCCGCGCGGCAGCGCCCTGCGGGATCCGCGCGATACGCCGATAGCCGAAAGCCGTCGGCGGCAGTCAAGTCGACCCAATGGCCCATGCGTTTCCTTTCGTCAATTCGCCAGCAGCGGCGCGAAGGCCCACCACGCCAGCAGCAGCAGGATCACCCATTTCACCACGTAATACAGCGCCCGGAAGCGGTGCTTCAGCGCCTTGCCCGGCACGCGCAGGTAATAGACGAGGCTGAACACGCGATTGAGCCAGCCGACCTTGTCGCCGGTGACGTTCTCGGTCTGGCTCGCGCTGATGACGTGCTTCTTGTACCACTTGTTGATCGCGGGTCATCACGCGGCTGGTCAGCGGCCGCTCGACGTCGCAGAACAGGATCACGCGCCGGACATCCGTCTTGTTCTCGGCCCAGTGGATGAACGTCTCGTCGAACATCACCGCCTCGCCGTCGCGCCAGAAATACGGCTGGCCGTCGACGTGGATGTTGCACTCGGCCGAATTGGGCGTCGCGAGCCCGAGGTGATAGCGCAGCGAGCCGGCGAACGGGTCGCGATGCTTGCCCAGCTTGCCGCCCGGCGGCAGCATCGCGAACATCGCGCCGTTGATGCTGGGGATGGACTGGACCAGCGCGACAGTCTTGGGACACAACGCCTGCGCCGACGGCAGCGGCTGGTCGTACCACTTGACGTAGAAGCGCTTCCAGCCGCGCCGGAAGAACGAATTGAAGCCGAGGTCGTTGTAGCCCGCTGCCGCGCGGATGTAGCCCTCGTCGAACAACTGCAGCGCCTCGTCGCGGATCATCTGCCAGTTGTCGGTCACCTTCTTCATTTCGGGAAAGCTGTCGGCGTCGATGAACGGCTTGTTGGGAACCGCGGAAAACAGATACATGAGCGCGTTGTACGGCGCCATGAACGTCGAGTGGTCGGTGATCTGCCGGTAGAACCTGATCCGGTCGTGACCGCGAAAATGCACGAACAGCGCGGACGCCAGGAACGCGTAGATGATCGCGGCTTGCCACGACAGGAGGACGTTCAGCATGGCGGCCATGTTACGACATCGCGGCGACGCTTAGGCGGCGGCGACAAACCGCGTTGACGCGGGTCAATGCTGCGCCCGTCATGGCCTGCCCTTGGCTGTCCGCGCCCTTGGCGCGACGGACTTCCAGCGCCGGTGCACCCAATACCACTGCTCCGGGCGGCGCAGGATGATCCTTTCCAGGACGGCGTTGTAGGCACGCGTGTTGCGGCGAATGGCCTCGTTTGTATTTTCGCATTCGATCGGCGCCATCGGCTCCTCGAAGCGCAGCACGTGACGCCCGTCCGGTTCGCGCCAGCTGCACGCCGGCAACACCGGGGCCCCTGTGGCCAGCGCGATGATCGCCAGGCTCTTGAACGTCCACGCCGGCGCGCCGAAGAAGTCGACCTCGATGCCGTCGGGCGGCCGCGCGTGCTGGTCGAAGGGGAACACGATCGCGTCGCCAGCCGCCAGCGCGTCGAGCATCGCGTCGAGCGAGCCGCGCTTAGGGAATACGCCGAACCCGGCTGCGTTGAATCGCCGCGTCACCAGCCGGTCGAGCCAAGCGGGCTTGATCGCGCGCCGCACGAAATGAAACCGGCCGCGCATCTGCGGGTAATGGTTGAGGCCGGCGATCGTCGACACTTCCCAGTTGCCGAAGTGGCCGGTCAGAAGCAGCACGCCCTTGTTCTGCGCCAGCGCGGCGGCAAATGCCTCGACGTTCTCGATGCGCACCAGCGCCATCTTGCGTTCGTGAGACAGCCAGCGAAAGCGCAGGAACTCGCGGAACAGGCGCCACAGGTGACCGTAATGCGCTTGCGCGAGCCGGACGATCTCAACCTCCGAGACCCTGCCGCCGTAGACGCGGCGAAGGTTGTCGAGGATCACGTCGCGCCGAAACGGCAGGAAGCGGTACAGGAACCTTCCCGACGACGGCACATCGATGACATCGTCTTCCGCGACCGCCACCGCGGACGCGCTGACGCGGTCGTGCGACAGCGACAAGGCAATGTCCTTGATGCGGTATCGTCCGAGCAACGCGGCGGCGGCCGGACTGCAGCGCAGCCGCGGCGCGCCGTAGTTGTCGCGCGCAACCGAGAAGTCGTGCGCGTCGATCTGCCCGAGCGCCGTCTCGCGCGGAAAGAGCTTGAGGCAGGCCTCCTTGGCCGCAAAGCGCGCGGCGAGGCTCGCGGCGCGGCCGGGGCCGTCACCGCTGTCCGACAATTCCTGCGCCGAGAAAAGCCTGCTGAGATCGTCTGCCGGCATTTGCGCGAGCAGACGCTCGATGCGCGCGATCTCGACGGTATCGATGCCGCAACGGCGGCTGGAGCCGACTGTGCCGTCAACGGGCCCGTCAGTTGAGATGCCTGCCGAGGTGACAGCCGAATCGCCCGCGCCCTCCATTGTCACGGCCGTGGTTCGGGAAGGTTGCTCAGGCGGCACGAACCAGCAGCGCGGCATCGGTGCCGCCGAAGCCGCGGCACAGGACCAGCGCGACCTTGCTGCGCGGCTTCTGCGGCTTGGCACTCACCGGAACGCCGGCGCAATCCGAATCCAGTTCGCGCAGCGTCGCCACGCCCGGCACCACGCCATCGGCCAGTGTCGCGAGCGCCAACGTCGTCTCGAGAATTCCCGCCGCGGCGATCAGATGACCGAACGCCCACTTGAATCCGGTGACCGGCGGCGCGTCGCCGCCGAACACGCGGCGAATAGCCGCCGCCTCCGACGCATCCGATGGTCGGGTGCCGTTGCCGTGCGCGACGATCATGCCGACATCGCGCGCATCGATCTTCGCATCGTCCAGCGCCATCGCGATGGCGCGAGCCAGCCCGTCGCCATCGTCGCGGATCGCAAGCAGGCCGGTGGCCTCCGATGTGTATCCACCACCCAGCACGTCGCCCATGATCGTGGCCTTGCGCGCGGTTGCGGACGCCTCCGTTTCCAGCACCAGCGCGCCGGCGCCTTCGCCGAACACGCTGCCGTCGCGCGCTGCATCGAATGGACGCAGTGTCTCGCTCGCGATCAGCCCGAGCCGGTAGTAGTAGAGCACCATCTGCGGCTCGATCGGCGCGTCGTGGCCCACGGCGACGATGCGATCCGCCTCGCCGTTGCGCAGCGCTTCCATCCCCTCGATCACGGCCAGCGAGCCGCTGCAGCTGTGGCTGGTGATGCACGCGTTGCTGCCCTTGAGTCCGTACTTGATGCCGATGTGGCCCAGCACGTTGTTGGGCAGCGAACGCAAGCAGCCACATCGGATTGACCGTGTTGGCCAGTTCGCGCCCGAACTCCGGCAGGCTGCCTTTCGCGGCGGCGAGCAGCGGAAAGTAGTCGTACTGGTTCTCGAAGTTGCCACTGCCCGAACCGACGTAGACGCCGGTGCGGTCGCTGAACGTCCGCTGCCGCATCGGGCGCCAGCGTGTCGCGGTGCGCGGCAACGCCTGCGTCGTCGATCGCCTTGCCCGCCGCGTACAGGCCGAGCAGGTCGGTGCGGCGGATCAGCTTGTGCAGCTTGCGATCGTCGACCATCTCGCGCGCGTTGAAATTCGCAATCTCGCCCGCCATCGTCGTCGGCCAACCCGTGGTGTCCCACTGCTGGATCGGCGCGATCGTCGACGTGCCTGCGCGGACGCCGGCAAGGATGTCGCGCGGCGTCTTGCCGCCCGAGCACACCGCACCGGTGGCCGTAATGACGATGCGGGGAGCGCTCATTGGACCCCCACGTTTGCGGCCATGGCGAAGGCCGCTGCACTGCGCCCGTGGGCAGCCTGCAGTCCCGCGTCCTTGAACGGTCCCTCGGCGCTCACCTCTGCTCCTCCGCGACAAGCGCATCGGTTTCATCGGGATGGCGCAGCACGATGCAGCTGTTCGATCCGCCGAAGCCGAAGGAGTTGGACATCGCCATGCGCACGCGCTGGCGCCGCGGCGCGTCGCGCACGAAGTTCAGGTCGCAGTCCGGATCGACTTCGCGCAGGTTCGCGTTGATCGGCATCAGTCCGTCGCGAATCGCCAGCGCGCACACGGCCACTTCCACGGCGCCTGCGGCCGCGATGAGGTGGCCCATCGTGCTCTTGGTCGAACTGACCGAAAGGCGCGGGACGTCGGCACCGAACACCACCTTGATCGCCGCGCTCTCGCTGCGGTCGTTCATGCCGGTGGAAGTGCCGTGCGCATTCAGGTAGTCGATGTCGGCCGGCGCGGCGCCCGCGCTCCACAGCGCCTGACGCATCGCCTGGATGGGGCCGTCGCCGTCGGGTGGCGAATCGGTGATGCGGTAGCTGGACAGCGAATTGCCGTCGCCGGCCAGCTCCGCGTAGATGTGCGCGCCGCGCTTGCGCGCCGCGTGCCATTCCTCGAGCACCAGAAACCCTGCGCCTTCGCCCAGCAGGAAGCCGTTGCGCGACACGTCGAACGGGCGGCTCGCGCGCTGCGGCGTGTCGTTGTCCGGAGAGAGCGCCGACAGCAGGCAGAAGCCGGCGATGCCGACCGGACTGATCATCGAATCGAAGCCGCCGGCCAGGACTTTGTCGACGACGCCGCGGCGAATGAGCTTCAGCGCCCGTCCCAGCGCCTGGCCGCCGGACGCGCAGGCCGTGTGCTCGGCCGACGCGAAGCCGCGAATGCCGTGCTGGCGCGTGATCAGCGACAGGCCCTCCGCGCAATTGCTGCGGCAGAACGCGAGCGGATCGTTGGCCGGGCCGTCGGACAGCAGCAGGTCGGCGTGCAGGTCGCCATCGGCGGCCGAATGCGCCTGCGTGCCGGCCAGGTCCGGAAATTCCACGCCCATCATGCCGGCGCCGAGCGTGCAGCCCCATCGCGTCGCGTCGGCGTCGGTCGGACGGATGCCGGCGTCGCGCAGCGCCTGCTCCGCCGCGGCGAGCGCGAAGCGGTGCGAACGGTTGGTGAGCTTCAGCAACTTGCGGTCGCCGATCTGCGCGAGCGCGTCGAAGTTCTTCACTTCGGCCGCGATGTGCACGGGAAAGCCGCTGGCGTCGAAGCTCGCGATCCGAGCGCCGCCGCTCCTGCCGTGCAGGACCGCGTCCCACGTCGTCGCGACGTCGTTGCCGACCGGCGTGACCAGGCCCAATCCCGTGATGGCCACCCGTTTGCGCGCGGTCATGCGCGGCAGCTCCGGCGTCGGCGAATTCGATCGCGCGCCGTCGCGATGGGTCTTGCATCGCCGTCGCGCGCCGAGCAGCGCGATGCGCGTCATCGCCGTCCTGCGTGTCGCGGACTTCCCGCAGGATTCGACCTCCTGGCCGGGCACGATGAACGCGCGCATCTTCACGTGCGTCATTCGCGCAGGCGACAGGGTCTCGCCCGTCCGGTTCGCCGCTGACTTCGCCTCGCGCGCAAGCGCGCGTGGCGAGCACGATCTGCGTATGCAGCAGCAGCGTCGCCGGAAACACCGGACGGCGCGGGAAGTGATCGGCAAAGAACGGCGCGGACGACGGGATCTGATGTTCGCGCGCAGCGACTTGCCCAGGCAACGTGTTCGACGATTTCACGCGTCCGGCGCATTGACGCCGTGGAACCGGTCGGGGTGCGCGCCGGCGCCGCGCAGCAGCGCAAAGCGGCTCGCGCAGCGCGTCGGGCGCGTCGAAATCGGTCACCGGCAGCATAGGACCGAGGCAGTCGTTCAACTCGATCACGCGCGTCACCGTTGACGTCGGCCCAACCGCGATACGACACCGCGTCGTCGTCGACGTCGTCGATGTCGACGGTGAGCTGCAACGTGTCGCCGGGTGTGACGTCGCCGAGAAAGCGCGTCTCACCCGCGAGCGCGGCGACCGGTCGGCCGCGATAGCCGATGTGCTCCATCGACACCCAGGCGGCGAGCTGGCCGACCGCTTCCGCGACCAGGCATCGCTGGAAACGCGCGCAGCGCCGCAGGCACGTGAAAGACGCCACGCGCGCTCTTTCCCGGGACAAAGTCCAGGATGCGGTCGACAAACGAGAACGCGGCGAAATGGGCGGCACTGTCCGTCATGGGCCGAATCCGCCCTTCAGGCCGCCGTCTTGGCTTCGCGCTGCGCCTGGACGACGAGCTTGCAGAACGTCTCCGGCGTGAACAGACGCGGGATGTCCTTGACCTTCATCGGATCGGCGAAGCGGTCCGCCGGAATTTCCGACAGGTAGGAGCGCAGCTGCGCCAGCCCCGTCGGGGTCAGCACGCCTTTCTGCTCGAACTCGGCTTCGCTCAAGGCGCCGCGCGCGTTGTCGATGATCTTGCCGCGCGGGATCTTGATCTTGAACGCGCGTTCCAGACGGAACACCATGTCGAGGAAGTCGATCGACTCGGCATCGAGCCCTTCGATCAGCGACACGTCGAGCTTGATGTCGGCGACATCGCAGCCAAGCGCATCGGCCATCGTTTCCGCCACGGTCGGAAACACCGCGTTGATTTCATCCTTGGTGATTTCGGTTGCCATCGTTGCCTCACTCCATTTTGAAGCCGCCATCGATATTGATGATCTGGCCGGTGACGTAATCGGCAAAGCGCGAGGCCAGGAACCATACCGCGTAGGCCACTTCCTCCGGCTTGCCATACCGCTTGAGCAGGATGCGGGCCTTGACCGCGTCGCCCGCCATCTCGCGCACTTCCTGCGACATTTCCGTTTCGATCACGCCGGGCGCGACCGCGTTGACCGTGATCTTGCGCGCCGCCAGTTCGACCGCCAGCGAGCGCGTGAACGCGTTGATCGCGCCCTTGCTCGCCGCGTAGTTGGTCTGGCCGCGCCCGCCCTTCTCGCCGGCGACGGAACTCAAGTTGATGATCTTGCCGCCGCGCTGGACGATCATGTGCGGCGCCACCGCGCGCACCACGTTGAAGACGCCGCCGACATTGGTGTCGAGCACCAGCTTCACGTCGTCGTCGTCCATCGCCGCCAGCTGGTTGTCGCGAATCATCCCGGCGTTGTTGACGAGGATGTCGACGCGGCCGCATCGTTCCACGACGCGATCGACCGCAGCCACGCAGGCGGCCGAGTCGCGAATGTCCACCTGTTCCGCCGCGACGCGGCCCTCGCCGCTGGCGTTGCCGGCGGCCACGGCTTCCGCCGCGGCGACGGCATTGTCGCGGTAGAAGAACGTGACGTCGACGCCTTCGCTGGCCAGCAGCGCGACGATGGCGCGGCCGATGCCGCGGCTGCCGCCGGTCACGATGGCCACCTTGCCGGAAAGGCCGGAATCCATGGTCATGTCGGCATCGTCATCTGGCTCATCGGCCTTTTCAACCCGAGATCGCAAAGCCGCCGTCGACGACCAGCGTGTGGCCGTTGATCATGCCGGCCTCGGGCAGGCAGAGCAGGAACACGGCACCGGCGACATCCTGCGGCGTGAGCACGGGCCCCGCGGGGGTCCGCCGCGAAAAATCGGCAATCAGTTCCTCGCGGTTGGGAAAGTACTTGAGCGCGTCCGTGTCCACCACGCCGGCGCTGACCGTGTTGACGCGGATGCCGCGCGGCCCCAGTTCCTGCGCGAGCGCGCGCACCAGCGCTTCCAGCGCCGCCTTGGATGCGCCGATGAAGCCGTAGCCCGGCATCGCGCGCTGCGCGCCCAGGCTCGACATCGCGATGATCCGCGCGCCCGGGGCCATCAGCGGCCAAGCCGCGCTGCGTCAGCAGGTTCAACGCAAGCGCGTTGGTCTCCATGCACCAGCGCCAGTGCTTCAGCGTCATGTCCACCGTGGGCTTGAGCACGCCGCTGGCGGCGTTGCTGACCAGGATGTCGAGGCGGTCGAAGTGCTTGCCGAATTCCGCGAAGATTTCGTCGACGCTGTCCGGGATGCCGACGCTGCCGGCGATGGCGTACGCGCGCCGTCCCAGCGCGCGGATTTCCATGCACAGCGCTTCGGCCTCGTCGGCGCTGTTGTAGTAGTTGGCGGCAACGTCGCAGCCCTCGCGTGCGAGCTTCAGCGCAATCGCGCGCCCGATGCCCCGCGCCGCGCCGCTGACGAGCGCCACTTTGCCGGTCAATGCGCCTGCCATGATGTCGGTACTCTTGCCCCGCCCGCCTTCGCCTCCGGCAACCGTTGCCGGCCAAGGACAGGCAAAACCGCTATTCTACCGTGCCGACCTACGCCGATTGGCCCAGCGCGATCAGACACTCGCGCGCCTCCGCGGCGATCCGGTCCGCGGTCCCTTCCTCGAATGCCGCGGTGCGATAGGAGATTCCGGCCTCCAGCGCGTCCCCCGCCGTGGTGACGGCGACGACCATGGGCGCAAGCGGGCCCGTCGACACGCCCCGCGCGTACGCGGGCGCCGGCCCGGCGGCGCCGCCTTCCCGCCATAGCGCATCCACGTTGAGCATGGTGACGCCGACCCAGACCGGCCAGTTCTTGAGGTGAAAACCCTGTCGCTGCGGAAGACCCAGGAAGCGCCAGACGATGCTGCTGTAGAACATGACGACCAGCGTCTGCAGGTACAGGCGGCGTGACTTCCATTCCATGGACTGAACGTGGATGTCCTGCGCCAGTTCGCGCAGTCCGATGCCCGGCGGCACCCGGTGCGCGACGCGGAATGAACTCAGGAACTGCCCGAACCAGTCGCGCACACCGGCCCCCACCTCGCCGCGAATGTTGATGATCGACGCGGCGGCCAGGTAAACGCGCCGGCGCGCCGTCTGCCGCTTCTCGGCCAACGGCGAGAGTGTCTGCAGCATGACCGCGATGAGCAGGTCGTTGAGCGTCACGTTCCAAGCCTTCGCGGTGCGCAGTACCGCGGCGAATTGCGTAGGCGACAGCTGAAAGCCGGTGAAGCCGTTGGTGGGATCGGGCCAGCGAAGATAACGCGGCCGGTGCGAATGCCGGCAGTTCAGCGCCAACCGGGGCAAGCTGGGCAAGCCGCACAAAACGGCCCAAACGTGCCGCCTCAGAAGCGGCAGGAACGTTTTCGGATAGAGCCCGGGCGCGGCCCCGGCGGGCCGCGGCATGTCCCCTTTGCCTTCGTAGCGGGTGACGATCGCCTGCAGCAGCAGCACGATCGAGTCGCCGCCGGCGATGAAATGGTCGTAGGCCAGCGCCAATTCGAACGTCCCCTCGGCGTCGACGGCGAAGAACCGGAACGGATCGATGGCGCCGTCTGCTGGAAAAGGCAGGTTCAGCTGGCGCGCGAACTCGGCGCGCAGGACCGCGCGCGGGTCGGCGCCGCCGGCCAGCACGGCCGGCACCGCGAGCGACCCGCCGCCGCCATAGTCGAACCTGTCGTGCGCGGCATCCAGCGTCAGGTTGGTCAGGCCCCGCGTTTCCAGCTCCTGCCGGATCGCCGCTTCGAGACGCCGGACATCGAGCGGCATCGCGACGTGGACGGCGTGCACGGCGCTGTATGGATGCAGTTCGCGCCAGCGCAGCATCGTCGCCTGGAACAGGTTGAGCTTGCCGCGCATCAATGACCCTCGGGCGCCAGCGCCTGCTGCGCCGATTGGCACCAGCGCTGCTTCACGCTGTACCAGATGTCGGCGGCGTGCACGATGTTCGTGGTGTCGACGCCCGGGCCATCGGGCGCAGGCGCAGTGCTCTCCGGCGTCCATTCGTCGATCCAGCGGCGCGTGACGTCGCTGGCCGCCAGATGCAGCGTCTCCGGAATGCGCACGTGGCTCGTTCCGGCAGGCAGCGTCACGTTGCGCACGCGCGCAGTGCCGACGGCCACATAGGGTTCGGGTTCGCCCAGCGTCCCGGCGATGACGTCCCAGGGGATGGAGAACCCGGTGAAGTCCTCCGCCGTGTCCGGAATCCGGCGCAGCTTCGCGATCATGTCCCACTGGCCCAGCAGGATGCGCGGCAGCTTGCCGGTCGCGATCGCTGCCGAATAGCCCACCTTGAGCCCTTTTACCGGCCTCGTTTCGCCCGTGCGCGGATCGCGGATCGTCGTGCGGGCGAGCGCCACATCGGCCACCGGGTCCCAGACCGGAATGGCGTCGTGGAAGGCCCCGTCCAATTCATAGAGAATGCGAATCGCCATCATCCCGCCCTGGCTGTGGCCGATCAGCATCGGCATCGTCCCCTCGGATTCGTAGTACCACGCCAGCGTGCCCGCCCACCTCTGGCTGCCTTCGAAACTCGGCTGCGACGTGCGGCCGTCGCGCGGGTCGCGGATCCGCTGCTCGGGATAGCCCATGGCGACGAGGAATTCCGCGAACGATTCCATGTTCAACGGTGCCAGGCTGCCCTGCAGCAGGATGATTCGCGGCGTCACGCCCGCCGCCTGCAGCCGCGACACGCCGTTGGCATCGACACGCCGGCAGTCGAGCGCAAGTACGGCGCGAGCCAGGTCTGGATCGACCCCGCGTGCCGGCATCGGGGCCGCCGCCTGCGCACGCATTTCGCCGGCCTGCGCAAAGGCGCCAGGCGGCGCGCAGAGCAGCGCAGCGCAAATCAAGGCGGACAGTCGCATGACGTTGCCGCAAGCGCGGATTCCAAACACGGGGATTATCGCCAATGCGCGGGGAATCGCCGGCTGACCACGGTCAATGTCAGCGGGGAAAGAACCTTCCGGTGCGCTGCACGTACTGCGAATAATCGTCCGGCTGCGTTTGCAGCAGGTAGCGCTCCTCGCTGCGCGCCTTGACGTTCATCACGGTGAAATGCACCAACGCGATCAGCAGCATCGGCAGCGTCGGAACCACGATCAGCGTGCAGATCATGAGCAGGATCTGGAAGGCGTAGATCGGATGCCGGATGCGCCGGAACGGCCCATCGGTGATGACGTTGGTTTTCTCGCCGACCGCGATGGCCATCCGCCAATCCTTGCCCATGCGCGCCCAGCAACGTGCCGTCATGACCAGACAGAGGACGGCGACCAGCGCGGCCAGCCAGCGGCACGAGGCATACGCCGGCGACGCTCAGCGCAAACTCGGGCATCGCCAGCAGCGTGCTGGCTGCTCGATTGCGCAACCCAGGGCAGGATGATCCACAGCGCCACCATCGGAACGAAGACCACGCCCATGAAACGCTCCAGCGGCAGCTTCGGGGACAGAATGGGTATCGCACGGGAATGCCGCTTCACCCGGACGATCATGACGCCGACGCCGAACCAGTAGGCGCAGATGGTCGCGGTGGTGATGATGGCAGGCAAGTCGGACATGAGATATTCGCAACCGGTCTTCGGCAAGGGGAGTGAGTCGAGTGCCTCGCAGGGTACGTCAGTGCACGGCAGGAGGGCAACTTGCCAGGTTCGCGCAACTGTGCCATGGCGCCCGCGCCGGATTCGCGGGTGTTATGCTTGCGGCCATGCGCCTTTCGTCCGGTTTCCCGGCCTTGACGCTCGCCCTCCTGCTCGGAGGGTGCGACGCGGTGACGTCGACCGCCGCCAAGTACAACCCGTTTCCGTCGTTCGAGACGCGATGCGAACGACTGCCTGCGTCGCACGTCGAGGTCCGGCAACGGGCCATCCGGCCGGTGACGAACGACACGCTCCCCTATCGCGAACTGACCCGGCTGGGAGAGGAAAACCCGGCGACGCACCGGACGCTGGGTCTCACCAAGACGGAGTTCCGGCAGGAGGTGGCACTCGAGGTCAAGGGAATTGCCGACTCGGGCGGCGGGCGATCCTGCTCGCGGCCCCGCATCGTGCTCGACCTGACGATGGCGCCGATGACCGTCTATGTCGCCAGCGAACTCGCCAACGATGCCTGCGGCCACGCGGCCGTGCTCGCGCACGAGATGAAGCACGTCGCCGCATTCCGCGAGCACATGGCCGATACGGCGAGGACACTCGAGGCGGAGCTGCCGCAACTCTTCGGGCAGCGGATCATCACGGCCCGCGATGCCGATGCCGGAGAGGCGCAGGTCCGGGAGGCGCTGCGGGCGTTCCTCGCGGAATTCATCAGCGCCAATACGGCGGAGCTGAAGGAGCGGCATGCCGCCGTCGATTCCGCGGAAGAATACGCGCGGGTCAACGGCGCATGCGGAGGAATCACGGTCGACCGGCGCCGCCGGCATCGTGACGGGCGCGCGGAATCCTGAGCGCGCGCCGCAGGCAGTAGAATTGCCGCGACATGCCCCTGCCCGCCGTTTCCAGCGCCTTCGATTCCGACAGCGCGTCGCCGCTGCGCCCGGCGGACGCGCAGGCGCTGCTGCGCGTCGGCTTCGAGCGCTTCCAGAAAAAGCTCCAGGAACTGGTCACGACGGCCATCGAGGGCACGGACGACCTGTTCGAGACGACGAGCCACATCCCGGACGGCGAAGTCGCCGCCTTTCGCCAGAAGCATGGCGAATGGCTGGCCCGGTTCCAGACGACGCTCGGTGAACTGTTCGAGAAGCGGCTGGCCGGCCAACGCCGAAAAGGCCTGCGGCCGGACGCCGACGCCACCGCCGCCGCGCTGCGGGTTCTCACCCCCTTCGACCACGACAAGGCAGGCCGCGCTGACCCATGCCGCGCGCTTCCTGACCCGATTCACGCAGCGGGAACTCGCCGCGCTGGACCTGCGCGTGGGCTTGCTGCTCGACGACGGCTCGACGCGCGATCTCGACAACCCGTTCGCGGTTCCCTACATCCTCGACGCGCTCGGCTCCACGTCGCGCGCGGTGCACCCCGATCCCCGCGTATGGCGGCCGTTGATGGAACGGCTGCTGGCCGACCTCACGCCCAATTTCAACGGCCTCTACATCGCGCTCAACCGGCTGCTCGCCGATCACGGCGTGCTGCCGGAGATCAAGGCCGCGCTGCGTGCGCGCAGCGAACATCGCCCCGCCGACGACCGCGACCTGCTCGCGACGTTCACGCAAATGCTGCACGCCGTCGACCAGCCGGTCCCGGCGAACGTCGTCGTGCCGGAACTCTCGGCGCCGCCCGGCGCGGCGCCGGTGTTGAATTTCGACCGCAGCGCGCACGGCGCCGTCGCCACGCAGGATGCCGCCGCCGTTCCGCCGGCGCAGCCGCAGATGATCCCGGGCGACATTCTCAAGGGACTGGCGGCGCTGGCCGCGATCGGAAACCGCGCCGCCTCGGCCGACGCGCAGGGGCACCCACCGGCACGGAACTGGCAGCAGGCGACGCCGACTTTCCGAGCCTCGATCCGCTGATGGCGCTGGGCACCTCGTCGCCGTTGTTCGCCACGCTGGCGCAATGGCAGAAGGTCGACCTTCGCGAAGCGATCGCGCGCCTGGCGGGTCCGCCTCCGGCGAGGGCGGCACGGCCGCCGCGATCGTTCCGCAGAACCTGATTCCGCACATCCGCGCGGCGGTCGCCGCACAGATTTCCAACCCTGCCGACGCCATCTCGGTGGACGTGATCGGACTCCTGTTCGACTACATCTTCCGCGACCCGACCATTCCCGAGTCCACGCGCGCGCTGTTCGGGCGGCTGCAGGTGCCGATCGTCAAGGCGGCGCTGCTCGACCGTGCGTTCTTCGCCGACAAGAAGCATCCGGCGCGGATGCTGCTCGACCACCTGGCGGACGCCGCGGTCGGCGCGGCGAACGACGACGCCTATCGCGCGGAATTCGAGGCGATCGCGCGGAAGGCGATCGACCAGGTCTGCGCGGATTTCGACATCGACGTGACGGTGTTCCGCGAGGCAGACCGCTCGCTGCAGGCATTCTCCGAGCAGGAGCGGCAGCATTCGGCGACCGCGCTGGAAGGCGACGTGGCGCAAGGCGCTGCACGCCGAGGAGGACGAGGCGGACCGCGCCGTCGTGCGCGCGCTGCTGCGCGACCGGCTCGCCGGTCTCGACATTCCGTTCGAGGTGCGCTCCTTCGTCGAGACGATCTGGGCCGATTACCTGGCCGGCCTGCGCCGCGAGCACGGCGTCGACAGTCCCGCCGTGGAACGCCGCGCTGGCGACGCTCGACGACATGCTGTGGTCCATTGCCGCCAAGGAGCGCACGTCGCAAAAGGCGCGCCTGTCGAAGATGATCCCGTCACTGATCGGCGGCCTGCGCGCCGGGATGCAAGTACGTGGACGTCCCGGCCGAACGCTCGAAGGCGTTCTTCGAGACGCTCTACGAGCTGCACATGGCCGCGATCAAGCCGGCGCCGGCCACGCCTGCGCCGCCTTCCCGCGGATCGCGGTGCCGATGAAGCGGACGACGCCGTGGAGGCCGACGATGCCACGCCGCTGCCGCAGGTCAACGTCCACGACTACGTCGGCGAGATGGTCGTCGGCACGTGGGTGCGCTTCGATCGCGCGGACGGCGCCATCGACGCGCGCCTCACGTGGGTCAGCCCGCTGCGCGCCAAATACATCTTCACCAGCCGCTCGCGCTCGCACGCATTCGTCCTGACGCCGGAAGAGCTTGCCTGGCAGTTGGGCAGCGGCACGGCCAGGCTGGTGGTGGAGCCCGTGCCCGCTGTGGGACCGCGCGGTCAGCTCCGCGCTCGACATGCTCGCCGCGCGCGCGCCGGCCGGTCGAGCCGGCCCCGGGACGCCCGCTCCCGTCCCCGCGTGAACGGACCGCCGCCGCAGTTGCCGGAACGCCGCGCCGGCGCCGCTACCGAACCCCGCATGCCGCTGCTCACGCTTTCGCGCGCCCGCCTGGCGTTCGGCCACCATCCGCTGCTCGACGCCGCCGACTTCCAGCTCGATGCCCGCGAACGCATCGGGCTCATCGGCCGCAACGGCACCGGCAAGTCGTCGTTGCTGCGCGTCCTGGCTGGAATCACCGACCTGGATGCCGGCGACTCCTGGGTCGCGCCCGGCACGCGCATCGCGTGCGTGGTGCAGGAGCCGGCGTTCGATGCGGATCTCTCGGTCTTCGATGCCGTGGCGCTCGGCCTCGGGGACGAAGGCACGGCTGCTGACGGACTACCATCACGCATTGACGCTTGCTTGCGGACGGCGATGGCGCGGCGCGCCTGGCCCGCGTGGACGCGCTGCAAAGCCGGCTCGACGAGAGCGGCGGCTGGGCGCTGTCGCACCGCGTCGACACGGTGCTGGGAAAGCTCGGACTGCCGCCGGACCGGCCGGTGGGCGACTTGTCCGGAGGCTGGCAAAAGCGCGTGGCGCTGGCGCAGGCGCTGGTCGGCGCGCCCGACGTGCTGCTGCTGGACGAGCCGACCAACCATCTCGACTTCGACCGCCATCGAATGGCTGGAGCAGCTGCTGCAGAATTTCGACGGCGCCGTCGTGTTCATCACCCACGACCGGCGCTTTCTCGACACGGTCGCCACGCGCATCGTCGAGCTCGACCGCGGCCGGCTGCTCTCCTATCCCGGCAATTTCGCGGCGTACCAGGAGCGCAAGGCAGCGCCAGCTGGAAGACGAGGCCGTGGTCAACGCCAAGGTCGACAAGGTGCTGGCGCAGGAAGAGGTGTGGATCCGCCAGGGCGTCGAGGCGCGTCGGACGCGCAACGAAGGCCGCGTGCTGCGACTCGAAGCGCTGCGCCGCGAGCGAGCGGCGCGGCGCGAACGCCTGGGCCGCGTGAACCTGCAACTGGCCGCCGGCGAGCGCTCGGGCCAGCTGGTGGCCGAGCTGCTGTCGCGTCAGCAAGGACTACGGCGACGGCCCGCTGATCCGCGATTTCTCGACGCGCGTGATGCGCGGCGACAAGATCGGCCTCATCGGACCCAACGGCGCGGGCAAGACCACGCTGCTGAAGCTGATCCTGGGCGAAATCGAGCCCGACCGGCGGAACCGTGCGCCGCGGCGTCAACCTCCACGTCGCGTATTTCGACCAGCTGCGCGCGCAGCTCGACCGCGGCGACGCTGATCGACACCATCAGCCCGGCGCGCGAATTCGTGGAGATCGGCGCCAAGCGCACGCACGTGATCAGCTATCTCGGCGATTTCCTGTTCCCGCCGGAGCGCGCGCGCTCGCCGGTGGAGTCGCTGTCCGGCGGCGAGCGCAATCGGCTGCTGCTCGCCCGGCTGTTCGCGCAGCCGGCCAACGTGCTGGTGCTCGACGAGCCGACCAACGACCTCGATATCGAGACGCTGGAACTGCTCGAGGCACGGCTGCAGGACTACGCCGGCACGCTGTTCCTGGTGAGCCACGACCGCACGTTTCTCGACAACGTCGTCACGCAGACGATCGCGTTCGAGGGCGACGGCCTGCTGCGCGAGTACGCCGGCGGCTTCAGCGACTGGGCCGACTACCATGCACGGCGGATTGCGCAGCTCGCAGAGGAGACGCAGCGGCACGGGCGTGAAGCGGCGCCCACCGTGCCTGCCCGGCCGGCGCGGACGAACGCGCTTCGCCTCAACTTCAACGAGCAGCGCGAACTCGCCGCACTGCCGGCAAAGATCGAGTCGCTCGAAGTTGCGGCCGCGGGCCTGCGCGACCGTTTCGCCGACGGCGCCGTCTATCGCGAAGGCGCGGCGGCAGTCAAGGCGCTGCAGGACCAGCTCGCGCAGCGTGAAGCCGAACTCGCCGCGGCCTACGCCCGATGGGAGGCGCTCGAGACACGCAACAGCGCGTCCGCCACGCTCGGTGAACATTGAAGGAAACACCATGCAGGAACTCGAAGTCACGCCAACCGGCGAATTCATCGAATTGCACCAGCTCCTCAAGGTCTCGGGCCTTTGCGACAGCGGCGGCGCGGGCAAGGCACTGGTCGCCTCCGGTCAGGTAAAGGTCGATGGCCGGCAGGAGCTGCGCAAGACCGCCAAGATCCGCGCAGGACAAGTCGTGACGCTGGGCGACGTGCGCATCCGCGTGCTGGCCTGAGCATTCGCCTCCTTCGCCGTTTCCGCACTGCTTCCCGATTGAATCCGCATCCGACGCCCGACGCCGAGAGGCTGTCGCAGCATCGTCCGTTCATCTACTTCTGGTTTACCCGCGTCACCACGATCATCGGGTACCAGATGCTGACCGTGGCCGTCGGCTGGCAGGTGTATGCGTTGACCGGGAGCGCCTTCAATCTGGGGCTGGTGGGACTCGTGCAGTTCCTGCCTGCCGTGCTGCTGCTGTTACTGGCCGGACATGTCGCCGACCGGCACGACCGCCGGCGCATCGCGAGCCTGTGCCAATCCGTCGAGGCGCTGGTCGCGTTGCTGCTGGCGGCCGGAAGCGCCATGGGCTGGATCACGCAGTACGCGATCCTTGCGCTTGTCTTCGTGATCGGCGGTGTGCGGGCCTTCGAGACGCCATCGCTGCAGGCAATGCTGCCCGCGCTGGTTCCGCCGCGCATGCTGCCCCGCGCCGTGGCGTCGAGCGCCACGGCGGTGCAGACGGCCATCGTCGTCGGTCCGGCCTTCGGTGGGCTTCTGTACATCGCCGGCCCTGCGTGGACCTACGGCGCCTGCGCGGCGATGTTTGTCGCTGCGTCGCTGCTGACCCGGCGGATCCGCTATGAGCACATCGCGCGTGCGCGCGAACCGGCAACGCTGCAGTCGGTATTCGCCGGCCTGGCATTCATCCGCAGCCGCCAGGCGATGCTGGGCGCAATCACACTGGACATGGTCGCGGTGCTGTTAGGCGGCGTGACGGCGCTGCTGCCCATCTACGCCAGCGACATCCTCCATACCGGACCGTTGGGCCTCGGCATCCTGCGCTCCGCGCCGGCATTGGGCGCGCTGTCCGTGGCGATCTGGCTGTCGCGGCGTCCGCTGCGGCGCCACGCGGGACGCACGATGTTTGCCGCCGTTGCGGTCTTCGGCGCGGTGACGATCGTGTTCGGGCTATCGCGCTGGTTTCCGCTCTCCTTCGCCGCGCTCGTTCTGCTCGGCGCCTCGGACATGATCAGCGTGGTCGTGCGTGCGTCGCTGATTCAACTCGGCACGCCGGATGCGATGCGCGGCCGCGTGTCCGCGGTGAACGCCATGTTCATCGGAACATCCAACCAGCTGGGCGAATTCGAGTCCGGCGTCACCGCGGCTTGGCTGGGCACGGTGCCTTCCGTCGTGGTCGGCGGAATCGGCACGATGCTCGCCGTCGTGCTCGGCCTGCGCCTGTTCCCGCAGCTCGCGCGAATCGATCGTTTGGAGTCCGTGCGTCACGTATAGGACAATGGCACCTTTGGCCGCCCAGGGATGACCCGGGTTGCCGCCGCTTACCCAGGATCCCATGCTGCCTCTCCGTTCGCCCGCATCCCTTCCGCTCGCCTTGTCCGGCCGCTTCCTCATGGCCGCCGTCATGGCGCTGTGTACGCCCTTCGCAGCGGCGCAAAACGCCGCCACGCCCCGACCCGATCCCCTGGCCATCCTGGACGCCGCGAAAGCAGCGAGCGGAGGCTCCGCGTGGGATTCGCTGCGCACGCAGCACAGTACGGTCAGCATCAGTACCGCCGGCGTCAAGGGCACGGCGGAACGCTGGGCCGACATCGGCACCGGCCGCTCGCTGATCAAGTACAGCATCGGTCCGGTTTCCGGCGCCGCGGGCTACGACGGCAAGACTGCCTGGTCGCAGGATGGCTCCGGACAGTCGCGCGTCGAATCCTCCGAAGCCGCGCGGGAACTGGCGGTGAATGCCGCGTACCGCGACAAGCTCGCCTTCTGGTTTCCGGACCGCGGGCAGGCACAGATTTCATTCATGGACCGCGTCACCGACGACGGTGCGCAGTTCGACGTCGTGCGCATCCTCCCGGAGGGCGGCCGGGCGTTCCAGTTCTGGATCAACAGCGACACGCACCTGATCGAGCGCCTGGTCGAACGCGAAGCGCAGGAAACCCGCACCGAGTACCTGATGGACCTGCGCGAAGTGGAAGGGGTCAAGGTTCCCCGTCGTGTGCGCGCGACCCGCGGCGATCCGCGCCAGGACGAGGTCATCACCGTCGAAAAGCTCGACTACAACTGGCCGCTGGCAGGCGTCGTGTTCGCGCAGCCGGCGAGTGCGCGGCCGGATTTCGAGCTTGCCGGCGGCACGGCTGCCGTCGAGGTACCGTTCGAAGTCCGCGACGGACACATCTTCGTGATGGTGATGCTGAACGGCAAGGGGCCGTTCCGGATGCTGTTCGACGCCGACCGCGGCAACATACTCTCGCCCAGAGCATTGGCGGCGATCGGCATCAAACCCGAGGGTAATTTCGGCTTCGCCGGCGTGGGCGAGGATAAGCAGGAAATCGGCATTGCGCGCATCGACCGTCTCGAGCTGGGCGGCGTGATCATTGATGGCATGCTGTTCACCGCGGTCGACGTGGCAGGACTCATGTCCCGTGTCGAAGGCGTCGATGACGTAAGCGGAGTCGTCGGCTACGAATTGCTCAAGCGCTTTCCCACCAAGCTCGACTTCCAGCGCTCGCGCGCTACGTTCTATGACCCTTCGCGGTTCAGTTATCGCGGTGGCGGAGTCGGTATCCCCGTGAAGGTCATCGAACACGTGGCCTACGTCGAAGGCAGCGTCGACGGCATCAAGGGCGTGTTCACCATCGACACCAGCGGTCGCGGCTCGCTGATGCTGACCGCGCCATTCGTGGAAAGCAACGGTCTGGTCAAGCGTTTCGGCGCCACGCAGACGTTCGTGTCCGGATCGGGCGCGGATGGCTTTCAGCACTCGCTGCTCGCCCGCGCCGGCTCGTTCAAGCTGGGTGCAGTGACGTTCGACAGGCCGGTCGTGGCGCTGTCGACGCAGGGCGCCACCGCGCCCGCCACGGGCATCGCGGGCAGCGTGGGCCACGGCATTCTGCGCCAAGTCAATATCACGTTCGACTACGCGAACGGATTCCTGTACGTCGAGAAGAACATGAACTTCGGTCAGCCGGACGTTTTCGATCGCTCCGGCATGTGGATCGAGCGCAGCGCCACCGGCTTCGAGATCGTCGAACTGGTCAAGGACGGCCCGGCAGCCAAGGCCGGATTGGCGCCTGGCAACGTGATCGTCGCCGATCGATGGCAAACCGTGGTCCGCACTTGGGCTGAATGCGGTGCGCCAGGACTTCAAGGCGGCTCCGGGCACCAAGGTCAAAGTGAAACTCGGCAACGGACAGGAACGCGTTATCACGCTGCGCGACCTGATCTAGGGGCGTTAACGGGCCCGAACCTCCCCGAGCACTTTCGCAACCGCAACGTCACCAGAGGAGTCTAAGCATCATGACCAAAGCCAAAGGCGGCATCCATTTCCCCGTTCCCAAGGGCAAGCACGGCGCGCCGCTGGTGCCGGGGCAGGACGCGAAGAAGCAGAAGGCCGCCCCGGTGCCGCGGGTGGCGCCACGAACCAAGGCCAGCACCAAGGGACGCTAGCGCTTGTCGAAAAGCGCCATCGTCGCCGGCGCGACCGGATTGGTCGGATCGCGGCTGGTTGCGGTGCTGCTCGCCGATCCTGAATACGACACGATTCATGCATTGGTTCGGCACCCACTGGGACTCACCGACGCCAAGTTGCGCGAGCATTCTGTCGACTTTTCGCGCCTGACCGATTTCGCATGGCCGGTCGGCGATGACGTGTATTGCTGCCTGGGCACGACGATCCGTGTGGCTGGCTCGCAGGCGGCCTTTCGCGAAGTCGATTACGACTACTCGCTCGCCGTTGCGCGCGGCGCGCAATCGCACGGCGCGAAGCAATTCCTGTTTGTCTCGGCAATGGGTGCGGATGCGCATTCGTCGGTGTTCTATTCGCGGGTGAAGGGCGAACTGGAGGAGGCGATTGCCGCGCTCGGGTATGGTGCAGCCATTGCGTTCCGGCCCTCGCTGCTGGCGGGAGACCGTCGCGAGAATCGTCCTGGCGAGCGCGTCGCGCTGATGGCGATGCAGCCGCTGCGCTGGCTCGTGCCGCGGCAAGTACCGCCCCGTGGCGGACGTGGCCGTGGCGCGCGCCATGGTCGGCTACGCCAAGCGCGGTCTCGCGGGATTCCATGTCGTCCCGTCCGACGCGATCCAGGCGTTCGCGCCGGGTTGAGCGGAACGCGCCGTTGGCCGCCTTCTGGCATCTGCTGGCGCTGACCGCGCCGCTGTTCCTGCTGGTCCTGCTGGGCTACGCGCTGTCGCACTGGGGCCAGTGGCCCGCCGAGGCGTCGGAAGCGTTGACGCGCTTCGTCTTTTCCGTCGCCATCCCCGCGTTCCTGTTTCACCTGATGGCCGATTTCTCGAGCCTGCCGGCCGTCGACGCGCGGCTGCTGATCGCGTACTTCGGCGGCTGCCTCATCGTGTTCGCCGTGGGGCGGGTGATCGCGGCAACGGTGTTCCGGCTGGACGGTGTGTCGCAGTCGGTGTTCGCGATGGGCGGGATCTTCGCCAACAACGTGCTGCTCGGCCTGCCGCTGGCGAAGGTCACGCTGGGCGACATCGCGATGCCCACCGTGTCGCTCGTGCTGGTGTTCAATTCGCTGCTGCTGTGGACGCTGATCACGATTTCCGTCGAATGGGCGCGCCATCGCGAGTTGTCGGTGCGCGGCATTGCCAGGACGACACTGTCGGTCGTCACCAATCCCGTGGTCGCCGGCATCCTGATCGGTACCGCATTCGGGTTCACGGGCTTGCGGCTGCCCGGCATGGTCGACGAAACGGTCCACATGATTGGCGAAGCCGCCGTACCGATGTCGCTCATCGTGCTGGGCATGGGACTGTCGGAGTACGGCATCCGCGCGGGCTGGCGGCAAAGCCTGGCGATCGCCGTCCTCAAGCTGGCCGTTACACCGTTCGTCGTGTATCTGCTCGCGCGCGCACTGGCGCTGCCGCCGATCGAGAGCGTGGTCGTCGTCGTGATGGCGTCGCTGCCGGTCGGCGCCAACGTGTATCTGATGGCGCGTGAATTCAACGCGATGGAAGGTCCGGTGGCCTCCAGCCTCGTGCTGACCACGGCGCTGGCGGCGGTGACGACGCCGCTGCTGCTCGCGCTACTTGGCGTGCTGCCGGTGAAGTGATGGCGCAGAAAGCGACGATCTTCAAGGCCGAGCTGGCGGTTGCCGACATGGACCGCGGCCACTTCGCGACGCATGCGCTGACGCTGGCGCGGCATCCCTCCGAGACCGACGAGCGGATGATGATGCGGTTGCTCGCCTATGCGCTGAATGCGGACGATGCGCTCGAGTTCGGTCGGGGACTGTCCACCGAAGACGAAGGCGACCTGATGCAGCGCGACCTGACCGGCGCGATTCACCGCTGGATCGACGTCGGCCTGCCCGACGAGAAATCGCTGCGCAAGGCGTCCGGCCGGGCCGAGCGCGTCATCGTCTACGCCTATGGCGGGCGCGCGGTCGACCTGTGGTGGACGAAGAATCGCGATGCGCTGGAACGCCTGCCGAATTTTTCCGCGTTCGCGGTCCCGCCGGACGCGAGCCAGGCGCTGGCACGGCTCGCGCAGCGCACGATGCAACTCTCGTGCACGGTGCAGGACGGCCACCTCTGGTTCTCGAATGCGACCGAGACCGTCGCGGTCGAATGCAGCGTCCTCACGCAACAACCGGTATAATCGCGCCACGCGGCAATTGGCCAGTCCCCCTGCCGCTGTCGGTTCCGACGTATCCGTTTCCTCGTTTCGCCTGCGACTGGTGTCCATCTTCCCGGGCAGCAGGCCGATCCTCTCCCGAAAGCAGTCATGTCCTTTTCCAAGCTCGGCTTGTCCGAGGCGCTTGTGCGTGCCGTCACCGAACACGGCTATACCCAACCCACGCCGGTGCAGGCGCAGGCGATTCCCGCCGTGCTCGCTGGCGGCGACCTGCTGGCCGGCGCGCAGACCGGCACCGGCAAGACCGCAGGCTTCGTGCTGCCGATGCTGCAGCGCCTCGCCACTTCGGCCGGGCGCAGCGCGCCAGGGTCCCAAGGCCATCCGCGCGCTGATCCTGACGCCGACGCGCGAACTTGCCGCGCAGGTCGAGGAATCGGTGCGCACGTACGGCAAGTACGCGAAGCTCACGTCGACGGTCATCTTCGGCGGCGTCGGCATCCATCCGCAGATCGCGCAGTTCAAGCGCGGCGTCGACATCCTCGTCGCCACACCGGGCCGCCTGCTCGACCACATGGGCCAGGGCACGGTGAGCTTGAGCCACGTCGAGATCCTGGTGCTGGACGAAGCCGACCGCATGCTCGACATGGGCTTCATCCGCGACATCAAGCGCATCCTCGCCGTGCTGCCGAAGCGGCGGCAGAACCTGCTGTTCTCGGCGACGTTCTCGGAGGAGATCAAGGCGCTGGCCGACGGCCTGCTCAACGCGCCGGCGATGATCGAAGTCGCGCGGCGCAACTCGACGGTCGAGATCATCACGCAGAAGGTCCATCCCGGTGGACCGCGACCGGAAGCGCGAGCTGCTGTCGCACCTCATCAAGACGCAGAACTGGCACCAGGTGCTGGTGTTCACGCGCACCAAGCACGGCGCGAACAAGCTCGCCGAACAGTTGAACGACGATGGCATCACCGCGCTCGCGATCCACGGCAACAAGAGCCAGTCGGCGCGCACGCGCGCGCTGGCGGAGTTCAAGGACGGCGACCTGCAGGTGCTGGTGGCCACCGACATCGCCGCGCGCGGCATCGACATCGACCAGTTGCCGCACGTGGTGAACTACGACCTGCCGAACGTGCCCGAGGACTACGTGCACCGCATCGGCCGCACCGGCCGCGCCGGCGCGACCGGCGAGGCGATTTCGCTGGTCTGCGTCGACGAGCGCGCCTTCCTGCACGACATCGAGCGGCTGATCAAGCGCGAGATCCCGTCCGTCGTCGTGCCGGGCTTCACGCCCGATCCCAACGCGCGCGCGCAGCCGATCCTGCAGCGTCAGCAACGCGGCGGCGGCGGACAGAGCCGCGGCGGCGGCGGCGGTGGCGGTCACGGTCGCGGCGGCGGCCAGGCGCAGGCCAAAGGCCGGGGAGCAAGCTCGGGACGCGGCGGCCAGGCGACAGCAGAAGCCGCGCGACGCACGCCGCGGCCAGCGGCGACGGGGAAGCCCGCTGGCGCCAAGCCAGCCTCGGCGCAGGCCCAGGCCGGCGTTGCGACGCGCCGCTTCGCGCCGAAAGGCAGATGAAGGGTCGCTAGACTTCGAGGTGCGAGAACAGCACCGTGGACAGGTAGCGCTCGCCGAACGACGGGATGATCACGACGATCAGCTTGCCCGCGTTTTCCGGCCGCTTCGCCACTTCAAGCGCCGCCCAGGTCGCCGCACCGGACGAGATGCCGACCAGCAGTCCCTCCTCGGTCGCCATGCGCCGCGCGATCGCCAGCGCGTCGTCGTTCTTGACCCGGATCACCTCGTCGTAGATCTTCGTGTTGAGAATGGCCGGCACGAAGCCGGCGCCGATGCCCTGGATCGGATGCGGCCCCTTGACGCCGCCCGACAGCACCGGCGACGCGTCCGGCTCGACGGCCACGACCTGCACGCCCGGCTTGCGCGCCTTCAGCACCTCGCCCACGCCGGTGATGGTGCCGCCGGTGCCGATGCCCGACACGAAGATGTCGATCTTGCCGTCCGTGTCGCGCCAGATCTCCTCCGCCGTGGTCTTGCGATGGATCTCCGGATTGGCCGGGTTCTCGAACTGCTGCGGAATGAAATAGCGCGAATCGGCGGCGGCCAGCTCCTGTCGCCTTCCTGATGGCGCCGGTCATGCCGTCCGGTCCCGGCGTGAGGATGAGTTCCGCGCCATACGCCTTGAGCAGCAGGCGCCGTTCGCGGCTCATCGTTTCCGGCATCACGAACGCGCACTTGATGCCCCGCGCCGCGCAGACCATGGCCAGCCCGATGCCGGTGTTGCCGGACGTCGGCTCCAGCACGATCGTGTCGGGCTTGATCTTGCCGGCCTCCTGCGCCGCGTCGATCATCGCCATCGCCGATGCGGTCCTTGACGCTGTGCGCCGGATTCTGGAATTCCAGCTTGCCCACGACCTGCGCGCTCATGCCCGCGGTGAGGCGGTTGATGCGTACGAGAGGCGTGTTGCCGATGAGTTCGGTGACGTTCTGGGCGATGCGCATGGAGCGACTCCGGTGCGTGTGGTGGGCTCGAGTCGCCAAGTATAGCGGCCGAGCCGCGACGGAAACTCGTCGCCGCGATCGGGCATCGCCGGCAACGCGGCTCAAGCGTGTATCGTCAAGGCGCGCGACGTGCGAAAATCCAGCAATCCATCAACCACGTCGACTCATGGCCGCAACTCCAACGAAGAAACCTTACCTCGTCCGCAATTCAGGCATCCACGGCCGCGGCGTGTTCGCCACGGAAACGATCCCCAGGGGCACCGTCATCGTCGAATACAAGGGCCAGCGCGCGTCGTGGGACGAAGCCATGGCGCGTCCCGACAGCGATCCCGACGACACGGCGCACACGTTCCTGTTCCAGCTCGACGACGGCCGCGTCATCGACGCCCGCGTCCGCGGCAACGCGGCGCGCTGGATCAATCATTCCTGCGATCCCAATTGCCGGACGTTCGAGGACGAGCATGGCCGCGTGTTCATCGAGGCGAGGCGCAAGATCCGTCCCGGCGAAGAGCTGTGCCTATGACTACCGCTTGCATATCGATGGCCGGTTGAGCAAGCGCGAGCGTGCGCAGTACGCCTGCCGCTGCGGCGCCGGCAAGTGCCGGGGATCGCTGCTCGACAAAGGCCGCTGACGGCGGAAGCCCGGCCGGCGGGCGATAATGGCGGCCTGCCTGCGAAGCCCACCGCCATGTCGCGCCCCCGTCGTGTCGCCGAGCCGGGCCAGGCAGCGCCGCCGCTGCGTGACCTGGTCGTCGCGCTGCGCGCCTGCGCGAACCGCTTCGGCCGCGAGCCCGCCGCACGCAAGGCGACGCTGCTGCGCGAATGCGGCCGCTGCGCGCTGATCGATCCGGAATCGCTGCTCGCCTATCACGACTGCCTGCTGTTCCTGCTCGCCTATCCGGAGTCGCCCCGCCTCCACGCCGCTGCGCGGCGCGAACTGGTCCGCGTCGCGGCGGCCGCGCGCATCATGCTCGAAGGCGGCCCAGCGCGCACGCGCTGCGCGCCTGGCCAACAGCGGCGTGGCCTGGGCGCCGATGACCATCGCGTTCGGCTACGACATCGCGCGCTGGCTGGCGGACGAACATCCGCGCCACGCCGAAATCGACTCCTTCGACGAGAGCGGCGCGTCATTGCCGGAACTGCTGCGGCACGCGCTGCCTGCGATGGAATTCGAATTGCTGTCCGCGGAGGCGGGTCCGGACGAATTCCTGCGCGAGGCAAGCCGCGGGCATCGCGGCACCCGTCTGCAGTGGCTGATCGCGCAATTCGCCGCGTTGCCCTGCACCGACAATCTCCGCGAGCATCTCTTCGATTCGCTGAAGGCATTCATCCGATCAGTCCCGGCGCCACCGCGCTGTCGCGTACGTTCGTCCGCGGTCCTGGCGAGCGGACCTATTACCATCGCGGCGAGCTCAAGCGCGGCGTTGACCCGCTGGCGCTCATGTCGCGGCCACTTGCGCCGCCGCGAGCGCTCACGCGCGCGCAGCGGCGGCAGGTGCTCGACGCGGGTCGCGCGATGCTGGCGAGCCTCGGTCGCGAAACCGATGCGCTCGCCGCGGCGGAACCGGATGGCGTCGAGTACCACGTGCTCGGGCGCGGCGTGGCGATCGCGCTGTACACGATGGCTCCCGGCCGCAGGCTGCCGCTCGACTCGCACGTGGGATTCATGCTGTTCAAGAATTCGCTGCCCGTCGGCTATGGAGGCGCGTGGCCCTTTCTCGGCACGGCGAAAATCGGCGTCAACATCTTCGCGCCGTATCGCGGCGGCGAATCCGCCCACCTGTTCTGCCAGGTGCTTCGCGTGTACCGCCAGCGCTTCGGCATCGATCATTTCATTGCCGAGCCCTCGCAGTTCGGCGGCGGCAACCGCGAAGGCCTCGAGTCGGGCGCCTTCTGGTTCTACTACCGGCTGGCGATTCCGGCCCGTCGACGCCGCACTCGCCGCGCTGGCGGCAGCGGAATTCCAGCGTATGCGCAGCACGCCGGGATACCGCCCGCCATTGCACGGTGCTGCGACGATTCACGCGGTCCGACATCGAATTGCGGTTGAATGCGGACCCATCCGCCGCGGCGGCATGCGACCCGGCGGATCTGTCGCTTGCCGTATCCGCATGGATCGCCAAGCGCTTTCATGGCAACCGCGCCAAAGCGATGGCAGCCGCGACGCGCATCGCGACAACGGCGCTGGGCGTCGCGGAAACCACCGGCTGGCCGAGAAGCCGAGCGCGCCGCGTTCCAGTCGTACTGCCTGTTGCTGTGCCGGATACCAGACCTCCACGATGGCCGGCCACGGACAAGGTCCGCGCAATCGCGATTGCGCGCGCCAAGGGCGGCAACGAGTTCCGCTACTTCGACCTGTTGCGGCGACATCGCGCGCCTGCAGGCCGCGTCTGCGCGAATTGGCGACGCACGACGCCTGACGCGGCGAACGACCTGCGCGTCGCCGATACCCGTCGGCTGGCGCAGCCGGTTACAATTCCCGCGACGTCGCACTGGCGCGACTCGCTGCCTCTTCCCCGGACAAAGCAATGGCCCGCAAGCAATCCCTGAAGAGTACCGGCAAGCTTGTCGTGCTCGACCACGAGTCGAGGATCCTGGCGGACAACCCGTTCAACGACCCGACGCTGCGCAAGCTGGCCGTGTGGCTGCCCCCCGGGTACGACGACGGCACGGCGCGCGGCAAGAGCAGCGGGCGGGGCCGGCGCTATCCGGTGCTGTGGGACCTCGTGGGCTACACCGGCTCGGGCCTGGCGCACGTCGGCTGGCGGCCGTTCGACGAAAACGTGCCGGAGCGCGCCGCCCGCCTCATGCACGAGCGCAGGATGGGGCCGTGCATCATCGTGTTTCCGGATTGCTTCAATTGCCTCGGCGGCAACCAGTACATCAACTCGTCGGCGCTGGGCGCGTATGCGGACTACCTGACCCGCGAGCTGATTCCGTTCGTCGACCGCGAATTCCGCACGCTGGCCTCGCGCGACCACCGCGGCTGCTTCGGCAAGTCGTCGGGCGGCTACGGCGCGATGATTCACGGCATGAAATACGCGAAGTACTGGGGCGCCATCGCGAATCATTCGGGCGACGCCTATTTCGACTACTGCTACCTCACGGATTGGCCGCGCACGCTGAACGAGCTCGACCGGTATCGCCGCCCTCGCCGGCAGCCGGGCAGGATCGATGTCGTCAAGGATGCCGACGGCACCGGCGAAGGCTACGACGACGGCCGCATCCGGCGCTTCCTCGACGCGATCTGGAGCAAGGAAAAGCTGAACGACGCCGAAGGGCATGCGCTGATGGAAATATGCATGGCCGCGTCCTACGATCCGGATCCCGACGCGCCGCTTGGGTTTCCGGCTGCCGATCGATCTGGAAACCGGACAGCTGCTTCCGGCGCGCTGGAAGCAATGGCAGAAGCACGACCCGATCCATCTCGTCGGCAAGTACCGGGACAACCTGCGCACGCTGCGCGGCATCTACATGGATTGCGGCTGGCGCGACCAGTATCATCTGCATTTCGGCGCGCGCATCCTTTCCCGCGAACTGGCACTGAACGGGATCAAGCACACGTACGAGGAGTTCGACGACACACATTCGTCGGTCGATTACCGCATGGATGTCAGCCTGCCGTTTCTCTACCGGGCGCTGAAGCCTTGAGGAGTGCCGCGATGACGCTGCCCGCTGTGTCGCCGTCGTCCGGTGGCGCGCCTCGTCCGGGCGCTGCTGCTGGCTTCGCTGCTTCTGTTCGGCGCGTCCGCCGCCGGCAACGGCACCGAGGAGTCCGCGCCGTCGCAGAACCTCGATTACCAGGCCGGACTGGAAGCCATCAAGGTCAGCGACTGGAAGCGCGCGATCGACAATCTCAACGTCGCGCTGGTCGCCGAACCCACGAACGCCGACCTGCGCAACTGGCTGGGGTACGCCTTGCGGCACGAGGGTCGCTACGACGAGGCCTTCGAGCAGTATCGCGCGGCGCTGCAACTCGAGCCCAAGCACCGCGGCGCGCACGAGTACATCGGCGAGACCTACCTGCTCACCGGCAACAAGGCCAAGGCGCGCGAGCACCTGGCCGCCCTCGAGCGCATCTGCGGCACGAAGTGCGACGAGTACCGCGACCTGCAAAAGGCCATCGCCTCGGCGAAATGAACGGGAGGAACTGACATGCGCTGGGGAGACATGCGTCGCAGTGACAACGTCGAGGACGTGACCGGAGGTCAGCCGTCCGGCGGCGGCGTTCCCTTCGGCGGAGGAATGAAGTTGGGCGGCGGCGCGATGATCCTGATCGTGATCGTCAGCCTGCTGTTCGGCGTCAATCCGCTGCAGTTCCTCGGCATGATGGAAGGCGGCGCACCTCCGGGACCGGCGCCGGCCCCCGCGCCTCAGTCCGCGCCTCCGGGCTATGGTCCGCAGGTCCGGGCCCCGCAAGCCGCCAAGGGTCCAGAGGATCCGGACAAAGGGCTTTCCGTCCGCGTGCTGGGCGACACCGAGGACGTCTGGACGGCGCTGTTCCAGGCGATGGGGTCGCGCTATGAGCCACCCAAGCTCGTCCTTTTCCGCAGGTCCGTCGTGTCGATGTGCGGAAGGGCGAGCGCGGCCTCCGGGCCGTTCTATTGTCGCCGCCGACCGCAAGCTCTATCTCGACACGGCGTTCTTCCAGGAATTGCAGAACCGGTTCGGCGCGCCCGGCGATTTCGCGCAGGCGTACGTGATCGCGCATGAAGTCGGCCACCACGTGCAGAACCTGATGGGAACGATGCGCGAATTCGACCAGGCGGCGGGCCGGGTCGACGAGCGCCAGCGCAACGCTCTGTCGGTGCGCCTGGAATTGCAGGCCGACTGTTATGCGGGCGTGTGGGGCTTCTACGCGGCCAAGCGCAACCTGCTCGAACCCGGCGACGCCGAAGAGGGTCTGCGCGCGGCCTCGGCCGTCGGCGACGACGCGATCCAGAAGCGGACGCAGGGTTACGTCGTGCCCGACGCATTCACGCACGGCAAGGCCGAACAGCGCATGAAATGGTTCCAGACCGGATTGCGGTCGGGCGACCCGCGCACGTGCAATACCTTTTCGGCAAAGGCGTTGTAGCGCGTCCGAATGAATTCCGTGATCCGCTGTCCCGGCTGCCGCAACCCCATGCAGGCGCTCGACGTCGAACGGCGCGCGGCCGGCACGCAGGTCGTCGATCTCTGCGATCTCTGCCAGGCGCTGTGGTTCGATCCGATGGAGAGTCCGCAGCTGTCGCCCAAGGCGACGCTGGAGCTCTTTCGCGCGATCCACGCCGCGCGTCCGGAGACGCGCCGCGCATTGCCGCGGCACATGACCGTGCCCGCGGTGCGATACGCCGCTGGCCGAGACCCAGGACCTGCAGCACACCACCCGGTTTTCGTACTATCGCTGCGTGCGCGGCCACGGCCGCCTCACTCCGTTCTTCCAGTTTCTCAGGGAAAAGAATTTCATCCGGCCGATTCCGAAAGAAGAACTGGAGCGGCTGAAGTCGCTGGTCAAGGTCGATCCGCTGCTCGAGCTGCGGCGCGCCGATCGACCTCGCGACGTCCACCGCCTGCGAATTCTGTCGCGCGCCCATCGCCATCCTCGACCCGGAAGCTGCCAGCCGCGCGGTACGCGAACTCAACGCCACCGATACGGCCACCGCGCCGCCGCCGATGGACGACGCCGCGCGGGCCGCGGCCGGCATCATGGCCGCCGCGCAGTTCGAGCGCGCGCTGGCCCGCGAGCAGGCGCAGCGAACGGACGGCTTTGCCGTGGACTTGATCGCGGTCGGACTGTCGGCGCTCGCCGCCGTGCTGCTGCCGCGCAACTGAACGACCTGTCCGGGCCGACGGGCTTCGCCCCTGCGTTGTCCTGGGCATGCCCGCCGGTTTAGAATTGAGGTCTTTCCCTCAACAGTCCATATCCGCCATGACCTCCATTCGCCTGTTGTTCGCCCTGTTCGTCACCGTCGCCGCCGCGAGCGCCCTCGCGCAAACGCCCGCCCCGACGGCGCCCGCGACCGCCGCACCGGCGGCCGCTGCCCTGCCCGCGTCGACGTGCGTCAAGCCCGGACATTACCCGGGCAAGAAGGCCAGCGACGTCCGCAAGGAAGCGTGGATGAACGAAATGAAGGCCTACGGAACCTGCACCACGGCCTTTGTCAACGAAATGCGCGCCCAGATCGAAGCCCGGCAAAAGCTCGCCAACAGCACGGTCGAGGAATACAACGCCAACCTGAAGGTCCTGCAGGAAGAACAGCGGGAAGCCGAGCAAGGTCCGGCCCCCAAGTGATCGTGTGAGTCCCGCGCGCGCCACGGCGCATCTCGCAGCGGTTCCCGACCGCCGCCGAAGATATCGCGCGCGCCGTCGCCGTCGTGCTGCGCGACGGTTTCGACCGCCACTACGCGCTGTTCCGCGATTGCGCGCGCGCGGCCAAGCATCACTTCGAAACGGCCAACTGGCGGGCGATCCGGCATGTGGCCCGCGACCGCATCGATTTCTACGATCGCCGCGTGGAGGAGACGGCCGCGCGCATCCGGACCGAATTCCGCACCGCCGGGCTGGACGGCGCCGGCGCCGACGCGCTGTGGGAGCGCACCAAGCTCCACTTCATCGGCCTGCTGATCGACCACAAGCAGCCGGAATGCGCGGAAACGTTCTTCAACTCGGTGTCGTGCAAGATCCTGCACCGCGCGTATTTCCACAACCGGTTCATCTTCGTCCGGCCGGCGATGTCCACCGAGCACATCGACGCCGACCCGCCGACCTATCGCAGCTATTACCCGCTGGAGAAGGGTCCGCGCAACGCGCTGATCGACATCGTTCTCGATTTTCGCCTGGAGCGGGGGTTCTCCGATTTCCGGCGCGATCTGCGCAACGTGCTGGCGGCGTTCCGGCGACGCGTTCCGCGACCCTTCGTGACCGAGGCCAATCACCAGATCCAGGTGCTGTCGACGCTGTTCTTCCGCGACCAGACCGCCTACATGGTCGGGCGCGTCGTCAACGGCAACAATTTCTATCCGTTCGCCATTGCGCTGAAGCACGCGCCGGACGGCCTGCTGTACGTCGACGCGCTGCTGTTGGACGACGTCGAGCTGGCGCTCCTCTTTTCCGCGAACCGCTCGTATTTCCTGGTCGACATGGAGGTGCCGTCGGCCTACATCGCATTTCTCCGCGCGATGCTGCAGGACAAGACGGCCGCCGAGCTCTACACGATGGTCGGATTGCAGAAGGCGGGCAAGAATCTCTTCTACCGCGACTTCCTGCATCATCTTGCGCACTCGCGCGACCGCTTCATCATCGCGCCGGGGATCAAGGGCCTGGTGATGAGCGTGTTCACGCTGCCGTCCTATCCGTACGTGTTCAAGGTGATCAAGGACCGCATCGCCGCGTCCAAGGACACCGACCGCGGCAAGGTCATGCGCAAGTATGCGCTGGTCAAGCATCACGACCGCGCGGGCCGGATGACGGACATCCTCGAGTATTCCGACGTCGCGTTTCCGCGCAGCCGCTTTTCGCCGGAATTGCTGGCGGAATTGAAGGATGTCGCGCCGTCGCAGGTCGAGGAGGAAGGCGACCGGATCATCGTGCGGCACCTCTATATCGAGCGGCGGATGACGCCGCTCAACCTGTATCTCGAAGGCGCCGACGATGCGCAGCGCATCCACGCGGTCCGCGAGTACGGCGACGCCATCCGCGAACTGGCCATCGTCAACATCTTCGCCGGCGACCTGCTGTTCAAGAATTTCGGCGTGACGCGCTACGGCCGCGTCGTGTTCTACGACTACGATGAAATCGAATACCTGGCCGACTGCAAGTTCCGCCGGATACCGAACCCTCCTCCCGGATACGACGAAATGGCGAGCGACGTCTGGTATCCCGTGGGTCCGCTCGACGTCTTTCCGGAGGAGTTCGCCACGTTCCTCCTTACCGACGTGCGGGTACGCGAGGCGTTCATGGCCTTTCATCGCGACCTGCTCGACGCGTCCTGGTGGCAGGAAGTGCAGCGAGGGATCGCGAGCGGGCAGGAGGCGGAGGTGCTCTCCTACGCGCGTGCGCATCGCTTCGCCCCGGCCAGGCGAGACGCGGCCGCCTGACCGCTCGCGAATTGGCGGCCGTCTGGCCGCAGCTATCGCGCGGTGCTATCCTCGTTGCCACCTTCCCCACGCGGTAAACCACGCATGACGCCCTTGCCCGCACGCAACCGCACCCTGCTCATCGCCTTCGCCGCGCTGGCCGTGGCCGCCTGCGAGAACCCGATGAAAAAGAAGGAAGAGGAGATCGCCAAGAGCACCTTCGCCTGTTCCTACAACGGCGAGCGCTTCGTGGTCCGGTTCGCGGAAGGCGAGGCACGCATGCTGCTGGACGGCGTGCAGCGCGTGACGCTGTACCAGTTGCCGGCGACTTCCGGCGTGCGCTACAGCAACGGCACGATGGAACTGCGCGGCAAAGGCACCGAGCTGCAACTGATCCGCGACGGCGTGGTGACGCCGCTGAAGGACTGCGAACCCTACGCCATCATGCCGCCGGCCAAGTAGGCGTCGGCGATAACCCATATGAGCGCCGAAGGGCCTCGGCCTCTTTGGGGTTCCGAACGAATTCGTTGCGGCGAGAGTCGGCCTCGCGTGCCGACTCGCCGTTGCCGTCGATCCCCGCTTCGCGGGGCCCCTCGTCGGCTGCTCGCGTCACTGCCCCGAGGCGCGAATTGCACACCCCTTGGCGGCAGCGGCAGTGGCGTCAACCACAAGCGTGAGGGTCCAATGAACGCGCTGCGCCCCGCCGTCGGCGTCATCGGCATCGGCGCCATGGGCATGGGCGTGTTGGCCAGCCTGCTGCGCGGCCATTTCCCAGCGCATGCGCGCGACATCCGTCCCGAGGCCCACGCCGAAGCCGAATCGCTGGGCGCCACCTGCCATCCGGACGCCGCATCGCTGGCACGCGCCTGCGACATCGCGATCGTGCTGGTCGTCGACTCGGCGCAGGCGGACGACGTCCTCTTCGGCGCCGACGGTGCAGCAGCGGCGTTTCGACCCGGCTCGATCGTCGTGCTCTCGTCGACGGTGGCGCCCGACTACACCTGCGCGCTGGCGGACCGCCTCGCCTCGCACGGCGTCGTTCTCGTCGACGCGCCGGTCTCCGGCGGCCCGCGCCGCGCCGCCGACGGCACCATGACCATGATGGTCGCCGGCGCCGCCGAAGCGGTGGCGCGCTGCGAGCCTGTGTTCGGCGCCGTGGCCGGACGCGTGTTCCGCGTGGGCGATGCGCCCGGCACTGCCGCCAAGTTCAAGATCGTCAACAACCTGCTTGCCGCCGTCAATCTCGCCGCGGGCGCGGAGGCACTGGCGCTCGCCGTCCGCGCCGGACTCGATCCGCAGCAGATTCGTGGACGTCGTCAACGCGAGTTCCGGCGCCAGCTGGATGTTCGCGGACCGCCTGCCGCGCGCGCTGGCCGGCGATTTCGCGCCGCGCGCCGCGGCGAAGATCCTTGCCAAGGATGTCAGGCATCGCCGCGGAGTTCGCGGCGCGCCTGGGGCAGGACGCGACATTCGCGAGCGCCGCTCACGCGGCATTCCAGCGCCTGGTCGACGCGGGCTACGGCGAGATGGACGACGCGGCGATCTGCAAATTCATGGCCGAACGTGACGCGCTGGCTGAAATCCGCCGACGTGCCTCACTTCCGCTCACTTGCGTTTCGCGCGCTGCGCCTCGTCCACGTCCATGTACATCCATCCTTCGTTGCGCATCGGATGCGGAACGTAGTTGCGGACCCAGGCATTGGCGAGCGAGTCCTCGATGTCGTTGTACCGCACGCGCCACGGCGCGTAGGCCACGACCAGGTCCGTCATCTTGTCGAACAGGCGGGTACGCGCCGGCGAGTCGGGAAGCGTGCGCGCCTCGTCGAACAGCTTGTTGAATTCAGGCAGGTTGAAGCGCGAATAGTTGGCCTGGCCCACTGACGGTCCATACAATAGCTGCATGAAGTTCTCGGCGTCCGGATAGTCGGCGTTCCAGCCGTCGTCGCGCATCGGGATCTGGCCCTTGCGTCCCATCTTGCGCAATTCCGGCATCTTGTCGTACTTGAACGTGACGCGGATGCCGATCACGTCCAGATTCTTCTTCCACAGTTCGTCGCGTTCGCGCGCGATGGTGGTCGGCGGCGACCAGCGTTCGACGACCAGCGGCTTGCCCTCCGGGGTTTCGCGGTAGCCGTCGCCATCGCGGTCCTTGTAGCCGAACTTGTCGAGCAGCGCCTTGGCTGCGGCGGATCGAACACCTGCGCCGCGGTCTTGAGTTTCGGGTTGTAGCCGGCGATGTCCGGCGGAATGGGACCGCTCGCGGGCAGCGCGCGCCCGGACAACAGCACGCGGATCGCCTCGTCGTTGTTGTAGGCCATGCCCATGGCGCGCCGCAGCGCGATGCGCGCCGGTTCGTAGCCCCCGACAATCGGGTCTTCCATGTTGAAGTAGGTGAAGGCGACGCTCGGGCGCACCAGCGGCTGGTGCACGACGCCTTTCGCCACGAGGTCGGGCTTGAGCTTGCCGTTGTCGAGCGCCTGGGCGATCAGGTTTACCGGCAGCAGGTTCAGGTAGTCGACTTCGCCGCTCAGGAACGCAAGCCAGCGCGCCTGGCCCTCCTCCATGATGCTGACGTCGATGCGCGGCAGCCGCGGCAGGCGCTTGCCTTTGAGATTGGCGGCGACGGCCTCGGACGCGGCCGGAATGGGGCCAGCCGGCGTGTAGGTCACCTCGCGGAATCCCGGGTTGGCCAGCAGTTCGATGCGCGAACTGCGCTTGTATTGGCCGAGCACGTAGGGACCGGTGCCGACAGGGTGCGCACCGATGTCGTTGCCGTAGGCCTCGACCACTTCGCGCGCCATCGCCGCGGTGTTGGGAACGGCCAGGACGTAGAGAAAGCGCAGGTCCGGAGCGTTGAGGCGAATCTTGAACGTATGACGGTCGATGAGCGTGATTCCCGCCACCGGCGCGTCGTAGTCGAACTTGCCCGTCTTCTTCGCCTTCTCGCGCACGTCGTCGAGACCCACGATCTTGCCTTCGAGCATCCACAGCCACGGCGATTGCACCGCCGGGTCCATGATCCGCTTCAGCGCGTAGGCGTGATCGGCCGCGGTCAGTTCGCGCGGCTTGCCCTTGAAGGCCGGGTCGGGCGTGAAGAAGATTCCCTTCTTCACCTTCATCGTGAAGAGCTTGCCGCCCTCCTCCATGACCGGCAACGCTTCCAGCGTGCGCGGCACGAGCTTCACCGGCCGCGCCAGGTAGTCGTAGTCGAGCATCGCCTCCATGATGCAGGCGATGACGTCGTCGGACGCGGCATCCGAGGCGAACGCCGGGTCGAAGCTCGTTTCCGCGATGGCCAGCACCACGCGCAGCGTCTTTGCCGTCGTTCGCCGCCTCCGCGCGCTGTCAGCGCAAGCGAAGCGACAAGAACGAGCAGCCCGCAGTACGCGGCCCGGATGCAGGATGGTCAAGGGAACCCCGACGGAAATGCGGCGTGGCTATAATCGTAGCATCAGCGCATTCGGGACGCGGACGCGAAGGAGCGCGCAATGGAAATGAAGCGAATGAACGGCGGCAGCCTGCGCGCCGCCGGCTACGACACCCGCGAGCAGAAGCTGGTCGTGGAGCTGACGGCCGGGACGTTCGAGTACACCGGCGTCACGCCGGAAATGTGGCGGCGCTTCTCCGGCGCATCGTCGCCGTGGAGCTACTTCAGGGACAACATCGAGGAAGAATTCCCGGCCCGGCGCGTGCGCTGACCCTGGACGCGCCAACGCGCGCGGAGGCGTCCCCCGCGCGCGTCGACCGGAAGGAACCCGTCGCTTACTGAATCGTCAGCTTGCGGCCCGCGACCGCGGCCTTTTTGGCCAGCTTCAGTTCCAGGACGCCGTTCTCGTACTTGGCCGCGCTCGGCTTCCTCGTCGAGTTCAACGGGGAGCACGAAGCTGCGGTATACGGCTCCGTAGTAGCGCTCGCTGCGCAGCACGCGCTCATCGTCCTTGCCATTGCCGTCCTTCGCCTCGACGGTGCGCTTCACTTCCGCCGCGATCGTGACTTGGCTGCCTTCGATGGTGACCTGTATGTCGTCGCGGTTTACGCCCGGGATTTCCGCGTGGACGACATAGCCGTTGTCCTTTTCGGTCACGTCGACCTTGATGGCGACGGCGGCATCCCTGGCCACCTGGACCGGCTTGAACAGGCCGCGGAAAAGATCCTCGAGACCGGCGCTGGCGAACGGGTCGTACAATTGCACGGTTTGCATGTTTTCACTCCTCTTAAGGACTCAATGTAGGTGCGCGGGCGACGTCCTTGACGTAACGCAAGGCGGTCGGCCGCTCGCAATGCCAATCTGAGGCCATGCGCGCCGGATTCAAGGCCCGTAACGAAGCCCGTTCAGCGTGGTCCCCTTGGTCAATGCGCCGGGATTGCGCAACTGGCGCCCGCGCGCGCTCTACGGAACCCCTTCGAGGGAGCATCCCATGTCTGCCGCCCCATCCCCACTGAACGCCTCCCAACGCAGCGCCCTGCAGGCGAAGCTCGTCGCCCGACGCCTGGCCCTGCGCGCGGAGATCGAGACCAAGCTCAACACCCAGGACAACCCGGCGCTGTTGGGGATGCGCAATCGCATGGAGGAAACCGACGACTGGGCGGTCGCCGACCTGGAGACCGCGCTCGACGTCGCCGAAGTCTCCCGCGACGCCGCCGAACTTCAGGAAGTGGAGGCGGCGCTGTCGCGCATCAAGAACAACACCTACGGCATTTGTCTCGAATGCGGAAAGCCGATTCCCATCGCTCGGCTCGACATCTCTCCGATGTCCGCGCGCTGCGTCGGCTGCCAGGAACTTCTCGAGACGGCCATGCGCCGCACCGGAGCCGGCACGCTGTAGGAGCGCTATCTTCGCGCCGACCGGGTCGGCCCGGCTTTCGCGTACTTCTCGATCCACGCGAAGAATTCGCCGTACCAGAGCCGCGAATTCTGCGGCTTCAGGATCCAGTGGTTTTCGTCCGGAAACCAGACCAGGCGGGTCGGCACCTTCTTCGCATGCAGCGTGTTGTAGTACTGCAGCGCCTGCGTCGCGGGCACGCGGTAATCCTGCTCGCCATGGATCACCAGCGTCGGCGTCTTCGCGGCCTTCACGTAATGGTGCGGCGACTGGCGCATCACCTGCGGCGCGTTTTCCCAGTGGAATGCGCCCAGCTCCTTGGCGAAGAACTGGAACGCGTCGGTCGCCATCATGCTGACCCAGTCGTAGCAGCCGGCGTGGCAGACATAGGCCTTGTAGCGGTCCGTGTGGCCGTTCATGAAGGCGACCATGTAGCCGCCGTAGCTGCCGCCGGTGGCGACCATGCGCGTGCGGTCGATGTAGCCCTGCTTCAGCATGAAGTCGGTCGCCGCTTCGGTGTCGGCGAATTCCTTCTCGCCATACCGCGTCGTGATCGTCTCCAGGAATTTCTGTCCGAACCCGGTCGAGCCGTGATAGTTGACGCACACGACCACATAGCCGCGGCCGGCAAAGGCCTGCGTATTCCAGCGAAAGTGCCAGCCGTCGTGATGCGCGGCGTGCGGGCCGCCGTGGATCGAATGCAGCAGCGGCCACTTCTTCTTCGGATCGAATTTGGGCGGATAGATGACGAAGATCTGCACCGGCTCGCCGTGCCACCCCTTGACCGTGAATTCGCGCACGTCGCCAAGCGCATGCCGGGCGAGCAGCGCGCGATTCATCGACTCGATGCCGCGCGCCGCCGTTCCGTCGCCGCGAGCCGCGAACAGCGCCGTCGGGTGGCTCGCCGTGGCGCGCGCGAAAGCCAGGACTCCGCCGTTGCGCGAGCGGGCGAAACCCGTGATGTCGCCGCCCGGCACAAGCAGGTCCGGCTGGGCCGCGGCAAGCGGCAGGCGGTACAGTCCGACGCGCCCGCGGTCCTCGGCCACGAACAGGAGCGCGCCGGAATCGGGACTCCATTGCACGTGCATCGCGGCGCGGTCGAATTTCGGCGCCAGCGCGCGCAGCGCCCCGCCGCGGCGCGCGCACAGCGTGAGATGCCCCTGGTCGTTGAACGCGCGCTTGGTGTCGAAGGAACTGAAGACGAGCCACCGGCCGTCCGGCGAGTAGACCGGCGACGCGTCGTCGGTGCCCGTCGCCGCGGTCATCACTTGCTTGCGGCGCGTGGCCAGCTCGATGGTCACGATGTCGCGCTGGTTCATGAGGTCGGGCTCGGCCGCCAGGTCGGCGGTGATCGCGAGCTGCCGACCATCCGGAGCGATGTCGAAGTCCTCCGCCGACGGCTCCCATGGCGGCAGCGCGACCGTCGAGGCCCGCCAGCAGGTCCTCGCTGTGTCCGGTGCGCACGTCGCACGCAAACACGTGGGGTTCGCGTCCGTCGGTCAGCCAGTGATCCCAGTAGCGCGTGGCCGCGCGCTCGGTCACGTGCGCCTTCACTTTCGAGTCCTTGCGTTCCTTCAGCCGTTTGGCCTGCGCCGCGTCCGTCTTCAAGTCCGGCCAGACGCTGGACACGAAGGCGATGCGCTTCCCGTCGGGAAACCATTTCAGAGCGGCCGCCCCGGTGGCGATCTTCGTGACGCGCTCCGCCTCGCCGCCGTCGGGCGCGATGCGATACACCTGCGGTTCGGCGTCATCCTTGCGCTTGGCGGTGAACGCGATCCACTTGCCGTCCGGCGACCAGCGCGGCTCGCTGTCCTTGTCGCCCGCGGTGAGTCGGCGCGGCCGATTGATGGCGGCCGTTCCCTTTGCCGCAAGATCGCCGTCGGCGATGCCCGTGGGGAACAGCCACAACTCGGTGCTCGATTCGTTGGTGTCCATCGCGAACGATGTGACCGGCGCGCACGCGACGCGGCCGTCCGGCGACAACGTCGGATCGCCGATGCGCTTGATTTGCCAAAGCGCCGCTACATCGAGCGGCGCCAGAGTGCGGGTACGGCCGGTGCGTCGGGCAGGCATGCGAATGGCCTTAAGTTAGAATGACGACGACGGATTCTAGCGCGCGTCCCGATCCCCGGGCCGCCTTTGCAACCCAAAAGACCTTCCATGACCGCAATGAAATATCGCCGGCTCGGGCGTTCCGGACTCAAGGTAAGCGAACTCTCCTTCGGATCCTGGGTTACGTACGGCAACCAGATGGGCAGCGACGAGGCGCGCGAATGCATGGCCGCCGCCTATGCCGCCGGCGTCAACTTCTTCGACAACGCCGAGATCTACGCCAAGGGCCAGTCCGAGACCATCATGGGCGAAGTGCTCGCGAAGTCCGGCTGGCGCCGCGCGTCCTACATCGTCTCGACCAAGTTCTTCTGGGGACTCCACGACGGCCCCAACGAAAAGAACACGCTGAACCGGAAATACCTGATGCAGGCAATCGACGGTTCGCTCGCCCGTCTCAAGCTCGACTACGTCGACCTCGTCTATTGCCACCGTCCCGATCCGGACACGCCGCTCGAGGAAACGGTGCGCGCGATGTCCGACATGATCGTCGCGGGCAAGGCCAACTACTGGGGCACGTCGGAGTGGAGCGCGACCGAGATCGCCGCGGCGTGGCACATCGCGGACCGCCATCACTGGCACAAGCCGGTGACGGAACAGCCGCAGTACAACCTCCTGCATCGCGAACGCGTCGAGGACGAGTATGCGCGGCTGTATGACGACCTCGGCCTGGGCACGACGATCTGGAGCCCGCTGGCGTCCGGACTCCTGACCGGCAAGTACAGCGACGGCATCCCCAAGGACTCGCGCGCCGCGCTCAAGGGATACGAGTGGCTGGCCGAAAGCATCGTCGATCCGGTGAAGATCGCGACGGTCAAGCGGCTGGCGCCGATCGCCGCATCGCTCGGGTGCACGCTGGCGCAGATGTCGCTCGCGTGGTGCCTCAAGAATCCGCGGGTCTCGACGGTCATCACCGGCGCCAGCCGTCCGTCGCAGGTCGTTGAAAACATGAAGGCGCTGGAGGTCGTGCCCAAGCTCTCGCCGGAGGTGATGGCGCGCATCGACGCCGTCGTGAACGCGGCACGACCCGCCGAGTGACCCCGCCGACCGCCATGAATCCTCTCGAGAGCTGGGGCGAGGAGCAACGTTCCGCCTATCTCTATCGCGCGTGCGCCGAAGCCGAGTCCGGCACGCCGCGCGCCGCGCTGTTCGCACGGCTCGCGATCGAAGCCGAAGCGCAGGCCGCGATCTGGCGCGCGCAGCTGACCGCGAGGGGCCACCCGCCACCCGGGCCCTATGTTCCGGACGAGCGGGCGAAACTCGTCGCCCGGCTGGTGCATTGGCTGGGACCGCGGCGGTTGCGCGCGGTGTTGGCCGCCATGAAGGTTCGCGGCATGGCGATCTACGGCAGCGCCGTGGGCGACCAGGGCGGCCATGCCGTGCCCACCGCGGGCAGCGGAGTCGAGCATCGCCACCGCAACCTGGGTGGCGGCGGCAACCTGCGCGCTGCCGTGTTCGGCATCAGCGACGGTCTCGTGTCCAACGCGAGCCTGATCCTCGGCGTGTCGGGCGCCAAGCCCGAATGCGCACATCGTGCTGCTTTCCGGCGTGGCCGGTCTCGCGGCGGGCGCGTTTGCGATGGCCGCCGGCGAATACGTTTCGGTGCGGTCGCAGCGCGAACTGTACGAGTACCAGATCGCGCTGGAACGCGACGAGCTGAATGAGTATCCGGAGGCGGAAGCGCAGGAACTCGCGCTCATCTATGTCGCCAAGGGGCTGCCGCAGGCGCGAGGCCGACAAGCTCGCGCAGCGCCTGATCGGCGATCCGGAGCACGCGCTCGACACGCTCGCGCGCGAAGAACTGGGACTCAATCCCGGCGAATTGGGATCGCCGATAGGAGCGGCCGCCAGTTCGTTCGGCGCCTTTGCCGCGGGAGCGGCCGTGCCGCTGGCGCCATTCGTGTTCGCCGCGGGCAGCGCCGCGTTGCCCATCGCGGTCGCCATCACGGCGGTGGCGCTGTTCGGCGTCGGTGCTGTGCTGTCGCTCTTTACCGGCCGCAGCGCGTGGCTGTCGGGCTTGCGCACGCTGGCGCTGGGCGCGCTGGCGGGAGGCGTGACGTTCGCCATCGGTCGCCTGGTCGGCGTGAACGTCGCTTGAAGGCGCACACCGCCGCGAAGGTCGACCGCCGCCAATCGCATCGCGCGCCGCGCGAGGAGCGCGTCGTCGCGCGCGTGCCCGGTGCCGGCCAGGGAATCGGACCGGCGCTGGTGTTGGCACCCGGGCGCGAGAAGTCGTCGCGGTTGCGCCACCCGTGGATTTTCTCCGGCGCGGTCGAGCGCGTCGAGGGCGATCCCGCGTCCGGGCGACACCGTCACCGTCGTCGCCGCGGACGGGACTTTCCTCGCGTCGGCCGCCTATTCGCCGGCTTCGCAGATTCGCGCGCGCGTGTGGTCGTTCGATCCGCGGCTGACGATCGACACGACGTTCTTCGCGCACGACGGTCGCCCGCGCCGTCGACGTGCACGCGCCGCGCTCTTCGACGGCGATCGCACACGGCGGGCCGCCTGCTGCACGGCGAGTCGGACGGGCTTCCCGGCGTCATCGCCGATCGCTACGGTGATGTCGTCGTGCTGCAATGCCTGTCGGCGGGCGCGGAGCGATGGCGCGACGTCATCGCGACCGCCCTGCAGGAAGCCACCGGCGTGCGTTGCGTGTTCGAACGCTCGGACGCGGAAGTACGGTCACTCGAAGGGCTGCCGGCGCGCACCGGCACGCTCGCGTGGCGTCCTGCCCGACGTCGTGACCATCGTCGAGGATGGCATCGCCTACCGCGTCGACGTCGTGCACGGCCAGAAGACCGGCTTCTACCTCGACCAGCGCGACAACCGGCGCATCGTCCGTCGGCACGCAGCAGGCAGGCGCGTGCTCAATGCCTTTTGCTATACCGGCGGATTCTCGCTGGCCGCACTCGCGGGAGGCGCGGCGTCGGTGCTTTCCGTCGACAGTTCCGGCGACGCGTTGAACCTCGCGCGCGACAATCTCGCGCGCAACGCGACCCTCGATCCTGCGCGCGCGCAATGGCGCGAAGCGACGTGTTCGAGGATTTGCGCAGGTTGCGCGACTGCGGCGTGCCGCCTTCGACATGATCGTGCTCGATCCGCCGAAATTCGCGCCCACGGCGGCGCACGCGGAACGCGCGGCGCGCGCGTACAAGGACATCAACCTGCTCGCGTTCAAGTTGCTGGCGCCGGGCGGAGTGCTCGCGACGTTTTCGTGCTCGGGCGGGATTTCGGCCGAGCTGTTCCAGAAGATCGTTGCCGGCGCGGCGCTCGACGCGCATGCCGACGGGCAGATCATCGGACACCTGACCGCCAGCAGCGACCATCCGGTGGCGCTGAACTTCCCGGAAGGCGACTACCTCAAGGGGCTGCTCATTCGCAAGGCGTGACGATGTCCGCGGTCACGCGGCCGCGCATTCCCACGTCTCCAGGCGATGCGAACCCGCCTCTTCCATGAGGAAGCGGCGAACCCCTTCGATTTCCCGCCGTGATGCCGGCGCCTCGTCGCCGAGCAGCATCAACCGCCTGATGGGCGTGCCGGCTTGCCTGGCCAGGTGCTGGCCGAGCATTCCGCCGAGCGAGGTCCCGATCCAATCCACTTCGTCGACGTCGAGACGCGCCAGCAGCACATTGAGATCGGCGAGCAGTTGCGGAAAGTCGAGGCGCAGGTCGGTGCCAAGCCATTCGCCTTCACGACGCCCGGCGAGATCGGGACATATCACGCGATAGTCCGCTGCCAGGCCGCGCGCGAGGACGTCGAAGTCGCGGGCATTGCCGCCCGACCCGTGCACGCAGACCACGACGCGGGGATTGTCGGCCCTTCCCCAGTCGCAGTAATGCAGCCGGTGAAAGCCGGCTTTACCCAGCCCGCGGTAGGTGCGGTGTACCGGCACGACAAGTCCTTCGACCGGACGCGCGGCGCACGCCGACCACAACGCCCGGCTTCAACGGTGGGGGGCCGGGACGGACAGATTCCACCGGCTTCTGTGCCCGAGGGCGCGGATCTTTCGCCATGCCCATGCGGCGGATTGCGTCAATGCTGATCCGACCTTGACGAACAGCGCGCGGATGTATGCGCTGCGCATTTCCTCCGCCTGCCGGATATACCGGGCGCGGACATCCGAGTCGATGTAGTACTCGTTCATGGCTATCTCCGTCATGGTGAGCGGCAGTTTCCTGCAGCGTTAACAGATTGCTGCGCTGCACCATGACAAGATAGTGAGGGATGGCGACGTTTACCAATCGTACTTTCGGATAGTCTCGATCCGTTTCAGCGATAGCGGACCTAACCCATTGTATGTAATTCATATTTATGAAAAAACAAGGCCGCATTCGGTTACCCGATGCGGCCTTGTCAGCCTCGGCCGGATGGACAGGAGGTCACCCGGCCGTGTTCAGTAACTCGTCCTCTACATGCGACCCTTCGATGGCAACGTCAACATTCGAATCGGTTTACGGCGCTTTGGGCGGAGCGGCAGCAGCTTTGGCCGGCGCCGCAGCGGTCGCCGGACCCTTCATGCACTCGGACTGGGCCTTGGAGCGTGCGTCGCCCGACAAGCCGGCCGTCTGCTTGTTGCACATCGACATCTTGCTTTCCGCCTTGGCCGGTTCGGCCGGCTTGGCGGACAGGCATTCACTCATGAATTTCTTGCGTTCGTCGCCCGTCTTGCCCTCGGACTTGGTGTTGCAGGCCTCCATCTTGTCCTGCTGCGCCTTTTGCGCCGGCGTGGGGTCGGCGGCGTGAGCAGGCAGACTGGCAGCCAGCATGCAGGCGGCTGCCAGGGTCAATCAGCTTGTTCATGGGAATACCTCCAAGAGATCTGCAATTCGGCTCGCGGACCATGCTTTCTGCCTGCGAGGCGTGGCCCGATTTCGAGTTCAGTCTACGGCATCCTGCCGGCTCCTTAACGCGCCGAACCGTGAATTCGCCGACCACGTCGTCCAACTGTTGCTTCCTTGCCATCCTGCGCCGCAACACGGGTCGTGGCACAATAGAGTTCCCGCCGGTGGGATGCCGGTAATATATTGTTTTGGCTGCAGAAACCTTCAGGAACCCGTTCCGTGCCGACCTCCACCACCCGCCGCCACCCCGCCCCCATCGCCGGACCGTCGAGCCAGTCCCAAGCCCATCGACGACACCCGGATCAAGGAGATCACCGAACTCGCGCCACCGTCGCATCTGTTGCGCGAATTTCCGGCGTCGGAGCGCCCGGCGTCGACCACGTTCGAAGCGCGCCAGGCCATTCATCGCGTGCTGCACGGCGCGGACGATCGTCTGCTGGTGGTCGTCGGTCCCTGCTCGATCCACGATTACGACGCAGCGATCGACTACGCAACGCGGTTGGCGGCGATCAAGACGGAACTCGCCGAATCGCTGATCGTCGTGATGCGCGTCTATTTCGAAAAGCCGCGCACGACGGTGGGCTGGAAGGGTCTTATCAACGACCCGCGGCTCGACGACAGCTTCCGCATCAACGAGGGCCTGCGGCTGGCGCGGCGCATCCTGCTCGAAATCAACGAGCTCGACCTGCCGGCTGGAACGGAATACCTGGACATGATCACGCCCCAATACATCGCCGACCTGATCGCGTGGGGCGCCATCGGCGCGCGCACGACGGAAAGCCAGGTGCACCGGCAGCTTGCCTCGGGCCTGTCGTGCCCGGTCGGTTTCAAGAACGGCACCAACGGCGACGTGCGCATTGCCGTCGACGCCATCAAGGCCGCCTCCGCCCCGCACCACTTCCTGTCCGTCACCAAGGGCGGCCACTCGGCCATCGTGCACACGGCGGGCAACGAGGACTGCCACATCATCCTGCGCGGCGGCAAGTCGACCAATTACGACGCCGCGAGCGTGGACGCGACCTGCAACGAACTCGCGCACGCCGGACTCGCCGCGCGGGTGATGATCGACTGCTCGCACGCGAACAGCCAGAAGCAGCATCGAGCGACAGGTCGACGTCGCGCGCGATGTCGCGGCCCAGGTGACGGGAGGCGATGCGCGCATCTTTGGCGTCATGATCGAGAGCCACCTCAATGCCGGGCGCCAGGATCTCGTGCCTGGCAAGCCGCTGGAATATGGCGTGTCGATCACCGACGCATGCATCGGCTGGGATGCGACGGAGGGCCTGCTGCGGGAATTGGCACAGGCGGTTCGCGCGCGCCGGCTCGTCCTCACCGATTCGGCGTGAACGCCCCGGGGCGCCGTTCCCCGGGGCCGGTCGAGCCGGTGGAAACGGAACTGAAGCTGGCCATCGCGCCGGATGCGATGGACCGGCTGGCCCGCCATCCGCTGCTTCGGCCGCTTCGCCGCGGACCCGCCCGCAAGTCGCGCGTCACGTCGACCTACTACGATACCGAAGATCTGTTGCTCGCCAACGCCGGCGTCGCGCTGCGGCTCCGGCGCGATGGCCGCAAATGGCTGCAGACGGTGAAGGGCCCGGCTGCGAACGATGCGGCCGGCGGCATGACGGCGCGCAGCGAGTTCGAATGGCCCGTCGCGGGCGCACGCCTCGATCCGTTGCGCTTCGCCACGACTCCGTTTCGGCGCGAGCTGGGCAAGGCCGAACGGCACGGCCTGGTGCCGCAATTCACCACCGACGTCATGCGCACGACCATCCCGCTCACGTTCGCCGACAGTACGATGGCCGTCGCTGTGCATCGACACGGGCGAAGTGCACGCCGACGTGGACGGCAAGCGCGCTGCACGCGCCGATCAATGAAATCGAACTCGAGCTCGAGGCGGGCGACCCGACTCGGCTGTTACGAACTCGCGTACGCGCTCGCGGCGCGATGTTCCCGCTGGCGCTGGAGCCGCTGTCCAAGGCAGCGCGCGGCTACATGCTCCGCCATCCGGCCGTGCCGGCGCCGGTGCATGCCGAGGATCGCCGTGCTTGCGTCGCGCGCCAAGTGCCGCGGAAGGCTTCGCCGCGATCATTCGCGTCTGCCTGAAGCAGATCGAAGGCAACGCGGATGGCGTGCTGACGCAGACGGACCCGGAGTGGCTGCACCAGATGCGCATCGGGATCCGCCGGCTGCGCGCAAGCCTCGCGCTCGCCGCCAGGTATATGGCGCCGGCCCGCGTCGAACCGCTGCGCGTCGAGTTGCGCTGGCTGGCACAGGCACTCGGAACCGCGCGCGACAACGACGTGTTCTCGCTCGAGACGCTGCCGGCATTCTCGACCGCCGTCGCGCGAGGCGCCAATGCGGCCGCGCTGAAGCCGGCGCTGCGCGCGCTGGCCGCCCAGCGCCGCCGCCCGCCGCGCCGAAACAGGCGACGCGGCACGCGCTGCCGTCGGTTCCGCGAGGTTCCTGCGCATGGTCCTCGTAGCATCGGCGTTGGCCGCCTCGCCGGCAACGGGCAGCCCGGACCCCGCCGCGCTCGCGGCACACGCACGCGACGTCGCCCGGCCGCTGCTCAAGCGGCGTCATCGCGCGCTGCTGGCCTGGGATCGGATCTGTCGCACGCCGCGCCGGAAATCCGGCATGCGGCCAGGCTCGCCGCGAAGAAGCTGCGATATGCGACGGAATTCTTTGCGCCGCTGTTCGCGAAAAAGCGCACACGCGCGTATCGCCGCGCGCTCGACCACGCTGCAGGAGGAACTCGGCGCGTGGAACGACGCCGCCGTCGCCGCGCGTCTCGCCGGAGAACTGGCCGGCGCCACGTCGCGCAGCCGCGGCTGCCTTCAGCGGATGGGCCGCGGCCCAGGGCCTTGCGCGAAGCGCCGCGCTCGACAGCGCCTGGGACGCGTTCGCGCGCGCCGCGCCGTTCTGGACGCGCGACTAGCGATTTCCGGTCAACGGTTCGCTAAGGAGAGACAAAGCATGCTCGAATCGGCAGAAGTCGGTCACACGATCGCCAAGGCTAACTATGAGCGCGAGGAGGCCCGGCTGCGCGAAGCATTGCTCGACGGGCAATTCGAGATCGGCGAAGCGCGGCGCGGGCCCGATCCTCGTCGTCATCAGCGGGCTGGAAGGCGGGGGTCGTGGCGAGACGGCGAACAAGCTGAACGAATGGATGGACCCCAGGTTCATCCGCACGCACGCGTTCGGTCCCGGCGCGCCGGAGGAGGAAGCGCGGCCGCTGGCTTGGCGCTACTGGCGAGCGCTGCCCCCGCGCGGGCGAATCGGGATCTTCATGAACGCGTGGTACCGCCAGCTGGTCAACGCGCACGTGCGGCGCGAGGTGAGCGACGCCCAGTTCGACGCCCGCCTCCAGGAGGTGCGGCAATACGAGCAGATGCTCACCGACGAGGGCATCGTCCTGCTCAAGTTCTGGATCCACCTGTCGCGCGACGCCCAGAAGCAGCCGGTTGCACGAGCTCGAATCCAATCCCAAGACGCGGTGGCGGGTGACCGCGGTCGACAAGGCAGCGCTGCGCCACTACAACAAGTATCACGACAAATGGGAGCAGATGCTGCGCGAGACGTCGATCGGCCCGGCGCCGTGGTACGTCGTCGAGGGCGCGGACTCCAATTACCGCAACCTCACCGTGGGCAAGATCATCCAGGACGCGATGGTCAAGATCAACGCGGGGGCGAAACCGGCGCCGCGGACCGTGGTCGCGCCGGCGCCGTCGGTCATCGGCAACGTGGCGCTGATTCGCCGCCTCGACTTGACGCAAAAGCTCGACGAAAAGCCTTACGACCGCGAACTCCCGAAGTGGCAGGCCAGGCTCGCGCGGCTGACGCAGCGCAAGCGCTTTCGCGACCGCTCGATGATCCTGGCCTTCGAGGGCTCGGATGCCGCCGGCAAGGGCGGCGCTATCCGGCGCGTGGCGACCTCGCTCGACGCGCGCCAATACGTGATCGTCCCGATCGCTGCTCCGAGCGAAGAGGAACTGGCGCACCCTTTCCTGTGGCGCTTCTGGCAGCAGATACCAGCGCGCGGTGGCATCACGCTATTCGATCGCACGTGGTACGGCCGCGTGCTGGTGGAGCGCGTTGAAGGCTACTGCGGAGTTCAGGACTGGATGCGCGCCTACGACGAGATCAACCAGTTCGAGGAGCAGCTGGTTCGCGCCGGAACGATCGTGTGCAAGTTCTGGCTGCAGATCAGCAAGGAGGAGCAGCTGAAGCGCTTCGCGGAGCGCCAGAAGACCGCATTCAAGAGGTTCAAGATCACCAAGGACGACTGGCGCAACCGGAAGAAGTGGGCGGCCTATGAACAGGCCGTCGCGGACATGGTCGACCGCACGTCGACGGAACTCGCACCGTGGACACTGGTCGAGGCGGAGGACAAGTATTTCGCGCGCGTAAAAATCGTGAAGACGATCGTCAGGCAGCTCGAGCGCGCGCTTGATTGAGCCACGGATGCGAGCGCCGATCGCCGATGTTCCCGCCGCATACGCAGGCGCCGCGCGTGGCTGCCCGGCGGCCACGCGCAGACCATCTACCCGGTGCTGTTGCGACCGTCGGCGATTGCCTACCGGCGCGAACGCGTCGACACCCCGGACGGCGATTTCTGGCTGTTCGACTGGCTGGTCGACGCGGCGCCACCCTCGGACGACGCGCCGCTGGTGGTGCTGTTCCATGGACTCGAAGGCAGCTCCGGAATCGCACTACGCGCTGGCGTTGATGGCGCGGCTGGCGGAATCGGGCTGGCGCGGCGTGGTCGCGCACTTTCGCGGCTGCGGCGGCGAAACCAATCGCATGCCCCGTGCCTATCACTCCGGCGATCACGCCGAGATCGGCGCGATATTGGCCGCGGTGCGTGCGCGCGTCGATCCGGGCGTTCCCGTGTTCGCCTTCGGCGTTTCGCTGGGCGGCAGCGCGTTGCTCAATTGGGTGGGACGCGCAGGAGCGGATGCCGCCCGCACGATTTCCGCGGCGGCGGCGGCCTCCACGCCGCTCGACCTCATGGCGTCCGGCCTCGCCATCGACCAGGGCTTGAACCGGCTGATCTACGTGCAGGCGTTCCTGCGCACGCTGAAACCCAAGGCGCTGGCCATGGAACGCCGCTTTCCGGGTCTCGTCGACGCGCGGCGCGTCGCCAAGGCCAGGACGCTGTGGGAATTCGACGACGCGTTCACCGCGCCGGTGCACGGCTTCGCGGGAACCGGCGACTACTGGACGCGCGCTTCGTCCAAGCCCTGGCTGCGCGAAGTCGCGCTGCCCACGCTCGTGCTCAATGCGAGGAACGATCCGTTCGTTCCCGACGCTTCGCTGCCGGATGCGCGACAGGTGAGCGCGGCGGTCGTGCTCGACCAGCCCGATCACGGCGGTCACGCGGGCTTCGCGACGCCGCCGCTTCCCGGCGACATCCGCTGGATGGCGCAGAGGGTCGTGACCTTCTTCGCCGAAGGCCGCTGAACACGATTCGCCGGCGCAGCCATGCCCCGGCATGCGAAACTATGCGGCGCACGATAACCGTCACGCTGACACGACCATGACTACCCTCCCACGCGAAATCTTCAAGGCCTACGACATCCGCGGCATCGTCGGCCGCACTCTGACGCCTGCCATCGTCCGCGCCGTCGGCCAGGCCGTGGGCTCGCTGGCGCGCGATCGCGGCAGCGACACGTTCGCCATCGGACGTGACGGCAGGCTGTCCGGCCCGGAGCTGCTGTCGGCACTGTCCGAAGGCATACGCGCCGCCGGCATCAACGTCATCGACGTCGGCATGGTGGCCACGCCCATGACGTATTTCGCCGCGCACCACCTGCGCACCGGTTGCAGCGTCATGGTCACGGGCAGCCACAATCCTCCCGACTACAACGGCCTCAAGATGGTCGTCGCAGGCGACACGCTGTCCGGCGACGACATCCAGGCGCTGCGCGCGCGCATCGAAGGCGGACGCACTGCTGAGCGGACAGGGGGAATACCGCACGGTGGACATCGCGCCGGCGTATCTCGACCGTATCGTCTCGGACGTGAAACTTGCCCGGCCGCTGAAGATCGCCGTCGATTGCGGGAACGGCGTGGCGGGCGCGTTCGCCCCCGAGTTGTACACGCGAATGGGATGCACGGTGGTGCCGCTCTACTGCGATGTGGACGGTACCTTTCCCAATCACCATCCCGATCCGTCGCAGCCTGCCAATCTGCGCGACTTGATCGCGCGCCTCGGACAAGGCGATTGCGACCTCGGACTGGCATTCGACGGCGACGGCGACCGCCTGGGCGTGGTCACGCGCGAGGGCCACGTCATCTACGCGGATCGCCAGCTGATGCTGTTCGCCGCCGACCTGCTCGAACGCCAGCCCGGCGCAACGGTGATCTACGACGTCAAGTCGACGCGCAACCTGAAGCCCTGGATCGTGCAGCACGGCGGCGTGCCGCTGCTGTGGAAGACCGGGCACTCGCTGATCAAGGGCAAGATGAAGGAGATCCACGCGGCGCTGGCCGGCGAGATGAGCGGCCACACGTTCTTCGGCGAACGCTGGTACGGCTTCGACGACGGCCTGTACGCCGGCGCCCGGCTGCTCGAGATCCTGTCGCGCCACGCCAATCCCTCCGCGGTGCTCGACGGCCTGCCCGATGCGCTGTCGACGCCGGAACTGAACGTGCAATGCGCCGAAGGCGAGGCGCATGCGCTGATCGACAGGATGGCCGCGACCGAGACGTTTCCGGGATCGAGCGAAGTGATCCGCGTCGACGGCCTGCGCGTCGAGTACGCGGACGGCTTCGGCCTGGCCCGCGCGTCCAACACCACGCCCGTCATCGTGCTGCGCTTCGAAGCCGACAACGCCGCGCGCCCTCGCGCGCATCCAGAGCGATTTCCGCGCCGTCCTCGCCCGCGCCAAGCCCGGCGCCGTGCTCCCCTTCTGACCATGGCTGACGCAATCACGCTGGCCGACATCGAGGCCGCGCGCGCGCGGATCGCCGGCGGCATCTACGTGTCGCCGTGCGTCGAGTCGATCCCGCTGTCGCAGCTCACCGGCGCGCACGTCTTCTGCAAGCTGGACTACCTGCAGCGCACCGGCAGCTTCAAGGAGCGCGGCGCGCGCAACGCGCTGCTGCTGCTCAACGACGAGCAGCGCAAGCGCGGCGTCATCGCGGCGTCGGCGGGCAACCACGCGCAGGGCATTGCCTACCATGGCAGCCTCCTCGGCATTCCCGTGACCGTGGTGATGCCCAAATTCGCGGCGCTGATCAAGGTCACCAATTGCCGGCATCTCGGCGCCAACGTCGTCCTGCACGGCGCCGACCTGGGCGAGGCGCGCGCACGCGCGGAGGAAATCGCGCGAGGACAAGGGCTCACGTTCATCCATCCGTTCGACAACGCCAACGTGATGGCCGGACAGGGCACGATGGCGCTGGAGATCCTCGAGCAGACGCCGGACGTGGAGGCGATCGTCGTGCCGGTGGGCGGCGGCGGACTGCTCGCGGGCATCGGCACGGTGTTCAAGGCGCTGCGGCCGCAGGCGCGCGTCGTCGGCGTCGAACCCGAACACGCCGCCTGCCTCACCGCGGCGCGCGCCGCCGGCCATCCGGTCCCCGTGACATTGTCACCGACGCTGGCCGATGGCCTCGCCGTGCCGCTGCTGGGCAAGCTTCCCTTCGCGGTGCTCGAGCGCGTGGTGGATCAGGTCGTGACGGTGGACGAGGCGCATATCGCGCTCGCGATCCTGCGCCTGATCGAACTGGAGAAGAGCGTCGTCGAGGGTGGCGGCGCCGCGCCGCTCGCCGCCTTTCTTTCGGGCAAGCTCGACAACCTCAAGGGCAAGCGAGTCGTCCTCACGCTGTGCGGCGGCAACATCGACCTCACGATGCTCGGTCGTGTCATGGAAGTGGGGTTGGTCGCGGACGGCCGGCTATCGCGCTTCACGGTTTCGATCAGCGACCGGCCCGGCGGCCTTGCACGCCTCGCGGAACTGATCGCGTCGACCGGGGCGTCGATCCAGGAGATCCTGCACGACCGCGCGTTTTCCGGTCCGGACCTGACCGCCGTGCGGGTCGTCTGCGTGGTGGAGACCACCGGACACGCGCACGTCCGCGAACTTCACGCCGCGCTGGCCGCTGCCGGGATGCAGGTCACCGATCAATAGCGGATGCCGGCGCGCCGGTAGACATATCCCAGCAGCCACGCAGGTCCGACCAGCAGGAATTTCACGTCCTCGAAGAACGACGGCTTCTTGCCTTCGATCATGTGACCGACGAATTGCCCGATCCAGGCCACAACGAACACGATTCCGGCCACGGCGAGCACGTGGGTTCCCAGCAGCGTCAACGGATACACCATCACCGCGAGTACCGCGAGCATCCCGATCGCGAGCGACGGCGACAGCCACGCATAGAACGCCAGCGCGAGCGCGATCCCGGCATAGGCGGCCACCGTCGACCATGCCCACAGCGCCGCCAGCACGCTCCACGTGATGAGCGGCACGCAGACCCAGTGGATGGCCTTGTTGGCCGGATTGCGATGCGATTCGCCGTAGCGCGAGAAAAGCTCATCGATCCGTCGCAAACGAATTCTCCCGGATGCGATTCCGGCAATCCTCGCACGCCCATATCGGGGCGTCCAGTGGGCACAATGCCGCGATATAATCAAAAAAAGACGCAAAAGTAGTCACCCCTCGGAGGAAACATGAATCGAATCCTGCACAGCATCGCCACGCTCGGCCTCGGGCTCCTGCTTATCGCACCTGCGGTTGCCGCCGACCAGTTCGTCAACGTGCTCACTGGCGGCACGAGCGGCGTCTATTATCCGCTCGGCGTCGCGTTGGCCAACGACATTGGCAAAGCGATGCCTGGCGTCAAGACTTCGGTCCAGGCGACCAAGGCCTCGGTGGAAAATCTGAACTTGCTGCAGGCGGGCCGCGGCGAAGTCGCATTCACGCTTGGCGACTCGCTTTCCGACGCGTGGAAAGGGAACGAGGATGCCGGGTTCAAGACGCCGCTCAAGAAATTGCGTGGCATCGCGGCCATCTATCCCAATTACATCCAGATCGTCGCGCGCGCGGACTCCGGCATCAAGACGCTGGCCGACCTGAAGGGCAAGAGGATATCGGTCGGCGCGCCCAAGTCGGGTACCGAGCTCAATGCGCGGGCGATTTTCGCGGCCGCGGGCCTCACCTACAAGGACTTCTCCAAGGTCGAATACCTGCCCTTCGGCGAATCCGTGGAACTGATGAAGAACCGCCAGCTCGACGTCACGCTCCAGTCGGCCGGCCTCGGCGTGTCGGCGCTGCGCGATCTCGCAACCTCCGTCGACATCATGGTGGTTCCGATTCCCGCCGACGTCGTCAAGAAGACCAACGACCCGGCCTACCTGGTCGCGACAATTCCGGCCAATACCTATCGCGGCCAAACCACGGATGTCGCCACCGCGGCCGTGCAAAACTACTTGGTAACCCAGGACGGTGTAAGCAACGACACCGTCTATGGCATCACCAAGGCGTTGTGGACCGGGTTGGACCAGCTGGTTGCCGCGCATTCGGCGGCCAAGGCCATCGACCCGAAGCACGCACTCGACGGCATGCCGGTCCCGCTGCATCCGGGCGCGGAAAAATACTACAAGGAAGCCGGACTCCTCAAATGACCGCGCCGGTGGTTCCCGGCGACGCGACGCAGGCGGCCGAGGCCCCATTCGACGAGACCGGGGCCAAGCGTGAGCTGAAGGGACTCGCGTGGAAGGTCGTTGCCGGCGCGGCACTGGCGTTCTCCACGTACCAGCTGGTCATTGCCGCATTCAGCCCGCTGTCGAGCCTGCCCACGCGCTCGATACACGTCGGCTTTCTGTTGCTGCTCGCGTATCTGATCCATCCCATCTCGCGAAAGTCCGACCGCCACCGTATCGCCTGGTACGACGCGCTGATCGCGGCGCTCGCCTTCGCGCTTTCGCTCTACCACCTCGTGTTCGAAGCAGACCTTGTCCAGCGCTCGGGCGACCCCAGCACCGCCGACCTTGTCGTGGGCGCCACCGTGGTCGTTCTACTGTTCGAGGCGGCCCGCCGCGTGCTGGGACCCGCGCTACCGATCGATCTGCGCGGCGTTCCTGGCCTATGGCCTGTTCGGTCAGTACCTGCCGTCGGCCGTCGCGCATCGCGGCTATGGCTTCGACCAGATCGTCGGCGCGCTCTATCTCGGCACCGAAGGCATCTACGGCATTCCGACGCTGGTGTCGGCGACCTACATCTTCCTGTTCATCCTGTTCGGCAGCTTTCTCGAGCACGCGGGAATGATCAGCCTGTTCAACAACATCGCGCTGGGATTCGTCGGCCACGCACGCGGCGGCCCGGCGAAGGTGGCCGTCATTTCGTCCGGGATGATGGGCACGATCTCCGGTTCCGGCGTCGCCAACGTGCTGACGGTCGGCCAGTTCACGATCCCGCTGATGAAGCGCTTCGGCTATTCGCCGGTATTCGCCGGCGCGGTGGAGGCCACCGCCAGTATGGGTGGACAGATCATGCCGCCGGTGATGGGCGCCGTCGCGTTCATCATGGCGGAGACACTCAACGTGCCCTACGTGTCGATCGTCAAGGCCGCGGTGATTCCCGCGATGCTGTATTACGCGACTGCGTTCTGGATGGTGCATCTCGAGGCCGGTCGCGCGGGACTCGTCGGCATCGCCAAGTCGGAGTTGCCCGAGCCCCTGGGAAGCGATCCGGCTGAAATGGTACCTGCTGCTGCCGCTTGCCGTGCTGGTGTTCATGCTGTTCGACGGCTTCACGCCGATGTACTCGGGCATCGTCGGACTCGCGCTAACCGCCGTGCTGATCCTGGGCGTGGGCATCACGTCCGGCTTCGGCTCGATGCCGTTTCGCATCGTGTTCTGGATCATCCTGGGTTTCGGTACCGCCAGTTTCTTCAAGTACGGCATCGTGCCGGTGATCGTCATGATCGCTGCCCTCGTCCTCGTCAACTTCGTCATCAAGGGCGGCCGCGCGACGCTGGCGATCATGCGCGGCAGCCTGATCGACGGCGCAAAACAAGCGGTCGGCGTGGGCATCGCCTGCGCTATCGTGGGTGTGATCATCGGCGTGCTGACGCTCACGGGCGCCGCGTCCAATTTCGCGGGCTTCGTGCTCGAGGTCGGCGCGAAGAGCCTGTTTCTGTCGCTGTTCCTGACGATGGCAGTCTGCCTCGTGCTGGGCATGGGCATCCCGACCATCCCGAACTACATCATCACCAGCGCCATCGCCGCGCCGGCGCTGCTGAAGCTCGGCGTGCCGTTGATCGTGTCGCACATGTTCGTGTTCTATTTCGGCATCATGGCCGACCTGACGCCGCCGGTGGCACTCGCCGCCTTTGCGGCAGCATCCATTTCCAAGGCTTCGCCGATGCGGACCGGCTGGAAGGCCACTCACATCGCCATCGCTGGCTTCGTCATTCCCTATATGGCGGTGTATTCCCCGGCGCTGATGCTGCAAGGCGGCACGTGGTTCGACACCGTGTACGTGGTCGGCAAGGCGATCGTCGCCATCGGCCTGTGGGGCGGTGCCGCGGTCGGCTACCTGCGCGGACCCCTCAACTGGACCGAGCGCATCATCGCGTTCGCGGCCGCGTCACTGCTCGTAGCGGCGGTGCCGTGGACTGACGAGGCGGGTTTTGCCGCCAGTGCCGCGTTCATCGCGTGGCATTGGTATCGCGCGCGCGGAGCGTCCCCCACGGCTGCCGGTTGAGTTTCGTCTGCCTCCTCGTCGCCGGCGTCGTCCGGGCCACGCTGCCGGGTCCCGAATTCACGCTTGCCTGGACACATTCGGTCGAGAAGACCCGCTGGGAGGAGACCTATCGGCTGGCGGGAGACCGGTTGGTGCTCGTCGAAGCACGTGTCGAAGGCAGCGGCGCCGGCATGGAGGCACCGCCCGGCGCACAGTTGCGCGACGGCCATTGGGTCTGGCAACCGCAAACGACGCATGCCGAACTGCGACTGACCCGTTCCACGTACACGCGCGGACTACACGCTGTGCGCTAACGGCACGCTGCGCGGACATGGGTGACCGGCTGGGCAAGCCGGCCGATGGCGAGATCGTCAGCGTGCGCAGTTGCGATGGCGCGGCATCAGCCGGCGGCGAGCAGGTCCGGCGGTAACGGCGGCCGCCGTTCGAGCGAACTGACGCGCACGGGAAACGCACGTTGCCGGCGATCGAGAAAGTAGTTGCGCAGTGTCCGGGTGATCGTCCGGAATGCCAGCGATTCCCACGGAATGTCCGCCTCCTCGTAGAGCTTCACGTCGAGGCTCTCGGCGCCGGGGCCGAAATCGAGGTCCAGCAGGCGCGCGCGGAACATCATGTAGACCTGGTTGATCTGCGGCAGGCTGATCACCGTATACAGATCGCCCGGCTCGACCCGCGCGCGCGCCTCCTCGAGCGTTTCGCGCAACGCGCCCGCGACGATGGTTTCCCCATTCTCGAGGAAGCCGGCAGGCAGCGTCCACAGCCCGTAACGCGGCTCGATCGCGCGCTTGCACAGCAGCACGCGGCCCTCCCATTCCGGCAGGCAGCCGACGACGATCTTGGGATTCTGGTAGTGGATCGTGCCGCATTCGGCGCAAACGAAGCGCGGCAGGTTGTCGCCGTCCGGAACGCGCAGTTCGATGCGCGACGAACCGCAATGGCTGCAGAATTTCATGATCTCGAGACCGGGCCACGCGGGTGGCTTGGCGATGATGTGTGCATAATTACCGCTATTGCCTCACCATGGAGATGTCCGAAACATGAGCCATCGATCATTGCTGCCGGACGCGGTCGACGCCTACCTGCACAGCGTGGCGCACGCGGAGACGCCGCTGCAGCGCCGCCTGCGCGAGGAAACCGCGAAGCTGCCGATGGGGATGATGCAGATCGGCGCGGACCAGGGCGCGTTCCTGGCCCTGCTGGTTCGGCTTGTCGGCGCGCGGCGCGCGCTCGAGATCGGCACTTTCACCGGCTACAGCGCGCTCGCAGTCGCCACCGCCCTTCCTGCCGACGGGCGGCTGGTGTGCTGCGACATCAGCGACGAGTGGACGCGCATCGCGCGGCGCTACTGGAACGAGGCCGGCGTGGCCGAGCGCATCGACCTCCGCCTGGCGCCGGCGGCGGACACGCTGCGCGACCTGCTTCGCGATCCCGGTCCGGGCAGCTTCGACTTCGCGTTCATCGATGCCGACAAGACCGGCTACGACGGCTATTACGAAGCCTGCATGACGCTGCTGCGTCCCGGCGGGCTGATGGCTTTCGACAACACGCTGTGGAGCGGCGCGGTGGCCGATCCGGCGAAGACCGACGCAGACACGACGGCATTGCGGGCGCTGAATCTCAAGGCGCGCGATGATCCGCGCGTGACGAGCTGCCTCGTCTCCATCGGCGACGGCGTGCTCCTCGCGCTCAAGCACTGACCTCGCGCGACGCGCGTCCGCAGCCTGCTCGAGGCTCATGCGCCGGCTCGCGCGCGGAGCGCTCATGGGCGCAGGAAATTGTCGCGATAGTATTTCAGTTCCTCGATCGACTCGTAGACGTCGGCGAGCGCCTCGTGGCGACCCTCCTTCGGGATGCCCTTCATCAGTTCGGGCTTCCAGCGCCGGCACAGTTCCTTCAGCGTCGACACATCGAGATTGCGGTAGTGAAACCAGTTTTCGAGCGCAGGCATCCAGCGCGCGAGAAAGCGGCGATCCTGGCAAATGGAGTTGCCGCACATCGGCGACGCCTTGGCCGGCACGTGCTCGGCAGGAATGCCAGCGCCTGCTGCTCCACCGCGCCATCGGTCAGCGTCGACGCCTTCACCTTGTCGATCAGGCCGGAGCGGCCGTGCGTGCCCGTGTTCCACGCGTCCATTCCGTTCAAGACCGCGTCGTCCTGATGCACGACCCACACCGGCGCTTCGGCGACGACGTTGAGCGCGCCATCGGTGACCACCAGCGCGACTTCGATGATCCGGTCGACGTCCGGATTGAGGCCGGTCATCTCCATGTCGATCCAGATGAGGTGGTTCGCGTCTTGGGTCATTTTGATTTGGCGTAAAATGCGACGTTCATTCTCGCACAAAGCGCCGGCGTACCCGCCCGGCTACATCGCCACGTCGACCTGGAGCGACCACTAGTGACCTCCACCACCTTTGCCGCGCTGTTCATCGCCGCGTTGGCGGCCTCGCTGGCCGTCCGCGTGTGGCTGTCGCGGCGCCAGATGGCCCATGTCGCCGCGCACCGTGACGCCGTGCCCGCGGCATTCGCATCCAGCATCGGGCTCGCCGCGCACCAGAAGGCCGCCGACTACACGGTGGCGAAGCAGCGGCTCGGCATGCTGCATACGTTCGTCGATGCCGCGATGCTGATCGCTGATGACGCTCGGCGGGGGCTTGGCTGTCATCGTCGGATGGACCGAAGGCATCGCGGTGTCGCCGCTGTGGCGAGACGTGCTGCTGGTTGCCGCGACCGGCGATTCTCTACGGCATCGTCAGCCTGCCGTTTTCGTGGTGGCAGACCTTTCGCATCGAGGAGCGGTTCGGATTCAACCGGATGACGCTGGGACTTTGGCTCACCGACCTCGCCAAGGGCGTGGCGGTGGCCGTTGTCCTGGGCCTGCCGCTGCTGGTGCTCGTGCTGTGGCTGATGCGCACGGCCGGCGCCCTGTGGTGGCTGTGGGCATGGGGCGCGTGGATGGCCTTCCAACTGCTGATCCTGGTGCTGTATCCGACGCTGATCGCGCCGCTGTTCAACAAGTTCACGCCGCTCGCGGCCGGCCCGGCGCGCGAGCGCATCGAGGCGCTGCTCACGCGTTGCGGTTTTGCCCAGGCCGGACTGTTCGTGATGGACGGCTCGAAACGCTCCGGTCACGGCAATGCCTATTTCACCGGCTTCGGCCGCGCCAAGAGGATCGTGTTCTTCGACACGCTGCTGACCCGGCTGGTCCCCGACGAGGTCGAAGCCGTGCTGGCGCACGAACTCGGCCACTACAAATTGAAGCATGTCGCCAAGCGTGTCGCCTGGTCGGCCGCCACGTCGCTCGTCGTCCTGGCGCTGCTCGCGTGGTTCGCCCGCGAGCCCTGGTTCTATGCCGGCCTGGGCATTCCCGACTCGCTGCTCGCGGTGAGCATGGAGCGGCCCGGCGTGGCGCTCGAGCTGTTCCTCCTCGCGCTGCCGGTGTTTACGTTCGTCTTGGAGCCGCTGAGCGCGCTTTATTCGCGCAAGCACGAGTTCGAGGCCGACGCCTATGCGACGCGCAATGCGGATGCGGTCGCGCTCACACGGGCGCTGGTCAAGCTGTACGAGGACAACGCGTCCACGCTGACGCCGGATCCGCTGCATTCGGCGTTCTACGATTCCCATCCGCCGGCGGCGTTGCGGATTGCGCATATCGAGGCGTTGGCGCGGGGCACCCCGTCGATGCAGACCGCATGAGGACGGTGCACAACACGCTCGACACCCGGCTGCTCGCGCTGGCATCGATGCATTGCCGCGAAGGCGCGCCAGGTCTCGGCGCGGACGAACTCGCCGCTCACGTCGCGGCGCTGCAAGGCTGGCTCTGCGCCGACGGCCGCATCGAAAAGGCGTTCCTGTTCGCCAACTACACGGAGACGATGGCCTTCGTCAACGCGCTGGCCTGGATCGCCCATCACGAAGACCACCATCCCGACCTGCAGGTCCAATACAACCGCTGCGTGGTCGTGTTCACGACCCACAGCGCAGGGGGCGTCACGCTGAACGACGTCATCTGCGCGGCCAAGGCGGAACGCCTGCTCGCTTGAGCCAGATCCGCGGCGCCGTGCGGTCGAGGCAGCATCGTGGAAGGGCTGGTCGTCGCCACCTATCGCCGCCATTACGCCGTGACATTGGCGGACGGCGAAACGATCGAGTGCGTGCAGAAGGGCCGCTCGCTGCAGATCGCATGCGGCGACCGGGTCGGCATCGTGCGCGTGGCCGGCGGCGGCGCCATCGAATCCGTCTCTGCCTCGCACGAGCCTGCTTTACCGCTCGGACGCCTTCCGCGAAAAGCTGATCGCCGCCAACGTCACGCAGATCGTTGGCGTCGTGGCGCCGGGACTGGGCCTGGACGAGGAACTCATCAACCGCTGGATGATCGCCGCCGAATCCCAGGGCTGCCGCTTCGTGCTCGCCGCCAACAAGTCGGACCTGCCGCAATACGCGGAGTTGCGGCAGCGCCTGGCGCCGTTCGCGGCGCTCGGCTATTCCGTCGTCGAGTTGTCCGCGCTGCGCGATGCCGCTCCGATCAACGCGTGGCTCGCCGGAAATCACTCCGTGCTCGTCGGCCAGTCGGGAATGGGCAAGTCGACGATCGTCAATGCGCTGATTCCCTCCGCGGCGATTCGAGTAAGCGAGGTCTCGGCGGCGCTGGCGACCGGACGTCACACGACGACCGCGACGACGCTCTACCCTCTGCCGGCGCTGGGCGCGGACACGTGGATCGTCGATTCCCCTGGGATGAAGGCGTTCGGGCTCGCGCACCTCGACCCGGAGACCATTGCGGAGGCCTTCGTCGAACTGCGTCCGCTGCTCGGGCACTGCCGCTTTCGCGACTGCCAACACGATGCCGAACCCGGATGCGCGATCCAGGCGGCAGTGGACGAGGGACGGGTCGCGACGCATCGCAGTTGCGCTGCTGCACTCCATGATCCGCGAGTCGCGCGCGATCCGGGATCCCGCCCGCTAGACGGGGCGCGCTGCCCGCGCGCTCAGGGAACGATGTTCGCGACGGTGATCAGCAGGATCACCAGCAGCCAGAGGATCAGCGCTCGCCACACCAGTCCCACCGCGGACGGCAGCATGTCCGGCCCGGCCGGCTCGCCGGTGCCCAGTTCCGCCCGCACGTCCGGGTCGCCGACCAGCACCGGCAGCGGCCCACCCAGTTGCGCGCCCAGCGCGCCGGCGCCGCTCGCCAGCAGAACGCCGATGGCGAGTCCGCCATCCTGCCGTGCCCACAGGTGCGCCTGCGTGCGCCAGCAGGCCACGGCGTCCTCGAAATCGCCGACGATCGCGAACGACAGCGCGGTGAGCCGCACGGGAATCCAGTCGAGCAGCGCCAGCAGCATTCGCGCCGGGCGCCCGAATTCGTCGCGCGCCTGCGTGAGCGGCGTGGGTTCGATGCCCGACGGCAGCGCTCCCCATTCCTCGGCGAGCAGGGCCGCGGCGCGGTAGAGGACCGCGCCCGCGGGACCTGGCAGGATCACGAACCAGAAGATCACGGCAAAGACCTGGCGATAGGCGTCGACCAGGCCGCGCTCGATGGCCAGCCGCGCCACGTCGTCGCTCGACAGTTCGCTCACGCCACCGCCGCGCCACGACGCCAGCGCGCGCCGCGCCTCCGCAAGGTCGTTCGCCTTGAAGGCGCTGATGATGGCGGACACCGCGTGGCTGAAGCGGCGGAATCCCATCATGAAATACAGGACGACCACGTTCAGGACCATGCCGACCAGCGGATGCTCGAGCCAGCACGACCAGGAACGCGCCCTCGACGACCATGACCGGCAGCGCGATCGCCACGATCAGCGCGAGCCAGCCGTGCTGCGCCGTGCCGCCGTTCCACTTCCGCTCGATCCATCGCGCGTAACGCACGAACGCGCGCTCGACACTCGCGCGCCACGAAAATGCCCGCCATTGCTCGAGACCCAGCGCGGCAAGGAGCGCCAAGAAGCTCATGACCGCACTTTCCGCGGCGCCCTCATATCAAGCTCATCGAACTCATTTGAAGAACTCCCGGTTGATCTCGCCGAACAGCGGCGTTCCCGCCACGGCCAGCCATTCGAAGGCGACCATCTCCCGCGTCACGATGCGGATGCCCTCTTCGCGCATCCGCGCGACCGCCACGTCGCGGTCGGCAGCGCGGCGCGACGCGATCGCATCGGCCACCACGTACACTTCCTTGCCGTCCTCGAGCAATTCGAGCGACGTCTGCATCACGCACACATGCGCCTCGGCGCCGACGACCACGACCTGCGCCCGGTCGTGGCCGGGCAATGCCGCAAGGCATTGCGCCGCCACCGCCGAGAAGTGGTTCTTGACGCCGATCGCCGCAGCCGGAATCAGCTTGCGCACCTTGGGCACCAGCGGGCCCAGGCCCTTGGGGTACTGCTCCGTGGCGGCGACGGGCACGCCGAGCTTCTGCGCGACCCGGATCAGCCATGCAGCATTGGCGACCACCTGCTCGTGCTCGGCAAGCACGGGAACCAGCTTTGCCTGCAGGTCGATGACCAGCAGCATGGAGCGTTCGGCATCGATCAGCATGGAGCGATCGTCTCGCGATGGCGAGGGCGTAGGTCGTCACGGACGCAACGCCATCAATGCTTCAGCGCTTCGCAGGTCGCGATACTGGGCGAGCGCCTCGGGATTCGCCAGCGCCTCGATGTTGCGCACGTCGCGCCCGTGCACGACATCGCTTACGGCGAGCTCCACGATCTTGCCGCTGCGCGTGCGCGGAATGTCGCTGACCTGCACGATCTTCGCGGGCACGTGGCGCGGCGTGGTGTTCGCCCCGATCGTGCTGCCGTATGCGCTCGGCCAGCGCCTCGTCGAGCGTCAGGCCGTCCTGCAGCTTCACGAACAGGACGACGCGCGCATCGGTGCATTCGCCCGGGGGCCAGGCCTGGCCGATGGCCAGGCATTCGACGATTTCCGGCATCGGCTCGACCTGATGGTAGATCTCCGCGGTGCCCATGCGCACGCCGCCGGGATTGAGCGTCGCGTCCGAGCGACCGTAGATCACCACGCCGCCATGTTCGGTCAGCTCGGCCCAGTCGCCCTGACGCCAAACGCCCGGATAGCGCTCGAAGTACGTCGCGCGGTATTCGGCGCCGTCCGGGTCCCCCCAGAATCCGGCCGGCATCGCGGGAAACGCGGACTTGCAGACGAGCTCGCCCTTGGTGCCGCTGACCGGCGCGCCCTCTTCGTCGAAAATGTCGACGTCCATGCCCAAGCCGCGGCACTGCAGTTCGCCGCGCCACACCGGAAGCGTCGCCGACCCGAGCGCAAAGCACGACGCGATGTCGGTGCCGCCGGAAATCGACGCGAGGCAGACGTCCTCCTTCACGCACTGGTAGACGTAGTCGAAGCTCTCCGGGACTCAACGGGCTGCCCGTCGAGAACATGACGCGCAGCGGCGCGAGGTCGAAATCCTTGCGCGGCACCTGCGCGATCTTCTTCTGCGCATCGATGAACCTCGCCGACGTGCCGAAGTGCGTCATCCGCTCGAGCGCGGCGTACTTCCACAGGATGCGGCCCTGCTCGATGAACGGCGACCCGTCGTACAGCAGCAGCGTCGCGCCGGAGGCCAGCCCCGAGACCAGCCAGTTCCACATCATCCACCCGCAGGTCGTGAAATAGAACATCCGGTCGCCGTGCTTCACGTCGCCGTGCAGCCGGTGTTCCTTCAGATGCTGCAGCAGCACGCCGCCGGCCGTGTGCACGATGCACTTCGGCACGCCGGTGGTGCCCGACGAATAGAGGATGTAGAGAGGGTGCGCGAACGGCAACGCGACATAGTCGATGGGACCGGGCAGGAACGGCGCGAGCCAGGCATCCCACGCCACGGCGCCGCGCACCGTGTCGAGATGGTCCGATGCGCCCGGACGTTTGCTGCAGGTAGGGAATCACGACGACCTTTTCCACCGACGGCAGGCCGGCCGCGATGGCGGCAACCTTGTCGAGGATCGGGATCACCTTGCCGTTGTAGCAGTAGCCGTCGACGGTGACGAGGATCCTGGGTTCGATCTGGCCGAAGCGGTCCAGCACGCCCTGCACGCCGAACTCGGGCGAGCACGACGACCAGGTCGCGCCGCGGGATGTGGCGCCAAGCATCGCGATCACGGCTTCGGGGATGTTGGGCAGGTAGGCCGCGACGCGGTCACCGGGCGCGATCCCGGCGGCCGCGAAGGCTGCCGATGCGCGCGCGGCGAGCGCGTGCAGCTCGAGGTGCGACAACCGGCGCCGCATCTTCTCTTCGCCCCAGAACACCAGCGCGTCCGACGTGTCGTCGGCGCGCTTGCGCTCGAGCAGGTTCTGCGCAAAGTTGAGGCTGGCCTCAGGGAACCATTCGGCGCCCGGCATCCGGTCTTCGTGCGCCACCACGACGTCGCCGGGCGTTCCAATGACCCCGACGTCATCCCATACCTCGCGCCAGAAAGTGGCCTTGTGCGCGACCGACCAGCGCCACAGCGCGTCGTATGCCGCGACGTCGACGCCGTGACGGGCGCCGACCTTCGCGGCGAAGGCGGTGAGATTGGCAGCCGCGATGCGTTGCGGCGTCGGGTTCCAGAGCGGGCCGGCGGTCGTCATCGCGTCAGCCGTTGTCGGCATCAAGCAACGCCTTGATGGCGCCAGGAAGCGGCGTCGAGCGTCCCGTGCTGCGCTTGATCCAGACGATGCGCGATGCACCCTCGGCGAACTTGCGCCCGTCGCTCCAGATTTCGTAGTAGGTGGCGATGCTGGTGCGGCCCGGCTTGCCCACGAACATCCGCACTTCAAGGTCGCCCGGGTACACGAGCGGAAGCAGGAAATCGCAGCTGGCATTGACGATCACGCTGCCTTCTTCGCCGTCGGTTGCCATGTATTGCGGGTCCTGCGCCTCGAGCCACTCGAGCCGTGCCTGCTCCATGTAGCGGAAATAGACGGTGTTGTTGACGTGCCCGAACGCATCCATGTCGCCCCAGCGAATCGACTGTCGGGAGACATGGACAAGGTGGCGGGAGGCGGTCACGGATGAGCGGCGGCGGCGGAACCAGCAATTATAATGGCGCGTCGGGGTCATCCCGGCAATTTCCCGCATCCTTGAGGATAAGCCGCATGGCACGCGAAGCGATGGAATACGACGTGGTGATCGTCGGGGGCGGCCCATCGGGCCTCGCCGCGGCGATCCGGCTGAAGCAACTCGCCGCCGCGCAAAACCGCGAATTGTCCGTCTGCATTCTCGAAAAGGGATCGGAAATCGGCGCGCACATCCTGTCCGGCGCCGTCATCGATCCCAAGGCATTGAACGAACTGCTACCCGATTGGCAGCAGCAAGGCGCGCCGATCACCACGCCGGTCACCGAGGACCGCTTCCTCATACTGACCGAAACGAAGTCCTATCGCATTCCGAACTGGGCGCTGCCGCCGCTCATGGACAACCACGGCTGCTACATCGTCAGCCTCGGCAACGTCTGCCGCTGGCTGGGGACACAGGCCGAAGCGCTCGGCGTCGAGATCTACCCGGGCTTCGCGGCCGCGGAAATCCTCTACGACGACCACGGTTCCGTGCGCGGCGTGGCCACCGGCGACATGGGCGTGGCCCGCGATGGTTCGCACAAGCCGGGTTACGCGCCGGGCATGGAACTGCTGGCGAAATACACGCTGTTCGCCGAAGGCTGCCGCGGTTCGCTGTCGCAGGAACTGATGCAGAAGTTCAACCTGCGCGATGGGATCGACCCGCAGAAATACGGCATTGGCCTCAAGGAACTGTGGCAGGTCGCGCCGGGCAAGCACCAGAAGGGACTGGTCGTGCACAGCCAGGGGTGGCCGCTCGACGCGAACACCGGCGGCGGGTCGTTCCTGTACCACCTCGACGACGATCTCGTGGCCGTCGGATTCGTCGTGCACCTCAATTACGAGAACCCGCATCTTTCGCCGTTCGACGAGTTCCAGCGCTTCAAGACGCATCCGGCGATCCGCACGACGTTCGAGGGCGGCAAGCGCCTGGGCTACGGCGCGCGCGCGATCAACGAAGGCGGCCTGCAATCCGTGCCGAAACTCGCGTTTCCCGGCGGCGCGCTGATCGGCTGTTCCGCCGGATTCGTGAACCTGCCGCGGATCAAGGGCAGCCACAACGCGATGAAGACCGGCATGCTCGCGGCGGAATCGGCGTTCGCCGCATTGGGCGCCGGTCGCGCTCACGACGAACTCGCCGACTATCCCGAGGCATGGCGCAAGTCCTGGGTCTACGAGGACCTGTACAAGGTGCGCAACGTCAAGCCCGGCCTCAACTGGGGAATGTGGACGGGGACCGCCCACGGCGGCATCCACATGTGGCTGAACGATCTCGGACTGGGCGCGCTGGTGCCGTGGACGCTGCGCCACGACAAGCCCGACAACGAGTCGCTGCTGCCCGCTGCGCAGGCGCCGCAGATCGCCTACCCCAAGCCGGACGGCGTGCTCACGTTCGACAAGCTTTCCTCCGTGTTCGTGTCCAATACCAACCACGAGGAAGACCAGCCCGTCCATTTGCAGCTGCGCAATGCGAGCGTCCCGGTCGACGTGAATCTCGCGCGTTACGACGGCCCGGAGCAGCGCTACTGCCCGGCCGGCGTGTACGAATTCGTCGCCGGACGAAGGCGGCGCACCCGGCGCGCAAAGGCTGCAGATCAATGCGCAGAACTGCGTGCACTGCAAGACCTGCGACATCAAGGACCCGCGCCAGAACATCCACTGGGTGACGCCCGAGGGCGGCGGCGGACCGAACTACACCGGAATGTGACGCGGGATCGCGTTCAGTTCCACAGCCATGCGGCTCCGCGCACGCCGCTCGAATCGCCGTGCGCATGCCTGGCGAGCCGCGTGTCGACGCGGTCGGAGAATATCCACTCGCCCCATTGCCGGGGAACGTTGACGTAAAGACGCTCGACGTTCGACATGCCGCCGCCGAGCACGATCACGTCGGGATCGACGATGTTGATGACGTGCGCCAAGGACCGCGCCAGCCGTTCCTCGTAGCGCGCCATGGTGGCCTCGCATGCGGTATCGCCCACCGGCAGCACGCGGCGGCAATTTCGGGAGCGGCCATCGCGGAACCGGTAACACGCTGATGGTCGGCGGCGATGCCCGGACCCGAGAGCCACGTCTCGATGCAGCCCGCGTGTCCGCAAAAGCAGGCTCGTCCCGGCCGCTCGTCGTCGCGCGGCCAAGGCAACGGATTGTGTCCCCACTCCCCCGCGATAGCGTTCGCACCGTCGAGCACGCGGCCGTGCACGACGATGCCGGCGCCAACGCCGGTGCCGAGGATGACGCCGAACACGACATCGGCGCCGCGGCCCGCGCCATCGGTTGCTTCGGAAAGCGCGAAGCAATTCGCGTCGTTGCTGATGCGCACTTCGCGACCGAGAAGCGCGGTCAAGTCCTCACGCAATCGGCCGTCCGTTCAGCGCCACGGAATTGGACCCGCGCAGGAGTCCGGTGGCGCGCGATAGGGAACCCGGCGTCCCTACGCCCACGGGCGACGCGTTCGGCGGCAATCCCAGTTCGAGTTCGACTTCGCGCACCAGGTCCGCCATCGCGGCAAGCGTCGCGTCGTAGCCAGCAACCGGCGTGGCTACGCGACGACGCAGGCACTCGCGCCCGTGCATGTCGAGCGCGATGATTTCGATCTTGGTTCCGCCCAGGTCCAGCCCCAGGCGGATGGCCTTCGGCATGGGTATCCTCTTCATTCTCCACCGCGGGTCGCCGCCCCAGGTTGACCCCCTCCGCGCGATGAACGAATATTACCGTTCGTCGCTTGTCGCGCCCAGACGCTGACACGCATCGGGGAGGAATGCATGCCTGCAATATCGAACACGCTGTCCGTTGCTTCGCTGGCGCTGCTGACGGCGCTGTCGTTGCCGGTCTCGGCACAGCTGAACGTCATCTGTCCGGTGCAGGCGGAATGGTGCAGCCTGGCGGCCACGGAATTCGAACGGGAAACAGGTATCAAGGTCGCGACTGACGCTGAAGGGCTCCGGCGAGTCGTTCGCGCAAATTGCCGCGGAAAAAGCCAACCCGAAGCTCGACCTGTGGTTCGGCGGCACCGGCGACCCGCACTTGCAGGCGGCCGAGCAGGGCCTGACCGAAGAATACCGGTCGCCGATGCTCGCGCAGTTGCAGCCATGGGCACAGAAGCAGGCGGAGCATGCAAAGTACCGCACGGTGGGCCTCTACTTAGGCGTCCTCGGACTGGGATACAACACCGAGCTGCTCGCACGGAAGAAGATTGCCGCGCCGGCCTGCTGGCGTGATCTGGTCAAGCCGGAATTCGCCGGTGAAGTACAGATGGCCAATCCCAATGCTTCGGGCACCGCCTACACCGCGATCGCAACCATCGTGCAGGTCTTCGGCGAGGAGGATGCATTCAAGTATCTGAAGGCCCTGCACCGGAACATCAACAGCTACCCGCGGTCAGGCGTAGGACCGATCAAGGCCGTCGCCCGTGGCGAAACGCTCGCCAGCGTTTCGTTCGTGCACGACGTCGTGACCGAGGCGCAGGCCGGATTCCCGGTTCGCAGCGCCGCGCCGTGCGAAGGCACCGGTTACGAGATCGGCTCGATGTCGATCGTCAAGGGCGCGCGCAACCTCGACAACGCGAAGAAGTTCTACGACTGGGCGTTGACGCCCAAGGCCCAGGCGCTGGCAGCGCAGGCAAGGCAGTTCCAGCTTCCGTCGAACGTGAACACGCCGGTGTCGCCCCTGTCGCCAAAGACAGCCGACATCAAGCTCATCAATTACGATTTCGCGAAATACGGCGCCTCCGCGGAACGCAAGCGATTGCTCGAACGTTGGGACAAGGACGTAGGCGCGCAGGCCAAGTGACGCACCCCTTCCCGAAGCAGCTGCCTGCAGGAACTTGAACACATGAAATGCCGCGGACCGATTCGGATTCTGCTCGTGCTCGCGCTGCTGCTGGCGCCATCGCTTGGCCGGGCACAGCTCAACCTGTATTGCAGCTCGCCCAACACCGCCTGGTGCCAGGGCATGGCCATCGGCTTCGAGAAAGCCACCGGCACCCGCGTCTCCGTCATCCAGAAGGCCACTGGTGAGATGTTCGCGCAGATCAAGGCCGAGCGTGCCAACCCCAAGGGCGATGTCTGGTGGGCCGGCCCTGCGGATTCCTATCTGCAGGCCGCCGACGACGGTCTCCTCGAGGAATACCGCTCGGCCAACTTGGTCGAACTCCATGACTGGGCCCGGCAGATCACGAAGGCATCCGCCGGCCGCGTCGCCGGTGTCTACGGCGGCATCCTGGCGCTCGGATACAACTCGGAAATCGGCGACAAGAAGAAGCTGCCGGCGCCGAAATGCTGGAGAGATCTCGCCAACGCCGTGTACAGGAACGAAGTGATGCTGGGCAACCCGTCCACGTCGGGTACCGCCTACCTCATGCTGGCGACGCTGGTGCAGGTGTTCGGCGAGGACGACGCGTTCAAGCTCATGGCGGAGATCAACCGCAACGTGACCAGCTATGCGCGTTCCGGCATCGGGCCGATGACGGCGATCACCCGCGGCGAGGTGTACGTGGGGAGCACCGTTCTGCACGGCGTGATCAACGAGATCGTGCGCGGCTTTCCCGTGATTCCCGTCCTGCCCTGCGAAGGCGTTGGCTACGAGGTGGCCGGCGTCGCAGTCATCAAGGGCGCGCGTAATCTGGAAGGCGCGAAGAAATTCTACGACTGGGCGCTGACCGCCGACGCGCAGAAGATCGGGCTGGACCTGAAGGAATATGCGATTCCCACCAACCGCAACGTGGTGCTGCCCAAGATGGTTCCGAAGCTTACCGACGTCAAGGTGATCGATTACGACTTCGCGAGGTTCGGTGCAGCCGACACCCGCAGGCGGCTGCTCGAACGGTGGGAGAAGGAAATCAATTCGGCGCCGAAGTAGCGCGTGATGACGCCGCACCGCCGCGCCCTCGTAGCCTGGCTGATCGTCGGCGCGACGGGTCTTCTTCTTCTGCCGTGGTATGCGCTGCAGGACACGGTGCTCGGTGTGGCCTGGCTGCGCAATTGGTCGCACAGCGACAACGCACCGGCGTTGCTGCAGGCGCTTCGGCACGGACGCGCCTGGCTGCTCCCTCTGTTGGTGCTGCTGGCCGCCGCAGCGGCGTTGCTGGCGCCGCGCCTCGAACGCGCCGCCCGGGCCAATGGCCTGATCGCAATCGGTGCCACGGGCTTTGCCTGGGTCCTGGTGCAGGGATTCGCAATCGGCCCGGCAGGCTGGAACTTTGCCGTGCTCACCGACGTGTTCGGCCCGCTTTCCGCCCGGCAATATGGCATGGGTCTCGGCGCGTTCCTCACCGCCACCGCTTTCGCCATGATCCTGTCGCTGGGTCTCGCCGAGCGAGGCCTCTTCAAAGGCGACGCCTTCGTCGCCGGGACCGTGGTGGCAATCGCGATCCTCATCGCCGTGTTCACGTTCTTTCCTGTCTTCAAGATCCTCGTGCAGGCCATCCAGGACAACGATGGCGAGTTCGCCCTTGCCGCGTTGCCGGCGCGCCTGTTCACCGAAAAGATCTGGGGGCTGGGCTGCATCGCCGGCATGACGCGCTGCGGCGTGGCCTGGAACACGCTGCTGCTGGCAATGGCGTGCGCGATCGGCTGCACGGCGCTCGGTCTTGCGTTCGCTCTGGTCGTGACGCGCACGCAATTCCGGTACAAGAAGTTCCTGCGTGTGCTGTCGGTGCTGCCGATCATCACGCCGCCGTTCGTCGTCGGCCTGGGACTGATCCTGCTCTTCGGCCGCTCCGGGCTCGTCAACCAGCTGCTGGAGTGGGGCGTTGGGCGTCACGCCGACGCGCTGGATCTACGGCCTGCCGGGCGTGCTCGTCGCGCAAATCTTCGCGTTCACGCCGATCGCCTTCCTGGTCCTGATCGGCGTCGTCGAAGGCGTTTCGCCCGCGCTGGAGGAGGCCGCGCAGACGTTGCGCGCCGGGCGGTGGCGCACATTCGCCGATATTTCCCTGCCGTTGATGCGACCGGGGATCGCCAATGCCTTCCTGATCACGTTCATCGAGTCCATCGCGGATTTCGGAAACCCGATCCTGCTCGGCGGCAACTTCGGCGTGCTGTCCACCGAGATCTTCTTTTCGGTCGTTGGCGCGCAGCTGGACCAGGGACGCGCCGCAACGCTGGGGCTGGTGCTGCTGCTGTTCGCGCTGGGCGCGTTCTTCCTGCAACGGCGTGCGCTCGGCAACAAGGTCTATGCCACGCTGTCCGGCAAGGGCGATTCGGGCGTGCCGACGCCGCTGCCCGCCGGCGCGCGGCGGCTGTGCTACGGCGTGGTGATGCCCTGGGTGTTCCTCACGATCGTGATCTACGGCATGGCGCTCGCCGGCGGCTTCGTCGAGACCTGGGGCCGCGACTATACGTTCACGCTCCGCCACTACGTCAAGGCATTCGGCATCGAATGGGGACCGCACGGGCTGCTCTGGACCGGCGCGGCGTGGAACTCGTTCTGGACGACGGTCGAGCTGTCGGCGATCGCGGCGCCGCTCACCGCGGCGATCGGCATCCTCGCGGCCTGGCTGCTCACCCGCCAGAAATTCGCGGGACAGGCGCTGTTCGAGTTCGGCACGATGCTCTCGTTCGCGATTCCCGGCACCGTGATCGGCGTTTCCTACATTCTCGCGTTCAACGTGCCGCCGATCGAGATCACCGGCACGGCGATCATCCTGGTCGTCTGCAACATCTTCCGCAACATGCCGGTCGGCGTGCGCGCCGGCATGGCGTCGATGGCGCAGATCGACCCCAGCCTGGACGAGGCGTCGACGACGCTCGGGGCGCGCAGCGCGACGACGCTGCGCCGCATCCTGCTTCCCCTGCTCAAGCCCGCCGTGGTCGCGGCGCTGGTCTACAGCTTCGTCCGCGCCATGACCACGGTCTCGGCCGTGATCTTCCTGGTGTCCGCGCAATACGAGTGGGCGACGACCTACATCATCAATCGCGTCGTCAACGGCGATTACGGCGTTGCGATCGCGTACAGTTCCGTGTTGATCGTACTCATGCTGATCATCATCTGGATCATCCAGTGGGCCGTGGGCGAGCGCAGGCTGGGCCGGCGCAGTGGCGCGACCCCCGAGGTCGGCTCGCTGGCCGGCTCCGCCGCGTGATCCTCCGTCCGCAACCATGACCGCTGCCTCGATCGAATTCCGCTCCGTCAGCAAGATGTACGGCGACGTCGCTGCGGTTCGCAGATTGTCTTTTACCATTGCCGCGGGAACGCTGGTGACGCTGCTGGGACCGTCGGGCTGCGGCAAGACCACCACGTTGCGCCTGATCGCCGGTCTCGAACTGCCCAGCGACGGCGCGATCTTCATCGGCGGCAGCGACGTATCGAGAGTATCTGCCGCCGACCGCGATGTATCGATGGTGTTCCAGAGCTACGCGTTGTTTCCGCACATGACCGTGCTGGAAAACGTGCGCTACGGGCTGGTCGTAACGGGTGTGCCGGCGCCGCGCGCGGACGAACGGGCGCGAGTCGCGCTGGCGACCGTGGGCCTCACGGGATTCGATCGGCGGCTGCCATCGGAACTGTCGGGCGGGCAGCAGCAGCGCGTGGCGGTCGCTCGTGCGCTCGTGCTCGAACCCGGCGTGCTGCTCTTCGACGAACCACTGTCCAATCTCGACGCGCGGCTGCGCCGGCAGATGCGCGAGGAGATCCGCGACCTGCAGCAGCGGCTGGCGCTGACTGTCGTGTACGTCACGCACGACCAGGCGGAAGCGATGGCCGTGTCCGACCGCATCATCGTGATGAACCAGGGTGGAATCGCGCAGGCCGGCACGCCGCGCGAGCTCTACGAGCAGCCGCGCGATCCCTTCGTCGCCGGCTTCATGGGCGACGCCAACCGTGTCCGCGGCATTCTGGTCCGGCGCGATGGTACGCACGGCGAGGTTCGCGTCGGTGGAATGACCCTCGAGCTTCCGCATCGCGGCCTGCCGGACGGCGAAGTCGACCTGTCGATCCGCCCCGAAGCAATCACGATCGTGCCACAGGAGAACGCGCAGTTGAAGGCGACCGTGCGCAAAGCGGCGTACCTGGGCGGTCTCATCGAATACACGCTCGAATCGTCGATCGGCGAATTGTTCGTGATCTCCATCGCCGTAGACCATCCGATTGCGGTCGGCACCGATGTCGGCGTGGCATTCGCCCGCCACGGCGTCGTCGTCATTCCGCGGGAGACCTGACGCAGGGAACAGCTTCAGGGAATCGCGCAGAAGACGACGCCCTCGACCATCCATCCGCGCTGCACCATCTCGCGGACTTCGCTGTGGCTGGTGACGAAGCGATGGCTGGCCTGCCCGCCCATGCCGTTGTTATAGAGTCGAACGACGGGAACGCGATCAGCCGCGCACACCTCGGCCACCGGAGCGTCGGAATTGAAAGCGATGCCCTCGTAGAGCCAGTAAGGATTGGCCTTGGTCAACCAGCACTCGTAATCGCTGATCGTATAGAAGTGCGAATTGGGACCGATGCCGGGCGTGCCGAAGAAGCGGCATGCCGGAAGGCCGTGCGGATCGTCCCTCGCCCATTCCTTGAAGTTGAACCCCGTGCGTTGCCATCCGGGGATGACGACGCCGGCATCCAGCAGTGCCGCCTCGGCCGGCTCGGCGGTGATGAAATAGTGGTTGAGCGCGTCGTTGCGGAATTCGACGACGATGCGCTCGCCGACTTGCGCGGGCGACGGCGCGATGTAGTCGGTTTCCAGCACATCCTCTCCGCCACCGGCCACCGACGTCATGCGGGCGCTCGTCGCGCGCGCCACCGGATCGCCCGACAACTGGCCCGCAAGAAATGCCAGCGACCACGTGAAGATCTCGTCGGAAAAGGCCGGATCGAATCCGTGCTCGACATCGGTCAGCGCGACCAGTTGGCGGGTATTGGTCAGGAAGCCGAAGCCCTTTTCGGTTGCGGCGATGGGCGCGGTGGTGTCGGCGGTGCCGCTGATCGCGAGCAATGGCAGCGTGATGCCCTGCAATCCGTTCTGGTCGCGGCCAAATGCCGGAAAGACGACCTGCCCGAAATACGGAACATACGTCGCGGCGGCCTTGAGGCGCGGATCGAACGTGACCTGCTTGTATGCCTGGCCCACCGTGGTCGTCAGTTGCGCGCCGGCCATCAACAGCAACGATTCGCCACCCAGGCTGGCGCCGAAGCCGCCGACTTTCGCGGCGTCCACGTGATCAGCGAACTGGGTGCCCGCCAGCATCGCGTCGAGGCTCAACGACAGGGACAGCGGCCGCACCGCTTGCATGGCGACGAAGTCCTTGATGTTCAGGAGCGCGTAGAAATAGTCGCTGAAACTGTCGAGCTTGATGTCGGCGAAGCGAAGGTCGCCGTGGAAAGGCGCGACGACGACATAGCCCCAGCTCGCGAAAAGCCTCACCGCGTTGATGTAGTCGCCCGAAAGCGGGCTGCCGGTGAGTCCATGCGAGAACAGCAGGATCGGATAGCGGGCCGCGGCATCCGCAAAGATGGGGGCTTCGCCGCCGCGCTGCATGTGCGGCACCACGTCGCCGGTCGGCAACGGATAGTCCGGGCGCGCATTGGCGTTCGACGTGGGGTAGCAGACCAGGACGACAATGGGGAACGACTGCGCTGGCGTACTGTCCGTACAGGCCGCCGTCGTCCGGGATGGCCAGATTGACGGTCACCGTATTGGCCGGATCTGCAAGAAGGTCGGTGATGTACCGGTGCGTGTTGCCGGCAGGCTTGCCTTCCCAGTAGTCCTGCGCCGAGTCGCCCATGGGAACGCGCGTGAAGTCCTGAACCACGTTGCTGCAGCCGACCGGATTGGGGCCTGGCCCGAATGGCGGAATTGGGTCCGCCCGGGCGTCGGATGCGATGACGGCAACGATCGCCAGAGCTGCGAGAACATGCTTCATGAAGGAATTCCTGGTGGTCGTCCGCGGAGATTCTCGAAAGCGAGATCATTTGACGCGCCGGCCCTGGGCGCGGTCCATCGGCGCTCCGGGCAATGCGCTGTAGGACAATCCCTGACGGTAGCACCACCCGCGTCGGGGTGTCCGTGGCCCACCGCACGAAGCAGCGTGCAGTGCGGTCGGTATCGCGCGTCAGTACGCCTCGACGGGCAGCGCCAGCACGCTGTCGCCGCCATGGGTCACCGCGTGCGCGTAGCCCGACGACTGCGGCAGCAGGCAATCCGCGTAGAAGCGCGCGGTGACGATCTTCGCGCGCAGGAAATCGGCGTTGCCGATTCCGTTGGCGAGCTGCTCGGTGCGCGATCAGCGCCGCGCGCCCCATTTGCCAGCCGCCGGCGACGAGGCCCCACAGCTTGAGGTAGGGCACCGCACCCGCATGCGCGGCGCGCGTGTGCTGCGCAAAAGCGGGCACGAGCCAGTCGATCGCCGATTGCAGATCCGCCGTGCTCGCTGCGAGCTGCAGGCCGATGGCGTTGAGCACCGGATCCGCGTGCGACGCGAGTTTGGCCGCGACCTTGTCGATCTCGGCCGCCACGGTCGTGGCGACGGCGCCGGCATCGCGCGCCGTCTTGCGGCCAATGAGGTCGTTCGCCTGGATGCCGGTGGTGCCTTCGTAGATGGTGATGATGCGGGCGTCGCGATAGTGCTGCGCCGCGCCGGTCTCCTCGATGAATCCCATGCCGCCGTGAACCTGCACGCCGAGCGACGTCACTTCCTGCGCGATTTCGGTCGACCAGCCCTTGACGATCGGAATCATGAAATCGGCGAACGCCTGATGCCGCTTGCGCGCTTCCGCATCCGGATGGGCGTGCCCGTTGTCGAGCGCGGCAGCCGTGACGTAAGCAACGGCGCGGATCGCTTCCGTATGCGCGCGCATCGTCATCAGCATGCGCCGGATGTCCGGATGGTCGATGATCGGGCCCGCCTTGGCGGCCTTGTCCATGCCCACCGCCTTGCCCTGCACGCGATCCTTCGCGTAGGCCACGGCGCGCTGGTACGCGCGATCGCACAGGCCAACGCCTTCCATGCCCACCGAAAAGCGCGCGAGGTTCATCATGATGAACATGTATTCGAGGCCGCGGTTCTCCTCGCCCACGACGTAGCCAATCGCGCCGTCCTTTTCGCCGTACACCATCACCGCCGTCGGGCTCGCGTGGATGCCGAGCTTGTGCTCGAGCGACACGCAATGCACGTCGTTGCGCGCGCCGAGCGAGCCGTCGTCGTTGACCAGGAACTTCGGCACGACGAAGAGCGAGATGCCCTTCACGCCCTCGGGCGCGTCAGGCGTGCGCGCGAGCACGAGGTGGATGATGTTCTCGGTGTAGTCGTGCTCGCCGAACGTGATGAAGATCTTCTGGCCGCTCAGCCTGTAGGTGCCGTCGCCCTGCGGCACGGCGCGCGTGCGCACGGCGGCGAGATCGGAGCCGGCCTGCGGCTCGGTCAGGTTCATCGTGCCGGTCCACGTGCCGGCAACCATGTTGGGCAGGTACTTGTGCTTGAGCGCGTCCGAGCCTTTGAGCTGAATCGCCTCGACCGCGCCTTGCGTGAGCAGCGGGCACAGGTCGAACGCCAGGTTGGACGCGTGCCACATTTCCTCGACGGCGGTCTGCACCAGCTGCGGCAGGCCCTGCCCGCCGTATTCCGGATCCTTGGTGAGCCCGTTCCAGCCGTTGTCGCAGAACTGCTTGTAGGCGTCCTTGAATCCCGCCGGCGTCCTGACGGTGCCGTCCGGCAGCAGCTTCGAACCTTCGCGGTCCCCCGACGCGTTGAGCGGATCGAGGACATTGGTCGCGAACTTCGCGGCTTCGTCGAGAATCGCCGCCGACGGTGTCGGGCGTCGCATCTTCGAACCCGGGGAGCTTCGAGACCTGCTGCAGGCCGGCCAGTTCGTTCAGGACGAATTGCAGTTCGGCGAGGGGGGCGTGATAGGTGCTCATGCGTGTGATCCACGTTGGACGTTGGGATGCGACGAATGAGCTTAACGCCGCGCCTCTGGACGAAATGCTCTAAACTGCAAACCACCGCCTGGACGCAGGTGGACGTAGATCAGCCCAGCGCGGCGGTCAGTTCCGGAACCAGCACGAACAGGTCGCCGACGAGGCCATAATCGGCGATCTGGAAGATCGGCGCCTCGGCATCCTTGTTGATCGCGACGATGACCTTGCTGTCCTTCATGCCGGCGAGGTGCTGGATCGCGCCGGAAATGCCAATGGCGATGTACAGGTCCGGCGCGACGATCTTCCCGGTCTGTCCGACCTGGTAGTCATTGGGAACGTAGCCGGCATCGACGGCCGCGCGCGACGCGCCGAGGGCGGCATTGAGCTTGTCCGCCAGCGCTTCGAGCATCTTGAAGTTCTCGCCGCTGCCCAGGCCCCGACCGCCGGAGATCACGATTCGCGCGCTGGTCAGCTCGGGGCGCTCCGATTCGGTGAGTTCCTGCCCGGTCACCACGGCGTGGCCGCTGTCGGCCGGCACGGCGATCGTCTCCACCGCCCCGCTGCCACCGGTTGCCGCGGCCGCGTCGAACGCCGTTGCCCGCACGGTGATCACTTTGACCGGGTCCTTCGATTGCACGGTCGCGAATGCGTTGCCGGCGTAGATCGGCCGCACGAACGTATCGGGCGATACCACGGTGGTGATCTCGGAAATCTGAGCGACATCGAGCTTGGCCGCCACCCTGGGCAACAGGTTCTTGCCAAAGCCCGTGGCCGCGGCCAGCACGTGCGTATACGGCCCCGGGAAGCAGGCTCAACGCGGTGGCCGCGATGTTCTCCGCCGTGGCCATCGCCAGATGGGGGGCATCGGCGTGCAGGACTTTCGCCACGCCCGCGATACTTGCGGCCGCCTGCGCAGCGCCACCGGCGTTGTGACCGGCAACGAGGACGTGAACGTCGGACTTCAGCTCCGCGCCCAACTGCAGCGCGGCGGTGATCGTGTGCAGCGTCGCGGACTTGAGCGACGCGTGGTCGTGTTCGGCGATGACGAGGACGGACATGTGAGCTCTTCAGCTGATGACTTTGGCTTCGTTGCGCAACTTGGCGACGAGTTCCTGCACGTCGGCCACCCGGCCGCCGCCCTTGCGCTTGGGCGGCTCGACCACTTTCAGCGTCGTGAGACGCGGCGTCACGTCCACGGCGAGCGCGGCGGGATTGGTCGTCTCCAGCGGCTTCTTCTTCGCCTTCATGATGTTCGGGCAGCGTCGCGTAGCGCGGCTCGTTCAGGCGCAGGTCGGCGGTCACGACCGCCGGCAATTTCACCTGGATGGTCTCCAGGCCGCCATCGACCTCCCGCTTGACGGTCGCCCGGCCATCGGCGATTTCCAGCTTCGACGCAAACGCCGCCTGCGGCCAGTCGAGCAGCGCCGCCAGCATCTGTCCGGTCTGGTTCGCGTCGTCGTCGATGGCCTGCTTGCCCAGGATCACCAGTTGCGGTTGCTCCTTGCCGACGATCGCGGCCAGCAGCTTGGCCACGGCCAGTGGCTGCAACTCGACATCGGTTTCCACGAGGATCGCCCGGTCCGCGCCGAGTGCAAGCCCGGTGCGCAGCGTCTCCTGGCTGGCCGCCGTGCCGCACGTCACCGCCACGATCTCGGTCGCAATGCCCTTTTCCTTCAGCCGCACCGCTTCTTCGACGGCGATTTCGTCGAAGGGGTTCATCGACATCTTCACGTTTGCCGTGTCCACCCCGGAGCCGTCGGGCTTGACGCGGACCTTGACGTTGAAATCGACGACTCGCTTGATCGGGACCAGGATTTTCATGGCAGGGACTGTTGGGAATGCGCTGGGGAAAGGGAGATTATATCGTTGCCGGCAGTCGCGCCGCGGGCGATTTGACCGTTTCGGTCCCGGTTGCGGGTCGACGGACCAAAACGTACGATGGGCCACCCGCCCGACCGAATCCGCCATTTCGAGGTACCCGTGACGACCGCCACGCTGCTTCCCCCTTCGGACATTTCCGAGATCCTGAAGCACATTCCCCACCGCTATCCGTTCCTGCTCATCGACCGGATGGAAGCGTGCGAGCCCAACCAATGGGTTCGGGTGATCAAGAACGTCAGCCATACCGACGAATTCTTCGACGGGCTGCCGTTCGCCGGACGCGTGATGCCGCAAATGCTGCTGCTGGAATCGTTGGCGCAGGCGGCAGGCGTCCTGTGCCATTACTCCGGAATGATGAGCCGGATCGGCAAGACCATCTTCTTCTTCGCCGGATTCGACAAATGCCATTTCGGCTGCGACGTCGTCCCGGGGGACCAGCTGCTCCTCGAATGCACGATGAAGCGTGCATCGCGCGGCGTGGCCAAGATCCATGGCCGGGCAAGCGTCGACGGCAAAATGGCTGTCGAATCCGACCTGACGGCCGTGATCCGCGACATGGTGGACGAGGCGGCCAAGCGCAGCGACGCGGCCGCGACCGCATGAAGCGTGGCGTCAGCGGCAGCGCGGGAGACGGATTGGCGGATCAGCGGCGTGTGAGCGCCGCCGCCAGGTCGTCCAGGAAGCGTGCCGCGGCCGCGCCGTTGATGAGGCGATGATCGAACGTCACCGCAATGCGCACCTTGCCCGACGGCCGTTGCGGCGCCCCGAGGAAGAAGATCGAGCTGGCCGGCGCCACCAGCGTCGGCACCGAATCCACGATTCCGAATTCGCCCAGGTGCGTGAGCAGGATTTGCGTGTCCGCCGCGGCTTCGGCGCCGTCGCGGATCGCCGCCCGCATGCCGCGCGAGCATGCGCGTGTGAACTCAGGGAGGTCCATGTTCTCCGCCTTGCGTACCACCGCGATGATCAGTTCATCGTTCGGCCGCGCCAGCGCGATGCCGACGTTGACGTGATCGTATTCGCGAATGCGATCGTCCCCGACCATCACTGAGCGGAACTTGGCATGCGATCGCGCCACGCGCGCGACGGCGTGCGCGAACACCTGAAATTGCGTCGCCCGCGAACCGCCATCCGTCGCGGCGGATACTTCGAGCGCGGACCAGGGAACGTCGATGGCAAGCGTTCCCGGAATGACCAGCGTGGCGCTGCGTCGCAGCCTGAAGATCAACGCTCGATGGCCGCCGGTCACCCTGATCTCGTGCATCCCTTCGCTGTCGGGTGATTCCGCGGCCCGCGCGGCCAGATACCGGTCGATGTCTTCGGGCAGCAGCTTGTTCGAAGCCGACGGAATGACCGCGAGCGCATGGTCGTCAAGTCCGCGCTCGTGCGCATGCGCGCGTGTGCGCGGCGGCACGATGCGTTCCGCCTTGGGCGACGCCGCGGGCACCTTGGTGCCCGCGGGGGCGACCAGCGCTACCGTGGAGTCGATTTCCACGACATCGCCGACGGCGACCCGCCATTCGAGAAGCGTGCCATCGAAAGGCGCCTCGAGTTCGACGGTGGTCTTGTCGGTCTCGATGACGTACAGCGAGTCGCCACGGCGCAGCGGCGCGCCGGGAGCGCGCAGCAGCTCCACGATCCGCGCTTCCCGCAACCCTTCGCCCAGCTGCGGGACGCGAATCTCCCGCGCACCGTGCTCGGTCACGGGCCCCCCACGCTTGCAGCCAAACGAGATGGGGGGGCTGCGCTGCCACCCGAGGAGGAGCAATTCGCCCTTTGGGACGGTCCTGCGGCGCGTGATCGACCCCCAGGCTCACTGCGTTCGCTGCCCCCAATGGGGGCGCAATTCGCGCCTTGGGACGGCCCGGCGGCGCGTGATCGACCCCCACGCTCACTGCGTTCGCTGCCCCCAATGGGGGCGCAATTCGCGCCTTGGGACGGCCCGGCGGCGCTCATGACCCTCATTGCATGACTTCGGCGAGTGCCGCGTGCACTCGCGTGGCGTCAGGCAGGACGGCATATTCCAGGACGGGATTGAACGGGATGTGTCCATCTTCGCGCGCCACCAGAAGCGGCGGCGACAGGAACCGGTTGAAGCGCGCCTGCGAACCGACGGCCTCGGTGATGATCGCCTGCCCGAAGCTCCCGGTGCGCGCATCCTCCGTCACCACGACCAAGCGTCCGGTACGCGCGACCGACGCGTCGATCGCGGCCCAGTCGCACGGCACAAGGCTCACCAGGTCGATGACTTCGATCGACCAGCGATCCGCGTGATGCGCGGCGGCCTTTTGCACGACCTCGAGGCAATTGCCCCAGGTCACGACCGTAATGTCGCTGCCGGTCTGCACGACGCGCGCGCGCCCGAAGCCGCGAGCCTGCTTCGGCACCGGTTCATGGCGGACACGCATGATGTGCTTGGGAACGAGCAGCAGCGTAGGATCGGATTCCTGCATGGCGCTCCACAGCAGGCCCGCCAGATCGGCAGGCGTACTCGGCACCGCGACGCGCAAGCCGGGAATGTGCGTCCAGAATCCTTCGTTGGACTGGCTGTGCCAGGTGCTGCCGGCCGGCAGATACGCGCCGTAGGGTGCGTAGAACACCGCCGGACATGTCCAGTCGCCATTGGAACGCCAGCGCAGCGTCGCGGCCTGGTTGAGTAACTGGTTGAATGCAGGCGCGATGAAATCGATGAACTGCATTTCCAGGATGGGCCGGAATCCGGTCGCCGCCAGGCCGATCGCCCATGCCAGCAATCGTCGCCTCCGCCAATGCGGAATTGACCACGCGACCCGGATAGCGCGTCGACAAGCCCTTGGTGAAGCCGAACACGCCACCCTTCGGATCTTCCACGTCCTCGCCCAGCAGCACGGCGTTGGGGATGCGGGACAGCACCTCGCGCAGCGTCGAGTTGAGCGCACCGGCCATGGTATTGGCCGAGTCCTCCAGCTCGAAAGGCGGAACATGGCCAGCCGGATTCGCACGGGCCGAAGAGCTTGGTGTTGGCCGACGCCGCGGCCGGGGCAGGCTCGATTTCCGCGGCGGCATACGCAGCGTCCGCCTCCATGGTCGCCTCGTCCTGCAAGGCGCGCACCTGCGTCGTCGTCGAGCGCGCCGCTGGCGATCAATGATGCCGCATAGCTGGTGACGGGATCGCGCTCCTTCATCAGCGCGATCTCGGCCGCGGAACGATAGATGCGATGGTCGTCGCTGTTGGTGTGCGAAGTCAGCCGGTCGAGTTCAACCCACAAGAGGGTCGGCCCGTCGCCGCGGCGCGCGGCGGCGATGGCCTCGCTACCGGCGACAGCGACCGCGTCCACCGAGCGGCCGTCGACATGGCGGACAAATTCCGGATTGAAGATGCCGAGGCGGAATGGCAATTGGTCGAGTGTTGACGTGCTGATCCCGTAACCGTTGTCCTCGACCACGAAGACGATCGGCAAGCGGTCTTGCACGGCCTGGACCACGGCCTCGTAGAATTCTCCCTGCCGGGTGGACGCATCGCCAATCGTGCACAGAACGACACGCGGCTCGCCCGCGAGCTTGATACCCCATGCGGCGCCGACGGCCGGCAGGCACTGCGACGCGGTGGGCGTGGCGGGCGGATAGATGCCCAAGCGCCGGTAGGAACCATGCACCGGCATCTGGCGGCCCCCCGACGACGAGTGGGCGGTCGCCAGATATTCTCGCGCCATTTCGAGCGGCGTCACGCCGCGCGCCTGCATCAAAGCGCGATCGCGGTAATACAGAAACAGCAGGTCATCCCCATGCAGCGATGCGGCCAGCGCGGCCAGCGCTTCGTGCCCCTGCCCGGGGATGTGGATCCAGCCGCGGCCTTGGCGCAGCAGGCGCTCTTCGCGCAGATCACCGGCGCGAATGACAAATTCAGTTGGCGAAGGAGTTTGCGCTTTTCCGAGACAAGCTCATGCAGGAACGTCATGAGGAGAGTTCTTCTGATTGGGCGATCACGGATGGAGGCCGGCAACGCAAGGAAGAGTCATTGTATTGGAGAAAATTTGGGTCGACGCGACGGCTTGCGGACGACAAAGAAGCTTGACGCCAGCTACACAACTATGGACGGCAAGCGCCTTGAACCTTGCACCGGCTACTTTGAGTCGCCATTTGCATACAGATTCATTCATGCCAACGTCATCGTTGCAGCATATATCTTTGGACTGCGGCGATTGAGCACTTCCAGTCGGACTCGGGTTTAAGCGGTTCATCCCCCCTTCGCCCGCATGCAGTCCGCAATGGGCAAGCTAGCCCAAAATTACTCTAACCCTGCGATTTTTCACAGTTTTCCGTTTGCATGAATCCCACATCGTGCATTACAAACGCATTTTGTAGCACACATAATAGGCGTCTCAATCCAATTGAGGATACCAAACTCAGAGAATTATTGGTCGATATCATCAACCTGGCGATCATTCCTTATCCATCGCAGTTGTACGGACCACCAGAAGATCAATAGATTTACGCCAAATTGTGGTGGACAGGCGCGATCGAAAGCGCGATATTTGAATCTTGCCGGATGACCATGACGAAAAGTTGCTGCGAAACGGGATGGCACCCCGCCATAACAGTGACCTAAGTTTGTTGCGTTCTGAATTTGGATGTTTTGTCGCTACATGTCGATTTTTTGCTAGTAACCCACCTTGTCCCGAAGGAGTGGAACCATGAATGCTGTTGCTGACGTCCGCTATCTCCAACCTACACAGTTCGATCAGATCGAGCCCCGCTTCGACGCCGAATTCGGCGTGTACTGGGCCACGATGAACCCGCAGCCGCGGCCCTGCTTCAACCCGCAATTGCTGCATGAGCTGCGCAGCTTCATCGACGGCATCATAAATTCGCAAGGCACGATGTTTCAGAATGGCCACGCCCATTCGATCAATTACGCCGTGCTCGCGTCTAAAGTCGCCCGGTGTGTTCAATTTGGGTGGCGATCTGGCGCTCTTTCGCAGCGCGATCGTCCATCGCGATCGCGCGCAACTCGAGCAATACGCGCGACTTTGCGTGGACGACCTCTATCCATGGAATCGCAACTTCGATCTACCGGTAACGACCATCTCGCTGGTGCAAGGCAGTGCTTTGGGCGGAGGATTCGAGGCCGCGCTCGCGAGCAGTGTCCTGATCGCGGAAGAGTCGTCGCGCATGGGCTTCCCCGAGGTACTTTTCAATCTGTTCCCCGGTATGGGCGCCTACAGCTTCCTTCAACGCAAGGTGGGCCGGCGCGTTACTGAGGAACTCATCACCAGCGGCAATACGTACACGGCACGCCAGCTCTATGACATGGGCGTAGTTGACGTCATCACGCCGGATGGAACCGGCGAGGCGGCAGTGTATAGCTATGTGCGCCGACACGCGCGCGGCGGCAACGGGCGGCGCGCTTTCGAACAGGTACGGCGCGAATTCGAGGCGGTCACGCGGGAGGAACTCGACCGCATTACAGCGATGTGGGTCGACGCGGCCATCAAGCTCGAAGAACGCGATCTGAAAATGATGGATCGCCTAGTCCGCGCGCAACAAAGAAATGCGCTGGAAATGGCAGGGTGCCTATGCACTACCCGCGCGTGCCATGCCATCCGTTGCGCGCTTGGCCGCTGTTGGCGGCGACGACTGAACTACAGAATTCCAGGTGGATCAACCTGGATTGTTAGAGGGGCAAAGGGCGCAAAAAACCGATCGGCCAGCCACCGGCCGGGCCTCGTCGCAGTCGGGACACTAAGACGAGGATTGCTGCTTCTGTCGTTCCAACTCGAGATGGGCGTCGAGCGCGGCGTAAGTCCGCTCGACGACCTGTCCTAATTCCTCCGACCAAGCCGACGCCTTGAGGCGCAACGTATCGTGCGTCGCCTTGTCCACGCGAGTGGCAAACTGCATCAACTGGGTTGCGCCGACACTGCCCGCGCCACCGCGAAGCGCGTGCGCGGCATCCTTGACCGCTTCGTACTTTCGCTGCGCAAGTCCGTCCAACAGCTGCGCCACCAGTCGTTCGCAATCGGAACGGAATCCTCGAATGAGGCGCTCGACAAACGTCGGGTCCGACGAGAAATTTGCCAGTTCGGCCATGACCACGGGATCCAGCGGCGGCGTCTCGACGACGGTCAGCGATGGGCGCTCTTCCGAACGCGACGGCGGCGCACTCGTGAGCTGTTCCGCCTCTTCGGCGAGGTTGCGTTCAATCGCATCGAGTAGCAGCGATGCACGAACCGGTTTGGCCACGAATTCGGCGGCACCGGCGCGCTGGCATTCGCCGATCGCCTCGGTCGTGACATTGGCAGAGAGGATGATCACTGGAATCGGTCTTCGGCGCCGTAAAGCGGTAGAGCTTCAGCGCCTCGAGCCCGCTCACCACAGGCATCGAGAGGTCGAATAGAGCGATGTCGAAATTCGCGCGCTCCAGCGCGTCCAGCGCGTCCTCACCATTGCTGACGATCGTGGCGACATGTCCACCGCTTTCCAAGATCATCTGCGTGACACGCTGGTTTGTCGGATTGTCCTCGGCGACAAGCACGCGCGCACCGCGTATCTTGTGGACGGTCGCTCCCTGCCCCGCCTTAAGCGCGTGCGACGGTGCAAACACCTTGCGAGCAGTTGCGAGTTCCTCGACAAGGTCGATGCCCGAAGGCTCAGACACTGGCAGCGGAAGATTGATCCAGAACGTACTGCCCGCACCTTCGACGCTGCTGACGCCCAACTGGCCGCCCATTAGCGCGACGAGCTGCCGGGCGATGGTCGTGCCCAATCCGGTACCGCCATACACACGTGTGACCGAATCGTCGGCCTGCGTGAAGGCCTCGAAAATCGTGGCCTGCTTCGCCTGCGGTATGCCAATGCCCGTATCGCAAACCTCCAATCGGACCAGCGCTACGCCGTTGACCGAATTGGCTACCCGTGCACGGAGCGTGATCTCACCGCTGCTCGGTGAATTTGACTGCGTTCGAAAGCAGATTCAGAAGCACCTGACGCAGGTGATGGACGTCACCCAGGAACCATGGCGCGTCGCCGAGCGCCACATCGGTGTTGACGACCAGGCCCTTGTAGCGCGCCTGAGGCAGGATTACCTTAACGGCGCCGGTCAGCAGCTTGCCCAGGTCAAATGGCCGCGCCTCGACTTGAACCCGGCCAGCCTCAATCTTCGCCGCGTCGAGGATCTCCTCGATTTGCGCCAGCGCGAGTTCCGCCGAGGTCGACAACGTCTCGACGATCTCCCGCTGCGACTCTGCTAGCTGCGTCTCGCGCAGCAGGTCGCTCATCGCAATGACGCCGTTCAGCGGCGTGCGCATCTCGTGGCTTACGTTTGCGAGGAACCGTCCCTTGGCCGCATTCGCTTCGTCAGCGCGCTTCTTGGCTTCGGTGATTCGCGTGGCCAACGTGCCGACGTAGAAAGGCAAGCACGACCATGGCGACCATGACGCCAATTGCGACTGGATAGTGGTGCGACCAGAACGGCGAAAAATATAGGACAACACCGAAGCCGATCAGCGATAGCGCCTGTGATACGTGCAGATAGAGTCGCCCAAACCGGAAACCGTTTCCGAACGTTACGAACAGATAGACGCCGACGACAACGGCGCCGCCTTCGCCCATAACCAACATGAAGTAGGTATTGACCGCGTTGTCGGCGATGATTCCAAGGAAACGCCGCGCTACGGTCACCCGATGATGCTTGTCCCCGGTCGCCAAGATGTGCGCAGTCAGCGCGAGCGCGAAGGTCAGAAAGCCGAGCGCCACGTAGAGCCCGTGCCATTCCCCCTCCCCTAAGTCGGAGGTGAGCACCAAGTCACCCAACAGCCACAGGGCAGCTAGGAAGGGGATGGCGACACGCAGCAGCGACTGCTCGAGCTCCGGCCTAGGTGCCGCAGCCATCAGTGACCGCAAGCCGTCACGGGTGAACCAGCTCTGAATCACGGGTCGAGAAATGAAATGACCTAAAAGGCTCGGGATTTGCATTCTACGCCGGTCCTGTTCAACCATTTCTTGTGAATATTCAACATTCAGTGGCCACCTCTCGGTGAGTCGGCGGCAACCCGACTACCGCTAGCCGACTGACGCCACGCGGCAGGCGTGCGCGAAAGAAGGCGTCATAAAGCACTTGCCGCCTCCTTAAGGGCTATCGAAACGCTGCCCGGTACCGACCTCCCTCGTCCCGGAGGGCGGCACGGCCGGCCCCAGACAGCAATAGCGACTGCAGCAAAGGCCATGCCAGACTCGGGGCTTGCGCTCTGTTGGTTGCCTGCAGGGGAAGCGTGTGTCCGTTGGCTAAACTATCTACCAGGAACCGAGGCGAGCACGCGTTGCGGGATCGAAGGTTTGCACGTCGGCGAGCACCGATGGCCACAGTCTTGCCTCGGCTTCGCGCCGAAAGAAGCCAAAGTGTCCGATGCTCGCCATGCCGCTAGTCGACGGTTCAACGCATTCGTATCGCGCCGCAACTCCGGAATAGACCGCGAGCAGTCGCCGAGTGCCGGCCTCGGTCGCAAACTTGTCGTCGGCAAACGAAATGGCCCGAATGGGAACCTTGATTTCACAAAATCGCGCAAGCATTGCGCGCGCACGCGATGAGTCGTGGCCAGTGGCCTCGGGACGCATATCCGGTGTCCTGCGCGCGGCCCATTGCAGCGCCATGCCGGCCGGAATGTCTTCGCCCAAGCCCAGCATGCTGGCCGGAAAGTAACCGAAGAGATGTGTCAGGACCGGCATAACGCCATGCCAAAGAACAGCCATCGGTATCCGGTGACGTTTCGCGTAGTCACCGTAATACCCGGTGTGCGCGGCAATGAAGACGAGCCCTGAGCATTCGTTGACATTTGGCGCCCCACCGATGATGAGCGAGCCAATGCTGTGTGCGACACCCGCCAACTTTGCATTCGGATATTGAGTGCGCATCCACGCAATTGCGCCACCACAATCACCTTCGGACCAGTCCTCAGCAGTGGCATGGAACCCGCGCAAGCTCTCTCGGTCGCGACCTGCCTATTCCACGATAGTCGAATGTCAGTACGGGAACTCCGGCGGCGGCGAGGAACGCGGCGAAATGGCGATAACGCCTTGCGGGAATTCCGCCACCAGCGGCAATCACCACGGCAACTGTCGGTTCCAGATCGTGCCGGGAGGCGGAAATGAACTCCGCATAGCTCATACCCGTCAAGCGCAGGAAACTTGATTAGTATGCCTGCGGCGCCTGCCTCAGACGGTGATTGCTCCGCACCTTCTAGAACGTCGAGGCGGTCATTCCGCATGGTGTCCAACTATCCAACGATCGAAATGCATTCAGCACTCGCGCCATCGGTACCTACAAAAAGGCACTGACTAAACCGAGCTGCATGCCCATCGCCACAGCTTCTTGACGATTTGCTGCCCCAAGTTTCGTACGCACGGAATCCAGATGGAATCGCACCGTTCGCTCGCTGATATCGAGCTTTTCTGCAATATCGTCGGTGGTGAGCCCATGGGCCACGTTTCGCAGAACCTCACGCTCTCTCGGCGATAGCGGCACGTCTTTCAATCGCGACGGTATCCCCTTGTCAATGACCGACTTCATGAACCATTCGTGAAAGTAGTGGCCAAACGCAAGCAGGTCAGGGAGATTGCGCTGAATGAGCTGATGGCGCGCCGCGTCCACCGTTGCGGATCTTTGGAGTTGAATACCGTGATGAATGCCTCCGTGACTGATGTCGTAGAGCGCATAGATTAGGCCACTCAGCGTGCCATATTTTGCGGCGTCGTCCAGAAATTCGTCCTGTCGCGCATTCTTGCCACGAAAGTCCCTTTGCTCCCACAGGATCGGCATGGTGCTTCGCGCGACGAGTTGCATGCGAGGATCGACCTCGCAGTACGCTTTTTGATCATAGATCATCATCCATTCCGCAGGCATCGTCGTGTAAACGAATACCTGTGCTTCCTTGTCCGGACGGTTGCTGGTGGTTAGTGCATACGCAAAGCTGTCGAACCCCAAGGCTTGAACGATTGCCGTCACGACCGGCGTGAGGTCGTCCCCCCGTGCTGCCGCGTCCACGAGGGGCTGGAGAACGTGGGGGAAGAAACCCGGGTTGGGCAATGCGCCCGATTTCATATCCAACAATCGCATCGGCATACGAACTCCTCTACAGCAACTGGATGTTGCGTCCGGAGATGTCTGCTGTCGTCATGCTTAGGTTTCCGCCCCCAGCCTCTGCCACGCCCCGCCCACCAGACCTTCGATCGGCCTGAAGGTCGCCTTGTAGGCCATTTTCCGGCTCTCGGCGATGAAGTAGCCCAGGTACAGGTAGGGCAATCCCAGCGACTTGCAGCGTTCGATCTGCCACAGCACGTTGTAGGTGCCATAGGACATGCCGGCTACGCCCGGATCGAAGAAGGTGTAGACCGACGACAGGCCGTCACCCAATTGGTCGACGAGGCTGACCATGCGCAAGCCGCCTTCGTCGCGGAACTCGTAGAGGTCGGTCATCACGTTGCTGTGAAGCAGGAAATGCTGGTACTGCTCGCGGCTGTCCTGGTCCATGCCGCCACCCGGATGGCGATACCGCTGGTAGGCCAAATAGAGGGCGTAATGTTCGCTATCGTAGGCTAAATCACGCCTAACTGCCGTTAACTTCGCGTGACTTCGTTGAATTCTCCTTTGGGTCCGGCTAGGCTCGAATTCGGCCACGGGCACCCTCACCGGAACGCACGCCCGGCAGTGGTCGCAGTAGGGCCTGTAAGTGAACGCGCCGCTGCGGCGAAAGCCCAGCCGGACGAGTTCGCTGTATACCCGCGAATCGATCAGATGGCTGGGAGTTGCGACCTGCGACCGCGCGGCGCGGTCAGGCAGATAGCTGCACGGATAGGGCGCCGTCGCGTAGAACTGCAGCGACGTCAGGGGAAGGTCGTTTAGCTTGCTCACCGCAGCTCGATCTCGGATGCCTCGAAGACCCCCGCGCGCCACCCGGCGACCGGTTCGGTCGAGTGTATCAATTCGCTCAGACGTGCTGCAAACGACAGCCCGGGGTATCGGACGCGCGCCAAACGAACCCAGGTGGGCTGTTTCCTGTTGGCAGTCGACAAGCGGCACGCCCTGCCGCCGCAGCAACGCCACCAGATGAACGAGCGCGACCTTGGAAGCGTCGGTCTCGCGCGCGAACATGGATTCCCCGAAGAACACGCGCCCGATGCGCCATGCCGTAGAGTCCGCCGCATAGCCTGCCGTCGCGCCAGCTTTCCACCGAATGGGCAATGCCGCGCTCGTGCAATTCGCAATACGCGTCCACCATCTCCGGCGTGATCCATGTGCCGCGCTGGCCCTCGCGCGGCGCCGCCGCGCAGCTGTCGATGACGTCGCGGAACGCCGTGTCGATCCGGGTTTCGAAGTCGCGGTGGCGCACACGCCTTGCCAGCGAACGCGAGACGCGGAACTCGTCGACATGCAGCACCATGCGCGGATCCGGACTCCACCACAGGATGGGTTGGCCGGCGGAGAACCAGGGGAAGATGCCGCGACGGTAGGCCGCGACCAGTCGCTCCGGCGACAGGTCGCCGCCGGCGGCGAGCAGGCCATTGGGCTCCGTCAGTGCCGCGGAGAGTGGAGGAAATGGCGCATCCGGGCGGAGCCAGGCGAGCATGGGGGGCGGATTCCTAGTGCGCCCGCGCACGCCGCGCCGCCACCGGGAACGCCTGTCGCCCACGCACGGTCACATGGCGTTGGCTGAATCCCTCGAGAGTTTGCGTGTCCATGGCCAATCCGGCGTTTCTCCGGGAAGTTTAGGCGCAGATGCGCGTTCCGGTAAAATCCGCGTTCGCCTCATGCAGCCTTCGCCCCGGTAGCTCAGTGGATAGAGCAGCCCCCTCCTAAGGGGCAGGTCGGACGTTCGATTCGTCTCCGGGGCGCCACCCTCCTCCCGCAGGATTTCTCTCTTCGCCCATGACCGCCCCGTCCACCCCGACGCAGTACCACATCGTGCCGCTCGATCCGCACGCCCACCTCTACCAAGTCAGCGTGACGGTGGTCGATCCTGATCCGGCAGGGCAGCGCTTCCGGCTGCCGACGTGGATACCGGGCAGCTACCTCATCGGGAGTTCGCGCGGCACTTCGTGCACGTGCGTGCCGAGGCGGAACGCGGGGAAATCCGCATCACCAAGGAAGCAAAGGACCTCTGGCGCGCCGCGCCGTGCTTCGGACCGTTGACCGTCGTTGCGCAAGTCTACGCGTACGACCTGTCCGTGCGCACGGCGTACCTCGATGGAACTCGCGGTTATTTCAACGGTTCGGCCGTGTTCCTGTGTCCCGAAGGCCGCGAGGACGCGCCGTGCATCGTGGACATCGCGCCGCCGGACCCGGCATTCGGCGAATGGCGCGTCGCGACGACGTTGCCGGCCGTGATGGCCGCGCCGTACGGGTTCGGCCGTTATCGCGCGGAGAATTACGACGCACTGATCGACCATCCGGTGGAAACTGGAACGTTCGCCACGGCAACGTTCATGGCGGGCGGCGCGCAGCATGACATCGCGGTCACCGGCCATGTCCGCGCCGACCTGCCGCGATTGGCGCAGGACCTGGCTCGCATCTGCCAATGGCACATCGACCTCTTCGGTGGAGCGCCTGGCAGCCCCGCACCGGTCGATCGCTACCTGTTCCAGGTGCTGGCGGTCGGCGATGGCTACGGCGGCCTCGAACATCGCGCAAGCACCAGTCTCGTGTGCCGGCGCGATGAATTGCCGCAGCCGGGCGTGGCGGAAATCAGCGACGAATACCTCAATTTCCTGGGGCTGGCCAGCCACGAATATTTCCACACCTGGAACGTCAAGCGCATCAAGCCCGAAGTGTTTGCGCCCTACGACCTCGCGCGCGAGAACTACACGCGCCAGCTGTGGGCGTTCGAAGGCATCACTTCGTATTACGACGACCTGGCACTGGTGCGGTGCGGGCTGATTCCGGCCGCGCGGTATCTCGAGCTGGTCGGGCGCACGCTAACCACCGTGCTGCGCACGCCCGGCCGCCAGACGCAAAGCGTGGCCGAGTCCAGCTTCGACGCGTGGATCAAGCATTACCGGCAGGACGAGAATTCGCCGAATGCCGGCGTCAGCTATTACACGAAAGGGTCGCTCGTCGCGCTGGCGCTGGACCTGACACTGCGTTTCGTGGGCCGCGCGTCGCTCGACGACTTGATGCGGGCGTTGTGGATTCGCCATGGACACCCCGGCATCGGCGTGCCCGAGGACGCGATCGAAAAACTCGCCAGCGAATTGGCGGGTCGCGATCTCGGCGATTTTTTCGCACGCTACGTGTACGGCACGGAGGACCCGCCACTGGCTCGATTGCTCGAGGAATTCGGCGTCACGCTGCACCTGCGAGCGGCAACCGGTCCCAAGGACCGCGGCGGGAAGCCGACGCGAGGCGAGGCGCCGGCAAGCACGCTCGGCGCGCGCGTCGGCCCCGACTTGAAGCTGACCCACGTCACGCGCGGCGGGCCCGCAAGCCGCGCCGGGCTTTCGCCAGGCGACACGCTGGTCGCCATCGACGGCATCAAGGCCACGCCGGATCTGCTTGCTGCGCACCTCAGGCGTCCGCGAGGCACAGAGTCATTGGCCATTCACGCGTTCAGGCGCGATGAGTTGCGATCTTTCGAACTGGATTTGCAACCGTCCGCCGCTCGACACCGCCTGGCTGACGCTCGACGCGGATGCCGGTTCCTCCGCGATCCTGCGCCGCGACGCTTGGCTGGGCACGTCCGGATGACGAGTCGGCGTACGTCGGTACGCGCGCTCGCGTTTGCTGTCGCGTTCCTGCTCGCCCTTGGCGCGGGCCAGCGCTGCGCGTCCGCGCTCGACCTCTCTCCTCCCGATACGCTTGTCGGCTTCACCGTCGAGTCGTTGTTCGGGCGCAGCATCCAGGATCCGTATCGCTGGCTGGAGGAGACGGACTCGCCCGACGTCATCGCATGGTTTCGTGCGCAGAACGACTACACGCGACGCATTCTCGACGCATTGCCGGGACGGGCGGCGCTGCAGGCGCGCCTGCTGCAAGTAGTGGACTCCGACACGAGCATGCGCGATGTGCAGTCCGCGGGGGAGGCGCTCGTGTATCTGAAGCGCCTGCCGGAGGACCTGATCTTCAAGCTCTACATTCGCGACGGCGTCGGCGGCGCCGAGCGGCTGCTGCTCGATCCGGCCCGGTACGATCAGGATGGCCAGCGCGCGGCAATCGAATATTTCAGCGTCTCGCCCAATGGCAAGCGGTTGGCGGTTGGCGTGGCCCTGGGCGGAAGTGAAGACGTCACGCTGCGGGTCATCGATGTCGCCACGCGCGAGCAGGTTGGCGCGCCCATTCCCCGCGCGCGCGGTGCCAGCCCGGCGTGGCGCTACGACGGCGACTTGCTCTTCTACACACAGCAACGCGCGCTCGCGGCCGGCGAACCGGCATCCGAGCAATTCCGCAACAGTCGCGCCTTCATGCGTACCTACGTGCCGGGTGGGCCGGAACGCGATACCGCCGTATTGGGCAGCGGTCTCGATCCGGCCATCGTCATCGACAAGGACGACACTCCGGCCGTTTACGTCTCGCCGGTGTCGCCATTCGCCATCGGCGTGGTCAGCCATGGTGTGCAGGACGAATTCACCCTGTACGTCGCGCCGTTGACGCAGCTCCGCGGCGCTGCGACGCCGTGGCGAAAACTCGCCACCACCGACCAGGGCATCACGGATTTCGATCTGCGCGGGGAATGGATCTACCTGCTGACGCACGAGAACGCGGATCGCTCCCAGGTCGTACGCTGGTCATTGCGCGATTCGCGGCCTTATGCGCTCGCGGAAGCCGAAGTCGTCGTCGCGGCATCGGACCGCGTGCTGCGCGGCGTGCACGTGGCCAAGGACGCGCTTTACGTGCACGAGACCGAAGGCGGGTACGACGCGTTGCGACGTCTCGAGTACAACGTCAAGCTCAAGCGCGTTACGGCACCGGCCGGCCGCGGCACCTCGCGCGCACGCGTCTCCAGAGGCGCAGCGGCGCTGCCCAAGACCGCGGGCATCGCGCGCGGCAGCGAATTGAAACTGCCGTTCCGCGGCGCCATCGAGGAACTCGTGACCGACCCGCAGCGAGCGGGCGCATTGGTACGCGTAGCCGGCTGGACCGAGGCCCCGGTCTATTTCAGCGTGGACGGCAAGACCGGCGCCTTTGCGCGAACCGGGCTGTTGCCGCGTTCCGTGCGTGGACTGGAGCGCATACGCCGCTACCGACGTGACCGTGAAGAGCCACGATGGCGTGGACGTTCCGCTCACGATAATCAGCGGGAAGAACGTCCCGCGCGACGGCAGCGCGCCGTTGCTGCTCGACGCGTATGGCGCGTATGGCGTCAGCCAGGCACCGCAATTCTGGCCATCGCTGGCCGTCTGGCTGGAACGTGGTGGTGTCTATGCGGTTGCCCACGTGCGCGGCGGCGGCGAACTGGGTGACGCGTGGCATCGGAGCGGATACCGGGAGACCAAGTCCAACTCCTGGCGGGACGTGATTGCCGCGGCGCAATGGCTGATCGGCGAACGCTGGACCACACCGAGCCGCCTTGCGCTCATCGGCGGCAGCGCGGGTGGCCTGACCGTGAGCAACGCCATGATCGAGCGGCCGGACCTGTTCGCAGCGATGGTCAGCCAGTCCGGATTCCACGACACGCTGCGCAGCGAAACGGGCGCGGCCGGACCGGCCAACGTGCCGGAATTCGGGACCGTCGCCACCGAACGTGGCCTGGCCGACCTGCTGGCGATGAGCAGCTACGCGCGCGCGGCGGAAGGCGTCGCCTATCCCGCGGCGCTGCTGACGATCGGCTTTCGCGACGCGCGGGTGGACCCGTGGGATCCCGGGAAGATGGCGGCGCGATTGCAGGCGATCAGCGCGTCGCTCGGCGAACAGGGCAACCCGGTGCTGCTGCGCGTGGATTTCGACGCCGGTCACGGCACCAGTTCCGCGCACACGTCCGACGAGACAACCGACCTGTTCGCGTTCCTGCTGTGGCGGACCGGCGCGCCGGATTTCGCGCTGCCCTGACCGCCATTCAGGCGGGTGGCGTCTTCCAGTGCGGCGGAGTGGTCCTGTCGAAATTCGGCAACGCCTCGATCCGCTTCTTCCATGCGAGCAGTTGCGGCGAGAGCATTCCCGCCGCATCGAGGTCCGGCAATTTCATCTCGGCGCGCCATAGCCCGGCAACCAGCGGATAGAGCGTGAAGTCGGCCGCGGAAAGCGGTCCTGCCAGGAAATCGCCGCGCATCGCACGCGTGAACAGGGCGACCTCGTCCACGACCGCCTTGCGCCCCGCGGCGATCTTGTCGGCTTCGCGCTCCTCCGGCTTCACCCAGAACGCCTGCGTCGAGACCTGGCTGGTGGCCTCGTAGAAGTAGTTGTCGATTTCCTCGATGAGCCTGCGCACCAGCGCCCGTTGCCGGGCGTCGCCGGGAAACAGCGGCGCCCCTCGGCCGGGATAGGCTTCGTCCAGGTATTCGACGATCGCGTTCGATTCGTAGAGCACGAAGTCGCCGTCGACCAGGACCGGCACCTGATGGCGCGGATTCAACGCAATGAATTCCGGCTTCAGCGTGTCGCGCGCCGAAAACGAGAGCATCTTCAACTCGTAAGGAAGCGCCTTGTGTTCCAGCGCCAGCTGCACTCGCCAGGCAAACGGCGAACCCGATCCCGCGTACAACGTCAAAGCCATGCGCCTGCTCCCGATTGGTTGATGAAGTCGATCATTTCTGCGCGCCACCCATCGAGCCACGCATGGCCTCGAGCGACGCCTTCTGCAATTCCATCGTCTTGATGCTCATCTGCATCATCGACACGCTCATCGTGAGCCAGTTCTCGATGACCCGAAGCTCGGCGATCTTGCGATCGATTTCCACCGGATCGAGCACCGCGAACATCGCCGCGGGATTCGGGAACGGCATCGCGCCCGGCATCGCCGGCGCAGCCGCGGCCGGCATCCCGAAGCCGGGCATCGTCACCCCCAGTGGATTCCACATCTTCTGCATGAACTCCATCGCGTCCTGCGGCGAGAACGGAGTCCCGCCCCCTCCGGCCGCCGGACCGGGGTTCTTCTTGTCGGCACTCATGGTTCCTCCTGTCGTGGGACTGCCGCGGGGCGTTTCGCCTCATTTGTTAATATTCCCCCATGGCGGATATTGGCGCAACCATGCACGCCCGGCTCAAGGCAATCGTCGGCGACGCCAATGTGCTTTCCGAGATCGGCGACGTGGCGCCCTACCTCACTGATTGGCGCGACCGTTTTCATGGCGCGGCGCTCGCCGTAGTCAGGCCCGCCAACACGACCGAAGTCTCTGCGGTTGTGGCACTGTGCGCCGAGCATCGCGTGGGCATCGTGCCGCAAGGCGGCAACACCGGCATGTGCGGCGGCGCGACGCCGCATCCGTCCGGGACGGAAATCGTGCTCTCGCTCGCGCGCATGAACCGCGTTCGCGAACTGGATGTGGCCAACGCGACGATCACCGCCGAAGCAGGTGTTCCGCTGGCCGCCGTGCAGCAGGCGGCCGCGGACGCGGGGCTCATGTTTCCACTGTCGCTGGCCTCCGAAGGCAGTTGCACGATCGGCGGCAACGTATCGACCAACGCCGGAGGAACCGCGGTGCTGCGCTTCGGCAATGCCCGCGACCTCACGCTGGGCATCGAGGTCGTGCTCGCCGATGGCCGCATCTGGGACGGGTTGCGCGGCTTGCGCAAGGACAACACCGGCTACGACCTGAAGCAACTCTTCATCGGCGGTGAAGGCACGCTGGGCATCGTGACCGCGGCGACGCTGAAGCTCTTCCCCGCGCCGCGCACGCGGACCACCGCGCTGTGCGCGGTTCCTTCCGTACGCGCAGCCGTCGACCTCCTCGCACAGTTCAAGGCGGCGCTCGGCGATCGCCTGACCGGTTTCGAACTGGTCAGCGGATTCGCGCTGGCACTGTCGGTCAAGCACCATGCGGGCGTGCCCGATCCGTTGCCCGGGCACCCCTGGTATGTGCTGGTGCAGGCGGACGACAGCGCCGCCGACACACCGCTGATGGCGTTGCTCGAAGGCGCGCTGGAGACCGCCGCAGGCGACGCCATTGTGCTGGATGCCGTCGTTGCGCAGTCGGTCGAGCAGGCGGCGAAATTGTGGTCGCTGCGCGAGAACATCAGCGAGGCGCAGCGCCGGGAAGGACCCAACATCAAGCACGACATTTCGTTGCCGGTATCCGGCATTCCGGAGTTCCTGGCCGAATGCGACGCCGCCCTCGCCGCCGCGTTCCCGAGGTCGCGGCTGGTCGTCTTCGGCCATCTGGGCGACGGCAACCTCCACTACAATCTGTCGGCGCCGGAAGGCGTCGCGGCGGACGCGTTCCTGGCGAATGCCGGCGCCGCCAACCGGATCGTCCACGATTGCGTCGCGCGCCGTCACGGAAGCTTCAGCGCGGAGCACGGCGTGGGACAATTGAAGCGGACCGAACTCGCGCGCTACAAGTCCGCCGTCGAACTCGAGCTGATGCGCGCGGTGAAGGCCGCTATCGATCCGGGCAACCTCATGAACCCCGGCAAGATCCTCTAGAGGGGCCCATGGGCAAAGTCATATTCTGGCTGGTCATCGTGTTTGCAGTGTTGTTCGGACTGCGGCTGTTGAATGCTTCGAAGCTGCGCAATCGCCGCGACGGCGCATCCGGGCCCGCGAATTCGCGCACGCCGCCGGCTACGCCGATGATTCGTTGCGTGGAATGCGGGGTATTTCTTCCCGCGCCCGACGCCACGACCGCGCCGGACGGGTATCGTTGCGGTGACCCGGCCTGTCCCAACCGCAAGCGCACGCCTGTCTGACCGCGCGGGGCACCTCCCAATCCCATGCCCATGCATCCCGCCCCCGCGATCCCGCCGTTCGAGCCGCCGCCGCTGCCGCTGTCCTTGAGCGACTCGGGCCGGCGCATCCTGTGGATCGTCAGTCTCTATCGCGCGGTGTGCGCCGCCTTTCTGCTGGGAACGGCGCTGCTGATCGACCCCAAGCTCCTCAACATCGCCACGCCCAACGCGTTCATCACCGGCGTCGGCCTGTATTTTCTGTTCGGGCTGGCATCGTTCTGGTGGGTCCAGCAGGAGCGGCTGCCGCTGCCGCTGCCGCACATGCTGTTCGGCCTGCTCTTCGGCGACGTGTTCTTCCTGGGCCTCATCATGTTCGCCGGCGGCGGCTTCGGCGCCCCGTTGCCGATCCTGCTGTTCCCGCAGCTCGCCGCCGCCGGATGGTTGCTGCGCCAGGAGACGGCGTTCTTCCAGGCTGGATTCGCATCGGTCGCGCTGCTGGGTCTCGATGCGTTCCGTGTATGGAACGGCCAGGCGGGCGGCGCGCAGCTATTCCAGACGGGCATCATCGGATTCGGCTATTTCACCACAGTCGGCATTGCCGTCGCGCTGGGCCGGTACACGAAGCAGTCGGAGGACCTGGCGGCGCAGCGCGGCATCGACGTCGCCAACCTCGAGCAGGTCAACCGGCTCATCATCCAGGACATGCAGGACGGCGTGCTGGTGGTCGACTTGAACGGCATCGTCCGCGGCCACAATGCGCAGGTGACCCGCCTTCTGGGCGGCTTCGGCAGGATGCGCGGCGGCATGCGCCTTGCCGAATTCAGCACCACGCTGCACGACTACTGGCGGCGCTGGCAGGAGGACTTCAGCGAGACGCTCGAGCCTTTCAAGGTGGACTCCACCCAGCGCCTGCTGCGCGTCCGCCTCGTGCGCATCGGGTCGGGCTTGAACGGCGGCACGTTGATCTATCTGGAGGACCTTGGGCGCGCCCAGACGGAGGCGCAGCAGATGAAGCTCGCCGCGATGGGCCGGCTGACCGCGTCGATCGCGCACGAGGTCCGCAATCCCTTGTCCGCGATCAACCAGGCGGCGCAGCTGCTGGAGGAGGATGGCGCTGTGGCGCCCGAGGGCTCGCGGCTGTTGGGCATGATCCGCAACAACGCCAAGCGCATCGACCGCATCGTCGGCGAAGTGCTGCAGCTCAACCGGCGCGATCGCCAGCAGCCCGAGGTCGTGCATTTCGGCGAATTCATGCATTCGCTGATCGACGAAATCGTGCCGGCGGAGAACATGCCCGCGGGCGGCGTGCAGATGCAGATTCCCGACGATCTGCTCATTATCTTCGACCGCGGGCACTTGAACCAGATCGTGTGGAACCTGGTGCGCAACGCGTGGCAGCATTGCCAGAAGAAGGAAGGCAGCATCCGCATCGTGGCGCGCGCCGGATACATGGGCGATGCGGTGATTTGCGAACTGAACGACGACGGCCCGGGCATACCGGCGGAACTGCGGCCGCAGATCTTCGAGCCGTTTTTCACGACGCGGCCGGGTGGCACCGGCCTCGGCCTGTACATTGCGCGGGAGCTCGCCGACGCCAACGGTGCTGCGCTCGAATTGCTGCCCAAAGGCCCCGGCGCGCATTTCCGTATGACGTTGAAGCGGGCATTGACGCCGGGCCAGCCAGCCTGACGCCCAAGGTGATGTGAGGGAGACGAAACATGGCAAGAAAAATACGCGGCCAACCGAGGATCCTGGTCGTCGACGACGAACCGGACCTGCTCGAGCTTCTGGAGCTGACGCTGTCGCGGATGGGGCTGGACACGATTTGCGCGCAGACGGTCGGCGAAGCGGTGCAGCTGCTCGACAAGGAGCCGTTCGACCTGTGCCTCACCGACATGCGGCTTCCGGACGGTGAGGGTCTGCGCGTCGTCGAGCACATCACGCAAAAGGGCCTCGACGTGCCGGTTGCGGTGATCACCGCTTTCGGCAGCGCGGAAAATGCCGTCGCCGCGCTGAAGGCCGGCGCTTTCGACTATCTGGCCAAACCAGTTGCGCTGGAGCAATTGCGCGCGCTGGTGAAGCAGGCGCTGAAGGTGCCGGAGAAGACGCAGCCGGCCAGCTCCTACCGGCTGCTCGGGGAATCGCAGGCAATCGAGCAGGTCCGCGGACTCATCGAACGTCTCGCGAAGAGCCAGGCGCCGGTCTTCGTCAACGGCGAGTCGGGCAGCGGCAAGGAGCTTGCGGCGCGGACGATCCACTTGAACGGCCCGCGCGGCGAACAGCCGTTTGTCGCGGTGAACTGCGGCGCGATTCCCGAAAACCTGATGGAGAGCGAGTTCTTCGGCTACCGCAAGGGCGCGTTCACCGGCGCCGAGGCCGATCGCGACGGATTCTTCCAGGCCGCCAACGGCGGCACGCTGTTCTTGGACGAGGTTGCCGACCTGCCGCTGGCCATGCAGGTCAAGCTGCTGCGCGCGATCCAGGAAAAGAAGGTCCGCAAGGTGGGCGCCACGCAGGAGGACCCGGTCGACGTGCGCATCATCAGCGCCACGCACAAGAAGCTTGCCGGGTTGGTGGAGTCAGGCGACTTCCGCCAGGATCTGTACTACCGGCTGCACGTCATCGAGCTGGCGATGCCCAGCCTGCGCGAAATGCGCGAGGACATCCCGCTCATCGCCAACGCCATCCTCGCCAAGCTGTCGCGCGGCGTCGTCGCGCAACTCGATCCGGAGGCGATCGCCGCTTTGGAACGCTATCCGTTCCCGGGCAACGTGCGCGAACTCGAGAACATCCTGGAGCGCGGCCTGTCTCTCGCCGCCGACCCGCAGCGCATTTCAGCGGAGGACCTGCACCTGACGCCGCTGGCCGAGGAATCGGATGCCGCCATGCCGCCCGGCGACAAGTGGCCGCTGCAGGACTACCTCGACCGTGTCGAACGCGCCGCGATCAACGAGGCGCTGGAAAAGACGCGTTACAACCGGACCGCCGCGGCGAAGCTTCTCGGCATCACTTTCCGGGCGATGCGATACCGGATGGAGCGACTCGGCATCAAATGAGGTCGGCACACTGCGGACCCTTCCCGGGCCAGCGAAGGAAGCGCCGTGCGCTGCCGGTGCTGACCTGGGCACCGCGCGCGGGATTTGCGGTGCGTGAGACGGTCCCGGGTTCAGTTCAGCCAACCAATCGCTGCCCTGCAATGACGAAGCCCGCCAGGAACACGGCTTCGAAGCCGAGCAGCGCGAATGCGCGCGCGCCGACTTTCTTCAGTTCGAGCGGTGAGGTCTTGAGACCCACGGCGGCGATGGCGATGACGAGGCAACCGCGGGCGACGTCGTTGAGCGCCTCGCCCATCGGCTTGGGAATGAGCCCGAGGCTCCCCACGATCACCAGTCCGACGAAAGCGAGCAGGAACGGCGGCAGCAGCGGATCGCCGGTACGGGTTTCCCCTTTACGCTGCAGGCGATGCCGCACGGCGAGGGAAATGACAGTCACTACCGGCAGCAGCATCGCGACGCGCAAGAGCTTGGTCAGGACGGCGTAATCGCCGACCTCGGGCGAGATGCTGTAGCCGGCGCCGACCACCTGCGCCACGTCGTGGATCGTTCCGCCGAGGAAGACCCCGGTCTGGTGCGCATCGAGGCCGATCATCTTGGCGAGCACCGGGTAGACAATCATCGCCAGCGTCGACAGCACGGTCACTCCGGCAATGGTGAAGACCAGCTCGCGCTCGGAACGCTCGTCGCGCGGCAGGATGGTCGCGATCGCGATCGCCGCCGACGCGCCGCAGATTGCCGTCGCCCCGCCTGTTAGAACGCCGAGGCGACGGGAGAGCCCGAGCGCTTTCGCGGCGCCGATTCCGAAGCCAATGGTCAGGACGACGCCGGCGACCATGAGCCCGCCATTGAACCAGCCGAGGCCGCCGATCTGCTCGAACGTGATCCGTGCTCCCAGCAGCGCCACGCCCACGCGCAGGATCCGCCGAGCGGCGATATCCACGCCCGGCTTGGCGCGGCCCTCGGTGGCCACCGAGTTGAGCGCCATGCCAAGCAGCAGCGCGTAGAGAAGCGTCGGCCCGCCGCGATGGTCGGCGATGAAGGTCGCGGCAACCGCGATGACCACGCTCATCAGCACGCCAGGCCAGCCCTGGTTGAACTCGCTGCGCCAGCGCGAGGCAACGACCGGAAACGAAGTGAAGGGGGACAGCATGGTCAATTCGCTTTGGTCGCCAATCGCGTTCGCGCGTCAGGCCCGGTCGCTGAGATGGTCCGGCAACTGTATCAGCTCGCCGATGAATTCCCCGGCCCGGGGCCATTCGCCATAGCCAGCCGCGGGATTGAGATGACCGACCGCGCCGACGTCGACGAGACGGCTGCCCCAGGCTCGAGCAAGCATGGCGACACGATCAAAGCGGCCCAGCGGATCGTTGGTGCTCGCTGCCACGATGCTCGGGAAAGGCAACGGTGCGCGCGGCGTCGGCAGCCAGCCGTTCTCCCGCAGCACGTCCTGCGTTGGGTAACCGTCCGGCAACGGCGACTCGAGATCAGCGGGCGCTGCGAGCAGCGCGCCCCTGATAACGCGGTGATGCTTTTGCGCCCAGTGCACGAGGATCATGACTCCCGCGCTGTGTGCGACGACAACGACCGGCCCCTCGATTCTGCCCAACGACTGGTCAAGCAGCGCGACCCATGCCGCGCAGGACAGCTTGTCGCGCGCCATGCGCGGAACGGACACCGCATTGGGCCAGTGCTGCTCGAGAATCGTTTGCCAGTGGTCTGGCACATGATCACGCAGGCCGGGAACGATGAGAATCGTCGGAGCAACCGGCGAGTGTTCGCTCGACGGAGTCTCCTTTGCACGCATTTCGCGAGCGTCCATTGGGCTTGGCCTGCCGATATCGCCGTGCGGATTCTGTCACGCCAACGCGGCGACGAGATTCGCGCGAATCACCTTCTTGTCGAGCTTGCCCACGCTGGTCTTGGGAATGGCATCGACGAAGTGGACCTGGTCGGGGACCGCGTACCGGGAGATTGCGCCACGTTCGGCATGTTCCGCGACGTGGCGGCGAATCGCCTCCGCGGTCGGCGCGCTGCCGCCGCTCCTGGCCACCACGAGCGCGATCGGCCGCTCGCCCCACTTCGCATCCGGCACGCCGACGACGGCTACCTCGGCGACGCCGGGGGCGCGCAGGATGATGTCCTCCAGATCGAGCGACGACACCCATTCGCCGCCGGTCTTCACGACATCCTTGATGCGATCGACGATCTTGAGATATCCGTGGCTGTCGATGGTGCCGACGTCGCCGGTGTGGAGCCAGCCTCCATGCCAAAGCTCCTCGGAACGCTTGGGCTCGCCGAGATAGCCTTGCGTCAGCCACGGCGCGCGGGCGACAACCTCGCCCTGGCTCGTCCCATCGTGCGCGACGTCGTTCATGTCGGCATCGACGATTCGCAGTTGTACGAACGGAATCGGCCGCCCTGCCCTGCACCGGTACGGCAGGCTTTGCTCGACATCCCAACCGCGCATGGCAGGCACGAGGTGCGCGAGCGTGAGGATCGGGCAGGTTTCCGACATGCCGTAGCCGGCGATGATGTCGACACCACGCTCGACCGCCGCGCGCGCGAGCGGTAGCGGCAATGCCGATCCGCCGATGATGACCTTCCAGGCCGAAAGATCGACGCTATTCACGGCGGGGCTGCCAAGCATCATCTGCAGGATCGTCGGCACGCAGTGCGAGAACGTCACCCGCTCCCGGTCGATGAGCCCGAGCAAGACCTCCGGCACGTAGCGGCCCGGATAGACCTGCTTGACCCCGAGCATCGTCGCCACATACGGGAGGCCCCAGGCGTGCACATGGAACATCGGCGTGATCGGCATGTAGACGTCGCCCGTCGCGAATGTCGCGTGCGGCGCATGCGCCAGCGCGTGGCTCACGCCCAGCGTGTGCAGCACGAGTTGGCGATGGCTGTAATAGACGCCCTTGGGCAGGCCGGTCGTGCCGGTCGTGTAGAACGTCGTCGCGCGCGTATCTTCGTCGAGTTCCGGAAACGCATACTCGACCGGTGCGCCCCCGAGCATCGATTCGTATTCCGCCGCGAACGCGATCTCGCCCTGCGGCGGCGTCGATCCGTCGTCGATCAAGACGAATTTCACGCCCGGCCGGATCCGGTCGTGGATCGCGGCGAGGAGCGGCAGGAATTCGGCATTGACGAGGATCACGTCGTCCGCGGCATGATTGATCGTGTAGAGCACCTGCTCCGCCGAGATGCGGACGTTCACTGTGTGCAGCACCGCGCCCATCATCGGCACGGCGAAGAAGCACTCGAGGTAGCGGTGGCTGTCCCAGTCCATGATCGCCACGGTCGAGCCGCGGGTCACGCCCAATGCGGCAAGACCCGATGCAAGGCGGCGCACGCGCTCGGCGAGCGTCGCGTACGTGTAGCGCAGGCGGTCGCCATAGACGATCTCCTGCGTTGGCGCCTTCGCGACGCCCTGCTCGAGGATTTGTCCGATGGACAGCGGCGAATCGTGCGCCGACGGGGTCCGGGTGATGGTGTTCATTGCCTGTTCCTTGAAGAGAAAGGCCCGCGCATCAGGCGGGCGCCAGGTGACCGACCCGCGCGCGCCGCTTGCGCACCACGGAAGTCGGCAAAAGGAAATGCGACAACGCGGGAATCAGCACCAGCGCGCCGACCATGTTCCACACGAACATGAACGTCAGCAGGATCCCCATGTCGGCCTGGAACTTGATCGGCGAGAACGCCCAGGTGATGACGCCGGCCGCCAGCGTAATGCCCGACCAGAGCGACGACCTTGCCCGTGAACTGGACGGCTTTCCGGTAAGCCTCGGTCAGCGGAACGCCGGCCCGCTGCTGCGCGAGTTGCACGGACAGCAGGTATAGCGCGTAGTCCACGCCGATGCCCACGCCGAGAGCGATGACCGGCAGCGTTGCCACCTTGACGCCGATCCCGAGGGCGACCATCAGCGCTTCGCACAGGATGGACGTCAGCATCAGCGGGACGACGGCGACGACGACCGCGCGCCAGCTGCGGAACGTGACGAAGCAAAGCAGGATCACCGCGCCATAGACGTAGAGGAGCATCGTGCGATTCGCGTCCCGGACGACGAGGTTCGTCGCGGCCTCGATGCCGGCGCTGCCGGCGGCGAGCAGGAACTCGCGCTCCTTGTCGCTGTGCTCGGCGGAGAACTGGGCCGCGACCTGCACGACGCGGTCGAGCGTCTCGGCCTTGTGATCGGCCAGGTACGCGATGACCGGCATCACCGAGCACGCCGTATTGAACAGGTCGGGATTGTTCACCGATGCCTGCTGCGCCGCGTAGTTGAGCACGTCCTGATTGCGGTTGATCGTCAGCCACTTCGGATTGCCCTCGAACGTACCGGCGGTGATCTGGCGCACCGCGTCCGGCAGCGACACCGTGGTCTGCACGCCCGGAATCTGCCGCAACTGCCACGCGAGCCGGTCGGCTTCGACCAGCGTCGGGTATCGAAGACATCCCTCCTTGTCCGTCTTCACGATCACCGCGAACTGGTCGGAGGACAGCGCGTAGTTCGCCGTGATGTAGGCGTTGTCGAGGTTGTAGCGCGAGTCGCGGCGCAGTTCCGGCGCACCCGGGTCGAGGTCGCCGATCCGGAGGTGCGAGCCCGCGATCAGTCCGGCGATCGCGAGGACGGCGGAGGCGCCGATCGCCCCGAGCGCCCAGCGGCGTGTCGTGAACCGGTCGAGCATTCGCCAGAGCGCGCCCACCCCCTTGCCCGCTGTCTCTTCGTGCTCTTCGCGCAGGCTGCGCCGCGCCGCCGCCACACTGACTCCGGTGTAGGAGAGCAGCACCGGCAGCAAGAGCAGGTTCGTGAAGATCAATACGGCGACGCCGATACTTGCCGTCAAGCGCCAGCTCCTTGATGACCGGAATGTCGATCACCATCAGGACGGCGAAGCCCACTGCGTCCGCGAGGAGCGCCGTCAGTCCGGCGAGGAACAGGCGGCGGAACGTGTAGCGAGCCGCCACGAGCCGGTGCGTGCCACGGCCGATGTCCTGCATGATGCCGTTCATCTTCTGTGCGCCGTGCGAGACGCCTATCGCGAACACGAGGAATGGCACCAGGATCGAGAACGGGTCGAGCTCGAAACCCAGCAGCGCGATGAGCCCGAGCTGCCAGATCACGGCGACGATCGAGCAGGCGACAACCAGCGCGGTGCTCCGGACGCAGCGGGTGTAGGCGTAGATGATGGCGGTGGCGATCAGCGCGGCGGCGCCGAAGAACGCCATCACCTTGAGCAGGCCGTCGATCAGATCGCCGATCAGCTTGGCGAACCCGATCACGTGGATCCGGACCGTCGGCGACTGCTTGCTCTTGACTGTGCCGTCGAGCGACTTCGCGAGCTCGTATTTGGCGCGGATCTTGTCCTCGAGCACGCGCGAGAGCCCGTGGTAGTCCATCCGCTTGCCCGTGCCCGTCTCCTTGTCGAGGAGTGGAACGAAGATCATCGTCGACTTGAAGTTGTTGCCGACGAGGTTGCCGACGATCCCCGAGCGGGCGATGTTCTGCTTCAGCTGCTCGACGCTCTGCGCCGAGCCATCGTACGAATCCGGCATCACCGGGCCGCCACGGAAGCCTTCCTCGGTGACCTCGGTCCAGCGCACGTTGGCCGTCCACAGCGACTTGACCCAGGCACGATCCACACCCGGCGTCAGGATCAGCTCGTCGTTGATCTGCCGCAACGCGTCGAGGTACTGGGGATCGAAGATGTCGCCGTCGACGTTCTCGACCACCACGCGAATGGCATTGCCGAGCCCGCGCAGGTCCTTCTGATAGGTGAGGTAATTCTTGATGTACGGCTGGCTCTGCGGAATCATCTTCTCGAAGCTCGCGTCCAGCACGAGCCTCGTTGCCGCGAAGTAGCCCAGCACGATCGTGACGAGCGTGCAGACGATGACCATCGCCAGCCGGTGGTTGAACACGAGGCGCTCGAGCCTGTTGCCTGAGCGCGGGTCGAATTCCGCAAGTTCGCGGACGACCGGCATCGCGTCGAGATTGGTATGGGCAGTGACCATGGTTTGTGCGTTCTGGTATCGACGTCAGCGGGCGGCGCGGATCGGTCACCGCGATTCCGCGCGGACCCACCAGCACGAATCGCCCGTCGCCCAATTCAGCGAAGCCGGTGACCGGCATCGATGGCTTGACCGCAATTGAAGAAAGGTGCGCCCGCCGTCGCTGCTCGCGGCGATCCGGCCACCGGCGTCGGCCAGCAGGATCGCGCCGTCGCGCGTGCGACGTCGCGCCGACGATCGCCGCCGGAAGACCGGCCTCGACCTTGGTCCACGCGATGCCGCCGTTGTCGCTGCGCCAGACGTTGCCGCGCAGACCGAAGGCGAGCACGGCGTTGCCCGCGTCGGCGACTGCCGAAGAAGCTGCCTTTGTAGGGAACCGCGAGCGCCTTGAACCGTTGTGCGGTCGTGTCGAGCTTCAGCACGAGTCCCGCCTCGCCCGCGATGTAGACATCCCCCGCCGCGTGACGGATCGAGTACAGATTGAAGAATTTGGGATTGTCGGTGCGGTCGAACCACGGCTCCCACGTCTTGCCGCCGTCGGCGGTACGGAAGATGAGGTTGTACGCACCCACGACGTAGCCATTCCGCGGATCGGCAAACCAGACGTCGAGGAACGGCTTGTCAGCGCCCTGCTCCTTGTAGCGCTGCGCTTCGGCGAGCAGCGCCTTCGCGCTCTCGGACGCGGGCTCGGCCGTGACTTTCGCTCCATCGCGCCAAGCAGCAGGTCGTTCGCCTTGCGACCGTCGAGCTGCAGCTGCCACGATCTCACCGCCGTTGCCGTATGGAGGACGACGCCATCGTGGCCGACCGCCCAGCCATCCTTGGCGTCGACGAAGTACACGGCCGTCAGATCCGAGCTGACGGGGATCGTCGACTGCTTCCAGGTCTTGCCTTCGTCCGTCGAAACGACGACGTGGCCGCGCTGGCCGACCGCAACAAGCCGATTCGCCGGCGCGCGCGACCGACTTGCAGCAGACCGCGTGCTCGCAAGAGTCGAGGCCTGCGCCGGCGTGTCGAGCACGTCGGCGAAGCCGGCACCGGCCACCGGCCCGGCGAGCGGGACGCGCGACAGCGGCGACGAACAGCGTCACGACAGGCGAGGCGTGCATCATGATCTTGAATGTCCGGTTCGGATCTCCCCGGCGCAGCGCGACGTGCGCCCTGCACCGGGGATCCGGATGGATGTTCGGTCTTTAGCGCAATCCCGCTCCGGCCAGCGCTTCCGGTGACCAGAAGGTGTCCTTCGGCAGTTCGGTCATGTACTTGAGGCCACGGTGCGGACCGAACAGTCCGGTGATGTTGTACGCACCGGAATTGAAGTCGTAGATCGCGAACGTGTCGCCGAACGGCGCCTGCGCGTCGTAGCTGTATGACTGGAACGCGAAGCTCGACCGATACAGCTTGCCGTTCGCGTCGTACTGGTCGGAGGCGACCGCCATCCAGCTGTCCTCGTCGAGGAAGAAGACGCGCTTGTTGTAGATGTGGCGCTTGCCCGGCTTGAGCGTCGCTTCGACGACCCAGACGCGATGCAGCTCCCAGCGCACGAGGTCCGGATTGATGTGGTTGGGCTTCGTGATGTCGGCAGTGTCCTTGTGGTAGGTCAGCCGGTAGCTGCTGTACGGGACGTACATTTCCTTCTTGCCGACGAGCTTCCAGTCGAAGCGATCGATCGCGCCCTGGAACACGGACACGTCGTCCCACGTTCCCGCACCGGCGGCACCCGGGTTCGGTGTGTCGCAGCAGAGGTCCGGCGCGAGCTTCACGCGTCGTTGTCCGGGCAGGTACTGCCACGCGCGGCGCGGCTGCTTCAGCGGATTGACCGCATCGACGATGAGGACCGCCTCTCCGTTGCGCCGGGCAGGGCCGACGTAGAGCAGCTTGCTGTAGAAATACGGCTCGGCAGCGCTCAGCACACCCGACTTCTTCGGGTCGTAGATGGGCCACGCCCAGAATGCGTCGGCGGTCACCGCGAGCGTCGCGACACCGGCCGAGTCGACGTTGTAGTTGCTGTAGCGCGGGCCGTCGTATCCCAGGCCGCTGTAGCGCAGCAGGTGATTCCAGATCGCTTCGGAGCCGGTCTTGGGTATCGGAAACGGATAACCGGGCAGGACGTTCTCGAGCGCAACGCCGTCTTCGACGGTCTTTGCCCCGGTCGCGTTCTTGAGCGCGTTGTCGAGGATCCGCTGCGGAACCGCGACCGTGCGATGCGTCGGATAGACGTCGACGCGCATCGTCGGGTAGCGCTTGAGCAGTTCCTTCGTGCCTTCGGTGAGCTTGTCGGCCTGCGTCGCCGCGTCCTTGCCCGTGATCGTCAGGCGCGGCTTCTCGCTGGCGAACGGGTCCGGCCTCACGGTGGTTCCAGGCCTGGAAGCCGGCCGGTGCCTTGATGCCGCCCGTGTATTCGGGAATCGTGCCGTCCTTGTTGCCCGACTTCTCGGCGCCCACCGGCGTCAGCGTCGTTCCCAACTGCTTGGCCTCGTCGGCCGACACCGCCGCGAGTGCCGATCCGGCGACCAGCGACGCGATGGCGAATGCCAGTATTGTCTTTCGATGCATGATTGCGTTCCTCCTAGAATGTGGTCTTGAACGTGAGCGAAACCCAGCCGCGGTCGGACAACGCCGCGTTGACGCCGTTGGCAACGCCCATGACGCCACCCGTCGGCGTCAGCCGTGTCGGAGTCCGTCGAATAATCGCCGTAGTAGCCGGTGTACTTGAGGTCGACCCGGTACTTCTGGTAGATGTCTGCCGCGATACCCGCGCTGTAGTTGCCGCCGCCTTCATTGCCACCGAAGAGCACGGCCGCGTTGCCGGACAGGCCTCCGCTCCAGCTGATCGGCGCCAGCATGTCGACGCCCGGGAGGACCTGAAACCAGGTCGGCGTGAAGTTCAGTGCAAGCCCGAAGAAGTTCCTGCTCACCTTGTCGATCGCGGTGTAGTTGTCGCGGCCGCGGAACACCGCTTCGTTCTGGGTCACCTTGAGCCACTGCATCCACGTCAGTTCGCCCTGCACCGTCGCCATGTCGAACAGCGCGGTCCTGGGGAAGATGTTGATCGCGTTGACGACGCCGTGCATCGTATTGCCGAGCGCGCCCGGCGTGCCGTGGGACGGAACTGCCGTCGTCGCGATGGCACCGGGAGTGGTCGCCACCAGCGGCGCCGGAAGCACGATCACCGGGTCGCTGTTGAGCGGCATGTTTTCGCGATAGGACAACTCGGCACCGACCGAGACGCCGCCGAAATCCTTCGACAGCGTGACGCCGGCAATGTGGATGTCGTCGCCGTAGGCCAGGCTGTAGGTTCCGAGCTTGCCCCGTTTGCGTGAGGTCGTCCGGCGTCGTGGCATTCTTGTTCACCACGCAGGCACCCGGCACGACCGTGCCGCCGATTGCCGTGCAGGTCGCTGCCGGCACGCCGGTCACGGCGCCCAGCGTCGCCACGACTTGCGGCGCGATGTCGGTCGTGTTGCGATAGTAGAAGCCCAGCGTTCCATCGAGCCATTGCGGGCTCCACCGCGCGGAAACGCCCCAGTCGCCCAGGCTCGACGAGTAACGCGACGCCGGCGTCGTGTTCTCGTTCCAGAGGCGAAGATAGGCGGGGGCGCCCGGGACCAGCGCGGCATACGGGTTGGGACTGAAGAGCGTCGAATCGCCGCCGAACTGCAGTCCGTCGTTCACCGTCAGGTAGCTGCCGGATTCCGGCACGCGGATCGCCTGCCAGTTGTAGAACCATTGACCCGCAACCGACAGTTCCTTGCTGGGCTGCGCCTGCAGCGTGAGCCCGCCACGCGGCCGGAACAGTTCCTTGGCCTCGGAGCCAGGCGTGGCGAAGCCCTTCCAGACGTCGATCGAGTTCTGCGAGTAGGACACGCCATGAATGGCGCCGCCCAGCAGCAGGCTGTCGCCCCAGAACACGGTGTGCTGGCCCGCCTTGACGTTGAAGGGAATGTCGACGATGTCGAAGTTCGCGAATCCGAATGCGTCCAGCCATTCGCCGGACGCGCCCTTCGCGTAGCGCTTCGTATAGGGAGACAACACGCCGGCCACCGGCAATCCGTTGACGAGCGTGTTCGCCGTTGCCGTGTTCGTGTTGTCAAGACTGTTGTAAGCGCTGTCCCACCATCCCGCGCCGCTCACCCGGAAGCCCAGTTTCCTCTTCCAGACGAAGTCGAATTCCGACAGTGCGTCGACGCGGTTGGTGACGATGGAGCCGTTTCCGAAATTGCGGTCGCCATCGTCGAAGTTCGGGTTGCCCAGGATCTGGCTGTTCTGATCCTGCACGCGCGCGCCCAGGTTGTAGCGAACGGTGTTGTCCCACCGCAGCGCGATATCCGGATTGCCGGTGTCGATCTCGAACGCCTGCGCGCTGCCCATCGCCGCCAGTGTGGAGGCGACCGCGACTGCCGCCGCCCGCCGCCGGAATGTTGTGCAGCCGATGGCCGCCTTCATGTGATGCTGCATGGATGCTTCCTCTAGAAATTGAAAATCGAATCAGTGTTCATTGCCGCAAACTTCATCCTGTCCTGCCACGATCGCGTCCCCGTCGCGCCACGCCGCGCGCGACTTCCTCCGCAGCCCGGTGCTCCCGCCCCTGGACCGCCAAAGCTCACCGCTTAGGTAGCGCCGGGACTCAGCCCGGATTCGTGTCGCCGATCAACTTCGCGGCGCAAGGTTGACGATCCGCGCAAACAGCTGGCGGAATTCCTCGTCGTTGTCGACCGAGAATCTCGGGTCGCCGTTTCCGGCGAAGGCGGTACCGATCTCCGCCCAATCCGTGTTCGTCAGGTGCTTCCGGGCCGCGGGCAGCACAACCTTGGTCTCGAGATTCATGTGTTCCCATTGCGCCGTCGCATAGCGTTCGACCGCCGCCGCGAACGCGACGAGCCCGCCCGCCGGGTCGGTCTCGTAGCCGTCCAGGCTCCGTTCGAGTTCGACGACCAGCTGGTGTCCCGCCGCGTGCTGGCGCTCGAGCTCGTCGAGCGTGTCGTCGAATTCCCTCGTGCGCTCGCGCAGCCGGCGAAACAGGTAGGCATCTTCCTTCGGGTGGTGAAGCTTCTCGGGGAAGACGTTGATGTAGTACAGCATCGCCCGCAGCAACGGAATGCGCGGCTCCGCGGCGCCGTCACGCGCTTCGCGGACCAGGTGCTGCATCCCGTGGATCACAGCGGCGAGCGAGCGATGCTCGTCACGGATGATCGAGGCCGGCAGCGCATAGGCCGGTGTAGCGAGGTTGCTCTCCACGGCCGACACCAGCACGGGAATCGTCGTGTGCTGGAGCACGCGCTGCGTCTGCGAGCCGAGCATCAAATTCTGCACGCCGCGGCGGCCATGCGAAGACATGAAGATCAGGTCGCAGCCACGGGCCTCCGCGGCATCCAGGATCGCCTCGTGCGGCCGGTCGCTGGTCACCACGAGCGAGTCGTAGGCCACGCCCGCGTCGCGCGCGACCACTTCGGCCTTGGCGAGCACCGCCCTCGCCTCACCCGCCACGTTCTCGTTGAACGCCGCCGGCGACATCACGCGCTCGAGCGCGCCCAGGCTGGAAGCAGCCGTAGTCGGACTGGGCGTGAAGGAACGTCACCTTTGCGCCGAGAGCTCGAGCGAGCTGGGCGGCCTGGTGCACGGTCTCGGCCGACAGCGTCGAGTCGTCGAGCGGAACCATCAAATGGCGGTACATGCGGGTGCTCCTTGGCCAAAAGGCTTCGAATGATTGGTTTGCACTTCGTGCCTCGGGCGGTCAGAAAGGAAGGTCGCCGATGATGCCGGCGCGCTCCATCTTGCGATGGCATGGCGGGTAGTCCATCACCGCGTAATGCTGCGTGCTGCGGTTGTCCCACATCGCCACGCTGTTGGGCTTCCACCGGAACCGCACCTGGTACTCGGGGATGAACGCCTGGCTGATGAGGTAATTGAGTAGCTGCGATGCGCCCGGGCTGTAGTCCTGGCCGTAGCGCACGTTCGCAGCCGTGTGGATAGTTCGTGAAGTGCGTCGTAAATCCGTTGACGAAAAGGACCTTCTCGCCGGTCTCCGGATGCGTGCGGACGACCGGATGCTCCGCGTCGGGATACTGTGCCTTCAGCGCGAGGCGCTTCTCGACCGGCATCGCGGCGCCGAACGAGGCTTCGATGCTGTGGCGGGCGCGCAGGCTCGCGATCTTCGCCTTGACATCGTCGGGCAGCTTCTCGTAGGCGAGCACCATGTTCGCCCACATCGTGTCGCCGCCGACGGGCGGGCACTCGACGCAGCGCAGGACACAACCGAAGGGCGGCTTTTCGCGCCACGTCGCGTCGGTGTGCCACGCGTTTTCGTAGCGGTCGATCGGCGCGTCGGGCGACTTGTAGATGCGCACGAGGCCCGGGTTGTCCGGATCGCTGCCGGCGACCGGATGGTCCTCGAGCTCGCCGAAGTACCGCGCGAAGGCGACGTGCTCCGCGCGCGTGATGTCCTGGTCGCGGAAGAACAGAACGCGGTGCTTGAGCAACAGCGCACGGATCTCCGCGACGAGCCCTGCGTCGCGCGATGCCGCGGCGAGGCTGACGTTGGACACCTCGGCGCCAATGGCGCAGGTCAGCTGCTCGGCCTTGAGGGAGCCGTGCGTGGCAATGGTTGCCGGGGCCAGTGCGGAAGTAGCGGTCATTCGCGTGCTCCTCAGATGACGAAGATCGACGAACCGGTCGTCTTGCGCGATTCGAGGTCGCGGTGAGCCTGCGCTGCGTCCTGCAGGCTATAGCGTTGGTTGATCTCGATCTTGATCCGGCCGGCGGCGACGTGGCCGAAGAGTTCCTTCGCGAGCGCGTTCTTCTCGACCGGGTCGGCGATGTAGTCGGCGAGTGCCGGGCGCGTCACGTAGACGGAGCCCTTCACCGCGAGCTGGGTGGCGTCGATCGGAGGGACGGGACCCGACGCCGTGCCGACACACACGAGCAGGCCGCGCCGCTTGAGCGAGTCGATGGAACCCGCGAAGGTGTCCTTGCCCACGCTGTCGTACACGACCGAAGCACCGACGCCGTTGGTGATCTCGCGCACGCGCTTGGCCACGTCCTCGCGCCCGTACAGGATCACGTGGTCGCAGCCATGGGCGCGCGCGACGGCGGCCTTGGCTTCCGTCGATACCGTGCCGATCACGTTGAGGCCGAGGAATTTCGCCCACTGCGAGACGATGAGGCCGACGCCGCCGGCGGCGGCATGAAGCAGGATCGTGTCGCCGGTGCGCAGCGGCCAGATGCGGCGAAGCAGGTAGGAGGAGGTCAAGCCCGCGCATGGTCATCGCCGCGGCGGTCTCGCAGGAGATCTCCGGAGGCAGCTTGATCAGCGGTGCGGCGGGGATGACGCGCTCCGTGCTGTAGGCGCCGAGCGTGTTGAGGAATCCGGTGTACGTCACCCGATCTCCCGGTGCGACGTTCGTCACGCCTTCGCCGACGGCCTCGACGATGCCGGCCGCCTCGACGCCGATGCCGTTCGGCAGCGGCACCGGATAGATCCCGGCGCGGAAGTAGGTGTCGGCGAAGTTGAGGCCGACGGCGACGTGGCGCAGCCGCGCCTGACCGGGGCCGGGGTTGCCGACGGCGACTTCTTCCCAGCGCAACGTGTCAGGCCCGCCGGGCGCGTGCATGCGGATTGCGTGTGCCATGGTCATCACCTCACGCGACCTTGCGCAGGAAACCCTGCTGGCGGCCCTTGGCGTTCGGCGCGAAGCCGTTGGCGGCCAGCGTCTCTTCCACCGTGTCGTAGAACACGCCGATCTTGCAGATCTCGCGCGCTTCCTTGCCGCTGGCCACGTCGCGGCCGAACTCGCGGGAGATGCGCACCAGCTGCTCGATCTGCTGCACGGTCGTCATCTTCCCGGTGCGCGACTGGTTCCAGAGGTTGTCCTCGATGCCGCAGCGCACGTGCAGACCCATCGCGATGCCCATCATGTTGATCGGAAGCACGTTGCGCATGCTGCTCTCGACCGTCAGCATCGAGCCGTCGGGGATGGCGCGCAGGAAATTGGCCAGGCTGTAGATCGTGGGCTGGTCCATGCCACCGCCGATCGCCACCCAGTTCATCACCAGCGGCCCCTTGTAGACGCCGCGGCGGATCAGGCGCTCGACCGTTTCGTAGCTGTTGATGTTGTAGAACTGGAAGGCGCTCTGGATGCCGGCGGCGCTCAGGCGGCGGACGTGCTCTTCGACCCAGCCTGGGCTGGAGGGAACGATCATCTCGCGGTAGGCCTGGTAGTTCTGAGGCTCGGCCAGCGACGTGCCGGCGAGGTCGTCGATTTCCATCTGCTCGACGACGTTCATCTGCGTCGTGTTGACGGTGACGGTGACCTGATCCGGCTTGGGATCGAGCTCGGCCAGCATGTGGCGCGTGTCGTCGGACAGCCACTTGGCGCTGGCGCCTTCCGTCTCGGGCGCGAACGAGATCGAGCCGCCAACCTGGATAACCATGTCCGGCACGGCCTTGCGCACGCCGGCGATCAGTTCGTTGAACTTGGACAGGCGCTTGGACCCCTTGCCGTCGAGCTCGCGCACGTGCAGGTGCAGCACGGTGGCGCCCGCGTTGTAGCAGTCCACCGCCTTCTGGACCTGCGCTTCCATCGTGACGGGAATGTCCTCGGGAAAATCCGACGGGATCCACTCGGGACCGTACGGCGCGGCGGTGATGACGAGCTTTTCCTGGTTTTCCGGGAACAACGATCCGTCGAGAAAGTTCATGGCGTTACCTTTTTGAATAGGGTTGAAGCTGTCAGGTCCGGCTTGGTTCATGCGCGTCGAGTTCCTCGAGCAGGATCGGCGCGGCGAGACACATGCTGTGCAGGCCCTGCAGCGTCGCAAGTTGCAGGACCGCGGTGATTTCTGCCTTCGTCGCGCCCGCCTTCAGCGCGCGCTGGATGTGCCTGCGCACGCCTGGCGCGTACATGTGCGTGCACGAGGCGTCGAGTGCGATGCCGATCAGTTCGATCGTCTTGGCGTCGAGGGCCCCGGCGATTGCCGGCGCGATCGCCATCGCGATCACCTTCTCGGTCCAGGCGGGGTCGAGCTTGGCAAAGGGCTCCCAATCCGGATTCCAGTTGCCGCTCGCCTTCTTGACGACGCGTGCGGGGCGGGCAGGGTTCGCGGGTTTGTTCATTTTCATGGCAGCGATGACTTGGGTTCAGGCGTCAGGCGGGATGGGCAGTCGAGCTCGTTCGCATCGAGCACGGGCTCGACACCGCCCACGCTCCTGCGGTCGGCCTGGTAGGTTCGCGCCGCGAGCAGGAATACGGCTGCGGCCGCAAGGCAGATCAACGGCACCACCGACATCGCGAACTGCAATCCATACGCATCGGAAAGCACGCCGGCGAGCAGCGGCCCGCCCGCGAGTCCGAACAGGTTCCGCGTGAGCGACAGGATCGAGGCCGCCGTCGCCCGAAGTCCGGGGTGGATGACGTCGATGACGACCGCGTCCGTCGGGCCGATGCTGCCGGCCATGACAAAGCCGCCGGCAACGATAAGGAGGAACTGCGCGTTGCCTGGAGGCAGGCCGGCGAAGGCGACGCACATGAACAGCGTGGTCAGCACCGCGGCAACCGCGGGCACGATCAATCGGGCATTCGGAATCCGCGAACTCAGTCGATCGGCGACCGTGCTCCAGACGAGCGCGCCGACGCCGCCGACCAGCACGACGATTCCCGTCTTGAGCCCCGCCTGATCCGTGGCAAGACCGTAGTAGCGATTGAGGTAGCTCGGCAGCCATGCCCAGATCGTCGACACCACCAGCAGGTTGAGTCCGGCGCCGATGCATGTGACGAGCGCCGTGCGTGGCCGCAACAGTTCGTTCACCACCGCGCGCGCGGAAAGTCGTTGGGCGCCCACGGTCGGGTCGCCGGAAGGCAGCGCCACCGTCTTGTAATCGCGCACAACCAGCAGGAACACGACGCACAGCACGAGACCCGGAACGCCGACCGCGCCAAACCCGGCCTGCCAGCCCCAGCGCTGCGAGATGTAGCCGCCGAGCACGACGCCCAGCACCGATCCGATCATCCCGGCCGCAAGGAAGGCGCCGAGCACGGTGCTGCGCATCCGCGCCGGAAACAGGCTCGCAAGCAAAGCGGCGCCCACGGTGCCGTACGCCGCCTCGCCCACGCCGATCGCGGCGCGCGCGGCCAGCAGGTGTCCGTAGCTCGTTGCAAACGCGCAAGCAATCGTCGCAAGGCTCCAGACCAGCGCCATCAGAAATACGCTCTTGACGCGGCTCCACCGGTCAGCGAGCAGCGACAGCGGAACCGCGCCCAGCGCGACGGTGATCGAGACGATGGAGACGAGCCCGCCCAATTGGCTGTCCGTCAGATTCCACTGCGCCTTGAGGTGCGGAAACATCGACACCACGACCTGGCGGTCGATGTAGTCGACGACCATGAGCCCGAAAAGGACGGCGAACACCGACCACGCGTAACGACGCGGCGCCGGACGATGGTCCGCCGGGTCGAAGGCAACGTGGCGCGCCGTGAAGGCCATGGACAACTCTCTCCTGAGTGCGGGAGCTGCATTGGCTCCGCGGATTTCGAGGCTCCTTGTGGAAGCACTCGCAGGCGTGGATTCTGCCCGCCGACCCCTCTTTCCGATTGACCTCGCGTGACATAAACTTATCTATCCGGGACAACCTGCGGGCGATCGATGATCGGACTCATTCGTGGCGCGAGTCTCACCCATTACGCCGAGGTCGCCCGGCGTGCCGGCCTCGATTCATCGGCGATGCTGCGTGAGTTCGGCCTGCCGCCGCGTTGCCTGAAGGAGCCCGAGCTGTTGATCCCGATCGACGCAGTGCGGGGGCTTCTCGAGGCGTCTGCCGAGAGGAGCGGCATCGAGGGGTTCGGTTTGTTGATGGCAGAGGCGCGCCGGTTGTCGAATCTCGGTCCGCTGGGGCTCCTGATCCGGGAGCAGCCGACCATGCGGCTGGCGCTCGAGGCACTGGTGCGCTACAGCAACCGCCTCAACGAGGCGCTCTTCCTGACGATCGAGGAAAGCCAGGAAGTCGTCGTGCTGCGCGAGGAATTGATCGTCGGCGGTTCGGGATCCGTGCGCCAGTCGACCGAGCTCGCGATCGGCGTGGCGTTCCGGATGTTGCGCACGTTCCTGGGTTCCGAGTGGCGACCGCGCCGCGTCTGCTTCGCCCACGACGCACCCGCCGACCGCTCGATCCACGAGCGAGTATTCGGCCGCAACGTCGAGTTCGGTCACGACTTCAACGGCATCGTCTGCGCCCGCGCCGATCTCGACGTGGTCAATCCGGACGCCGATCCGGTGGTCGCGCGCCTCGCGCGGCAAATGCTCGAGGCCAACCCCGCCAGCAAGGCCGCGAACATGTCGACGCGCGTGCGCGAGCTGGTCGTGATGTTGCTCGGCACGGGAACGTGCACGATCGATCGTGTCGCCCAGCATCTTGGCATCGACCGGCGAACGGTCCACCGCCGCCTGGCGCATGAGGGGGCAACCTTTTCCGGACTGGTCGAGGCGGTGCGGCGAGAACTCGCGCAGCGCTACGTCAAGGATCCGCATCGTTCGCTGGCTGAGGTTTCGCTGCTTCTTGGTTTCTCGGCGCCAAGCGGGTTCTCCCGCTGGTACCGTCAGCGGTTCAAGATGAAGCCGTCGGAGCAGCGCGCGCACGCCGGGCGGAGATGAACTACGATTGCCGCATGCGCACTCCCCTTCTGCTCGCGCTGTTCACAACGACCAGTCGTGGCGCAGATCGTGTCGCCCTACCCGCTGCCTGCCGAGCCGACTGCCCCCGTACAACCGATCGACCCGCAGCATCCTGTTCGACCTGAAGGCGGCGGAGGACCTGCGGCTGCGACAGCAACCGATCTACGTGGAGTCGATCACCGTCTTCGGACATCGCGCGGAACCGCCGAAGATACCGCTCGAGCAACGCTTCGCGAACGCGCTCAACGCGCCGGCCGCGGCGGGAGTCATGGAAATCCGTGCGATGGACACCACGCCTTGCATGTCCATGGCGTCGACCTGGAACAACATCGGAAGCTCGTTTGCGCCACTCACGGGATGTCCACGATAATGGGCCGGGTGGAACCTTGCCGAATCGTGAAATGCATTGCGCGCACGCCACGGCGGATCGTGATCGACGCGCAAGGCGTTGCCGCCGCGGCCGCACAGGTTGCCTCGCCCAACCAGGACGACCGGCCGAAGGTTCGACGATTTCGCTGATCGTCGTCCACGGCATTTCGCTGCCGCCGGGCACGGTTCGGCGGCGATGGCGTCGCCAGGCTCTTCACCAACACGCTCGACGCCGCCGCCGATCCCTACTATCAGGGAATCGCCCACCTCAGGGTCTCGTCGCACTTCTTCATCCGGCGGGACGGCGAGCTGGTGCAATTCGTGGCCTGCGAGCGCCGCGCATGGCATGCGGGCGTCTCGTCGTGGCGCGGACGCGCCGCTTGCAACGACTACTCGGTGGGCATCGAACTGGAGGGAACGGACGACCTGCCCTATGCGTCCGCGCAGTACCGGATGCTGGCGCGCCTTGCCCGCGCGCTGCGGCGGCGCTATCCGATCCGGGACATGGTCGGCCACAGCGACGTGGCGCCCGGCCGCAAGACCGATCCCGGCGCCGCGTTCGACTGGCCGAAGCTGGGCCGGCTCCTCGGCGCCACGCCGACCGACGGCCACGCGGACTGACGCCCGGCAAAACGCGCGCCGGGGAGTTGCCGGGCGCATCGGTTATAATGGGCGGTTGCCCACTATGGGCTATTTCCGGCTTGCCCGGCGCCGCGACGCTCCCTCCGGGGAAGACTAAGGCGTCCTTAAGGCGGACCGGTGCATCCTTCGATCCCATGCAGTTACTGGCGGACTACTTCCCGCTCCTGCTTTTCTTCATTGCCTTCAAGTGGCAGGGGATCTATGTCGCGACCGCGGTGGCCATGATCGCGTCGGTGGCACAGATCGCCTGGTTCAAATGGAAGGGCAAGCTCTCGGCCATCCACTGGATGTCGTTCGCGATCATCGCGGTGTTCGGCGGCGCGACGCTCTGGCTCAAGGACGACGTGTTCATCCGCTGGAAGCCTTCGGTGCTCTACGGCCTGTTCGGCACCATTTTGGTGGTCGGCAAGCTCGCATTCGGGCGCGACCTGATCGGCGCCTTGCTGAAGGACATCACGCTGCCGCCCGCCGTGTGGTCGCGCGTGACGTGGTCGTGGACCGCCTTTCTTTTTGCCATGGCGGTGCTCAACTGGTACGTCGCATTCCACTTCCCGCTGGAAACCTGGGTCAACTTCAAGGTGTGGGGCGGTATCGGGCTCTTCCTGGTGTTCGCGCTGGCGCAGGGCCTGATGCTCGCGCGCCACATCGAGGAACCGAAGGAGGAGCCGCAATGAGCGCGCAGCCGACCAGTGTCGCGGGCACGCTCGAGGCTCGCCTGGCCACGCTGGCGCCCAGCGTCTTCGAACTGGCCGACGACAGCGCGGAGCATGCCGGACATGCCGGTGCCGCAGGCGGCGGCGGGCATTTTTCGCTGTTGATCGTTTCGGAACAATTTTCGGGGCTCACGCGGCTCGCGCGGCATCGCGCGGTGCTGGATCGCGTGGGCGACCTCATCCCCCATCCAGTGCATGCGCTTGCCATTCGCGCCTACACCCCGGACGAATTCCCTTCCTGATGAAAGGATGTACGCAATGACCAGAAAGCCAATCCTCGTCGCGATTCTCGCCACATCGATCGCCGCGTCCCTCGCCATGGGTGCAGCCCAGGCACAAACCGCAGCACCCAAGGCCGCAGCCGCGCCCGCTTCGACGGGCAAGGCGCTGTACCCGCAGCCGATGTTCGACACGATGCTGAAGCAGCGCCTGCAGCAGGGCCAGCCGGACTCTCCCGAACTCCGCAACGCCGTCCGCGAGGAGCTGAACACGCGCGAACTGCTGGCAAGAGAGGCGAAGAAGGCCAACCTCGACAAGAACGCCGACATCAAGACGCAGATGGACCTGGCGTCGCAGACGGTGCTGGTCAGCGCGTTCGTCGCCGACTGGGTCAAGAAGAACCCGATTCCCGAAGCCGAATTGCGCAAGGAATACGACGTGATCAAGACGCAGATCGGCGACAAGGAATATCACGTCAAGCACATCCTGGTCGAGAAGGAAGACGAGGCCAAGGACATCATCGTGCAGCTGCAGAAGGGCGCCAAGTTCGACGAGCTCGCCAAGGCGCGCTCCAAGGATCCGGGCTCGAAGGACAAGGGCGGCGATCTTGACTGGAACGCCCCCGCCGGCTTCGTCAAGCCGTTCTCGGACGCCATGGTCGCCACGCCGAAGGGCAAGTTCTCGACGGTGCCGGTGCAGACGCAGTTCGGCTACCACGTGATCATGGTCGACGAAATCCGCGAAGCCAAGGTGCCGCCGTTCGACGAAGTCAAGCCGCAACTGCAGCAGCGGATGCAGGCCGCGCACCTGGACAAGTACTTCAAGGAACTGCGCGTCAAGAACGGCGTGTAAAGCACACGCAGCAAGCATCTCCGGAAGGGCGGGCCACGCGGCCCGCCCTTTTTTCTTGCGCGGGACGGGTAGGTGCTATCCTTGCGCCCAAAGCGAAAATGCCAACCGGGGGAGCCGTGTCGCGCATCCGCAATCCGAAGGACTTCTGGGCGGGGTTCCTGTTCGTGCTGGTCGGCATCGCCGCGCTCGTCCTGGGCTCGCGCTACAACCTGGGCACCGCGGCGCGCATGGGGCCGGGCTACTTCCCGCGCATTCTCGGGCTGCTGCTGATCGCGCTGGGCGGAGTCATCGCGCTGCGCGGGTTGCGCACGCAAGGCGTCGCGATTCCCGCCTGGCGTTGGCGGCCGACGATCGTCGTGCTGTTCAGCGTCGTGCTGTTCGGGCTCATCGTCACGTACGCCGGGCTCGCGCTGTCGACGGTGATCCTGATCGTCATCGCGAGCACCGCCAGTTCCGAGTTCCGCTGGAAGGAGGCGCTGATCAGCGGCGTCCTGCTGGCGGCGCTGGCGGTCGGCGTGTTCATCGTCGGCCTCAAGCTGCAGCTGCCGATCTGGCCCACCTTCCTGACCGGCTGACGCGATGGAACTGTTCAATCACCTGGCGCTCGGCTTCTCGGTTGCGCTGACGCCGATCAACATGATGTACGCGCTGATCGGGTCGCTGCTGGGGACGCTGATCGGCGTGCTGCCCGGCATCGGACCGGTGGCGACCATCGCGATGCTGCTGCCGACGACGTACGCGCTGCAGCCGGTGTCCGCGCTCATCATGCTGGCGGGCATCTATTACGGCGCGCAGTACGGCGGTTCCACGACGTCGATCCTCATCAACATGCCGGGCGAGACGTCCTCGGCCGTGACCTGCCTCGACGGTCACCAGATGGCGCGCAAGGGCGAAGCCGGCGCCGCGCTGGCGACCGCCGCCCTCGCCTCCTTCTTCGCTGGATGCGTCGCGACGGTATTCATCGCCGCGGTGTCCATTCCGCTGTCCGAACTCGCGCTCAAGTTCGGACCGGCCGAGTATTTCTCGCTGATGGTGCTGGGATTGATCGGCGCCGTCGTGCTCGCGCACGGCTCGCTGCTCAAGGCCATCGCGATGATCGTTCTCGGGCTGCTGCTCGGCATCGTCGGCACCGACGTCAATTCCGGCGTGGCCCGCTTCGACTTCGGGATTCCGCAAATGACCGACGGCATTGGCGTGGTCAGCGTGGCGATGGGCCTCTTCGGCTTCGCCGAGATCATCACCAATCTCGAGTCGCAGGAAAAACGCGAGCGGGTCGCGAGCAAGGTCAAGGGATTGTGGCTGTCGAGGGCGCAGTTCAAGGCAGCGTGGCCGGCGGCGTTGCGCGGGACGGGCCTGGGTTCGTTCCTCGGCCTGTTGCCGGGCGGCGGCGCAATGCTCGCCGCGTTTGCATCCTATGCGGTCGAGAAAAAAGTGGCCGACGACCCATCGCAGTTCGGCAAGGGCGCGATCCAGGGCGTCGCAGGCCCGGAAGCCGCCAACAACGCCGGCGCGCAGACATCGTTCATCCCGCTGCTCACGCTCGGCATTCCGGAGAACGCGGTGATGGCGATGATGGTCGGCGCAATGACCATACACAACATCCAGCCGGGGCCGCAGGTGATGACCAGCAATCCCGGGTTGTTCTGGGGACTCATCGCGTCGATGTGGCTCGGCAACCTGATGCTGGTCGTGCTCAACCTGCCGATGATCGGCATCTGGATCAAGCTGCTGACGGTTCCCTATCGGCTGCTCTACCCCGCCATCCTGCTGTTCTGCGCCATCGGCGTGTACACGATCAACAATGCCAGTTTCGACGTCATGCAGACCGCCTTCTTCGGCTTTCTCGGCGTGCTGTTCGTCAAGCTCGCGTGCGAACCGGCGCCGCTGCTGCTGGGTTTCGTGCTCGGCCCGATGATGGAGGAGAACCTGCGTCGCGCCATGCTGCTGTCGCGCGGCGATCCCACCGTGTTCCTGACCCGGCCGATTTCCGCGGTGATGCTCGCCGCCGCCGTGCTGCTGATCGTCGTCATCGCGCTGCCCAACATCCGCCGCAAGCGCGAGGAAGCATTCCAGGAAGAGTGATGCCTTTCGACTGGTCGAACGCCTACGCGTCGCGCCGCCAACCCGTCTTGGCCCGCAACGCCGTCGCGACGTCGCAGCCGCTGGCGGCGCAGGCCGGCCTTGCCATGCTGGCGCGCGGCGGAAACGCCGTGGATGCCGCGCTGGCCACGGCCATCACGCTCACCGTGGTCGAGCCCTGCAGCAACGGCATCGGCTCGGATCTCTTCGCCATCCTGTGGAGCGGCGACGAACTGGTCGGCCTGAATGCGTCGGGCCGCGCCCCGATGGCGTGGTCGCCGAATCGATTCGCGGGCAGGTCCGCGATGCCGGAACGCGGCTGGGAATCGGTGACGATACCGGGCGCCGTATCCGGATGGGTCGCGCTGTCCAAGCGCTTCGGCAAATTGCCGTTCGCGGACCTGTTCGAGCCCGCCATCCGCTATGCGCGCGACGGCTGGCACGTGTCGCCCGTGGTAGCGGAAAAATGGGCGCTGGCGGTGCCGGCGCTGCCGAAGGACCTGGGCTGGCCGGACGTATTCATGCCGCGCGGCCGCGCGCCGCGCGTCGGCGAGTTGTTCGCGTGCCGCGCCATGGCCGACACGCTGGAGAATGATCGCGACGACGCAGGGCGAGGCCTTCTATCGCGGCCCGCTCGCCGCGACCATGGTGGCGCACGCGCAATCCGCCGGCGGCGGTCACACGCTCGCGGACTTCGCCGCGCACGAAGCCGATTGGGTCACCCCGCTCGCCCAGGACTATCGCGGCTACACCGTGCACGAGATTCCCCCCAACGGCCAGGGTGTCTCCGCGCTGATGGCGCTGGCGATGCTCGGGCAGTTCGACCTCGCGCATCACGCGCTGCGATTCCGTCGCCGCGCAGCATCTGCAGGTCGAGGCGATGAAACTCGCCTTTGCCGATGCCTACCGATACGTGAGCGACCCGCGCACGATGCCGTTTCCGGCGTGCGGCGTTGCTCGATCGCCGACTACATCGCCGCGCGCGCGCGGCTCATCGATCCGAATCGTGCGCAGGATTTCGGTCCGGGCGAGCCTCCGCGCGGCGGCACCGTCTACCTGTGCGCCGCCGACGCGGACGGAATGATGGTGTCGCTGATCCAGTCGAATTACATGGGCTTCGGATCCGGCGTGGTCGTGCCCGGCACCGGCATCAGCCTGCAGAATCGCGGCGCGGGTTTCGTGCTGCAGCCCGGTCACCCCAACCAGGTCGCCGGCGGCAAGCGTCCGTACCACACGATCATTCCGGGATTCGTCACCCGCGACGGCCGGCCGCACGCGGCGTTTGGCGTGATGGGCGGCCCGATCCAGCCGCCGGGGCACGTGCAGACGCTGGTGCGCCTGATCGATTACGGGATGAACCCGCAGGCCGTGCTCGACGCGCCACGGTGGAAGGTCAACGCCGACGGTTCGCTCGACCTCGAGGCATCCGCGCCACCCGAACTTCGCGCCGGCCTGATCGCGCTCGGCCACAAGATGGAATCGGTGCCGGATTCCTACATGGACTTTGGCGCCGGCCAGTTCATCGTCAAGGCGGACGACGGTTACGTCGCCGCGTCGGATTCCCGCCGCGACGGCCACGCGGTCGGCTTCTAGCCCTTCGTTCCGGCTTTCAGCTCCGACAGCGGCAGCAGTTCGCCGAGCGCGAGCCGCTTGCGGCCCGGCTCCGGCGCAGGCAAAGGCGAAGTCGCCGTCATCGTCGCCAGGCTGCGCCGCGTGAGTTCCTGGTAGCTGCGCGTGCCTTCGACCTTCCACGCCATTTCCTGCTCGGTGAGTTCGCGCACGATACGGGCCGGGATGCCGGCGACCAGCGTGCGCGGCGGCACGACGAAGCCCGCCTTGACGAACGCCATTGCCGCGACGATCGCCGATTCGCCGACGACCGCGTTGTCGTTGACGACGGCATTCATGCCCACCAGCGCGTTGCGCTTCACGACGCAGCCGTGCAAGACGGCGGCATGGCCGATGTGCCCGTCCTCCTCGACGATGGTGTCGGTGCCCGGAAAGCCGTGCATGATGCACGAGTCCTGCAGGTTGGCGCCCGCGCGAACTTCGAGGCGCCCGAAGTCGCCGCGCAGGCTGGCGCACGGCCCGACATAGCACCCTGGCTCCGACGATGACATCGCCGATCAGGACGGCGGACGGATGAACGTAGGCGGTCGGGTCGACGACCGGCGTGATGCCGTCGATGGCGTACACGGTCAGCGGCATAGAGAGTCCACTGCGTTTCTCGTCGCGTTCATCCAAGCCACACCCGCGCGTTGCGGAACATGCGCATCCACGGCGACGCGTCGCCCCATCCGTCCGGATGCCACGACATCTGCACGCTGCGGTGCACGCGCTCCGGATGCGGCATCAGGATCGTGAAGCGGCCGTCCGCCGTGGTCAATCCCGTGATGCCCTGTGGCGAACCATTGCAGTTGTACGGATAGGCTTCGGTCGGGGCACCGCGATGGTCGACGAAACGCAACGCGACGAACGGCTGCGCGGCCGCGAGCTGTGCCGCATCGTGGAACTCCGCATAGCCTTCGCCGTGCGCCGTCGCCACCGGCAGTCGGCTGCCTTCCATGCCGGCAAAGAACAGCGACGGCGATCGCGGCACTTCGACCAGCACCAGCCGCGACTCGAACTGTTCCGATGCATTGCGCACGAAATGCGGCCAATGCGAAGCGCCGGGAACGATCCCGCGCAGGTTGCTCATCATCTGGCAGCCATTGCACACGCCCAGCGCGAACGAGTCAGCGCGCGCGAAGAATGCTTCGAATTGTTCGCGCACCGGAGGATTGAACAGGATCGACTTCGCCCAGCCTTCGCCGGCGCCGAGCACGTCTCCGTACGAGAATCCGCCACCGGCGACAAAGCCCTTGAATTCGGCCAGCGACCGGCGACCGGCGGCGAGATCGCTCATGTGCACGTCGTAGGCATCGAACCCGGCACGGTCGAACGCGGCCGCCATTTCCACGTGGCCGTTGACGCCCTGCTCGCGCAGGATCGCGACCTTGGGCCGCGCGCCGGTCGCGACGAAGGGCGCGGCGATGTCGCGATCGGGATCGAAGGTCAGGCGCGGCGCCAGTCCCGGGTCATCGGCGTCGAGGATGCGCGCGTACTCTGCGTCCGCGACAACCGGATTGTCGCGCAGCCGCTGCATCGCGTGCGTCGTCGCCGACCATGCGCGGTGAAGGTCGATGCGCGATTCGTCGAGCACGACGGTGCCGCGGCACGCGATGACGATCCGGCCACTGCTTGTCGGCGCGCCAACGCTCGCGGCGCGCAGGCCGGCTGCGCGTGCGGCGGCGATGACGGCAGCCACGTCCCGGCCTTGACCTGCACGACCGCGCCCAACTCCTCGGCGAACAGCGCGGCGAGACATGCATCCGGCGCGGCATCGAGCGCGACGGCCAGGCCGCAGCGCGATGCGAACGCCATTTCCGCCAACGCCGCGAACAGGCCGCCGTCGCCGATGTCGTGATAGGCGAGCAGCCTGCCGTCGGCGTGCAGCTGCTGGACGAGCGCGAAGAATGCCGGCAGCCGCCGCGGGTCGTCCAGATCCGGCGCGTCGTTGCCCAGCTGCCCGTAGACCTGCGCCAGCGCCGATGCGCCCAAGTCGGTGCCTGCCTCCTCCGACGTCGATGTGCACCAGTTCGGTGTCGCCGGCATCGAGTCGCAGCAGCGGCGTCAGCGTGCTGCGCGCATCCGCCACCGGCGCGAACGCCGAGACGATCAACGACACGGGCGCCGTCACGGCCTTGGCGACGCCGTTGTCTGTCCATGTCGTGCGCATCGACATCGAGTCCTTGCCGACCGGAATCGACAGTCCGATCGCGACGCAGGTGTCGATCGCCACGGCGCGCACGGTGTCGTACAGCGCCGCGTCCTCGCCCGGGTGCCCTGCCGGCGCCATCCAGTTGGCGGAAAGCTTAACGTCACCCAGATCGCGAATGCCGGCAGCGGCAAGATTGGTGATCGCTTCGCCGACCGCCATGCGCCCGGACGCGGGTGCGTCGATCAGCGCGAGCGGCGTGCGTTCGCCCATGGCCATCGCCTCGCCGGCGTAGCCTTCGAAATCCATCAGCGTGACGGCAACGTCCGCCACCGGCACCTGCCACGGGCCGACCATCGGATCGCGCGAACACAAACCGCCGACGGTGCGGTCGCCGATGGTCACCAGGAACGTCTTGTCGGCGACGGCGGGGAACTGCAGCACGCGATACGCCGCGTCCTTGACCGTGACGCCGGTCAGGTCGAGCGGCGGCAATTGCCGCGGGACGTGCGTCACATCGCGCGTCATCATCGGCGGCTTGCCGAGAATCACGTCCAGCGGCACGTCGACGGGGTTGTTGCCGAAATGCGAGTCGGCAACAACGAGGCGCCCCTCCGCGTTGGCGCGTCCGACCACCGCGAACGGACAGCGTTCGCGCTTGCACATGGCTTCGAACGGCGCCAGCGCATCGGGCAGGATCGCGAGCACATAGCGCTCCTGCGCCTCGTTGCACCAGATCTCGCGCGGCGACATGCCGGGCTCCTCCGACGGCACCGCGCGCAACTCGAATGTTCCGCCTGCGCCGCCGCCGTGCACCAATTCCGGCAACGCGTTCGACAAGCCGCCGGCGCCGACGTCGTGCAGCGACAGGATGGGATTGCGGTCGCCCAGTTGCCAGCAGCGGTCGATGACTTCCTGCGCGCGACGCTCGATCTCCGCGTTGCCGCGCTGGACCGAATCGAAGTCGAGGTCGGCGGTGTTCACACCGGTGGCCATCGACGACGCTGCGCCGCCGCCCATGCCGATCAGCAGGCCGGGCCCGCCCAGCTGGATCAGCAGCGCGCCCTCGGGCAACGCGTGCTTGTGCGTATGCTCGGCGCGGATGTTGCCCAGGCCGCCGGCGATCATGATGGGCTTGTGGTAGCCGCGCACTTCACCGGCGACCCGCTGTTCGAACGTGCGGAAGTAGCCGGCCAGGTTCGGCCTTCCGAATTCGTTGTTGAATGCCGCCGCGCCGATCGGGCCCTCGAGCATGATCGACAGCGCGGATGCAATGCGATCCGGCTTGCCGTAGTCGGCCTCCCAGGGCTGCACCAGCCCCGGGATGCGCAGATCGGAAACGGTGAATCCTACGAGTCCCGCCTTCGGCTTGCCGCCTATACCCGTCGCGCCTTCGTCGCGGATCTCGCCGCCGGATCCCGTCGCCGCGCCCGGAAACGGCGCGATGGCGGTCGGGTGGTTGTGGGTCTCCACCTTCATCAGGATGTGCGTGGATTCGGCGCGCGCGCCGTAACGCCCTTCTTCGCGCGGATAGAACCGCGCCGCGGTCGCGCCCTCCATGACCGCCGAGTTGTCGGCATAGGCGACGACCGTTCCCTGTGGATGCGCCTTGTGCGTCTCGCGGATCATGCCGAACAGGCTGCGCTCCTGCCGCACGCCGTCGACGATGTATTGCGCATTGAAGATCTTGTGCCGGCAGTGTTCCGAATTGGCCTGCGCGAACATCATCAGTTCGACATCGGTCGGATCCCGGCCGAGCGCGCGGAAACTGGCGTCCAGATAGTCGATCTCGTCGGGCGCGAGTGCCAGTCCCAGCGACTTGTCGGCGCGCTCCAGCGCCGCGCGGCCCTCCTTCATCAGCGCGATCGTCGTCAGCGGCTTGGGCCGGAAATGCGCGAACAGTTCCTCGGCGTCGGCCAGGTCGTCGCAGACGGCCTCGACCATCCGGTCGTGCAGCAGCGGCAGCAGCGACGCGCGGTCGCCGGCGTCGAGCGGTTTGCCATCCGTCGTGGCGATGTCGTAGACGACGCCGCGCTCCATGCGCGTCACGGCAGACAAACCGCAGTTCCGGGCAATGTCGGTGGCCTTGGACGACCACGGCGAGACGGTGCCGGGACGCGGTACCACGAGGAAGGTGCTGCTCGACGCATGTGCCGCAGCTTGCGTCTCCGGCCCATAGGTCAGCAGGCGTTCGAGCGTCGTGCGTTCATCGACGCCGAGCGGGCGCGAGATCTCGACGAAATGCCTGAAGGTTGCGGTGATCGCGGCGACGCGATGCGCGGGGCGGACGGACGAGAGGCCTTGCAGGAGCTTGGCCACGCGGAAATTCGACAACGCCGGCCGGCCGGCCAGCGAGAGGATTTCGGACATCGCTTTGGGGATGCGCGTAAAGCCGGATTATACGCTACTGGATGGACGAGCCTTCCCGACGCAGCGCGTTGCTATTCGACCTTGCCGATGCGCTTCACCACGTCGGCCATCTTGCCGGCATCGGCATCGACGTAGCGCTGGAATTCCGGCGTGTCGAGGTACTGGATCGGACTGCCGGCCGTCGTCATGACCTGCTTCACGCGTTCGTCGTTCGCCGCCGCGCGCGCGGCGTCGCGCAGCCGCTTGACGGCGGCGTCCGGCGTGCCGGCGGGAACGAACAATCCGGACCATTGCGCGTAATCGACATTGGTGCCGAGTTCGTGGAACGTCGGCACGTCGGGCAATGCGACCAGCCGGTTGTTGCCCCATTGCGCGAGCGCGCGGAGCTTGCCCGCGTTGACCTGCTGCACGATGGTGGCGGGGCCCGTGGCGACGGCATCGATGCTTCCGCCGAGCAGCCCGACGATCGCCGGGCCGGCGCCGGTGTACGGAACGTGCGTCATCTTGATGCCGGCCGCGGCGAGCAGCATTTCCATCGGCACGTGCATCGTCCCGTAGTTGCCGGACGAGCCGTACGTGTACTTTCCCGGATTGGCCCGCGCGGCTGCCGCGAATTCCGCCCAGGTCTTCCATGGAGAATCGGCGCGCACGACGAACACGGTGGGGTCGGCCGTGAAGCGCGCGATAGGCTTCAGTTGATCGAGCTGGTATAGCGGCGCGCGGCCGAGGATCTTGTCGGCCTCGGGCAGCACCGTGTACGACGACAGCGACAGCAGGACCGTGTAGCCGTCGGGCTTCGCCTTCGCCGCCTGCCCCATGCCGATGCCGCCGCCGGCGCCTGCCTTGTTCTCGATGACGACCGGCTGGCCCAGTTCACGGCCCATTGCCTCCGCCACCGGTCGCGCCACCGTGTCCGCCACGCCGCCCGGCGGGAACGGCACGATCATCGTGATCGCATGGTCGGGAAAGTCCGCCGCGGACGCGCAGAAACCGTGCTAGCAGCAAACGACTGAAGTCCATCCGCCGCTCGGCAAGACGGTTCCGAACCTGGTCGGAAGCAATTCTAGTGATGCAGGATCTTGGCGAGGAATTGCTGCGCCCGTTCGGACCGCGGCGTGCCGAAGAAGTCCTCCTTGGTCGCGTCCTCGACAATGAAGCCCTTGTCCATGAAGATCACGCGGTTGGCCACCTTGCGCGCGAAGCCCATCTCATGCGTCACGCACATCATCGTCATGCCCTCCTTGGCGAGACCGACCATCACGTCCAGCACCTCGTTGACCATTTCCGGGTCGAGGGCCGACGTCGGCTCGTCGAACAGCATGCAGATGGGATCCATCGACAGCGCGCGGGCGATGGCGACGCGCTGCTGCTGGCCGCCGGACAACTGGCCGGGGTGCTTGTCCTTCTGTTCGATGAGGCCGACGCGGTCGAGGTACTTCAGGCCGCGCGCGATCGCTTCGTCCTTCGACCGGCCGAGCACCTTGACCTGGCCCAGCGTGAGGTTCTCCGTGATCGTGAGATGCGGAAACAGCTCGAAGTTCTGGAACACCATCCCGACCCGCGCGCGCAGCTTGGGCAGGTTCGTCTTCGGATCGTTGACGTGGGTGCCGTCGACGACGATGTCGCCCTTCTGGAAGGGCTCGAGCGCGTTGACGACCTTGATCAGCGTCGACTTGCCGGAACCGGAGGGGCCGCACACGACGATCACCTCGCCCTTCTCCACGCTGGTCGTGCAGTCGGTCAGCACCTGGAAGGCGCCATACCACTTGGAAACATCCTTGATTTCGATCATCGACATGTGGGAATCCCGCGGAGTTCAGATCAACGGACGATGGCGACCTTCTTCTGCAGCTGCTTGACCAGGAGCGAACCGCCGAAGCAGATGACGAAGTAGACGAGTGCGGCGAACAGGTACATCTCGACCAAGCGCCCGTCGCGCTGCGCGACCTTCGATGCGGCGCCGAGGAAGTCGGTGATCGAAAGCACGTAGACGAGCGACGTGTCCTGGAAGAGCACGATCGTCTGCGTCAGCAGGATCGGGATCATGTTGCGGAACGCCTGCGGCAGGACGACCTTGCCCATTACCTGCCAGTAGTCGAGGCCCAGCGCGTAGCCGGCGGAGACCTGGCCGCGCGACACCGACTGGATGCCGGCGCGCATGATCTCGCAGTAGTATGCCGCCTCGAAGAGCGTGAACGTGATGACCGACGAGTAGAATGCGCCGACCTTGATCGGCTGGCTGGAGCCGATGATGTACGCGCCGATGTACGGCACCAGGAAGTAGAACCAGAAGATCACGAGCACCAGCGGAATCGACCGCATCAGGTTGACGTAGACGCCGGCGACCCACGCCAGCGGCTTGATCGACGACAGCCGCATCATCGCGAGCAGTGTGCCGAAGATGATTCCTCCGGTCATCGCCAGTGCGGTCAGCGTCAGCGTGAACGTCATTCCTTCGCGGAACAGGTAGCCCCACGAGCGCTCGATGACGTTGAAGTCGAATTGGCCGAGCATGTCAGTGGGCCCCTGTGTTCATGGAGGGGCCGACGAAGCCGGGGATCTGCACGCGCTTCTCGAGAATGCGCATCCCGAGCACGACGATGACGTTGATGAGGATGTAGATGATCGTCGCCGCGGTGAACGCCTCGAACACCTGGAAGCTGAATTCCTGGATCGAGCGCGCCGCGGCGGTGAGCTCAACCAAGCCGATGGTCAGCGCCACGGACGAGTTCTTGATGATGTTCATGAACTCGGACGTGAGCGGCGGCAGGATGATGCGGAACGCCATCGGCAGCAGCACGTAGCGATAGGTCTGCCACGTGGTGAGCCCCAGCGCCGTGCCGGCCATGTTCTGGCCGCGCGACAGCGACTGGATGCCCGCGCGCACCTGCTCGGAGACGCGCGCCGCGGTGAAGAAGCCGAGGCACAGCACCGCCGGCACCAGCGACGCCCACGGCGGTGCCATCTGCTTCATCGCCGTGCCCAGCGTCTTGGGCAGGAACTCCGGCAGCACGAAGAACCACAGGAACATCTGCACCAGCAGCGGGATGTTGCGGAACAGCTCGACGTACGCGTTGCCGATCCGCACGGCCCATTTGTTGGGCGTGGTGCGCATCACGCCGAGGATCGAGCCGATGATCAGGGCCATGACCCACGCCGACAGCGCGGTGACCAGCGTGAAACCCAGTCCGTTGATCAGCGTGTCGAGGTAGGTGCCCCGGCCGTCGGGCGACGTCTCGAAAAAGATATGCCAGTTCCAGTGGTAGTTCACGCCGCCTCCCCCGTTGCGCCGCCTGCCGACCGGTGCGCACACCGCCTCGGAACCCATCCGCTGCTGGGCGTCCTGTCCCCCGAACTATAAAACAAACGGGGGCGCTGTGGCCCCCGTTGCTTCGCTGCGCGCCCTGCTGCGGCGTGCGGATGCTTACTTGTAGACCGCGGGGTCGCCGCTGTCCGTCGGCTTCGCGAATTCGTTCTTGAGCGGAGTGCTGATCGGCACGTTGAGATTGACGCCCTTAGGCGGAACCGGCGCCAGGAACCATTTGTTGTAGATCGGGATGATGGCGCCGCTCGTGTACAGCTGTGCCGTCGCCGCGTCGACGACCTTCTTGAAGCCCGGGTCATCCTTGCGCAGCATGATGCCGTAGGGTTCGACGGAATAGGCCTCGGCACCGATCGTGAAATCGGCGGGGGCCTTCGAACTCGCGACCAGGCCATAGAGCAGGATGTCGTCCATGAAGAACGCGACGGCCCGGTCCGTCTCCACCATCAGGAACGCTTCCGCGTGGTCCTTGGCCGTCAGGATGCTCATGCCCAGGTTCTGCTTGCCGTTCTCCTCGACCAGCCACTTCAAGTTCGTCGTGCCGGCGGTCGATACGACAGTCTTGCCCTTCAGGTCGGCGAGCGACTTGACGTTGCTCGACTTCTTGGCGACGTAGCGGTTGGCCGTCACGAAATGCGTGTTGGTGAAGGCGACCTGCTTCTGGCGATCGATGTTGTTGGTCGTCGAGCCGCACTCGAGGTCGATCGTGCCGTTGGCCATCAGCGGAATGCGCGTCGCGGACGTCACGGGATTCATGGCGACCTTGAGGTTCGGCATCTTGAGTTCGGCCTTGACCGCGTCGACGATCTTCATGCAGATGTCCGTCGCATAGCCGATGACCTGCTGCTTGTCGTCGTAGTACGAGAACGGCATCGACGAGTCGCGATGGCCGATGGTGATCGTGCCCGATTCCTTGATCTTCTTCAGGGTCGGGGATTCCTGTGCCACGGCCGGGAGGGCAATCAGCGCCGCCAGGGCCAGGGCGAACGGCAAGCCAGATTTGCGAATCATGCGATGGAGTCTCCAGTAGGGGCCGCGGGCCAGGTGGGCCGAGGGAATTGCGACGCGGCCAAGCCCGGCGATTTTACGGTTCGCGCCAGGATTTGTCCAAGCCGCCGGTGCGGCAGCAGGCATTGCCGCCCGTGCCCCCAAGGCAACCCCTGCCCCGCCCTCAAGGAACCGGCGTCGCACCGCCTATAATCCGCGCATGGACGCGACACTCACCCCCGTCTATCGCGTCGCCGAGATTCGGGCCATCGAGGCCGCCCACGGCCATTTGCCCCTCATGGAAAGCGCGGGACGCGCCGCGGCCGACGTCGCCCGGGCGATTGGCGGGCGACCGCGGAGGCCGTGTCCTCGTCCTGGCGGGCCCAGGCAACAACGGCGGCGATGCCCTGGTCGTGGCCCGCTGGCTTCGGACGTGGTATTTCGACGTCGCCGTGGTCTTCCCCGGCGACCCGGCCAGGCTCCCGCCGGACGCCCGTGCGGCGCACTCCGCCTTCGTCGCCGCGGGCGGGGTGACCGTGGCCGGTCCCGCGGACGAGCGGCCCGCCCTCATCGTCGACGGCCTGTTCGGCATCGGACTCGCGCGGCCCCTGACCGACGACTATGCGGCGCTCGTGCATTGGGCCAACGATTCCGGCGCGCCCATCCTCGCCCTCGACGTTCCCACCGGATTGAACGCCGACACAGGCGCCATCCATGCGCCGGCGATCCGTGCATCCGCCACCGCTACGTTCATCGGACTCAAGCCCGGCCTGCTGACCGCCGACGGACCCGATCATTGCGGTGAGATTTCGGTTCACTCGCTCGGCATCGAGGCTGCCGCAAGCCCAGGGGCATCGGCTGGATTGGCCGGCGCTGGCCGCGATCTCTGCCGCCGGTGCTCGGACGCCGCACCCGCAACGTCAACAAGGGAACCTTCGGCACGCTGGGAATTCTGGGCGGCACCGAAGGCATGGGAGGCGCGCTGGTGCTCGCCGGGCGCGCGGCTCTGCGCACCGGCGCGGGCAAGGTCTGGCTCGGGTTCCTGATGGCCGATCCGCCCAAGGTCGACGCCAGCATGCCCGAATTGATGCTGCGCCATGCCGGCGCCGTGCTCGACGCGCATCCGGATGCATTGGTCGTCGGGCCCGGCCTGGGCACCAGCGATGCCGCGCGCTCGCTGTTGCAGCGCGCGCTGGCGTTGCCGGTCCCCGTCGCGCTCGACGCGGACGCACTCAACCTCATCGCCCGCGATGCCGCGCTGCTGGCCGCGACCCGGTCACGAAGCGCGCCGACACTGGCCACGCCGCATCCCGGCGAAGCCGCGCGCGTCCTGGCCACGGACGTCGAGAACGTCCAGCGCGATCGCATGGGTGCGGCGCGCGAGCTTGCGCAGCGACTTGCCGCCAACGTGGTGCTCAAGGGCGCCGGCAGCGTGCTCGCGCATCCGGACGGCACCTGGGACATCAATGCCAGCGGCGGACCGGCGCTCGCCACCGCCGGCAGCGGGGACGTCCTGTCGGGTCTGCTGGGTGCGCTGCTGGCGCAAGGACTGGCCGGCGAAGACGGCGCTGCGTTACGCGGTGTGCCTGCATGGCGCCACCGCGGACGCGCTCGTCGCTCAGGGCATCGGGCCGCTCGGACTCACCGCCTCCGAACTGCCCGACGCCGCGCGAGCGTTGCTCAACCAGGCGGGACGGGCACGCTGACGTAGCCTGCTAGCTGGCCCTAGGGAATCAGCACGGTGGCGCCGGTGGTCGCGCGCGACTCCAGCGCCCGATGCGCCGCCGCGGCATCCTTGAGCGCGAAACGCTGCCGCGCCTCGGACTTCAACTTGCCGGCAGCGACGAGCTTGAACATGTCGTCGGCCATCGCCAGCAGCTGCGGACGCGTCGCGGCGTAGGTGAACAGCGTCGGCCGTGTCGCGTACAGCGATCCCTTCTGCGCGAGCAGCATGATCGAGAAGTCCGGAACCGGTCCCGACGAACTGCCGTAGCTCACGAACATGCCGCGCGGCTGCAGCACGTCGAGCGATTTCGGAAACGTGTCCTTGCCGATCGCGTCGTAGACCACCGGCACGCCCTTGCCGCCGGTGAGTTCCTTCGTGCGCGCGACGAAGTCCTCGCGCGTGTACACGATCGTATGCGCGCAGCCGTTCGCCTTGGCCAGCGCCGCCTTCTCGTCGGAGCCGACGGTGCCGATCATCGTCACGCCGAGGGCGCGCGCCCATTGGCACGCCACCAGTCCGACGCCGCCGGCCGCGGCGTGAAACAGGATCGTCTCGCCGCCCTTCAGCGGAAATGTCTGCCGAAACAGATACTGGACCGTCAGGCCCTTGAGCATCAGCGTCGCCGCAGACTCGTCGCTGACGCCCGCGGGAATCGGGACCAGCCGATCGGCGGGCATGATGCGCTCGGTACTGTAGGAGCCCGGGGACCCGCCGCTGTACGCGACGCGATCGCCGGCCTTCAGGTAGTCGACACCGTCGCCGACGGCCTCGACCACGCCCGCGCCTTCGAGTCCGATACCCGCGGGCAGCGGCTGCTTGTACTGCCCGGTCCGGTGGTAGGTGTCGATGTAGTTGACGCCGATGACGGTGTGGCGCACGCGGGCCTCGCCCGGTCCGGGCGAGCCGACGGCAACATCCTCAAGCACCATGACGTCGGGTCCGCCTGCTTCTTTGATGCGAATGGCTTGGGGCATGTTTGGAAATCCAGGTTGGTGTTGTTGCCGTGCAGTGGCCGGAAGCGCCGCGACGGCGGGGGCCGATGATTATCGCATCACGCCAGCATGCGAAACGTGGCGAAGCCCGCGGCAGTGAGCAGCAGCGAACCGAACAGGTGGACCGAGGCCAGCGCGATCCCGGCAGTATAGTCGCCGCGCGCGAGCAGTTCGGTCACCTCCGCCGAGAAGGTCGAGAACGTCGTCAGCCCGCCCAGGAATCCGGTGACGATGAACAGCCGCCACTCCGGCGACAGGTCGTGGCGCACCAGGAAATACGCGACCGCGAATCCCACCAGGTAACCACCGATCAGGTTGGACGCCAGCGTGCCCAGCGGGAATTTCGGCATGCGCGCGTTGAGCCACACCGAGAGTCCCCAGCGCAGCCACGCGCCAAAGGCCGCGCCAGCGCCAACCGCCGCGAATTGACCGATCATGGAGCTTTCAATTCGTGCATCTCACCGGATGAACTGTTCGACGTAGGCTGCGCCGAGCCCGCACTTCGCGTAGTGATCGCGGCACATGTCGATCTTGCTCCAGACATCCTCGTAGCCGTTCTGCCGGCCGTCCGCGTCGAGATAGATCATCGCGCCGCTGATGTTGAAGAACGTGATCATTTCCGGGCAGTCGTCCGGTACCGTCAGCGTATGGATCTCGCCGGGCGGCTCGTAGACGAAGCTGCCCTCCTCCGCCGTCCAGTCGTGCTCGAGATACTTCCAGCGGCCCTTGATTACGTAGCCGACGACCAGCATCGGGTGCCGGTGCCGCGACAGCACGCCGCTCTTGCGCACGCGCAGCAGGTTGCACCAGCCGCCGGACACGGTGTTGAGCAGCAGCGGACGGAACCAGACATCCTTCGCCTGCGGCACCCACACGCGTTCGTCGTCGGGCAGCGCCGCGACGGCGATTTCCGGCCGGATGCCGGATGTCGGCAGGATCAACGGCGCATTCACTCCGACCCTTCCTTGATGGCTCGCGCCAGCGCCGCGATTTCGGCCGCTTCGTCGTAGACCTTGGGGAAGTCGCGGTGCGCCTTGCGATACCAGTAGCGCGCGTTGGCGACGTCGCCTTCCTGCATGTGCACGATGCCGTGCGCCCAGCACCCGAGCGTCGACGAATCTTCCTGCACGATCATGTGCGCCTTCTCCCAGTCGTGCTTCTTGAGGTAACGGACTGCGGTTCCAATCGGCATAGGCCCCCCTATGAAATCAAATAGCCGCCGTCCACCGGCAACACGACGCCGGTGACGAAGCGGGCGGCAGGCGAACACAGGAATACGGCGGCACCGGCGATGTCCTCCGGCGCCGCCCAGCGCGCGAGCGGCGTGCGCGCCAGGATCGCGGCGCTGCGCTGCGGGTCGGCCTGCAGCGCCTGCGTCAACGGCGTGGTCACCCAGCCCGGCGCGATGGCGTTGACGCGAATTCCGTCCGACGCGTACGCGATGGCCAGCGACTTGGTCAGCTGCGCGACGCCACCCTTGCTTGCGCTGTACCCCGGCACCAGGCCGCCGCCGAGGAACGACAGCACCGAGGCGGTATTGACGATCGCGCCTCCCGCGCCTTTCAGCTTGTCGCGCGCCAGCGCGCAGCAGCGCATGGTGCCCGTGAGGTTGATCGCAAGGACCTCCGCGAATACCGCAACGTCGTGCTCGGCGCCGCGGCGGATGATCCCGGCGCAGTTCACCAGCACATCGAGACGGGGCAGCGACGCAATCAACGCCGTGACCGCCGCGTCGTCGCGCACATCGAGCGCGACGGCGTCGCGGCAGCGGAAGCGCGGCGACGCGCGCGCGGCGTCGCATTCCTCGCGCGACGCGCCGGTGACGGTGACCACGGCGCCCAGCCCGGCGAACGCATCGGCAATGGCCGCGCCGATTCCGCTCGTTCCGCCCACTACGAGCGCGACCTTGCCCGAATACAGGTCCGGGAGAAACGTCGTCGCGGTCACGCCGCGACCCTGCCCAGTGCGGCGCGCACGTCGGCGTCACGCGGCAGCGGAGCCACCGCGCCGAAACCGGTCGTGGCAAGCGCCGCCGCGACGTTGGCATACGCAGCGGCGGCGAACGGATCGTCGCCGGCGAGCAGGCGCGTCGCGAACGCGCCGTCGAAGCAGTCGCCCGCCCCCGTCGCGTCCACCGGCGTGACGCGGTGCGCGGGAACGTGCTGCTGGCGCACGCCGTCGGAAACGATGCAGCCTTCGGCGCCCAGCTTCAGGACCACGCCCTCGCGCGCCGGCTCGATGACAGGCCGTCACCGCTGCCGCCGCGTCGCCGCCGCCGAACAGCACCAATGCATCGTCGAGGCTCGGCACGCACCAGCTGCAGCGACCCATCGTCGCCAGTATCGTCGCGCGAGCCCGCGGCAGCGGCCAGAGCTTGAGCCTCAGGTTGGGATCGTAGGTCACGAGCGCGCCGGCGGCACTGGCCTCGTCGATGGCGGCGAACACGGTATCGCATGCGCTGGCGGAGATCGCCTGGCTGATCCCGGACACATGCAGCAGGCGCGCCGAGCGCACGACGTCGAGCGGCAGCGTTTCGGGCCGCATGCGGCTGGCCGCGGAACCCGCGCGCAAGGTACGAGAACTCGTGGCCCTGCGCGCCGTGCGTGACGAAATAGACGCCGGTCGCCGCGTCGGCATCGATGGCCACGCCGCGCATGTCGACGCCTTCCTCGGCCCACAATTCGCGGAACAGGCGGCCGAAGGAATCGCCACCCAGGCGCGTGACATAGCCTGACGCGCGCGCCGAGCCGCGCCGCTGCGATGGCCATGTTGGACGTGTCGCCGCCGAAGCCCTGCACGTAGGCGCGCGGATCCGCGGCGCGCGTCTGGTTGAACTCGATCAGCGGCTCGCCCAGCGCTACGATGTCCAGCCTGTCGTGAGCGATGGTCACGTGAGGTCAGCTGCGCCGGAAATTGAAATGCCTGCCCGAAGCGACGTCGCCCAGCATGACTCCCGGGCCCTCGCGGGCGATCCATGAGCGGCTGCCGTTGCTCCAGAACACCGAGCCGTCGCGGAAACTCGCCCTGACTGATGACCTGGCCGCCTGTCGTTGCGCAGGAACACTCTGCCGTCGCCGGCCACGTCCAGTATCACGTGCTGCGGCATCGGGATCCCAGGCCTGGAACGTGCCCACGGCCCAGGACGGCGGCCGCGCCGGCGCAACCGATCGGGTGGCGGCGGCGTGTTCGGCGTCTGCGAACTGCCGATCGCCGCGCCGAGCGCCAGCGCGCCCAGGATGCCGGCCGCGATCGCCGCATGTTGTTATTGTTGTTGCGGGAGTTGTTCGAACTGCGCCCGAAGTCGAAATCCGCGCGGCATCCACGATCGACCCAGATGCCGTTGCGGTCGAATCCCCAGGTGCGATTGCGCGTGCATGGCGCGTTCGACAACTGCCGTCGCAGCGACACGTTGTTCTCGGTGTCGACGCGACAGAAATTTCGATTGTTGTTGCGGCTTTCGCAGCGAATCGTGCCGCGCGCCGCCCATGCCGGCGGCGCCGCCGGAACGACCAGCGCAAGCAGGGTCAGCGCCACGGCCGCACGCGCAGGAAATCTCATCATCTTCCCCAATGGCGAAGGACCTGCCGGCTATCTTACCGGCAACGCGCGGAATCCAGCAGCATAGGCCGCTGCCGCGGCGCGGACATCCTCGGCCCGCGCGCCCGGCGCATACAGGTTCGAGCCGGTGCCGAAGCCGGTCGCGCCGGCGCTCCAGTACGGTGCCATGTTGTCGGGCCGGATGCCGCCGACGGCAAAGACCAGCGCATCGCGCGGCAGGACCGCGCGCCAGGCCTTGAGTGCGCCGGGCGGCAGCGCCTCGGCCGGAAACATCTTGAGGCCGTCGGCACCCGCGGCGAGAGCGGCGAAGGCTTCGGTCGGCGTCGCCACGCCGGGCACGCACACCATGCCGAGCGCCTTGGCTTCGCGTATCACCGCGGTATCCGCATGCGGCATCACCACCACGTTGCCGCCGGCGTCGCGCACGCGCGCGACATCCGCCACGGCAAGCACGGTGCCGGCCCCCACCAGGCACTGCTCGCCGCACGCGTTCGCGAGCAGCCGGATCGATTCGAAAGGCCGCGGCGAATTGAGCGGCACCTCCAGGACACGGAAGCCTTCCGCGATCAGCGCTCCCGAAATCGCCGGAATTTCCTCGGGCGTGATGCCCCGCAGAACGGCGATCAACGGCAGCGGGTCCAGGTAGCGCAGCAATGGATTCATGCGATGGCCGGTTCAATGAGGAAAGGACAAGGGAAGCGACGCGTGTTGCGCGATGCGCCACAGGCCGCGCGCGGCGGAGTCGGCCGGCGCGCGGGTCGACGGCGATGCCTGCCAGCGTCATCGCGTCAGCATAACGCGCCATCAACGCGTCTGTGCCGACCAGCCGCACGCTGGCGCCGTCGCAGCCCTTGCGCTGCGCCCAGACGCGCCCGTTGCGCAACTCGCGGCCGATCAGCAGGCCGGACAGCCAGTCCGGAACTTCGGTCGGCGCCAATTCGCCCGTCAGCGCCAGCGTGCGCGCGCCGAACAGGTCGTGGCTCAATCCGCCTGCGCCCAGGCCCCGCGTCACGCCGCGCGTGAACGCCGGGCCGGGATCCTGGCCAGAGGCTGAGCCAGCCGGCCAAGGATGCTGTGACCGAGAAGGACGTTGTACATCTCGCCGGTCATGTAGGTCGAAAAATCGACGAGTTGTCCGTGCTCGACCAGCGCCCATTTGCAGTGGGTTCCGGGAAGGACGGCGAGAACGCGCTCCTCGTCTTCGTCGACGGCACCGGCAAGTTGGGTCTCCTCGCCGCGCAGCACGTCGGGAATGCCATTCGCATCGCGCGTGCGCACGCCCGGAACGATGGCCAGCGCGTCGCCGGGAACGTGCACGATTCCCGCGGCGAGGGATGCCAGCGGCGCGGGACACTCGACGTAGGGCGCTTCGCGCCAGCCCTGCCGGCTGCCGACCATGCCGCACGCCAGCCGCGGCGCGGCCACGTCGCGCCAATCGCCCAGCAACGTGGCAAGCGCTTCGGGAAAGCATCCATCCTGCACCTGCATGACGCCCAGCGGCACCGCACGCGTCGCGATGACGTCGCCGGCGGCACCCAGGCAATAGGCGCGCGCCGACGTCGTCCCCCAGTCGATGGCAATGAGCGCCGTGGCGGGCATCGTGGCGATGGAAAGATCGACGCTTCAGCGTGGGGCGCCGAGGGTTTCGTCCCAGCGCGCCGCGGCCTCGTCGTCGCTGGCCCGCGCGTCGACCCAGCGCGTGCCCTGCGGCGTGGTTTCCTTCTTCCAGAACGGCGCGCGGGTCTTGAGGTAGTCCATCAGGAAGCGGCATGCGTCGAAGGCGTCGCCGCGATGCGCGCTGGTCACCGACGACCAGCACGATCTGGTCGGCAGGGGCGAGCGTGCCGACGCGATGGATGACGAGCGCATCGAGAATGTCGAAGCGGCCCTGCGCCTCGGCCACGATGGCTTCCAGCGCCTTCTCCGTCATGCCAGGGTAGTGCTCGAGCGTGAGCGTCGCCACGTGCGCGGCGTCGTTGACGTCGCGCACCGTGCCGATGAACGTCGCCACGGCCCCCACGCGCGTGTCTCCGGCGCGCAGCGCTGGCAATCTCGTGGCCCGCGTCGAAATCGGCGGTCTGGACGCGAACGGTCATGGCGAGCCTGCGGGTTCGTTCAACCACCGGTCACCGGCGGCAGCAGCGCGACTTCGTCGCCGTCACGCACCGGCTCGTCAGACGCCGACCAGCGCGTGGTTGACGGCAACGCGCAAGGCGCGGCCCGGCGCCAGCTCCGCCGCGAAAGCGCCTCCGCGCGCGCGCAGCGCGGCAAGTATGGCGGCGACGGAGGATTCGTCGCCGGGCAAGGTCAGCGCCTCACCAGCGCGTCCGAAGGCTTCGCGCAATCGCGCGAGATAGACCAAGTGGACGGTAACGGCGGTGGCAGTCTGCGAATCGGACATAGGGGTGGCGACGACGAGGTCCGCCGGATCGGCAGGACCGGAGCGTCCCCGATTCTACGCGCAGCCGGGACGAAAGTTGCGTGCCCTCAGTTGCGTGCCGCGTTGCGCGCTGCGCACATGTCAGTTGCGCAGGATCGACGGCGAAGCTTTCGCCGCGAGGAAACTCGTGGCGGGAATCAGAACCGGAACTGCAGGCCGAACTGGACCCGGTCGGAGTCCGGCAGCACGCCGGGCATCGTCTCGGTCGCGAGTCGTCCGAAGCGTGCGTATTCGAGACGCAGTCCGAGGAGGGTGTTGATGTCGTAGCGCAGGCCCACGCCGTAATTGACGCCATCGCGGTTGCGGCGGACGTCGCTGACCGCCAGGCTGCTGGGGTAAAGGACGACGGGTTCGCTCTGCGCATAGCCCAGCCGACCGTACAGCGAGAATCTCTTCGCGAAGCCCCAGGTCGTGTACACGTCGGCGTTCCAGCTCTTGGCGACGGCATCGTTGGCATTCGCGAACGCGAATCCCATTCCGCGTCGCCCGCCAATGCCTTCCTGGTTGAGCGCAAATCGATCCGCGGACGCGACAGCTGCCTCCACCGCGACGTCGTTCGACCAGCGGTAGCCGCCATAGGCCAGCGTGCGCGCGCCGATTGTCATCGCTCGCCGGCAGCGTGAATTTGTTCCACGCGGAAGCCAAATGTCCGAACTGCGAGCCCGTCGGATTCGGCGCCGCGCTCGCGCATCGCAAGTCCGCCGTAGAACCCCGTCATGTCCGCGACGGGCACGACTTCATCCGCCATCGCCGGAAACGCGGCCGCGGCTCCGGTAATGGTTACGAAAATCGCTGCAAGTAATTGATTTTTATTCATAACGGAATTGCAGACTTGCGGTGGAATCCCTTCCGCCCATGCGACAGGCTCGTGGGTCAGATGCTGCGGTCTTGGTCAGCCGGAAGTGCCGCAAGTTCAAGCTACTCCTACGTGCCGCCCCAAGTCAATCGGGGGTTGGCCAAGCGTCCGCGCGGGTGTGGATAAATGTTGCGATCTCATCCAGCGCGTCGAGCGCAAACGCCGGAATGCGGCCGCCGGCGAAGGCTCCCGGATTGTCCGTCGCGATGGCCAGGATGTGGGAATCCTGTGGATGGAGCAACGGCTTGCCGACCGATTCGCGCCAGATTTCGAGCTTGGGAATGGGGTATGCCTTGTATCCCTCGACCAGGGCCAGGTCGCACGGCGACAGGCGGCCAAGCGCCTCGGGCAGCGTCAACTCCGCGGCGCCGCGAAGCTCGTGCAGCAAGCCCCAGCGCACGCCCGATGTCACCAGCACCTCGCTGCAACCCGCGGTGCGGTGGCGATGCGAGTCCTTTCCCTGCTGGTCCAGGTCGAACGAATGGTGCGCATGCTTGACCAGCGAAACGGCGAGACCCTTCGCGACGAGGCGCGGAATCACCTGTTCGATCAGCGTCGTCTTGCCGCTCCCCGACCATCCGGCAAATCCGAAAACTCGCATCGTCGCTAGCGTCCGCCGTTCGAGTTGAAACGCATGGGGTTGCTTCGCAGCGGAACGGAGGCTTGCATGGGCGTGGCGTGGAAGCGTTGAACGGAATGCCGATTGTAACGTTGCCGTGTCGGCCCCATCTGTCTCGATTGCGAGGTCCCCGCACGCCGCCTATAGTGGGGATGCCGCGATTCACCGCAGTGCACATCGGCTTCCCAACGCGTTGCCGCGCCGATGAACCGAAGCAACGCAGCCTCCCCTCCCGCAACGATCGAGGCGTCCGGGCACGATGTCGGCGGCACCATTGAACGGGTGATCGCCGACGTGCCGCAGCCTCGCACGCAGGCAGGTGCCGGACCCGGCACGGGAAGCGGCCGCCATCGCCAAGCGCGCGGCAAAGCAGGCGGCCGTGCTGTCGGGCTCGCTGGCGCTGCCGCCGGGACCGCTGGGGATGCTGACCGTGCTGCCGGACCTTTATGTCATCTGGAAGACGCAGCGGCAGATGGTCGCCGACATATTCGGACTGTACGGACGCAGCGCGGAATTGACCCGCGTCCACATGCTGTACTGCCTGTTTCGCCATGCGGCAAGCCATGTGCTGCGCGACGTCGTGGTCCGCGCCGGACAGCGGGTGATCGTCCAGCAACTGACCTCCGGCGCGTTGAAGGGCGTGCTGCAAAAGGTCGGCGTCACGGTCACCCGGCGCATCGTCGGCACGGCGGCGAGCCGCTGGGTACCCGTTGCCGGCGCCGCCGCCGTGGGCGCCTACGCGTATTGGGACACGCTGCAGGTCGCGCGGACGGCGCACAGACTGCTGGCCGCGCCCGGCACCCTCGACCCGGAGTAGCGGGCGCGCCGGCATGTGCGGACGCTATGAACTGCACACGCAGCCCGCGGCGCTGGCGCTCGCGTTCGGCGTGCCGTTCCCGCCGCAGATGCGTCCGCGCTACAACATCGCGCCGATGCAGGATGTGCCGATCATCCGGCGCAGCGCCGCGGGAGAACGCGAACTCGTCGACGTCCGGTGGGGCCTGGTGCCGCGCTGGGCCAAGGATCCGGCAATCGGCAACAGGATGATCAATGCGCGCGCGGAGACGCTGGCCGAAAAGCCGTCGTTTCGCACGGCGCTGAAGAAACATCGCTGCCTGCTGCCGGCGGACGGCTTCTACGAATGGAAGCAGACGTCCTCCGGCGCCAAGCAGCCGTTCCACATCGGCATGAAGGACGGCGCGCCGTTCGCGCTCGCCGGATTGTTCGAACGCTGGCTGTCGCCGGCGGGCGAGGTGCTCGACACCTGCACGATCATCACGACGCGATCCAATGCGCTGGTGGCGCCGCTGCACGACCGCATGCCGGTGATCGTCGCGCCGGTCGCGTTCGACCGCTGGCTCGACGTCGCCAACGAGGACACCGCTGAACTGTTCGCGCCCTACCCCGCCGACGCGATGACCTATTACCCGGTGTCCGTGCGCGTGAACAGCGTGCGCAACGACGACGCCAGGCTCATCGTGCGCGCGGAGGAAGGCGAACTGCATGCGGCCGCTGCCGAGTCCGAACCGCCGCCGCCGTTACCGGAGCAGGACTCGCTGTTCTGAATGCGCCGGACCGCGGTAGGCTATATTGCGACACTCGACCGACAACGCCGGCCAATCCATGCACAAGTACCCCGAGGACATCTACACCGAAGCCGAAACCGACGTCGACACGCTCGCCAACCTGGGACCGCTGGCCGCACTGGCCGGCATCTGGACCGGCGCGCGCGGCGCTCGACGTCAATCCCAAGGCCGACGGTCCCGAACGGAAGACGTTCATCGAGCACTACGAGCTGCAGCCGATCGACGCGCAGGTCAACGGGCCGCAGCTGTTCTACGGACTGCGCTACCACACGCAGATCTTCGAGCCGGACGATCCGAACACGTTTCACGACCAGGTGGGCTACTGGCTGTGGGAACCGGCCACCGGCGACCTGATCCAGACGCTGGCGATTCCGCGGGGGCAGGTCGCGATGTTCACCGGCCGCGCCGCGGCCGACGCAAAGTCGTTTCGCCTGCGAGGCCGTGCGCGGGTCGCTGACCAACGGGATCGTCTCCGTGCCGTTCCTCGAGCACGCGTTCCGTACCGAAAGCTGCACGATCACGGTCACGATCAACGCCGATGGGACCTGGTCCTACGAACAGGACACGGTGCTGATCATCCCCGGACAGGCGGAGCCGTTCCACCACACCGATCGCAACACGCTGCACAAGATCGGCGAACCCACGCTGAATCCCACGGCGCGGGCAGCGGCGAAGGAACGCTCCGGTCGCTAGCGCAAGCTGGCGTTGATCGACGCCAGCGCGGCATTCCCCGGCACGAGGTCGGCGTCGCCCAGCGAATTGAGCGGCGACCGCGACCGTGTCCAGCGCGTCGTGCAGGTCCGCGCTGTCGGGATGCAGGTACAGGAGGCCGGTGACGACCTCGCCCGCGGCGCGATGCGCTTCCAGGTACGCCATGACGCCGACCTTGTCGGTGGGATCGTAGGCGGCATCGAGCTTGCGCAGGCGGATCGTGCCGCCGTCGTGCAGCTGCACATCGCGCGTTTCGCCCTCCGCGTAGTCCGTGGTGATCTCGTCGCGCGACGAGATGAAGTCGAGCCGGTTCACCGCGTCGTTGTGCTCGCGCACGTAGTCGAAGCTCTTGGTCGAGCCGACGTGATTGTTGAAGGCGACGCAGGGACTGACGATGTCGATCAGCGCCGCGCCCCGGTGCTGGACGGCCGCTTTGATCAGCGGCACCAGCTGCGCCTTGTCGCCGGAGAATCCGCGGGCCACGAAGGTCGCGCCCAGCGTCAACGCCAGCATCGCGAGGTCGATCGACTCGTCGCGGTTGATCGCGCCTTTCTTGCTCTTGCTGCCGCGGTCGGCGGTGGCCGAGAACTGGCCCTTGGTCAGGCCGTACACGCCGTTGTTCTCGACGATGTAGACCATGTTCACGCCGCGGCGCAGGCTGTGCGCGAACTGCCCCAAGCCGATCGACGCCGAGTCGCCGTCGCCGGAAACGCCGAGGTAGATCAAGTCGCGATTGGCGAGCGCGGCGCCGGTCAGCACCGACGGCATCCGGCCGTGCACGCTGTTGAAACCGTGCGAGTTGCCCAGGAAATAGGTCGGCGTCTTCGACGAGCAGCCGATGCCCGACAGCTTGGCGACCCGGTGCGGCGCCACGTCGAGTTCGAAGAATGCCTGGATGATCGCGGCCGAGATCGAATCGTGGCCGCAGCCGGCGCACAGCGTCGATATGGCGCCCTCGTAATCGCGGCGGGTGAACCCCAGCGCGTTCTTCGGCAGCGACGGATGGTGGATCTTGGGCTTGGCTAGGTACGTCATGGCGCCACCTTTCGCATCGGCACTACGTTGAACAGGCGCGCCTTCTCGGCGATCTCGCGCGTGATGAACCGCGCGGTGACCGGCGTTCCGTCGTAGTGCAGGATCGAGATGAGCTTGGCCGGGTCGATGCCGCATTCGTTGACCAGCAGCGACTTCATCTGCGCGTCGCGATTCTGCTCGACGACGAAGACGTGCTCGTGCGCGTGGATGAAATCCGCGATGGCATCCGCGAACGGAAATGCGCGGATGCGCAGGCAGTCGAGGCGAATGCCCGTCGGCCTCGAGTGCCACCAGCGATTCGCTCATCGCCGCGCCGGTGGAACCGAACCAGATGACGCCGGATTTCGCGGGCTTGGGCCCCTGCTGGATCACCGGCGCGGGCACCACGTCCTTGGCCGTCTCGAACTTGCGCTGCAGCCGCTGCATGTTGTCGACGTACGCCGGCCCCTCCTCCGTGTACCGCGCGTAGCGGTCCTTGGTGGTGCCGCGGGTGAAGTAGCCGCCCTTGGACGCATGCGTGCCCGGATAGGTGCGGTAGGGCACGCCGTCGCCGTCGGCGTCGAGGTAGCGGCCGAAATCGCGTCCCGCGTCGAGCATCGCCGCCGTCATGACCTTGCCGCGGTCCATCCGGCGCGCGTCGTCCCACGCGAACGGTTCCGTCAGCCAGTCCTGCATGCCGATGTCCAGGTCCAGCATCACGAAGATCGGTGTCTGGAAGCCGGTCCGCGAGGTCGAACGCCGTGGCCGCGAACTCGAACGATTCCGTCGGGTCCTCGGGAAACAGCAGGATGTGCTTGGTGTCGCCGTGCGACGCGTAGGCGCAGCAGAGCAGGTCCGCCTGCTGCGTGCGCGTCGGCATGCCGGTGGACGGACTGCCGCGCTGCACGTCGAACAGCACGGCCGGAATCTCGGCGAAATACGCGAGACCCAGGAATTCCTGCATCAGCGATACGCCGGGGCCGGACGTCGCGGTGAACGCGCGCGCGCCATTCCACGCGGCGCCGATGACCATGCCGATCGACGCCAGCTCGTCCTCGGCCTGCACGATCGCGTAGCGCTTCTTGCCGGAGCCGACGTCGGTGCGCAGCTTGCGGCAATAGCTGCCGAACGCTTCGGCCAGCGACGACGACGGCGTGATCGGATACCACGCAGCCACCGTCGCACCGCCGTAGACGCAACCCAGCGCCGACGCGGTGTTGCCGTCGATGAAGATGCGGTCGCCGACCTTGTCGCTGCGCTTCACGTGCACCGGCAGCGGACACTCGAAGTTGGCGAGCATGTAATCGCGCCCCAGGTGCAGCGCCTTCCTGTTCGACTCGAGCAGCGCTTCCTTGCCCTTGTATTGCTCGCCGAACAGGCGCTCGATCTCCGCCGGGTCGATGTCGAGCAGCGCCGACAGCGCGCCCAGATAGATGATGTTCTTGAACAGCTGGCGCTGCCGGGGGTCGCTGTACTCGGCATTGCTGATCGCGGTGAGCGGCACGCCGATCGGCGTCACGTCGGCGCGCAACTTCGACGGCGGCAACGGCTTGGTCGAGTCGTAGAAGACGTAGCCGCCGGCATCCACTTCGGCCAGGTCCTTGTCCCAGGTTTGCGGATTCATCGCGACGGCCATGTCGACGCCGCCGCGGCGCCCGCGCCAGCCGGCCTCGACCACGCGCACTTCGAACCACGTCGGCAGGCCCTGGATGTTGGACGGAAAGATGTTGCGCGCCGCGACCGGCACGCCCATGCGCAGGATCGCCTTGGCGAAGAGGCCGTTCGCGGACGCCGAGCCGGAGCCGTTGACGTTGGCGAACTTGACGACGAAGTCGTTGACGCGGGAGACCGCGGGGGCGGGTGGGGTCATCGCGTCACTCCGCCGGCGTCGCCATCAACGGCACGGACGGCCGATCCGCGCTTTTCGTCGACTGTCGAACCCTGTTGCGGGTGGCAGCGATCGTCCGCCTGCGCCATGTCGAGCAGGAACTTCTGCATGTCCCACGCGCCGGTCGGGCAGCGCTCGGCGCACAGGCCGCAGTGCAGGCACATGTCCTCGTCCTTGACCATCACGCGGCCGGTCTTGAGCCCGCCCGCCACGTACAGGTCCTGCGCGAGATTCAGTGCCGGCGCATTGAGCCGCCCGCGCAGGTCGGCTTCCTCGCCGTCATGCGTGAACGTGATGCAATCCATCGGACAGATGTCGACGCAGGCGTCGCATTCGATGCACAGCTTGCCCGCGAACACCGTCTCGACGTCGCAGTTGAGACAGCGCTGCGCCTCGGCGTAGCCGACGCGGCGGTCGAAGCCCAGTTCGACCTCGGTCCGGATGTCGCGCAATGCGATGACCGTGTCCTTGAGCGGGACGCGATAGCGCTTGTCGTTGTGGATGGCGTTGTCGTAGCTCCACTCGTGGATGCCCATCTTCTGCGACAGCAGGTTCACGTGCGGCGCGGGCCGCTGCGACACCGGCACGCCCTGGCAATGATGGTCGATCGAAATGGCGGCGTCGTGGCCGTGCGCGACCGCCCAGATGATGTTCTTCGGGCCGAACGCCGCGTCGCCTCCGAAAAAGACGCCGGCGCGCGAAGAGGCCATCGTCGTCTTGTCGACGACCGGCATGCCCCAATCGTCGAACGCGATCCCCACGTCGCGCTCGATCCACGGAAACGCGTTTTCCTGGCCGACGGCGACCAGCACGTCGTCGCAGGGCATGTGCACGTCGGGCTCGCCGGTCGCGACGAGTTGGCGCCTTCCCTTCGCGTCCTTCTGCGGCGCGACCTTTTCGAACGTCACGCCGGTCAGCTTGCCGTTGTCGTGCGTGAACGCCTTGGGCACGAGGTAGTTGTGGATCGGGATGCCCTCGTGCATGCGCATCTTCCTTCTCCCACGGCGACGCCTTCATTTCCTCGAACCCGGAGCGCACGACGACCTGCACCTGCTCGCCGCCCAAGCGCCGCGACGAGCGGCAGCAGTCCATCGCGGTGTTGCCGCCACCGAGCACGATGACGCGCTTGCCGATCTTCGTCACGTGACCGAACGAGACCGACGACAGCCAGTCGATGCCGATGTGGATGTTCGCGGCCGCTTCGCGTGCGGCCGGGAATGTCGAGGTCGCGGCCGCGCGGCGCGCCGCTGCCCACGAACACCGCGTCCCACCCTTCCGCCAGCAGCTGCTTCATGCTGTCGATGCGCTGGCCGCTGCGAAATTCGACGCCCATGTCGAGCACGTAGCCGACCTCCTCGTCGATCACGGAATCGGGCAGGCGGAACTTGGGAATCTGCGAGCGGATCATGCCGCCCGCGCGGGCATCGCCGTCGAACACGACGCATTCGTAGCCGAGCGGCGCCAGATCGCGCGCAACGGTCAGCGACGCCGGCCCGGCGCCGACCAGCGCGACGCGCTTGCCGTTCTTCGTCGTTGCCGGCGGACGGCAGCCGGTCGCGGATGTCTTCCTTGAAATCCGCCGCGACGCGCTTCAGGCGGCAGATCGCCACGGGTTCGGGCTTGGCCTTGGAGTTGGCGATCTCCGGCGAGCCTTCCTCCACGCGTCCGCGGCGGCACGCGGGTTCGCACGGCCGATCGCACGTGCGGCCGAGGATGCCGGGGAAGACGTTGGACTTCCAGTTGACGAGATACGCGTCGCCGTAATGGCCCGCGGCGATCAACCGGATGTATTCGGGGACGGGAGTATGGGCCGGGCAGGCCCACTGACAATCGACGACTTTGTGAAAATAGTCCGGGTGTGCGATATCCGTCGGCTTCAAAGCCCTGCTCTCCAGTGGACCGCCAGGTCACATTGTGCGTGGCGTATATCCACTCCCTTGAAGCAGGATTCACGCCCGAACCTTGTCGGTGCCGCGATGCTACGCCTGCTGCTGGCACAAGGAAAGGAGTGTCGGCGGCAAGGGCTTGTTAACGGTGGGGTTTTTGCAACGCAGCAACGCCGATTAGGCGGGACGCTAGAATGGGTATCCTTGCCGACAAAATCGTCGATTGACACCGATGCGATGGATGTTGCCGTGAATGCACCCGATCCCGTTCCGTTGCGCCTGACATCGTTTTCGCACGGTGGCGGGTGCGGCTGCAAGATCGCGCCCGGCGTGCTGCAGGAAATCCTGGGCCGGGCTGCGCCGGGTCTGCTGCCGAAAGCGCTGCTGGTCGGCGTCGAGACGTCCGATGACGCCGCGGTCTACCAGATCAATGAACAGCAGGCGATTGTCGCGACGACGGACTTCTTCATGCCGATCGTCGACGATCCTTTCGACTTCGGCGCGATTGCGGCGACGAACGCCATTTCGGACGTCTACGCGATGGGCGCGACGCCATTGTTCGCGCTGGCATTGGTCGGCATGCCGGTCGACAAACTGCCGGTCGATACGATCCGCAAGATCCTGGCCGGCGGCGAGTCGATCTGCGCCAAGGCAGGCATCCCGATTGCAGGCGGCCACACGATCGACTCGGTGGAGCCGATTTACGGCCTCGTGGCGATCGGCATTGTCGACCCGGCGAACATCAAGCGCAATGCCGGGGCGCAGCCCGGCGACGCGCTCATCCTGGGCAAGCCGCTTGGCGTCGGCATCTATAGCGCCGCGCTCAAGAAAGGACTGCTCGCGCCCGACGGCTACGCGGCCATGCTCGCCAGCACGACGCAACTGAACACGCCGGGTATCGCGCTGGGCGCCATGCCGGACGTCCACGCGCTGACCGACGTCACCGGATTCGGCCTGCTCGGCCACCTGATGGAAATCTGCCGCGGAAGCGGCGTGGCGGCGAAAGTGGAATTCGCGCGTTTGCCTTTGCATCCGGACGTACTGCGGCTCGCGCGCGACGGTATCGTGACCGGTGCGTCCGCGCGCAACTGGGCCGGCGTCGACAAGCTCGTCGATCTCGCGCCATCCATCGGCGGCTGCCGAACGCGCGTTGCTCACCGATCCGCAGACGTCCGGCGGCTTGCTCGTCGCCTGCGCGCCCGGCCGGGTCGAGGAAATCCTGGCGCGCTTCCACGCCGATGGATTCGCGCACGCGGCGGTCGTCGGTTCGCTTGCGGCGGGCACGCCGCGCATCGTGGTCGAATGAACCGGGCCGGGCGATGAAGACCGCGTTCGGCGTCACTCCATGGCTGCGCGCCTAGGCCGCTGCGCGAGGCTGTTCGCGCCGACAATCTTCATGATGTTCTCCGCAACGGGCGGCGCCGCGCCCGCACTCCAGCCCGCGAACGCCGACGGCGCGTTCGGCCTCTACCCTGCGCAGCATTTCCGCCTGGTCACCGGCGAATGCCGCGATTGCCCGGTCATCCGCCAGGCGCTGTGGTACTTCCGCGACCAGACCATCGCCGTGCCGCTGGCCGGCCACCCGGTATCAGGATTCACGCTGGGCGTGCACGCGGAGGACGACGTGCGCGCGTGGGCAGCGGCACGCCCACCCGGAGCACCGATCGACTACCCACCGCTGGTGTGGGTGGCCGCGCCCGACATCGTGCGCGGCGCGCGCCTTTCGGCCGACGGGTCGCAGCTGGTCACGAACAACGACGCGTTCCCGTTCCATCCCGCGCCCAGAATTCCACTCAATCGTTCCTACTACGACGCCTCGTCGGTACGTTTCTTTCAGCAGCGCACGATGTCGGTGCGCGGCACGCCGACCGCAGACGGCTTTGTAGCGCGCACGTTCTGGCCGGAAGACTTTCAAGTCGGCGGCGCCGCGCCGGCACCACGAACGTTGCCGGCCGGACTGCCTCCCGCCGAAGCATTGCGCAGCCTGATGCGCGAGGAGCCGCGCGGCGGCGCGCAAAGTCCCTACGCCGCGTCGACGCTGTGGCAGAAGGCCGGCATGCCAGCCGACTGGGCGGGCCGTCCAGTGCTGGCGCTGATGGTCAACGGCGCGCAGGGCGACGACGACGAGGCGCATGGCGGGCACTTCGCGCTCGTCACCGGGCGCGTGCGTGCCGACGGCCAGATCGGCGACTGGCTGGTCAACAATTTCTATTCGCTGGATGTCGAGAGCGAAAAGGGCATCCTCGCGGCGCCGGTACCCCTCGACAACTACCTGGCCGACCTCAACTCCGGCCAGGGCTGGTACCGGCCCTCGTACATGGTCGTCGCCGTTTTGAAGGACGAGCGCGCGGCGGTTCTGGTGCAATCCGCGCTCAACCGCGTCTACAACCAGTTCTGGCGTCACCAGCTGGTCTACTACCACCCGAACGAGAATTGCGCGAGCATCAGCATCGACGTGCTGCGCGCGCTCGGCTGGAACATTCCCCCGCGCGGCCCGACGTCGCGCACGCTGGCCTGGCTCGGGTTTCCGTTCATCGCGCTCAAGGAACTCTCCGTCGGCAAGGCCAAGCTCGCCTTCGACTACCTGCGCACCGACCAGACGCGGCTGATGCCGGCGGCGGCAATGGAAGAAGCGTTCGCCACGCTGCTCGCGTTCGGTCAGGGCACGGCGCCCGACGGCGGTGGTTTGCTTGCGCACATGCTGGCTGAGGATCTCGACGCGTTGGCGTTCGTGCGCTTTCCGCAGTTTCCGTCGAGCCGCGCGTTCGGCGATGCCCCCGCCGTGACGACGTGGGAATACAAGGCGCTCATTCCCAACGATCCTGCCATGGTGCAAATCGTGCCGGTCCCGCCGCGCCCGTTTCCGGAAGCGTTGCGCGATCCCGACCTGATTCCGCCGCCATGGCGACCGTCCGACTACGCCGTCCTTGTGTGGGGAATGCTGACCGTCGTCGGCATTCCGTTCGTGCTGTGGCGCCTGTGGCGCTGGCGGCGCATGCGTCGAAGGTAATCCCACCCTTCCAACGTCGCCTTGGCAATACGCGGCTTGACGGCCGGTTTTAATTTCGATATTATTGGAATTATGAAATCGAATGCAGCACTCAAATCAAGGCCGGACGACGCCGCTCATGCGGTAAACGCACTCGCCGCGCTGGCCCAGGAAACGCGCCTGTCCATCTTCCGTCTGCTGATCGAATTCGCGCCGACGGGCCTCACGCCCGGCGCCATCGGACTGAAGCTCGACCTCGCGCCCGCCACGCTTTCGTTCCATCTGAAGGAACTGGCAGGCGCCGGCTTGATCACCGACCGCCGCGACGGCCGCTTCATCTGGTACCGGGCCGACGTGGACGCGATGAATTCGCTGGTCGCCTATCTCACAGAAAATTGCTGCCGCGCCACGGGCAGCGCCGACTGCGGACCGGGCTGCGCGCCCGCGGCCTGCGGACCCTCCGTCAAACGCATGAAAGGAAAACCATGAAACGCTTCCACGTGCATCTGGGCGTTCCCGATCTGTCCGCCAGCATCCGCTTCTATTCAGGACTGTTCGGCCAGGCGCCGACGATCCGCAAGGACGACTACGCGAAGTGGATGCTCGACGACCCGCGCGTCAATTTCGCGATCTCGCAGCGCGGACGCGCCGCCGGCCTCAACCACCTGGGGTTGCAGGCCGAATCGGCGGAAGAACTCGCGGGGATTCGCGCGCAGTTCGAGGCAGCGGATGCGAAGGCCACCGTGGCCGAGCCCGGCGCGATGTGCTGCTACGTGAAATCGGACAAGCATTGGGTCACCGATCCCCAGGGGATCGCGTGGGAGGCGTTTCACACACTGGATTCGATTCCGCTGTTCGGATCGGACACCGAGGAAGAAAAAGCTGCGGGGAGTTGCTGTTCACCGAATTCAACGTGCGCATCGATGCCCGGCAAAGCGGCCAGCACCTCGGGCGCGTGCTGCTGACACGGCCACGGTATGCCCGATCGCGTTTACAACGTGCTGTTCCTCTGCACCGGCAATTCCGCGCGCAGCATCATCGCGGAATCGATCTCTGACGAGTCTCGGCGCGGGCCGCTTCCGCGCCTTCAGCGCAGGGTCGCAACCGACCGGCACGGTGAATCCGCTGGCGCTGGATTTGCTGCGCGCGAGCCACATGCCGACCGACGGTCTTGCCAGCAAGTCCTGGGAACGCTTCGCCGAACCCGGAGCGCCACCGCTGGACTTCGTCATCACCGTCTGCGACAACGCCGCGGGTGAGGTGTGTCCGGTATGGCCGGGCAAGCCGATCACCGCGCATTGGGGCGTCCCCGATCCCGCCGCAGTGCGCGGCAGCCCCGACGCAATGCGCAAGGCGTTTTCGGAAGCGGGCCGTGTCTTGGGGAATCGCATCCGGGTCTTCACCAGCCTGCCGCTCGAACACGCTCGATCGACTCAGCCTGCAATACAAGCTGGACGAGCTGGGCAAGTCCCCGGCCAACGTCGACCTGACATGACGGCGCGGTTGCCCAGGACGATGAACCTGCGTCCGGCGATCGCGTAGGCGAACCGGCGGACATCGTGGCATCGCTCTCAGCCAAGCTCGGCTTTCTCGACCGCTACCTCACGCTGTGGATCTTCCTCGGCATGTTCGCAGGGGTCATGGTCGGTTACCTTTTCCCGGGCGTCGCCGGATTCTGGGGCCGGTTTCAGAGCGGCACGACCAACATCCCGATCGCCGTCGGGCTGATCCTGATGATGTACCCGCCGCTGGCCAAGGTCCGCTACGAGGACTTGGGCGACGTATTCCGCAACCGCCGGGTGCTGACGTTGTCTCTGGTGCAGAACTGGGTGATCGGGCCGATCCTCATGTTCGTGCTGGCCGTCGTCTTCCTGCATGACCAGCCGCATTACATGGCGGGCCTGATCCTGATCGGCCTGGCGCGCTGCATCGCGATGGTCATCGTGTGGAACGAGCTCGCCCGGGGCGACACCGAATACGCGGCGGGACTCGTCGCGCTGAATTCGATCTTCCAGGTGCTGTTCTTTTCCCTTTACGCCTACGTCTTCCTGACCGTGATTCCGGGATGGCTCGGCCTGCAGACATTCCAGGTCGACATCACGATCGCGGACATCGCCAGCAGCGTGTTCATCTATCTCGGCATCCCGTTTCTTGCCGGCGCCGCCACCCGTTTCATGCTGGTGCGCGCCAAGGGCAAGGTCTGGTACCACGAGCGGTTCGTGCCGAAGATCAGCCCGATCACGCTGATCGCCCTCGTCTTCACCATATTCGTGATGTTTTCGCTCAAGGGCGATTACATCGTCCGCATACCGCTCGACGTGGTGCGCATCGCCATCCCGCTGGTCGTCTACTTCGTCATCATGTTTCTGGTGTCCTTCTGGCTGGGGCGCAGGATCGGGGCCGATTACGCGAAAACGACGACGCTCTCCTTTACCGCTGCCAGCAACAATTTCGAGCTCGCCATTGCGGTAGCCATCGCCATGTTCGGCATCAACTCCGGCGAGGCGTTCGCGGCGGTCATTGGCCCGCTGGTCGAAGTGCCGGTGCTGATCATGCTGGTCAACGCAGCGCTGTATTTCCAGCGCCGGTATTTCGCAGAGCCGCAACCGGCAGGGCTGCGCGCTGGCGAAATTCGTCCGTGAGCGGATCGGACTACGCCGGAGGCGTTGGCGGCGCGCGTCGTCGTCAACCGTCCGAACTGCTTCGCTTCCCCGCGGCGGCGATCGCCATTTGGTACGCCAGGAATGCAGCCACGGTGACCAGCAGCAACGCGTACGGCGTCATTGTTTTCGCCGGGTCGATCGTGAAGAGCAGTGTGAGCGCCAGCGGCGCGCTGGACTTGAGGATGAACTGCGGCCGGGCCAGGCGCCCGAGCAACGCGCCATAGCCGCGCGGACCGAACAGTTCCGCAGGAACCGTGCCGCGCACGATGGTCATGACGCCGTTGCTCCAGCCGTAGATCATCGCGAACGCCAGCGCGACGATCCATATGCCGCGGACCTGCGTGAACACTGCCAGCGACGCGGCCATCAGCGCGAACGCGAGGGTTCCCACCGCCAACGCGCGAAGGTGCCGGCCGAACGCGAACTCCATCACGCGTCCGGCAACCTGCATCGGGCCGATCAACGAACCGACCAGGACGGCGTCGCGCGCGCTCAATCCGGTCGCGGTGAGCAGGTCGATGACGTGCGCCGCCATCGCCGTGCCCATGAACGCCGCAAGCGCCAGCGCCGTCGCCAGCCACGCGAAGACCGCGCCGTCGCCTTTGCGCACCACGGATTGCGCGTGTGCCGCTTCCGCGGCCGGGCGCGCGGCATGCCTGCGCGGAACCAGCAGCAGGTGCAGCGGCAGGCACACGAAGAGATGCAAACCTGCATAGACCATGAACGTCTGGCGCCAGCCGATTTCGTCGAGCAGATATTGCGAAAGCGGCCAGAACACCGTGCTGGCGAAGCCGCCGAAGAGCGTAAGCGCGGTCACCGCTCGCCGGTACGACGTGCCGGAAACCTGGTGCAGCGTGGCGAACGCAGGGTCGTAGAGACTCGCGGACATGGCAACGCCGGCCAGCAACCATCCTGCGAGCATCGTCACCGGCCCCTGCGCCGCAGCCAGCGCAGCGGTGGCCAGCGCGCCCAGCACCGATCCGGCGGCGAGCACACTGCGGCCGCCTCGTGCATCGATTTCGCGGCCGACGAGGGGCGACGCGACTCCCGACAGGAACAGTCCCGCGGTGAAGCTGCCGAACAGGACGACATCGGAGATGCCGAGGTCCCTGCGCATCGCGCTGCCGAGAACCGCGATGGTATAGAACAGCGAACCCCACGAAATGATTTGCGCCACGCCCAGCGCGCTGACCGTCCGCCCCAGGCGCGGGTCGCGCGAATCCTGGCGAGCGGTGCCGGTCCCCGTGGTGGTCATGCTTGCGCACGCGGGCTTCGCGTCATCGCGGCCTCACCACCGTGATTCATCGTTGTTGCGGGGCGAGCAGATCCGCCAATGCCAGCGCCACCACTTCGGTGGCGCGATGGAGATCCTCGAGCAGCAACTTCTCGTCGGCGCGATGGCCGTTGGCCTCGGCGAGCGTGCGCGGTCCGGCGCCATACAGAACCGCCGGGATGCCCGCGGTCGTGTACAGGCGCGCGTCGGTATAGATCGGCAGGCCGTGCGTCGCGAGGTCCTCGCCCAGCACGGCCTTGCCATGGCGCTTCAGCGCCGCGACAAGCTTTTCCTGTCCGGGAATCGGGACGAACGGCACGGCCAGCAGGATGCGCTTCACATTGACCTGGACAGCGGGCCACTTCGCCGCGAAGTCGCGAATTTGCCGGGTCAGCACCGCTTCGACCTCCGCGGGATTCTCCTCCGGGATGATCCGGCGGTCGATGCGGAACGTCACGTGGTCCGGCACCACGTTGGTGTTGATGCCGCCCTCGATCAACCCGACGACGAGCGTCGGCGATCCGATGCCGCGGAACGGACGATCTCGTCGCGGAGTACGTCTTGCGCAGTGCATAGAGGTCGGACAGCATCCCTGTCGCCGCCTCGAGCGCGTCGATGCCCTTCTGCGGCTCCGCGGCATGGCCGGATTTGCCGGAGACATCGACCTGCAAATGCAGGCAGCCGTTGTGCGCCGTCGTGATGCCATGGGAAAAGCCGGCGGAAATCACGAGGTCGGGCCGGCATGATTTTCTGTTGCAGCAGCCATTGCGGTCCGATCGCGCCGCCCACCTCCTCGTCGTACGTGAAGTGCAACTCGACCGCGCCGGCCAGCGACGTCGCCCCGGGCCGCGGCATCGCGCAGCGCGAGCAGCGCGAATGCATACGTCGCGAAGTCCGACTTCGACACCGCCACGCCGCGTCCGAACATGATTCCGTCGCGAATCTCGGCACCATAGGGATCCGTCGTCCAGCCGGTGCCGGGCGGAACGACGTCGCCATGCGCATTGAGCGCGATGACCGGTCCGTCGCCGGCGCCGAAGCGCACCCGTACCACCAGGTTCGTACAGCTGACCATGCCGTTGGCCTTGACCGCCGCGTCCGGCACGACATGCCGCTCGACGACGAAGCCCAGCGCCTCCAGCAGCGCCGCCGCCTTCTCCGCGTGCGGCGCGCAATCGCCCGGCGGATTGTCCGACGGCACCTTGACCAGTTCGGCCAGGAACCGCTCGGCGTCGCCGCGGTGCGCGGCGAGCGAACGCGTGGATCGAGCCGGCGGTGTCGGTCAAGAAACCCCCATGGAATTGCGCGGCGGCGTGAACGACGCGATGAACCGCGCGAGGACGCGCGCGCCCGCGGCGACATCGGCGAGCGTGACCGCCTCCGCCGGATTGTGGCTGATCCCGCCCTTGCAGCGAACGAACAGCATGCCGATCGGCGCGATGGCGATGATCGCCATGCCGTCGTGACCCGCGCCCGAAGGCAGGCGATGCACGCGACCACCCTCCTTCTCGATCGCGGCAGCGAACTGGCGCTGCATGTCGGCATCGCACGGCGCCGTCTTCGCGTCCCACAAAAGCGTGGTCGCCATGGCGATGTTGCGGCGAGTGGCGATCGCCTCGCAGGCAGCGCGCATTGCCGCGGCGGCCGCGTGCCGCAGGTCGTCGGTCGGCGCGCGCACGTCCAGTGAGAACCGGACCTGGCCCGGTATGACGTTCATCGCTCCGGGCAGCGCCTCGATGCGTGCCCACGGTGGCGACGACCGCAGGCATCGAGGCGGCGATGCGCTCGATCGCCAGCACGCATTCGGACGCCGCAGCCAACGCGTCGCGGCGCAGACCCATCGGCACCGTTCCCGCATGCCCGGCCATGCCGGTCAGTTCGATCTGGAAGCGATTGCCGCCGTTGATGGCCGTGACCACGCCCGTCGCCAGACCTTCCGCTTCGAGCACGGGCCCCTGCTCGATGTGCAATTCGGCGTACGCGAGCACGTCCTCCGGGCGGCGCGCGACCGCCGACGATTTGCGCGGGATCGAGGCCGGCCTCGCGCAGCGCGTCGCGCATCGTCATGCCGCGCGCGTCGACGTTGTCGAGCACCGCGTGATCGAACGTGCCGGATACTGCGCGACTTCCGAGCAGCGTCGAGCCGAAGCGCACGCCTTCCTCGTCGCCGAAGCCCAGCACCTCGACCGCGAAGGGAAGGCGCGACCCGCAGGCATTGAGCGCGTGCACGCATTCGATGGCGGTGATCACGCCGAGCATGCCGTCGTACTTTCCGGCATCGCGAACGGTATCGAGATGCGAACCCAGCATCAGGCACGGCTGTCCGGGTCGCGCGCCCTCGTAGCGGCCGGCGACAGTTGCCGATGGCGTCGACGCGCGCGTCCATGCCGGCCTCGCGCATCCAGCCCAGCACGAGTTCGCTGGTCTGCCTCTGCTCGGCGGAAAGGAATACGCGGGTCAGTCCGCCCGGGAGTTCCGACAGGCGGCCGAGCGCATCGCAGCGATCCCAGATGCGCTGCGGCTGCAATGAGGAAAGTAGCGCGGAATCGCCGGACATGTCGCCTTGGAATTCGTGCACGTGACGCTTCAGTCGCGGAGATTCTAACCCGGGCCATGCGCGCAGCCGCGCTGGAGAACGCGAATCCGCGTTTCACGTCACCCGCAGCCGATGCTAAGATGAATCATGGATCGAACCGCGTTGCTGGGTTGCGCAATGGCCCTGGCGGCGACTGGCTGCCAGAACGTGCCGCAGGCGGGTCCGGCACCGGCGACCATGCCGGCATACGTTCCCGCCAACGCGATCGCCTCCCGTCATCACCGCCGCGTCCGACGCAATCGTCGGCCCGGTGTGGCAATGGCAGCGCACTTACCTGGGCAGCGCGCCGGCCGTCGTAGCGGCTGCGCCGGAGCGGTATTCGCTGTCCTTCGACGGCGGAGGACGCGTCAACGTGCGCGCCGACTGCAATCGCGGCAGCGGCAGCTACGAAGTCAACGGCACACTGATCAAATTCGGCGCAATCGCGCTCACCCGCATGGCGTGCCTGCCGGCATCGCAGGACACCGAGTTCCTGCGCAGCCTCGTGCAGGCGACGTCACTACGGCATGGATCGCGGCGAACTCGTGCTGACGCTTAAGCGACGGCGCCGCGATGCGCTTCAAGCCCGCGCCCTAGTTCGGCCTTTCCACGCGGCTACTTCGCTCCGGCGATCAATCCGCGCAGCTTCAGCTGGCCGATGATGAGATCGGCGAAGCCCGGCACCTCGCGCTGCACGTTCGACGGATTGATCGTCTGGGTATTGGCCGACCAGATGGGGCGCCCGGTGGCCACTTCGAACAGCGTGGTCTCGACGGTCGCCAGGTCGTATTGCGAGACTTCCTGCACCGGCACCATCGCCGGGCCGAACGCGCCGCCGCCGCCCCACCCGCCACCCCAGCCGCCGCCCCAGCCCGGACCCCATCCCGGTCCGCCCCACATCGGGCCCGTGGTCGGGACCATCGTCGTCGTCACCTGCGTGCGCGTGTCGACGCCCAGCAGCCGGACCACCAGCAGTCCCTGCGCGCCGGTCCGCGTGACCGCATCGGTGAACGGCTGCTGTGCCGCGCGCGCCTCGTCGGGGATCACGGTCCAGCCGGCGACGCCGTCGACGCCGGCGTCGCGCAGCTTCTGCGCGAAGATGTCCTCGGCCACGCGGCGGTTGGGGAGGTTGGTGCCCACCATCACGACATCGATCTTCTTCATCGGGCCGCCCTTGAAATTCGGGTCGAACCACGCCGATTGGATCGACGTCGACTGGCACGCGCTGAGCACGACGGAAGCGACGAGAAGCGAGAACAGCGAAATGAGTTTGCGCATGATCGATTCCTGGTCGGGTGATGGCCGCAGCGTTCAGCGGTCGGTGAATACGGGAGCGCGCTTTTCGAGGAAGGCGGCGATGCCTTCGTTCCTGTCGTGACTGGCCGCGAGCAGCGCAAAGGCCTGCTTTTCGGCGGCCAGCCCCTCGGTCAGCGGCGTTTCGTAGGCGCGCAGCACCGCTTCCTTGGCGAGGCGCACGGCCAGCGCCGGCTTGGTGGCGATGATCGACGCGATTTCAACCGCGCGCGCGAGCGCGCTTTCCGGCTCGTCGACCTCGACGACCAGGCCGGCGGCCAGCGCCGCCTGCGCGCTGATCGGCTGCCCGGTCAGCACCATCTGCATCGTCAGCGCCTTGCCGATGGTGCGCGCAAGCCGCTGCGTGCCGCCGGCGCCCGGAATCATGCCGAGGTTCACTTCCGGCTGCCCGAACTTCGCGTTGTTGCCGGCGACGAGGATGTCGCAGCACATCGCCAGCTCGCACCCGCCCCCCAGCGCGTAGCCGCACACGGCACCGACGAGCGGTTTGGGAAACGTCGCGATCGTCCGCCAGTACCGCTGGCGCTCGTGCGTCAGGATTTCCACGGGACCCAGCGCCGCCATTTCGCGCACGTCGGCGCCCGCGGCGAAACAGTCGAGGCCGCCGGTGAGAATCGACGACGCGCGTTGCCGTGTCGGCCTGCGCGGCGTCGAGCTGCGCCGCGATTTCCGCCAGCGTCTGCGTGCGCAGCGCATTGCGGAAGTCCGGCCGGTGCAGCGTAAGCCGCACGACGCCCTGCTCCGGCCGGTCGACAACGATGTCCTGCAACGGGCGATCCATGTCCGGTAGTTTACCAATCTGCGCGGTCGGCGGCGCGACCGCATGCTGCCGTCGTCGCTAGCGGTGCTTGAACGTCGGCTTGCGCTTCTCGACGAACGCGCGCATGCCCTCCTTCTGGTCGTCGAGCGCGAACGTCGAGTGGAATTCGCGGCGCTCGAACTTGAGGCCCTCGGCCAGCGACGACTCGTAGGCGCGGTTGATCGCCTCCTTGACCTTGAGCACGACGGGCAGCGAGAACGACGCGATCTTGCCGGCGAAGGCCAGCGCCTCCTTCTCCAGATCCGCCGCCGGAACGATGCGCGCGACCAGCCCGGCGCGCTCGGCCTCCACGACGTCCACCATGCGTCCCGTCAGGCACCAGTCCATCGCCTTGGCCTTGCCGATGGCGCGCGGCAGGCGCTGCGTGCCGCCCATGCCGGGAATGGTGCCGATCGTGATTTCCGGCTGGCCGAATTTCGCGTTGTCCGCGGCGATGATCGTGTCGCAGGCCATCGCCAGCTCACACCCTCCTCCCAGCGCATAGCCGGCGACGGCAGCGATGACCGGCTTGCGGATGCGGATGACGTCCTCCCAGTCGCGCGTGATGTAGTCGTCGCGATGCACCTTGGCGTAGTCCCACTCGGCCATCGCGCCGATGTCCGCTCCGGCGGCGAATGCCTTTTCGTTGCCGGTGATGACGATGCAGCCGACGCCGTCGTCGGCGTCGAACGCATGCAGCGCGTGCGACAGCTCCTTGGCCAGCGCATCGTTGAGCGCGTTCATCCGCTGCGGCCGATTGAGGCGGACGATGCCGACCCGGTCGCGGGTTTCGACGAGAATGTTTTCGTAGGTCATGGCGTTTCCTAGGATGGCGCAGGTCGGGTCGTGGAGAAGACGGCCCGATGGGGCGGGTGGCTAGCGCCGGGAGGGGTCGAAGTTCTTCTTCGAGTCCCTCCCAGCATCGGAAATATTCGCTTTGCAGCTGTGCGGACTCGAGCGCCGCACGCGTGGGCTGGATCACCGCACGCGTCTCGAACATGAACGCCATCGTGTCGCGGATACGCGTCGGCTGCGACAGGTCCGCGGCGCTGGCCTTCTCGAACGTCTCTGCGTCGGGACCGTGGCCGCTCATGCAATTGTGCAGGCTCGCGCCGCCGGGCATGAAGCCCTCGGCCTTGGCATCGTACACGCCGTGGATCAGTCCCATGAATTCGCTGGCGACGTTGCGGTGGAACCATGGCGGCCGGAACGTGTCCTCCATCGCCAGAATGCGCGGCGGGAAGATCGCGAAGTCGATCGTGTCCACGCCGGGCGTGTCGCTTTGCGACTGCAGGACCAGGAAGATCGACGGGTCCGGGTGGTCGTAGCTGATCGATCCGATCGCATTGAAGCGCCGCAGGTCGTATTTGTACGGCGCATAGTTGCCGTGCCATGCGACGACATCGAGCGGTGAGTGGCCGATCGGCGCCGCCCACAGGTTGCCCATGAACTTCGCGACCAGCTCGAACTTGCCTTCGCGGTCCTCGTAGGCCGCGTGCGGCGTCAGGAAATCGCGCGGATTGGCGAGCCCGTTGGAACCGATCACGCCGAGGTCGGGCAGCCGGAAATGAGCGCCATAGTTCTCGCACACGTAGCCGCGCGCCGGGTTTGCCGTCGTCGCGTCCGGCAGATCGACGCGAAAGCGCACGCCGCGCGGGACGACGACGATCTCCTGCGGCTCGGCGTCGATTCGCCCGAACTCGGTATGCAGGCGCAGCCGGCCCTGCTGCGGCACGATCAGCATTTCGCCGTCGGCGTTGTAGAAGTAGCGATCCTGCATCGACCGATTGGCGGCGTACACATGAATGGCGCAGCCCGACATCGCGGCGGGATCGCCGTTGCCGGCCATCGTGACCAGCCCGTCGAGAAAGTCGGTCGGCGCGGTCGGGACAGGCAGCGGGTCCCAGCGCATCTGGTTGGGCGGCGTGGCCACATCGCCGAAGCGGCTGACGATGCGGCCATTGTCGATCCTGGCGAACGGCGCGTGCATCGCAGACGGACGGATCCGGTAGGTCCACGAGCGCCGGTTCGCGGCGCGCGGCGCCGTGAACGCCGTTCCCGACAGCTGCTCTGCGTACAGGCCGTAGGGCGCGCGCTGCGGCGAGTTGCGACCTACCGGCAATGCGCCCGGCAGCGCTTCAGTGGCGAATTCGTTGCCGAATCCGGATTGATACGTCAGGGCGGCCTCGTCGCTCGCCGCGGCATGGGGCACGCCCGCTGGGCGTTTGCTGGTTGTCGTCGTCATGGTGACTTGCCTTCGTAGTGGGATTCTCTGCGCTCAGCCACCCGGCGCCACGTCCGCGCGCGCCGCCGCCATGGCTTCGCGGAGGACATCGTGGTCGCCGACGTGGTTGGCCAGCAACAGGATGAGCTTGGCGTTGACGAGCGCGCTTTGCTGCTCGGTCAAGTCGCGGTGCAGTCCGATCAGGTCTTCGTAGAAATCGTCCGGGGCCGCCATGTTCGGATCGGTGATCAATGCACCCATTGCGCGTCCTTTCCGGCGTTGCCGGTCGCGCGATTGATCGCATCGCGTCACGGCGACGGGATCGAAAGCCCGCCACCGCGCGCATACGTGCTGGTCGGGTCGCATCAGGTAGCAGGTTTTGGGGCGTGCATCGTAGCGCGTGGCGATCAGGCCATCCTTGTCCTGGATCACGATCCGGTCGTGCGCGCGGCTGCGCCGCCCACCTGGACCAGCTCGACACGCAATCGTGCCTTCGGCGAGTTTACGCGCGGCGTCCGGAGAAATGTCGTCGCCGAACACGAGCAGCGAAAAGCCGCCGCCCAGGTGCTGGAGCAGCCAGTCGCCGCGAGGGCCGCTCGCGGGCGCATCGGCCGCCGGCGCGCCCGGCACCATCGTTCCCGCGAACACGTCGCCATCCGGCGTGTTGAGGCTGGAATCGGCGAGGACCTTCGGCACCGAGAGCCGGCCGCTGTTCACCAGCTTCCGCGCGAACGGCGTGTCGGCGCGCGAGCGACAGCACCGCGTCGCGGAACGTGCGCGAAATGCTGCTCTTGGGCGTGATGAAGTCGGTCGACCGCGTCGAATTGAGAATGTTCTCGTCCGCCGCCGCGACGCGCTCCGAGTCATAGGTGTCGAGCAGCGATTCGGGCGCCTGCCCGCGCAGCACCATCTCGAGCTTCCAGGCCAGGTTGTCCGCGTCCTGTATGCCGCTGTTCGCGCCACGCGCGCCGAAGGGACTGACCAGGTGCGCCGCGTCCCCGGCGAACAGCACGCGGCCATGGCGGAATTTCTGCATGCGCCGGCATTGGAATGTGTAGACGCTCGCCCATTCGAGTTCGAATTCGGCCTCAGGACCGAGCATCGCGCGCAGCCGCGGCTCGATGTTCTCCGGCTTCTTCTCCTCGTCGGGATCCGCGTCCCAGCCCAGCTGGAAATCGACGCGCCAGACATTGTCGGCCTGCCGGTGCAGCAGCACCGATTGATTGCGGTGGAACGGCGGGTCGAACCAGAACCAGCGTTCCGTCGGAAAGTCCGACGTCATGCGGATGTCCGCGATCAGGAAGCGGTCGCGAAATACCTGACCTTCGGAATCCAGTCCGAGCATGTGGCGAACCGGGCTGCGCGCGCCGTCGCAGACGATCAGCCAGTCGCACGTCAGCTTCGTACTCGCCGTCCTGCGTCGCGACGCGCACTCGGACGTCCGCCGCTCCGGGCGCCACGCCGACGACGCGATGCTTCCAGCGGATTTCGGCGGCGGCGAGCGCATCGGCGCGCCGCACCAGGCATTCCTCGAAGTGGTACTGCTGCAGGTTGACGAACGCCGGACGCTGATGCCCGGGTTCCGGCAGCACGGCGAACTCGTACGCCAATTGGTCGCCGTGGAAGACCTTGCCGACGTTCCAGCTCACGCCCTTTTCCGCGACCGCGTTGCCGCAACCAAGCCGGTCGAGGATCTCCAGCGTGCGCTTCGCGTAGCAGATCGCGCGCGATCCGACGCTGACCGTGTCGTCGTCGTCGAGCACCAGCACCGGAATGTCGCGCTGCGCGAGATCGATGGCCGCGGCGAGTCCCACCGGTCCCGCGCCGACGATCACGACGCCGCAATGCCGCGCCGGGCCGTCCAGCTCCGGCGGGCGGCGATATTCGTAGACGGGGTTGGTATAGGAACGCAACTGGAGGAACGTCAAACGAGCGAAGTCAATCGAGTGAAGTCAGCCGAGCGTCGTCAACCTTCGAGCGCCAGCCACATCTCCTTGTCGCGCTGCGCCGTCCAGATGCGCGGATCCTTGTACTGCGTCGCCTCGTCGTAGGCGCGCGTCACGTCGAACGGCAGGCAATGGTCGAAGATGACCCAATGTCCGAACCGCGGCTTGAGCGCGGCGTAGGTATCCTTGTAGACGGTCGCGCAGGTCGAGGCCCGCCGCCGCGCCCCGCTTCACCGACTCGAACATCGCGGTGACGAATGCGCGCGTGCCGTCGAGACCCGCCTTGACCTCGGCCGGCGTCTGCAGCGACGCGCCGCGCCCCGGCACCAGCTTTTGCGGCTGCAATGCCGCAATGGCGTCCAGCGTCGCGGGCCAGTCGGTCAGGTAGGCGTCGCCGGTATACGGCGTGGCGTCGAATTCGACGAGGTCGCCGGAGAACAGGATCTTCTCCTGCGGCAGCCAGACCACGGTGTCGCCCTTGGTGTGGCCGCGCCCCAGCTGCATGATCTCCACCTGCAGCTTGCCCAGCATCAGCGTCATCCGTTTCTCGAACACGATGGTCGGCCAGGTCAGGCCGGGCACCGACTCGACGGCGCGAAAGAGCCGCGGGAAGCGCTCGATCTCGCTTTTCATGTCCTGCTCGCCGCGCTCGACGATGAGATCGAAGGTGTCGCGGCTGGCGATGATGTGCTCCGGCTTGTAGCCGCTCGCGCCAAGCACGCGCACCGCGTGGTAGTGCGACAGCGTCACGTACTTGATCGGCTTGTCGGTCACCTCGCGAATGCGCCGGATCACGTCCTGCGCCATCACCGGCGTGGCCTGCGTGTCGATCACCATGACCGCGTCGTCACCGACGACGACGCCGGTGTTCGGGTCGCCCTCCGCGGTGTAGGCGTAGGCGTGTTCCGAGAGGCGATCGAAGCTGATCGTCTTCTCCTCCACGTCGGCATGCGATGCGAATTTCTTGGTGTTCATGGTGTGCGCTCCCCGCGAACGTAGGCCGGATCGGAAAACAGCGACGTGATCGTCACCTTCCGGATGTCGGGATTATCGGGCACAAGGTACAGGATCGGCGTGATCAGCTCCTCGAAGATGCCGCGCAGGCTGCGCGCGCCGGTGCGGTATTCCATCGCCAGTTCGGAAATCTGCTCGAACACGCGCGGAGCCACGGAAAGCTCGACGCCCTCGTGGCCGAAAATGTCGCGGAATTGCGCATAGATGCAGCCCTTGGGTTCGGTCATGATCCGCACCAGCATGCTCCGGTCGAGGTCCCGGAAGCGCGCGATGACGGGGAGGCGTCCGGTGAATTCCGGAATCAGCCCGAATGTGAACAGATCGGTCGGCTTGATGCGCGCATTGAGGCGATCCATGATCGCCTTGTTGTCGCCCTGCGACGTGGAGATGTAGCCGTAGCTGTTGGATTGCGACATGATTTCTTCCAGACCAACGAACGCACCGCCGCAGATGAACAGGATGTTGGTGGTGTCGATGAAGCGTCCGTCCCCCAGCTTGAACGGCGAGCCTTCCATGATCTTCAGCAGCGCGTGCTGCACGCTCTCGCCGGATACGCTGCGCGGCTGCGCGTCGGTCGCCTTCAGCTTGTCGATTTCGTCGATGAATACGATGCCCCTCTGGGCGCTGTCCACGTCGCCGCCGGCCTTGTCGACGAGTCGCCGCAGCATGGCCTCGATTTCGTCGTTGACGTAGCGGGTCTGCGCCAGCGACGTCGCCTCCGCCGTGACGAACGGAACCCCCAGGATGCGCGCCAGCGTCTCGCACAGCAGCGTCTTGCCGGTTCCGGTCGGGCCGATCAGCAGCACGTTGCTCTTGGTCACCGGCGAGTCGTCCTCGAGCAACCGCTCGATCTTCCGGTAGTGCAGATAGACGGCGACGGCGACCGTCTTCTTGGCGTCGTCCTGCCCGATCACATAGCTGTCCAGCTTCTGCACGATGAAGCTTGGCGTGAGGGATTTGTCGAGCACGATGGACTTTCGCTCCGGCGGGAGAGTCATGATACCGAAAGTGCGCGGCTCGGCCCCGGCAATGGTCTGCGGCGAGGGAGCAGAAGGCGGCCCGCCCTTCCCCTGGGCCGGGAGTGCGTCGCTGTCGCTAGGTCTTCGGCCGCTTGTCGACGATCCGCCTGGCCTTGCCCAGCGAGCGCTCGATGCTGCCCGGCGCGCAGACGCGCACCTCGGCCGTGACGCCGATCAGGCTCTTGATGTGATGCGCGAGGCGCGTGCCCGCGGCGTTGCCGTCGGCCGAACCCGCCGTCGGCACGCGTTCCACCATGACCGTCAGTTCGTCCAGGTTCCCCGGCCGAGTGATCTCGAGCTGGTAGTGGGGAGCGAGCGCGGCATCCTTCAGGATCAGTTCCTCGATCTGCGTCGGGAACACGTTGACGCCGCGGATGATCATCATGTCGTCGGAGCGCCCGGTGATCTTTTCCATGCGGCGCATCGCGCGCGCGGTCGGCGGCAGCAGGCGCGTGAGATCCCGCGTGCGGTAGCGGATGATCGGCAGCGCTTCCTTGGTCAGCGACGTGAATACGAGTTCGCCCGGTTCGCCGTCGGCAACCACCGCGCCCGTTTCCGGGTTGATGATCTCCGGGTAGAAATGGTCTTCCCAGATGGTGAGGCCGTCCTTGGTCTCGATGCACTCCTGCGCCACGCCCGGCCCCATCACTTCCGAGAGCCCATAGATGTCGATCGCGTCCATCGCCAGCCTCGATTCGATGGCCTTGCGCATCGTCGGCGTCCACGGCTCGGCGCCGAAGATGCCGATCTCGAGCGAACTGGCCGCGGGATCGATTCCCTGACGCTCCATCTCCTCGGCGATCGCCAGCATGTACGACGGCGTGACCATGATCACCGACGGCTTGAAGTCCTGGATGAGCTGCACCTGCTTCTCGGTCTGCCCGCCGGACATCGGGACTACCGTGCAGCCCAGTTTTTCCGCGCCGTAGTGCGCGCCGAGGCCGCCGGTGAAGAGTCCGTAGCCGTACGCGATGTGCAGGATGTCGCCGGCGCGCCCGCCCGCGGCCCGAATCGAGCGCGCCATCACCGTGGCCCAGGTGTCGATGTCTTTGCGCGTGTATCCGACGACCGTCGGCTTGCCGGTCGTTCCCGACGACGCGTGAATGCGCGAGACCTGCTCGCGCGGGACGGCAAACATCCCGAACGGATAGTTGTCGCGAAGATCCGACTTGACCGTGAACGGGAAGTGCGCGAGGTCCGCGAGAGCTTTCAGGTCGCCGGGCGCGACACCCTTGGCGTCGAACGCCTTGCGGTAGTGGGGAACGTTGTCGTAGGCGTGCTTGAGCGACCACTTGAGGCGCGTGAGTTGCAGCGCCGCTATTTCGTCGCGACTCGCCCGTTCGATGGGCTCCAGCTCGTCCGGTCGTGGTCGCTTCGATGGCATCGTGACTCCTCCCGGCTATTCCGTATGGCCGGCATGGCCGGCGATGACGTGACCCTTGATGCGCGCGCTCTTGCCGCGAAACACGGCGATCGTCGCGCCGTGCTGATTGGTGACGTCGATGTCGTAGATGCCGCTTCTTCCGCTGAGCGCGCGTTCGCGTCCCGTGGCCGTGAGCAGGTCGCCTTCGCGCGCCGGCGCCAGGTATTCGATCGTGCAACCCGCTGCGACGGTGACCAGGTTGTGGCTGTTGCACGCGAACGCAAAGGCGCTGTCGGCCAGCGCGAAGATGAAGCCGCCGTGGCAGGTGGCGTGGCCGTTCAACATGTCTGCGCGCACCGTCATCGTCATCGCCGCGAAACCGGGCGCTACCTTCACGATCGACATGCCGAGCCCCTGCGACGCGCGGTCGCGCGAGAACATGGCATCGGCGCAGCGCTGCGCCAGGTCCTGCGCCTCTTCCGCGGACAGCGGCGGCTCGTGTCATGCGTCGCGGCGGCGCGTTCATTGCGACGAGCCTGCCTTCGCTCGCGCAGCGGCGCGCGATCAGCGGCGACAGCCGGTACCGGTCCTCGCCATAATGGAGTGCGAGATTGACCAGCGTGTCGCGGACGAAGGCCACGCCGAGTTCGTCGCCCCACGCGAGCGGACCGCGCGGATAGTTGACGCCCTTTTGCATTGCCAGGTCGACATCCGCGGCGCTGGCGATGCCCTGCGTCACGGCATCGGCCGCCTCGTTGGCCAGCATGGCCACGGAGCGCAGCACAATGAGCCCCGCGACATCGTCCAGGCGCGACACGGTGATGCCCGCTGCCTGCAGCGCCCCGACCGCCGCCGTGAACGCGGCATCGCCGCAGGTATCCGCCCGCGCCACGGCAAGGCGCGGACATTTGCTGTAGTCCAGGGCCAGGTCGTAGGCCACGATGTCGCGGATGCCGGCCTTCGCCGCCATCGCCGTTGCCGTCCGGCCATCGCCTGGAACCAGCCACGCGACGTTGCCCTCATTTCCCGTAACACGCAGCGCTCCGTTCGGAAAACGCGGATCGGCGATCGCCACATCGGTCGTGATGCCGGCCGTCGCGAGGCGCGCCACCAGCGCCGCGCCCATCCGCAATTCACCCAGCCGCGCGATCTTTGCGGGTCGCGGCCGTGGCGCCTCAGCCGCTGGGGCCGGCTTGACGGCACCCGCGCCATAGTCGTAAAAGCCGCGTCCCGCCTTGCGCCCGAGGAAGCCCGCGCCGACCAGCTCATGCTGCGCGACGGACGGCGTGAAACGCGCATCGTGGAAGAACGCCTCCCACACGCTTCGCGTCACGGCGATGTTGATGTCGAGACCGATCAGGTCCATCAGCTCGAACGGACCCATGCGGAAGCCGCCGGCGTCCCGCATGACGGCATCGAGCGTTTCCGGCGCGGCCGCGCGCTCGCCCAACACGCGCAGCGCCTCGGCGTAGAACGGCCGCGCGCATCGATTGACGATGAATCCCGGCGTGGACTGCGCGTGCACCGGCGCCTTGCCCCATGCCTGGGCGGTCGCGTGAATGGTGTCGGCCACGTCGGCAGCCGTGGCGAGGCCGCTGACCACTTCGACCAGCGGCATCAGCGGCGCGGGATTGAAGAAATGCATTCCGACGACGCGCGCCGGGCGTTTCATGCCGGCGGCCAGCGCGGTGATCGAAAGCGACGACGTATTGGTGGCCAGGATCGTGTCGGGACTCACGACCACTTCGAGTTCGCGCAAAAGGTCGCGCTTGACGGCCAAGTCCTCGACGATCGCCTCGATGACCAGTCCCGCGCTGACCAGCGCGCCGACCGTATGCACGACGCCGATGCGTGCGGCCGCCGCATCCGCCGCTGCGCGATCGATCTTGCCCTTCGCCGCCAGCGCGGCCAACGTTTCGCCGATCTTCGCCTTGGCCTGGTCCGCGGCGCCCATGCGGGTGTCGAACAGGCACACGCGATGGCCCGCCTGGGCGGCGATTTGCGCGATGCCGGCGCCCATGGCTCCCGCCCCGATGACGCCGACTTCCGTGGTGCGCGGCAGCGCGTTCGCCACGTTATTTCCCGGCGAAATCGCGGCGCACGCTTCGCAAGGAACGCGGCGACGCCTTCGCGATAGTCGGCGCTGTATCCCAGCTCGCGCTGCAGGTCGCGCTCGAGGTCGAGCTGCGCCTCCAGCGTGGCGTTGGACGCGGCATGCAGCGCGCGCCGCGTGGCCACCGAGCCCTTGCGTCGGCGCCTGCGCCAGTTGCGCGAGCAGCGCCTCCACCGTCGGCGCCAGGTCCGCGTCGTCGACGCATTTCCAGATCAGTCCCCAGTCCGCCGCCTGCTGCGCCGGCAGCTTGTCGCCGAGCAGCGCGAGTCCCATCGCCCGCGCGGTCCCGACCAGGCGCGGCAGGAAATAGGTTCCGCCGGAGTCCGGAATGAGTCCGATCTTGCAGAACGCCTGGATGAAGCTCGCCGAGCGCGCGGCGATGACGAGGTCGCAGGCGAGCGCGATATTGGCGCCCGCGCCGGCCGCGACGCCGTTGACGGCACAGACGACCGGCATGGGAAAGGACTGCAGCGCAAGGACCAGCGGCCGGTAGTTTGCCTCGATCGACGCGCCCAGGTCGACAGGCTTATCGCCGGGCGCCACCGCGCGGTCCGAAAGATCCTGTCCGGCGCAGAAGCCGCGCCCGGCGCCGGTGAGCAGCAGAACGCGCGCGGACGCATCGGCGCGGACCCGGGCCAGCGCGTCGCGCAATTCCTCGTGCATCTTCGCGGTGAAACTGTTCAGCCGGTCCGGCCGGTTGAGCGTTACGCGCGCGATGCCGGCAGCACTCTCATGAAGGATCGACTCGTAGCCCACGGACAAGGATCACACGTGACGCCGATGCTGGACGACGCGGAACCGGCTCGCGACAAATGCCGAGTCGGTCAGTGCGGCGTTGGCGGCGGGATTGGCGCCGGTCCCGTGGAAATCGGAGAACGCGGCGGACTGGTTGACGAACACTGCGCCGGTCAGGTTGATCGACAGCGCGACGCCTGCGTCTTCCGCGACGGCGATTGCCTCGTCGATGACGTCGTCGCTCGTCGAGTAGACGGAGAGCGTGAGCGCCCCGTGGCCGCGCACGGTGTCGCGCGCGATGGCCAGGCTTTCCTCCGTCGATTCGGTGCTGATGACGAAGGCGATCGGCCCGAACCACTCGTTCAGGTAGGCCGCGCGATCGGTGGCGCCGAGCTTGACGATGAGGGGCGTCCGCACCGTCGCGTCCGGAAATGCCGGGTGCACGATGGCCTGCGTGTCGAGCACGACGGTCCCGAGCGATCGCGCCGCCTCGAGCCGCCGGGCCACGCCGTCGTTTTGCAGCGCGCCGAGCACTTCCACGGCGCGCGCCGGATCGCCAAGGAGTTTCTGGACGCCGTCGACGATGGCCGCGACCACCTGATCGAAAGTCAACACTCCCTCGGCAGTGTCGATGCCCTTCTTGGGAATGTAGATGTTCTGCGGCGCCGTGCACATCTGTCCGGAGTAGAGCGCCAAGGAAAAGGCGATGTTGCGCGCCACCCCTTTGATGTCGGCGGCCGAGTCGATGATGATCTGGTTGACGCCGGCCTTCTCGGTATAGACCTGCGCCTGCCTCGCGTTCTCCTCCAGCCAGCGGCCGTTGGCAGTGCTGCCGGTGAAGTCGATGATCTTGACCTCGGGCCGCAATGCGACCGTCTTGGCGGTGTCGTCGCCCGCGTCGTGCGCGAGAAGCGTGACGACATTGGGATCGAAACCGGCTTCGGCGAGCACTTCGCGCGCGATGCGCACGGTGATGGCCAGCGGCAGGATGGCGCCGGGATGCGGCTTGACGATGACCGCGTTGCCGGTGGCGAGGCTTGCGAAAATTCCCGGATAGCCGTTCCACGTCGGAAAAGTGCAGCAGCCGATGACGAGCGCGACGCCGCGCGGCACGACGCGGAAATGCTTCTCCATCTTGATGGGTTCGTTCTTGCCCTGCGGCTTTTCCCACAACGCACGCTCGGGCACACGGCGCAATTCGTCCCACGCATAGGCGACAGCTTCCAGCGCGCGATCCTGCGCATGCGGGCCGCCCGCCTGGAAGGCCATCATGAATGCCTGCCCGGTGGTGTGCATGACCGCGTTGGCGATCTCGAAGCTGGCGCGATTCAGGCGCACGATGATCTCTAGGCACACTCCGGCCCACGCTTCGGCGCCCGCCTTCCTCCACTGGTCCTCGGCACGGCTCGCCGCGGCCAGCAGCGAATCGAGGTCCGACTTGGGATACGTGATACCGAGCGCCATGCCGAACGGTGACTTCTCCGCGCCAACGTGGCCGACGGTTCCCGGCTGCGTCAGCGGAAAGCGCTTGCCCAGCAAGCCGTCGAACGCGGCCTTGCCGGCCTCCGCCGCGCCCTCGCCATAATTCTTCGGGCTGGCCGATTCCGGGAACGCGCTCCAGTAGCTGCGGTCACCGATGGCCGTCACCGCGCGGTCGAGCATGGCGCGATGGCGTTCGAACAAAGGGTGGGACAAGGCGAACTCCTCTGGTTTTTCCGTGAGTTTATATCAAGCGGAGCGGAGAATTCCGCTCCAGCGGCGCTCGGCCGGCCCTCGGTTACCCGTCGGCTACAGCTCGGCTTTCCCTCGATTTCACCTCAGTTGCCTGTCTGGTCGAAGTCGATCGTGACCTTGTCCGTGACGGGGTAACTCTGACAGGAAAGTATGAAGCCGCGGGCGACTTCGTAGTCCTCCAGCGCGAAGTTGACGTCCATGTCGACCTCGCCGTCGACTAAGCGACAGCGGCAGGTCGAGCACACGCCGCCCTTGCAGGAATAGGGCAGTTCGACGCCGTTGCGCAATCCCGCCTCGAGGATGTTCTCCTTCGCCTTTTCCAGCACGAACGTGTGCGTGGCGCCGTCGATGATCGCGGTCACCTCGCACTCGGTGTGTCCCGGCACCGGCGCGACGTGCGCGACGTGCGTGTGCTTGGGGATGCTCGCGGCAAAGCGCTCGATCTTGATCCGCGCGTCGGGAAAGCCGCGCGCCTTCAACGCGGCGATGACCGCATCCATCATGCCTTCCGGCCCGCACACGAACGCCGTGTCGATGTCGGCCAGGTTCACCCACTGCGCGAGCAGCGCGTCGGCCTTCGCGCGATCGATCCGGCCGTGCAGCAGTTCGATGTCCTGCGCCTCGCGCGAAAGCACATGCACCAGGTTGAAGCGGCCAAGGTAGGTATCCTTGAGCGCCGGCGAGTTCTTCCTTGAACATCACCGTGCCTGACGCGCGGTTGCCGTAGACAAGCGTGAAGCGGCTCGCACGGTTCGGCGGCCAGCGTCGTCTTGACGATGGACAACAGCGGCGTGATGCCGCTGCCGGCGGCAAATCCCAGGTAGTGTCGCGCGGACTCGGGCGACAGCGTCACGTTGAAATGCCCGAGCGGCGGCATGACGTCGATCGTGTCGCCGGCTTTCAGCAGCGTGTTCGCCCACGTCGAGAACACGCCGCCCGGCGTCTTCTTCACCGCGATGCGCAGCCTCCCGTCCTGCACGGCCGAGCAGATCGAGTAGGACCGGCGGACGTCCTCGCCGCCCAGGCTGGTGCGCAACGTCAGATGTTGGCCCTGGTCGAACCGGTACTGCTCGCGCAACGCTTCCGGAATGGCGAACGTGATGGCGACGGCGTCGCGCGTCTCGCGCTCGACGCTGTCGACTGTGCAGTGGATGGAACTTGCTCATGGGCGCGAAGGAAACCTCAGTGCGGCTTGAAATAGTCGAACGGCTCGCGGCAGTCGAGACAGCGATATTGCGCCTTGCACGCGGTCGAGCCGAACTGCGACAGGAGCTGCGTGTGCGCGGACGCGCAGCGCGGACACGGCACGACGACGTTGGCGCGGCGCAGCGGACTGATGCCCGCCACATCGACGCGTCCGCCCATTACGTGCGGCGGCGCGATGCCGTAGCCGTTGAGGCGCGTCCTGGCCTCCGGCGCGATCCAGTCGGTGCTCCACGGGGGCGAGAGCTGGTTGACCAGGACAACGTCGGGTACGCCGATGACCGCGAGTGCTTCGCGAATCAGCGTGTTGATCATCTCCGTGGCCGGGCAGCCGGAGTAGGTCGGCGTCACTTTCACCACCAGGCCGCGACCTTCCCACGCCACATCGCGCACGATGCCGAGCTCGACGATGGAGATGACGGGGATCTCCGGATCCGGCACGGTGGCAAGCGCCGCCCATACGACGTCGAGGCCGGGCCGGCCGCGCGGCGCGTCCGTCGCGCGCGTGCCTTCCGCGACGGCGCCGGTTACCACTGCGCTCCCGGGATAGGCGCGCTGCAGATGCTGCATTTCGGCCAGCAGGTGGCCCAGGTGTTCCGTGTGGACACCCTGCTTGCCGCCGCGATTGCCGCCGCCCTGCATCCACTCCGACGTCGGCATCTCGAGCGTCGCCTCGCCAATCACGGCGCCGACCGCGGCCAGCCAGGGTTCGCGCAGCGTGCGCGGATCGACGCCGATGCCGGCTTCGGCCAACGCGAGTTCGGTGGCGTCGGCGGCGAACATCTCTCCCGTGTACGTCCACAGCGCGTCGAGCGCCCGCTGCATCCGTTCGTGCGACTCGTCGGTGCCATCGCCCAGACGGATGACCCAGTCCATGCTTCGCTCGGCGTGGTAGGTCACTTCCTTGACGCCCTTGGCGGCAATTTCCGCGACGCGCGGATCGCTCGACCGCGCCAATGCGCGCAGCTGGCAGCAGGTGGAACTGATCGAAATAGAATTGCCGCGCCATCGTCACCGCGAAGTCGCCGTTCGGCATTTCCGCCAGCAGCAGGTTCCGGTACGCGCCGCCGTCGCGCAGGAAGGCCAGCTGGTCTTCGCTGCGGCCCTGGTCCCTGAAGCGCGCTTCGACTTCGCCGGCATAGGAGAGCCACATGCGTCCCTGTCCCAGCAGGTCGAGGCCGACATTGGTGAGCGCGATGTCCTCTTCCAGCACGGGACCGTGGCCGACCCATTCGCCGAGCCGCTGCGCCAGCACGACGTCGGTGTCGCCCAGACGCAGCAGGTACTCGAACAGTTGAACGGCCCCCACGCTTGCGGCTGTTGCCGCTGCGCTGCGCCCCCGAGGGGGCAGCAACTTGCGCCTTGGGACGGCCCTGCGGCGCTCATGGCATCCGCGCTCATATGTGTTTCACTTCCTCGGGCATCGGGAAGAACGTCGGGTGCCGGTAGACCTTGCTGTTGGCGGGCTCGAACAGCGCTTCCTTGTCGCCAGGCGCCGAGGCGACGATATCCGTCGACTTCACGGCCCAGATGGACACGCCTTCATTGCGCCGCGTGTACACGTCGCGCGCATTGTTGATCGCCATCGTCGCATCGGGAGCGTGCAGGCTGCCGACGTGCTTGTGCGCGAGTCCGTGCTGCGAACGGATGAAGATTTCCCACAGCGGCCAGCCTTGACCCCCACGCTCACTGCCTTCGCTGCCCCCAGCGGCGGAATTCGCCTTGGGACGGCCCTTCGGTGCTCATGGCGGGTCATGCCGGCCTCCTTGCCACATGTCGCTAATTTGCCGACAGCATGTCGGCCTCGCTTAGTCGCGCGGCGTCGCGCGCTGCGCGCCTTGGCTTCGCCCGCCGCGCTCATGCGGCCTCCTTGTTGAGTCGCGCAGCGCGCTTCGCCGCGTGCGCGGTGGCGGCATCGCGCACCCACGCGCCGTCGTTCCACGCCTTGACGCGGGTGGCGAGCCGTTCGCGGTTGCAGGGACCGTTGCCTTTCAGCACCGCGTGGAACTCGCTCCAGTCGATGGCGCCGAACGTGTAGTGGTTGGTGTCCGGGTTCCACTTGAGATCCGGGTCCGGCATCGTGATCCCGAGGTAGTCGGCCTGCGGCACCGTCTGGTCGACGAAGCGCTGGCGCAGTTCGTCGTTGGACAGGAGCTTGATCTTCCACTTGGCCGATTGCGCGCTGTGCACGCTGTCGGCATCGGGCGGTCCGAACATCATCAGCGACGGCCACCACCACCGGTTGAGCGCGTCCTGCGCCATCGCCTTCTGTTCCGGCGTGCCGCGGCACAGCGTCATCAGGATGTCGAAGCCCTGGCGCTGGTGGAACGATTCCTCCTTGCACACGCGCACCATCGCGCGCGCATAGGGCCCGTACGAGCAGCGGCACAGCGGGATCTGGTTCATGATCGCCGCGCCGTCGACCAGCCAGCCGATCGCGCCGATGTCGGCCCACGTCAGCGTCGGGTAGTTGAAGATCGACGAATACTTCACCTTGCCGGCATGCAGGTCGTCGATCAGGTCGTCGCGCGAGACGCCCAGCGTCTCGGCGGCGGCGTACAGATAGAGTCCGTGGCCGCCTTCGTCCTGCACCTTGGCCATCAGGATGGCCTTGCGCTTCAGTGACGGCGCGCGGCCGATCCAGTTGCCCTCCGGCAGCATGCCGACGATCTCGGAATGCGCGTGCTGCTGGATCTGGCGCACCAGCGTCCTGCGGTAAGCGTCCGGCATCCAGTCCTTGGGCTCGATCTTGATGTCGGCGTCGACGCGCGCCTGGAACGCGCGCTCCTCGTCCGACATGTCTTCGGCACCCCGGACCTTCTGCTGGCCGGTCTCGACCATCTGTGCGTACATCGGGAGCCTCCTCCGTTGCCGTCCAGCCCGCAAGGCGGGTCAGCGCGACCGCAAATCATATGATACAGTTTCTCCATGCGTCAAGACGATTCCGTATCACATTCCGCCACGCAGCGGCCCGGTGCTCGGACCAAGGCCGATGCCACGGTCGCGCGCTGGATACAGCGTACGCTCAAGGCCGAGCCGCCGCGCGCCCGGTCGCTGATCGTGACGGTCTGGGGCGACGCGCTGGCGCCGCACGGCGGCACGGTCTGGCTGGCCGGACTGATCCGGCTGATGGCCGCTTTCGGCGTCAACGAGCGGCTGGTGCGCACCAGCGTATACCGACTGGCGCGCGACGGCTGGCTCGTTGCCGCGACGCACGGCCGGGTGAGCCGCTATCGGCTGACGCGCGAAGGCAAGCGGCGCTTCGACGCGGCGCACCAGCGCATCTACGCCCGGCCCGACGACGACTGGCGTGGTGGCTGGGACGTGGTGCTGGCCGACGCGGTGCCGCCCGCACGGCGTACCGCGCTGCGCGAGGAACTGGTCTGGGCCGGCTTCGGCGCGCTCGGCCCGACCGTCTTCCTGCGCCCCGCGCAGAGTTCACGCGCACTGCCGGGCGCGCTGGACGCACCGGGCGTGGCGGAGCACGTGCTGATCGCGAAGGCGGGCGACCTGCCCGGGCGCCGGCCGCTGACCGCGGCGGTCGCGACGGCCTGGGACCTGTCGCTGCTCGCGGCAGACTACCGCCGCTTCCTGCAGCGCTTCGGCGCGGTCATCGAGCGCTTCCGCGCCACGCGCGACGGCGCGCACGATCCGCAGCAATGCTTCGTCGTGCGCACGATGCTGATCCACGCGTACCGGCGCGTCCTGCTGCGCGACCCGCTGCTTCCCGCCGCGCTGCTGCCGCTCGACTGGCCGGGCGCCGCTGCCTACTCGCTATGCCGGGACTTCTACTCCCTCACCCACCGTTGCGCCGAACGTCACCTGGCGGCAACGCTGGCGAATCCGCACGAGGACTTTCCCCCGGCGGATGCGACGTTCTACGAGCGCTTCGGCGGGCTGGATGACAGCTGAGCGAAAACTGAACCGCTAGCGGCCGCGGTCGTTCTTGCGGCTGAAGCCGCCGGACGCGCCATCGCGCTGGCGGAACCCGCCGGGCTTCCCGTCGCGCGCGAAGGCCGACGGCGCGCCATACGACCGGCCGCGTGGCGCGGGCTTGCCATACGCGGGACGCCGCGTCTCGCCTGCGCTCGACGAACGCGCCCGTGGCTCGAGGCCGGGAATCGTGTGCGCCGGAATCGCCGCGCCGGTGAAGCGCTCGATGTTGCGCAGCGTGCCGCGTTCCGCGTGGTTGGCGAACGAGACGGCGATGCCCGACGCGCCCGCGCGGCCGGTGCGGCCGATGCGGTGGACGTAGTCTTCCGCCTGTCGCGGCAGGTCGAAGTTGATGACGTGCGAGATGCCGGGCACGTCGATGCCGCGCGCGGCGACGTCGGTGGCGACCAGCGTGCGCACGCCACCGCGGCGCATGTTGGCCAGCGTCCGGTTGCGCTCGAACTGGTTCATGTCGCCATGCAGGGCCGCGGCCGCGTGGCCCTCGCCCTGCAGCTTGACGGCGAGCGCCTCGGCATCGCGCTTGGTCGCGATGAAGACGATGCTCTGTCCCATGCCCGTGTCGGCGAGCAGGTGATCGAGCAGGCGGTACTTGTGCGAGCGGTCGTCGGCGAAATGCACGCGCTGCTCGATCGCCAGCTGCGAGGATTTCTCGCCCTGCACGTCGACGCGAATCGGATTCCTGGTGAGCTTCGCGGCAAGCCGGCCCATCGCGCCGTCGAAGGTCGCGGAAAACAGCACGGTCTGGCGCGTCGCCGGCGTCAGCGCGCACACGCGCTCGACGTCGTCGATGAAGCCCATGTCGAGCATGCGGTCGGCCTCGTCCAGAACGAGCACCTGCAACTGCGACAGGTCGACGCGGCCGCGTTCGACGTGGTCCATCAGGCGGCCGGGGGTTGCGACCAGCAGGTCGACGCCGCGCTGCAGCGCGCGGTTCTGCACCGGGTAGGGCGCGCCGCCGTAGAGACACACGGTGCGCACGCGCAGGCCCTGGCTGTAGCGGACCGCCTGCTCGGCGACCTGCTGCGCGAGCTCGCGCGTCGGCGCCAGCACCAGCACACGCGGCACGCTCGACATGCGGTGCTGACCGACGGGCGCGTTGGGCTGCGCCGCGATCCGGTGCAGCGCGGGCAGCACGAAGGCGGCAGTCTTGCCGGTGCCGGTCTGCGCCGAGCCGATGACGTCGCGGCCTTCGAGCAGCGCCGGGATCGTCTGGGCCTGGATGGGCGTCGGCTTGTCGTAGCCGCACGCGGTGAGCGCCTGCAGGATTTGCGGCGCGAGATTCAGTTCTTCAAAACGCATGTTCGTTTCCAATCATGAACGGCACGGCACCGGCGACACGTTTGTCGCGCGAAAGCGCCGCAAGGGGCATGCACGCGGACGCTCGCCCAAGGCGGTCCGCACCCCGAAAAGTCCGGACAGGCGGAAACGAAGATGGTTGTGGGGAGCGGCCACGCGAAGCCAACTGGCCACCGCGCAACAACGCATACCCACGCGCCTCGTGAAGCCGCGACCGGGTCGACGTACTGCAAAGCCATCGTCGCTAACCGGAAGCTGCCGTTGGGGCCACGAGGGCCACGGGGCAGAGACTCGGGCGCCAAGGATGCGCGCCCGGAAGATTAGGAGCCGATGATCCGGTTGCCTTGGGGGTACAACTTGCGGCGGGCAACCTTCAGTCTAATCGCAAAATCGCTCGCAGATCGCCGCAAGGTTTTGATTATACCAGAAAATTGGACTTTCTGCTGCGGTGCAAAACGGGCCGCCGACGAAGCCGGTCAAAGCTGCATCGGCTCCTCATCGTCGTCGTCGTCCTCGTCATCATCCTCGTCGTCGTCATCCTCGCCGGGCAACTCCTCGTCCTCGTCGGGATCGCCGATCGGGTGCGGAATGTCATGGTCCGACGCGCTCGCGGCTTCAGCACACGCGCCGCACCCGCCGGCGACCGCGGGTGCGACGAGATCGGCTCCGGCGTCCATTACGGCGGCGGGAATGCGCAGCACCTGCCCCGGATAGATCTTGTTCGGATCGGAGAGCATCGGCTTGTTGGCCTCGAAGATCACCATGTACTTGTTGGGATCGCCGTAGTTCGCCTTGGAAATCTTGGAGAGGTTGTCTCCCGACACGACCGTGTAATAGGTCGCTTGCGGCGCGCTCTGGTCGACCGTCATCATGTCGGTTACCGCTGCGACACCGGCAACGTTGCCGCAGCACAGGACGATCTTTTCCCGCGTGGCCTGGTCAGGCGCGACGCCGAATACGCTGGCAATCCCCTTGGCGCCGTCGAAAGTCACCGTCAGCCCCGTGGCGGAAAGGCCCTGCGCCTTGATGTAATCCAGAATGGCGTCGCCCGCCGCGCCGTTCGCCGCGGCAATCTTGGCTTCGTTGGCGGGGTCCGCCTTGACCTCGGCCATCGCCGCTTGCGCGTGCCCGCGTCCGAACAGTTTCTCTCCCGCTTCCTTGACGAAATCGATCATTCCCATGGTCCGGCCTCACTGATGGTTGGCGCCTCGCTTGGCGAGGCATGGCGAAAGTTCCTTCAATACGATTCAACGGCGTTGCATCCGGTACTTGAGGATACACCGGATGGGATTCCGTCCAATTTTCCGGCGCGGTGCAAAGATCCAATCACGCTACGACAAAGGCCGCCCGAGCGCTACGCGCCGCGCGCGAATCAGGTTCTGCGCCTCGAGGCACCAGTGCTTCTTGATGCTGTACCACACGTCCGCCGCCCACATCACGTGGGAAGCGGCGTCGCCGGGCAGGCCCGACGCGTCCATATCCTTGCCGGGGACGAAAGCGTTGACCCAGTCCCGCACTGCGGCTTCCTTCGCCAGATCCGACGTCACGGGAACCGTCACGTGGTTGTAATTCGCGGGCAGTAGAACGTTGCGAACATTGGCCTTGCCGCTGTTTTCGTAGCGGCGATCGAGCGGGTTGCCGGGAAAGCTCAGCGCGAACAGGTCGACGCTGATGAAGTAGCCGGTGAATTCGTCCACGTTGTCGGGAATCTTGCGCAGCGTGTCCAGGTTTTCCCACTGGTGCGGCAGCGCGAGCGCCCAGCCACCGGCGCCGACGACCGACGTATACGCAACCGACGTGCCGATCACCGGCCGCACGTTCCCCGTCAGCGGGTCGGTGATCGTCGTCCGGTCCTCGGGCGCCTGCGTCAGCGGATTCCACACGTAGATGCGAGGCGCGCGCTGCCCGGCCAGCTCCTTGAGGATCTTCACGGCGTGCAGGCCGCCTTGGCTATGCCCCACCACCAACGGGCGCATCCCGTCGTGCTCGTAGCTCCACGCGACGAGCCCCGCCAGCCTCTCGCTGTTGTCGTAGGGGCTATACGACCATTCGCCAGTCACCGGGTCGCGGATCCGGGATTCCGGATAGCCCATGCCGACGAGGAATTCCCCGAACGACTCCATGGCGAGGTGCACGGGGTAGATGCCGCCATGCAACAGGATGAGGCGCGGCGTCGGACCCGATGCCAGCGTCGTCACGTCGGCGGCGCTCAGGTGTTCCGGGTCCAGCGCCAGGATCCGGTCCTCGAGCGCATGACCGATCGCGACCCCGCGCAATACCGCGAAGTTCCCGGTCTGCGATACCCCAGGCGCCGAACCGGGAGGTGGAACCGTGGCACAGCCGGCAGCGACGAGGCCCAACGCGACGATGAGCAGGTATCTCGACATCCGGGACCGCACGTTCACCGTCAATTGTTGGAATTGGGTCATCAGTGAGGGGAATGGGCACCACGGCCGGTCATTTCCGGCAGTCCATGAACTTGAAATGATAGCCGATTGGCCATTGCGGTCACACTGGGGCGCCGGTTGAGTGCTCCGGCGCCGCGAACTGCGGAATATTCCGATTTTCATTCTTCTGGAAAGTAGCTATGCTCCACGCGCAATGACACCGAGTAGTGTACAAACCTCGTGAATTCGGCAGCCTCCGTGATCCTTGAGGCATGTGCAGCGAGGCCGGATCGCTTGGATTCACTCACGGGGAGAATGCAAATGCGAATGATCGGCTTGCTCTGCGTCGGCATTGCCGCGACGGCACTGACGGCGTGCAGCACGGTGCGGAGCCTGGAGGTTCCACTTGCGGCTCACAAGTGCACCACCGACGACAACTGCGTCATTACGGTCTTTGTCACCAGGGATTGCGCTGTCTCGGTCGACCGGCCGGACGTCGAGATGAAGGGGCGACACCGTCCCATACGCTGGGAACTCGACGAGGCCGCAGTCGATCTGCGATTCAGGTTCGATCCGGACAAGGGCATCGTCCTGAAGGCGCCCGACCCGGACGATCAGTTTTCCGAACAGGGTCCGCAGGGCGGTGGTTTGCGCTACCACTGGCGCGACAAGAATACGAACTACCGGGTCTACGATTATCAAGTCAACATCGTCCAGCGCGGCTCCGGGAGGACGTGCAACCTCGACCCGCGGATCTGGAACAACTAAGGAAGCGGTTTCCCGGACGGCAGGACATTGCCCGGAAAAGGATGGAGCCACGCGTATAGCGGTCATCGCCAGGTCCGGCGCGCGCAGCGTGGAGCGCGTCGCGGGAATTGAGACATGGGGAGAATGCAAATGCGATCGATAGTCTTGTTTTGCGCCGCGATTGCCGCGGTTGCGTTGACAGCATGTGGCGGAATAAGGCCCATGGGCGACGCCGGGGGAACCACGTTTGCGACCAACAAATGCACGTTGAACGACGACTGCATGGTCTCCGTGCACGTCGAGCCTGTCGGCCCCGCCTCCTGCAAGATCACGACCGATCCGGCGATGGACGTCGCTCTCGAAATGAAGAGCAACGGCTTGAGCTCCCTTGTGTCCCACCAGATTCGCTGGGTGCTGGACGATGCTTCGCAGGACGCGAAATACCGGTTCGTGGACGAGCCGAAGGGCGTCATCCTGAAGTCTTCGACGCCCGATACGTCCGGGCAGTTCTTCAAGCAAAAGGCGAAGAATGGGGGCCGCGAATTCCAATGGCGCGACAACAACAGCGATCGCCAAACTTACGATTACACGATCCACATCTATCAGAAGGACAGCCGTCCACTGAGAGAATGCTCGCTCGACCCCCGGATCTGGAACAACTGAGCCATAAGTCAGCGAGGGCTGGCTGGCGTCGTGCCGGGGGTTCCCGGAATCGGGGCGGAGATCAGTCCCACGCCTCGAGCCAGGCCCTGACTTCGGCGGTCGCCTCCTCGTAACCTAGTATCCGTCCGGACGTCCCGGCGCCGTCGAACGCGGCGCCGCCGGACGCCTCGCGCGTGCGGGCCATCAGCGGCGCGAGAAACGCCTCATCCGCGGGATCGCGCTGCAGGCTGGTCTGCGCCATCAGCGCTTCCGCGGCTCCGAAGCACCTCGCCGCCCGCGTCCAGTCCTGGCGCAACGAAGCAAGTCCTGCGGCCACTTCGAGGGCGCTCTGGCCCGCGGGCTTGGAGCCGATGTCGGCGGCGATCGTCAGGGCCTCCAGCAGCATAGGGCGCGCCCGGTCGCCGTCACCCCGGCCCATCGCCACCATCGCAAGATTGAGCAGCGTGATGGCAATGCTTTCTCGGTCCCCGATGGCACGCGCCAGTGCCTGCGCGTGTGCGTAGAGGGGCTCCGCGGCATCGAGATCGCCTTCCATCCGGCAGAGTTGCGCCAGCGCGCAATTGGCCGATACCAGCGCCCGCTGATCGCTGTGGCTACTGGCGAGGACGCAGCGCCTGTTCCGCATGGTGCCGGGCCATAACGAGGTCTCCCTGCCCCATAGCCACACCACCCAACTCATCGAGGATCATCGCAAGGCGTTGTTGATCTCCGATTTCCCGCGCGACGGAGAGGGCCTCCTCCAGCAGTCCCTGCGCCTCGGCGAAGCGGCCCATGAAGAGGCTGGCCTTGCCGGCCGTGTGCAGCACGCGGCATCGTGCCGCGGTTTTCGGCCGTCCCTCGGAGCGCGCCAGGGCTTCGAGCGTGGCCCGATGCAGCAACGCCAGCAGTCCGCGGTAGAACATGTAGAAGCTTGATCGCGAAGACCAACCGCAAGCCCAATTCCGCACCGTCTTGAGCCTGGTCGCACCACGCGTGCGCCGCCAGCAGGTTTTCCCCTTCCAGGTCGAGGCGCGCGAGCCACATACCCTGGTTCGGGCCAACGAGTTCCGGACTCGCCCTTTCCGCCATGGCGAGGTAGAAGGCCAAGTGCCGGGAGCGGGCCGCATCCGCCTCCCCCGCGTCGTCGAGCTTGTCCTGCGCATACTGGCGCACCGTTTCCACCAGCCGATAGCGCTGGCCCTCGGCCTCCATGTTGACCAGCGATTTTTCGACCAGGTTCGACAGGAGGTCGACGACATCGTGCTCGCCGATGCTGCCCGCCGCACCTACTGCCTCCGCGCCTTCGAGGGTCCAGCCGCCGGCGAATACCGCCAGACGGCGCAGCAGCGCGCGCTCGTTTTCGGTGAGCAGGTCGTAGCTCCAGTCGATCAGCGCGCGCAGGGTCTGCTGCCGCGGCATTGCCGTGCGGTTTCCTCCCGCCAGCAACCGGAAGCGGTCACCCAGGCGCGCCGCGATCGTCTCCACCGACAGCGTGCGTACGCGCGCAGCCGCCAGTTCGAGCGCCAGCGGAATCCCGTCCAGCTGCTGGCAGATGTCCGCGACGGCGGCGGCGTTCTGCTCCGTAAGCTGGAACGACGGCAGCGCCGCCATCGCCCGATCGACGAACAGCAGCACGGCCTCGTACTGCGTCATGGCCGGAAGCGCGACCGCCTTTCCCGGATCCGGCACGGCAAGCGCCGGCACCGGATAGGTCGCTTCGCCGGAAACCCGCAGCGACTCGCGACTCGACGCCAGAATCTTGAGATGCGGGCCCGATTGCAGCAACTGCGTCACCAGTTCGGCGCACGCCTGGACCAGATGCTCGCAATTGTCGAGAACGATGCAGCAGTCGCCGGTCCTTCGCGTACTTGATCAGTGCCTCGACCACCGGGTGACCGGCCTCCTCCTTGACGCCAAGCACGATGGCAACCGATTGCGGCACGAGCCGCGGATCGGAAAGCGGCGCCAGCTCCACGAACCAGACGCCATCGGGAAAGTCGTCCATGACTTCGGCCGCCAGTTGCTGGGATAACCTTGTCTTGCCGATGCCGCCGGCCCCGAACAGCGTCAGCAACCGGGTGTTGCGCAGCAGTGTCCGCACCTCGTCCAGCTCGCGCTTGCGCCCCACGAACGACGTCAGCTGCAGCGCCAGGTTGTTCGGCGTCGCCTCCAGCGTGCGCAACGCGGGGAACGACTCGCGCAGCTTCGGGTGCAGGAGCTGAAAGATGCGCTCCGGGCTCGCCAGGTCGCGCAGGCGAACCTCGCCCAGATCGCGCAGCGTTGCCTGGGGCGGCAACCGGTCGGCGACCAACGCGGCAACGGCCTGCGACAACAGGACCTGGCCGCCATGCGCGGCATTGGAAATGCGTGCGGCGCGGTTGACGACGTTGCCGAAGTAGTCGTTGTCGCGGTGCTCGGCCCGGCCGGCATGCAGTCCGCAGCGCACGCGAATGGCGACGCCGTCGGTGGCCGCGGGATCGCTCAAGCCCTGCTGCATCGCCAGTACCGCGGCGACGGCATCCGAGGGGTCGTCGAACACCGCGTGGACTCCGTCGCCGCTCGTCTTCACGACGACACCACGGTTGCCCTCGACCACCTCCCGCGCGATCGCGTCGTGGCGAGCCAGCGCCAGGCGCATGCGCTCGGGATCGCGCTCCCAGAGCTGGCTGCTGCCTTCGATGTCCGTGAACAGAAAGGTGGTGATGGCCGACAGTACTTCCACGCCAGGACCCCGTTTGCGCGGGAGATGCGCTGGACACGAAGTGTACCGGCGCGAGGGAGAGTCCACTAGCGGCCCCGTGCGCATCGAACAATCGCGCCTTGGCAACACGGAGACGTCCGCCTCCGATGCAGCAGGCGCGATGGCGGCGCCCATTGCGTTTACGGCGACGGCCCGCTATCGTCCGGAACGCGATCGGCGCCCCAAGGGAATCGATATCCCGGGAACTCAACGTAAGGAGGAGCAATCATGGAATTCGGAAACCTTCGGCGGCGGACCGTTCTGGCCGCGCTGGCAGCAACGTTGGCCGCGGGCTTCGTCGCCAATGCGAACGCCCAGACCCGCACTTTCAGCTTTGCCTACGATCAGCCGAACACGACGGCCTACGGCATCGCAGCCAACATCTTCGATGCCAAGCTCAAGGAGCTGAGCAAGGGCACGATGAGCATCAACCAGTTTCCCGGCGCGCAACTGGGCCAGGAGCCGCAGATGCTGCAGAAGATGCGCGCCGGCGACATCGACTTCGTCATCACTTCCACGGCCAACGCGTCGACCCTTGCGCCGCAGGCCGGCGTGCTTTCGCTGCATTTCATCTTCCGCGACCAGGCGCATCTCGCCAAGGCTCTGGCCGACCCGGCCATCACGGCGGCGTTCCGCGAGATGGTCAAGGACCAGGTGCAAGGCGCGCAGGTGCTGGGCCTGATGACGATGGGCATGCGCAACATGTACAGCAAGAAGGAAATCAAGTCGATCGAGGACGTCAAGGCGCAGAAGGTGCGCGTCCAGGCGACCAAGACCGAGGACACGCTGTTCCCGGCCTATGGCGCGCAGACGGTGCACATGCCGTTCGGCGAGGTCTACACGTCGCTGCAGACGGGCGTCGTAAACGTGGCCGAGAACGGCGTCAACGTCTACCTCGCCAACAAGCATTACGAAGTGGCGCCGATCCTGTCGATGACCGAGCACGAGGCCAACAACAACTGCATCTGGGTCAGCGACAAGACCTGGAACAGCCTGACGCCGCAGCAGCAGGGCTGGGTGCAGGCGGCGGCCGCGGAAGTCGGCAAGGTCGAGCCCGCGATGGCGCTGAAGCTGGAGAAGGATTCGGCGGACAAGCTGAAGACCATGGGCGTGAAGGTCGTCGACAACGTCGACAAGACGGGATTCATGAAGGCTTCGGCTCCCGTCACCGACCAGCTGGCTGCGGAACTCGGCCCGCACGCGGTCAAGATCCTGAAGCTCGTTCGCGACGTCAAATAGGAAAGGACCGGTTCGCAGGGGGCGCCGACGCGCGTCCCCGGCGGTCGATCGTCCTGCCCATGCCGCCGATGCCCACAGTTCCTTAGATGGCCAATTTCCGCGCGTTGATCCTGCAGCGCCACCGCCACCTCAAGTGGAAGGCGTTCGACATCCTCGAGGCGGTGCTGATGGTCCTGTGCGGCGTGTGCATCTTCATGTTCACGCTGACGGTATTCTGCGATGTCGTGACGCGAACGCTGGGCGCGCCGTGGTTGTGGCTGCAACAGGTCACCACGGCATTCTTCGCGTGGGGGGTCTTCGTCGGGATGGCGGCCGCAACGCGCCGCAACGACCACTTCTACCTGACCGAAATCACCAAGAGGATGACCGGCGGACCGCGAACGTTCATCGAGGTTGCGAATCGCGTGGTCGTGCTGATCGTGTCAGGCCTGCTCATCTGGTTCGGCTGGAAGAATGCGGTCCTCGACATGGGTTCGTTCCGCATGCCCTCGCTGCTGCCGCTGGCGGTCTACACGGCGATCGTCCCTGCCGCGGGCATCCTCATCGGGCTGTTCACGATCGAGCAGCTCGTCAACGGCTGGAAGCACGGATTCGAGGGCCCCGAGGACCGCGACAACATCCCGGAGATGGTCGAATGAAGGTGGAACTCGCATGACGGCCGGGGCCGTGCTGGTCCTGATGGGTGCGCTGTTCCTGGGCTTCGGGTACATGGGCGTGCCGGTGTCGTTCGCGCTGATGGCCGGCGTGTTCGTCGCGACGGCATTCACGCCGGTCAGCCTGCAGTCGATGGTCGGCCAGTTGTTCCACGGCATCGATTCCGAGACGCTGCTGGCGGTCCCGTTCTTCCTGCTGGTCGGCGAGCTGATGGCCTCCTCCGACGTCGTGGACCGGATGATCCGGCTGTCGCAAACGCTGGTCGGCCACCTGCGCGGCGGACTGGCTCAGGTCGTGACGCTGTTCAGCATGTTCTTCGCCGGAATCTCGGGCTCCTCGGTGGCCGACGTCGCGATCCTGACCCGCACGGTCGCGCCGCAAATGAACAAGGAGGGATACGACCGCGCCTTCACGGCCGCGCTGATTGCGTCGGCGTCGACGATGGCCAACCTGATTCCGCCTTCCATCATGGCGGTCGTCTACGGCGCGACCGGCAATGTGTCGATCGGCGGCCTGTTCCTGGCGGGCGTCGTGCCGGGTGTACTCATCGGCATCGGGCTCATGATCTACAGCTACTTCTGGGGACCGGTCGGCGTGATGAAGAAGCGCGCTCCGTTCACGGAGGTCGCGGTCGCCGCGCGAGGCGCCGCGCTGCCGCTGATCATCCCGGTCATTATCATGGGCGGCATCCTGACCGGCTGGTTCACGCCGACCGAAGCCGGCATGGTCGCCTGCGTCTACATTCTCTTCGTGCTGATCCCGGTGTTGCGCCCGACGCATGTGCGGGAACTGCCGCGCGACTTCATGTACGCCGGCCTGCTCTATTCACTGCCGTTGGCCGCAGTGGCAGGCGCTTCGGCGTTCGGCTGGATGGTCGCGTACCTGCAGGGGCCCGACATCGTCGCCGGCTACATCACGGCAATTGCCGGGACCGACCCCGCGCTGATCATGTTCCTGCTGGTCGTGCTGTTCGTGATCGTCGGCGACTTCATCGACGCGGTGCCCGCCATCATCATCTTCATGCCGATCATCACCAAGCTGACGCAGGTCGCCAACATCAACCCGCTGCACATGGGCGTGGTGGTCATCACCACGCTGGTGTTCGGGCTGATCACGCCTCCCTACGGCCTGTCGCTGCTGGTGGCGTCGAAATATGTCGGTGTCGGATTCGGCCGGGCGGTGATGCGCTCGCTGCCGCTGTACGGAGTATTCTTTCTCACCATTGCATTCGTCGTGATGTTTCCAGACTTCGTGCTGTGGCTGCCCAAGCTGCTGCTGCCCGAGTCGGTCGGGTGCTTCAAGAGCCCGAGCGGCGTCGGCTACATCTGCCCCAAGTGAACCGTGAACGAGGCGCTCTCCGCCATGAACACAACCGCTGATCTCCGCCTGCCCTTCGCCGTGCGCCCGTTGTCGCCGCGCCTCGGCGCCGAATTGTCGGGCGTCGTGCTGGCCGACGACATGTCCGATGAATTGTTCCGCGCGATCTACGCAGCGTTCCTGCGCTACCAGGTGCTGCTGTTCCCGCCGCAGGACGTGCCGCCCGGCCGTCAGGTCGCGTTTGCCCGGCGCTTCGGCGAAGTGCAGATCCATGTGATGAACCAGTATCACGCCGACGGCTACCCCGAGCTTTACCGGCTGTCCAATCTGGACGAGAACGGCAAGCCCAACGGGCACCATCCCGACAAGGGAACGCTCGAATGGCATACCGACGGCTCGTGGTCGCGCGTCACCGGCCAAGCGACGATCATCTATGGCGAAGTCATGCCCGAGACCGGCGGCGAGACGCATTTCTGCGACATGTACGAAGCGTACGAACGCCTCGATCCGGCGTGGAAGGCGCGCATCGCCGGCTTGCGCGCCGTGCACAACCTGGACTTCTCGCGCACGCGCCGGCACGGCGAAGACCCGATGACCGACGAGCAGCGGCTGGCCAAGCCGCCGGTGGACCAGCCCATCGTGCGCACGCACCCCGAAACCGGGCGCAAGTGCATCTACCTGGGCGATCATGCCGAGTACATCGTCGGCATGCCCTATGCGGAAGGACGCGCGCTCATCGAAGAGCTGAACAAGCTGGCCGTGCATCCGGACCTGACCTACGAACATCACTGGACGCCGCGGGAACTTATCCTGTGGGACAACCGGTGCGTGATGCATCGCGCCACCGCGTACGACCCGGCCACGCAGGGACGCGTGATCCGCCGCTGCACGGTGCTGGGCGAAGTGCCCGTATAGACTATTCACGCGCGTTCGCGAGTTCGTCGATGTCGCCCGGACAATGAACGAAAGATCCGTCAAACCCGAAAGCATCGCGGCGCAGGCGCTGGGCTGGGTGGATGACGCGACGCGCGCGATCGCCCCGCCGATCCACACGTCGACGACCTTCATTCGCGACCCGGACAATCAGTACCGTTCCGGCCGTATCTACGCGCGCGACCACAACCCGACGTTCGATCAGGCCGAGGCCGTGCTGACCGCGCTCGAGGCCGGGAGTGCGTCGTTGCTGTTTGCGTCAGGCATGGCCGCGGCAACTACCGTGTTCCTGTCGCTTGCGCCAGGCGATCATGTCCTCGCGCCAAAGGTCATGTACTGGTCGCTGCGCAACTGGCTGACGACGTTCGCGACGCAGTGGGGGCTGCGTGTCGAATTCATCGACATGACCGACATCGACGTCGTTCGCGTGGCGCTGCAGCCAGGCCAAACGCGGCTGATCTGGCTCGAAACACCCGCCAACCCGCTGTGGTCCGATTAGCGACATCGCAGCCAGCTGCCAGCTCGCGCATGCCGCGGGCGCGCTGGTCGCCGTCGATTCAACCGCCGCGACACCGGTGCTGACGCGTCCGTTGGACTTGGGTGCGGACCTGGTCATGCACTCGGCGACCAAGTACCTGAACGGCCATTCGGACGTCATCGCCGGAACGCTGACGACGCGCGCAGATTCGGCGCAGTGGCAGCGAATCCGGTCCCTTCGCGCGCAGTTGGGCAGCGTGCTCGGACCGTTCGAGGCATGGCTGCTCACCCGCGGCATGCGCACGCTGTTCCCGCGCGTGCGCACGGCCTGCGCGAGCGCGCAGGCCATCGCCGAACACTTCACTGGACATCCGCGGATAGCGGAAGTGCTCTACCCCGGCCTGGCCGGCTTTCGCGGACATGATGTCGCCGCCAGGCAGATGCATGGCGGCTTCGGCGGCATGCTGTCGATTCGCCTGCGAGGCGGGGGCGCGTTGTCGGGCGAGGCTGCGGCCATCGCCACGGCGGCGCACGTCGAACTGTGGAAGCGCGCCACGTCGTTGGGTGGCGTCGAGAGCCTGCTCGAGCATCGCGCCAGCATCGAAGGGGCGGGCACTCCGGTTCCCGCCGACCTGTTGCGCCTTTCGGTGGGTATCGAAGATACAGGCGACCTCATCGCCGACCTTGAAAGCGCGCTCGCCAGCGCGCGCTGATCTTGCCGTGCCTGAACGGACGGATGCGGCGTGATTGACCCACTAAAGGCCAAGACGTGGTTGCACAACAGCGGCATGTCCGTGCTGCTGATGCTGTTGGTGGCGATTGTGTTCGTCATCCCGGTCGTTGCACCGGGCGTTTCCAACACGAATCTTATGTGGGACATCCTACTGACGCTGATTCTCGTCAGCGGCGTCGCCGCAGTCGCCGAACATCGCAAACTGGCCGTCGCGCTGGCGTTGCTTGCCGCCGTCGTGATCGCGCTGGCGGTGAGCGAAGGGCTGGCGTCCGCGTGGCACGCGCGGGAACTTCGCTCGCTGGCGACACTGGGCGCCTTTCTGTTGCTGGCGATTGCCGTGGGAATCAACGTCTTCGCATTCGGTCACGCGATCAGCGACCGTGTCTTCGGCGCGCTCGTCTTGTACCTGCTGTTGGGCGTCCTCTGGGCCGTCGCGTATCAGTTCATGGAAAGGCTGCTGCCCGGCGCCTTTGCCGGGCACACCGACGAGAGCGGCGGCCTGGCGGACTGGGCCTACTTCAGCTTCGTGACGCTGACCACGGTCGGGTACGGCGACATCACGCCGGTGGCGCTGGGCGCGCGTTCGCTCGCGATGCTGGAAGCGCTGGTCGGCCAACTCTATCCGGCCGTGATCATCGCCCGCCTCGTTTCGCTGCAGGTCGGTTCGAAATGATCGCCTCCAAAACACCACGGCGGGGATCGTCCCCGCCGCGCGCGCAGGATTCCAGCGGTCACTTCTGCAGCGTGGCTTCTTCGATCAACACCTTGTACGAATAGCCGGACCCCAGGTCCTTGTCGGTGTGCACGACGCCCTTGACCAGGACGACGGCGCCGATCTGCGTTTCGTCCTTGGTCGTCACGACGACGTCGTTGGTGCCGTCGGCCGCCGAGCCCGTGCCGTCGCGCAGGTGAATCCAGTTCTTGTCCATGACTCCGGGCGTGAACTTCACCACCTTGCCGCGGACCACGACCGTCTTGTCCTTGAGATCGGTTCTCTTGGCTACGACCTCGGCCACCGTGCGCGCGTCCGGTCCGGTGGCCTTGGCGACCTTGACGTCGCCGACGTCGACCGCCGCCTTGCTCACGCCCGCATGCGCCGCCGCCATATCGCTGCCGGGCGCATGAGCCGCGGCGCCGGATCCCGCCAGCGAACCGAACGCGATCTGGTCGAATTTCCGCTTCAGCGTCTTGCTCTCGAAGTTGGCCATCATCGTTACGTTCTCGATGGTTACCTCCGAGCCCACCTTGACCGGGGCCTTGTTTACCGCAGCCCACATTTCACCTTTGCCGGTCTTCAGGCGCAGGTAGGTATAGGTTTCGACATCCTTGACCTCAAGCACCTTGCCCTTGATGGACGCAGGCGCGGCGGCCGCGGGGGCAGGCGGAGCGGGCTTGGCTGGCGCCGAAGTGTCGGCGGCCACGGCAATGCCCGCGTTGATTCCAAAACAGAACAATGTGGCGATAGCCACCAGGGATTGCCTCATTTCCATCTCCATTCATCGCGTGAATCGGTGATTTCGAACGTGAACCGCATCCACGTCAACCGGCAATTGTAGCTTCCTTGACGCACCGCAATAAATTTCCGGCTGCCGGACTCTGGGGAATAGGGAGCCCGCAACGCTGTTGGCTCAGTTTGCGCGACGAATGCAGCCGATCGGGGAGTGGGTTTCGACGCCGCATTTTTCATCGGTAACGCGCGCCGAGTGTTATGTTAGTACGTTTACCGCGGCATGCTTCGAGCGCCGCATCCGGCAAGCACGTCACACATGGAGACAACAATGACCAAGATGGCAAGCAGGTTCGCAGTAACGTCGGCCCTCGTAATCGCCGGCGCCGTGGGGCTGCTGGCGAGCTGCGCGACGATGTCGCCGATGATGGGGGGCCAGAAAATCACGCTGGACGGTGCGAGCGAAGTTCCTGCGGTTGCGACACCGGCAACCGGCACCGCAACCGTCGACATCAAGTCAGACCGTTCGGTCACCGCGTCGGTTACCGTATCCGGAATGACGGCCACTGCGTCGCACATCCACGAAGCCGCGGCAGGCGCCAATGGACCCGTGATCGTGCCGTTCGTAAAGACCGGCGACAACACGTTCGCCGCGGCGGAGGGCGCAAAGCTGACCGAAGCACAATACGAGAGCTACAAGGCGGGCAAGCTGTACGTCAACGTGCACAGCGCCAAGAATCCGGGCGGCGAAGTCCGTGGCCAGCTGAAGGGTAATTGACGCGCGCTTCAAGTATCGGTTGTCGATTCGGCGCGGCGATGCCGCGCGACGCTCGATAGCTGCCGCGACCGGCGGGCTCAGCGCATGCCCACTTTGGCATGCGCAATGACGCTCGCCGCGTCGCGCGGTGCGGCGCGCCAATACGGCTTGGGTGCCTGGATCTGCCCGCCGAGCAGCGCAGCCGCGTGCCATGGCCACCGCGGGTTCCAGAGCATCGCCCGCGCCAGCGCCACCAGGTCGGCGTCGCCCGCCTTCACGATCGCGTCGGCCTGCAGGGCGTCCGTGATGAGGCCCACGGTCATCGTGGGCACCTTCGTCGCCGCGCGGATGGCGCGCGCCAGCGGCACCTGGTAGCCCGGACCCACCGGAATCTTCTGAGCGGGCGAGATGCCTCCGCTCGACACGTCGATCCAGTCGCACCTTAGCGCCTGCAACCGCTGCGCAAGCGCGAGCGAGTCGTCGAGCGACCAGCCGCCGTCAACCCAGTCCGTCGCGGAAATGCGCACGCCGAGCGGCCTCTCCGGCGGCCACGCCGCGCGCACGGCGGCGAAAACGTCCAGCGGAAAGCGTACGCGATTGTCGAACGAGCCGCCGAATTCATCGTCGCGCCGATTCGACAATGGCGACAGGAACTCGTTGAGCAGGTAGCCGTGGGCCATATGCAGTTCGATCGCGTCGATGCCGACGCGCAATGCTCGTCCCGCGGCGGCGACGAACTCGCGCTTGATCCGCTGCATCGCCGCGGCGTCGACCGCTCGCGGCTGCGGTTCGTGTTCCGACTGCGCGATCGGCGAAGGCGCCAGAGGCGTCCAGCCGCCCTGCTCGATCGGGATCAACTGGCCGCCGTCCCATGGCTTGTGCGACGAAGCCTTGCGTCCCGCGTGCGCCAGCTGTAGCGCGACCGGCATTGCAGGCGCGTTGGCGCGCGCGATCGCAAGCCGCTGCTGCATCGCCTGCTCGCACCCATCGTCGTACAGTCCGAGGCAGCCGTGAGTGATGCGGCCGATGGCCGAAACCGCCGTGGCTTCGATCGTGAACATCCCTGCCCCCGACTGCAGCATCTGTCCCCAGTGGATGCCGTGCCAGTCCGACGCGCGGCCATCGTCAGCCGAGTACTGGCACATCGGCGACACGACGATGCGATTGGCGAGGTTCAGTTTGCGCAGCGCGAACGGCGAGAAAAGGGCGGGATGCATGGACCTGTCATCGGTGGACTTGGTGAGAACGGGAACCAGAACGGCGGTCAATGCATGATCGGCGTCAATTCCGCCGATCCGTCATAGGCGCAGAATCGCAATACGACAATCGATGAGGTTAACATGAGCTATCGCAGCCTTCTCGTCCAGGTCGACGACAACGACCAGAGCGACCGCCGCATTCGCGTGGCGGCCCGGTTGGCGCGCGCGCATGGCGCCGACCTGCACGGGATCTATGTCACTCCCGCCCGCGAGATGACGCCGTTCACGTCGGCGATGCTCCCCAACTCCGTGGTCGAGAATCACCTGCGCGAGACCGGCGATGCGCAGGCGAGTGCCGAGAAGCGCTTCCGCGCCGGCGCGGCGGCGGAGCAACTGACCGCGGTGACGTGGAGTGCGCCGGCGGGACCGGCGCTCGAAGCAGCCATCCTGAATATGCGTCGTGTCGACATGGGCGTGGCCGGTCAGCCACTTCCCGGGGACCCGGACGCGGCATTCGCCGGCGACGTCCTCTACGGAATGCTCATGCAGGCGGGTCGGCCATTGCTGATCGTGCCGTACCTCGGCGATTTCCCTGTCATAGGCCGGAACGTACTCATCGCGTGGAAGGAGACCCGCGAATCGGCGCGCGCCGTCAGCGATGCGCTCCCATTTCTGAAGCAGGCCGACAATGTGGTCGTGATGCCGGTCTCCTCGCCGGGCGGCAGCGTTTCGGGAGATGCCCTGTCCGGGTCCGGAATCGCGGACTATCTCGCCCGGCACGGCATCACCGCGCGGGTGCGCGCCGAGATTGCCGACGACATCGATGTCGGCAACCTGCTGCTGTCGAGGGCATCCGACCTGGCATCCGACCTGATCGTGATGGGAGGCTACAGCCGGGCCAGGCTCGCGGAGCGCGTAGCGGGCGGCGTCACGCGCCTCATTCTCCAGTCGATGACAGTGCCGGTGCTGATGTCGCACTGATGCGCAAGCCGCGCCTCCAACACGGGTCGAGAACTAGTTCATTTCCGGCCCCGCACGCGTGTGCAAGTAGGCCCAGATGAGCTTAAGACCACGTTTGCCGGTCTTCGCCTGGAGGTCCGCAGCAATTACTAGAGCGCATCCCTAAGCTGCGCACCCAAAGTGACTAAGCAGTCGCCTTCGCCTTGCGCCCGGGGGCGACTGGCGGGACATGACCAGACACCCGGCATTGCAATGCGTCGATCTGCTTGCCATTCTCAAAGCGGGTCAACCTGCAAACGATAATGTCCCCCGTCGCAGCGAGGCCAGTCAGCCGCTGCTGCACTAATGCAAGTGGCAAGCCCATCTCTTTGGCAATTTCCAAGTCAAGGCGCTGGCCATACTTCTTCAGACACTTCAGTGTTTCAATCACGGTACGCTTCCTCGGTTGATGCAAAGGGTGGGCAACCCGCGCTCAGGCGGATCGCGCCTTACTTTGATAATGAGAGCGTGCTGGTGCGTAGATTGCAGTCCTCGGAGGAACTTGGCCGGGTTAGCAGGACTGGCAAAACGGCCACCCGCGTCGTAAGAATGCGAAAGGGGCCGCATCGAGTTGACGCAACCCCTTGAAGTATCTGGCTCCCCGACCTGGGCTCGAACCAGGGACCTGCGGATTAACAGTCCGTCGCTCTACCAACTGAGCTATCAGGGAATTGAGCCCAAGATTATAGCTTTTTCGGGGCTTTCGGGTCAAACACCTTCCCCGTGCAGGGGATGGAATGGGCAATAATGCGCCCACTGCGCGGTACCCCTTCGCCGGCACCTGGAGCCCTTTCGCATGACGACGCAGCTATTTGCGTTGACCCGCTCACATCGCGTACGGTAGCGCACGATGTCCGAGCATGCCCTCCCCGCCACGGCAACGCCGACCAAGCGCGACGCGCATCGCGGTCGGCTGTTCCGCAAATACCTGCTGCTCATCCTGACGCTGGTCACCGGCGCGCTGCTCACGTCGGGGGCGATCAGCATCTATTTCTCGTATCAGGAAATCAAGACAGCGCTGTCCAACCTGCAGCACGAGAAGGCGGTCGCGGCAGCCTCCCGGATCGAGCAGTACATCCACCAGATCGAGCAGCAACTGGCCTACGCCGCGCTGCCGCAGCTCGATGCCGCGGACGTCGAGCTGCGCCGCATCGAATTCCTGAAACTGCTGCGCCAGGCGCCCGAAGTGACGGACATCGCGCAGCTGGACGCCAACGGCCGCGAGCAGATCGCCGTGTCGCGTCTGGGCATGGACATCATCAACTCGGGCAAGGACCGCTCGCAGGAACCCGCATTCCGCAACGCAAGGAAAGGCAAGCCATGGTTCGGGCCGGTGTACTTCCGCAAGGAAACCGAACCGTACATGACCATCGCCATTCGATCGGGAAGTGAAACGGGTCCGGTGACCGTTGCCGAGGTCAACCTCAAGTTTATCTGGGACGTGGTTTCGCGCATCAAGATCGGCGACAAGGGCAAGGCATATGTTGTCGACCGCAACGGATTCCTGATCGCCGATCCGGATATCGGCCTGGTGCTGCGCAAGACCGATCTCTCCAACCTGCCTCACGTGAAAGCCGCGCACGACGAAAATGGGCCTGATGCCGAGGCCATGCTGTCCAAGGACCTGTCCGGCACTGACGTGCTGACCTCCGTGGCGGCCATCGAGCCGCTGGCCTGGAGCGTGTTTGTCGAGCAACCGGTGCGGGAGGTGTACGAGAAGGTGTACACGTCGATCCTGCGCACCGGTCTTTTGCTGCTGGCCGGTCTCGTGATATCTGCGCTGGCCGCGCTGGCGCTCGCACGCAGCATGGTGCAGCCGATCCGGATTCTGGACGAGGGCGCGCGGCGCATCGGCGACGGCGACCTGGACCAGAAGATCCGCATCCAGACGGGCGACGAACTGGAGGCGCTGGCCGACCAGTTCAACCGCATGACCGGGCAACTGAGCGAGTCCTACGCGGGGCTGGAGCGTAAGGTCGACGAGCGCACGCGCGAGCTCACCAATTCGCTGGATCAGCAGACAGCGATCAGCGAAATCCTGCGCGTCATCTCGAGTTCGCCGACCGACGTTACACCCGTCCTGCGCGCAGTCGCCGAACGCGCGGCGCACCTGTGCGGGACGCCCTACGCGCGAATTTTCATGATCGACGGCGACCTGTTGCGGCCGCGCGCCGATCTCTTCCCCGCGGAGGCTCCGGGCAAGGCGCCAGGTCCGGTGCCGCTGTCGCGCACATCGATGGCCGGCCGCGCCACCATCGACCGCATGACAATCCACGTCGAGGACGTTGTTCCCTTGCTCGACACGGAGTTTCCGGACGCCAGGCCGAACGTCGAGCTGACCGGGCAGCGGGCGTCGCTGGCGGTGCCGCTGATCCGCGAGGGTGGCGCGTACGGCGCCATCGTGCTCTACCGGCTCGAGCCGCGGCCGTTCTCGCCGGACCAGGTTGCCGTCGTCGAGACCTTCGCCCGCCAGGCGGCGATCGCCATCGACAACGTCCGCCTCTTCAACGAGACGAAGGAAGGCCTAGAGCAGCAGACGGCGATCAGCGAAATCTTGCGCGTGATCTCCAGTTCCCCGGACGACGTGCAGCCGGTGCTCGACATCGTCGCCAAGCGCGCGGCCCATCCTGTGCGCCGCCCCGTTCTCGCGGCTGATGCTGATCGACGGCGACGTGCTGCGCCCGGCGGCGGGACACTGGGCCGGATCATCAAGCACCGGCGAGCAGGAAGCGTTCACGCTGTCCGTGCCTCTCACGCACGCCTCCGTCACGGGGCGCGCGGCAATCGATCGCGCCACCGTGCAGCACGCCGACATCGTTCCGCTGCTCGACAGCGAATTCGATGGCGCGCGCGAGAACATGCTGCGCTTCGGCTGCCGTGCAGTGCTCGCAGTGCCGCTGATGCGCGAGGGCAATGCCTACGGCGGGATCTTTCTCGTACCGCCGTGAGCCCACGGCGTTCACGCGCGACCAGGTCGCGCTGGTGGAGACGTTTGCGCGACAAGCCGCCATCGCCATCGACAACGTGCGGCTGTTCAACGAGACGAAGGAAGGCCTCGAGCAGCAGACGGCGATCAGCGAAATCCTGCGCGTCATATCGAGTTCGCCGACGGACGTACAGCCGGTGCTCAATGTCGTTGCCGAACGCGCGTTGAAGCTTTGCGACGCAGCGCAGACAGTCGTCGCGCTGGTCGAGGGCGAGAACATGCGCTGGGTGGCAGCGGGAACCGCCACCCTCCCGACGGCCGTAGGCGATGTACTTCCCATCAGCCGCGGGCTGGTCGCGGGCCGGGCCATCGTCGACAAGACGACCATTCACCTGAAGGACCTCGCGCTGGAGTCCGAGGAAGAGTATCCGGGCGGGCGCGAAATGCAGCGGCGGCTCGGGCATCACACGCTGCTGGCGGTGCCGTTGATGCGCGAGGATCACGCGATCGGCGCCATCGCCCTGTGGCGGATGGAAGCCCACCTGTTCTCCGACAAACAGGTTGCGCTGGTCCAGACGTTTGCACGCCAGGCCGCCATCGCCATCGACAACGTGCGGCTGTTCAACGAAACGAAGGAAGGCCTCGAGCAGCAGACGGCGATCAGCGAAATCCTGCGCGCCATTTCGAGTTCGCCGACGGACGTCCAGCCCGTGCTCGACGCCATTGCCGACCGCGCCGTGAGTCTTTGCGGCGCGTCGGCGGCATCGATCCACCTGACCGACGGCAACGTGCTGCGGCACGTCGCGTCCACGGGCGAGTCTCCGGAGGAGGCCGCCGCAACCGCGGTGCTGCCGATCAGCCGCGAATCGATTTCCGGTCGTGCCGTGCTCGAGCGCAAGACCATTCACGTTCACGACGCACTGGGCGAAGCCCTCGAGTATCCGGTCGGCGCGGAAATCTCGCGCCGTCTCGGCAACCGAACGCTGCTCGTGACGCCGCTGTACCGCGAGGGCGTGCCTTTCGGAGCCATCATGCTGCGCCGCCGCGAAGTGCGCCCATTCAGCGAGCGCGAAATCGCACTGTTGCAGACCTTTGGCGATCAGGCGGCCATTGCAATCGAGAATGTCCGCCTGTTCAACGAAACCAAGGAGGCACTGGACCAGCAGCGGGCGGCTGGGGAAGTGCTCGCCGCGATCAGCAACTCGATCGCCGACACGTCGCCTGTCTTCGAGACAATTCTCAACAGCTGCGAGCGGCTGTTCACGGGCAAGTTGGCGGTGATCGACCTGGTCGGTGACGACGGCCTGGTCCATCTCGGCGCCTATCACGGTCCCAACCAGGACGATGTAAAGCGCGTCTATCCGCATCCGGTCGACGCAACCAGCGCCACCGGCCGCGCCATCGCGACGCGCGGAGTCGTACACTTCGCAAACCTCGACGAAGTCCCGGCCAACGCCCGCACGGCATTCGAGGTCTTCGGAATCAAGGCAGCCATCGGCGCACCGATGATGTGGGAAGGCAGGGGGATAGGCGCGATCTGGGTCGCGCGAGACTACGCCGGTCCGTTCTCCGACAAGGACATCGCGCTGCTGAAGACGTTCGCCGACCAGGCGGTGATCGCGATCCAGAACGCGCGCCTGGTCAACGAGACGCGGGAAGCACTCGACCAGCAGCGCGCCTCCGGCGAAGTGCTCGCCGCGATCAGCAGCTCGATCGCCGACACGTCGCCGGTGTTCGAGCGCATCCTGACCAGTTGCGAGCGACTTTTCGCCGGCAAGGTGATCGCCATCGAAGTTGTCGGCGACGACGGAATACTGCGCATCGAGGCCTTTCGCGGGCCCGCCGCGGACCAGAAGGACTACGTCGTCGGCCCGATCGTCGCCGGAGCGTCCATCAGCGCCAACGCCATCCTCTCGCGGGCCGTGGAACACGTCCCGGACGTCGCCGCGGACGCGAACGTTCCGCGACACAGCCGCGTCGGCTATGCAGTCGGTCGGCGTGCGCGCGGTGATCATCGCGCCCATGCTCTGGGAAGGCGAATGGCATTGGCGCAATCAGCGTCGGCCGCGAGAATCCCGGACCCTTCTACGGACAAGGACATCGCGCTGCTGAGAACGTTCGCCGACCAGGCGGTGATCGCGATCCAGAATGCGCGCCTGTTCCGCGAGATCCAGGACAAGAGCCGGCAGCTCGAGATCGCCAACCAGCACAAGTCCGAGTTCCTGGCCAACATGTCGCACGAGCTGCGCACGCCGTTGAACGCCATCATCGGCTTTTCCGAAGTGCTGCTGGAGCGGCTTTTCGGGGACATCAACGAAAAGCAGGACGACTACCTGAAGGACATCCACTCCTCCGGCCGGCACCTGCTCAACCTGATCAACGACATCCTGGACCTGTCGAAGGTCGAAGCCGGGCGGATGGAACTCGACCTGTCCACGTTCGACCTGCCGTCCGCGATCGCCAACGCCCTGACGCTCATTCGCGAGCGCGCGCAGAAGCACGGCATTGCGATGGCACAGAACGTGGAGCCCGAACTTGGCAACGTCGTCGCGGACGAGCGCAAGTTCAAGCAGATTCTCCTCAACCTGCTGTCCAACGCGGTCAAGTTCACGCCGGACGGCGGACGGATCGACGTGAGCGCCCGGCGCCAGGGCGACAACATCATGATCGCGGTGCACGATACGGGCATAGGCATCGCCCCGGAGGACCAGGAAGCCGTGTTCGAGGAATTCCGCCAGGTCGGGAGCAACTACACGAGCAAGCAGGAGGGCACCGGACTCGGATTGGCCCTCACCCGCCGCTTCGTCGAGTTGCATGGCGGACGGATCAGCGTCGACAGCAAGCCCGGCCAGGGCTCGACGTTCACCTTCACTCTGCCGATAAAGCCATGAGCCTCATACTGATCGTCGAAGACAACGACAAGAACCTGAAACTCGTTCGCGACGTGCTGCAGGTCAAGGGCTACGCGACGATCGAGGCGGGAACCGCGGAGGATGGCATCGTGCTCGCGCGCGAACGCAAGCCCGATCTCATCCTGATGGACATCCAGTTGCCGGGCATGAACGGCATCGAGGCGATCGGCGTGCTGCGCGCGGATCCGTCCACGGCGGACATTCCGGTTGCCGCGGTCACCGCGTCGGTGATGCAGCAAGACCGCAACAAGATCACCGAGGCCGGCTTCAACGCCTACGTGGGCAAGCCGATCAACCTGAACGAGTTCCTGGCCACGGTGCGCAAGCTGCTGGAAGTTCCATCAAAGTGAGGTGCCCGCTATGAGCACGGCGGCGAAGGTGCTGGTTGTCGACGACACGCCCAACAACGTGAAGCTCTTCGGCGACGTGCTTGCCGCCAGGGGCTACGCGGTGACGACGGCGGCATCCGGCGAAGAGGCGCTGGCGAAGATCGCATCGGAACCACCCGACCTGGTGCTGCTCGACGTGATGATGCCCGGCCTCTCCGGTTACGACGTGTGCCGCCGCATCCGCGCCGAGGCCGGGACAGCGTTGCTGCCCGTCGTGCTTGTGACGGCGCTGGACCCGGACCAGGAACGCGTCAAGGGAATCGAAGCGGGCGCGGACGACTTCCTGAGCAAGCCGATCAACCAGGGCGAACTTTTCGCGCGCGTGCGCTCGCTGCTGCGGATCAAATCGCTCCAGGACGAGGTCCGTCACCAGGCCGCCGAACTTCAAACATGGAACGCGCAGCTCAAGGACCGTGTCGACGAGCAGGTCGCGCAGATCGACCGGCTGGGCCAACTGCGGCGCTTCTTCTCGCCGAGCGTCGCGGACGCGATAACGTCGGGTGGCGAGAAGTCGATCCTGAGCCCGCATCGCCGCGAGATCTGCTACGTGTTCCTCGATCTGCGCGGCTTCACGGCCTTCACCGACGTCGCCGAACCCGAGGAAGTCGAAGGCGTGCTGCGCGAGTTCCACGCGGCGATGGGAACGCTGGTCACGCGCTGCGAGGGCACCGTCGATCGCTTTGCCGGAGACGGCATCCTGATCTTCTTCAACGATCCACTGCCGATCCCCGATCCCGCACTGCGCGCGGCGCGGATGGCGCTGGAGATGCAGGCCGCGTTCGCGCCGCTGCGCGCCCGCTGGCTCAAGTCCGGACACGACCTCCACCTGGGGATTGGCATGGCGCAGGGCTTCGCCACGCTGGGCGCGTTCGGCTTCGAGGGCCGTTGGGACTATTCGGCAATCGGCGGGGTGGTGAACCTGGCCGCGCGTCTGTGCGACGAAGCCAAGGGTGGCCAGATCCTCATCAACCGCCGCATGCGCGCGGCGCTGGACGACGCTGCCGAGACATCGCCAGCGGGTCCAATGTCATTGAAAGGTTTCGCGCAGCCCGTCGAGGCATTCATCCTGACCGCGTTGACGTCCTGACCCGCGCAGCGGCAGGGATGTCTATTCCGAGCCCGGCCTTCCCTTCGGATCCTGCTTTCCGATGACCGTCGACCGCGCGCCGGTTACGCTGTCGGCGGCAAGATGCGGCGCCGCGAGCCGCAGGTAATGGAACATCGACCACAGCGTGAGGATGGCCGCGACCCACAATGCGAACGTTCCGAGCACGGGCGTCGGCAGGCCCGGAATGAGCGGCTCCCACAGCAGCAGCGCGATGATGGCCGTCATTTGCGCGGCGGTCTTGACCTTGCCGACGAAAGCGACGGCGACGTTCTTGGTCTTGCCCAGCTGCGCCATCCATTCGCGCAGCGCGGAGATGGCGATCTCCCGCCCGATGATGATGATCGCGAGATACGCCTCCGCGCGGCCGAGCTGCACCAGCAGTATCAGCGCCGCGGCAACCATCAGCTTGTCGGCGACCGGATCCAGGAACGCGCCGAACGCGCTGGTCTCCCCCCACTTGCGCGCCAGGTAGCCGTCCAGCCAGTCGGTGATGGCGGCCGCCGAGAAGATGCTCATGGCCGTCCAGTTCTTGGCCACCGGCGACAGCCAGGTGTCGGGAAGGTAGTAGACCGCGACGAAGATCGGGATCGCGACGATCCGCAGCCAGGTCAGGAGTATGGGGGTGTTGATCGGCATTGGCGTTGGAGAATCCGCCGCGCTGCAGGCAATGTGGCGTTACGCGTGATTCTAACTCGCGAGTTCCGTCGCTCGCTGACCCCCGTCAATGCAGGTCGGCAAATATTCTCTCCGCCAGCGCGCGGGAAATGCCGGGCACCCGTGCAAGGTCGTCCACGCTGGCCGCCTGCACGCCCCGCATGCCGCCGAAATGCGTCAGCAGAGCCCGGCGCCGCGTGGCGCCGATTCCCGCGATGTCCTCGAGCGTTGACGTGGTGCGCGCCTTGCCGCGCCGCGCGCGATGGCCCTGGATCGCGAAGCGATGCGCCTCGTCGCGGATCTGCTGCAGCAGATGCAGCCCGGGATGGTCGGAAGGGAGGTTCAGGACCACGTCGCGGTCGGGAAACACAATGTCCTCCAGACCTGCCTTGCGCTCTGGGCCCTTGGCGATCCCGATCAGCGGCACGCCATGCATGCCCTGTTCCTCCAGGACGTTGGCGGCCACCGCGACCTGGCCCTTGCCGCCGTCGATGACCAGCAGGTCCGGTGGCGGATACTCACCCGCGACGATGCGCGCGCAGCGCCGCGCCAGCGCCTCGCGCATCGCCGCGTAATCGTCCCCGCCCTGCTCCGGCGTGACATTGAACCGGCGATATTCCGACGACTGCATGGCGAGCCGATCGAAAATCACGCAGGAAGCGACCGCGGCCTCGCCCATCGTGTGCGACACGTCGAAGCACTCGATCCGCTGCGCCGAGGCCGGGAGACCCAGCGCCTGCTGCAGCGCCGCCAGGCGGTCCTCCTGCGTCGCCTTTTGCGCAAGGCGCTGACGAATGGCCAACGTGGCGTTCTGCATGGCCATCGTCAGCCAGACGCGGCGCTCGCCGCCGGGATTGCCGACGATTTCCACCTTGCGCTGAACCTGCGCCGAAAGGACTTCAGCCAGCGCGGCGTGGTCCAGGATGTCGGGAACGATGATCGTCGGCGGCACCGGACGCTCGACATAGTGCTGCTCGAGGAACGCCGAGACGACGTCGTTGCCGGAGCCTACGTTCATCGCGTCGGCATGACGGGGAAAGATCGTGCGGTCGCCCACGTGCCGGCCCGCCGCGGATCATCACCACGTTGACCGCGACCAGGCCGCCTTCGAAGGCCGCTGCGACCACGTCGATGTCGCCTGCAGTCGCGCTTTCGACGAACTGGCGGGCCTGCAGCAGCTGCAGGCGATTGATCCGGTCGCGGAAGCGCGCCGCCCGCTCGAACTCGAGCGCTGCCGCCGCCGCATCCATCTGCCCCTGGAGTTGCGTCAGCACTTCGCCCGCCCTGCCCTGAAGGAAAAGCGTGGCCCCCTGCACGTCTTCGCGATATTCGTCTTCGGCGATGAAACCCACGCACGGGGCCGTGCAGCGCTGGATCTGGTAGAGCATGCACGGCCGGGAGCGGTTGGCGAAGACGGATTCGTCGCAGGTGCGCAGCATGAACACCTTCTGCAGCAGCGCGATGCCCTCGCGGACCGCGCCGGCACCGGGAAACGGACCGAAGTAGCGGTTGCGGCGGTCGAGCGCGCCGCGGTGGAAGCGCAGTTGCGGGAAGGGTTCGCCCGTGAGGCAGACGTACGGATAACTCTTGTCGTCGCGGAACAGGATGTTGTAGCGCGGCTCGTGCGACTTGATGAGGTTGTTTTCGAGCAGCAGGGCCTCGCCTTCGGAGCGCGTGACCGTGGTTTCGACGCGCGCGACCTGCGCCACCATCGCCGCGATGCGCGCCTCGTGACCGGTCTTCTGGAAATAGCTGGAGACGCGCTTCCTGAGGTCGCGCGCCTTGCCCACGTACAGCGTTTCGCCGGCAGCGTTGTACATGCGGTACACCCCGGGCCGGTGCGGCAGCGACGCGAGGAGTTCCACGGAATCGAAGCCTTTGGTACCGCCTTCTGCGTTCATTGCCGTCGTCATGCCGAGCTCATGCCGCCTCGTCCGCGGCCGCGCGCCAAGATGCGCCACGACGGCGTCGAACGCAGCGTGGAACATCGCCGGAGTCAGGCGGCGCGTATTGGTGTTGTAGCGGCTGCAGTGATAGCTGTCGACGAGCAGACGGCCGCCGTGCAGCGCATGCGTGGCGCCGTGCGCGAAGGTGAACGCCGAGGCTTTCAGCGCAAGCGCGCGCAGCGTCGCTTCGTGCGCGATGCGGCCGAGCGCCAGGATCGCGCCGCCCTCCGGCACGCTCGCCAGGTCGGCTGCGAGGTAGTCGTTGCAGGTGCGGACCTCGACGGGCGCGGGCTTGTTTGCCGGAGGCAGGCACTTGACCGCATTGGTGATGCGACAGTCGACGAGACGCAGGCCATCATCGCGTGCGGTGGCGACGGCCTGCGTGGCGAAACCATAGGCATGCAGCGTCGCATACAGGAGAATTCCGGCGTAGTCGCCGGTGAACGGGCGGCCCGAGGCATTGGCGCCGTGCATTCCCGGCGCCAGGCCGACGATGACCAGACGCGCGGTCCGCGCGCCGAACGGAGGCACGGGTTTGCACCAGTACAAGGGGTGCTCGCGCTTGACCTCGCGCCAGGAACGACGCAAGCCGCGGGCAGCGGCGGCACGCGGGGTCGTAGCTCGTGGACACCGGCGCGTCGTTGCGATCTGGCACAATCGTCCCTTTTTGGTCGGCAGGCATGCGGCTGTCAACGAAACAATGCTGGAAACGGGTGACCGGCAGGCCGGTGCCTATCCCGTCCGCGCCGAATATATCGCACACCTGATTCCGGACCCCCGACTCTCGACGTCCTGTCGCCGATGTTACCTCCCGAAACACGACTCGAAGTGCTGTCGCAGCTGCCCAAGCGGGCATCGCGCAAGCCGCCGCTGCTGTTCGTCCATGGCGGCTACTGCGACGCGTGGTGTTGGACACCTTACTTCCTGCCCGTGGTTCGCCGAGCGCGGCTGGCCCGCCTACGCATTGAGCCTGCGCGGACATGGCGCCAGCGGCGGGCTCGGCTCGCTGTTCGTCGCCGGCCTCGACGACTTCGTCGCCGACGTCGAACATGTCGCCGGACAGCTGGATGCCCCGCCGATCCTCATCGGACATTCGATGGGAGCCGCGGTCATCGAGAGAATGCTGGCGACGCGCCCCGTGCGCGCCGCCGCGTTGCTGGCGCCGGTGCCTCCCGCTGGATTGCTTTCCGTCGCCGCGCGACTGGCCGCCGCGCATCCGAACTATGTTTCGCAGCTCGCCCAGTTCGATCCGTCGCAACTCACCGACGGCCTGCTCGCCACGCTGGCGCCGTTCTATTTCAGCGCCGGCGTCCCAAGAGCCATCCTCACCGAGGCGCAGCGGCACATGAACGTGGAATCGCCGCGCGCGCTGCTCGATATGTCGCTGCGGCTGCACATGGCGCTGCCGGAACGGCCCACGTCACCGGTACTGGTGCTCGGCGCGCACGACGACCGGATCTGCACGCCGTCCGACGCCAGGGCCACCGCGCACCATCACGGCGTCGACGCGACGATCCTGCCGGGCATGGCGCACATGCTGATGCTGGAACCGGAATGGGAAGCGGCAGCGGAAGCGCTGGCCGATTGGCTGGCGCAGAACAAGTAAGGCCCGCCGACGCGCCGTCCGCTTCGCCGCGTTTGCCGTCATTGAACCAGCGCCCGTCAACTGGCGCTATCGGCCAATTCCTATCGGTGGTGGTCTCCGTCCAAATTGCCAGGAAGCAGACGTTCGACGCTATGATCGCTGGCAACGCAGTTCTTAACGGCCAATCAATGTAATCGGTAGGCAGCGTGGCAAGCCACACATTGCTGCATGGCCGTGCCGAGTGCCGCCAGGACCGGCCGAACGTCGTTGCTCGCGCTCGCCGTCTGCGCTTCGACTGCGAAGCGGCTCGCGGCCCGATGCATCTGCGTCCCGATGTCCCGCATCGCCTGCGGCATGAAAGGCGCGATATGCGCCGCGCCGTGAAGCTCCAGCGAACTCATGCCAAGGCGCTGCTCGGCGATGGCCGCCGCCTTGTCGAATTCGTTCTTGGACAGGGCAACATTGATTTCCTGCAGCGCGAGCAAATGGTCACGCATGCTGGTAATCGTGTGCAGGCGCATCGGTTCGGGAAATTGGACGAATTGCCTTGTATCGGCGCTGGGGGCAGCGGTTGCCGCAATCGAATGCTGGTGGTCCTGCGCGATGGCGGAGGACGCAACGACGCCCGCCCAGGCCACCGTCAAGGCTGCCGCAAATGCGGTGGTGATCCGCATCTGGCCTCCACGAGTGAATGGACGTAACACCCGCATCGGGCGGGAGGCGGGTCCGCGCGTCATCCGCGGCCGCCGCACGCGCAGCCAGCCGCAATCGGCGAGGCGGCGGCTGCCGGTTCCGCGTTCGCGGTGAACCAGCCGGTGACCTTCTCGCGGGTCGGCACGCCGCCCGAGTGCACGACCTTGCCGTCGACGACGACGCCAGGCGTGGCCAGAATTCCGTAGCTCATGATGTCCTGGATCGCTTCGACCTTCTCCAAAGTGATCGCGACGCCCAGTTCCTTCGCCACCTGTTCGACGCGCTGAGTCGTCGCACGGCAGTTGGCGCACCCCGTTCCCAGTACCTTGATCGCTTTCATGATGATGTCCGATTGACCTACAATACGGCGTTGAACACGTAGCCCACCAGCAGGATGCCGCTCGCCACCACGGCGGCAAACGTGACGATGAGCCGCATCTTGAGGACCTTGCGCAGGATGACCATCTCGGGCAGCGACAGCGCGATGACGCTCATCATGAACGCCAGTACGGTGCCGAGCGCAGCGCCCTTGGCCAGCAGCGCCTCGACGATGGGAATGATGCCCGCGGCATTCGAGTACATCGGCACGCCGATCAGCACGGCGACCGGCACCGACCACCAGACATCCTTGCCCATCAGGCCGGCCATGAAGTCCTCGGGTACGTAGCCGTGGATGGCAGCGCCGATGGCAATGCCCGCGACGACATAGGGCCAGACCCTGCCCACGATCTCGCGCGCTGATGTAAGCCCGGCTTGCACGCGCTCGGCCAGCGTCACCGCGTCGGCACCGACCGCGACGTTCAGGCGCGGCATGTTCCTCACCCAGTCCTCGAGATGCGCCTCCATGCGCAGCCGGCCGATCACCCAGCCGGACACGATGGCAACGGCAAGGCCGAGGCCGAGATAAAGGCCGGCGACCTTCCAGCCGAAGAGCCCGAGCAGCAGCGCGAGCGCGACCTCGTTGACCATCGGCGCCGAGATGAGGAACGAGAAAGTGATGCCGAGCGGCACACCTGCCTGCACGAAGCCGATGAACAGCGGCACCGCCGAGCACGAGCAGAACGGCGTTACGACGCCAAGCGAGGCCGCCAGTACATTGCCTACGCCCTCGGCGCGGCCGGCGAGGAGGGCCCGCGTTCGTTCCGGCGTGAAGTAGGAATTGATCATTCCCATGACGAACACGACCCCGGTGAGCAGCAGCAGCACCTTCGGGGTGTCATAGAAGAAGAACTGGAGTGCGCCGCCCAGGCGGCTGTCCCGATCCACGGGTAGCAGCGCTGTCAGCATCTCCGACAGCGGGATCAACGCCTGAAAAGCAACGAACCACACCGCGGCCGCGACCAGCAGGAACAGCCGGGGCCAGTGGTTGGGGAGCGCGACGACGACGTTCATGCGGCGACCCGTCCGCTGGCGCGCGGCGGCCGGCCATTGAACGCCGCAAGGCGCCTTCTCACCGACCGAAGGACCTCTGGCGGCACGCCGCCGCCGACCAGCGCGTCGAGCATCGACCGAGCCCACCTGGGCAAGGTTGCCAACCGATAGTGCATCCACGTCCCCTCGCGGCGGGACTTGATCCAACCACCGTCTCGCAGCAAGGCGAGGTGGCGAGAAATGCTCGGCTGAAGCTCGTCGAGCGCTGCGACGAACTCGCAGACGCAAACTTCACCCTCGACCGCCAATAGCGCCAACATGCAGCGCCGGGTGGAATCACCGATCAGATCGATGTTGGGATTCATGCTTGCAATATAGCGCGTGCGTTATATATGCGGCTCCGCATGCGGTTGATCTGGGTCAATGCCGCGGTTAATTTGGCGTCAATGCCGGGGCACAATGCGGTGCTGACAAGAATGTACGACACGGTTCATCAAGGGAACCGCAGACGCTGAATTCGAAGACCGCACTATGTTGCCGGATAACGGTCAGTTGCGAAGGTCCGCTGGGGGTCGATACCGCCAATTCGATCCACCGTCGGACACGGCCGCAATGCGTCCGAAGCGGTTTCGGTGGCCGCACCGAGATCGTGAAGCACCGATATGACCCGACACCGCGCTCGAGATCGGGTCTGGATTAGGACTCGTTACTTCCGGCCGGCGACGAACGCAGCGAATTCGTCCGCCGGCAGCGGCTTGCTCATCCAGAAGCCCTGGAAGCTGTCGCAGCCATGGATGTCGAGGAATTCCAGCTGTTCGCGGCTGCCCACGCCTTCGGCGACGACCTTCAGTCCGAGGCCGCGGGCAAGGCCGATGATCGCCTCGGTGATGGCGGCGTCCTGCGGATCCGTTTCCAGGTCGGCGATGAACGATATGTCGATCTTCAGCGTGTCGATCGGGAAATGCTTCAGGTGCGTCAGTGACGAGTAGCCGGTGCCGAAGTCGTCGATCGCGACGGTGAAGCCTTCATCGCGCAGCTGGTGCAGGACCTTGCGTATGGCGTCGAGGTCGTGCAGCAGGCTCGTCTCCGTGACCTCGAGCTCGATCCAGGACGGATCGCAGTTTTCGGTCTTGACGATGTCCGAGATCCGTTGCGCCAGGTCTTCGCGGTAGAACTGCCGCGCGGAAAGGTTGACCGACACCTTGAGTTCCATGCCCGCCTTGCGCCAGGCCACGCACTGCGCGGCAGCGGATCTTCAGCACCCACTCGCCGAGCGCGTGGATCAGGCCGGACTCCTCGGCGAGCGGAATGAACACCTTCGGCGGGACGCTGCCGTGCTCGGAGTCGGTCCAGCGCAACAGCGCCTCGGCGCCGACGATGGCGCGGTCGTGGATGCGCATCACGGGCTGGTAGTGCAGCCGCAGCGCGTTGTCCGCCAATGCCGATCGCAGCGCGACCTCGAGCGTATGCTGCTGCAGCCGATGCTCCGCCAGGTTGGCGTCGAGGAACTGAAACGTGTTGCGGCCGAGTTCCTTCGACCGGTACATCGCCACGTCGGCGTGCTTCAGCAGCTCCTCGGGATCGTCCGAGTCGTCGGGATACACGGCAATGCCGATCGACGATGTGACGTAGATGTCGTGCTCCTCGATCTCGAACGGCTGGGCGATCGCGTCGAGCAGCTTCTGCGCGATCCGGCCCAGGACCGCCGGGTCGTCGAAGTCCTCGACGATCACCATGAACTCGTCGCCGCCCAGCCGGGCGAGCAGGTCGGTCTCGCGCAGCGCGCCCGACAACGCGGCGCTGACGCGCTTCAGCAGCTCGTCGCCGATGCGGTGGCCCAGCGTGTCGTTGACGTTCTTGAAGCGGTCGAGGTCGATGAACAGCACGCCGACGCGATGGCCGCTGCGCTTGGCCTGCGCGATCGCCTGCGTCAGTCGTTCGTGCAGCAGCAACCGATTGGGCAGTCCCGTCAGCGCGTCGCGCGTGGCCAGGTATTGCAGGCGTTCTTCCGCCTGGATCCGCGACGAGACGTCCTGCACGAAGGACAGGATCGACACGATCCGGCCTTCGTCATCGAGCAGCGCCGAGTGGTACCACTCGCACCAGATCGTGCCGCCGTCCTTGCGGTGATTGCGCGTCAGACCCGTCGCCCGCGGCTCTTCCCCGCCCATCAGCTTGCCGACCAGGCCGGCGAAACCTTCGCGGTCGTTTTCGTGCACCAGCGGGCTGTCGGACAGCGGGATGCCGAGGATCTCGTCGGAACTCCAGCCGAAGATGCGCTCCGCCTGCGGCGACCAGCGCACCAGGCGGAAGTCGCGGTCCCACTCCAGCACCGCCAGCGGCGTGTTGCTGATATGCGACGACAGCATCCAGTTCGCGCGCCGCAGTTCTTCCTCGTTGCGCTTCTGGTCGTGGATGTCCGTGTGCACCGCGTAGATGCCGATCACGTTGCCTTCGGCATCGCGGTTGGGGGCGTAGTGCACCGCTTCCCAGCGCTGTTCGCCGGCGGGCTGCGACAGAAGCTTCTCGGTCGAAACGGTCTCGCCCTTCAGCACGCGGTCGAGCAGCGGCGACAGCTGCGCGGCGCGCTCCTCGCCGTTGACTTCGGCGATCTGGCGGCCCATCAGTTCCTTGCGGTTCTCGCCCAGCCAATCCTCGTTATGGCGATTGAGGAACAGGTACTTGTAGTCGCGGTCGATGTACGACACCCGCGCGGGCACGTTGTCCATGATGAGGCGCAACTCGGCTTCGGACGCGCGCAATGCTTCCTGCGCCTGCTTCAGGCCGTGGATGTCGTTCATCAGCACGAACGCGCCATACACCTCGCCGGAAGGCGCCGCATCCGGCACGACGCGAATGGTCATCCAGCGGCGCATGCCGTTCGCGCCGGGCACGAGCCGGTCGAATGCCGTCGATTCGCCTTCCATCGCGCGGGTCAGCATCGCCTGCGCGCTCTGGTAGATGCCGTGCCCGACGACGTCGCGCAGCCGCATCTCGATCGCCTGCGCCTCGGTCAGCCCGAAGAACTGCAGGAACGTGCGATTGACGTAGTGGCAGCGCTCCTCGCGGTCGATGTAGGCGACCGGCGCGGGCACGCCGTCCATGATCGCGCGCAGCTGGCCTTCGCGCGCGGCCAGCGCGTCCTGCGCCTGTTTCAGGTCCGTGATGTCGTGGCCGACGATGTACAGGCCCTTCAGCGTGCCGTCGAACTTCGCGTCAGGGACGATGCGCCCGCGCAGCCAGCGCGTGCGGCCGAGCGCATCGACGAGGGTCTGCTCGTAGGTCACCGCCTCGCCCGCGACGGCACGCAGGATGAAGGGCTCCAGCGCCGCGTAGTCGTCCGCGCCCGTGACTTCCGCCGACGTGCGTCCGATGACGTTGTTGCGCTCGAGCCCGGTGAGAAGCAGGAACGACTCGTTGACGAATACGTAGCGGAGGTTCTCGTCCAGATAGACGACGGGCTCGGGAATGTTGTCCGTGAACAGGCGCAGCTGCTCCTCGCGCGCGGCCAGCGCCTGCTCGGTGAGCTTGAGGTCGTGAATGTCGTACTCGGTGCAATACAGGCCGCGCACCGTGCCCGACACGTCGAGGTCGGGGGCGATGCGGCCGTGCATCCACCGGTTCTGCCCGTGCGGTGTCGTGCCGATCCGCTCGTACTCGACGTGCTCGCCGTTTTGCGCGCGCTTCAGGATCGGCCGAAGGAACGAAGCGACTTCGGAGTTCATCACCTCGAGCGGTGTGTTGCCGTAGATCTCGTCCTGCGGCTTGCAGACCGAGTTGGCGAACGCCTGGTTCACGAACGTGTACTTGAGATTGCGGTCCAGGTAGGCGATCGGGCCCGGTATGTTGTCCGCGAACAGGCGCATCTGCGATTCCTGCGACTTCAGCGCGTCGCGGATCTTGATGTCGTCCTCGATGTCGGCCATGACGGCGAAGGCGCCGCCGACACGGCCGCCGACTTCGCGGTCGGGGAAGAGCGTAATGCGCGTCCAGCGCGATTCCCCCGAGAGCTGGCGTTCGCGCCGCTCGTAGGACACCGTCGCGCCGGAAAACGCACGCTCGATGTAGCCCTGCATTTCCGCCAGCGCATCGGCGGGCAGGACTTCCTTCAGCGCGTGCCCGAGGACGTCGTCGGCCGGCACGCCGATCCAGGTACCGAACGGTTTGTTCGCGAAGCGAAGCTTGAGCTGGCGGTCGAAATACAGGATCGGCAGGCCGACGCTGTCGGTGACGAGCCGCAGGCGGTGCTCGCGCTGCCCCGCCTCGAGCTCGAGGCGCTTCAGGTTGTCGACATCGCTGTAGGTGACGATGAAGCCGCGGACGATACCTTGGGCGGTCCTGTCCGGGTGGTAATCGACGCGAATCCAGATCGGCTGCCGGCCTGGTGTGACGAGCTGCCGCTCGAACACGGTGCGTTCGCCGGACAGGGCGGCATCGATGTACGCGTGGTAGAGCTGGTAGCACGTCGCGACCGAGAACCTCGATCACCTCGCGCCCGAGCACCTCGTTCGCCCGCTTGCCCAGCCAATCCAGGAACGCCCTGTTGGCAAAGCGATAGCGCTGGTTGCGGTCGACATAGGCGAGCGGCACGCCCAGCGCGTTGAGCTTGTGCTGGGACAGCGCGGCCAGCGCCTCCCGCTCCATCGGCACGCCGAGGGTTGGCGGTAGAGCGAGCTCCAGTCGGTTCAGCGGTCGCGGCAAAGCCATGGCACGGGCATTCTTCTCTCTAGCCGACAACAAAGTGGCTGGCCGCGGAGGGCTTCCTTAAGGCCGAGGCCGGCCATCAGGATGTGCCCCGCAAGTCGACGTCGATCAGCCGTCTGCGTTTACAGTTGAACCATACAAGCAAGGATCGCGCCTGTGCCTGGCCAGGAGAATCGGGGGCACTTCGGCGGGAAAGTCCCAAAAAACCGGGCCGGCACCGGCACCGGGATAAGACCTGCCGCCAGGCGCCTGCGAGCAGATTCAAGCGGTTACAATCCGCGTCACCATGCAACGCGCGGCGGCACCCGGCAGCAGCGGGCCGTCAAGGGGTCCCTCGGGACCGCCCGTCAATGCCCCTCGGTCCCCAGGATTCCATGCCGTCCATCGCCAAATCCCGCCCCGATCCGCACCTGAGCAAATCGCCCAAAGTGGCCGCCGCGCCGGCGGCGGTCACAACTCCCGTGATCATCCACGGATACTGATTCGCGGGACACCGGCCGACATGCCCATCGTCGACGACATCGCGGGATTGCGGCGCATCCTCGCCCAATCGCGGACGATCGCCGTGGTCGGCCTCTCCGCCAACTGGTACCGCCCCAGCTTCTTCGCGGCGAAGTACATGCAGGACCACGGCTACCGGATCATTCCCGTCAACCCCACGTACGACGAAGTGCTGGGCGAGCGGTGCTATCCGACGATCGCCGCCATCCCGGGTCCGGTCGACATGGTCGACTGCTTCCGCAAGTCCGGCGAGATCGTCCCGCTCGCGCGCGAAGCCGTTGCCAAGGGTGCCAAAGTGCTGTGGATGCAACTCGGCATCCGCAACGACGATGCAGCGCGCATTGCGAACGATGCCGGCCTCGACGTCGTCGTGGATCGCTGCATGAAGATCGAGCACGCGCGCATTCTGGGCGGCCTGCACTGGGCCGGCATCAATACGGGCGTGATCTCGTCACGGCGGCCGGTAGCGGGATCCTGAACGCCATGGCCGACCGCAAGTTCGCCTTCGACACGTTGTGCCTGCACGCGGGGCAGATCCCGGACGCCGCAACGGGCGCGCGCGCGCTGCCGATCTACCAGACGACATCGTTCGTGTTCGACAGCGCCGATCACGCCGCCAGCCTGTTCAACCTGCAGACCTTCGGCAACGTCTATTCGCGCATTTCGAATCCGACGGTCGCGGCGCTCGAGGAACGCGTCGCGGCGCTGGAAGGCGGCCGCGCCGCGCTGGCCGCGGCGACCGGCATGGCCGCGCAGATGCTGGCGCTCCTCACGCTCTGCCGCAACGGCGATCACATCGTCGCATCGCGCTCGCTGTACGGCGGCACCTATTCGCAACTGGCCGTCACCTTTGCCCAGTTCGGCATCGACGCCACATTCGTCGACAGCGACGATCCCGAGAATTTCCGGCCGGCGATCAAGACCAACACCAAGGCGGTCTATGTCGAGACGATCGGCAACCCGCAGCTCAACGTGGCGGACCTGTCGGCCATCGCGGCGATCGCCCACGCCGCGGACATTCCGCTGGTCGTGGACAACACGCTGGCCTCGCCGTGGCTGTGCCGGCCCATCGAACACGGCGCGGACATCGTGATTCACTCGGTGACCAAATACCTGGGCGGCCACGGAACCACGATGGGCGGCGTGCTGGTCGAGTCGGGAAAATTTCCGTGGAACAACGGCAAGTTCCCGCAGATGACCGAACCTTCGCGCGGCTATCACGGCGTGCGCTTCGACGAGACCTTCGGCGATTTCGGCTTCACGATGAAGGCGCGGATGGAGACGATGCGCACGCTGGGCCCGACGCTGGCGCCGCTGTCCGCTTTCCTGCTGCTGCAGGGCATCGAGACGCTGCACCTGCGCATGCCGCGGCATTGCGAATCCGCGCTCACCGTGGCGCGTCATCTGGCCGCGCATCCGGCGGTCGAGTGGGTGAACTATCCGCTGCTCCCAGGCAACCGCTACGAGCCGCTCGCCCGACGCTATCTGCCGCGCGGCGCCGGCGGCATCCTCACGTTCGGCGTGCGCGGCGGCGCCGCCACCGGCGTCAAGTTCATCGAGGGCGTGCAGTTCCTGTCGCATCTCGCCAACGTCGGCGACGCCAAGACGCTGGTGATCCATCCCGCGTCCACCACGCACCGGCAGCTGGACGAGGCCGAGCAGCGCGCCGCCGGCGTGCTTCCCGAAATGATCCGGCTGTCCGTGGGCCTGGAGGCTGTGGACGATATCATCTGGGACATCGATCAAAGCCTCGCGAAAGCCATCCGATGACGCGGTACGCCACCGTTCCCTGGCCGTGGGCCGGACTCGTTCTCACGCTCGCGCTTCTGGGGCAGGAGATTCTCTTCCGCTGGTACGGCAACGACCCGTCGCTGTGGCAGTCGCTGTATCGCATCGCGGTGATGGCCATAGGCGTGTCGTCGCTCGCACTGATCCTGCTGCCGCCGCGCAGGGTCGCCTACCTTCTAGGCTTCCTCGTCTGCGCCGGGCTCATGGGATGGGCGCTGTGGCTGCAATACGGACAGGGACTCGAGCCCTGCCCGCTGTGCGTGTTCCAGAGGATTGCCGTGACGCTGATCGGGATCACGTTCCTCGCAGCGTTTTTCCACAATCCGCGCAACGTCGGCGCGGCGATCTACGCCGGGCTGGTGCTGGTGTTCGCCGGCGGCGGCAGCGCGTTTGCTGCGCGCCATGTGTGGCTGCAGTCGTTGCCCAAGGACCAGGTGCCCGCCTGCGGCATGGGCTTTTCCTACATGATGGAAACGCTGCCGTTCATGGACGTGTTGAAGAAGGTCTTCGCGGGCGGCGGCGAATGCGCGGAAAAGGGCTGGGAATTCCTGGGGCTCGCCATTCCCGGTTGGACGTTCGTGTTCTTCATCGCGATGACGATCGTCGCCTTCGCGTTGATTCGGCGCGACTGACCGGGCCTATTTCTCGGGGATGCCGGCCTTGCGCAGTCCCGGATACCAATGTTCTTCGGCGAGCTTCATGTAATCCGGATTGGTTGAATAGCGCTTGGCTCTGAGTGCCGCAATCGAAAAGGCGGGAGATCGGCGCAGGATCTTCGCAGTTTCCTCTCGGGCCCTCGCCGTGGCTCCCGTCTGGGCGTACGCGGCCGCGAGAAAGTACGCGATGTCAAAGTCTTCGCCGGCGCGACCAGTAGCTTTCTCGCACGCCTCTATTGCCTGCTTGTATTGCCCAAGCAGAAGGTGAGCTTCGCACCCAACGCGAATTGTCCACCACGACCCCCCAGGATCCATCGCAACGGACTGCGCAACGAGAGCCAATGCCTCCGCGGGCCTCCCAATCATCGACATTGACCATGCACGACCTGCGATCAGACTTGCGGCTTCTGGATCGAGCTGGATGGCCGTTGCGTTCGCCTCCAGCGCGGCGTCCCATCGCCCCATGTACATGAGCGCGCCAGAACGAGTCTCCCAAGCCGCAGGTGCATCCCGATTCAGATTCACCGCTCGTCTTGTCACCTCGTCCATTCGTTGTATTAGACCCTCGCGATCAACATTCGAATCCAGATCGAGTTGCCCGTCCAGCACCTCGAAGATGCCGAGCAGTGCCGGTAAAAGATCGGGGTCGCGACGCAGCGCCTCATCAAACAGTGCCTGTTGCCGATGAAACCGATCCAGGGACTTATCCTCGTTGTCCAGCGCCCAGGCACGCAACACCAAATCCATCGCCGTCTGCGGACCACTCGAATCCGCAGAAACGCGCTTGATCTCGCCTTCTACTAGTCGGTTGGCAATACGCGCCGTCGCCTTTTTGAGCGCACGCTTCTGTTCGACTGCCGTCGCTGGTTCCTTCATTGCGACTGCTTCACTCCAGACCTGTTGTCCGGAGGCACCGTTGATCAGGCGCATTCGAAGCTCGGTCATCTCAGCGCCCTGCTGAACCACGCCGTCCAGAATGTAACGAACGTTAAGCGCCTTGGCCAACTCGACCATGCCCATTGAACTCTCTGCGCTGGTTGGCCGGTCCGGCGCAGACAACACACGAATTGAACTACCCGCCGGTGCTAATTGCGCTGACAAGTCGCGCCACAGCGATGCCAACCGCTGCGTAGCGTTGGAATCGCCAATCGGTCCATGCAGCGGCAATACGGCAACGGACAAAGCGGGCGGCTCCGTACGGGCTTTTTTGGGGAAAGGCCATAGCTGCATGGACGACGCGATCAGTATTGCAGCCGAGACGCCGACCACTGCGCCGGCGAGAATCCATTGGCGCGACCTGTCGACCTTCCTGGCGACCGGGACTCCGGCTTGTGCCTGGGTTGGGGTCCTGGAATTCGAATTGGCGCCTGATGTGCGCGCATGGACGCCCAGGATTCGCACTGCAAACGCCCGAATCGGCCGCGCTATATTCTTGACCTGCTGTTCGCCGATGTCGTCGAAACCGACATCAAGCGTTCCATGGACCTGTTCGCGTACTGAACCGGAAACGCAAATGCCGCCCGGCTCGCATAGTGTTTCCAGTCGCGCCGCGACATTGATGCCGTCGCCGGCCAAATCGCTGCCATCGACCATCACGTCGCCGAGGTTGATGCCGATCCGGTACTCGATGCGCTCGTCCGCGGGCACGTCGGCGTTGCGCGCCGTCATCTCGCGCTGGATGTGGACGGCCGCCCGCAGCGCGGACAGCGCGCTTGTGAACTCGGCCATCAGCCCGTCGCCAGCGGTCTTCACGATCCGACCACCGTGCGACACGATCGCCGGGTCCACGACTTCGTCGCGGACGGTCCGCAGCCGGGAAAAGGTGCCAGTGTCGTCACGCTCCATGAGGCGCGTGTAACCGACGACGTCCGCGATCAGAATCGCGGCCAGTCGGCGCGTGACTGCTGGATCGTTGCCTACCATCGCACAAGTCTAAGGTAGTGCGCCATCCTTGTGCAAAAGTGGAATGGCTTTACTTCGGCGCCATCCGTATGGCGCCATCGAGGCGGATCACCTCGCCGTTCAACATCGGGTTGCGGATGATCTCCGCGACCAGCGACGCGAATTCCGCCGGACGACCGAGCCGCGGCGGAAACGGCACCGCCTTGCCGAGCGCTTCCGCGATGTCGGGCGGAATCTGGCCGACCATCGGCGTCTCGAACACGCCCGGCGCAATGGTCATGACCCGGATGCCGTAGCGCGCCAGTTCGCGCGCGATCGGCAGCGTCATGCCGACGATGCCGGCCTTCGACGCGCTGTACGCGGCCTGCCCGATCTGGCCGTCGAACGCGGCGATCGAGGCCGTGTAGACGATCACGCCACGCTCGCCCTCGCCGTTCGGCGTCCCCCTGGACATCGCGTCCGCGGCGAGGCGCGTCAGGTTGAAGGAGCCGATGAGGTTGATGTTGATCGAGCGCACGAAGCCCGCAAGCGTGTGCGGCCCCTCCTTGCCGACGATCTTCTCGCCATGGACGATCCCGGCGCAGTTGACGAGTCCCTGCAGCGAGCCGAACCCGTCTACCGCTCGCGGCAATCGCCGCCTTGCCGCTTAGCGTCGTCGGTGACGTCGGTCCGGACAAAGCGCGCGGCGCGACCCAGTTCCGCCGCGAGCGCTGTTGCCAACGTCCACGTTGACGTCGGCCAGCACGACGTTGCCGCCGCCTGCGACGATCATTCGCGCGGTCGCCGCGCCCAATCCCGATGCGCCCCCGGTAACGACGAACGTGCTGCCTTTCAGTTCCATGCGCTCATTTCCCCTCATTTTCCTTGTGCTTTGATGACCGTCATCGCGGTCGCGATCAGCCCCGCCATGTCCGAGACGTTCGACGGCACGATCAGCGTGTTGTTGGTCTTCGCGAGAAGCCCGAACGCGTTGATGTAGTGCTCGGCGATCCGCATGTTGACCGACTGCAGGCCGCCTTCCGATTCGATCGCCGCGGCGATCTGGCGGATGGCCGACGCGTTGGCCTCGGCGTTGATCAGCGTCGCCTGCGCTTCGCCCTGCGCGATGTTGATCTCGGCCTGCTTCTCGCCTTCCGACTTGGCGATGGCCGCCTCGCGGGCGCCGATGGCCACGTTGATCTGCTGCTGGCGGTTGCCTTCGGACGTGGCGATGACCGCGCGCTTTTCGCGCTCGGCGGTGATCTGCGCCTGCATCGAGCGCAGGATTTCGGCCGGTGGCGTCAGGTCCTTGATTTCGTAGCGGAGCAGCTTCACGCCCCAGCTCGCCGCCGCCTGGTCCAGCGAATTGACGACCTGGACGTTGATCTGCTCGCGTTCCTCGAACGTCTTGTCGAGCTCCATGCGCCCGATGATGCTGCGCAGCGTCGTCTGCGCAAGCTGCGTGATCGCGAGCACGTAGTTCGACGAGCCGTAGGACGCGAGCTTCGGGTCGGTCACCTGGAAGTAGAGGATGCCGTCCACCTGCAGCTGCGTGTTGTCGCGCGTGATGCAGATCTGCGAGGGCACGTCGAGCGGAATCTCGCGCAGGTCGTGGCGATAGGCGACACGATCGACGATGGGGATGATGAGGTTCAGGCCCGGCTGCAGCACCGCGTAGAAGCGGCCGAGCCGTTCGACCACCCACGCGTGCTGCTGCGGCACGACGCGAAACGCCTGGACGACCACGATCACCGCAACGATGAAGAAAGCCAGCCCGACCAGGTAGGAACCGCTCAGCATGGTGATATCTCCCAGTTCCTTCATGAGTTTGCCTTGCCGTGACGGCGTGCGCGGTCGTGCTCAGGGCCGGCCGGGCGCGATGACCAGCGTCGAGCCGCGCGTGTCGACGATGTACATGGTCTGCGCGCGCTGTCGGCCGGCGATGCAACTGCCGCATCCCACTGCGTTCCGCGATAGTTGACGCGCGCGGTGCCGTTGTCGTTCCAGGCGAGCACCTGGACCTCCTGTCCGACGTCGAGTGCCGGCTTGCGGTGCCGGCGTCGCGTGCCGCTTGCGCCACCGATGCGCGGCGGCTGGTCCCCAGCACCGCCAACACGCCGCCGATCAGCAGCTGCGCGGGCGTCGATCCGCCCAGCCATGCGGCGATGCCGCCGATCGCGAACGCCGCGCCCACCGCCAGCAGGTAGAACGTGCCCGTGAACAGCTCGGCGCCCACCAGCACGCACGCCAGCACCCACCATATCCAGTACGCCGCCACGTTGGTCTCCATCTGTGCCTCCCCCGGCACACACCGCCTGCAAGCGACAAGCATAAGCCACTTTGTTTCCGCCGGTACGGCACCCAACTATCTGAACGCGCAGCCCGTCGCATCGGCAACATCCCTGCGCGCCGCGTTTCGCGGTATAATTGACAGACATTTATTCTTTTTGAATCAAGCGCTTTGCGCGCGCTTTGCGCGAATTTGACCTCCGGACCCGACCTGCGATGCCGATCTACGAATACAAATGTTCCGCGTGCAGCCACGAGCTCGAATCGCTGCAGAAATTCTCCGACGCGCCGCTGGTCACGTGCCCTGCGTGCGGCAAGGACGCGCTGACCAAGCTCGTGTCCGCCGCCGGCTTTCAGTTGAAGGGCAGTGGCTGGTACCAGACCGACTTCCGGGGCAGCGGCGCGAAACCCGCGGCCAAGTCCACCGGCGGCAAGGACGCCGGCGGCGGCGATTCGGGTGTGGCAGGCGCAGACAAGGGTGGCGCGGGAAAAGAAACGGCGAGCGCGGATAGCACCAAGGCCGCCGAAGCCAAGCCCGCGGCGCCGGCAACGACCGCCGCACCCAGCGGCGGCACGTCGACGGCAGGCGCCTGAGGGCGCGCGCGCCACGGCCATTGCGATCATGAAGCGCTATCTCATCGCGGGTCTGCTGGTCTGGGTGCCGCTCGGCATCACGATCTGGGTCCTGCACTTCCTGGTGACGACGCTGGACCAGACGCTGCTGCTGTTCCCGGAAGTTGCGCAGCCCGACCGGCTGCTGGGCTTCCACATTCCGGGTTTCGGCGTCGTGCTGAGTTTCGGTCTGCTGTTGCTGACCGGCGTCATCGCCGCAAATTTCTTCGGCGCACGGCTGATCCAGGTCTGGGAAAACGTGCTGGGCCGCATACCCGTCGTCAAGTCGATCTACTCGTCCGTGAAGCAGGTCAGCGACACGCTGCTTTCGGATTCCGGCAACGCGTTCCGCAAGGCGCTGCTGGTGGAATTCCCGCACGAAGGCAGCTGGACGATCGCGTTCCTCACCGGCACGCCCGCGCCGGCGGTGGCCGCGCACCTGGCGGAAGACCACGTGAGCGTGTACGTCCCGACCACGCCGAATCCGACGTCGGGCTATTTCATCATCGTGCCGCGCTCGCGCGTGCGCGAGCTCGACATGACCGTCGACGAAGCATTGAAGTACGTCATCTCGATGGGCGTCGTGTCGCCGCGCGCGCATGGCGCTCGTCCACCGTCGACGGCGTTGCCGCCGTCGCCCCCTGCCGGTACGCGCGAGCCCGCCGCCACCCATTCCCGAAATTGACCGGGCAGCGACGGGAAAACTTCTAGTGGACCCGCGGTGGAGCGCTGCGCGCCCACCGCGACTTTGAAATCGCAAAAGGGAGAACCGTGAAACGCACTGACTATTGCGGCCGCATCGACCGCCGCTACCTGGCACAGACCGTCACGATGACGGGATGGGTCCATCGCCGCCGCGACCATGGCGGCGTCATCTTCATCGACCTGCGCGACCGCGAAGGCCTCGTGCAGGTGGTCTGCGACCCCGACCGCGCCGCGACCTTCGCAACTGCCGAGGCGTTGCGCAACGAGTTCTGCATCGCCGTCACGGGACTCGTGCGGCCACGTCCTGCCGGCACGGTGAACGCGAACCTGGTCTCCGGCGAGATCGAAGTGCTCGCGCATTCGATCGAGATCCTCAATGCATCGCTGACGCCGCCGTTCCAGATGGACGACGAGGGCCTGTCCGAGACGGTGCGCCTCGAGAACCGCATGCTCGACCTGCGCCGCCCGCAGATGCAGCAGAACCTGATGCTGCGCCATCGCGCGGCCATGTCGGCGCGCAAGTTCCTGGACGGAAACGGCTTCATCGACATCGAGACGCCGATCCTCTACAAATCCACGCCGGAAGGCGCGCGCGAGTTCCTGGTGCCTTCGCGCATCCACCATGGCCACTTCTACGCGTTGCCGCAGTCGCCGCAGCTGTTCAAGCAGATGCTGATGATGTCCGGGTTCGACCGCTATTACCAGATCGTGAAGTGCTTCCGCGACGAGGACCTGCGCGCAGACCGCCAGCCCGAGTTCACGCAGATCGATATCGAGACGTCGTTCATGGACGAGGCCGAGATCGCCGCGCTGATGGAACCTCTGGTGCGCACGATGTTCAAGGAAGCGATGGGCGTCGACCTCGTGGATCCATTCCCGGTGATGACTTTCGCCGATGCGATGGCCAAGTACGGTTCGGACAAGCCCGACCTGCGCGTGTCGCTGGTGCTGACCGAGCTGACCGACCTCATGCGCACCGTCGACTTCAAGGTGTTCCGCGCCGCCGCGGACATGGCGGGCGGCCGCGTCGCGGCGCTGCGCGTGCCGGGGGGCGGCACGCTGTCGCGCAAGGAAATCGACGACTACACGACGTTCGTGAAGATCTACGGCGCCGGCGGGCTCGCCTACATCAAGGTGAACGACGTCACCAAGGCCAGCGACGAAGGCCTGCAATCGCCGGTGGTCAAGTTCCTGAGCGAAGCGACGCTGCGCGAAATCCTGGTCCGCACCGGCGCGCAAAACGGCGACCTGATTTTCTTCGGCGCGGATCGCGAGAAGGTCGTCAACGACGCGTTGGGCGCGCTGCGCGCCAAGGTCGGACACGATCGCGGTTTCGCGGAGAACGGCTGGAAGCCGCTGTGGGTCGTCGATTTCCCGATGTTCGAATTCGACGAAGAAAAGAAGACGTGGGCCGCGCAAGCATCATCCGTTCACCGCGCCGAAGGACGGACACGAGGACCTGTTCACGACGGACCCCGGCAAGGCGCTCGCGAAGGCCTACGACGTCGTGCTGAACGGCTGGGAAATCGGCGGCGGCTCGGTGCGGATCCACCGTCCGGAAGTCCAGGCCAAGGTCTTCGCGTCGCTCGGGAATCTCGCCGGAGGACCAGCAGAAGAAGTTCGGCTTCCTGCTCAACTCGCTGCAATATGGCGCGCCGCCCCACGGCGGCATCGCCTTCGGGTTCGACCGCATGGTGACGCTGATGTGCGGCGCCGAATCGATCCGCGACGTGATCGCATTCCCGAAAACGCAGCGCGGCCAGGACCTGCTCATCGACACGCCCACCCCCGTCACGGAGCAGCAGTTGCGCGACCTGCACATCAAGGTGCGCCCCACGGACTCGGTCAAGCTGACCTAGGGTTTTGGGCTAAACTGGGCGCATGATCGTCAAGCCGCGCCCGCTTCCGAAATGCCGCCGCCGGCATCCTGCTGGCGGCGGCATTTTTGTGCGCGCCGCCTGCGTTCGCGCGCGCCACGCCTGAGTCGCTGCCGGACATCGCGGTGGCCGACCTGCCGAAGGAAGGCCGTGAAGTCCTGCACCAGATACGAATTGGCGGGCCCTTCCGGTACGATCGCGACGGCGTGGTATTCCGGAACCGCGAGGGGCTGCTTCCGGCCGCGCACAAAGGCTATTATCACGAGTACACGGTACATACGCCCGGCGCCAGCAACCGCGGCGCGCGCCGGATCATTTGCGGCGGTCCGTCCAAGTCGCCCGACGCCTGTTTCTATACCAGTGACCACTATCAATCGTTCAAGAGGATCCGCGAATGAAGGCGCCTGACTTGGCCGTCGTCGACGACGCCGGCGTCCATCCCTGGTCGGGCGCGACAGACGCCTTGAAGGCCGCCGCCGCGCACGCGCATCTCAAGTTCGCGGTAGCCAATCTCGGGCTGGCCAAGGACCGCGCGACGCTGTTCGCGGAACTCGATCGCGCGCTCAAGCTGCCCGAGCACTTCGGCCACAATTTCGACGCGCTGGCCGACGTGCTGGAGGACAGCGACTGGCTGGGAAAGAGTGGCAGAGCGATCGTGCTGTCGCACGCCGCCGCCTATCGCAAGGATCACCCCAACGACTGGGCGACGCTCGAGGACCTGCTCGCGGAAGCCGCCGAGTTCTGGAAGGAACGGCACGTCGGGTTCTGGACCTTCGTCGCCTGACGGCTTGCCTGGCGAACCGGGTGGCGCGGTGGCATACAAGCAACCCGTTTCCGTTCTCGTCCTCGTTTACACACGGGATCGCACCGTGCTGCTCCTTGAGCGCGCCGACTTTCCGGACCATTGGCAGTCGGTGACCGGCAGCCAGGAACCGGGGGAGCCGCTTGCTCGCGACCGCCTCGCGCGAGCTTCTCGAGGAAACGGGCATCGACGCCCGTCCCTTTGGCACCCTTACCGACTGGAGCATGTCGAACGTGTACGAAATCTATCCGAAGTGGCGACACCGCTATCAACCCGGCGTCACCCACAATACCGAGCACGTGTTCGGGCTCGAAATTCCCGCGCCCGTGCCCGTGATCCTCAACCCGCGGGAGCACCTGCGCTTCGCCTGGCTGCCTTGGCGCGAGGCTGCCGAAAGGTGCTTCTCCTGGTCGAACCGTGCCGCCATCGACGCGCTCGGGCAACGCATTCCCGCTGCAAGGACACTCTCATGATCACGACCCATCGTTCCGTCGCACTGACTGTCGCGGCCGCATCGATCGCAATGTTCATCGTGGTCTCGCAGGCCGCGGCGCAGCCGGCCCATCACTTCGCGCCGTCGCGCTCGTCCGTCTCGTTGTCCGCGTCGGCGACGGCGAGCATTCCCAACGACCGCATGCTCGCGTGGATGCGTGCGGAGGCCGACAATGCCGATCCGGCAGCGGCCGCCAACGTCGTCAACACGCGCATGGCCAAGGCGCTGGCCCTCGCCAAGGCCGCGAAAGGCGTCGAGGCGTCGACGTCCGGCTACTCGTCCAATCAGGTCGCGGAGAAGAACCAGCCGGCGCGCTGGCGCGTTGCGCAGACGCTGAAACTCGAAGGTAGCGACTTCGCGTCGATGTCGGCGCTGATCACTCAGTTGCAGGCCGACGGCGGGCTGGTCGTCGACGGCACCCAGTTCTCCGTGAGCGGGGCGTCGCGCAGGAAGGCCGAGGAAGGCCTGACCCAGCAGGCGATCAAGGCATGGCAGGCGCGCGCAACAGACGCCGCGCGCGGCTTCGGCTTCGACAGCTGGCGCGTGGGCCAGGTCGCGATCCAGGCCAATGACTCGTTCCGCCCGCAACCGGTCATGCGCGCGATGGCCTTCGAGGCAAAGGCCGCGCCGGTCACATTGGAAGGCGGCAACTCCGAGGTCACGGTAACGGTATCCGGCGAAGCCGTGCTGGAAGCGCCACGCCCGCGATAGCTGCTGCACCGCGGCGCCCGGCCGCCTCCCGTCAACCGGACTTCGCCCGCTTAGGCTCGGCCGCGGTAGACTTGTCGCCGGATTCCGTCGGAGACCTATTCAGTGGAACTCGATCCGGTCCTGCTGTCGCGCCTGCAGTTCGCGTTCGTCATCGCGTTCCACATCCTGCTGCCGGCGTTCACCGTCGGGCTCGCGTCGTACATTGTCGTGCTCGAGGGCCTCTACTTCTGGCGCGGCGACACGACCTATCTGCGGCTGTCGTTGTTCTGGACGAAGATGTTCGCGGTGTCGTTCGGCATGGGTGTCGTGTCGGGAATCGTGATGCCGTTCCAGCTGGGCACCAACTGGAGCGGACTCTCGGACATGGCCGGCAACGTGCTGGCGCCGCTGCTCACCTACGAAGGCCTGATCGCGTTCTTCCTCGAGGCCGGCTTCCTCGGCATCCTGCTGTTCGGCCGCAAGCTGGTTCCGCAATGGGTGCACCTGTTCGCCGCCGTCATGGTGGGCAGCGGCACGCTGTTCTCGTCGTTCTGGATTCTCTCGGCCAATAGCTGGATGCATACGCCGGCCGGCTACGAGATCATCGACGGGCGCTTTTTCGCGAAGGACTGGGTGGACGTGATCTTCAATCCGTCGTTTCCGTACCGGATCGCGCATACGGTCACCGGCTTCTACATCACGACGGCGTTCGTCGTCGTCGCGGTTTCGGCATGGCACCTGCGAGTGGGCCAGCACGTGGCCGAATCGCGACGCGCGATGTCGATGGGCCTGGGGCTGCTCATCCTGCTGGTGCCGCTGCAAGTCGTGCTGGGCGATGCGCACGGTCTCAACACGCTCGAACACCAGCCGGTCAAGGTGGCCGCCATGGAGGGCCTTTGGGAAACGCAGGCGCGCGCGCCGGCCGTCCTGTTCGCGATTCCCGATTCCGCCAGCGAAACGAACCGGTTCGAGATCGCGATCCCGGGTCTGGCCAGCGTCTACCTCACGCACGACGTCAACGGCGTGGTCAAGGGTCTGAAGGCCTTTGCGCCGGGCGACCGCCCGCCCGTCGGCATTGTGTTCTGGGCGTTCCGGGTCATGGTGGGGGTAGGCGTCCTCATGCTCGCCGTCGTCGCGTGGGGCGCCTGGCTGCGCTTCCGCGGCCGCATGTTCGAATCGCGCGCGTATCTCGCCGTGTGCAATTTCATGGCGCCTGCAGGTTTCGTGGCGGTGATCGCCGGCTGGACGGTGACCGAAGTCGGCAGGCAGCCATGGATCGTGTACGGCCTGTTGCGCACGCGTGACGCCGTGTCGCCTTCGATCACCGGGCTGGACGTCATGCTGTCGCTGCTCATGTACATGGCGGTCTATGCGGTGATCTTCAGCGCGGGGTTGTACTACCTGTTTCGCATCGCGCGCGCGGGTCCGCCCACCGAGCTGGAGGCGCACGACGCCAAGCTTTCCGAACGACCTGCGCGTCCGCTTTCGGCCGCCGACGTGTAAGGGATCTGGCCATGCACATCGACCTCGTTCCGGTCTGGACCCTCATTCTCGCCGTCGGCGTGTTCATGTACGTGCTCCTCGATGGCTTCGATCTGGGCGTGGGCATCCTGTTCCCGTTGGCGCGCGACGACGCATCGCGCACGCTGATGATGAATTCGGTGGCGCCCGTCTGGGACGGCAACGAGACCTGGCTGATCCTGGGCGGCACCGCTCTCATGGCGGCGTTCCCGCTGGCCTTCTCCATCGTCATTCCCGCGCTGTACTTTCCTATCCTGCTGATGCTGCTCGGCCTCATCTTTCGCGGCGTCGCCTTCGAGTTCCGGCTGAAGGCGCACACCGGGCGCCACTGGTGGGACCGCTCGTTCTTCGCGGGTTCTCTCGTCGCCACGTTCTTCCAGGGCGTCGTGCTGGGTGACTACGTGCAGGGTTTCGCGGTCTCCGGACGGCACTTCGCGGGCGGCAGCTTCGACTGGGTCAAGCCGTTTCCGCTTGCCACGGGCGTCGGCCTGCTGTTCGGGTATGGATTGCTCGGCGCCACGTGGCTGGTGATGAAGACTGAGGGCGACCTGCAGGCGCGGTCGCGGGCTCAGGCTAAGGCGTGCCTGTTCGGCGTGCTCGCGTTCATCGCAATGGTGAGCGTGTGGACGCCGTTCCTGCATCCGAAGATCACGGCGCGCTGGTTCACGTGGCCGAACATGGCGTACTTGGCTCCCGTTCCCATCGTGACAGCCGGCATCGCGATCGCCCTTTGGCGCTCGCTCGCGCGCGGCGGCGAATTCGTCCCGTTCCTGGCCGCGATGGGGCTGTTCGCGATGTGCTACCTCGGCCTCGCGATCAGCGTGTTTCCGTACGTCGTGCCGTGGACAATCACGCTGTGGGATGCCGCGTCGTCGCCGGGCTCCCAGGCCTTCCTGCTGGTGGGCACGCTGGTCATCCTTCCCATCGTGTTCATGTACACGGGCTGGTCGTATTACGTGTTCCGCGGCAAGGTGCGCGCGGAACTCGGCTACCACTAGCACGTTGCTCGCCGCGCCGATCGGGACGCCCGTACACGCCCTTACGAAAGGATTGCGCGATGCCCGGAGATAACGACATCGTCGTCGCCGCATGGAATACGGTGCTCTTCGACAAGTTCTGCCGCTTCAAGCACCTGCTGATCGATGGCCTTGCGGCGCACAGCAACGCCGCGCTCGACCGGCACGCCTATCCGGAGGGCGCACGCGTGCTCGATGTCGGCTGCGGGTTCGGCGACAGCACGCGGCTCATCGCCAAGCGCGTGGGGCCGCGGGGTGAAGCGGTGGGCGTCGACTGCGCCGAGAACTTCATCAAGGCTTCCCGCGATGAGACACGGGCCGAGGGCATCCAGAACGCGTCGTACATCGTCGCCGACGTGCAGACCGACGACCTGCGCGGTCCCTACGACTTCGCGTTTTCGCGCTTCGGCACCATGTTCTTCATGATGCCCGGCGCCGCGATGCGCAACATCCGCAAGGCGCTCAAGCCGGGCGGCGAGTTCACGATGATCGTCTGGCGTCGGCGGGAGGAGAATCCGTGGCTCCACGACGCCGAGCTGAAAGTCCGCGAGATGGTTCCGGTCGTCTCCCACGAGGACACGGACCAGGTGCATTGCGGACCGGGGCCGTTTTCCATGGCCGGCCCGGACATGGTCAGCTCGATGCTGCGCAGCGCGGGCTTCGACCGGATCGCCTTCGAGCGCTTCGACGCCGACATCTGTGTCGGCAGGGACTTGCACGAAGCAGTCGAATTCGCGATGGCGCTGGGGCCGGCAGGCGAAATCATTCGCCTCGCGGGCGAAGAAGGCGCCAAGCGCAAGGACGCCGTCGCCGCGGCGCTGCACGAGACGCTCTCACGCTATGCGCGAAGCGACGGCGTGTGGGGCCCGTCGAGCACCTGGTTCGTCACCGCGCGCAACCCTTAAGCGCGCGGACCGAGCAAGGTGAGGCATTGATGGACCGGCGTGCATTCAACGGCGCGCTGGCCGGCGGGTTGTTGGCGGCGCCTTTCGTGTCGCTCGCCCAGCCGCGGGCGAAAGATGCGCGCATCGGTTTCCTCGCCGCCGGTTCCGCATCGCCGCGCGTTCAGCAGCAGTTCCTGCAGGGCATGCGCGAAGTGGGCCTCACGCAAGGACGGGATTTTGCCGTCGATTGGCGGTTCGCCGATGGCAGGTACGAGCGTCTGCAAGTGCTGGCGGCGGAACTGGTGCAACTGAAAGCGGATGTCATCGTGGCGGTGACGACGCTTTGTGTCCAGGCCGCGCTTCATGCAACGCGAACGACACCGATCGTGATGGTCGGCGTGCCCGACCCGATCGGCGAGGGCTTCGCGACCAGCCTGTCCCGCCCCGGGGGCAGCATCACGGGCCTGTCCAATATCGTGACGGAAGTGAGCAGCAAGCACCTCGAATTGCTGCGGGTCGCGGTGCCGAAGTTGTCGCTCGTCGCCGTGCTGATCAACCCGGGCAACCCCAGCGACGCGCTGATCCTCGAACAGATCCAGGGCAGCGCCTACACGCGCCGGATCAAGGTGCTTCCGGTCGAGGCGGGCAGCACGGGCCAGATCGATGCCGGATTTGCCGCCATCGCCCGCGCCGGCGCGCAGGCCGTGATCGTAACGTCCGACTCCTTTTTCGACGTGCAGCAGGGACGGATCATCAAGCTCGCCATCGACAGCCGGCTGCCGACGATCTCCTCCAGCCGGGAAATGACCGAAGCCGGCGGTCTCATGAGCTATGGCCAGGACCTGGCCCTGCACTACCGGCGAGCCGCGACCTACGTCGACCGGATACTGAAGGGCGCGAAGCCCGGCAGCCTCCCGATCGAACAACCCACGGTGCTGGAATTCGTCATCAATCGCAAGACTGCACAGACGCTCGGGATCGATATTCCACGCGAGCTGGAGTTGCGCGCCGACAGCGTCATCGAATGACGTCGCTTTAGGACGTCGCGGTTTTTCGCGACGCCACTGCGCCGCCGACAAGCGCTTGATCTGGCCGCGGATTTCGCCGCTGCGATGCGCCTCGCTGTGGATGTTGAAATAGAGATTGCCCGCCTTGTAGCTCTCGTACTGGGAGTCGCTGAGCCGGGCGCCGGGCGGCAGCGACCAGACATTGTCCGCCGTCTTGACCAGACGGAATGATGATCGGCCCGTTGGTGCCGGCGGCCCCTTCGTGGATATGCGCGACCGTGACCGCCATGCCGGCGATCGTCGCGTTGCCAGTGACCGACTTGTCTGCATTGACCGTTATCGATGCGGTTCCCGACGCGGTGGTCATCACCGGCGGAATTTCATGACTCCCGCTCAGCACGATCTTGAGCTCCTGGCTCGACGCGCCCACGGAGAGGCTGGCGAGCCCGATCGCCACCACGTTCAGCGCAATGCGGCGCAGGCGCGCCATCGTCCACGGCAATGAAATCGTGGTTGGACCTCCTCCGGCTTCGTGTGTCCGCATCATACGCCACCCGGGTGCCGCTTTCGTACCCCACAAAGTGCTATTGTTAGTCTGCAGTTTGATCCCGCCCTCAAGGCGATGCAGACCGAACGTGTGCACCTAACCGGAGTTCCCCACATGGCCTTCCTCACTTCGAGTCCGAAAAGTCCGGTACCCGTCATTGCGCTCTCCCTCTCCCAGACCGCGAGGATCAGGATCTCCTGGGACATCCTCTCTGTGAGCGCGGCGTTGGGGCGCCTGCGGATGTCCGTCAACAAGGAGAATTTTGTACGCTTCGATGCGCCGAACGGAAATGGATCCTCCGGTTCGCTCGGGCACCAACAAGGTGCTGGACGTGAAACTCGGAAGTGAATACGCGTTCGAGCTGCGCGCGGACCGCACCGAAGCTCTGGTGGCGCAATATGTTGTCAAGACCAGGGAGCAGGACGTGCTCCGATTGTCCGACGCGATCCACATCGATATTCCAGCGAAACAGGCTGTCTACCAACTTCAGATCGAACCCGGCATCGAGTCCGTGCGGGTCCACTTCCGGACCCGCCAGCCGTGTGCTCCGATCCTCGAAGTCAGACACACGCTGGACAACAGTCTGGTCATCGGCCGCTTGGGCCCAAACGGTATCGTCCATGACTTCGACTTGCCA
>CAWFJL010000008.1:0-50473 GCA_963816165.1 uncultured beta proteobacterium
CGGAAGCCGGAGGTTGATTGTGTCGGCAGCCGCGTCCGGCCCGATCAGCCGTCGGTAAGTGGCGTCGCGCGTTGGATGATCGCTGCACAGTCCACGCCTCGCGGCAGCGTGCCGTAGTTGCGGGCGCCGACCGCGTCCAAGCGCGACGAGCAGAAAGCGTCCGCGACATGCGCCGGCGCGTGCTGCAGCAGCAGCGCTGCCTGGATCGCCAGCGCCATCCGGTCGACGACGTCACGTGCGCGGTACTCGATGTCGTCCTCGTCGTGGAATTCCTTTCGCAATTCACCGACGCAGTGGTCAAGCGTCGCGCTCGCGCCTTTCGCCTTCGCCACCTCGTCGAAGAACGCGTCGATGGTTCCTGGCGCTTTCCGCATGGCGGCGGCAGCACACATCGAGACACTGCACGTTGCCGCTGCCTTCCCATATCGCGTTGACGGGCGACTCGCGGAAGAGCCTGGGGAGTGGACTGTCTTCCATCACGCCGCTGCCGCCAATGCACTCCATCGCCTCGTAGGCATGGCCCGGCGTGCGCTTGCAGATCCAGTATTTTCCGACCGCCGTGCACAGGCGGACCAGCAGATCCTCGTGCGAGTCGGCACGGTTGTCCATTGCGCGAGCGATTCGCATTGTCAGCGCGAGCGCGCCTTCGCTCTCCAGGACCAAGTCGGCCAGCACATTGCGCATCAGCGGTTGCTGGTTCAGCACCTTGCCAAACGCGGCGCGGATCGAGCAGTGGTGCAGGGCCTGCGCCGCCGCCGCGCGTTGGCCGGCCGAAGAGCCGATCATGCAGTCGAAGCGCGTCATCGCGACCATTTCGAGGATCGTGCGCACGCCGCGGCCTTCCTCGCCGACCCTCCATGCGAGGGCGCCGCGCAGCTCGGTCTCGCTTGTGGCGTTCGAGACGTTGCCCATCTTGCGCTTCAGGCGCAGCACGTGAAGCGGGTTCCTGGTCCCATCAGGGCGCCAACGCGGCAGCAGGAAACAAGTCAGTCCGCCCGGCGCCTGCGCCAGCACCATGAATGCGGCGCACATCGGCGCCGACACGAAGTACTTGTCGCCGACCAGCTCGTACGCTTCGCCGAGACCGTCGGCGCCGATGGGGTACGCGCGGGTCGTGTTGGCACGCACGTCCGAGCCACCCTGCTTTTCCGTCATCGCCATGCCAATCGTAAGCCCCTTCTTGTCCGCATAGGGCATGTTGGTGGGGTCGTAGACGCGTGCGGTGATCTTCGGTTCCCAGCCCGTCGCCAGTTCCGGGGCCAAGCGCAGCGACGGCACCGCCGCGAAGGTCATCGTGATGGGACAGCCGTGCCCGGCGTCGACCTGCGTGTGCATGTAGAAACGCGCGGCGCGAGCGACGTCGAGGGGGAAGGAGGACCTGGCTTGGTCCAGGGCGACGAATGCAGGCCGTGCTCGATGGAAGTCTTCATCAGCGCGTGATAGGCGGGATGAAACGTCACGAGGTCTATCCGGTTGCCGAAACGGTCGTGGGTTTCGAGTTCCGGACCGAATCGATTGGCGAGCGCGCCAAGTGCGAGATAGTCGGCTGTGCCGGTGAGTTTGCCGAACGCCACGAGATCGTCTTGCGCCCAGGCAGCTCCTTCGCGGCGCACCGCCTCCTGCAGCGCGGCATCCTGCAGGTACAGGTTGAAGTCGACGAGTTCGCGCGCGACGTTCTCGACGCTGTGCGTTTCGCCGACGAGCAGGGGGGCTTTCAATGTCGCCTCAGGGGTGCCATCCAACCGGTCAGCGTATTTTCAGACCGGTGGCGTCCGACGGCAATAGCCCAAGCGCCAAGCGCCTCGGCGGATTACCGCCGAGGCATTCCTGGGTGCTGACTGCTTGGTGGCTCATTTCAGACCGCCGGCCCCTGGCGGTCGCGGGGCAAATCTACACGCTTGGCGCGGCGTCCCATTTGGGCTTCATTTCCTTGCCCCACTTCTTTGGATCTTCGTTGTGCATCTTTTCCATCTGCTTTGCCACGTCGGGATGCTTCGACATAACGTGCCTGGTCATCGCCGACACCATTTCTTCCCAGGACGCGGCGGACAGCTTCGTATCGCAGGTGCCGCCGAGTTCCCTGCAGGTCAGTGTTTTCATGGCGGGTTCCCGCGCTACATGGGAGGCAACGGGTTGATCTCCATGACTTCGATGGAGGCTTGTGGGATCTGCAAGTGCGGATGACGCTCGAAGGTCCTTGCCGCTGCATCGTGCGAGTCCGCCTCGACGACCGAATACAGCATGATGTCGTTTCTCGTGTCGGCCGTGCCTTGACCGGTGACACGCTTGGTCTTGCCCACGCCGGCTCCGGCGTCGGCGAACACCTTGGCGTGATCGCGCATCCAGTTTTTCCATTCGCCCTGCATCTTCTCTTCGTCCCGTTTCCTCTTCTCGGGCTCGGTCTTTTTCCATTCGTCGATCACCGAGGCGGGCGCAAGATAGGTCACTAGGAATTTCTTCATGGTTCAGGCTCCATAGACGCGTTCGTTGGGGTGCTCGGGCTGCCGTGAGCACGACTCGATCCTCCCTGAACACGATGGTCGTCGATTTCCTCCGCACAGTCTGTCGGAGGCCGGGCGGCGCCGCTGTAGGAAAACTCCGAGTGGCCCGTCCATGCAACGCGCCCACGACATCTCCACGGTGCTTAACGTCGGCTCGCGACGTCGGTCGCTTTGCGCGCGACATCCGCTGACCCTGATTCGCAGGCAAAGGTTGGCTGAATAAGCGCTCGTGCAATTGGCGAGTCAATCGGATATTCTGGTGGCCGCCCCTTAACGCGGAAACTGGAGACGAACATGTTTGGTGCGCCGCAGATCGTGGGACTGCTTTCGGAATGTTCGCGCGGGGTGCAGCTCAAACTGCTCTTCCGCACCCTCACTGTTCGACTCCAGACCAAACAGGGCGTGATGATTGACCATTGGCAGGTCACCAATGCCGAAGAAGCCTTCGATTTTCATCCCGGTGTTCACCTGAAGGCTGGCATGGACGTCGAGGCTGTCCAATTCACTTCATTTGAGGATGGCCTGCGTTCTTCCGTCGTCCACGTGAATGGACATCCGACGCCCGCCGAGCTGGCCAATGGATCGTTCGCCAAACCTCTGTTTGAATGCGGCGAGTGCGTCTGGCTGTCCGGTCTTTTTGCCGGTGCCGAAGTCACGATACTTAGCCATGGAACAGAACCGATCGGCCAGGATATCGTTCGCCCCGACGGACAGGTCGAAGTGCGCCTGAAGCGTCCAATGAAGATTGGCGACGACCTGAGCGCAACGCAGACGGCCTGCGCCACAATTGGAGGGCCGGTCATATCTGCGTCGCCCATTCTCGGCGGTCGTCCTGTGCCGCTCGACGGAATCACCTTGCCGCAAACCCAGATACACTCTGTAAAGAGGTGCTCCACCGCGCTCTATTTTGAAAAGGTGATGGACGGGGCAACACTTACATTGACGCGCACGCCTGTGGGCGGGCCGTCTTCTGTGTTGGGTCTGGGTTGTATTCCGATAGCTCCGTTTACGATGTGGGGCTTCAAGCGGTTCGAGGGCAATGAAGTGCTGGTTGTCGAGACCAGTCTGAAGGCGTGCGGGAAGCCGGTCGGCGACAAGGTCAAGCTGACTGTCGACCCCGGCCCCACCGGTGCACCCGTGATTCTGAATACGATCTGCTCGAACACGCCAGAAATCATCCTCGGCGGCCTGGAGGTGAACGCATTGGTGGAAATAACCGTGAACACGCCGGGCAACCCGGTCACACTCCTATTCGGCGCTCCGGCGCCGCAACATCCGTTTCCATTTTCCCTGGGTCAGCCGGGCGCGCCGGTATTGGCGCCAGGCGCGCAGATCACCGTGCGGCAGAATCTTTGCGGGGGTCAGGCCGACTGGAGCAGCGCGACGACAACCATTGTGCACGCGGCGGCGCCACTACCCCCCAAGCTTGCCGCTCCCATGGATCACGCGACGAATACTTTGCTCACACCCGCGCTGATCTGGTCCGATACGGGCAGCTTGCCATGCAGTCAGGCCGACAAGTTTGATATTCGCGTGGCCACCACTAAGGTTATGGCACCGGCCGATCTGGTGTTTGCCCCCAAGATCCCCGTTTCCGTTACGAGTGTTGGGATCCCGCCCGGGATACTTAAGTCCGATACGATGTACTTCTGGCAGGTTCGGTCGTATCACCCTGGCAACACAGTTCCTTCGGCGTGGTCCGCCATATTCCAGTTCACGACCAAGAAAGATGCTGTTCAGCCTCCGACGGGCGATCAGACTTTCTTCTTCTGCCAGAGCTGCCCGGGTTTTGGACCGGACAAGACCATCACAGTCACGGCTCCCGATTTCGCTACTGCGGAAGCGAAGGCGATGAAGAACCTCCCCTCCACGTGCTTCCTGAACCCCGGCAAGTGCCAGTGATGAAAACAATGGCGTTGAGTACAAGGCTCCGCCGCCGATAGCGGTCATTCGTCTCGCCCGTTCGCTCGGCATCTTGCAGAGCTACGCCACGCCCGAGCAGGCCGCTGCCGAGATCCGCGCGGAGTTCAAGCGGGTGGGCCAGCTGGCCAGGAAGGCCGGTTTGGTTAAATGAAGCCGGTCATGCAGGCGCCGAAAGGGATCTATTGCAGCACGGATGCCGCTGCGGCGCGCGCATCCGGCACCACGTCGTAGGCATAAAGGTGCTTGCGGAATTCGGCGTGCGCGGCGAGCTCTGCGTCGCGGACACCGAGATCGGCGTAGGCGGAATCGAGACGCAGTCCATTCTGCCGGGCGCCAAGCTGAACGTCCGCAACACGCTCGCGACGCAATCGCTCGTAGGCAAGCAGCGACGCCGGGACTGCCGATGTGTCCACCTGAGCCAGGATCGTCGCGAGCGCCATGCCGTCCTCGATCGACTGGTTGGCCCCCTGACCGAGATGCGGCAGCATCGGATGTGCCGCGTCGCCGAGCAGCGTCAGCCGGCCTTTGGTCCAGGTCGGTAACGGCTCACGGTCGTAGAGCGCCCAGCGAAATGTCTTGTCGACCTGCTGCAGTACATTCCCGATGCGCGGGTCCCAACCTTCGAACTCGCGGCGCAGCACCGCTGGATCCCCGGGCGCGGACCACGACTCCTTCATTTCCTCATCGGTAGGCACGAAACCGACGTAGTTGACCATCGTGCCGTGACGAACGGGGAAGACCAGGAAATGCTTGGACGGACCGGCCCACATTTGCCAGCGGTCCATCGGCCAGTTCGGCAGGCGCTCGCGCGAGATCAGACCTCGATAAGAAATGGTGCCGTGAAAGACGGGCTTCGAGGGCGGAAAGACGTAGGAGCGTAGTTCGGAATGTATTCCGTCGGCAGCAACCACAACTTCGGCCTCGGCGGTGGCGTCGTTGGCGAATTTGACGCGGGCTACGTCGCCGTTCTGCTCGAAGCCGATAGCACGGTGGCCGGTATGGACGATCCCGGCGGGCAGGTTGGCAGCGAGGAAATCGACGAAGTCGGCGCGGTGCATGCCAAAGGTCGCATTCCAGCCGGAGGCGTCCGACACCTGCACCGGGGCGATCGGCGTACCGTCGTGGCGAAAGTAGTAGGAGCCCGGACCGACCCGCGCGCCCCATTTCTCGACGGCAGGCCCGAGACCCACACGCTCCAGGTGGCGCACCGCATTCGGTGTTACATAAACACCAGCGCCGACCTCGCCCAGTGCGGACGCCTGTTCATAAACTGAAACGCGCAGTCCATGGCCGATCAGCGCATTGGCGGCGAACAAGCCGCCAATGCCGCCTCCGATGATCACGACGTTTGGCCGAGATGCCATATCAACTCACTAGAAAATGGCTCAACAGGGCATTGTGCGTGCACGACAGGCACAGGGCAACCGGGGGATAACTAGGATCAGAGTCACATCTGCGTCATAGACCGGGTTCGACCAAGCCCGCTTTGTACAAACGTATTGAAGATTCAATCCGGGCGCGATCTCGCGTTACCGAGCCGGGCGCCCGGATGCAGATCCAGCAATCGATCCGTGTGCTCGCGGACAGCGTGATCGAGTAACGCGCGTCCGCTTTTGGTCGCGAGCTTCGCCACGCGAAGCTGGTTTCCCGCAATGCCGGGTGAGTGCGACGGAGGCGGGGCGGGCTGATCGCGAATGGCTGCTCTCATCTGGCGCCCTTGACCGCTTTGGGTCGCAAGCGGACCCGCGGCAGACTGGCTTAGGTGAATGCGGTTTCAATCCGATCCGCGGCGAGACGTCCGTCGGATTTGTCGGCCTACCGTCCGTCGCCTCGATGCCCAGCCCCGCAATCCGGGCATGGTCATTGCTGCTGGAACGAAGACCGGTGGAAGGCGATTGACCGCCGGCGATACTGAGGTTCCGTTTATCCGGCGAACATTGAGCTACATCGGGGAGCTAGCGATGATGATTCCTTTGTGGTGGGCTGTGGTGGCGTTCATTTTGGGCGGTACCTTCGGCGTCCTGGGCCTGGCCGTCTTCTCCGGGTTGGCTGGAGAGGACGAATTCGATATGGCAACATCGAACACGGTCGGCCAACTGCGTTGACCGTCGGCAGCGCCGCTTGCCGTAGATAGTTGGGCCGCTCTGCCCGCTTGTGACGGGCAGCGTCACGCCGCGGTTGGGCGGACGCGGCCGGTGCCGGGCCGATGTCCGCGCCCAGGTACGTTCAGGCGCGGCTCAATGGTGCGCGGCCGGCCGTCGAGCAACCCCCTTCCGCGCGCGTCTTCCTCAAGTCGAGCTTTCGCGAGACGCCTTTCATCTCCCGTAGCTGCGCGTTCACGTCCGCATTCTGACCACTCGCTGGCGCCGTCAACTCGCCAGCGCCTTTCCCACGTCCTGCCGAAGCTTGCTATCCTCCCACGCTGCCGTCGCGTCGCGGCGTCTGTTTCAATATTCGCGAGGTTCGATGAAGGTCACTCTGGTGGGATCCCGGTATTTCGGCGCGTTGGTATTCGATGCGCTGCGCAAGGACGGCGTCGCAGTTCGCGCGGGTCGTCGCTCCGGCGGCGGACGACCGCCTCGCGCTTGCAGCGCAAGCGGCCGGCGTGCCGCTGCACGTGCTCGAGAATCCGAAGGTGGTGCCCGGCGAAGCGATCGCCGACGGCACCGATCTCATCGTTGCGGCACATACGCACGCGCGAGTCAGCAACGAGGCGCTGGCGCGTTCGCGATTCGGCGGCGTCGGCTACCATCCGTCGCTGCTGCCGCGGCATCGCGGCATCGCTGCCGTCGAGTGGACGATCATGGAAGGCGACCCGATTGCCGGGGGATCGGTCTATCACCTGGCCGACGGCTGGGACGCGGGCGCGATCGCCGCGCAGGACTGGTGCTTCGTCGCCAAGGGCGAAACCGCGCGCGAGCTGTGGGAGCGCGCGCTGGCGCCGATGGGACTTGCGCTGCTGGGCCGCGTCGTTCGTCACGCTGCCGAGCATGGCGAGCTTCCCGCCTATCCGCAGAACCCGCGCTTCGCCACCAAGGCGCCGCTCGTGCACCGCACGGTGTCGCTGACCGACGAGCACAAGCCCGAGGTCGTGTCGCTGGTGGTCACCGCGATAGGATCGGACCGCCCGGGCATCGTCCGGCAGTTGTCGGAGCGCGCGCAGGGCTTCGGCGCCAATTGGGCGGGCAGCCGGATGGAGAGCATCGCCGGCCAGTTCGCGGGCATGGTGCATTTCGAAGTTCCCGTGGCGAACGCCGACGCGCTTGCTGCCGCATTGCAGGGACTGGAGTCCGCTGGATTGCGCATCGTCATCGCGAAGACTTCGCATCCGCCCGCGCCGGCCGGGCGGAGGATGGTCATGCTGGAGCTGGAAGGGCCCGACCGCCCGGGAATCATCCGCGACCTTTCCCATAGTCTCGCGGACCGTGGCGTCAGCATCGAAGAGCTGCATACCGAGATCGTCGACGCCCCCGACAATGGCCACACGTTCAAGGTGAAGGCGCTGCTGGCCGTGCCGGCTAAGCTCGGCAACGACGAACTGAAGCGCGGCCTGGACGCATTGCAGAGCGAGATGCTGATCGACCTCGACGCCGGGTAGCGTGCGGGCGGCAACGGGTCCTGACGTACGCCCAAGGTCCATTCGCGTTCGGGTGACGCGGCCGGAAATTTGCTATCTTCGCAACTGGCCGGAATCTCGGCCGCTTCCGGAGGGCGTTCATGGCAACGGTAACGAGTGGCCAATCGACAATGCCGCGGCGCAGCAATGCGCTTGGCGTGCATTCGCTGAATCGTTTCGTGTTCACGGTCCCCGACCTGGCGCCCGCCGAAGAGTTCTACCGATCATTCGGGCTCGACGTGCGGCGCGAAGGCAATCGCCTCGACCTCCACACGCACGGCCATCCGCACTGCTGGGGCAACGTCTATGCGAACGGCCAGCCGAAACGAATCCAGTACTTGAGCTTTGCCGCCTACGCGGACGATTTCGACGCGCTGGCGGAGCGCGTGCGCAGCGCCGGTGCCGCCGACCCGCATCCGCTGTCGGACGGCCAGGGTGCGTGGACGCGCGATGCCGACGGCACCGCGATCCAGGTCGTCGTCGGACCCAAGGTCTCGCCGGCGACCAAGGCTGCCGACACGCAGGTGCCGCCGCCGCCGCCCGGCAAGGGCGCCGCGCCGGGCCGCAGCGCGGCATCGCCGGTGCGGCCACGACGCCTGTCGCACGTGCTGCTGTTTTCGCCGCGACGTGCCGGCGCAGGCGGCGTTCTACGAGCGCGTGCTGGGCTTGCGCCTGTCCGATCGTTCCGCCGACATCATCGCGTTCCTGCATGGACCGCACGCGAGCGACCACCACCTGCTCGCGTTCGCGAAATCGGAAGCGCCGGGACTGCACCACTCGAGCTGGGACGTCGGCCGCTTCGACGACGTGGGGCTGGGCGCCGAGCTCATGAAGGCCAAGGGATACGGCCACGGCTGGGGCGTGGGCCGGCACGTGCTGGGCTCGAACTACTTCTACTACGTGCAGGATCCGTGGGGGAGCTGGGCCGAGTACTCGTACGACATCGACTTCGTCCCGGCCGACGTCGACTGGCCGGCCGCCGATCATCCGCCCGAGGACTCGTTCTACATCTGGGGGCCGACGGTCCCCGACGACTTCATCGTCAATCGCGAACAACCGCGAACCGCCTGAACCGGCGGCGCGCGAAAACAGCGGCACGCCCAGCACGCGGCGATGCCGCACGACCAAGTCCTACGAGGAGGAACGCTCGATGAGAACCGCACACCGCTTGATCCGCTGGCTGGGCGCCGTCGCTTGCGCTGTCGCAGTCGTTTCGTCCGGCGCGCACGCGCAGAGCGGGCCGCCCATCAGGATCGGCAGCACGCTCGCGCTGACCGGGCCGCTCGCCGCGACGGGCCTCGTCCACAAGGTGGTCGGCGAGATCTACGTCGAGCAGCTGAACAAGCGCGGCGGCCTGCTCGGCCGGCCGGTGGAGTGGATCGTCAAGGACGACCAGTCGAAGCCCGACCTCGCGCGCACGCTCTACGAGCAGCTCCTCACCGTCGACAAGGTCGACCTGCTGATGGGCCCGTACGCGACCGGCGCGATCCTGTCGGCGATGGGCGTCGCGCAGCGCTACGACAAGGTGCTCGTCCACCACACGTTCGGCATACCGTCGCTCGCCAAGTACGACAAGCAGTTCCCGGCGTGGTCGCTCGGACCCGATCCCGGAAACACGGTGCCGACGACGGTGTTGAACGCGCTGGCCGCCTCGCCCAAGCCGCCGAAGACGATCGCCGTGGTCACCAGCAAGTTCCCGTCGGTGCATTTCATGTCGCTCGGCGCGCGCGAGGTCGCGAAGAAGCGCGGGCTCAACGAGGTGCTGTTTCTCGAATGGGACTTCGGCAACCTCGACTACGCGCCGATCGCCGCGCGCATCAAGGACGCCAAGCCCGACTTCCTGTGGGTCGGCGCCATCGGGCTCGAGGGCACGCAGCTGCTCGAGGCGATGAACAAGATCGACTACGCGCCGGTCGAGCACTTCTACATGTATCCGGCGCCGGGGCCGATGTCGAAGTCGCCGCTGGCGAAGAACGCGCTGTCGATGACGGTCTTCGAGGAGCATCCGCCGTACTCCAACGCGCCGGGCGCCAAGGAGTTCATCGACCTGTATCACGAGCGGGCGGCGAAGGCGGGCATTCCCGACACCAACGTCGAAGTGCAGGCTGCGGCGTCGTATACCGCGTGGCAGATCCTCGAAGCGGCGGTGCGCGCGACGAACAGCCTCGACGACGCGAAGATGGCGGCGTGGCTCAAGGCCAACAAGGTCGACACGATCCAGGGCAAGCTGCGCTTCGACGGCCCCAGCAACTACGGCGACGACCTGATGCGCGTCAAGCAGGTGCAGAACGGGCGCTGGGTCACCGTCTATCCGAAGGAGTACGCGGCTCCGGGCGCGACGCTGCTCGTGCAATGACGTTTCCGAGCGGGACGCTGCTCGCCCAGTCGGCGCTGTCCGGCGTCTTCATCGGCAGCATGTACGGGCTGCTGGGGATGGGCCTCGGCCTGACGTGGGGGCTGCTGCACGTCATCAACCTCGCGCACTTCGGGCTGGCATTCCTCGCCGCGTACGTGTGCTATCAGCTGGCCAGCGTCGGCGGCATGGATCCGCTGGCCACGCTCGCGCTGATCGTCCCGCTGTTCTTCGCACTGGGCGTGGCGGTGCAGTGGCTGCTGTCGCGGTTCGCGGTGTCGCCGCTCAACTCGCTGCTCGCTACGTTCGGCCTGACGGCGATCATCGAGGCGGCCATCCAGTACTTCTGGACCGCCGACTTCCGCAAGCTCGAGTCCGTCTACGCCGGGCAGAAGTTGCGCGTCGGCGAGCTGTTCGTGCCGGTGCCGGAGCTCATCACGCTGGTGTTGGCGCTGCTGCTCGGGTTCGGCATCTGGGCGGCGATGCGCTACACGGACCTCGGGCGCGCGCTGCGCGCGCTGGCCGAGGATGCGCCGATGGCGGCCGCGTTCGGCGTGAACCGGCGCGCGCACGCGCTGCTGCTGGCGGGCGCTGTGCGGCGCGCTCGCCGGCATCGCGGGCGTGTGCCTCGCCCTGTCCTTCACGCTGACGCCGTCGCAGATCTACGCGTGGGTGGGCGTCGTGTTCGCCGCCGTGATGCTGGGTGGTCTGGGCTCGCCGCTGGGTCCGCTCGCCGCCGGCATCGTCATCGGCGTCAGCGAGGCGGTGACGATGGCGTTCGCGTCGCCGTCGTGGGCGCCGATCGTGTCGTTTTCGCTGCTGATCGCGCTGCTGCTGCTGCGCCCGGGCCGCACCTGAAGCTCGACCGGACGCTGCTCGGGATCGCCGCCGCGGGCCTGCTGCTCGCGGTCGTGCCGTTCCTGCGTCTGCCAGGGTTCTACGAGTCCTTCCTCTACCTCGTGTTCCACTGGATCGTGCTCGCCACGTCGTGGAACATCCTGAGCGGCTACTCGGGCTATTTTTCGTTCGGCCACGGCGCGTTCTTCGGCGCCGGCGTCTACACGACGGCGGTGCTGGCCGGAAAGTTCGACGTGCCGTTCCTGTGGACGCTGCCCGCCGCCGCTCTCGTCGCAGCGCTGCTGGGCCTGGGACTGGGCGCGGTGGTGTTCCGCGTGCGCCACGTGCGCGGCGAGCTGTTCGCGCTGCTGACGCTGGCGGCCACGTTCGTGCTCGCGACGATCGTCCTCAATACGCCCATCGACGGCGGTCCCGGCGTGTACCTGTCCGCGATCCCGGTGCCGAAGCTCGCACCGACGCCGTCCGGCGCGTTCTACATGATGGCGCTGGTGCTCGCGATCGCGACGGTGGCGATTGCGTACGCGATCACGCGTGCGCGGCTCGGCCTCGGACTCTTCGCCATCCACGACGACGAGGACGCGGCGGAAGTCATGGGCGTCCCGACCTACGGCTACAAACTCGTCGCGCTCGGCGTGTCCTGCGCGCTCGCGGGCGTTGCGGGCGGCATCCAGGCGCTGTTCGTGTCGTACGTCACCGCGAACGGTACCTTCAACATCACGGTGCCGCTGACGGTCATCCTGATGAGCGTGCTCGGCGGCACGCGATTCTGGGCCGGCCCGGCGATCGGCGCCACCGCGATCACGATCCTGCTGTACGCGACGACGGCCGCCGACCAGGCGATCGCCGGCAAGGCCGTGGTCGGCGCGATTCTCGTCGCGGCGATCCTGCTGATGCCGGAAGGGATCCTCGGCCTCGCCTTCGCGCGGCGCGGCCGTGGCGCGCCGCGTGCATCGGCGCCGGTTCCGGCACCGATCCGTGTGCACGCGGACGCCGTCGCCGCCGCTATCCAGCCGCGGCCGGCAGAGCGGCGACCGGCCGATGCTGCTGGCGGTGCGCGGCGTCGCCAAGTCGTTCAAGGGGGTGCGCGCGCTCGACGGCGTCGACCTCGACGTGCGCGCAGGCGAGATCCTCGGCGTGATCGGTCCCAACGGATCGGGCAAGTCGACGCTGATCAATATCGTGAGCGGACACTTTCGCGCCGACGCCGGCAGCGCGCGTTTCGATGGCAGTCGACCTGCTTGCGCTGCCCGCGCACCGGATCGCCCGTTCCGGCATTGCGCGCACCTACCAGATCCCGCGGCCGTTCGCGCACCTCACCGTCCGCGACAATGTCGCGCTGGCAGCCATGTTCGGCGGCGCGGCGCTCGACCGGCATCGCGCGAACGAGGCCGCGGCGCACTGGCTGCAGTTCACCGGACTCGCGGCGCGCGCGGACGCCTATCCGGGCGACCTCAATCTGCACCAGGTCAAGTTCCTCGAGCTGGCGCGTGGGCTCGCCGCGAGTCCGCGACTGCTCCTGCTCGACGAGGTGCTGTCCGGCCTCACGCCGGCGGAGATCGACGGCGCCGTCGACCTCATCCGCCGCATTCGTGCGCAGGGCACGACGATCGTGCTGGTCGAGCACGTGATGCGGGTGGTGACGGCGCTCGCCGAACGCATCGTGGTCCTCGACCAGGGCCGCGTGCTGGCCGAGGGACGCACCGCTGACGTGATGGCGCGGCCGGACGTCGTCGCGGCCTACCTGGGCGCGTCCCCGTGCTTGAGGTGCGCGGCCTCGAGGTGGACTACGGCGCGGCGCCGGCGGTGTCGGAGCGTGTCGCTCGATCTCGCCGCCGGCGAGGTCGTCTGCATCCTCGGGCCGAACGGCGCGGGCAAGTCGACGCTGATCAACGCGCTGGCCGGCCTGCACCGCGCCAGCGCCGGACGGATCGCGATGGACGGGCGCGACCTGACCGCGCTGCCCGCGCATCGCTATTGCAGCGCCGGCATCGCGATCGTGCCCGAGGGCCGCCGGCTGTTCACGCGGATGAGCGTGCGCGAGAACCTCGAGGTCGGCAGCTACGCGCCCGCGGCGCGCAAGGCGCGCGCACGCACGCTGGAGCGCGTATGCACGATGTTCCCGGCCGTGCGCGACAAGCTCGACGCGCCTGCCGGCGCGCTGTCGGGCGGCCAGCAGCAGATGGTCGCGATCGGCCGCGCGCTGATGGCGCAGCCGCGGCGTGCTGCTGCTCGACGAGCCTTCGCTCGGGCTGTCGCCGCTGATCGTGCAGGCGATGTTTGACGCGATCCGCGACGTGCGCGCGAGCGGGACGTCGGTGCTGCTCGTCGAGCAGAACGTGGCCGAGGCGCTCGCGATCGCCGATCGCGCGTATCTTCTCGAGGAGGGCCGGATCGTTGCCGAGGGGACTCCGGACGCGGTGTTCGGCAACCCGGCGCTGCGGCGCGCCTATCTGGGCGCGGCCGCGGGTCCCTGAGCGCTGGCGAAATTCGACGCAGCCATACGACCACGAGAGCAGTCGAACCTTGCGGGCAGGTCTGCGCCTGAGATGGGGCACGGCGGTGCTTTGATCGAGGATGTTGCCTAATCCGGTAGCGATCCGCAAAATGGGGTGTCTCGCCTCGCTGGTACTCCACGCCAACCTTCATGTCGGAGCCGATTCGCGCTGACATCGCGCCGCCAGCCGGTACGGTGACGATTCTGTTCACCGATATCGAGGGCAGCACCGCATTGTGGGAGCAGGATGGCGCGCGGATGTCGCAGGCTCTGGCCGCGCACGACGCGCTTGCGCGCCGCGCGGTCGAGAGCCGCGGCGGCACCGTGGTGAAATCCACCGGCGACGGCATGCATGCAGTGTTTGAAGGTGCCCAGGACGCGCTCGCGGCAACGCTTGACATGCAGCATGCACTCGCCGATCCCGCGGCGACAGGCGGCATTTCGCTGCGCGTGCGCTGCGGTCTGCACGCGGGAATCGTCGAGCGCCGCGACAACGATTTCTTCGGGAACCCCGTCAACCGCGCGGCGCGGATCATGAGCGCGGCGCACGGAGGCCAGGTGCTGCTGTCCCAGGCCGTCGTCGACGGCCTGAGGGAATGCCTTCCTGCGGCGGTTGCGCTACGCGATCTGGGCCTGGTTCGGCTCAGGGATCTCGCGACCCCCGAGCGCGTCTACCAGGCCTTGCATCCACAGTTGCAGCAGGACTTCCCGGCGCTGCGTTCGCTCGAGGCCACGCCGAACAATCTCCCGCAGCAGGCGACGACCTTCATCGGGCGGGAGAAGGAGTCGGTTGAGCTGGCGTCGCTTCTAGCCAGGACCCGCCTCCTGACGCTTACGGGCTCGGGTGGCTGCGGCAAGACCCGCCTGGGTCTGCAGGTCGCGGCCGATGCCCTCGAGCAATTCTCCGACGGTGTCTGGTTGGCGGAGCTGGCAGGACTTGCGGATCCGATTCTCGTACCGCAGGCGGTGGCGACAGTGCTCAGAGTCAAGGAGGTGCCCGGAAGACCCATTGCACAGGCGCTCACCGAACACTTGAGAGACAGGCGGCTCCTGTTGTTCCTCGACAATTGCGAACACCTGCTCGACGCATGCGCGACATTGGCCGACGGAATCCTGCGCCAGTGTCCCGGCGTGAAGATCCTGGCGAGCAGCCGCGAAGCACTCGGCGTAGGCGGCGAACAGGCCTACCGGGTTCCTTCGCTTTCGCTTCCCGATCCGACGGTGGCGCACACGCTGGAAGGCGTCGCGCAATTCGAAGCGGCGCAACTCTTCACCAACCGCGCGTTGCTCGTCCGCCCTGATTTCGCGATTACCAGCCGGAACGCGCACACGATTGCCTCCATCTGTTTTCGATTGGACGGGATCCCGCTGGCCATCGAATTGGCCGCGGCGCGGGTACGGTCCCTGTCCGTCGAAGAAATCGAAAGAAAGCTGAGCCAGCGCTTTCGGCTGTTGACTGGAGGCTCTCGTACGGCGCTGCCGCGACAACAGACACTGCGCTCGCTGATCGACTGGAGCTATGACCTGCTGAACGAGGCGGAGCGGGCGCTGCTCGTGCGTCTGGCGGTCTTCGCCGGCGGCTGGACTCTGGATGCCGCGGAGGAGGTCTGCATGGACGCGGGTGTTTCTGACTGGACAGCGCTCGATGTCCTGACTTCGCTGATCGACAAGAGCCTGGTGCTGGCCGAGGAGCGCAATGGTGCGACGCGTTGCCGGCTGCTGGAGACCGTGCGCCAATACGCGCGAGACCGACTGCTGGAACATGACGACATTGGCCGATGGCGGGACCGGCACCTGGCCTATTTCCTCCAGCTGGCGGAGGACGCTGAACCGCACCTCGTCGACTCGGGACAGCAGGCTTGGCTCGACCGGTTGGAGACAGAATACGAAAATCTGCGCTCGGCACTGGCGTGGTCGTCCGGCGAGGGCGGCGACGCAGTCGCGGGCCTGCGGATCGCGGGTTCGCTCTGGTGGTTCTGGTCGGTGCGGGGATATCCGGGCGAAGGTCGTGGCTGGCTCACCGCACTGCTTGCAGCGGCACCTGACGCGTCGCCTGCGTCCCGCGCCAAGGCGCTGGGCGCCGCGGGCGCATTGGCCCGCGAGCAGGGTGACTACGAGCATGCGCAGACGCTGCAACAAGAGAGTCTCGCGATCTGGCGCGAGTCGGGCGACCGGCGCGGTATCGCTTCCGCGCTCAGCAGCATGGGCAGTCTCGCCCGGATGCAGAGCGACTATGTGGTGGCGAAGGCGCTCCATGCGGAAAGCCTGGCGATCCGGCGGGAGATGAATGATCGGCAGGGCATTGCCACTTGTCTCAACAACCTTGGCTTGCTGGCTCGCGAACTCGGCGACTATCCAACGGCCCGGCGGTACTACGAAGAGAGCATGGCGATCGACCGGCAGTTGGGCGACCTGCGCAGCCTGGCCGTATCGCTGAACAATCTCGGATGCATGGCCAGCGACCAGGGCGACAATGACGCCGCCCAGGCTCTGCACAGGGAGAGTCTGGCCATCCGGCGGGAATTGGGCGATCGCGGTGGGATTGCGTCGTCGCTCACCAATCTGGGCGACGTTGCGAGCAAGCTGGGCGACTTTGCCGCTGCGCAGGCATTGCTCGAAGAAGGACACGCGATCCGGCGTGCGCTGGACGATCGACGAGGCATTGCCACTTCGCTGTATGTCCTGGGCAGCGTGGCGCAGGATCGCGGGGACCTCGCGCGTGCCCAGGTTCTGTACGACGAGAGTCTGGCCATTCGGCGCACGCTGGGCGACCGCTGGGGTGTCGCTTCCTCGTTGAGCAATCTGGGGAACCTGGCCATTGAGCGGGACGACGCTTCAGTCGCTCGCGCGATGCATGCGGAGAGCCTGGCCATCGCGCAGGCGTTGGGTGATCGCTGGGGCATGGCCGAGTCGCTGGGTGGACTTGCGTCCGTCGCATTGTCATTTGCAGGACCGGCCCGTGGCGCCTGTATCGGTGGCGCCGCAACGCGGCAATGGGAGGAAGTTGGCGCTCCATCAGGGCCGGGGAAACGGCCGCGCTTCGACCGCCACGTTGCCGCTCTCCGCGCTGCCATGGGGGATGATGCCGCATTCGATGAGGCTTGGCAGAAAGGGCGCGCGATGACGCTCGAGCAAGCGATAGCGCTCGCGCTGGAATAGTCGGTATGAGTGCTCAGTCGCAACGCGCGACGATCCATGACTGCATGTATTCCGCGCCGTCGATTCGTTCGAAGCCCGACAGCGTGAAAGCCTGCGGACTCATGCCGATGATGTGCACGTCCAGGAGCCGGGGGCGATCGGCGGAGGGCAGGACGCTGTGCTCGTCCCAAAGCAGCGCGGTGCGCAGCGAGCGCTTCAATTCCTCGTCCCGGCACTCCTCGATGCGCAGGTCGCCTGTCAGCGCGGGCCGGTTCATGACCTCCCGCCACGGCAGGATGCGGCCGCGATAACGGAGGGGGCGGACGGAGAAGCGCACGGGGCAGATACCGCATGAATATACGGTACTGTAGCACCGTTGATGGCGGCCTCGAGCTGTTGCCGATGCGTGGACATGGCTGACCCTATCGCGACGGTTGCTGTGGCCTCCCCGTGTACTCGGCAATCGCGCGCTCGAGGTCCGTCAGCTCTTCGCAGGGCAACAGGCAAATCTCCCGCAGCGCAGCGAGGTGTTTCCGCGCGCCCGCCACGTCCCCGGTCAGAAGATACGCCTCGCCGATGTACTCGTGCGCACCGCGATGGCGAGGGTCGAGCGTCGAGCGCATTCCGGTAGTGCTGGAACGCGAGGTCGTATTGTTTCATGTTGCGGTAGGAGAACCCGAGGATGTTCTGCAGGTCCGCATTCTCGGGGTGGCGCATTTCCGCGCGCTTGAACCGGCGCGCCGCTTCGGCCCAGTCCTTCTTCTCGACCGCCTGCTTGCCCGCCGCATAGTCGTCATCGCGAGCGGCGAGATCTGGATCGGCCTCGGTCGGGTCGGCTGCGGCGATGGTCGCGAAAGCCGCGACCACCGCGCACAGCAGCATCGCGCGAAAGCAACCGGCGAGGCGTTTCAAAGCTGCGCGAGCTTCTTCGCGTTCGCGAGTTCAGGCCGCGTGGCATCGCCATCCTTGGCGAGCGTCACGAGCTTCCTGTAGTACGCCGCGGCCTTCGCGCGGTCGCCCGCCATCTCGGCTGCACGAGCGGAACCCAGGTAGTTGCGGAAGCGATTGGGCTCGCGGCGCTGCGACGCCTCGAATTCCAGCAACGCGGCTTCGGGTTGCTTCACCTCCAGCAGCATCTCGCCGAGCATTTCGCGCGCGGGAACGATGCGGCCGGGCGTGACGATGTGCTTTTCATTGCGGTCCTCGAGGTCGGCCGCCGCGCGCATGAATTTGAGCGCCTCATCCGATTTGCCTTCAGCCCAGCGCGATCCATCCCGCCGCGGCGAGGCGCTGCACCTCGACCTCGGTCGCCCAGTACGTGTTCTTCGCGGCGAGCAGCGCCTTGTGCAACGTTTCGAGCTGCTCGGCATCCTTGCGCGCCGCGACGAGGTCGCCGCTGCGCGCCGCGCCCACACTGCGGGCGAAGTACGTGATCGATTCGACAAATGGATAGGTGCTCCCGGACGGCTGCAACTTTGCCGCCTCAGCCCACGCGCCGCGCTCGAAGGCGTAGCGTGCCGGCATGGCAGCGATGGCGTAGGGCGCGACGAAGCGCGGGCTGATGCCGCTCACCTTCATCGCTTCGCCGATGCTGGCGCGGGCATCCGCGTCGCGCGCAAGCTGCAGGTACGCATACACCATGTAATCGCTGGCGTGGTAGGCCTCGTCCGGCTCATTGCCTGCCTTGGCCACTTCGCGCGAGCGCAGGTTCGTGGCGGCGGACTCCTGCCATGCGCCCACGCGGGTGAAGATGTGCGAAGGCATGTGCAGCGCGTGCGGCGCGTCGGGCGCGATGCCCGCATACAGGCGCGCGGCGACGACCCCCTTGTCGGCGATGGGCGGCGCGTCGTAGCTGTGGATGAGGTAATGCGCCACGCCGGGGTGGTCGGGATATTTCTTGAACTCGGGTTCGAGGATCGCAGCCGCTTTCAGGTAGGCCGCGTAGGTCTGGTCGCTTTGCGTCTGCGTTCCGGCGATGTACAGGGCGGAGAAGATCTGCGCCTCGTCGTCGGAGGGGTAGCGCTTGGCCAGCGCCTCGTAGGCATTGGCACGTGCGATCTGCCGCTCCTTCTCGGGCCGCGTTGCAAAGTCCTGGTAATAGGCCGCCACGGCCTCGATGTAGTCGCGCTCGCGTTGCGTCTTCGCGCCGATGCGGCGTCCCTGGTCGATGGCCGCCTGCGCCTGCTCCGCGCCCTTCGCCGACGCGCCCTGTCCGGCCAGCGGGTTCGACATGAGTAGTGACGCGATCCCCCACGTGGCGATCGCGCATTGGGGATCGTCCTTGAGAACGTCCTGGAAAGCCTTCTCGCCGGCGGAGTACCAGAACGAATGCAGCATGGCGACGGCGCGCTCGAAGGCCGCTTGCACTTTCGGATCGCAGCTCGTCGCGAAGGAGACCTTCCCAAGAGTACCGGACCGGGAATCCGTATCGTGTGCGCCGGCAGGGCCGCATGTGGCGAGGGTCGCGAGGAGCGGAAGGAGAAACAGGCGGAAATTCATGTTGCCTCCTTGGCGGGTGGAAGCAGGGGGCGACGAACGGTCGATTCGCCGCGCGAAAATTCTGCGCGTTCGCTCAATGACTCGTCAAGGGCGCGCCGGCCGGTTCCTTTACCGACCCGGCGCAAGGTACCATCCGCCTGTTCCTATAACCGGTGCAGGGGAGTGCCGGCGCCGTTGCCCATCGACCCGATCGCGCGGCTTTCGCGGTTGATTCCCGCTTGCGTTTCCTCGAGAACCAATCATGCAGAGAGAAGTTACCCGCACCACGCTGGCCGTGCTGTCGATCGTCGGATTGATTGCCGCGTCGTTCTGGATCATGCGGCCCTTCCTGGTCGCGCTCGTCTGGGCCACGATGATCGTCGTCGCGACCTGGTCGCCGATGCTGTCGCTGCAGCGCCGGCTGGGCGGCCGCCGCACGCCGGCGATCATCGTGATGACGATCGCCATGCTTCTCGTCTTCGTGCTGCCGTTCTGGGTTGCGATCAGCACGGTTGCGGAATACAAGGACGAGGTGGGCGTCTGGACGAGTTCGTTACACGACGTGAAGATTCCCCAGCCACCCGATTTCGTCGACACCATCCCCGTGGTCGGCGCAAAGGTCGCGTCGGCGTGGCGCGACGCGGCAAGGGAAGGCTGGGCGGCGCTCGTTGCCAAGCTGCAGCCCTACATCGTCAGGTCGCTGCAGTGGCTCGCGGGCGAGGCCGGGACTGTCGGCATGCTCATCATCCAGGTGCTGCTCACCATCGTTCTCACCGCGGTCATGTACGGCCATGGCGAAACAGCGGCGTCCGCGGTTCGCCGCTTCGGTCGCCGGCTCGCCGGTGACCGTGGCGAGCAGGTGATCAAGCTCGCAGGCGGCGCGATCCGTGGCGTCGCGCTGGGCGTCGTCGTGACCGCACTCGTGCAATCCGTCTTGGGCGGCCTGGGACTCGCGGTCGCCGGCGTACCCTTCGCGGGCCTCCTGACCGTGCTGATGCTGATGTTCTGCCTTGCCCAGGTGGGACCGTTGATCGTGCTTGTGCCGGCGGTGATCTGGACCTACTGGACCGGAGACACCGTGTGGGGAACGATTCTGCTCATCTGGGCTGCATTCGTCGGCACGCTCGACAACTTTTTGCGTCCGTTCCTGATCAAGAAAGGCGCGGACTTGCCGCTGCTGCTGATCTTCGCCGGCGTAATTGGCGGCTTGCTCTCGTTCGGGCTGCTGGGCATCTTCGTCGGTCCGGTGGTCCTCGCCGTTTCCTACAGGCTGTTCCAGTCGTGGGTCGACGAGGTCGCAGAGCCCGTGGCCGCCGGTGACGCGGCGCCCGCCGACCGCCAACGCAAACCCGGCGCCAAGCGCTCGTGACCTAGGCCCTAACTCACGCGGGATTCGTCGCCGATACGATCCAGGCGGAGCCGACCAGGTTCACGCGCCCGTCCGGGGCGGCAAGTTGCGCGAAGGCCTGCTCGACTGCTTTGCGAATTGCCGGAAGATGCTCGTCGCCCATCTCGCGCGCGAAGCGCGACGTCGGCCCGATGCGCATCGCGTACTCGGCGGCGTCGTGCGGTGATTCGCCCAGCGAAAGCATCTGGTCGAAGCGCCTGAATTCGACTCCGGCGAAGCCGGCCTCGGTCAGCAGCGAGCGAACCCGCGCTTCATCGGCGAACGCAAACGGCCCTGGCGCGTTTGGATCGGCCGGTGGCGGCGTGACGCCCATGGCGGCGCGCGCCGCGGCGAGCGGCGCCATCGCCCATGCGTTGTCGCGCGGGGCGCGCCAGCACACGAACACGCATCGGCCGCCTGCCCGCAGCGATGCGCGAAGGTGGCGGAACGCCGGCGACGGCTGGCTGAAGAACATGACGCCGAAACGCGAGAACAGCAGGTCGATGCCGGACGGAAGCTGCGCCGCCGAGGCGTCGGCCTCGCGAAACACCAGGTTCGTGCAGCCGGCCTGCGACGCGCGGGCACGGGCCACCTCGAGCATCGGCTGCGACACGTCGACGCCGAGCACATTGCCGCGTTCCCCGACCACGCGCGCGATTTCGATGGACGTGTCGCCGCACCCGCATCCGACGTCGATCACATGTTCGCCCGCCTGCGGTGCTGCCGCCGCGAGCGCGGCGGCGCCGAATGGCACGACGACGGCGTCGATTTCCCGCTGGCTTTCGGCCCACAGCCGTCCCATCGCGCCATTCCAGTCTGCAATCTGTTCCGAGTTGTCAGTCGACATGGGATGCTTTCAGCGTGGCGTTGGTGGAGGAACGGATCTGCCGCTGCAGGGCCGCGCGGACCAGCTGGCGCGTGAACCCGATGTGACCGGCCGGGTCGTGCGCGAGGCAGAGGTCGGCGCTGCCGGCATCTTCGGGGCGGTAGTAGACACCGCAGTTGGGATTGATTTCCAGCATGTACGGCGTGCCGTCGCTGTCCACGCGCAAGTCGCAGCGGCCGAAACTGGCGCCGTTGAGGGCGACGAAGAAACGGGCGGAGGCGTCGCGCAAGCGGGCGTCCAGGACCGGATCCGCGACGGGAAAGGCCGACATCCTGTCGTAATCCACCCACTTCATTTCCGCGTGCTTGAACGTCTCGCCGTCGGGAAAGCGGTATTGCATCGGCGTGTACGTCACCGGCTTTGCGGAGTCGTCCGGATTTTCCGCGACGAGCACCGTGCATTCCGTTCCCTCGATGAACTCTTCCACCAGCGCCGCTCCGTGACGGCGCATGATCTTGCGCCCTTGCTGGCGCAGTCCTGCGGGCGTGAGGACACGCGAGCGCCGCGACAGGTCGACGCTTGAATAACTGCTGTAGTGCTTGACGAACAGCGGGAAGCGCAGGACCTGGGCGGCATGCTCGAGGTCGGCGTCGCTCCTTGCCAGCACGTAGTCGGGGGTGGCGATGCCCTCGGCCCGGCACGCGCGCTTCATGTCTTCGCGCGACGGCTCATAGTAGTCCGACGTAGCGCCGGTGAACGCGACGCCATGCGCCTCCAGCGTCCTGACCACCTCAATGCCCGGTATGTCCTGGTCCGCGGCGCCATCGCAGAGATTGAAGAACAGGTCGAAGCCTTCACGTATCCGGCGCTCGACCTGGGCTACCGAACTTCCCTTCCTCAGGAATTCCACCTCCCATTGAGCTTCGGGATAGTAGGGCCGCGGATCGCACGGCCAGTCATCGGCGGGGAAGGGGACGGCGAGCAGGTCCTGGTTGGTCAGCAGGCAGACGCGCATCGGTCCATTGGAGCGGGCTGGCGACGACAAGAATCAGCGCGGCAATGCCGTTTCCCGGTTCAATTGGCGGGCGCCACGATGGACGCGAACGGGAGACTGGAACTCTTGAGGCCGATCGGAATGCATCCGGCAAGCAACAAGACAAGCGTCAGGCAGACCAGTTTTTTCAATTGTGTTCCTGCGCGAAGGTTACAAAGGACCTATCGTTCGCTCAATTGCGCGCCGGGTCAAGAAAACCATGCGTCCGGCGGCGCGACCGGTTGCCACAGGGCCACAGTCGCGAGAAATTCGTCCGGCATGTCCAACGCGTGCAATGTCCAATCGGCGGGCTGGTACGGCGGCGGGCCAGCCACCAGCGCAAGGCCACCATCCCGCGACACATCGAGTTGCCGGAACGGCGCCGCGAGCGCATCGCCGGTCGCCTTGCTCATCGCCTCCTTGCAGGTCCACAGGCGCAGGAATCCACGCCGGCGCGCGTCAGCCGCCAATGGCGCCAATCCTTCCTGCTCGCGTTCCGACAGGAACTTGCGCGACAGCCCGTCGGCATTCACGCTGCGCTGCGAGTGCTCGACGTCCACGCCGATGCGCATGCCGATTCGCCGCCGATCGGCGATACCGATGAGCGCCATGCCGCAGGTATGCGACACGTTGAAGTCGAAGGAAGCTTCGCGCAGTTCCGGACGGCCGCGGCGGCCGCGTGTCAGCGCCACTGCGGCAGGCGCGACGCCGAGAACGCCGCCCAGCAACGTGCGCAGCGTCGCGCGACCGACAACCCAGCGCTGGCGAAGGAGCTCGGTACCGAACCGCTGCGCACGGGCGGTTTCTTCGCTCGAGAGCGTGCGCGCGAGTTCCGCAACCTCACGCTCGGGACGATCGAGCGCCAGCCACCACAGCCTGATTCCGCCGGCGATTGGCGGCAGCGCGACGGCGATGTCCGTCGCCGCCGGCGTGTCAAGATTGCCGGGGGGCGGGAAGTCGTCTACGCTCACGCCGTTTTCCATGATTTGCCGGCGAGCACCCTCTGGCGCCGTACCTCTCCCATCCCGTGCAACTCCTGCTCAAGTTCTTCACGCGCCTGCCGCTGCCTGTTCTCTACGAACTGAGCCGGGCGCTGTTTCGCGGCGCCTATTACGTTTTCCGCTGGCGGCGGCCGCTTGCCGCGGCGAACCTGCGCAACGCGTTCCCCGAGAAGACGGAGTCCGAGCGCGCCGCGATCCTCAAGCAATCCTACCGCAATCTTGCCGACCTGATCGTCGAAACGCTCTATGGCTACGGCGCCAGCGCGGCCGATATGCAGACTCGCGTTCGCATCGAGAATCCGGAGCTGATCAAGAAATGCGCGGAGCAGGGACGGTCGGTCGTGCTGCTTGCGGCGCATTTCTGCAACTGGGAATGGCTGTTGCTGTCCGCTGGAGTGCAACTCGGGAATCCCGATCGACGCCGTATACAAGCCGCAGAAGGTCGCCGCCTTCGATCGCTTCCTGCGCGAAGGGCGCTCGCGCTTCGGGGGCAACCCCATTCCGGCGGACAACTTCATGTTCGAGGTGATGAAACGCAAGGGCAAGGCGCGCGCCTATGCGCTGGTCGCCGACCAGACGCCGCAGAAGCAGGAGGAGAAGCACTGGTCGCATTTCCTGAACCAGGACACCGCATTCTTCGTCGGCGCCGACAAGATCGCCAGGATTCTCGACGCGCCGGTGCTGTTCGTCGCGATGCGGCGCGAACGCAAGGGCTATTACTCGGCGCGGCTCGACCTGCTGGCGACGCCGCCCTACCCGCGACATGCCGATCGCGACGCGGACCGCGCCACGGGCGCCGAGATCATCGAGCGCTATGCCCGCGCGCTCGAGGACGAAATTCGCGCCAGCCCGGCGGACTGGCTTTGGACCGAACGCAAGTGGAAGTACGCGAAACCCCTGTATGCCTGACCACCGACGCGCCGAGCCCCGGCAATCCGCATGAAATTCCTGCTCAAGGCCGTGACGTATTTTCCGTTGCCGATGGTCTATCCGTGGGGCTGGATCATGTATTTCGTCGCGTTCCGCATCCTGCGCTGGCGGCGCAAGCGCGTGCTGGAAGACGTAGCGCGCGCGTTTCCCGACAAGAGCGCGGCTGAGCGATTCGAGATCGTCCGGAAGATGTACCGCAACCTGGGCGACGGCCTCATCGAGGCGCTTTGGGGGTATGGCGCGTCCGCCGAGGAATTCCGGCGGCGCGTGGTGATGGAGAATCCGGAGCTGGTCCGTCATTACGCGGACGCCGGCAAGACCGTGCTGCTCCTTGCCGCGCATGTCTGCAACTGGGAGTGGCTGTTCCTGGGTGCGGGGGCGCACTTCGGCATTCCGATCGATGTCGTCTACCGCCACCAGGGCTTGCGCTCGGTGGACGAATACGTCCGCGATGCCCGCGCGCGCTTCGGCGGCCACGTCATCCCGCGCGAGGATTTCATCTTCGAGATCATGAAGTGGTCGGGCGAGCCGCGCGCTTATGCGCTGGTCGCCGACCAGACACCCAAGAAGAAGGAAACCAAGCACTGGACGCGCTTCCTCAATCAGGACACGGCGTTCTTCCTGGGCGCGGGAAGGATCGCGAACTTCATGCAGGCGCCGGTGCTCTACGCGGCCATGCGGCGAGTGAGCCGCGGACACTACTCCGTGCGCCTTTCGGTGCTGGCCGAGCCGCCCTACGAAGAGGGGACGGACGTGCTCATTTCCGAGCGCTACGCGCGCACGCTCGAGGAGGAAATCCTGGCCAATCCCTCGGACTGGCTTTGGCTGCAAAAGAAGTGGAAGTATCCCAGGCCGCCAGGCGAGTGATGGAGTTCGCGACTTCGCGTCAGCGCGCGGCGTCGAGCTTGGCCGAGAGGTAGCCGGCCATCGCGCGAACGGTCGGATACTCGAAGAAATCCGTGACCTCGAGGCGGCCGGGATACTTGGCCTCGATCTTCTCGTAGATCTGCGCCAGCGTCAGCGAACCGGTTCCCAATTCGAACAGGTTGTCGTCCGGACTCAATGTGCGGGTCGGCATCGCCGCCTGGCAGATCGCCAGCAGAGATTCTTCCAGGCTGTTGACCGCAATGCCGTCACCGTCCGGATGCGCCCGCTCATGCGCCTGGAGCCTTGCCAGGAGGTCATCGAAGCGTCCCGTCTCGTAGTCGCGCGCAAGCGCGAATCGCTGGACCTTGCCGCTGGTGGTCTTGGGAAACTGGCGGACGGGAATGACCGCGGCGACGGGAATCCCGGTGCGTTCGTTGACGACACGCTTCACCTTGCTTGCCTGCAGAGCGAATGCCGCGAGGTCGTCGTCCTTGCTGAGCAGGAAGACGAGCACGTCGTCGGTCGCCGCGTGCGCGGGTCGGGTGCCTGCCGCGGCCGCGCGGCCGAGTTCGATGCCCGCGTGCTGCGCGAGAACCACTTCGATGTCTTGCGGAAAATGGTTCTGTCCAGCGACGAACAGGATCTCCTTGATCCGGCCGGTGACGACCAGGTCGTCGCCGACCAGCGTGCCCAGGTCGCCGGTGTCGAGAAAGCCATCGGGCGTGCGCGCCGCCGCGGTCGCCTCCGCATCGCCGTAATAGCCCGAGCTCACGTTGTCGCCGCGAATCAGGATGCGACCGACCGTTCCGGGCGGAGTCGCGATTCCGGACTCGTCGGCGATGCGCACTTCGCAATGACGTACCGCTCGCCCGACGCAGACGAACTCGATCGCGTCGCCGGCGCCGGCATCGACCGGCCGCACCACCTCACCCGGCCCGAGCGAGCCGCGCGCCAGCGCCACCGTCGACAGCGGCGCGCCGACGTGCGGGAACGTGACCGCGAGGCTGGCCTCGGCAAGTCCGTACACCGGGAACATGACATTCGGCGACAGGCGCGCGGGCGCCATTGCCACCGCGAACTCGCGGCAAAGATCCGCCGCGATCGGTTCGGCGCCATTGAAGATGACCCGGACCGAGGACAGGTCGAGGCCGGAGATCTTGGCCGGGTCGTGCGACTTGAGATAGTGCATGTAGCCGAAATTGGGCGAGCAGGTCACCGATACCCGGTGCTCGCTCGCTTTCGCCAGCCACAAGCCGGGCCGCCGCACGAATAGCGCGGTAGGCATCAGCCAATGTTCGGCGCCCGCCGCCATCGGCACGAGGTGAAAACCGATCAATCCCATGTCGTGGGTCAACGGCATCCACGACAGGCTGGAGTCGTCGGACGTCGCGCCGATGCCCGCGCAAATCGCGTCGATGTTCGTCATCAGGTTGCGATGCGTGAGAATCACCCCTTTGGGCTCGCTGGTCGACCCCGACGAGTACTGGACGAACGCGACGTCGTCGGGTGTGGCGACGTGATGCCGGCCGGGCCGTGCGATGTCGGTGATCTCGTCCATGAACACGACACGGCGATCGAGGCGGGCCAGCGATGCCGCGAGGCCGTTTCCGAGCGCGTAGGCCTTGAGGCGATCGAACGCCTTGCGTTCCGTCGCCAGGCACGGCGAGCGCAGGCGGTCCAGCACGCGGAAGAACTTGGCCTTGTGCTCGTCGGCGTTGCCGGGCGCGAGCGGCACGGCCACGATGCGGCCCAGGACGCACGCCCAGAACGCGTCGACGAATGGCTCCAGGCCATCCACCAGGATGATCGTCTCCGTTTCAGGCGCCGCGCCAATCCCCTGCAGGTGCCCCAGGACGCCGAGCGCGCGCTCGCGCAGCCGCGAGTACGGCACGCGGCGCTCGCTGGATTCGCCGGCGATGAAGTTGACTCCGTGCGACGTGGCGGCGGCCCTGGCGAGGGCGTGGGTCAGCGTGGGCAGCGGCAGTTCGGTCATGACTCGTGATGGGTTCGCTGGCGTACGCGTGGAATCATACGCAATGGATGGCGCATGCGCAGATTCACCTGCGGTTCGCGTTCGATTTTCTGGCCCGGAACGAGTTCCAGTTCAAAGCGGCGCGCCAGCGTCGCGACGTGGGTGTGCATTTCCACCAGGGCAAGATGTTCGCCTATGCAGGCGCGCGGACCGAGTCCGAAGGGCAGGTAGGCAAAGCGATTGCGGCGTTCGGTGCGTTCCGGAAGGAAGCGGTCCGGATCGAAGCGATCAGGATCGGGCCAGAAGTCCGGATGCCGCTGCACCAGGTACGGCGAGATGAGGACATCCGCCTTGGCCGGCAGACTCAAGCCGCCGATCGTGCCCGCGGCGATGGCCCGGCGCGTCAGGAGCCACCCGGGCGGATACAGCCGCAGCGTCTCGTCGATGGCCCGGCGCGTGAACGGCAGGTCGGCGAGCCCGGCATAGGACGGCGCATCGGCGCCGGCGGCGTCGACCTCGGCGTGCAGCATTGCCGCCGCGTCCGGCGCCTGGCTCAGCAGGTACCAGAACCAGTTGAGAGAACTGGCGGTCGTCTCGTGGCCGGCGACGATCAGCGTCAGGATTTCGTCGATCAGCTGGCGGTCGTCCATCGGCTCGGCCGTCTGCCTGTCACGGGCGTCGATGAGGTGCGAGACGATGTCGTCGTGCCGCACGCCGTCGCGGCGGCGTCGCTTCACATCGTCCAGAATGGTCGCCCCGAGCCGCCGGAATTTGTACGCAAAGGTCAGGTTGCGCTCGGTGTCGTCAGTCAGCAACGTGAAAGGATTGCCGTCGGACCCTTCAGTCAGGCGCGCAAGGCCGTCGCCGAAGAGCGCTTTCAGGACGACGTCGAGCGTGACCTCGCTCATGTCCTGCGTGACATTGACCGGGGTGCCCGTCGCCGCCGCGCCGGCCCATTTCTTCGCCAGCGCGGCGTTCGCGGCGTGAAGATGGGGCATCCAGGTCGCGATGACCGTGCGATGGAACGAAGGCTGCACCATCCTGCGCTGCGTGCGCCACGCGTCGCCTTCGCTCGTCATGAGGCCGTTGCCGAGCAGGATGGCCACGCGATCGATGCCGATGCCCTTGGTGAAATGGGCGCTGCGGTCGACGAGGACGTGGCGCACGTAGTCCGGATGTGTCAGCACCCAGAGATGGCGCTGCAGGATGGGGGAATAGATGCGAAACGCGTCGCCGTGCAGCGCGAAATTGCGTTCCAGGACGGACAGCGCGTCCGACTCGAAGCTGACGTCGATCGGCTCTGCTGCGTCGGGTGGTTCAGGACGAAAGGCGGCCGGCGCGCTCATCTGTCAATCAAGACATTTGCAAAGATGAACGACGGTTGCCTGGTGCGACCTTGCGCGACAAGGCCCGGCCGTGCGACCACGCAACCGCAATCCCCAAAACAGGGGAGAGCTTACTCCTGCGCGAGCCCTTGCGTCAGTTGCCCCAGGCCTCGATCTCGGTGAGGCGCGACCGGCCGCCCATGCCGCCGGTGACGTTGACGCGGATGCGGTCGGTGGTGGTGGCGGCGAAATTCACCTGGCGCTTGACCAGGTTGTTGCCGGCGACGCTGCCCAGCGTGACCCAGGCCGCGCCGTTCCAGCCCTGCACCTGGAAGTCGGTCACTCCGTATTGCGTGAACGTCAGCGTGCTCGGCGGATCGACCGGGCTCGCATAGTTGTCCTGCAGCGTGTAGACGATGACATGGTCGATCGTCTTCGGGCCGTTGAAGTTGATCTGCACCCAGTCCGGGAACACGCAGACGGTGTCGTCCATCCAGCCGCCGCCGCTTGCTCCAGTTGAGACCGGCACGGTCGCCATTGATGACCGACGGCGACCGGATAGGCGCGCCGAAGCCCACGGCTGTACGTGCTCGAGGCGGTCGCCACGCCGCCATTGGCCGCGAGCGCCACGTTGATGGACGCCGCCGCCGCCGCGGGGTTCACGACTTGCGACAGCGCGGCGCTGGTCGACGCCAGGTTGCCGGCGTCGCCGCCGTAGGCTGGCCACGATGCTGTGCGTGCCGGCGGCAAGCGCTCGCCGTGGTGCACGTGGCGGTGCGGCGAGTTGCCGCTGCCGGCCAGCGCCACGGCGGCGCAGCCGGCGATCGACGTCGCGCCGTCCTTGAAGTTGACGGTGCCGGTGGGTGCCGAGCCGGTCACGGTGGCGGTGAACGTGATGCTGGACCCAGCGGTCGACGGATTCACCGGATTGGCCAGCGTGGTGGTCGTCGGTCGCCGATCCGGGACCGCCGGCGGTTGTCCAGGCCTCGATCTCGATGAGGCGCGAGTGACCGCCCACGCCGCCGGTGACGTTGACGCGGATGCGGTCGGTGGTGGTGGCGGTGAAGAACACCTGCCGCTTGACCAGGTTGTTGCCGGCGACGCTGCCCAGCGTGACCCAGGCCGCGCCATTCCAGCTCTGCACCTGGAAGTCGGTCACTCCGTATTGCGTGAACGTCAGCGTGCTCGGCGGATCGACCGGGCTCGCGTAGTTGTCCTGCATCGTATAGACGATGACATGGTCGATCGTCTTCGGGCCGTTGAAGTTGATCTGCACCCAGTCCGGGAACACGCCAGCGGTGTCGTCCATCCAGCCGCCGCCGCTTGCTCCAGTTGAGACCGGCACGGTCGCCATTGATGACGGCGGCGACCGGGTAACGCCGTAGCCAGCCCACGGCTGAACGTGCTCGAGGCGGTCGCCACGCCGCCATTGGCCGCGAGCGCCACGTTGATGGACCCGCCCCGCCGCCGGGATTGACCACTTGCGACAGCGCGGCGCTGGTGGACGCGAGGTTGCCGGCGTCGCCGGAGTAGGCGGCGGTGATGCTGTGGGTGCCGGCGGCGAGCGCTGACGTGGCACACGTGGCGGTGCGGGCGTTGCCGCTGCCGGCCAGCGCCACGGCGGCGCAGCCTGCGATCGACGTCGCGCCGTCCTTGAAGTTGACGGTGCCGGTGGGTGCCGAGCCGGTGACGGTGGCGGTGAACGTGACGCTGGCGCCGACGATCGACGGCGTCAGCGACGTGGCGAGCGTCGTCGACGTGGCGACCGCGCTGGCATTGACGACCTGCGACAACACGCTGCTGGTCGACGCGACGTTGCCGGCATCGCCGCCATAGGCGGCAGTCATGCTGTGCGTGCCGGCGGTGAGCGCGGACGTGGTGCACGTGGCGGTGCGGGTGTTGCCGCTGCCGGCCAGCGCCACGGCGGCGCAGCCGGCGATCGACGTCGCGCCATCCTTGAAGTTGACGGTGCCGGTGGGTGCCACGCCGGTGACCGAGGCGGTGAACGTGACGCTGGCGCCGAACGCGGACGGCGTCCCGGAACTGCCGAGAACGGTGGACGACGTCGCCTTCACCACTTGCGACAGTGCGGCGCTGGTGGAAGCGAGGTTGCCGGCGTTGCCGGAGTAGGCGGCGGTGATGCTGTGGGTGCCGGCGGCAAGCGCTGCCGTGGCACACGTGGCGGTGCGGGCGTTGCCGCTGCCGGCCAGCGCCACGGCGGCGCAGCCTGCGATCGACGTCGCGCCGTCCTTGAAGTTGACGGTGCCGGTGGGTGCCGAGCCGGTGACGGTGGCGGTGAAGGTGACGCTCGCGCCGACGATCGACGGCGTCAGCGACGTGGCAAGCGTCGTCGACGTGGCGACCGCGCTGGCATTGACGACCTGCGAAAACACGCTGCTGGTCGACGCGACGTTGCCGGCATCGCCGCCATAGGCGGCAGTCATGCTGTGCGTGCCGGCGGCGAGCGCGGACGTGGTGCACGTGGCGGTGCGGGTGTTGCCGCTGCCGGCCAGCGCCACGGCGGCGCAGCCGGCGATCGACGTCGCGCCGTCCTTGAAGTTGACGGTGCCGGTGGGTGCCACGCCGGTGACCGAGGCGGTGAACGTGACGCTGGCGCCGAACGCGGACGGCGTCCCGGAACTGGCAAGAACGGTGGACGACGTCGCCTTCACCACTTGCGACAGTGCGGCGCTGGTGGAAGCGAGGTTGCCGGCGTTGCCGGAGTAGGCGGCGGTGATGCTGTGGGTGCCGGCGGCAAGCGCTGCCGTGGCACACGTGGCGGTGCGGGCATTGCCGCTGCCGGCCAGCGCCACGGCGGCGCAGCCTGCGATCGACGTCGCGCCGTCCTTGAAGTTGACGGTGCCGGTGGGTGCCGAACCGGTCACGGTGGCGGTGAAGGTGACGCTCCCGCCGACGATCGACGGCGTCAGCGACGTGGCAAGCGTCGTCGTTGTGGCGACCGCGCTGGCATTGACGACCTGCGAAAACACGCTGCTGGTCGACGCGACGTTGCCGGCATCGCCGCCATAGGCGGCAGTCATGCTGTGCGTGCCGGCGGTGAGCGTGGACGTGGTGCACGTGGCGGTGCGGGTGTTGCCGCTGCCGGCCAGCGCCACGGCGGCGCAGCCTGCGATCGACGTCGCGCCGTCCTTGAAGTTGATGGTGCCGGTGGGTGCCACGCCGGTGACCGAGGCGGTGAACGTGACGCTGGCGCCGAACGCGGACGGCGTCCCGGAACTGCCAAGAACGGTGGACGACGTCGCCTTCACCACTTGCGACAGTGCGGCGCTCGCGGACCCGGTGTTGCCGGCGTCGCCGCTGTAATTGGCCACGATACTGTGGGGGCCTGCCGCAAGCGCTGTCGTGGCACAAGTCGCAGTTCGCACATTGCCACTGCCGACGAGTGCCGCGGCAGCGCAGCCGGCGATCGAGGCACCACCATTCGTGAAATTGACGGTGCCGGTCGGCGCGACGCCGGTCACGGTCGCGGTGAAGGTGACGTTGGAGCCTGGGTTCGACGGATTATTGGAACTGGTCAGCGTCGTGGTGGTGGGCGTGCCCACCGACGTCGAGACCTGCACGAGGATCTGGCCGTTGGCGCCAGGCGTCGCCGAAACCACGTTGATCGAGACATTGGTGGATGGGTCGACGAAGGGCGCCGCGCCGACCAGCAGCGCGGCGTCGCCGAACGATCCCGTCGCCGGCGTCATGTCGAGGATCTCGGTATCGTCGCTGCCCGAAGTCTTCTCGAAGGGATATTCGATCCGGACCTGCACGCCATTGTTGGGATAGTTCGCGCCGGTGATGAACGTGTCGAACGTACCCACCGGCTGCCGATATTCCAGCCAATAGGTGCGGTTGGCGTTGGTCGTGGGAATCTTGACCGCGTAGGCCGGAAGCCCGCCCGTTTCGATGGGTGACAGCGTATAGGTTGTCGTTCCGCCGGCGTGCGTCTTGACCTGGCTCGGCGCGAACCAGCCCAGGATGTCCTTTTGCGCGGCGTTGAAGTGTCCTGCGTTGTTGTTGCCCATCGTGCTGAACGGATCGCCGTATTCCGAGACAGAGCCTGTGGCGCCGCAACCGATCGGCGTGCCGGTGCAACGCAGGCTGCCCGCGTGCAGCAGGCCGAAATTGTGGCCGAGCTCGTGGGCGATCACGAGCAGATTGGTGCTGTTGTTCGAATACGCGCGCGCCCATCCGACATAGGCGAGGCCCGACCATCCGCATCCGCTGATGTTGTTGAAGACGTAGAGAATTCCCGTATAGCCGGCGACGTTGTAGCCGCGTGCCTTCGCCGCATTTTCCGCGGCGGTGGCGATGGCGCTGATGTCGCATGTGGCCGGCTTCGCGACATTGGCCAGCAGGAAGCCACCGGCGCCATTGTCGGCAACGACGCCAGACAACAGTTGCTGTCCGTAGGAAGCCTCCTTGTAGTACTCCTTGACGCTCTTGGTCGGCAGGCTGCCGAACACTGCGGTGTTGAGCGCGGCCGGTGTGAACGGATCAGCGTTATAGGTCCAGGGTGCGGCGGCGTTGGTCGGAAACTTGATCGGAATGACGAGGTAATTTGTGGTTGTCGTCGCCTCGAGCACCGACGGAATGGCCTGGATCACGATCTGATTGGGGACGACGCTGACGCCGTCATCGGCAATCGTTCCCTCGACATTGACTTCCATGCCCGTTGCAAGGCTGCCCGGGAGGAATGGCATCGCGAGTTCCGTCACGCCGCCCTGGGTATTGAAGACGTGGTACAGGAACTGACTGGATCCTGTTTCGAAATTGTCGTGGTGGGCGACCATGAAGCGGCCGTCCACTTGCGTGGTCGACACGCGCGCGACCTGCGCTGACTTGGTGGCGGGCGCGGCCGATACGACGTGATCAACGGTGAAGGAAACACCGGTGCGATTGCCGAGGACGCTGACCTGCGAACCCGTCGTGAGCGACTGGATCGCGTCGCCCCGCAACGGAACACGGCTGCCATCGCCTTGGCGGAGGATCGGGTAGCGCTGCGTTGATGCGTTGACCTGATCGACTGACGACCAGTTCCTCGATGGTGCCGCTCAGAGTGGCTTCGGCACCGCCGACGCTGGTGACGGCCATCGTTGGATCGTCGCCGGGGTGATGGGCGGCGACCGGGAGGGCACACGCCAACGCGGCGAAGGCCGCCAAGGCAACGATTCGGGGGACTTGGATCAGCATCGGTAAAAACTCCGTTCGAATGGGCCGCGGACAATGAGGCGCATTCCGCCATTATGCCATCGTCATGGATGCGGGACGGTGTCGCTATGCTGCTGGCATAGCAAGAACCGGGCCGTGACTCCGAGGCGCCAATCTCGAATATCCTATAAATCAATAGGTTGTAAAAAAATTGACGGGCAATTCGGTCGACGAGCCGACGGACGGCAGAAAAACGAGGCGCTCAGACAGCTGCCATCGCGGTGAGACAATTCCACCGGGTAACGCGCAGCGTCGGAAGGGTGACGCGATTGACGTCAGCGTCGCTTGCCCATCAGCGAGCCGAGCACGCCGCGGATGATTTCGCGCCCGACAGTGGAGCCCATCGTGCGTGCCGCGCTTTTCGCCATGGCCTCGACCATGCTGTCCTTGCGGCCGCTGCCGGTCATGAGGCCGCCGAGGGAGTCCTTGATCGAACCCATAATTGTACCAGCGCCGTCGCTGCCGGCCGGGGACGCTGGCGCTGCCGTGGACGTTGCGGCGCGGCCTTTCAGCTTTTCGTAGGCCGATTCTCGGTCGATCATCTTTTCGTACACACCGGCGACCGGCGATGCGGCAATGATCGCGTTGCGTTCCTCCGGGGTAATCGGGCCGATGCGGCTCCCCGGCGGCAGTATGTAGACGCGCTCGACCATGCCGGGGCGGCCCTTTTCGTCGAGGAAGGACACCACGGCCTCGCCGACGCCCACCTCCTGGATTGCCTTTTCGGTATCGAACTTCGGATTCGGGCGCATGGTTGTGGCGGCCGCCTTCACCGCCTTCTGGTCGCGCGGCGTGAAGGCGCGCAGCGCGTGCTGCACGCGATTGCCCAGCTGTCCCAACACCGTGTCGGGGACGTCGAGCGGATTTTGCGTGACGAAGAACACGCCGACCCCCTTGGAGCGGATCAGGCGGACCACCTGCTCGATTTTCTCCAGCAGCGGCTTGGGCGCATCGGCGAACAGCAGATGCGCCTCGTCGAAGAAGAACACGAGCTTGGGCTTGTCCGGGTCGCCCACTTCCGGCAGGCGCTCGTACAGTTCGGACAACAGCCACAGCAGCAGCGTCGAATACACCTTCGGCGATTGCATCAGCTTGTCGGCGACCAGGATGTTGACGTTGCCCTTGCCGCCTTCGCCTGTCTGCAGCAGGTCGTCGACATTCAGCATGGGCTCGCCCAGGAAGCGGTCGACGCCCTGCTGCTCGAGTCCCAGGAGACCGCGCTGGATCGCGCCGATCGACGCCGCGGACACGTTGCCGTAATCGGTCTGGAATGTCGCCGCGTTTTCACCGACGTGCTGCAGCAGCGCGCGCAGATCCTTCAGGTCCAGCAGCAGCAGGCCGCGGTCGTCGGCGATCTTGAACGCAAGCGTGAGCACGCCCTCCTGCGTGTCGTTGAGCCCCAGGATGCGCGCCAGCAACAGCGGACCCAGGTCGCTGACGGTGGCGCGGACCGGGTGGCCCTGCTCGCCGAACATGTCCCAGAACACTGTCGGGCAGCCGGCGAACGCGGGTTCGGGCACACCCAGGAGCGACAGGCGTTCCTTGAATTTGGGCGACGTCTTGCCCGGCTGGCTCAGACCCGCGAGGTCTCCCTTGACGTCGGCCATGAACACGGGCACGCCGAGGCCGGACAGGCGTTCGGACAGCACCTGCAGCGTGACGGTCTTGCCGGTCCCCGTGGCGCCGGTAATGAGGCCGTGCCGGTTGCAAAGGGCCGGGAGAATGAAGCATTCGATGTCGCCGTGCTTGGCGATCAGCATGGGTTCGGGCATGGGGCGCAATCCTCGGGCAGGGCTTCCCGCAAGTGTAGCCTCGAAGGCGCGCGCCGCAGGCATCGACGAAGGCGTCCGGCGCCGTGGAGGACGGTCCGCCCGCGGCGCTGCAACGGGCGGGGAAACAGCTTCAAATCCTGATGAAAACATGCTATGATTCAAGGCTGTAAAAAGAGCTTTCAGCGCCGGACGAGCAACGGTCCGCGCCAACAACACATTCGGCGGGACAAGTAACGGATGGGCTGGGCACAGCTCATTTTTTTTTGGCTCAACCAATAATCGCGAAAATTTGCGCTACACCGGCGCGAACCGAAGCAGGAATGAACGGGAAACTGGGCGAATTGCTGGCATCCACGCTGCCCCCGATGGGGTACGAACTGGTCGACTGGGAGATGTCCCGCGGCCGGATGGTGCGCGTCTTCATCGACAAGCCCGAGGGTAGTGCTGACGGGATCAATGTCGACGATTGCGCCCGTGTGAGCAATCACCTGACGCGGCTGTTCACGGTGGAAGACATCGACTACGAGCGCCTTGAAGTGTCGTCGCCGGGACTGGACCGGCCGCTGACCAAGATCGCGGATTACACGCGGTTCAGCGGCGAAGAAGCGCAGATCCACCTGCACGAGTTGACCGATGGCGTGCGCAAGCTGAAGGGAATACTGAGAGGAATCGAGCATGGGACGGAAGGGCCGACAGCGTCCTCGTGGAAACCGAAACCGGCGTGCGGACGATTCCGTTCGCGCTGATCGACCGGGGCCGGCTGGTGCCGAAGATCGAGTGGAGAAAAGCGAAATGAACCGCGAACTGCTGCTGCTGGTGGATGCGCTGGCGCGCGAGAAGAACGTGCCGAAGGAAATCGTCTTCGTGGCACTCGAGTCCGCGCTGGCTTCGGCGACGAAGAAGCGCTTCCCCAAGGAAGAGATCGATGCGCGCGTGTCGATCGACCGCGAGACCGGCGACTACGACGCGTTCCGGCGCTGGACGGTCGTGCCCGACGAGGAGCACGAGGAGCCCGCGCACCAGCTCGCGATCACCGATGCCGCGGCGAAGGATCCGGAACTGAAGCTGGGCGACGTCATCGAGGAGCCGCTCGAGCCGGTCGAGTTCGGCCGCATCGGCGCGCAGGCCGCGAAGCAGGTCATCCTGCAGAAGATCCGCGACGCCGAGCGCGAGCAGATCCTGAACGACTTCCTCGAGCGCGAGGACAACCTGCTGACCGGCACGGTCAAGCGCATCGAGCGCGGCAGCATCATCGTCGAGTCGGGCCGCATCGAAGGCATCATCCCGCGCGACCAGCTGATCCAGAAGGAAATGCTGCGCGTCGGCGATCGCGTGCGCGCCTATGTGATGAAGATCGACCGCACCGCCAAGGGCCCGCAGCTCATCCTGTCGCGCATCGCGCCGGAATTCCTGGTGCGCCTGTTCGAGCTGGAAGTGCCGGAAATCGAGGAAGGGCTGATCGAGATCAAGGCCGCCGCCCGCGACCCTGGCATCCGCGCCAAGATCGCGGTGAAGTCGAACGATCCGCGCCTCGACCCGCAGGGCACGTGCATCGGCATGCGCGGTTCGCGCGTGACGGCGGTGACCAATGAACTGGCCGGCGAGCGCGTCGACATCATCCTGTACTCGGAGGACCCGGCCAAGTTCGTCATCAATGCGCTCGCCCCGGCGGAAGTGCAGAGCATCCTGGTCGACGAGGAAAAGCACGCGATGGACGTCGTCGTCGACGAGGAAAATCTCGCCATCGCGATCGGCCGCAGCGGACAGAACGTGCGCCTCGCGTCCGAGCTTTCGGGCTGGCAGCTGAACCTGATGAGCGTCGAGGAATCGGCGCAGAAGCAGGAAGTCGAGACCGGGCGCCTGCGCCAGCTCTTCATCGACAAGCTGGACGTCGACGAGGAAGTGGCCGACATCCTGATCGCGGAGGGTTTCACTTCGCTGGAGGAAGTCGCGTACGTGCCGATCACCGAAATGATGGAGATCGAATCGTTCGACGAAGACACGGTGAACGAACTTCGCAGCCGCGCTCGCAACGCGCTGCTGACCGAAGCGATCCAGCGCGAGGAATCGGTCGAGCATGTCGAGGAGGCGCTGCTCGCCCTCGAAGGCATGGACACCGACGTCGCCGCCAAGCTCGCGTCCAACGGCATCACCACGCGCGACGCGCTGGCGGATCTGGCGACCGACGAATTGACGGAGATGACCGGCATTGCAGACGATCGCGCCGTCGACCTGATCATGAAGGCGCGCGCGCACTGGTTCGAGCCCGGGCCGGTGGCGGAGACTGCCGGAAGCAGCGCAACGAAATGAGCACCAACTGAACAGCGAAGCACGCGCGTAACTCGCGCAGGAGATCGGCATGGCGCAGACAACCATCGAACAATTCGCATCCGAACTCAAGATGCCCGCCGGCGCGCTGCTCGAGCAGCTCGCCGCCGCCGGCGTGTCCGCGAAGAAGGAAGGCGACAAGCTGACCGAGGTCGACAAGACGCGGCTGCTCGACTATCTGCGCAAGCAGCATGGCGCCGCGGCCGAGCCGAAGAAGCGCATCACGCTGACGCGCAAGCAGACCACGGAAATCAAGGCTGCGGATTCCACCGGCAAGGCGCGCACGATCCAGGTCGAGGTGCGCAAGAAGCGCGTGCTGGTGCGCCGTGACGAAGAAGCAGCGGTGCCCGCCGCCGCCCCCGAGGAAGCGCCTGCCGTCGTCGAAGTCGCGCCGGAGGTTGTCGCGGAAGCGCCGGCCGTGGAAGCGCCGGCGCCGGCGCCGCTGATCGCGGACGTGCCGCAAGCCGGCAGCGAAGCCCAGGACATCCGGACTCAAGCTGTCGCCCGAGGAAATCGCGGCGCGGGAGGAGGAAGAGCGCAAGGGTCAGGCGCTGCAGAAGCGCCAGTCGGACGAGATCAAGGAAAAGCAGCAGCGCGAATCCGCGCGCAAGACCAAGAAGGAACGCGACGCCGAGGAGGCGGCCGCCAAAGTAGCCGCGGAAGCGGAAGCCGCTGCAGCTGCAGCCGCCAAGGCGGCGAGCGACGCTGCCGCGCCGGCCAAGCCGGCCGTCGCGAAGGGCAAGGCTGCTACGGAAGGCACGCTGCATCGTCCGGCGGCCAAGCCGGGGGAAAAGCGCGACCGGACGACCAAGAAAGCGCCTGGCCAGGTGTTCCAGGAAGAAGCCGCCCGCCGCCGCGCGCTCAAGCTGCGCGGCGATACCGCCGGCGCGTCCGGCGCCGGATGGCGCGGGCCGAAGGTCGGCGGACGCCATCGCGACGACGAAGGCGGCGACGCGATGGGCGGCACGACCGGACCGGTGGTGCGCGAGGTGTCGATTTCGGAAACGATCTCGGTCGCCGAACTCGCGCACAAGCTGTCGGTCAAGGCCGCCGAAGTGATCAAGGCGATGATGAAGATGGGCACGATGGTCACGATCAACCAGGTCCTGGACCAGGAAACGGCGATGATCGTGGTCGAGGAAATGGGTCACAAGGCCATTCCCGCCAAGCTCGACGATCCGGATTCGCTGCTGGCGGAGACGCAGGGCGATCACGCCGCGGAACTGCTGCCGCGTCCGCCGGTCGTCACGGTCATGGGTCACGTCGACCACGGCAAGACGTCGCTGCTCGACACCATTCGCCGCACGCGCGTCGCGAGCGGCGAGGCGGGCGGCATCACGCAGCACATCGGCGCGTACCACGTCACCACGCCCAAGGGCGTCATCACGTTCCTCGACACGCCGGGCCACGAAGCATTCACGGCGATGCGCGCGCGCGGCGCCAAGGTGACCGACATGGTCGTGCTGGTCGTGGCTGCCGACGACGGCGTCATGCCGCAGACGAAGGAAGCCATCGCGCACGCGAAAGCGGCGAACGTGCCGCTGGTCGTCGCGATCAACAAGATCGACAAGCCCGAGGCCAATCCCGACCGCGTGAAGCAGGAACTGGTCGCGGAATCGGTGCTGCCGGAAGAATACGGTGGCGACGTGCAGTTCATCCAGGTCTCGGCCAAGACGGGCGACGGCATCGATCGTCTTCTCGAGGCGTTGCTGCTGCAGGCCGAAGTGCTGGAACTGAAGGCCGCCAAGGACGCGCCGGCGCGCGGCATCGTCATCGAGGCGCGCCTGGACAAGGGACGCGGTCCGGTCGCGACGATCCTCGTGCAGTCGGGAACGCTGAAGCGCGGCGACATCCTGCTGGCCGGCGCGGTATTCGGCCGCGTGCGGGCGATGACCGACGAGGCCGGCAAGACGGTGAACGAAGCCGGTCCCGCCATTCCCGTGGAAATCCAGGGTTTGTCGGATGTGCCGCTCGCCGGCGAGGACGTGATGGTGCTGGGCGACGAGCGCAAGGCGCGCGAAATCGCGCTGTTCCGGCAGGGCAAGTTCCGCGACGTGAAGCTCGCCAAGCAGCAGGCCGCGAAGCTCGAAAACATGTTCGGCGAAGTCGGCGAGAACGCGGTCAAGACGCTGCAGCTGATCGTCAAGGCCGACGTGCAGGGCAGCTACGAGGGACTGTCGCAGGCGCTGTCCAAGCTGTCGACCGACGAGGTGAAGGTCAACATCGTGCATGCGGCCGTCGGCGGCATCACGGAGTCCGACATCAACCTGGCGCTGGCGTCGAAGGCGGTCGTGATCGGCTTCAACGCGCGCGCGGACGTGCAGGCGCGCAAGCTGGCCGAGGGCAGCGGCGTGCAGATCCGCTACTACAACATCATCTACGAAGCGGTCGACGACGTGAAGGCGGCGCTGTCCGGCATGCTCGACGCCCGAGAAGAAGGAAGAGCGGCTGGGGTCTGGTCGAAGTGCGCGAGGTGTACAAGATCTCGAAGGTCGGCACCGTCGCGGGCTGCTACGTGCTGGAAGGCACGGTCAAGCGCGGCGCCAAGATCCGCGTGCTGCGCGACAACGTCGTCGTGCACGACGGCGAACTCGATTCGCTGAAGCGCTTCAAGGACGACGTGCGCGAGGTGAAGGCGGGGTTCGAGTGCGGCCTGTCGGTGAAGAACTTCAACGACGTGGAGAAGGGCGACCAGCTCGAGGTGTACGAGATCGTGGAAGTGTCGCGTACGTTATAACAGCGACTTGGAACCATGAAAAGAACCTCGCAGCGCGCGACGCGCGTCGGCGACCAGGTCCAGAAGGAGCTGGCCGACCTGCTGCGCAACGAAGTCAAGGACCCGCGCGTCGGGCCGGTGACGGTGACGCACGTGGACGTCACGTCGGACCTGTCGCACGCGACGGTGCATTTCACGCACCTCGCCGGCCGCGACAAGGCCGACGAGACGCTGGCTGCATTGGCGCGCACGTCCGGCTTCCTGCGCAGCGCGCTGTCGCACCGGCTCGACCTCTATTCGGTCCCGCAACTGCACTTCGCCTACGACGATTCGATCGAGTCGGGGATGCGCATCTCGCAGCTGATCGACGACGCGATCAAGCCGACAAGAAGCTCGAGTCCGGATCGTGACCGCGCAAGCGCCGCGCACCCGGCGCGTCCGCCGGCGTGTCGACGGCGTGCTGCTGCTGGACAAGCCCACGGGTCTGTCGTCGAACGCCGCGCTGCAGCGCGCGCGGCGCGCGTACGACGCCGAAAAGGCAGGGCACACGGGAACGCTCGATCCGCTCGCCTCGGGCTTGCTGCCGTTGTGCTTCGGCGAGGCAACCAAGTTCGCGCAATTCCTGCTCGACGCGACCAAACGCTACACGGCCACGGTCCGCTTCGGCGTCACGACGACGACCGGAGACGCCGAAGGCGAGGTGCTGGCGATGCACCCGGTCGCGTTGGCGCGCTCGGATGTCGAGGCGATACTGCCGGACTTCACCGGGCGCCAGGCGCAGGTCCCGCACGCCTATTCCGCGTTGAAGTTCGAGGGGCGCAGTCATTACGAATACGCGCGCGCCGGCATCGACGTCCCGCGCCCGCCGCGCGAGATCGAGATCATGGACCTGCGGCTTCTCGATTGGCAGTCGCCGGATGCGGTCCTGGACGTCCTGTGCAGCAAGGGTACCTATGTGCGCGTGCTCGCGGAGGACATCGGGAGGGAACTGGGCTGCGGCGCGCATCTGGCGGGACTGCGGCGGACCGCCACCGGCGGATTCGGGATCGACGCCGCAGTGACGCTCGAGGACCTGGAGGCGATGGACGACGCGGCCCGCGACGGCATCCTCCTGCCAGTCGCCACGCTATTGCGCGACCTGCCGCCATTGCGCCTCGCCGCCGCCGACGCGGCGCGGTTCCGGCAGGGCGGCGCCGTTCCGGCACCCGGGTTTGGCGACGGCGCGTGCGCGGCGTTCGCGGGCGAAGAACTGCTGGGCGTCGCCGACGCGGCGGCCGGCCTGGCGCAGCCGCGCCGGGTGGTCGCCGCCACACCCTCGACAAGCGATCAACGTGGTTGAAATCTAAGCGTTTTTCGGGCTATAATCCCACTCTTTGCCAAGCAAACCAGAGCTGAGTATCTGAGAAAGAAGGAAGGTCAAGGAAATGTCCGTCACGGTTCACGACAAGGCGAAAGTCATCGCCGAAAATCAGCGCGGCAAGGGCGACACCGGCTCGCCGGAAGTGCAGATCGCGCTGCTCACCGCACGCATCAACGGTCTCACCGATCACTTCAAGACCAACGTCAAGGATCACCACTCGCGCCGCGGGTTGCTGCGCATGGTCTCGCGCCGCCGCAAGCTGCTCGACTACCTGAAGTCGCGCAACACCGACAGCTACCGCGCGCTCATCGAAAAACTGGGCTTGCGCAAGTAAACCGGCCGAACGCGTGGATTCTCCCACCGCACACCGCCGCCGAATAATCCCGCGATGGCCGCGCTCGTTTCCTGAGCCGCGGCCATTGACGTTTTACGGAACCCCACTCATGTTCAAGCACGTCAAGAAATCGATCCAATACGGCGCCAACACGCTGACCCTCGAAACCGGCGAAATCGCCCGCCAGGCCGGCGGCGCCGTCATGGTCAGCCTGGGCGACACCGTGGTGCTGGTCACCGCGCAGGGCGCCAAGAGCGCGCGCGTCGGCCAGGACTTCTTTCCGCTGACCGTCGACTATCAGGAAAAGACCTACGCCGCGGGCAAGATCCCGGGCGGGTTCTTCAAGCGCGAAGGGCGCCCCTCGGAAAAGGAAACGCTGACGTCGCGCCTCATCGACCGGCCGATCCGTCCGCTGTTCCCCGAAGGCTTCTACAACGAAGTGCAGGTGATCGCCACCGTGATGTCGGTGGATCCGGAAGTGGATCCGGACATCGCCGCGATGATCGGCGCCTCGGCGGCGCTGGCCATTTCCGGCCTGCCGTTCGACGGTCCCATCGGCGCGGCGCGCGTTGCCTATGTCGACGGCCAGTACGTGCTGAATCCGACCAAGACCGAACTTGTGTCGTCGCAGCTGAACCTCGTCGTCGCCGGCACCGAAGCAGCCGTGCTGATGGTCGAGTCCGAAGCCAATGAGCTACCGGAGGAAATCATGCTGGGCGCCGTGGTCTTCGGCCACCAGCAGCAGCAGGCGGTGATCGAGACGATCCACGCGCTGGTCGAGGAGGCCGGCAAGCCGCTGTGGGACTGGGCACCCGCCCCAAGGACGAGGCGATGGTGGCGTCCGTCGGCGCGCTGGCCGAGCCGCTGCTGCGCGAAGCCTACCAACTGCGCCAGAAGCAGGCGCGGCAGCAGCGCCTGAAGGAAGTCATCGCCAAGGTCGAAGCCGAATGCATCCCGGCCGACGCGGCGCCTGGCTACGCCAACAAGGTCAAGGATTTCATCTTCGAGCTGGAAGCCGAAGATCGTCCGCCACCAGATTCTCTCCGGTGAGCCGCGCATCGACGGGCGCGACACGCGCACCGTGCGGCCGATCTCGATTCGCACCGGCGTGCTGCCGCGCACGCATGGTTCGGCGCTGTTCACGCGCGGCGAGACGCAGGCGCTGGTCGTGGCCACGCTGGGCACCGCGCGCGACGAGCAGCGCATCGACGCGCTGATGGGCGAGTACACCGACCGCTTCATGCTCCACTACAACATGCCTCCGTACGCCACCGGCGAGACCGGCCGCGTGGGCACGCCCAAGCGCCGCGAAATCGGCCACGGCCGGCTGGCCAAGCGCGCGCTGCTCGCCGTGCTGCCGACCGCGGAAGAGTTCTCGTACTCGATGCGCATCGTCTCGGAAATCACCGAGTCGAACGGTTCGTCGTCGATGGCCTCCGTCTGCGGCGCCAGTCTCGCGCTGATGGACGCCGGCGTGCCGACCAAGGCGCACGTCGCCGGCATCGCGATGGGCCTCATCAAGGAAGGCAACCGCTTCGCGGTGCTGACCGACATCCTGGGCGACGAGGATCACCTGGGCGACATGGACTTCAAGGTGGCCGGCACCGACCGCGGCATCACGGCGCTGCAGATGGACATCAAGATCCAGGGCATTACCAAGGAGATCATGGCGGTGGCGCTGTCGCAGGCGCGCGAAGGCCGCATGCACATCCTCGGGCCTGATGCAGCAAGCGCTGCCGCACGCGCGCACGGAAATCTCCGCGCACGCGCCGCGCATGTTCACGTTCAAGATCAATCCGGAAAAGATCCGCGACGTCATCGGCAAGGGCGGCGCGGTGATCCGCGCGCTGACCGAGGAGACCGGCTGCACGATCGACATCAAGGACGACGGCACGGTCACCATCGCGTCGGTCAATTCCGACGCCTGCGACGCCGCGCGCAAGCGCATCGAGCAGATCACCGCGGAAGTCGAGGTCGGCCGGATCTACGAAGGCCCGGTGCTGCGCCTGCTCGACTTCGGCGCGATCGTGCAGCTGCTGCCCGGCAAGGACGGCCTGCTGCACATTTCGCAGATCGCGAAGGAGCGCGTCAACGCCGTCGCCGACTACCTGAAGGAAGGCCAGATCGTGCGCGTGAAGGTCATCGAGGCCGACGAAAAGGGCCGCGTGCGCCTGTCGATGAAGGCGGCGGCGGAAGAGGATGGCGCCGGTGCATCTCCGGCGCCGGCTCCGGCCCCAGCTCCCGTCGCGGCAGAAGTCGAGCCGATGAGTCCGGCCGACTGACGCTTCGCGTCTGCCAGCGAAAAGGGCGCCTGCGGGCGCCCTTTTTTTGCGGTCCGCGACGTGCCGAGCAGGCGCTTCGGGCGGCGTATGATGCGGACACATGAAGCCGGAAGGAGGTCCAGCCATGAATTCATTGCCGTGGACGATGCCGCGCCTGCGCCGCATTGTGCTGAACGTGATGGCGATCGGGCTCGCCAGCCACGCGATCGGGGCGTCGAGCCAGGAGCTCAAGATCGTCCTGAGCGGGAGTCAGGAAATTCCGCCGGTGACGACCACTGCGTCGGGAACCGCCTCGATAACCGTCAATGCAGACAAGCTCGGTGACTGGCAACGCGACGATCGCCGGCATGGCGGTCACGGTCGCCCATATTCACGAAGGGGCCGCCGGCACCAACGGGCCGATCATTCTTCCGCTGGTCAAGACGGCGGACAATGTCTGGTCCGTGCCGCCGGGCGCGCGGCTCAGCGATGCCGCAGTACGAGAGCTACAAGGCAGGCAAACTCTATTTCAACATCCACAGCGAGGCGCATCGCAGCGGCGAAATCCGCGGCCAGATCAAGCGGTGACCGGCGCGATGCGGGCGAAGACCTCGCGGCGTCATTCGATGACGCTGTCGGCGCGCAGTTCCAGCTCGCGCGGAATGTCGATGCCGAGCGTCCGCGCCGTCTTGCGATTGATGACGAATTCCAGCACCGTGGGTTGTTCGATCGGGAGACTGCCGGGCTTCGCGCCTTTCAGTATCCGGTCGACGTAGGTCGCGGCCCGACGGTAGTGCAGGGCCAGGTCCTGGCCGTAGCTCATGAGACCGCCGGCTTCCGTCATTTCCCGGCTGGAAGAGATCGTCGGCAACCGGCTGTCGGTGGCGAGTTTGATGATCCGTCCCTGCTGCACGTCGAAAAAGGAGTCGGACGTCACGATCACGGCCTGCGCGCGGGCGCGGGCGATGGCGGCAAATCCGGCATCGATCTGGTTCGCGGTGCCGGCCTCGACGGGAAGCACCTTGATTCGGCGCGTGTAGGCGCTGCCCTGGATCTGCTCGAGGATAAGCGCGTCGCTGGGATTGCCCGGATTGATCAGCACCGCGACGAGTCGACAACTTCGGCACGGCGACACGCAGCAATTCGAGATGCTTGCTGCTCACTTCGGTCACGATGTTGGACAGGCCCGTGATGTTCCCGCCGGGGCGGGACAGGCTGGTCGCGAATCCCTCGCCGATCGGGTCGGGCACGCCGACCATCACGATCGGCGTCGTTCGCGTTGCATGATGCGCGGCCTGGACACAAAGCGTCGTCACCGCCACGATGACATCGACTCTCAGTTGCACCAGTTCCGCCGCCAGTCCCTGCAGTCGCTCGTACTTCCCCTCGGCGAACCGCCAATCGACGGCAAAATCCCGTCCTTCCGTGAGACCCAGCTCGCGCATGCCCTGCAGGAACTGTTGCTGAACGCGCGGCGACGCGGAACCGGCCGCAAGGAATCCGATGCGCGCAATCTTCGACCGCGGCTGGGCGAGCGACGCGAAAGGCGCCGCCAACAGGCCGCCGGCCAGCGCGGCGTTGAATGCACGCCGGTCCATCATGCGTCACCTGCCCTTTCACGCGCTCAAGGGTTGCGCGCGGTGACGAACCAGGTGCTCGATGGACCCCACACGCCGTCGCTTCGCGAGTAGCGCGCGAGCGTCTCGTGCAGCGCCGCGGCGACGGCGTCCTTGCGCTCTGCGCCTTCCTCGCCCGCGAGGCGAATGATCTCGCCTGCCGGGCCCGAGCGCCATGGCGAACTCGACGGCTTCGTGCAAGTCCTTGCCGATGCAGATGTCGGCGTCGAAGCGCTCGAAGGCGATGCGGTCGAAGCCGGCGCTGCGCAGCATCGAACTGACCATGTCCGGGCCGGCCATCGAAAACGGTCCCGGTCCGCAATGCACCTGGTCCGTGTCCTCGTGCGACGACGACCGGGACGATCTCCCGGACCTTGCAGCTCGGCGTCGTGGAGCCACGGATTCTCCTCGCGCCGGCGCCAGACGATCATCGTGAGTTCGCCGCCCGGCTTGAGCGCCTTGCGGATGTTGCGCATCGCGGCGCCGGGCATCATGAAGAACATCGTGCCGAAGCGCGAGAACGCGAAGTCGTAGGGCCCGCGCAGGTCGTCGGTCTGCACGTCGGCGACGAAGTACGACGCGTTGGCGATGCCCGCCTGCCCGCGTCTTCGTCGCGCGGAAGCGCTGATGAAGTTCTCGGCGCAGTCGACGCCGACGGCTTCGCCCCGCGGGCCCACGCGCTTGGCGATGAGCCGCGTGCTGTCGCCGAACCCGCAGCCGACGTCGAGCACGCGCGCGCCCTCGGGATAGGCGTGCCGGTCGAGCGCCGCGTTGCTGTGCGCGCGCAAGACCGTCGATCAGCAGATGCTTGAAGCGGCAGAACTTGTCGAACAGCACCGTGTTCCACGCGGCGACGACGACGTCGTTTTCTCCGGACATCGCGCGGTTCCTTGTCGATGGCTCTTTTGGCAATCCGCAGTTCGGCGCGGCGAGCGCTGCTAGTGGTATCCGAGTTCCGCGCGCACCTTGCCTCGGAACACGTAGTACGACCAGCCCGTGTACATGAACACGATCGGCAGGATGACCAGCGTGCCCACGAGCAGGAAGGCCTGCGAGCCGGGCGACGACGCCGCATCCCAGAGCGTGATCGTCCACGGCACGACGTACGGGAACACGCTGATCGCCGAGGCCGAGGTAGCACATCGCGAACAGCCCCATCGCGGCCAGGAACGGGACGAACTCGCCGCCGCGCGCGAGCGAGCGCCAGAGCGCGAACGCGATGCCGGCGGTCACGATGGGAACGGGAGCCAGGTACGCCATGTTCGGCCACGTGAACCAGCGCGCCGTGATCTTCGGATGCAGGAACGGCGTCCACACGCTCACCATCGCGATGAACGCGAGCACGCCGAACAGGCACGCCCTGGCCTGGGCGCGCGACCGTGCCTGCAGGTCGCCTTCGGTCTTCATCACCAGCCAGGTGGCGCCGAGCAATCCATACCCGAACAGCAGGCCGACGCCGGTGGCGAGCGGAAACGGCTTGACCCAGTCGAAGCTGCCGCCGGCGAAGTGCCGTCCGGAGACCGCGAAGCCCTGCACGTAGTCGCCGAGGATCACGCCCTGGAAGAACGTGGCGACGAGCGAGCCCGCGAAGAACGACCGGTCCCACCAGTGGCGCCCGCTGTGCGCCTTCAACCGGAACTCGAACGCGACGCCGCGAAAGATGAGGCCGAGCAGCATCAGCAGGATCGGAAAGTAGAGCGCGGGAATGATGATCGCGAACGCCAGCGGAAACGCCGCCATGAGCGCGGTGCCGCCCAGGATCAGCCACGTCTCGTTGCCGTCCCATATCGGCGCGACGGAATTCATCATCAGCGTGCGCGATGCGTCGTCGCGCGCGAACGGGAACAGGATGCCCACGCCGAGATCGAATCCGTCGAGGAGCACGTACATGAACACGCCGACGGCGAGGATGACGGTCCAGACCGGAACAAGGTCGATGTGCATGGCCGGATCCCTTACACGTCGGCGGCCGACAGCGGACGCGCCGGTCGTTCGGAAAGCTTGGCGTCGTGCGCCTCCAGCTCGGTGGGCGGACCCGCGCGCGCGATGCGGAACAGGTAGTACAGCCCGGCGCTGAAGATCACCGCGTAGACCGCCATGTACATGAGCAGCGACAGCAGCACGTCGAGGCCGGTGATCGAAGGCGATACCGCGTCGCGCGTGCGCAGCAGGCCGTACACGACCCACGGCTGCCTGCCGACTTCGGTCACGGTCCAGCCGGCGATCACCGCCACGAATCCCGCGGGCGCCATGAAATTGCACACGGCGAGATACGCGCGCGATTCGAACAGGCGGCCGCGGATGCGCAGCCAGGCGCCCCACGCGACGACGGCGAGCATCAGGACGCCCACGCCCACCATGACCCGGAACGCCCAGAACACGATCCCGACGGGCGGTCGGTCGGCCGGCGCAAACGCTTTCAGGCCCTTGACCACGCCGTTGACGTCGTGCGTGAGGTAGATGCTGGCCAGACCCGGAATGGCGATCTCGAACCGGTTCGTTTCGCTGGCCGCATCGGGAATCGCGAACAGCACGGCCGGCGCGCGTGCCTGCGTCTCCCACAGGCCTTCCATCGCGGCCACCTTGACCGGTTGGTGCTCGAGCGTGTTGAGACCGTGCGCGTCGCCGAGCACGACTTGCAGCGGCACCAGCAGGATGAGCAGTCCCAGCCCCATCGACATCGCGCGCCGCGATTCCGCCACGTGTTGGCTCACGCGCAGATGCCACGCCGAAACCGCGACGACGACGAACGCCGTCGTGATGTAGAAGCCGGTGACCGTGTGCGCGATCCGGTATGGAAACGACGGATTGAAGATCACGTCCACCCAGTCCTTCGCGAAAAAGCGCCCGTCGATGATCTCGTAGCCCGCCGGCGTGTGCATCCAGCTGTTGGCCGAGAGGATCCAGAACGACGAGAACAGCGTGCCGCTGCCCACCATGACGGCGGCGAACAGGTGGACCCACCGCGGCACCAGCTTGCGGCCGAACAGCAGGATGCCGAGGAAGCCGGCCTCGAGGAAGAACGCGATCAGGCCCTCGTAGGTGAGCAGCGGCGCCAGCACGTTGCCGGCCGCGTCCGAGAGTCCGCTCCAGTTGGTGCCCAGCTGGAACGGCATCACGATTCCCGACACGACGCCCATGCCGAACGACACGGCGAACATCTTCGTCCAGAACAGCGACAGCCGCAGATAGGTCGCGTCGTCGCGCCAGAAGTAGAGGCCCTCGAGCACGACGATGTACGACGCGAGCCCGACAGTGAACGCCGGCAGCAGGATGTGGAACGCGATGACGAACGCGAACTGCAGACGCGACAGCAGGACCGGATCGAGTTCCACGCGACGCTCTCCGACGGAATCCGGCGACAAGTCTACCGCGAGTTGGCCGTGCCGGGCGAAGTCCGCTCTGCAGGGCGCGCTGGCGGGTAGCTAGCGGGGCCGCGGCGCCTTCCAGCACGGCCTCCCCGGAAACGGTGACGGTGACTTCCGAGTTGCCGCCTTCCATCGCCACTGGCGAGGCCTTTGCCTCGAAAGCCATCGCGCGCATGACCGGTTGCGGGTGGAACGAGTCATTGGACTGGATCGCGACCTGGCCTACGCGCCAGCTGTCGAAACCGAAGCCGCGCGCGGCATCTGCCGCACGCGCCTGCCATGACTTGATCGCCTGCTGGGTCAACCCTTCCTCGGCCTTCCTGCGCGATGCCCCGCTCACGGAGAACTGGGTGCCGTCGACGACCGGCCCGCCCTCGGCCTGCAACTGCGTGATCAGCGCCGACATCGACGCGAAGTCGCTGCCTTCGAGTTTCAGCGTCTGCGCGACGCGCCAGCGCGCCGGCTGGTTCTTCTCCGCGACCTGATTGGACGAGTAGCCGGATGTCGACGCCTCGACGCCTTTCGCGGCCCTGGCGAGGGCCAGCGCCTTGGCCATCCGCGTGTTGACGACGTTGGCAGCCGCCGCCGGATCGGCGTTGTCGGCCTCCGCGCGCATCCACGCGAGCATGCGGTCGTTGGGAATGCTCGCCGTCGCCGACGCGGAAAGCGAGACCGACGAACGCGATGGCGCAAATTGATGGGCTGGCTGTGCCGCGGCCTGCGAGACCGCGATCAACAACGCGACCGAGGCGACCGCGACAGCAGGCGTGATGGAACATGGGATCTTGATCATGGGAAC
>CAWFJL010000009.1:0-696453 GCA_963816165.1 uncultured beta proteobacterium
CGCGACGACGCCGCGCAGAACGTCGTCATCGTCGGCGCCGAAACGCCGCTGATGAAGCGCTTCGCCGGCGCTTTCGCCACCGAATGGCTGCTCAACGGCGGCAACGCGCCGAACAGCTTTCGCTTCGAACCCGCGCCCGAAGCGCTGACCGTGTTGAAGCGCGACGTCCTGAAAAAAGCTCCCGATGCGGCATTGCTCGCCGTCGACGGCGGCAGCGCATCGCTGGTCAAGCCTTTCCTGGGGACCGTTCCCGCGTATGCGAGCGGCCTCGTGTTCGACCAGAAGGCGGAGGCGACGTTGCGCGACTTGGATGGCCTGACCATCGTGGAAATACCGTGGCTCGTGACGCCGGGTGCGCCGGAATTCGCGAAGTACGCGCGACGCGATTACCCCAGTGCGGCGCTGGACCGGCTTTACGCGCTCGGGATCGATGCCTTTCGCATCGCGCAGGCGATGATCGACGGCCCACCTGGCCAATTCGCCCTCGAAGGCGCGACCGGGCACGTCACGCTTTCCGAAGGCCGGCAGTTCGTGCGCGAGGGCCGCCTGGCGACGTTTCGCGCCGGCCAGCTCGTTCCGCTCGATGGCGGGCGCTGAGCGACCCAGGGGTTCGCTGTCGCGTGCAGATGCCGGCGCGCGCGCCGAAGGAATCGCCGCCAAATTCCTCGAGGCACGCGGCCTCACCATCGTGGATCGCAATTTCCGCACTCGCCTGGGCGAGATCGATCTCATCGCGCGCGATGGCGCGATGCTGGTGTTCGTGGAAGTGCGGCTGCGCCGCAATCAATATTTCGGCGGCGCGGGCGCCAGCATCACCGCCGCGAAGTGCGCGCGGCTGACCGCGGCGGCACGGGCTTATCTTGGGCGGCTCGGCGCCGAACCGCCCTGCCGCTTCGACGCCGTGCTGCTCGATAGCCTCGACCCGGCCCGGATCGAGTGGGAACGCGACATTCTGTCCGGATGACGGCGTGCAAGCACGGGCATGCTGCTAAAATCGGCGCACGATGATCGATCACATGAAGCGCGTCCGCGACCATTTTGCGGAAAGCGCGCAACTCAAGCTCGAATCCGCCGAAGCGCTGGCGCCGGAAATCTCCCGCGCCGCGAGCATATTGACCGAGTGCCTGTTCGCCGACGGCAAGATCCTGGCGTGCGGCAATGGCGGCTCGGCGGCCGACGCGCAGCACTTCGCGGCCGAACTGGTGGGACGGTTCGAGCGCGAGCGGCCCGAATTGCCCGCGATCTCGCTGTCGACCGACACGTCGTTGCTGACCGCGGTCGCCAACGACTACTCGTTCGAGCAGGTGTTTGCGAAACAGGTGCGCGCGCTGGGCACCAAGGGCGACGTGCTGATGGCGATTTCCACGTCGGGCAACTCGCCCAACGTGAAGGCGGCGGTCGAAGCCGCGCACAAGCGCGAGATGCGCGTCATCGCCATGACCGGCAAGGGCGGCGGACAGATCGGTGAACTCATGGCGCCGGGCGATGTCAATCTGTGTGTGCCGCATTCGCGGACTGCACGCATCCAGGAGGTCCATTTGCTGATGATCCATTGTCTGTGCGACGCCATCGACGCCACGCTGCTGGGAGACGAATCATGAATCGCGAGCTTGTGCCGGGACCCGTGTCGAGCCTTGTGGTGTTGGCCCTATCGCTGTGTGTGCTCGCCGGCTGCGTGCCGGTGGTGGTCGCCGGCGCGGTGGGCGGCGCGGCCATGGTCGCCACCGATCGCCGCAGCGCCGGCGCTCAGGTCGACGACGAATCCATCGAACTCAAGATCAACACTCGGGCCAGCAGCGAGTTCGGCGAACGCATCCATCTCAACGTGACCAGCTACAACGGATTCGTGCTGTTGACCGGGGAGGTGCCGGATCAAGGCACGTGGGCCAGCGTCGGCAACGTCGCCAAGACCACGGAAAAGGTGCGCGGCGTCCACAACGAGATGGTCATTGGTCCGAACTCCGATCTCTCGGCACGCTCCAACGACACGTACATCACGTCCAAGGTCAAGACCCGCATGATCGAGGCCAACAAGTTCCCGCCGAATGTGGTCAAGGTGGTCACGGAACGCGGCGTGGTCTACCTGATGGGCATCGTTTCCAAGCAGGAAGGGAACGACGCCGCGGAAATCGCCGCGACCACAGCGGGCGTCGCGCGCGTCGTGAAGTTCTTCCAGTACTCGCCGGCTTAAGCGGCGTCGAGTCGGCCATGCCCGGATTGGCCGGCCTGCCCGCGCCGAACTACCCCGCAAAGATCGCGTCCGCCGCGGAGGCGCTGGCGCGCATCGCGCGGCTGCCGCGCCCGGTCGTGTTCACCAATGGCGTTTTCGACATCCTGCATCGCGGCCACGTCACCTACCTCGAGCAGGCGCGGGGCCTCGGCGCGTCACTCGTCGTGGCCGTCAACTCCGACGCGTCGGTCAAGCGGCTGGGAAAGGGAGACGAGCGTCCGCTCAATCCGCTCGACGACCGCATGGCGATTCTAGCCGCGCTTGCCGCCGTCGACCTCGTCGTTCCATTCGACGGCGACACGCCACGCGAACTGATCGTCGCCGCGATGCCCGACGTCCTGGTCAAGGGCGGCGACTACACCGCGCAGACGACCGCGGGTGCGGCCGAGGTCATCGCGCACGGCGGACGCTTTGTCGCGATTCCGTTCGCGTTCGAGCGTTCCACCACCGAACTGGTCCGCCGCCTTCGCCGCTGATTGCCAGGGCGCGGTCCGCGCGCGGCCCCTGCTATACTTTTTCGCCTCGACGAACCGACCCGCAAAGGCCCACACGCATGCTGCCGCACGACCGAGAAGTCGATGCCCGGGGACTCAATTGCCCGCTGCCGATCCTGCGCACCAAGAAGGCGTTGAACGACATGGACAGCGGGCAGACATTGCGCGTGGTCGCCACGGATCCCGGCAGCGTCCGGGATTTTCTCGCCTTCGCCAAGCAGACCGGCAACGAGCTCCTCGAGCACGGGGAGCAGGACGGGGAATTCTGGTTCTTTCTCAAGCGGCGCTGAAGCGCCCGCCCGAGCCGCAGCGCGGTCAACGCCGATAGCGGTTGAGGAAGTCCGCGACGATGCCGCGCTGAGAGCGGTCGATCGCGGCATCCAGCGTGCGATCGGTGGGATCGTACTGCTTTGCCTTGCGGAATGCCGCGATGGCGTCCTGGTGGTAGCCCTGGGCCTGCAGTGCCTGTCCCAGGCATCGGTACGAATCCGCGTTCGCGAGTTCGAGCTCGGTCCAGGCGCGACAGAGTTCCGCCGCGCGGCGCCAGTTTCCGGCGCGCAACATCTGGGGACCTTCGACTGCTGACCACGGCGATCTTCGCGCGGCGTTCGGCGAACAGTGTCGCCACGTCGACGTCGATCGGCGCGGCATTGCCCGGGGCCGCAGTCGCCGCGTCGGGAACGACCGGGAACGCGGGCGTGGACGCGGGAGCCTTCGCCATGGCGCTGGGTGAAGCGACCGCGGGCGGCGGTGGCCGCTTGCCGCTGATGGGCCCACCTCCGCCCGCGAAACCCGCGGAAAGCGTGCTGGCCGACGGCCACGCATCGGCGATCGTCGTGCGCGCCCATGCGATCGACTCCGCCATCGGCTGATGCCACGCGACACCGTAGAGCCATAGCATTGCGGCGAGCCCGCACACGCCGGTGATCGTATTGAGCACGCCGGGCGGTCCGTGCGTCACCAGCACGTCCTGCGCGAAGTCCCAGTCCGTTTCCTGGTTCTGCGCGATCTTTTCGTAGGCGACGGCAATCAGTACCGGCGCCAGCAGCGGAAAGCCACAGGCAACGCCTTCCCACCAGACGCGGAATGCCCGCTGCATCGCGCGCTGCAGCTGTGCCTGCGTGTCGCGCCGCGCATACGCGTCGGAAATCGAGAACTGCAGGAAGACGCCGAAGAGCCACTTGCCCGGCGTGGTGCCCAACGACGCGATAAGCAGCGCCTCCACCGGGACCCACGATCCCGTGATCAGGATCGGCGCGATGAGCGGATGGCCCAGCCAGTACGAAAGGTCCTCGGGACCGAATCCCAGGGCGCGCAGTTCGGACAACAGCAACGCGAGGACCAGCCCCCAGATCGCGTAGTCGAACAGCCGCGCCGCCAAGTCGCTGCCATGGGCGTGGTTCGCTGGTGCGCCCCGATTTCGCGCGCTCCAGTTCCGCCATGCGCAGCTGGAAGATCCAGCTGGCATCTTCCTGCGGCTGGTTGGTGCCGAGGAACACACTCTTTTCCCGCCGCCAGTTGAGGATCGCGAGGTCGGTCTGCGGCAGGAGGACCGGCTGCGGCGCGCCGCTGCGCCTGCGCATGAACGCGATGCCGTGCACGATTCCATAGACGATCGTCAGCGACCAGCAGCGTGATGGTGAGCCAGACCAGTACCTGCTTGGCGACCAGGATCGTGTCGGCTGGCGTCACGAAGGCGATCGCCGACGCGATGAACGTTCCGAACAGCGCGCACAGGCCGATGGTGACGATCGGCGATCGCCCGAACGACGCCACCTTTTCCGTCAGGCCCGGATGGTGGTGGCTCAGTTCGGCGGCGGGCTCATCCATGTCGAGGCCGGTCTCGAGGTCTGCGTCCATCGCCTCCGGCGTGGGTCGCACCGGCGGTTCGGCGAGTTCCCCCACGTCCGTCTGTTCACCGGCCTCGGCAACCGCATTGTTGACGACGTGTGCAATACGCTGCTCGGTCGAGCCAGTCGACACCGCCAGCTCGTCGTCGTAACGGTGCCGGCGGTCGGGGTCGGAAAGAATCCTGCTGGCGTGGTTGATGAAGCGCAGCGCCTCTTCCACGTTGCCCTGGCCGTCGCGGGTCTTGGCGTAATACTTGCGGATCAGGCGGCGCAAGCTGGCGCGCACGTCCTCATCGGAGGACGTAGGAAGAATGCCCAGCGCTTCGTAAAGTGTTGCCTTCATGCGTCGTGTGGCCGCGGACCCAATATTATGCCGTTGGAATCTTTGGAATCTTGGGCGAAAAGGCCCGGTTAGGCAAGGTTGGCCACCCGTACCTAAGCAATAAACAGGCCTTGTCAATCCGCCTGCCCTGATTTTGGGCCGTCCGGGCGATGGCGTCCTACAAAGCAAAACGGCCCCGAAGGGCCGTCTTGTCGAGACCGGATATCCCGAACCGGAGTCCGGGAAGGGCCGCCTACTCCGCCTTCGCGGCAACCTTGTGGGCGAGCTTTTCGCGAATGCGCGCCGATTTGCCCGAACGATCGCGCAGGTAATACAGCTTGGCGCGGCGCACATCGCCGCGGCGCTTCACTTCGATCGACGCCAGCATCGGCGAATACGTCTGGAACGTACGTTCCACGCCTTCGCCACTCGAGATCTTGCGCACTGTGAACGACGAATTGAGGCCGCGGTTGCGCTTGGCGATCACCACACCCTCGTACGCCTGGACGCGCTTGCGCTCGCCTTCGACCACGCTGACGTTGACGACGACCGTGTCGCCCGGGGCGAATACGGGGATCGTCTTGCCCAGGCGGGCGATTTCTTCCCTTTCCAGCTGTTCAATGATGTTCATGGCCAAATTCCCTCTTTTTCGATGGGCGCCCAGGCGTGCCTGGAGCCCGTAGCGCACAGCGCAGGGACGACCCCTGATGTGCGCGGTTTATCGTGACGCGCCGTCCCGGGTATTCCGGGACCGCGCGCCAACGTTCTGCTTTCCTGCCCTACCAGTTGCGTAACGATCACTTCCGTCCGTCGGCGGCGCATTCGCTTTGGTATTCCGCGAGCAGCGCCGCTTCCTCCTTGCTCAGCGCCCGGTCCACCAGCAGATCCGGCCGCCGCTCCCATGTTCGTCCCAGCGATTGCTTGAGCCGCCAGCGCCGGATATCCGCATGGTGACCCGACAACAGCACGTCGGGCACTGCCACGCCGTTCAGGACCTCCGGCCGCGTGTAATGCGGACAATCCAGCAGGCCCGTCGCAAACGAATCCTGCTGCGCGGACTGCTCGTCGTTCAATGCGCCGGGCAACTGCCGCGCCATGGCGTCGATCAGCATCAACGCCGGCAATTCACCACCCGACACCACGAAATCACCGATCGCGATTTCCTCGTCGGCCTCCTGCTCCAGCAGCCTTTCGTCGATTCCTTCGTAGCGCCCGGCGAGCAGCACATAACCTGCATCGGCCGCCAGCGCCAACGCCAGCACCCGCTCGTGCGTGAGCGGCACGCCAGCGGGCGAAAGGTGCACGACCACCGGATCCCGCACTCCCGCCGCCCTTTGCGCCGACTTGGCAGCCGCAATCGCCTGCGACAGCGGTTCGCCCAGCATCACCATCCCAGGCCCGCCGCCATACGGCCGGTCGTCCACGGTCTTGTGATTGTCCGTGGTGAAGTCGCGCGGATTCCACAAGCCCAGCTGCCACAATCCGCGCTGGCGCGCCCTGCCCGTTACGCCGAAATCCGCCGCCTGCGCGACCATCTCCGGAAACAGCGTGACGACATCGATGCGCACGGCCGTTCCCGCATATCAATAATCGAGTTGCCAGTCGACGTCGATCCGTCCTGCCGCGACATCGACGCCATCCACGTAGGCCGCGACGAACGGAATCATCCTTTCGACCGCCGACCCTTCGTCCGTGACGCACAGCACCGGATGCGCGCCGAAGTCCTGGACCCGTGCCACCTGCCCCATGCGCACACCCTGCCGGTTTACCACCGCGAGCCCGACGAGATCCGCATAATAAATTTCGTTGGCCGGAGCCGCCGGCAGCGCGGCCCGTGGCACGCCGATGTCGGCGCCCTTCAGCGCCGCGGCAGTCTCGCGATCGCCGATCCCCGCCAACTGGGCAATCAGCGTCGCTCCGTGCTCGCGGCACGCTTCAATTTCCATTTCCTGCCAACCGCCTGCCGCTTCCGCCGAACCCGTTCGCGGGCGAATCCACCACGTCGGGTACTCGAGCAGCGTTGCCCGGTCTTGCGTGAACGCGTGAATCTTGACCCAGCCCTTGATGCCGTAGGGGGCGATGACCCGCCCCATCACCGTGTAGTCGCCGGCGCCCAGCGGAGCCTTCAGCGGCAACTTGAGCGGGAGTTCAGGCTGCCGCAGGGGCGGCCGGCGCCGCCGCCGCAGTCGCGGCGACCACGGGTGCTACGTTGCGCGCAGAACTCTTCACCAGGCCGGCCACCGTGTCCGACAACTTGGCGCCGCGCTCCTGCCAGAACGAAATGCGATCGAAGGACAGGCGCAGGCCCTCCTCGTTCGCCGTGGCGATCGGGTTGTAGAAACCGACGCGCTCGATGAAGCGGCCGTCGCGACGGCTGCGCGAATCGGCCACGACCACGTTGTAGAAGGGGCGCTTCTTGGCGCCGCCGCGGGCCAGTCTGATCACTACCATAGCGTGTGCTCTCGAATTCGGGTTTGCGGGAAAAGCCCGAAATTATATATGGATTTAGGCGCTTAGCGCAAATTTCCAAGACGCTGCCGGGCTGCTGGCCGACACCCACGCGGCCAGCCATTTTAATAACATAAGTCGCTGAATAGATTTACTAAAATGGCGCACCGACCACTGCCGGCGGGCCATCCCGATCTACCGCATTCCCGGCAGCATGCCCTTCATCCCCCGCAGCATCTTCTGCATGCCGCCTTTGGCGACCATCTTCATCATCTTTTGCGTCTGCTCGAACTGGTTGAGCAGCTGGTTGACTTCCTGCACCGAGACGCCGGCGCCGGCCGCGATCCGGCGCTTGCGTGAGGCCTTCAGCAATTCGGGTTTGGCGCGCTCCTGCGGCGTCATCGAGTTGATGATGCCCTCGAGGCGGCCGATCCGGCGTTCGTCCACGCTTGTGCTTTGCGCGGCGCGCGCGAGTTCCGCGGGGAGCTTGTCGATCATCCCCGCCAGGCCGCCCATCTTGCGCATCTGGCCGATCTGCGCCTTGAAATCGGCGAGGTCGAAACCCTTGCCCGACTTGACCTTCTTCGCGAGCTTCTCGGCTTCAGCGTGATCGACGTTCTTCTGCGCGTCCTCCAGCAGCGTCAGCACGTCGCCCATGCCCAGGATCCGCGACGCCATGCGCTCGGGATGGAAGACCTCGAGGCCGTCGATCTTCTCCGACACACCGGCGAACTTGATCGGGGCGCCGGTGACGTGGCGCACCGACAGCGCCGCGCCGCCGCGCGAATCGCCGTCGAGCTTCGTCAGCACGACGCCGGTGAGCGGCAGCGCATCGCGAAACGCGCGCGCCGTGTTGACCGCGTCCTGGCCTTGCATCGCATCGACGATGAACAGCGTTTCGACGGGCTTCACCGCGGCGTTCAGCGCGGTGATCTCCTGCATCATCGCTTCGTCGACCGACAGCCGGCCCGCGGTGTCGACGATCAGCACGTCGTGGTAATGCTTGCGCGCCCAGTCGAGCGCGGCCTCGGCAATCGCCACCGGTTGCTGGTCCGCGCTCGATGGGAAGAAGTCGACGCCCACCTGCGCCGCGAGCAGCTTCAACTGCTCGATGGCCGCCGGACGGTAGACGTCGGCCGACACCAGCAGCACCTTCTTCTTGTTTTGCTGGCGAACGAGGCGCGCGAGCTTGGCCGCCGTGGTGGTCTTGCCGGCGCCCTGCAATCCGGCGAGCAGGATCACCGCGGGAGGCACGACGGCAAAGTTCAGCGGCGCGGCGGCCCCGCCCATCAGCGCGGCCAATTCGCGGTGCACGACACCGATCAGCGCCTGGCCCGGCGTCAGCGATCCGGCGACTTCCGCGCCGATGGCCTTTTCCCGGACCCCGCTGATGAAATCCCTGACCACCGGCAGAGCGACGTCGGCTTCGAGCAGCGCGAGCCGCACTTCGCGCAGCGCGTCCTGGATGTTGTCGTCGGTGAGCCGGCCTGACCGCGCAACTCCTTGACGACGCGGGAAAATCGCTGTGTGAGATTGTCGAGCATGAGGATTCCGTTTCCGGGCAGGCGCGCGGCGTGAATGCCGCGGCGGGTGTCATGGCATCGGGTAAACTGCAACTTGGCGTTGCATGGCACTGAAGCCCAAGGTTGCAGCGATCATCCGCCGATACGAATCCATCGCGCATTGCGGCTCCGACACGTGATTTTACTGCACTTCGCCGTTGCCGCCCTTTATGCCGCCGCTGCGTGGGCCAGCTGGCCGCACGCGCACGCGACCGCGCCGGGTCCCGGCGCGGACATGGCTGCTGCCGGCGGCGCTGGTGCTGCATGCCTACGCCATCGCCCGCGCCATCTTCACGCCGTCGGGTCTCGACCTGTCGTTTGCGAACGCGCTGTCGCTGGTCGCCGGTCTCGCCGTCCTGGTGGCATGGGTTTCCGGACTCATGCGGACGCTGCCGAGCGTCGCCGCGGTCGTCCTGCCCGTTGCCGCGCTGTGCGCGCTGGGGCCGGCCAGCGGCGAGAGTCCGCACCGGTTCGCCTATGCCGACGAATTGTGGGCCACCGTGCACATCGCCGTCGCCTTGCTGGCGTACGCGCTGTTCGTCGTCGCGGCATTGCAGGCGCTGGTACTGATCGGGCTGGAAGCGCGCCTGCGCCGGGGCCTGCCCGCGGATTCGGACGGCAGCGCGCCGCCGTTGCTGATGCTCGAACGCTTCATGTTTCGACTGGTGGGTCTGGGCTTCGTGCTGCTCACGGCGACGCTGATCAGCGGGCTCCTGTTCTCCGAGGAAATCTTCGGGCGGCCGCTCACGTTCACGCACAAGAACGTGTTCTCGGTCGCCGGATGGCTGACCTTCGCGGTCCTGCTGTTCGCGCGCTGGCGCTACGGCTGGCGCGGGCGCCGCGCGCTGCGCTGGATCCTCGCCGGGACGCTGCTGCTCGTGCTGGGATACCTCGGCAGCAAGTTCGTGTACGAAGTGCTGCTGGGCCGCTGAATCCACGGCACGGCGCGCCGCCACCTTGGACGACATTTCGCTGACGACGCTGGGCATCGTGCTGGCGGTGTTGCTGCTGCTGTCCGCGTTCTTCTCCATCGCGGAGACGGCGATGATGGCGTCCAACCGGCACCGCCTGAAGCACCGCGCGCAGCGAGGCGAGCGCGGCGCACGCCTGGCGCAGGCGCTGCTGGGGCAGATGGACAAGCTGCTCGGCGTCATCCTGCTCGGCAACACGGTGGTGGCCGCGGCAGCAGCCACGCTGACGGCGGTCATCACCAAGCGCCTGTTCGGCGAGGGCGAACTCGCGCTCGCCATCGGCACCGTCGCGATTTCCTTCGCGATCCTGGTGTTCTCGGAGATCACGCCGAAGGTGATCGGCGCGGCGCACGCCGACCGCATCGCGCCGCTGGTGAGCTTCGTCCTGGCGCCCCTGCTCAAGGCGGCCACCCCGGTCGTCTGGTTCGTCAACCTGTTCGTGCAGGGCCTGCTGAAACTCCTGCGGATTCGGCCCGCGAGCGACACCGGCGGCCAGTTGACGCAGGAGGAACTGCGCTCGCTCGTCCTGGAGGGCAGCCAGTACTTTCGCGGCAAGCATCGCACGATGCTCGCGAACCTGATGGACCTCGAGGCCATCACGGTCGACGACGTGATGACGCCGCGCAATCGCATCCACGCGCTCGACCTGGCGGAGAAGCCGGCGCTGCTGCGGCAGCAGCTGGGGACGTCCTATCATTCGCGCGTGCCGGTCTACGAAGGATCGCTCGACAACATCGTCGGCGTCCTGCCGCTCAAGTCCGTCGTCCACCTGCAGCAACAGGCGGGGGAGGTCGACGCCGAACGCCTGCGCCCGCTCGTGCGTCCGCCCTATTTCATCCCCGCGGGAACGCCGCTGCTGACGCAATTGACGCAATTCCAGAACGATCGCCAGCGCCTGGGGCTGGTCGTCGACGAATACGGCGAACTGCAGGGCCTGGTGACGATCGAGGACATCGTCGAGGAGATCATCGGCGAGTTCACCACGCAGGCGCCGGGCGGGACCGAAACCTATCGACGGGAAGCCGACGGCAGCGTGGTCGTGGCGGGAATGGCGCTGCTGCGCACGCTGAATCGCCGCCTGGGGACCCAATTCCCGCTGGACGGCCCGAAAACCATGAATGGCCTCATCATCGAGCATCTGGGCGACATTCCCGAGGCCGGCGTCACTTTCCGGCTGGACGGGCAGCAAATCGAGGTCCTGCAAACGCAGGATCGCGCCGTCAAAGTCGTCAGGCTGCTCGCCCCCGCCGGCCGCCCGGTCCCGCCTTTACAAACGCCTATCGAGCGGGCATCATCGTCAGATTAAGTTTTATGCGAATGGAATAGCGCTGTTTCCGGGTGCGCCCGGCACGGTGCTTGCTTTCGTAACTATCCAGTATCGACGCCCAAACACGACCGGACACTCCGCCAACACTCATGGCTACGCACGCCGCCACCCGCAACATCAGCGGACTCGCGCGCGCCCTCGCGCAGCACGGCGTCATGTCCGAGCACGAAGCGGAAGCGCTGCAGACGCAGGCGCAGACGAGCGGCACTTCGTTCGTCGAAACCGTGCTGCTGGGCAAGCGGCTGACCGCGGTCCAACTGGCCGTGTTCGCTTCCCGCACGTTCGGCAATCCGCTGCTCGACCTGGCCAGCTTCGACCTCGACCACATCCAGAAGGAACTGGTCGACCTCAAGATGGCGCAGTCGCGCCGCGTGCTGCCGCTCTACAAGCGCAACAACAAGCTGTACGTCGCGATCTCGGACCCGGCCAACCTCCAGGTCCTGGACGAAGTCCGCTTCAAGACCAACCTCGTCCCGGAGCCGATCGTCGTCGAGGACGACAAGCTGATCAAGGCCATCGCCACGCTTGCCGATTCGACCCGGGCCGCCTTCAACGAGAAGGCCGGCAACCTCGACGACATCGAGGATGGCCTCAACGACGACAATGCGCCGCAGGTCTTCGCCGACGAGGACACGTCGGACATCGACGACGCACCGGTCGTCAAGTACATCCAGAAACTGCTGCTCGACGGGATCAGCCAGGGCGCATCCGACATCCACTTCGAGCCGTACGAGAAATTCTTCCGCGTCCGCTACCGCATCGACGGCATCCTGTCCGAAGTCGTGCAACCGCCGCTGGCCATCAAGGACAAGGTGGCGTCGCGGATCAAGGTGATCAGCCGGCTCGACATCTCGGAAAAGCGCGTGCCGCAGGACGGCCGCATGAAGCTGGTCTTGAGCAAGAATCGCGCGATCGACTTCCGGGTGTCCACGCTGCCGACGCTGTACGGCGAGAAGATCGTGATGCGGATTCTCGATTCGGCCGGCGTCAAGCTCGGCATCGAGGCGCTCGGCTACGAACCCGAGCAGCAGCAGCAACTGCTGCTTCGCGATCGGCCGGCCCTACGGGATGATTCTGGTGACCGGCCCGACCGGCAGCGGCAAGACCGTTTCGCTGTACACGTGCCTCAACATCCTGAATCAGCCCGGCGTGAACATCTCGACCGCCGAGGATCCCGCGGAAATCCAGCTGGCCGGCGTCAACCAGGTCAACGTCAACGACAAGGCGGGCCTCACGTTCGCCGTCGCGCTGAAGTCGTTCCTGCGGCAGGATCCGGACATCATCATGGTCGGCGAAATCCGCGATCTCGAGACCGCGGACATCGCGATCAAGGCGGCGCAGACCGGCCACCTCGTGATGTCCACGCTGCACACCAACGACGCGCCGACGACGCTCACGCGCATGCTCAACATGGGCGTGGCGCCGTTCAACATCGCCTCCTCGGTGATCCTGATCACGGCGCAGCGGCTGGGCCGCAAGCTGTGCTCGAAATGCAAGAAGCCCGAGGACATCCCGCCGGAAGCGCTGCAGCGCGCCGGCTTCCGCGACGAAGACCTCGACGGCTCGTGGCAGCCCTATGGCCCGGTCGGCTGCGACGAGTGCAAGGGCACGGGCTACAAGGGCCGCGTCGGCATCTACCAGGTGATGCCGATCACGGACGAGCTGCGCCAGATCATCATGCGCGCCGGCAATGCACTGGAAATCGCCGACCAGGCGCAGAAGGAAGGCGTGAAGGATCTGCGCCAGTCCGGACTGCTCAAGGTCAAGGCCGGCATCACGTCGCTCGAAGAGATCGAGGCGATCACCAACGAGTGACGGGAGGCTCCGGCACGCGAGGACAATCATGGCTACCGCAACCGCACAATCACGCCGCGACGTCAAGGAATACACGTATCATCTGGGAGGGCGTCGACCGGAACAACCGGCAGGTGCGCGGAGAATCGCGCGCGGCGTCCGAAACCGTGGTCACGACGAACCTGCGGCGCCAGGGCGTGCGCGATCGTCAAGATCAAGCGGCAGACGTTCCGCGGCGGCAGCAGCGTGGGAGAGAAGGACATCACGTTCTTCACCCGCCAGCTGGCGACGATGCTGAAGGCAGGCGTACCGCTGCTGCAGTCGTTCGAGATCATCGGCCGCGGCCACAGCAACCCGCGCTTTTCGCGCCTGATGATGGACATCAAGAGCAAGATCGAGACGGGGTCGTCGATGTCGCAGGCGTTCCGCGAACACCCCAAGTATTTCGACGCGCTCTATTGCAACCTGGTCGCCGCCGGCGAGACGTCCGGGCATGCTCGACGCGATCCTCGACCGCATCGCCACGTACAAGGAAAAGATCCTCGCGATCAAGAGCAAGATCAAGTCCGCGCTGTTCTACCCGATCTCCGTCATCACGGTGGCCATCGTCGTCATGTGGATCATCATGGTCTGGGTGATCCCGTCGTTCAAGAAGGTGTTCTCCAATTTCGGCGCCGCGCTGCCGGCCCCGACGCTGATCGTGATGGCCATTTCCGATTTCGTCGTCACGTGGTGGTGGCTCATGGCCGTCATCATCGGCGGCACGTTCTTCGGCTTCTGCTTCATGCTGAAGCGCTCCGCGACGTTTCGCCTGGGCTTCGACCGCGCGATCCTCAAGGTGCCGATCATCGGCGCCGATCCTGCGCAAGGCCACGATCGCGCGCTGGACGCGCACGCTGCAGACGATGTTCGCCGCGGGCGTGCCGCTGGTCGAGTCGCTCGACGCCGTGGCCGGTGCGGCCGGCAACGCGCTCTACGCCGCGGGCACCAAGCGCATCCAGACCGAAGTGAGCACGGGCACCAGCCTGACCAACGCCATGGGCAATACGCAACCTGTTCCCGACCATGGTGCTGCAGATGACGCAGATCGGCGAGGAGTCGGGGTCCCTCGACAACATGCTGGGCAAGATCGCCGAGTACTTCGAGCGCGAGGTCGACGACGCCGTGGCTGCGCTGTCGAGCCTCCTGGAGCCGATCATCATCGTGTTCCTGGGCGTGGTGATCGGCGGGCTGGTCGTGGCGATGTACCTGCCCATCTTCAAGCTCGGTTCCGTCATCTAGGTCTGTCATCGCGCGCCGATGACGTCCCTCCTCCTGGATCCGGCGGCGGCGCCGTTCATCGCCGCTGCCGTCGGCCTGTGCGTGGGGAGTTTCCTCAACGTCGTGATCCACCGCCTGCCGAAGATGCTCGAGCAGGGGTGGCAGGACGAGTGCGCGGGCCTGCGCGGCGAGACGCCGCCCGAGCGGCCGCGCTACAACATCGTGGTGCCGCGCTCGCGCTGCCCGTCGTGCGGACACGGCATCACCGCGCTCGAGAACATTCCCGTCGCTGTCGTGGCTGGCATTGCGCGGAAAGTGTTCGGCCTGCGGCGTGGCGATCTCCGCGCGCTATCCGCTGGTCGAGATTCTGGGCGGCGCGCTCGCAGCCTGCGCACTGTGGCGGTTCGGGCCGACCTGGGAAGCGGTGGCGGCGTGCGGATTTCTATGGACGCTGCTGGCGCTGACCTTCATCGACTTCGATACGCAGCTCCTTCCCGACGACATCACGCTGCCGCTGCTTTGGGCAGGGCTGGCGGTCAATCTCTTCGGCGTGTTCGTGCCGCTGCGCGACGCCGTCATCGGCGCCATCGCCGGCTACCTAGCGCTGTGGACCGTGTATTGGCTGTTCAAGCTGATCCGGGGCAAGGAAGGCATGGGATACGGCGATTTCAAGCTGCTGGCGGCGCTCGGCGCGTGGCTGGGCTGGCAGATGCTCATCCCGATCGTCCTGATGTCGTCAGTCGTCGGCGCGGTCATCGGCATCACCCTGGTCGTCTTCAAGGGGCGCGACCACAACATTCCGCTGGCGTTCGGCCCGTATCTGGCCATTGCCGGCGCGTATCGCGCTCTTCTTCGGCCGACCTCATTCGGACCGCTCTTTCCGTGATGAACGCGCCGCTCGTCATCGGGCTGACCGGAGGCATCGGCAGCGGCAAGTCCGAAGTCACGCGCGTCTTTGCCGCGCGCGGCGTCGAGTTCGCGGACGCCGACCTCGCCGCGCATACGCTGACCGCGCGCGGTGCGCCCGGCTTTGCCGGCGTGGTGGCCGAATTCGGCCCGCAGACCGTGGACGCCGGCGGCGAGCTCGACCGGGCGTGGCTGCGCCGCCGGATATTCGCCGATGCCGACGCCCGCGCGCGCCTCGAGGCCATCCTGCATCCGCTGATTCATGCCTATCTCGAACGGGCGGTGGCGGCCTGGACCGGCGCCTACGGCCTGCTCTCCGTGCCGCTGCTGCTGGAACGCGGCGGGCTCTTGTCCGCGCGTTGCGCGCATCCTCGTCGTCGACTGTCCCGAGGAGGAACAGGTGCGGCGCGTGGCCGAGCGCAACGGAATGGCGCCGGCCGAGGTTCGCGCGGTCATGGCCACGCAGATGGCCCGCGCAGCGCGACTGGCGCGGGCCGACGACGTCATCGACAACAGCGGTACGATAGCGGACATTGCACCCCAGGTGGCGCGACTCGATGCGCAGTACCGCGAACTTGCAGCGCAACGGCGGGTAGGCGCCAGGAACAGCGCTTGAACCCGCACGGGCTTGCTCGCAGAATGATCCGTTGATTCCCCGCCGTCGCGCTCCCAAGTGATCCGCTACGAACATCCGCTGAACGAACGTGTCCGCACACTGATGCGGCTTGAAGACCTGTTTGCGCGCGCTACCTACTTTGCCGCGCAGGATGCGCCTGCCGACCATCATTCCGCGCTGCTGGCGCTGTTCGAGATCACCGACGTCGCCGCGCGCGCGGACCTGAAGACCGACATCCTGCAGGAACTCGAACGCCAGAAGCAGGTGTTGGCGCCGCTCAAGCACAATCCGCAGATCGAACAGGTTGCGCTAGAGGAGCTGCTGGCGCAGATCGATAGCGTGAACGCACAGATGCTCGGGCAGACCGGGCGCGTCGGCTCCCACCTGCGCGACAACGAGTGGCTGATGGCAATCAAACAGCGCACGGCAATACCGGGCGGCGTGTGCGAGTTCGACCTGCCGGCCTACCACTGGTGGCTGAACCAGGACCCCGGTCCCCGCCGCAACGACCTCGCTGGATGGATCGAGCCGTTCGCGCCGATCCGGGCGGGCTCGGCGATCGTGCTCAAACTGCTTCGCGACAACGGCCGGGAAAGCCGGCACACCGCCTACCGCGGCGTGTTCCAACTGATGCTGACGACGACCAAGGTGGCGCAGTTGCTGCGCCTCACCGTGGCGCACGACCTCGCGTGCGTCCCCGAAATCAGCGCCAACAAGTACGCGCTCAACATCCGCTTCCTTGGCGTTTCCGGCATGGACCGCGGCGCGGTGTTCGACCAGGACGTCGAGTTCGACCTGATGTTCTGTAATCTCTGACGTCATCCATTGATCGGGCCGCTTCTGTAGGTGAGAGCCCATCCGGTGGGCCGTAGCAAGCCGCCGCCTGCCGCGGCTTAACTGCTTACCGTGCGCCGGTCCACATCCACCAGGACACCGGGCCGGTCGAGCGCGCTGCTCACGGCCTGCGCGTACAACTTGCCCCATCCCGAATCCTGCTGGAAGTGCTTCTCCCCCGCGGCGTCGGCGATGGCAAGGATCTTGTCCAGAAGCAGCACCTTCCCGGTCGGTCGCGTCGATTCACATCCGAACTCGTCGTAAGTGCGGCCCAGCCAGTCACGCGCCCGCGCCTGCGCTGTCGCGTCCGAGGCGAAGGGAACGCTGATTTCGATTGTCACGTCGGGACTGAAACGAATGCTGACCTGGGCGTTCATCGGTTCCCTCGGAGGCGCCAAAAGTTCATTTTACGCCGCCGCCGGTCGAGAATCGCGCCAAAGCCGGGTCGCATGGGCGGGAGGGCACCGGCGAACTGGCACCATTTCGAGGACAGAGTTCGCGTTTAGGTATATCTTCCCGGTCAATTTCCGACGCGTTGCGGAGACCAGAAGTGATCAACGTCGCTCTCGGATTCCCTGTCGCGGCAACGATCGGCCTGGCGATCATGCTGCGCGCCACGCGACGTGGCGCGCCTCGCCTGGACAGCCATCCATGGTTACTGACCGAGACTGCGAACCTGCACGTGGGCATCATGGGCGGTCTCGCCGGGTTCGCGGTCACCGGGATCGTTCTCCTCGTCAGCCTCGCGCACGACCGATCCGATGTCGCGGCGGCATCGTTCGACACGGTCGTGGTGATGTTCGTCGTCTCGTATTTCTACTACATCGGGAACGCGTTCCTGATTTCGTACCTGCCCAATCCAAAAACGAGCGGAAACCTCGTTCCGCGCATTCACTTCAGCCTGGCGTCGAGCATCGAGTACCGCACGCTCTTCGTGTCCTGGTTCGCGCTGCGGCCGCTGCTCGAAACCTACGGACTCGGCCGGCCCGCCGCGGTGCTCGATGTCCTGCTTCCGTTATCCCTTGCGTTCGGCTCGGTGATTCTTGCGATGGCTGCCGATGGCCTCGGGCTGATGCGACTCAAGGAGACTTACCTGTCGGCAGCGGTCGGCACCGGCCTCGCATTGGTGTACGCCGGCATTGTCCGGCTCGCGGGGCCACACGCGAGCACCACAGACTCGACGCTTTACGTCACGATTGGCATCTTCTGCGTCAACGGCATCGGATTCACGCTTGCAGCCCTGACCGCGCTGTCGGCGCGATATCCCGGGCTCGAACGTTTTTACGAGCGCTACGGCCGCAAGGTCGTGATCGCCGACATGCAACTCACGATGGTCGCCCTCGCGTTTCTTTGGCTGGCCGTCGTCGGCTTGATCTAGGGCCGTGGATGCAGCCCAAGGCCGGATATGAGCTTGCCGGTGTTGCCGATCATGATCCGGATGCCGCCGAACGCGCGAAGCATCAGGTCCGCGACAAGGACGCCTTCATCCATGTACTTTCGGGCCAGTGCGCGGTCGTGGTCGCTCATCCGAATGCGAGCCAGGCTATCGGCGATGTCCGGATCCCGGTCGTACCCCGTCGTCTTCAATTTCCATGCTCCTCGTCAGCAGCGAAGACGGGAACCGTCCACGCCTCGTGCCAACTTAAGTCCTGACGGGGCGCAACGCCAATCGCATTTTCAGATGTGGATCATTCATGCGCCCGATCACGCCGGGGACGCTCGCGACGACCGCGCCGGGCTAAACTACTGGACATGAGCACGCACTCGCCCCGGGTCGTCCCATGCCCGCAATGCGGCACGCTCGTGACATGGAGTCCGGCGTCGACCTGGCGGCCGTTCTGCTCGGAGCGCTGCCGGACCATCGACCAGGGCGCGTGGGCCAGCGGCGCTTACCGCGTCCCCGCGGTCGACCCACCGGACGATTTCGACGCCGAACCGCCTCCCGACGACGCCTAGGGCGATGGCCACGCGGCGCGGCGCAATGCAACCCCCTGCGCGCCGCAATCCGTAGCCTGGGCGACGTTTTCGCCGCGCAATCCGCCCAGCGCGTAGACCGGGAGGCGCGCACGCGCCACCATTGCCGCGAAACCACCCCACCCCAGCGGCACGGCCTCCGGATGTGTCGGCGTCGGCGCCACAGGTCCCAGCACGGCAAAGTCCAGATCGAGCTCTCCCGCGCGCGCAATGTCGGCACGGGTATGGCACGACGCAGCGACCAGCATGCCGGCGGGCCGCTGCGATGCCTGCGTCAGCGCGGCGGATGTCCAATGCACGCCGTCGCACGCGAGACGCCGCGCATCCTCCGGCGAGCCGTTCAACAGGACCTGCGCGCCGAAACGGTGAGCGAGCGGAACGAGCTGGCTCGCCAACGCGTCGCGACGCGCCAGCGGCCAGTCCTTCTCACGCAGCTGGATCAAGCGGAGTCCGCCCTCAAGCGCGCGCTCCGCCCTGCGCAGGAATGTCTCCTCTCCGACGTCGCCCGCGCAGGTTATGCCGTAGACCGGCGGCAATGCGAGCGCGGCGAGAATGCGCGTGTTGGCGGGCAAGCAACGGCGCAACCGTGTATCGACCCGGAGCCTGCCACTCGAAGGCCTGCCCGTCGTGTCCGACCAGTTCGCCTTCCCATGCAAACACGCGAAAGAAGTGCAGTTCGACATGCGCGTGGGGGTAGACGAATTCCTGGATGAACCACGGCGAAGCACGCCGGACGACGATGCCCAGCTCTTCGCGCAATTCGCGGTTCAGCGCCTCGCGCGGCGACTCGCCGGCTTCGAGCTTGCCTCCCGGAAACTCCCAATAGCCGGCATAGGCCTTTCCCGCAGGGCGCTGCGCAAGCAGGACCGCGCCGTCGGCACGCAGCAGGACGGCCGCGGCGACGCGAACGATCTCGCCGTTCAACGCCCGGCCGGCGGCGGATGTTCGCCGGCGTAATTCCTGGCGAACTGCCATGCCACGCGGCCGCTGCGCGAGCCGCGCGCCAGCGCCCATTGCAACGCTTCCTGCGTGCGGGCGTGCGCGTCGCGCGCGGTTGCCGGCGGTTTCACGCCGAAATGGGCCAGCCAGCCGGCAACGGCGGCCAGATAGTCTTCCTGCCCAAACGGGTAGAACGAGATCCACAATCCGAACCGCTCGGACAGCGAGATCTTTTCCTCGATCGATTCGCCGGGATGCACTTCCTCGCCGACGTGCCGGGTCTCCAGGTTCTCGCTGAAATACTCCGGCAGCATGTGGCGACGATTCGACGTCGCGTACACGAGCACGTTGGATGCTCCGCCGGCGATGGACCCGTCCAGCATCACCTTCAGCGCGCGATAGCCCGATTCGCCGGCATCGAACGTGAGGTCGTCACAGAAGATGATGAACCGCTCGGTGCGGCCCGCGACGCGGTCGGCGATGTCGGGCAGGTCGACGAGATCGCCCTTTTCGACCTCGATGACGCGCAGGCCCTTCGCCGCATACTTGGCGAGCATCGCCTTCACCAGCGATGACTTGCCGGTCCCGCGCGAACCCGTCAGCAGCACATTGTTGGCGGGAAGGCCCGCCACGAAGTGGCGTGTGTTGCGGTCGATCGCCTGCTTCTGCTCGTCGACGGCGACCAGGTCGCCCAACTTGATCGCGTGCGGATGCGCGACGCCCTGCAGGTAGCTTCGCCCTCCCTGCTTGCGCCAGCGCGCGGCGGTCACGCGACGCCAATCCGGATCGGGGATCACCGGCGGCAACAGCGCCTCGACGCGCGCCATCAGGCCCTCCGCACGCGTCAATCAGTTTGGCTAGGTCTTTTTCCATCGCGGGCATCAGGACCGGTAATCCGCGTTGATGGAGACGTACTCGTGCGAAAAGTCGCAGGTCCACACGGTGGCCGCGGCGGTGCCGCGGCCGAGGTCGACGCGAACGCCGATCTCCTGCTGCTTCATCACGCGCTGGCCATCCTCCTCGCGGTAGCTGGCGGCGCGGCCGCCGTGGTCGACGACCAGCACGTCGTCGAGCCAGAACGAAATCCCGGCCGTATCGGTATCGGCGGTCGCCGTGTTGCCGATTGCGCACACGATGCGCCCGAGGTTGGGGTCGGAGGCGAAGAACGCGGTCTTGATCAGCGGCGAATGCGCGATGCCGAACGCGACACGCCTGCACTCTTCCACCGTCCTGCCGCCCTCGACGCGAATCGCGATGAACTTGGTCGCGCCCTCGCCGTCGCGGACGATGGCCTGCGCCAGGTGGACGGCGACCGACTCGATCGCGGCGCGGATCGGCGCCAGCCGCGGGTCGGACGCTAGCGTGATCGGCGCCATGGCCGCCTTGCCCGTTGCCGCGAGCACGAAGCTGTCGTTGGTCGACGTGTCGCCATCGACCGTCGCGCCGTTGAACGATACGTCGGCGACTTCGCGAGCGATCTGCGAGAGCACTGCCGCGGCGATCGGCGCGTCGGTGGCGATGAACGACAGCATCGTCGCCATGTCGGGGTGAATCATCCCCGCGCCCTTCGCGATGCCCGTGACCGTGACCGCAGCGCCGTCGACGTCCACCCGCAGCGATGCGGCCTTGGGCACCGTGTCCGTGGTCATGATGGCGCGCGCCGCGGCGAACCAGCCTTCGGGGCGCGCCGCCGCGCGGGCCGCCGGCAATCCCTTGATGATCTTGTCCACGGGCAGCGGCTCCATGATCACGCCGGTGGAAAACGGCAGCACTTCTTCCGGCGCGCAGTCGATGAGGCGCGCTACAGCGACGCATTCGGCGCGGGCATCCGCCAAGCCACGGTCGCCGGTGCCCGCGTTGGCATTGCCGGCGTTGACGACGAGCGCGCGAAAGTTGCTTCCCGTCGCGTGCTGCCGCGCGATGTTTTCGCGGCAGACGATTACCGGGGCGGCGCAGAAGCGATTCTGCGTGAACACTCCGGCTGCCACGGTGCCAGGTTCGCAGAGGACGAGCAGGACATCGTCGCGCGTCCACTTCTTGATCGCTGCGGCGGCCGCGCCCAGCGTCACTCCGTGCACAGGGCAGCAGCGACTCGGCTGAGGGCGGCGTGTAGTTGACGGGCATCGCAGGTTCGGCGAAATGAAAAAGGGGCTGCGGAATTCTACCGCAGCCCCACGTCATCGCACCGGTCGTCGCGGTCAGATTCGACCGTGGCAGTGCTTGTATTTCTTTCCCGACCCGCATGGACACAGGTCGTTGCGCCCGACCTTCTCGCCGGCGCGGGTGAATGGCGGCGGCGGCGCCAGCGCGACGTCGCCGTCGGACGAGCCCGAGGCCAGCGCCTCGTCGATAGCCGGCGTGCTGGTATTGCACGTTGGAGACCGGTGCCGCCTCCTCGACCGCCTGCACGTCCTGCTCGTTGCGCACGGTGACGGTGAGCACGACCTTCACCACGTCCTGCTTGATCCGGTCGAGCATGTCGGAGAAGAGTTCGAAGGCCTCGCGCTTGTACTCCTGCTTGGGGTTCTTCTGCGCATAGCCGCGCAGGTGGATGCCCTGGCGCAGGTGGTCCAGCGCCGCAAGGTGGTCGCGCCAGTGGTGGTCGAGCGTCTGCAGCATCAGGCTGCGCTCGAACTGGCGCATCAGTTCAGGACCGACGCTGGCTTCGCGCTGCCGCCAGGCGGCCTCGCCCAGGTCGACGACTCGGTCACGAAGCATCTCGTCGGTGAGCTCGGAATCGTCCTTCATCCACTGCGCGACAGGTGCGTCGATCTGGTACTCGCCGGCGAGCACGGCGGTCAGCGCCGGGACGTCCCATTGCTCCTCGACCGATTCGGGGGGGACATGAATCTTGGCGGTGTCCTCCACCTGGCCGCGCACCATGTTGCGGATCGTGTCGGCGATGTCGTCGCCTTCGAGCAATTCATTGCGCTGCTGGTAGATGACGCGGCGCTGGTCGTTGGCCACGTCGTCGTACTCCAGCAATTGCTTGCGGATGTCGAAGTTGCGCGACTCCACGCGATTCTGCGCCTTGGCGATCGACCGGTTGACGATCGGATGCTCGATGGGCTCGCCATCGGGCATCTTGAGCTTCTGCATGATCGTGCCCAGGCGCTCGCCGCCGAAGATGCGCAGCAGCGGATCCTCGAGCGACAGGAAGAAGCGCGAGCTTCCCGGGTCGCCCTGCCGCCCCGCGCGGCCGCGCAGCTGGTTGTCGATGCGGCGCGACTCGTGGCGTTCGGTGCCGACGATGTGCAGCCCGCCCGCCTTGACCACGTTGTTGTGGCGGACCTGCCAGTCGGCGCGCATTTTCGCGATCTGGCTGTCCTTTTCCGCCTGCGGCACCGTCTCGTCGTCGCGAAGCTTGAGGATCAGCGGCTCCAGCGTTCCGCCCAGCACGATATCCGTGCCGCGGCCGGCCATGTTGGTGGCGATGGTGATGGCGCCGGTGGTGCCGGCCTGCGCGATGATTTCCGCCTCGCGCGCATGCTGCTTCGCGTTGAGCACCTGGTGCGGGAGCTTCTCCTTCTCCAGGAAGCCCGACAGCAATTCGGAGTTCTCGATCGACGTGGTGCCGACCAGCACCGGCTGACCGCGCTTGTGGCAGTCCTTGATGTCGCCCAGGATCGCGTCGACCTTCTCCTGGAACGTGCGGAAGACGAGGTCGTTCTCGTCCTTGCGCACCATCGGCTGGTGCGTCGGGATGACCACGGTTTCCAGGTGATAGATCTGCTGGAACTCGAAGGCCTCGGTGTCGGCCGTGCCCGTCATGCCGGCCAGCTTGCCGTACATGCGGAAATAGTTCTGGAACGTGATCGACGCCAGCGTCTGGTTCTCGCGCTGGATGTTGACGCCTTCCTTGGCCTCGACCGCCTGGTGCAGTCCGTCGGACCAGCGGCGACCGGACATCAGGCGCCCGGTGAACTCGTCGACGATGATGACCTCGCCGTTCTGCACGACGTAGTGCTGGTCGCGGTGGAACAGCGCGTGCGCCCGCAGCGCCGCGTAAAGGTGATGCACCAGCGAGATGTTGTGCGCGTCGTAGAGGCTGGAGCCCGCCGGGATCAGCCCGGCCTTGGACAGGATGCCCTCGGTATTCTCGTGCCCGGCCTCGGACAGCAGCACCGTGTGCGCCTTCTCGTCCACCCAGAAATCGCCGGCGCCGTTTTCCTCTTTCTGGCGCGTGAGCTTGGGCACCAGCTCGTTCAGCCGGTGATACATGTCGATGTTGTCGTCGGCCTGGCCGGAGATGATCAGCGGCGTGCGCGCCTCGTCGATCAGGATGGAGTCGACTTCGTCGACGATCGCGTAGTTGAGGCCGCGCTGCACGCGCTCCGACGGCGCGAACACCATGTTGTCGCGCAGGTAGTCGAAGCCGAATTCGTTGTTCGTGCCGTAGGTGATGTCGGCGTTGTACGCGACCTGCTTGTCGGCGTGGTTCATCTGCGACAAGTTGACGCCGACGGTCAGGCCGAGGAACTTGTAGATGCGCCCCATCCAGTCGGCATCGCGCTGCGCCAGGTAGTCGTTGACGGTGACGATGTGCACGCCCTTGCCGGTCAGCGCATTGAGGTAGGCCGGCAGGGTTGCGACCAGCGTCTTGCCTTCGCCGGTGCGCATTTCGGAGATCTTGCCGTTGTGCAGCGCCATGCCGCCCATCAGCTGGACGTCGAAGTGACGCATCGACAGCGCGCGCTTGCCCGCCTCGCGCACCACGGCAAAGGCTTCGGGCAGCACGGCGTCCAGCTCTTCGCCGGCGGCGACCCGCCCTTTCAGCTCGGCGGTCTTGCCCTTGAGCGCCTCGTCCGACAGCGCCGCGATCGCCGGCTCGAGGGCGTTGACCTCGCTGCACCACTTGTCCGTATTGCTTGAGCAGGCGCTCGTTACGACTGCCGAAGATGCGGGTGAGGATGTTCGAGATCATTTGGGATGGGGGACCGGCTCAAATGCCACATGTGTCGCCGGACGGGACAAATAACAAGGGGTGAGAACCGCCTCACCCCTCGATTGACACCGCCATTTGTGCCATTCGGAATCGTGAATCGTCGATGGATCAGCCTGGCGCCTGCAGGAAGCGGGCAGGATTTTGCGGTGTGCCATTCAGCCGCACCTCGAAATGCAGATGCGGCCCCGTGGACCGGCCGGTGGTGCCGACGACCGCGACACGTTGGCCGGCCATCACCAGGTCGCCTTGCTTCACCAACAATTGCGACGCGTGAGCGTAACGCGAGACCAACCCGTTGCCATGGTCGATTTCGAGCATTTTACCATACTGGGGGTGCCACTCCGCGACAGTGACCTTGCCGCTGGCGGCCGCCACGATGGGCGTGCCGACCTCGGCGGGAAAGTCGATGCCTTCGTGCATCGAATTCTGCCCGGTGAACGGATCGATCCGGTAGCCGAAGTTCGACGAATACCAGCCGTCGCTGATCGGATATTTGGAAGGCAGGAACTTGCGATTGGCCGAGTCCTGCACCAACAGCGCCTCGAGCACGGACATCTGGTCGGAGCGCTCGTCGACCTGGCGCGCCAGCAATTCGACCAGGTCGGAGAACTCCTTGACCGAAAGGTTGCGCGACGGCAGCGACGACACCGCACCGCCGCGCCCGGGTGCCGCGCCGGCTTGAATCGACGGCAATTCCTGCGGTTTCAGGCCGGCGGTCTTCGCGAGACGCTCACCCAGGCCGTCGAGACGCATCACCCGCGCCTGCAGATCCCCCAGCCTCAGCGCCATCGCGTTCAGGTGGCCCTGCACCCGCTCCTCGACACGCGCCGCCTCCTCGCGCTGGTCGGCAAGAACGAACGCCTGCAACAGCGGATGCTGGACGGCGGCGGCCCACTTCAACGTCACGAAATTGAACATGAACGTGAACGCGAGGAACAGCACAAGCAGCGAAAATCCGCCGGTGGCCCAATGCCGCCAGTCCAACGTGAGCGTGCGCGCGCGCGCCGTGGCGCCGGTGACCAGAATGATGTTCAATCGCGTACCCTCCACTCTTTGCTTGGCGCGCCGGGAACCTGGCCGCTCGCCGCGTGGCCCCCTCGCGGCTGACCGCCTTGGGCTACCACTTGTTATCCAATGTCCAAAACCGCATCACCGCAGCCCTTGGCCCGCATCCTGGCCGCGGATGCCACCATTGCGGCGTGGCATCTGCGGTCCCGCGCGGAGGCGGACCTCACGGCCGCCGTTCGCCGGCACCTCCCTCGCGCCCTTGCCGAGCGCGTGCGTGTGGCCGAAATCGCCAACGAAACCCTGACACTGGCCACCAGCACCGGGACCGTCGCGGCGGTGGTTCGTCAGCGTTTGCCGATCATTCTCGGGGGGCTTGCGCGGGAAGGCTGTAACTTTACTGAAATAAGGGTGCGGGTGCAAGTTCGGGTCGACCCGCCGGAATCAGTGAAATCCTTGAAAATTCAACGGGAAAGAATCGACCCGGCACCTTTGCGCCGGTTGGCCGACAGCCTGGCAGACGGTCCGCTGAAGGCTGCGGTGCAAAGGCTCGCGCGGCGAATTTGAGCCGCGGGGCCGGTAGTCGCTTGGCCCCTAGACCGCCAGCAACATCCGGTCGAACGCGTAGAAGACCAGCACGCCGGCCAGCAGATAGATCGTGTACTTGACGACCTGGCCGATGAATCGGAGGTAGCGGCGGTCCTTCGTGAAAAGGTAGCGGATCGCCGCCACCACGATGGTGGCCAGCGCCAGGAACAGCAGGAACCGGACGAGGATCACGCGGGCTGGAAGGCCCAGTCCTGGAATGCCGTCGGCACCGTCGCCTCGTCCTTGAAGGTGACGATTTCGAACGCTTCCGGGCGCGCGAGCAGCGCGCGTGCCAGGAGGTTGTTCAAGCCATGCCCGGACTTGTAGGCCGTGTACTGACCGATCAGCGCATGGCCCAGCAGGTAGATGTCACCGATCGCGTCCAGGACCTTGTGGCGGACGAATTCGTTGTCGTAGCGCAGGCCTTCGCTGTTCAGCACCTTGAATTCGTCCAGCACGATGGCGTTCTGCAGGCTGCCGCCCAATCCCAGGCCGGCCGAGCGCATCGCATCGACGTCCTGCATGAAGCCGAACGTGCGCGCCCGCGCCACTTCCTTCGCATACGAATTTTCCGCGAAGTCGACGACCACCTGCCGGTTTTCCGAACCGAATACCGGATGCGGGAAGTCGATCGTGAAATCGAGCTTGAACCCGTCGAATGGCTCGAACCGCGCCCACTTGTCGCCGTCCTTGACCTCGACGGCGGCCAGGACGCGGATGTAGCGCTTGCTCGCGGCCTGTTCCACGATGCCGGCCGACTGCAGCAGAAACACGAAGGGTCCGGCGCTGCCGTCCATGATCGGGATTTCCGGGCCGGCCACGTCCACGAACACGTTGTCGATGCCCACACCCGCCAGCGCCGACATCAGGTGCTCGACCGTCGAAATGCTGGTGCCGCCGAACTTCAGCGTGGAGGACATGCGCGTATCGCCGACGTTCGCGGCCCGCGCCGGCAGCGCGACCGGCTGCGGAAGATCGCAGCGATTGAATACGATGCCGGTGTCCGCCGGGGCCGGGCCGGATTCCAAGCTCGACGCGTGCGCCGGTGTGCAGGCCGACGCCCGTGGTCTTGATCGCGGCTTTGATCGTGCGTTGCTTCAGCATCGTCGGTCGGCGCCGAAGTCGTGAAGAATACCGCTTCGGTTCAATGGGTTAGCTTGCAATAATACCACGTCGGCGCGCAAGACGTAAGCGCGCGTCGCGGCGGCTTCGCGTCGGCTCGCAGCGCTGCTCCCCTCACGCGCCGCTGCCTCGTTTCTGCGCATCGGTTCAGTCGGCCTGCTTGCGCAGGAACGCCGGGATGTCCGCCGCATCGAACGTCGACGCCGCTCCGCGCGCTCGGCGCAGTGTTGCGACCTTTGCGTATCACGGCCGGCGCGTCCAGGCGGTCGTAGTCGATCGTCTCGATCATCTGCCCGGTGATCTGCATGCCGACGCCATCCGTGCCGGTACGCGCGACGACCTCGTTGTTGATCACCATCGTGGGCTGCCGCTTCGCTGCCGCAGCCGCCGCGCCCAGGCCGGTCGCGATCATCGTGACGCGGAGGTCGTCGCCCATCGTGTCGTCGATCACCGTGCCGACGATCACCATCGCATCTTCCGCGGTGAACTCCTTGATCGTGTTCATCACGGCGTAGTACTCGCGCATCTTGAGGCCGGCCGATGCGGTGACGTTGACCAGCACGCCGCGCGCGCCGGCCAGGTTCACGTCCTCCAGCAGCGGGCTCTTGACCGCCTGCTCGGCCGCGACGCGACCGCGATCCTCGCCGCCCGCCGTCGCCGAGCCCATCATCGCCATGCCGACTTCGCCCATCACCGTGCGCACGTCGGCGAAATCGACGTTGACGAGCCCCGCGTTGTTGATGACTTCGGCGATGCCCGACACCGCGCCATGCAGCACGTCGTTGGCGGCCGCATAGGCGGCGAGCAGCACGACCTCCTCGCCCAGCACGTCGATCAGCTTGTCGTTCGGGATGATGATCAGCGAGTCCACTTTCTTCTGCAGCTCGTCGATCCCGGCCTGCGCAACCTTCTGCCGCTTGCCCTCGAAGCGGAACGGACGCGTCACGACGGCAACGGTCAGGATGCCCAGGCTCTTCGCGATGTCCGCGATCACCGGCGCCGCGCCGGTTCCCGTGCCCCCGCCCATCCCGGCGGTGATGAACAGCATGTCGGCGCCGGTGATCATTTCGGCGATGCGATCACGGTCCTCCATGGCCGCGTCGCGGCCGATTTCCGGCTTCGCGCCCGCGCCCAGGCCGCGCGTCAGCGTCGAGCCCAGCTGCAGTTGCGTGCGCGCCGTGGAGCGGCGCAGCGCCTGCGCGTCGGTGTTTGCGCAGATGAATTCCACGCCCGACAGGCCACGCTCGATCATGTGCTCGACGGCGTTGCCGCCGCAGCCGCCAACGCCGATGACTTTGATGATCGCGCCTTCCTGCGGCGACTGGTCGATGATTTCAAACATGGTGTGTTCCCTTTCTCCTGTCATTGCTGCAAAAGTTGACCAAGTTGCAAACGTGTTGTCTTCGCTGCTCTTTCCACTTGTATCCGCCCATCAAAAATTGGCCTTGAACCAGAGCTTCATTCGTTCGGCGATGCCGCCGATGCCCGCCACCTGCGCGCGCGCCACCTCGCCGCGCACGAACTGGTCGCGGCCTTCGAGCAGCAGGCCGACCGCGGTCGCGTAGCGCGGGCTGCGCACGACGTCGGCGAGCCCGCCCATGTACAGCGGCGTGCCGATGCGCACCGGCATGTGAAAGACCTCCTCGCCCAGCTCGGTGATCCCCTGCAGCTGCGCCGATCCGCCGGTGATGACGACCCCCGACGAGATCATTTCCTCGAAGCCGCTGCGGCGCACCTCCGACTGCACGAACTGGAACAGCTCCTCGATGCGCGGCTCGATGACCTCGGCCAGCATCGGGCGCGACAGCTTGCGCGGACTGCGCTCGCCCACGCCCGGCACCTCGATGATGTCGTTCGGGTCGGCGAGCTGGCGCAGCGCGCAGCCGAAGCGAACCTTCAGTTCCTCGGCTTCCTTGGTCGGCGTGCGCAGCGTCATCGCGATGTCGTTGGTCACCTGGTCGCCGGCGATGGGGATGACGGCGGTGTGGCGTATCGCGCCGCCGGCGTAGAGGGCGATGTCCGACGTGCCGCCGCCGATGTCGATCAGGCACACGCCGAGTTCCTTCTCGTCCTCGGACAGCACGGCGCGCGCCGATGCGAGCGGCTGCAGCACGACGTCCAGCACGTCGAGACCGCAGCGGCGGATGCACTTGGTGACGTTCTCGACCGCGGATACCGCGCCGGTCACGATGTGCACGTCGACTTCGAGGCGAACCCCGCTCATGCCCAGCGGCTCGCGCACGTCTTCCTGCCCGTCGATCGTGAAGCTCTGCGGCACGATGTGCAGGATCTGTCTGGTCGTTGGGAATGGGAATCGCCTTCGCGGTTTCCACCACCCGGTCGATGTCCGCCTGCGTGACTTCCTTCTCCTTGATCGCGACCATGCCGTGCGACGTGTAGCACTTGATGTGGCTGCCCGCGATGCCGGTGTAGACCGACTTGATCTGGCAGTCGGCCATCAGTTCGGCTTCCTCGAGCACGCGCTGGATCGACGCCATCGTCGCCTCGATGTTGACCACCACGCCTTTCTTCAATCCGCGCGACGGCTGCGTGCCCATGCCGATCACGTTGAGCTCGCCCTCCGGCGTGACCTCGGCGACGATCGCGACGATCTTCGACGTGCCGATGTCGAGGCCCACCACCAGGTTCTTGCCGTCCTTCACCATGCGCTGTTCCTTGGTCTCTCTTATGCGGCCGGCTTGACCGCTTTTTCCCGGAATTGCGGCACGCGCGCCGCGAATCCATTCCGGTACCGCAGATCGACGTACTCCACGCGCGTGCCCGCCTTGCGCCAGCGCCCCCAGCGTCCGCGGCTGCGCCGCGACGAAGCGCGCGAGGCGCGCATCCGCGTCGTCGCGGCCGAGTTCGATCGCAAGCGGTCCGTGCGGGCCGATCGCGTCGATGTGCCAGCTTCCGCGCGCGGAAAGGCGCAGCGTGCGCACCGCGAGCGCGAGCGGCGCCAAGCGCCCGGTCCACGCGTTGTACTGCGCCGTCATCTCCGCGGCCCGGCCTTCCTGACCCTGGAACTGGGGCAGGTCGTCCTTCCATTCGGCGTTGAACACCTCGCCGCGGGAATTCACCAGCGCGGCGTCGTTCCAGCGCGCGAACGGCGCGTGCTCGTCCACTTCGATCTCGAGGCGATGCGGCCATTGCCGGCGCAGGGACACGTTGCGCACCCACGGGACCTGCGCCAGGGCCCGCTGCGCGCGGTTCAAGTCCATCGTGAAGAACGTTCCGGCCAGTTCCTCGCGCACGACCGCCTCCAGGTGAGCGGCACTGGCGCGCTCCAGCGGCTTGACCACGACGACTTCGCGCAGCGCAAACGCCGGCTGGCGAACGACCCAGGCAACGCCGCCCCACAGCATCGCCACCGCCACGAGAACGCACAGCGTCGCGGCGATCGCGTTCATCTGCTTCGCGTCATCCCACATGGGCGCCTTCCAGTATTTCCACGCACAGTTCCGGGTAGGACATTCCGGACTGCTTCGCCGCCATCGGTACCAGGCTGTGCGCGGTCATCCCGGGCGACGTGTTCACTTCCAGGAATGAAAACGTGCCGTCGCCGCGCAGGATGAGATCGAGGCGGCCCCAGCCGCTGCAGCCGACGACGTCGTAGGCCCGCATCGCCATCGCGCGGATTGCCTGTCTCCTGCGCATCGGGCAGGCCGGCCGGACAGTGGTATTTCGTCTCGTCGGAGAAGTACTTGGCGTGATAGTCGTAGTTGCCCTGCGGCGCCTCGATGCGGATCAGCGGCAGCGCGCGGCCGTTCACGATCGATGCCGTGAGTTCGGCGCCGGTGACGAATTCCTCGACCAGCACGAGGGTGTCGTGCTTGGCCGCCTCCGCGTACGCGAGCGCCATTTCGTCGTGGTCGACCTTCGCGACCTTGGTGATGCCGATCGTCGAGCCTTCGCGTGCCGGCTTCACGATGAGCGGCAGCCCCAGTTCGGCTACGACGCGCATCCAGTCCGTCCGCGCATCGACGACGCGATACTTCGGCGTGGGGATGCCGCTGGCCAGCCAGATGAGCTTGGTGCGCCACTTGTCGGTCGCCAGCGCCGAGGCCATCACGCCGCTGCCGGTGTAGGGAATCCCGAGCGTCTCCAGCGCGCCCTGCACGGTGCCGTCCTCGCCGAAGCGGCCATGCAGCGCGATGAAGACGCGCGCGAAGCCGTCGCGCTTCAGGTCGAAGAGATCGCGCTGGGCGGGATCGAACGGATGCGCGTCGACGCCCTTCTCGCGCAGTGCCGCGAGGACGCCGTTGCCGGACATGAGCGAGACCTCGCGCTCCGCGGACGGACCGCCCAGCAGCACCGCGACCTTGCCGAAGTCGGTCATGGATCCCCACGCTTGCGGCCACAAAACGTGGCCGCGCTTGCCCCCGAGGGGGAGCAATTCGCGCCTTGGGACGGTCCGGCGGCGCTCGTTCAGTCTCCGACGATGCGCACTTCCTGTTCCAGTTCCACGCCGGTCTTCGCGCGCACGGTTTCGCGCACGAACGCGATCAGCGCCTCGATGTCCGCCGCCTTCGCGTAGCCGTGCGGGTTGACGATGAAATTGGCGTGCTTCTCCGAGACCCGCGTGCCGCCGATGGCGTGGCCCTTGAGTCCGCACGCCTCGATCAGCCGCGCGGCATGGTCGTTGGGTGGGTTGCGGAACACGCTGCCGGCATTGGGCAGGTCCAGCGGCTGCGCGAGGATTCGCCGCGCCAGCAGTTCCCTGATGCGGTCGCGCGCCGCATCCGCGTCGCCCGGCGGAAAGCGGAACCACGCCGCCGTGAAGATCTCGCCGCCGAGCGCCGCCGGTCCATCCCAGGCGCGAGTGGCTCCCCCTTGGCCGGTAGCGCAGCGCCTTCATTGGCCAATGAGGCCGCAAGCGTGGGGGCCCACTTCACGCTGCGGTAGCCGATCGCGTAGTCCGCAGGCGTGCGCACCTCGAAGGTGCCGTCGCGGCGCAGCACTTCGACACGAGCCACGAAGCGCCACGTTTCTCCGCCGTAGCAGCCCGCGTTCATCGCCAGCGCACCGCCCACGGTGCCGGGAATGCCGGCCAGGAACTCGGCTTCGGCGCAGCCATGATTGGCGGCGAACCGCGCGAGCTTCGGGCACGCCAGGCCGGCGTCCGCGTAGATCAGCCCATCTGCGACCGCAAGCACCGCGCCCGGGTTGTGCATGACGACGACCGTGCCGCGAACGCCGCCATCGCGCACCAGCGTGTTGCTGCCGAGACCGATGGCCAGCAGCGGCTCGTTCGCGGGCAATTGCGGCGACGAATTGCGCGAGATCGTCGCGGTCGGCCGGCACGTACAGCGTGTCTGCCGTGCCTCCCGCGCGCCAGCTCGTGTACTTCGCGAGCGGAGCGTCGTGCGCGATGCGTCCGCGCAGGCCCTTGAAGTGGCGGGGTTCGGCGAGTCGTCATGGCGTCACCAGCTGCTGCGGCGTCGCGCCGATCGACCCCGCACCCATCGTCACCACGATGTCGCCGTCACGCGCCAGCCCTCGCAGCGTCTGCCGGCAGGTCGGCGATGTCTTCGACGAAGACCGGCTCGACCTTGCCCGCCACGCGCAGCGCGCGCGTCAATGCGCGGCCGTCGGCGGCGACGATCGGCGCCTCGCCCGCCGGATAGACCTCGGCCAAGACCACCGCGTCGGCCTGCGACAGCACGCGCACGAAGTCCTCGAACAGGTCGCGCGTGCGCGTGTAGCGATGCGGCTGGAACGCGAGCACCAGCCGGCGCCCGGGAAAGCTTTCGCGCACCGCGGCCAGCGTGACTTCCATCTCGACGGGATGGTGACCGTAGTCGTCGATCAGCGTGTACGCGCCGCCTTGCGCGAGCCGTACGTCGCCGTAGCGCTGGAATCTGCGACCGACGCCCTTGAAGTCGGCAAGCGCGGTCGCGATCGCCGCGTCGCCGACGCCGGTTTCGCGGCCGACCGCGATCGCCGCGAGCGCGTTGCGCACGTTGTGCACGCCGGCCAGCGCGAGTTCGATCGACAGGTCCGGGTGTCCCTTCGCTCGCGCGACAAAGCGCATCCGGCCGCCCAGGTTGACCACCGCAGTCGCCTGCAGGTCGGCGCCTTCGGCGAGGCCATACGTCACGAGCGGCTTGGTGACCTCGGGCAGGATCTCGCGCACGTTGGCATCGTCGACGCACACGACCGCGACGCCGTAGAACGGCAGCCGCTGCAGGAAATCGACGAACGCGCGCTTGAGCTTCCCGAAATCATGGCCGTAGGTTTCCATGTGATCGGCGTCGATGTTGGTCACGACCGCGAGCACCGGCGACAGGTACAGGAACGAGGCGTCGGATTCGTCCGCTTCGGCGACCAGGAATTCCCCTTTGCCCAGCCTCGCGTTGGCATCGGCGGACAGCAGCCGGCCGCCGATCACGAACGTGGGATCGAGACCGCCCTCGGCGAGCACGGAGGCGATGAGACTCGTCGTCGTGGTCTTGCCATGCGTGCCCGCGACCGCGATTCCCTGCTTCAGGCGCATCAGTTCGGCGAGCATCAGCGCCCGCGGCACCACCGGCACGCCGTGCTCGCGCGCCGCAACGACTTCTGGATTGTCGCGGCGTCGACCGCCGTCGACACGACCACCACGTCGGCGCCGGCGACATTTTCCGCCGCATGGCCGATCGCAATCGACGCGCCCAACCGCACCAGGCGCCGCGTGACCACGCTCTCCGCCAGGTCCGAACCCGGTGACCTGGTAGCCCTGCGTCACGAGGACTTCGGCGATGCCGCTCATGCCGGCGCCGCCGATGCCGACGAAGTGGATGCGCTTGACCTTGTGCTTCATCGCGCCGCGAGCTCCAGGCACACCGCCGCGACGCGTTGCGCGGCGTCGCGCTTGCCCTGCGCATGGGCCGCTTCCGCCATCGCGCGCGCGCGCGGCCGGTCGAGCTGTCGCAACAGCCCGGCGAGCCGCTCGGCGGTGAGCGCGTGCTGCGGTTCCTTCCATGCGGCGCCGGCGTCGACCAGGAACTGCGCGTTGGCGCTCTGCTCGTCCGCGATCGCGCCTGGCAGCGGGACGATCGCCGCGCCCAGTCCCACCGCGGCCAGTTCGGCCACGGTGAGGCCGCCTCCACGGCAGATCACGAAGTCGGCCCACGCATAGCGCGCCGCCATGTCGTCGATGAACGCGACGCACTCGCCTTCGACCTGGTGGCGCGCATAGGCTTCGCGCAGCGCGGCGATGTGCTTCTCTCCCGCCTGGTGGACGACCAGCGGCCGTTCCGGCAGCGGCAGCTGCGCGAGCGCCGCGGGCACGAGATCGTTGAGGCCCGTAGCACCCAGGCTGCCGCCCACGACCAGCAGACGCATCGGCCCGCTGCGGCCGGCAAAGCGCGCGTCCGGCGGAGGCAATGTGCACACGGAATCGCGCAGCGGATTGCCGACCCACTCGACGCGCTTCGCATGACGTCCCTTGAGCGCCTGCGGAAAGCCCAGCAGGATCCTGTCCGCGCCATGCGCAAGCACGCGCGTGGCCAATCCCGCCACGGCGTTCGCGTCGTGCAGCACCAGCGGCTTGCCAGCCGCGACGCCCATCAGTCCACCCGGAAACGACGCGAATCCGCCGAAGCCGACGACGACGTCGGGCTTCCTGCGGCCGATGATCCTGCGCGCATCGAGGCAGGCGGCGAGCAGCGCGAACGGGCCGAGCAGCAGCGTCCGCAGGCCCTTGCCGCGCACGCCGCGGAACGACACGGATTCGAAGTCGACGCCGTGCTGCGGCACCAGCTTCGCCTCGATGCCGTCGCGCGTGCCCAGCCAGAACACGTGCGCGCCGCGCGCCGCGAGCTTGGCCGCCACCGCAAGCCCGGGAAATACGTGTCCGCCAGTTCCACCTGTCGTCACCATCACCGTCACCGTCATACCGTGAAGCCGCGCAACAGACGCCGGTTTTCGAAATCGATGCGCATCAGGATCGCCAGCGCGATGCAATTGGCCACGATGCCGCTGCCGCCGAATGAAAGCAGCGGCAGCGTCAGGCCCTTGGTCGGCAGCACGCCGACGTTCACGCCGATGTTGATGAACGTCTGGACACCGATCCACACGCCGATGCCCTGCGCCACGAGCGCCGCGAACGGCCGCTCGAGATGCGCCGCCTGGCGGCCGATCGCATACGCGCGATAGAGCAGCCAGATGAACAGCGCGATGACGAACGCGACGCCCGCGAATCCCAGTTCCTCGGCGACCACGGCCAACAGGAAATCGGTATGGGCCTCGGGCAGGAACAGCAATTTCTCGACGGAGGAGCCCAACCCGACGCCAAACCACTCGCCACGCCCGAATGCGATCAGCGAGTGCGACAGCTGATAGCCCTTGCCCAGCGGATCGGACCAGGGGTCGAGGAACGCCGTGAGGCGCTGCAGGCGGTACGGCGCGGCAATGAGGATCGCGCCCAACGCCACGGGCAACAGCAGCAGCAATCCCAGGAACAGTCGCCAGTCGAGGCCGCCCAGGAACAGGATGCCGAAGGCAATCGCGACGATCACGACGAAAGCGCCGAAGTCCGGTTCGAGCAGCAGCAGGCCGCCCACGCAGACCATGACGGCAAACAACGGAAGGAAACCGCGGATGAGTGTTTGCTTCAACGGCTGCTCGGCATGCAGGAACGTCGCGCGCCGCACGGCGTAGCTCGCGGCGTACAACACGACGACGAGCTTCATGAATTCCGACGGCTGCACGTTCACGACGAAAAGCGAGAGCCAGCGCCGCGATCCGTTGACCGACTTGCCGATCCCGGGACCAGCACGAGCACCAGCAGCACCGCGCCGGCGATGAACAGCCAGGGCGCCAACCGCTGCCAGCGCCTTAACCGGCACCTGGAACGCAACGGCTGCGGCGGCAATGCCCACGACGACGAACATTCCGTGCCGCATGAGGAAATACCAGGCGCGGTTGCCGGTGTGCGTCGACGCCTCCGACATCGCGATCGACGAGGAATAGACCATCACGAGGCCGAAGGCCAGAAGCAGCAGCGTCGTCCACGCCAGCGACGCGTCGTACGTGAGCATCACGCGCGCGTCGCGCGCCGCCGCGACGCCGCCGAACGGCGAGGTCGCCGCCTGCCGGATCGAAGCCGTCAACGTCAGGCGCTTACGCATGCGCGGGCTCCTTCGCGGTGACCAGCGCGACAAAGCGTTCGCCCCGCTCGACGTAGTTCCGGAACTGGTCGAGGCTCGCGCATGCCGGGGACAGCAGCACGGCGTCGCCCGGCTGCGCGAGCGCGATCGCGCGCGCGACGGCCGCGTCGAGCGTGCGCACGATTTCGACAGGTGCGCGCGCTCCCTCGAGCGCGCGCGCCAGCGCGGGCGCGTCACGGCCGATCAGCAGCACGGCGCGGCAGTCGGCGTCGACGGCCGAGCGGAGCGGCCGGAAGTCCTGGCCTTTGCCGTCGCCGCCGCAGATCAGTACCGCCGGCCGGCCGATGCCGTCGAGCGCCGCCTGCGTCGCCACGACCGTCGTCGCCTTGGAATCGTTGATGAACAGGACGCCCCGGCTCTCCGAGACGCGTTGCATCCGGTGCGGCAGGCCGCCGAAGGCGCGCACGGCATCCAGCACGCGGCGATCGATGCGCGCCACCGTCGTCACCAGAGCAAGGGCGGCCAGCACGTTCAGCGCGTTGTGGCGCCCGACCAGGTGAGCGCATCCGACGGTAGCAGCAGCTCGCCGCCCCGCGCCAGCCAGGTCGCGCCATGGAATTCCACGAGGCCCCACTCGCCCTCGGCCGACGGAACTGTGGCGCCGAAACTCTCGAGGGTGCGGCCGTCGATGCGCATCGCAAGCGAGCGCGGATCGTCGCGATTCACGACCTGCACGCCGCCGCCCTGGAAGATGCGCGCCTTGGCCGCGGCGTAGTCGTCCATTCCCGCGTAGCGATCGAGGTGGTTGTCGGTGACATTGAGCACGGCCGCGGCGACCGGCGCCAGCGAGCGCGTCGTTTCCAGCTGGAAACTCGACAGCTCGAGCACGAACACGTCGGGCCAGGGTTCCGCCGCCTCGAATGGCGCGATGACGCCGAGTACCGCCTCGCCGATGTTGCCGGCGATCACGGTGGTCAGTCCGGCCGCGCGGCACAGCGCGCCTGCGAGCGCCGTGACGGTCGACTTGCCGTTGGAGCCGGTGATCGCCAGCACCTTTTGCGAAGGCGGCAGCGCGCGCGCGAACAATTCGACGTCGCCGACCAGCTCGACGCCGCGCGCCACGGCGGCTGCAATCGCCGGATGTCGAGGGTCCACGCCGGGACTGATGGCGATGAGATCCGCGCCCGCCATGGTTTCCGCCGTGAACGATCCGGTCGCGAGCGGAATGCCCGGGCACAGTGCCGCGAGTTCCGCGGCCTGCGGCGGTGACGCGCGGGTGTCGGCCACGCGCACCTTCGCACCGTGGCGAGTCAGGTAGCACGCGAGCGACCTGCCGGTGAGGCCCGCGCCCAGCACCACGACGTTGCGGTCGGTGTAGTCGGTCATCTTAGCGAAGCTTCAATGTGGACAGTCCGAACAGCACGAGCAGCATCGTGATGATCCAGAAGCGGACCACCACCTGGTTTTCCTTCCACCCCTTGAGCTCGTAGTGATGATGCAGCGGCGCCATGCGAAACACGCGCCTGCCGGTCATCTTGAACGAGGCGACCTGCACGATCACCGACAGCGTCTCGACGACGAATACGCCGCCCATGATGAACAGCACGATCTCCTGCCGGACGATGACGGCGATGGTGCCGAGCGCGGCGCCCAGTGCCAGCGCGCCCACGTCGCCCATGAAAACGTCCGCCGGATACGCGTTGAACCACAGGAAGCCCAGGCCCGCGCCGGCGATCGCGCCGCAGATGACCGTGAGCTCGCCTGCGCCGGGAATGTGCGGAAGGAACAGGTAACCGGAGAAGTCCGCGCGGCTGGTCACGTAGGCGAAGATGCCAAGCGCGGCGCCGACCATCACCGTGGGCATGATCGCGAGGCCGTCGAGCCCGTCGGTGAGGTTGACCGCGTTGCTGGTGCCGACGATGACGCAGTACGTGAGCGCGATGAAGCCCCAGACGCCCAGCGGGTAGGACACCGTCTTGAAGAACGGCACGATCAGGTTGGCCTTGGGACTCAAGTCGATGTTGAAGCCGCTGCCCACCCACGCGGACAGGAGCCTCAGGAACTGCGCGTTGTCCGGCGCGGACACCGAGAACGCGAGATAGACCGCCGCGACGATCCCGATCAGCGACTGCCACAGGAATTTGGTGCGCGCTGACAGCCCCTTCGGATTGCGGTGCACGACCTTGCGCCAGTCGTCGGCCCAGCCAATGGCGCCGAATCCGGCGGTCACCAGCAGCACCACCCAGACGAAGCGGTTCGTGAGGTTGCCCCATAGAAGCGTGGTGATCACGATCGAGACCAGGATCAGCGCGCCTCCCATCGTCGGCGTGCCGGCCTTGGACAGATGCGTCTGCGGGCCGTCGTCGCGAACGGACTGGCCGATCTTCATGTGCGTGAGCCACGCAATCATCCGCGGGCCGACGACGAACGAGATGACCAGCGCGGTCATCGTCGCCAGCACCGCGCGCAACGTGATGTACCCGAACACGTTGAACGCGCGCGCATATTGCTCCAGCTTCTCGGCAAGCAGCACCAGCATCAGTGCGCTCCCCGCGAGGTCTGGCCAGTGAGTGCCGCCACCACGCGCTCCATCCGCATCGACCGCGAACCTTTCACCAGCACCGTCACGCCGGCCGTCACGGCGTGCTGCACGCGCGCTGCGAGCTCGACGACGGTGGCCACGTGCTCAGCGCCGTCGCCGAAGGCGGCGACCGTTTCACGGCTCAAGTCTCCGCTCGCGAACAGGCGCTCGATGCCGCGCTCCTTGGCGAACGCGCCGATCTCCCGGTGGAACTCGGGGCCTTGCGCGCCGACTTCGCCCATGTCACCCAGCACCAGCCACTTGGCGCCGGGCGCGTGCGCCAGGACATCGATGGCGGCGCGGACCGAATCCGGATTCGCGTTATACGTGTCGTCGATGACCAGCGCGCCCGACACCGCGTGCAGCGCCGCCAGACGCCCGGCGACCGGTCGGAACGCCGCCAGGCCGCGCACGATCGCGTCCAGCGGCAGCCGCGCCGCGAGCGCGCCAGCCGTGGCCGCCAGCGCGTTGCTGGCCATGTGCCGCCCCGGGACGTGCAATTCGACTCTTGCGTTGCCGGCGTAGGTGCGCAGTTCGATGTCGCTGCCGTCCGCGCGCAGCGTGCAGCGCGCCGACACATCGCACCAGTCGTGGAAGCCGAAATCGACGACCGCGGCGCCGGCGCTGCGCGCGGCAGCGCGCCACGTGTTGGCGTGCGCGTCGCCGGCGTTGATGACTGCGGTTCCGCGCGGGCGCAGCGACAGGATCGCGTCCGCGTGCTCGGCGGCCACTTCCTTCACGCTGGTCATGAATTCCTGGTGCTCGCGCTGCGCGTTGTTGACGACCGCGATCGTCGGCTGCGCGATTGCGCCCAATTCGCGCGTCTCGCCGCGATGGTTCATGCCGAGCTCGACCACGGCCGCGCGATGCGACTCGCGCAGGCGCAGCAGGCTCAGCGGCAATCCGATCGCGTTGTTGAGATTGCCCAGCGTGGCCAGCACCGCAGCCTCGCCGTAGTGCGCGCGGAAGATCGCCGCGATCATTTCCTTCACCGTGGTCTTGCCGTTGCTGCCGACGACGACGGCCAGCGGGATGTCGAACTTGCCGCGCCAGAACGCCGCGAGGCGGCCCAGCGCAGCGAGCGGGTCCGGTACGGCGATCAGGTCGCCCGCAAGCGTCGCCGCGCGATCATCCGCAACCAGCGCCGCAGTGGCACCTTGCGCGAGCGCGGCGGCGACGAACTCGTGTCCATCGAAGCGTTCGCCGCGCAAGGCGACGAAGAGATCGCCGGCCTCGAGCCCGCGGCTGTCGGTCACGACGCGCCGGAACCCGACGTTATCGCCGATCAGCTGTCCGTCCACAGCCTTCGCGGCAGTCTTCGTGTCCATCATTGGGCAGTCCACGCCGACAACGCGGCAGCGGCCACGGCGGCGTCGGAGAATGGCGTGCGCACGCCGTCGCGCTCCTGGTACGTCTCGTGGCCCTTGCCGGCGACGAGCACGATGTCGCCAGGTTTCGCCGCACCGATCGCGCCACGGATCGCCTGGTCGCGGTCGACTTCGATCGACCAGCGGCGATTGCCCTCGTCGCGAACGCCTCGCGCCACGGCATTGGCGATGGCCGCTGGATCCTCGCTGCGCGGATTGTCGCTGGTCACCACGACACGATCGGCGAAGCGCGCGGCGACGTGACCCATCTCCGGACGCTTGCCGGCATCGCGGTCGCCGCCACAACCGAAGACGCAGATCAGTTCGCCCGGCGCCACGACCGCGGGCCGCAATGCCGTCAGCACCTTCTCCAGCGCATCCGGAGTGTGCGCGTAGTCGACGACGACCAGCGGCCGATCGGCGCCACCCAGTCGTTGCATGCGGCCGGCCGGAGGTTGCAACCGCGCCAGCGCCGCTGTCGCGACGTCGATCGGCACGTCGCTCGCCAGCAGGACGCCGAGCACGCCCATCAGGTTCTGCGCGTTGAAGTTGCCGATCATCGGCGACGCGAATTCGGCCTTGCCCCAGGGCGTGTTCACCGCCAGCGCGATGCCGTTGCCCGACATTCTGATCTCGCTGGCCGCGATGTCGCCGGCGGCAAGCCCGTAGGTCAGAAGCCGCGTGCCGCGCGCGCGCACGCCATCGATCAGGCTTTGCCCGAATGGATCGTCGGCGTTGATGACCGCCGTGCGCAAGTCGGGCGACTGGAAGAGCTTCGCCTTCGCAGCGCCATATTCCGCCATCGTGCGGTGGTAGTCGAGGTGGTCGCGCGTGAGATTGGTGAACAAGGCGACGTCGAACTTGATGCCGCCGACGCGCCCCTGCGCCAGCCCGTGCGACGAGACTTCCATCGCCACGGTTTTAGCACCCGCGCCGCGAAACTGCTGCAAGAGCTCGTGCAATGCGGGAGCGTCCGGCGTCGTGTGCGTCGCGGGCGCCAGCGCGCCGACCAGGCCGTTGCCCAGCGTGCCCAGGATTCCCGCGCGGCGCCCGCACGCATCGAACGCGTGACCGATCCAGTGCGCGCACGATGTCTTGCCATTCGTTCCCGTGACGCCGACCATCCACAGCGCCTGCGACGGACTGCCGTAGATGAAATCGGCGATCTCGCCGAGCCGCTCTTGCAGACCCTCGACCGGCAGATGCGGAACCTGCCAGCCGCGATCCCACGCGAACCCCGCAGACTCCCACAGCACGGCGCTCGCGCCGCGCGCGATGGCGTCCGGCACGAACTTTCGGCCATCCGCGTGCGTACCCGGATACGCGGCAAACGCCACGCCGGGTTCGACGCGGCGGCTGTCCGCCGTGATTCGGCGAGGAAAGGCGCGCAGCTTCGCGAGCAGCGCGGCTGCGTCGGCATCGGGCACTGCAACGTGTTCGGCGGAGGAGGCGGGACTGGGCACGTGCGCTTCCGGTCAGGTTTCTTCGCGAATCTCGCTGCCTTGCGGCGGCAGGATCACGTTGTTGAGCGGCGCGTCGGTGGGCACGCCGAGCATGCGCAACGCCGAACCGGTGACGTTCGAGAACACCGGCGCGGCGACCGCGCCGCCGTAGTACTGCCCGGCGGAAGGCTCATCGAGCATCACCGCCACGACGAGGCGAGGATTCGACACCGGCGCGAAGCCGACGAACGACGAGACGTACTTGTTGCCGTAGCCGTGTCCCTCGACCTTGTGCGCCGTACCGGTCTTGCCGGCGACGCGATAGCCCGGCACCTGCGCGCGCGGCGCGGTGCCCCCGGGGGAGGTCGCGAGTTCGAGCATGTGGCGCACGGCGCGCGCGGTCTCGGGCCGCAGCACGGGCCGCCCCGCGACGAACTCCTCGGTCTTGAACAGCGTGGCTGCCTTCACTTCGCCGTCGGTGGCGAACATCGTGTACGCGCGCGCCAGCTGCACCAGGTTGACGGAGATGCCGTGCCCGTACGACATCGTCGCCTGCTCGATCGGACGCCAGGATTTCGCCGGGCGCAGCCGACCCGACTGCTCTCCGGGGAAGCCCGTCCTCGGCGGCGTGCCGAAGCCGGCGTTCGAGAACATCTCCCACAGCGTCGCCGACGGCAGTCCCAGCGCGATCTTGGCCGCGCCCACGTTGGACGACTTCTGGATGACCTGCTCGACCGTCAGCGTGCCTTCCGCATGCGCGTCGTGGATCGTCGCGGAACCGATCGTCAGCGTGCCGGGCGCCGTCTCGATCACGGTGTCCGGTCGAATGCGGCCCGCCTCGAGCGCCGCCGCGATCGTGAACGGCTTCATCGTCGACCCGGGCTCGAAAGTGTCGGTCAGCGCCCGGTTGCGCATCATTGCCGGCTGCACCTTGTTGCGGCTGTTGGGGTTGTACGTGGGCCAGTTCGCCAGCGCCAGGATTTCGCCGGTCTTCACGTCGAGGATGACCAGTCCGCCCGCCTTGGCCTTGTTGAGTTCGATTGCGCCTTTCAATTCACGGAACGCGAGGTATTGCAGGCGCGCGTCGATCGACAGCGCGAGGTCGTGGCCGGCCTGCGGCGCGCGGATCGCGGCGACGTCCTCCACGGCCTCGTTGCGGCGGTTGATGATCACGCGGCGGCTGCCGGGAATGCCGGCGAGCCACGCCTGCTGCGCGAGTTCGATCCCTTCCTGTCCGGCGTCGCGATCGCCGGTGAAGCCGACGATCTGCGCCGTCACTTCGCCACCGGGATAGAAACGGCGATATTCGTTCTGGTCGTGCAGGCCCGGAATGCGCAACGCCATCGCGCGGTCCGCGATTTCCGGCGGCACCTGCTTGGCGAGGAACGCGAAATCCTCGTTGGCGTCGAGCCTCGCGCTGATCCGTTGCGGCGTGGTTTCGAGTATCGCCGCGAGGGCAGCGATCTGTTCCGGCGTCGCATCGAACTTGTCGGGGAAGGCCCACAGCGACCTGACCGGCGTCGAAAGCGCAAGCGCCTCGCCGGTGCGGTCGACGATGCGTCCGCGGTGCGCCGGAACTTCGAGTTCGCGCGAATGCCGCGCGCTGCCCTGCCCCTGCAGGAACTCGTTGTCGAACGACTGCAGGTACAAAGCGCGGCCGAGCAGGATCGCGAACAGCAATGCCAGCGCACCGAACACCAGCGGCGAACGGAAGCGCGGCAGCACCAGAGGCGCCGCGTCGCGGTTGCGCATCGACCTGCCAGCGAGAGCGGATCCCGCGGAGTTCATTTTCTCGCTCCGGCTGTGTCCGGCAGCGCGACGACGTCGGTGCGCGCCGCCGACGGCAACTGCATCCGCAGCTGTTCGCGCGCGATCTTCTCGACCCGCGCCGGCATGCCCCACGTCGACTGCTCGAGTTGCAGCTGGCCGTATTCCGTCTCCAGCGCGCGGCCCCGCACCTGTTCCTGCTCGAGCGCGACGAAAAGGCGCCGCGACTGGTTGCGCGACGTGACCAGCGACAGCGCGCACGCCACGAGAATGGCCAGCAGGACGATGTTCACGCGCGTCACGCCGCGACCTCCGAATAGCCGCGCGGCCAGTCCGTAGGCAGCGCGTGCCCGGTTCGCTGGGCGATGCGCAGCACGGCGCTGCGCGCGCGCGGATTGCGCGCGATTTCGGCGTCGGATGGTTTCACCGCGCGGCCGACGAGTTCCATCGGCGCGCCCGGCAGCGCATCGGCGCGAATGGCCAGCCGGGCGAGCGCCGGGTTGCCGGCATACGGCTGCGATGCGCGGGCCAGGAACTGTTTGACGATGCGGTCCTCGAGCGAGTGAAAACTGATGACGGCGAGCCGGCCGCCGGCATTCAACGCCGACACGACGGCGGGCAGCGCCCGCGTGACTTCAGACAGTTCGCGGTTCACGAAAATCCGAAGAGCCTGGAAGGTCCGCGTGGCCGGATCCTGACGCCAATCACCCCGCGTGCGCGTGCCGATGGCTTGCGCCACGAGTGCCGCCAGTTGCCGGGTGCCGTGGATGGGTTCGTGCGCGCGTGCCGCCGCAACTGCTCTTGCAATCGATTGAGCAGACCGTTCTTCACCATAGTCGCGCAATACCTCCGTCAGTTCGCGCACCGAGGCGCGGGCAAGGAATTCGGCAGCGGATTCGCCGCGCGACGGATCCATCCGCATGTCCAGCGGACCGTCGTGGCGAAAGGAAAAGCCGCGCTTTGCGTCGTCGATCTGCGGCGAGGAGATTCCGAGATCGAGCAGCACGCCGTCGACATGCGCAAGCGCAAGTCCGGCGAGGACGTCCGGTAATTCCGAAAACCACGCGCGGCGAAAAACGAATCGGGAATCGGCTTGCGCGAGCTGCGCCGCGGCCGCTTCGGCGGCGGGATCGCGATCGATGCCGACGAGACGCCCCGCCGCATCGAGCCGATCCAGGATCGCGCGCGCGTGGCCACCGCGCCCGAACGTGGCGTCGAGATAGACGCCCGCGGGCCTGATTGCCAGCGCCGCCACGGCTTCGTCGAGAAGGACGGGGACATGGATTCCATCGGCCACGAATGCGCTACAGCGTGAAGCCGTCGAGTTCCGACGGCAGGCCGTCGGCAGGGAACGCGATGGTCTGCGCCGTTTGCGCCTGCCATTGCGCCTCGTCCCATAGCTCGAACTTGTGGCCCTGCCCGACGAGCACGACGTGCTTGTCGAGATTCGCGTAGCGGCGCAGCGACGGCGGCACGAGAATCCGGCCCGCGCCGTCGATGTCCACGTCATCGGCATAGCCGACCAGCAGCCGCTGCAGGCTGCGGATCTTGTCGTTGAACGACGAGAGCGACATCAGGCGCGCCTGTATCGGTTCCCAGGCGGCAAGCGGATAGAGCAGCAGGCAGCGCGATGGATCGGCGGTCAGCACGAGGCGGCCCTGTCCGTTCATCGCAAGCGCGTCGCGATGCTTCGCCGGGACGGCGAGCCGGCCCTTGGCGTCGAGCGCCTGCTGCGTGACGCCGCGAAACACCGGCAGCGCCCCATTGCCCGGCGCCGGCAGTTCCGCCGAATCGACCATGTTGCCCGCCACGCGCGCCCTCCTCGTTGTCGGGCCGAAGGTAAGCGCTCATTAACTTGGCGCTGGCGAGGCAACAATTCGCTCGCTTTTTACCCACTTTGACCCACTTTTTACCACCTGGCGCCACTATATACGGGAACTTTGGCGGGGGTCAACGGTTTTTCGTTTTCCGAACAATGACTTAGCGTCGTAAACGCAACAAAACTGTTTTCTTCAAAAAAATAGATACTTAGCGTTGTAATCGCAAGTAACTTACTAACTCTTGCGGACGATTTATCCCACTTTGGAACGTTCGTTCTATGAATTGTGGGCGACAATCGATGAACGTCCAAAAGTCCGCGATTATCCGGCCTTCCGCAGCCACGCCCGAGATGCGCAGATTGATGCCGTCGGCATGTGGCCGAGACGCCACGTCCGGCGGCGATTTCCCCGTCCGCCCACCTGTTCCGTCGACACTGCTTGGACCGGCATGAGACCATCGCCCGGTCCCAATTTTTCCGATCGCCACCCATGACCCTTCGTCATTTCGCCGGCACGGTGTGCCTTGCCCTGTTCGCTTCCTCGTCGCTGGCGCAGGGGCTGCCTCAGGGAGCCGTCGTCTCCAACGCCGCGCTGTCCGCTCTCTTCACTGTTCGATACGGACCTGGACAGCGGAGGCACCTACAGCTGGGGCAGTGTTCGCGCTCGCCGGCGGCATGCTGCGCCAGTTCACGCCGCAGTTCGCGGCGGGTTTCTCGGTCAGCTACGAATACCAGGACTGGACCTTTACCGATCCAGCGGCCTTCGGCGGCGTTGCGCCCTGGAACAACATCAACCGGCCGCGCCTGGCCGCGCCGATGTTCTACACGCCCGCGGAGGATTGGGTGATTGGATTGATTCCGTCGGTAGGCTGGTCCTACGAGAGCGGCGCGTCGACGAGCGATGCGCTCGAATACGGCGCCGTCGTGACCGCCTCCAAAGTGTTTTCGCCGCGCCTGACGCTGGGACTGGGCGCGGCGGTGTTTCACCAGATCTACGAGACCAAGGTCTTTCCGTTCCCGGTCATCGACTGGCAGATCGACGATCACTGGAAGCTCATGAATCCGTTCGAGGCGGGACCCGCGGGCGGCGCCGGCCTCGAACTGAACTATGCCTTCAACGATCGCTGGGAAATCGGCGTGGGAGGATCCTACCGTTCGTACTTGTTTCGCCTGAGCCGGGATGGCCCGGTCGGCAACGGCATCGGGGAGAACAATTTCGTGCCCGCGTTTCTGCGCCTTTCCTACCACGGCGGGAAGGACTTCCGGCTCGATATCTATGCCGCGGCATTGACCGGCGGCAAGCTTACGGTCAAGAATGCGTCAGGCAACGACATTTCCAACGATCCGTACACGACCGCCCCGGCGCTGGGCATGACGCTGCAGACCCGGTTCTAAAGGCATCCGTCACATCAGGAGGCGTTCATGGCCATTCCCGTATGCCGTACCCTCATCCTCGCCGCCGCCGTGGCCGCGGGATCGGCGCTTTCGGGGTGCTCGACGACCTACGACAGCGCCGGCAATTCGTATCTTTCCGTGTGGCCGTTCATCGGTTCGCGCAATCCCGACCTGCAGCTCAACTACCCGGCGCAGGACCCGAAGAAACTGCAGCTGAGCCGCGACCCGGATCCGTTTTACTTCATGTACCCGCAGCCGCCGGTCGACCCCAGGGTGACGTCGCCCTACTCGCAGCTGCCGGCCGATCCGACAGCGAGCGTGGCGGCGCGTCGGCGATAATGGCGTCTGTGCGGAAACACTGCGACTCACCGATTGCCGGCGCGCCTGTGCCTGTGCGCGCTGACGCTGGCGACGACCGCCGCCTCGCTTCCCGCTGACGCCCAGTCCACCGCGACCGCTGCGCCGGTCGCCGCCACGCCGCACGCCGACGACCCGATACGCTACCGGGTAAAGCTCGTCGCGCCTGACGCGCTCGAAAGCACGATCAGCGCGTCCGTCGACCTGGTCCGCTGGCAGGACTTCGCGGACATGACCGAAGAGCTGCTGGACCGCCTCGCGCGCGAAGCGCTGCCCCAGGCGCGCGAGGCCGCAGCGACGCAAGGTTTCTTTTCCGCGCAACGTCGAGCTGACGATCGATCGCAGCACGCAGCCCGTCACCGTGACGCTCACCGTCATCCCGGGCGAGCCCTCGGTCGTCACCAGCGCCGACGATCGTCGTGCTGGGTCCGGCGCAGGTCGACGTGCCCGTCGGCCAGAACGCCATCGCCGCGATGAGAGCGAGACTGGGGCCTGCCGGTCGGCGAAGTCTTTCGCCAGTCCGCGTGGACGTCGGCCAAGGAACGGGCCGTGGCCGGCCTCGCCGCGACGCCCTATGCCGCGGCCAAGCTCGTGGCGAGCGAAGCGAAGATCGACCCCGACGCCAAAAGTGCGGCGCTGTCGGTTGCGATCGAAAGCGGTCCTGCGTTCCATTTCGGCGACATCGAGGTGCGCGGGTCTCGACCGCTACACGCCGGAGCTGGTGAAGTCCTTTTCGACGATCAAGCCGGGCGATCTTTACGGCGAGCGGCCGCTCGACGAATTCGTCCGGCGCCTGCTGGCGTCGGGCTATTTCGCCAGCGTGCAGGCGTCGATCGTTCCCGACCCCGAGCACGCCGAGGCCGCCACGCTCACGATGGCGGTGATCGAGGCGCCGCCGAAGCGGCTCGAAGTCGGCCTCGGCTATTCCACCGACACGCAGTGGAAGGCGAGCGGCAACTACAGCGACGTCAACATCGACGGTCACGGACTGCAGTTCTACGCCGACGCACGCGTCGAAACGAAATTGTCCTCGGGCAGCGTACGCTTCGTGCTGCCGCCGGCGCCGGGCGGCTGGCTCGACACGTTCGCGATCGGACTCGAGCGCACCGACATCGAGAACCTCGTCACCCGCACGGCGGGCGTCTCGTGGCGCCGGCGCTCCATCGACGAAACCAGCACGCCGGCCTTCGGCGCCGGCTACTACCAGGACCAGCAGCAGCCGCAAGGGCGCCCCGACGGAGGATTCGCACGCGCTGTACGTCGACGGCGAGTACACGTGGCGGCGCGTCGACAGCCTGCTGTCGCCCGAGCGCGGCTACATGGCCAACGTGCAGGTCGGCGCCGGCGTGCCCGGCGCGTCGACGCGCAGCTTCGGGCGCGTGATCGGCAAGGTGGCCGCGTGGTGGCCGATCAGCCGCAACACCACGCTGTACGCGCGCGCGGACGCCGGCGCGGTGCTGGCCGATTCGCGCGACGGCATTCCGTCGAATTTCCTGTTCCGCACCGGCGGCGACACGACGGTGCGCGGCTACGCGTTCGACAGCCTCGGCGTGCCATTGGGCGATGCCATCGTCGGCGGCCGCTACTACACCGCGGCCAGCGTCGAGGTCACGCGCTGGATCGGCGAGAACTGGGGACTCGCGACGTTTGTCGATACCGGCAATGCCGTCGACTCGCTGCACGACTTCGATCTCGCCTGGGGATATGGCGTCGGCGGCCGGTTCCGCACGCCCATCGGACCGTTCCGCGTGGACGTCGCGTACGGGCAGCAGTCGCAGAGCGTACGCGTGCACTTCTCCGTCGGGCTTTCGTTCTGAGCGCGCCCGTGACGCCGGAATCCGATCCCGCCAAGACCCCTGCAACACCGTTGCGCGGATGGCGGTGGGTGCTTCACTTCAGCTGGGTCGGCGCCGTGCTGGCCGTTGCGATCGGCGCGGGCATCGCGTGGCTGACCACGCAGCAGGCGCTCGATCTGGCGGTCGCGCGCGCGGTCGGCGCAAGCGAAGGCCGGCTGACCGTCGAAGGCGCGACCGGCTCGCTGCTGTCGACGGTCCGCGTAACGCGCATCGCGTGGCGTGGCGACGACGTCGACGTCGAGGCCGACGATGTGGCGCTGACCTGGAGCGTCGTCGGACTGTTCACGCGTCACGTCAATGTCAGCGGACTGGGCGCGCACCGGCTGGCGATCACGATGAAGAGTTCCGACTCGCCGCTGGCGCTGCCCGCCGATCTCTCGTTGCCGCTCGAAGTCGACGTCGCCAACGTCGGCGTCGAACGCGTCGAATGGCGCGTCGGCCCGCGCGCGGGAACGATCACCGGCGTCGTGTTCGATTACAGCGGCGGCGCGCGGCGAACATTCGGTGCGCCGCCTGCGCTTCGTGACCGACGCCGGCACGTTGTCGGGTGAAGCCGAGCTCGCCGCCGTGACGCCGTTTGCGCTGAGAGCGGCGCTCAATTTCACCGGTGACGCCGCATACCGGGACACTCGCGCCGATGTCTCGGCCAAGGGCAACCTGGCGACGTTCGCCGTCGAGCGCGAAGGGAACCATGCGCAATGCGGCGGTCACGGCGAATGCAACGCTGACGCCGTTCGCCGCGACGCCGCTGGCCGACGCGCATGTCGACGCGAAGGACGTCGACATCGCCGTCTTCGCACCGGCGCTGCCGTCGACGCGGCTGTCGGTGACGCTCGACGCACGCGCCGTGCCCGACGGCTTCGCCGGCACGCTGGCCGCCACCAACGCCAACGCCGGCGCGCTCGACGCCTCGCGCGTGCCGCTCGCGTCGCTGAACTCGCCGTTTCGCTGGAATGGCCGCGAGCTTGCGCTGGACGACATCGATGCGCGCCTGGCCGGCGACGCGAGGATCACCGGACGCGTGATCCTGCCCGGCGACGGCGGCGCCAGCCGGTGGAACCTGGTCGTGCGCGATCTCGATTTGCAGCGCGTGCATTCCGCGCTCATCGCGACGCGGCTGTCCGGATCGTTGAGCGCGGATGTCGCGCAGGCGACGCAGTCCGTGCGCGGCGAACTGACGCAATCCGATCTGGCACTCGGCTTCGCCGCCACGATCGTCGGCCGCCGCATCGACATCGAACGCTTTCGCGGCCGCGCCGGAACGGGCGAACTCACCGGACGCGGCCGCATCACGGCCGATGCCGAACGCGCTTTCGACATCACGGCGGAGGCGACGCGCTTCGATCCATCGCGCTTCGGCGCGTTTCCCGCCGGCAGCCTGTCCGGCAGCGTGAGCGCGCGCGGACGGCTTGCGCCGACGTGGAGCGTCGAGACCACCGTCGCGCTGGCGCCGGGCAGTCAGCTCGCGGGGCTCGCGGTCAGCGGCAGTCTGCATGCGGAAGCCACGGCGACGACGATGCGCAACGTCGCGATCAAGGCAACGGTCGCCTCCGCGTCGGTCGACGTGAGCGGCGCCACCGGCACGCCGGGCGACAAGCTCGCGTTCGCCGCCGACGCACCGAAAGTCCAGGAGTTGCGCGGGCTTCTCGTCAAATATGCCGGCGTCGCGATTCCCGAGACCATCGCGGGCGCGCTGCAGGTCCGCGGGACCATCACCAGCGAGCCCGGAGGAAACGGTCTGGATCTCACGCTGCGCGGCCGCGGCCTGGAATGGGGGCGGCTGGGCAGCGTGGCCACGCTCGACGCGACCGGCAAGATCGCCGCCGGCGGCCTCACGCTCGATCCGACCGCCAATGCGACGCGCGCGCTCGGATTCAAGGTCGCGGCGACGAAGATCCGCATTCCGCAGGGTGAATTCGCGACGCTTGCCGCGGACGCCACAGGCACGCTGGCGCAGCACACGGCGAACATCGCGCTGTCCGGCGAAGGCGTCGACGGCCACGCCCGCTTCGCCGGCGGGTTCCACGACCTGGGCACGCCCGCGCTTTCCTGGTCTGGATCGCTCGACGCGCTGGACAATCGCGGCGCGCTCGCGATGAAGCTGGAGGCGCCGGCACAGATCGAGTGGGCGCACGACCAGCTGCATGTCGGTTCTGCGCGACTGCTGGTCGCGGAAGGCCGCGCCGATCTGGAGGACCTGCGCTGGGACGCCGGCAAGCTCGCGACGCGCGGCGCATTCGAGGGCATTCCGCTGACCGCGCTGATGCGCATCGCGGGGCTGCGTCCGCCGCTTGCGTCCACGCTGGTGATCAGCGGGCGACTGGTCGGTTGCCGCGACACCGCAACTCAATGGCACCGTTCGCGTGCGGCGCGAACGCGGCGACCTGTTCGGAACGGAAGGAACGAGCTGAAACGCCCAACAGCCTGGCGCTGGGCATCACGACGCTCGAAGCGCAGGCGCGTTTCCAGGACGACAACGTCGCCGCCACCGCGCACGCTGCGCTCGCAGCGCGCCGGTAACGCCGACGCCACGCTGAGCATCAAGGCGCGGCGATGGCGCACCGGGGCGCCTCGCCGTTCGATGGTCCGCTGGCCGCTACGCTGGTTGCGGACCTGCCGTCGTTGCGGCCGCTGCAGCCGTGGCTGGGAACGCTGGCGGTCGTCGACGGCCGCGCACATGTGGACTTGAGCGCCACCGGCACCCTCGCCCACGCCGAACTCGCGGGGGCGCTCGACGGCGGACGACATGCGCCTGGACGTTCCGCAATACGGCGTGCATTGGCGCGAAGGCCGCCTGCGCGGACGCTTCGCCAACAACACGTTGATTCTGGACGACCTGTCGTTCACCGGCGGCGACGGACGCTTCACCGCAAAGGGGACGCTGGCGCGCGCGCAGCGCGAAGGCAGCACCGACATCGCGCCGGAGGCTCGCGTGACGTGGACCGCGGAGAAGTTCCGCGCGGTCAATCGCCCCGACCTCCAGTTCACGGTCGGCGGCAATGGCGTGCTGGCCTTCGAGAACGGCAAGATCGCCGTGCGCGGAAACCTGGAAATTGCGCAAGGACGGGTCCAGTACGAGCCCGTCAGCGTCGGTCAGCTGTCGAACGACGTGGTCATTGTCGGCCGGCCGCGCGGCGCGGCGAACGCGACGTCGGGACTCGACGTTCCGCTGTTGCTCGACCTCGACGTCGGCCTGGGCGACGACCTGCACTTCGAAGGCGAAGGTCTCGACACGCGCCTCGCGGGTCGGCTGCGCCTGGCCACCGGCGCCAATGGCGGGCTGACGGCACGCGGCAAGATCAACGCGGTCAACGGGACCTATTTCGTCTTCGGGCAGCGCCTGGACATCGACCGCGGCCAGCTCATCTTCGACGGGCCGGTCGACAACCCGGCCATCGACGTGACCGCGCTGCGCAAGAATCTCGCGGTCGAGGCGGGCGTGGAAGTCACGGGCACGGTGCGCGTGCCGCGCGTGCGGCTGGTGTCGAGCCCACCCGTGCCTGACGGCGAAAAGCTGTCATGGCTGATGACGGGACAGGGCCTCGATCGCGCGTCGCGCGCGGACCTGGCCGCGCTGGGCGCGGCGTCCTCGATGCTGCTCGGCAGGGGACAGCGCCCGTTCACGACGACGCTGGCCAATTCGGTCGGTCTCGACGACATATCGCTGCGCGAGCGAGCCAGCTCAGTGGTCAGCGGCACGACGAGCCAGGTCATCGCGTTCGGCAAGCGCATCAACGAACGCCTGACGCTGGTCTACGAGCAGGGGCTGACGGTGGCCAACAACGCGCTGCGCATCGAATACGCGCTGACGCGATCGCTGACCGTGCGCGCGGAGGCTGGCGTCGTTTCGAGCCTCGGCCTCTATTTCCGGCGCAGTTACGACTAGAGCGGCTCTTCCGTGACGCCTCCTTACTTCTTTGAGGGCGCCACCTGCTCTTTGAGTCTTTCAGCGGTTGCCCGGGCCTCCTGAGTCAGCTTGTACGAGACGTAATACTTGAAGATATTCCGTACATAGGTGGTAGTTTCGATCCCGATCTTTTCGGCCGTCACGACCTCAACGTTGTTGAACCACTTGTCCGGGTCGAGGCCGCGTTTGCCGGCTTCCGCGCGCATCTTCGCGATGTTGCCCGGCCCTGCGTTGTAGCTTGCGAACGCGAACAGCGTGCGATTCTGCTCGTCGAATTTCGCATCCTTGAAATACTGCGTCATCAGCTGGTCCATGTATTTGGCACCGCCGTGGATGTTCGACTCCGTGACCCCGATGTTGCCGACTTTCAGCGATTGTCCCGTCGCCGGCATCAGCTGCATCACGCCGACAGCACCGACGCGGCTCTTCTTGTTCTGGTCCAGCGTCGATTCCTGGTACCCCTGCGCGGCGAGCATCAGTGGGTCGAAGTTGTACTTCTGGCCATATTTCTCGAACAGCGCGACCACCTGCTGGAAGCGCTGATAGTCCGCCGCGCCGGCCGGATTGTTCAGCGTCTTGATATTCTTCATGTACTGCTGCTGGCGGTAGGGGACGACCCCAGCCGTTTTCACCCAGCTCGCGTAGAAATCGTTCAACACCGCGGCGAGTTGAGGGCTGTTCTTGCGGATCGCCCAACCTTTCTTCGTCGCCTCCCGCAGGACGATGTCCTGATGCAGTTTGAGCTTCGGCAGCACCTGCGACCACAGTCGTGCTTTCCAGTCGTCGACGACCATCGCCTGCAGCAGTCCGGCGTTCAGCATTTCCAGCATGTCCTCGTCCTCGAGCGCATCGGGCACGAGAACCAGGTTGACCGGCGGCTTGCCCGCCTTCTTGAATCGTTCGTTCTGCGCCGTCAGGCTGGCGTAGTAACTCGACGCCTTGCGCACGTGGACGGTCTTTCCCGAGAGCTCGTCCAGCGACGCGATCGCCGGCGACGCCGGCCCGGTGACCAGAACCTCGATGTTGACGATCTTTTCGTCCGGCGCAACGAAGTCGACCACCTTCAGGCGCTCTTCGGTCACCGTCAGGTTGCCGATGGCGATGTCGGCCTGTCCATCGGTGAGGTCGCTGAGCAGCTTGTCGCGCGTCGCCGCAACAATGTAGATGGTGAGCGGCCGCTTGCCGAGTTGCTTCGCATACTTCTGGTTGATCCAGCGCTCGAAGTCGCGGACCAGTTCGGCGCCCAATCCACGCTCGCGGCCCTTGTCGATGAAATACAGCGACCGGCTGTACGGCGCATAGACTCGGATCATTCGCCGTTCGAGCATCTTGTCGAAGTCGCCGGTGAACGGCTTGGCCGCGATGTTGAGATGGCGCGTGGCGGAGTCGCCGGCGGCGGCCTTGGACGCCGGCGGGACGGCCTTGGTGGCCTGCTGCGCATGCGCGCCGGTCGCGGCGATGGCGCACATTGAGAGTGCTATCAGGATCATCTTCGTTCGCAACATCGGAACTCCCTCTCGAACAGACGTGACTCTAACTGGACGCAACCGCGTCAAGCACTGGCTCCGAGAGTGCAACCCGTCGGTCACACCAAAGCCTTGGCCAGCTTGATCAGCAGTTCCTTCAACGGTATTTGCAGTGCCGCCACGACGATGAAGGGAAGCGCGATCGGCAGAAGGACTTTCAGGATAGCGCCCTTGCCGATCGGCACGCCGCGCATCTTCTTCACCGCGTCGTACATCGCGTTGGCGTCGGCGACAGGTCCGATCTCCGGCGCGTCGAGCAGTTGCGTGTCGGTAACCGCTTCGCGCAGGATCCAGCGCCGGTGGACCAGACGGCCCTGCTCGCCGATGAGGGCCGCGTAGGCTGGAGTCGCGCGGGCGCGCGCCGCGGCAAGCGCGGGCGCGAGCGCCATCAGAGGCAGCAGCGCGAGCAGCGTCCACAGGATCACGAACAGGGCGCCGGGAAGCTTGAACGACTGCAGCGTCGCAGCGTGAAACTCGATGTCGTGCGCCCAGCGGGACGCGATGACGGCGGTCACGGCGAATGTCACCAACGCGAAGGCGCCCGGCACCTTCTCGACGAAGGCAATTCCACCGGTGCGGTCGGGATGGGTCGGCACCAGCGCCAATCCGAGCTTGCTCACCTTCCAGAACCACCACGCGACGAGCAGCATGCGCCACAGCCAGCCCAGCAGCAGCGCGAGAAAGATCGGTCGCACGACATAGGCGAACCAGAGTCCGCCGAACCCGAGACTGCCGTCCACGCCAATCGCCCACGACATCGAGTCGTCGCGCGCGGACGGCTGCTCGACCACCGACCAGGCGATGGCAGCGCCGAACACGAACACCCAAGGCAGCGACAGATCGCGAAGACGGCGGACATCGGCGATCGTGGAATCGAAACGGTCGCGAAGGTCGGCGCTCACCACCCCACTCGATCGAAACTGTCCAAGGATGCGCCGCGAAGCGTTGTGGAGCGACCCTTCCGCCAGGATGAAGAACGGAATGGCCAGCAGGCAGCGCACGTGTACGCCGAAATGATGCAGCAGCGGTTCGCCCTGATCTGCCGTCGCGAAGCGACCGGCAAATAGCGACCACGCGGCGATGGGCAGCCATGTCAAAAGCGCGAAGAACACGGCGCGGCGGACAGTGCCGAGGCTGTCGGCCGGGACAAGGCGCGCGCGGCGCAACCAGCGCAGCGGAAGCTCGTTGTCGACGGCGGAGAACTCGACGTCAGACATGACGTACTCCTTCAGTGATCCGGTGTTCATCCGGAAAAAAGTCCGGGCCGCCGGGCGGGGGGTCCAGCCGGCGGCCCTCAGGACGACTCCAGGCATCCTGATCAAGCGAACGGTCGAGCCGTTCGATCACGCGTCGGGTCTGGCGCCCGACGTTACGTGTCATTGCGACAGTCAAGGCGGCCGAACGCGCGACGCCTTGATCCTGCACGGCGTTACTTACCCGGCGCAACCTTGTCCCAACTCGCGTCGGGGTTGTACGCAACGATCGCGCGCGCCGCCGCGTCCGTGCCTGCGCCGAGGTTCTTCTGGTACACGACGCCGTCCTGGTTGACGATGAACGTCATCACGCCGGTATCGTTGTATTTCGCCGGCCACGCCGCCAGCGCATAGCCTTCGGTCATGCGCCCGTTCTTGATGTAATTCCGGACGCCGCCGGGCGCGTCCTTGCCTTGCGCCGTCAGGATCTTGTAGACGTACCCGTGGTACGGCTGGCCGGCCTTCGCGTCAGCAAACTCGGCGCCTAGCGGACTCTCGATTTCGCCCGGCAGAGAAGCCCAGTACAGGCCGTCACGTTTCCCCGGCGAGGACAGCCCCTGCTTTGCGTACTCCAGCGTCCCGTCGCCGTTCCAGTCACGCACGTGATACTCGTTCTGCGCGTCCGTGTAGGCCAACGCAACCTGGATTGCCGCGAGCTCGTTGCGGCCGATGCGGCGCACGCGCATTTCCTCGGGTGCCGCCGCGGTGTCGAATCGCCAACCGCCCGCGGTCTTCACGATCGGGATGGGCATCGTCCAGCCGTGCTTCCCAACGCCGAGAAACGCCTTGTCGTCACCTGCCTTCACGATCGCATGCGCCCTGGACCAGGCTTCGAGGAAGTTGGTCACATCGTCGGCGTCGTAGCTGGTGCCCGGAATGTAGTTGCGGTAATCGGGTCCGACGGCTGCCTTGATGGCAGCATCGTCGTGCCGCGCGATGCCGTCGACCAGCGCGTCTGCAGCCGCTTCGGGAGTCGGATAGGCCGACTGCGCCAAGGCCAGCGGAGCGATGGCCAGCGCTCCGGCAAGGGCGGCGAGCTTAAGAGTGTGCTTGATGCTTTTCATATTCATATCTCCGTCTCAACTCTTGCGTCCGCCGCCACCGGGCCGGCCACCGTCACCGCCGGCGGGCCGGCCACCACTGCCACCGCTCGGCTTTGCGCCGCCGCCCGCAGCCGGACGGGCGCCAGAGTCACCACCGGATGCCTTGGCGGGACGCGCGGCCGGCGCCGAACGTTCCGTGGCCTTCTGGCTCGCGGCACCGCGGTCGACCTGCTGCTTGGCCTGCGGGCTGGCCGCGCCCTTGAGCGCGTTGTCCTTGGTCGAGGCCTGCGCTCGTTGCCGTGCCGCGTCGCGATCCGCGCTTTGCGTCTTGTCGCGCGCCGCCGACTTGTCCACACCCTGCGCCTTGTCGCGCGCCGCCGACTTGTCCGCGCCCTGCGCCTTGTCGCGCGCCACCGACTTGTCCGCACCCTGCGCCTTGTCGCGCGCCGCCGACTTGTCCGCACCCTGCGCCTTGTCGCGCGCCACCGACTTGTCGGCCATGCCGCGATCCTGCATCGCCTGGGACGCCTTGTCGCGGCTGGCATCGCGGCTGGCATCTTTGCCGCGGAATTGCTCCCTGTTGCCGGCCTGATACTTGTTGTCGAGGTTCTTTCGCGTCGCATCGCCACCACGATAGGGCGTGGCGCCGCGATGCGCGGTATTGTGATTCCAGGACGTGCGGTTGCTGTTGACGTCGAGACGCCGGTTGACGTTGATGTTGTTGTACCGATTCACGTTGATGTCAACGCTGCTATGTCCCCAACCCCAGTGGCAACCGCCCCACAGCGCATTGTTGACCCCGATCGCAACACCCCAGGCAATGCCGGTGGCGATGGTCCGCGACCACCAGTAGCCCGGCGGTGGCGGATAGTAGTAGGGCGGATAGGCCGCGTACGGCCACGCCCCGTAGACAACGGTAGGGTTGTACGCCGGTACAAAAACCACAGAAGGCTGTGCCGGCGCGATGACGATCATTTGCGGCGGGGGCGCGGCCTGCTGCACGACTACCGTCTGCGGTGCCGCCGCCGGGGCCGGCTCGGGCGCCTGCGTAGAGACCGTGATCTGGTCGTTCGATTTCAGGTTCCCGGCCTGCTGCGCCCTTCCGCGAAGTCGCTGCACCGAGTCCATCACGTCATCAGGCTGCGCCAGGAAGGCGTCGCCCATGTTCTTCACCCAATCGGGTTTTTCACCGAGCGTGATCACGACCTCCGGAAACGCCACCATCGACGCCACCGACGGATCCCAGTTCTCGTTCTCGACGGCCGTGACCGCGTCGTCGCCCTTCGCGTCTGGATGCGCCTTCGACCACGCCGAAGCCTTGGCAAACTCGTCGGGATAGGTCGTCGCCATCAGCAATTGCGACAGCAGCGAATCCGGATAAAGCGCGATCTGTGCCGTCATCTGGTCCAGCTGCTCGTTACTGAATGGCTTCGCGTCCTGCGCGTGCGCGGGCAGCGCCGACAACAGCGGGACCAGCGCCAAGGCGCCGATCAGTTTTCCTACCGCAATACTCCATTTCATTTTGCCGCCTCCCTGCCAATCGATTGGACCATCCATTCAAGCCCGCCCCCGGTCGCAACTGCGTCCCCGACCTGTCACGCGATTCCGACCACGCGCTTTACTTCGCTGATGAACGCCTGCTCTTTCTCACTCACGCGGACGCCGCCGAAGCCAAGGAAGCCACCCTCCTTCGAGGCGCTCGCGGCACGTTCGGCAACGTCGGCGAGCATCTTCCGGTAAGCGGCCGCCTCTTCGGCCGAGCCCTTGCGCGTGACGAGGTCCACCGCGGACTTCACACGGTCGAGCACGGCGGTCTTGAAGTTCTGCATCTGCTGTTCGCGCGAGCCCTCGCCCAGCATCGACTTCGGATCGGGCATACCGGGAATGCTGCGGTCGGCGCCGAGCGCCGAGAACAGCTCGAGCGCGGCGTTCGACTTGAACGCTTCCGCCATGCCCCGCGCTCCAGCCGTCGCCTCCTTGATCGACGCGAAGATCCCGGACGGATCCGCCGCGGCCATGCCGCCTGAAACGAGCGATGGCGCGAGCCGGAGCAGCGTCCATTCCTCGGCGGTGAATGCATCCTGCCTGGCCATCGTGTATCTCCTTCAGAGTTTGCTGATCTCGACGCGCCGGGCTTCCGCGTCGCTGCCGCCGGCGCCCACTTCGACGAACAACGGGGCCCGCATCTCGATATTCGCTCCGGACACGCCGGCGGCCACGAGGGCATCACGCACCGCAACTGCGCGGCTCTTCGCGAGTTCCTCGTTCCTGGCGACGTCGCCGGTCTTGTCCGTGTATCCGGTGAGCGCGACCTTGACGCTATCCTTCTTGATGGCGTCTGCCGCGGCGGCAATGGTCTTGCCGCCGTCCGCACTGATCGCCGCCGACCCGGTGTCGAAATAAACCTTGGCCGGGAAGCCGGCGGCGACCACGGGCGCGGTGGCCGGTGCGGAAGCCGTGGGTACGGTTGCCGGCGGTGTCGTCGCCTGCTTGCCGCTGAACGAGTTCCACAGGAACCAGAGCACGGCCAACCCGATCAGCCACGGCAGCCAGCGCATCAGCCCGGACTTGGTGGCGGCCGTCGCCGCAGCGGCTGTGTTGGCGGCAGCCCCCGCGCCGCTTGCAACGGCGGCACCGGCGCGGCGTGCAGCGTCTGCCGCATGGCCCCCAAGTCCGCCCAGGAACGCGTTGGGGCTCGCGAAGCCCAGCGCCCCGGTGATCCGGTTGTCGAGCGCGTTCTGCAGGTTCGGCCCCTGGCTGGCGAGCAACGTGGACAGCGAGTTGGCGTTCAGTCCCTTGTCTCCGATGACTTTCTTGAGGAACATGAGAACGATCGGTACGATCATCGCGAGCAGGTTGGTCGCCGAAGAACTCTTGATGCCGCTCGAGCTCGACAGCGCGTTGACGAGCGAAGCGCTCTTGTCGCCGAACAGCGCCGGCACGAACTGGCCGGTGCCCGCCTTCAGCAAGTCGTTCATGCCGCTGCCACCGCCGAACAGGCCGGCGATATTGCCGAGCGAATTTGCATCGAGCTTCGCGCCATTGATCAGCGTAAGCAGCCCGGTGGCGCCCTCGGGCGTCGCGCCCTTCTGGGCGACCGTGCCAAGCACCGCCGGCAGCAGCGACGTCATGGCAAGTTGGGTCGAGCTGGAAGATTCGCCAAGGAACTGGCTCGCAAGCTTGGTGAAATCACCGCCCAGGGCTTCCCGGGCCAGAGTGAGCAGATTCGCATTCATGTCGGTATCCCCGCGATTCATGGCGATGGACGTCCTGGCCGTCGCGTGCCCGGCGAACCGACGCGGCCAGGATGCGCCGCGGGCTCGCCGGAGCAGGCGAAACTCTTCACTGCATTGGCGCCACGACGACGTATTGCACCGACGTGCCGACATACTGCGGCTGGTACCAGGTGCCGCCGCAATTGTTGTAGCCGATGCCGTTGACGACCACCGTCTGGCATTGCGGCGGCAGCGTATAGACCATCGACCCGATCACTGCCGACGTGATGGCGGCGGTTGCGCCGATCGCCATCCCGGTCGCGATCGGGTGGTGATGGTCGTCCCAGTCGTTGTCCCAGCCGCCGTGATGATCGACATCGACATTGATGTTGGTGTTGCGGTCGACGTTGACATTCGTGTTGCGGTTGACGTTGGTGTTGCGGTTGACGTTGGTGTTGCGGTTGACGTTCTGGTATCGCGATTGACGTTGGTGTTGCGGTTGACGTTCGTGTCGCGGTTGGCGTTGCCATCGCGCTTGGGGCCGGCGTCGCGATTGGCGCCGCTGCTTACGTTGTTGCGTGCGCCACCGCCGCCCTTGACGTCGCGGGCGTCGGCCGGGAGGGATACTGTCAGGCCGATCGCAACGGCAACGGCAGCAACCACGCCGGCAGGGAAGGATTCGATTCGTTTTCATGGTGTATGTCCTGTCTTGGCCTAAGGAGAAGTTCACTTGGCCGCTTCCTTGACGGCAATCCTGGTCGCGCCCTTCGGAGGAACGAAGGTGAACGCCGCGGCCTCGGGTGCCGAACCGGCCTTCCAGGTGAGAATCGAGCGGCGAACCGGCTGGGCAGGGTCGCCGTCCGTGCCGGTGACGACCAGCTTGCGCGGCAGTGGTGCCTTGCCGCGCTCGATACAGACCTGCCAGTCGACGCCGGGCTGGCGGAATGCCAACTGGTCGCACAGCACGCCGCCGATCAACTGGGGTCCGACGTAGATGGCTTCGGTGATCGACTTCGTGTCGAATTTATCGGTGCCCATGAGGAACAGATCGGCGAGAGGGACTTCGAGGCCGTACTTCTTGGCCGCCATTTCCACCGTTTCGCCTAGCGTGGCGGGTGCGGCGAACGAGCCGTAGTAGCCGAGCTTTTCACCGAAGATCGTGACGGTCTTGCCGTCGTAATAGATCTTGCGGCTGCGCTGGGCCGACGTCGTGTAGACCCTCAGCTTGTCGGGTCTGCGTGCGGCAATCTCGACAGTGTTCGCGTTCTCGACCTTCTGCCCGGAGTCGAGCACCTCTTCCACGGTGACGTCGGCGTTGACGGTAAAGGTCTTGAGCGAACGCAGATACGCGCCCATCTCGTTTAGGCGCTCGACGGCCTTCGCGTTGATGACCGCCGCCGCGGTCGGAGCAGGTGCGGCGGCCGGCGCAGGCGCCGCCGGCTGCTGCGCCCATGCGGCGCCGTTGGCGGCAAGCACGACGCCGGCGGCCAATGCCGCGCCGGCCAGCCAGGCCGATCGGCCGGCCATTGTGATTGTTCCAATGTCTCTGTTTCATGAAGCCCTCTCGAAGTAGTGCTGTCTGGGGATGAAGCGTTGCATCTCTCAATGGGTAGTACGGTGAATATTCCGGGTTGACTCCAATCCGGTCATTGCAGCTTGACGGCGACTTTCTCGATCCTGCCGTCGAACTTGAAGGGCTTGCGATCGAAGTAGTCGAGCGACACCGGCGAACCGAGGTCGACGCCGACGTCGAAGGTCTCGCTGGCGGAGAACGCCGCGGGCACGGTGCGCTTCACCGTCGTGCGCGCCACTTCCTTGCCCGTCGACCTTCAGCACGACGTCGGCCGGCGACAGCGGCTGGGCGCTGGCCAGCGTGGTCGTGACCTCGATGCGGTGCTTGCCGGCCGGAATCTTGCTCGCCGAGCGGGCGACGTAGCGCTCGATGATCATCATGTTGTACTCGTAGACGAGCTGACCCTTGTCCATGTAGAGCGCGAGACCGCCACCTGCGCCGCCCAGCGCGTACAGCACGCCGGACGCGTTGTCGCCGAACTCGGCGTCGATGGTCACCGTGTTGTTCGCACGGCCGATGCCCGGGCGCGGTGAATTCCGGCATCCGCGTCGTCGTCGCGTCGAACTGCCAGCTCGTGTAGGGCGTCTTGATGCGGTCCTCGGGATGCAGGCGCAGCCAGATGCCCGCGCCCAGCGGATAGACCTGGTTGGCCCGGGCCTGCGCATCGAAGGTCTTCTGCAGTTGCGCGAGACGCTTCGGGTCCTTCGCGGCGAGATCGATCGGCCTCGGAGAAGTCCGTCGTGATGTTGTAGAGCTCCCACTTGTCCTTGGCCGAATCCCACTCGGCGAGGCCGGGCGCGCCCGGGCAGCCACGGCACCAGCGGGCCGAACGTCGCGGCGACCCAGCCGTCCTGGTAGATCGCGCGGCTGCCGTTGTTGTCGAAGTACTGCACGTGCTTCTTCGTGGGCGCCTTCGGCATCGGCGAACGTGTAGGCGAGGCTCACGCCGTCGATCGGGTCCTGCACGAAGCCGTCGACGACCTTCGGCGGCTTGATGCCGACGATCTCGTAGATGGTCGGCACGATGTCGTTGACGTGATGGAACTGCGCGCGCGGCGTGCCGTCGGGCTTGATGCCCTTCGGCCACGAGATGACCATCGGGTTGCGCGTGCCGCCGAAGTGCGACGCGATCAGCTTCGTGTACTGGAACGGCGTGTTGCCGGCCCAGGCCCAGCCGGCGTGGTACATGCTGTCGGTCTTGGGGCCGCCGAGCGCGTCGAGGCCGCCGATCGTCTCCAGCGCCGCGAGCTGCTGCTCGACGGTGTTCGGGATGCCGTTCTGCGCGAGCAGTTCGCTGATCGTGCCGTTCTGGCCCTTCGGCGCTGGCGCCGTTGTCGCCGAAGATGTAGATGACGATCGTGTTGTCGCGGATGCCCTGGCGCTCGAGCTCGTCGATCATCCTGCCGGCCTGCACGTCCACGTGCTCGACGAAGCCGGCGAAGATTTCCATCAGCCGCCGCTGGAACGGGCGCTGCGCCTCCGGGAATGCTGTCCCACGACGGCATGTTGTCGGCGCGCGGCGTGAGCTTCGTGTCGGCCGGAATCCAGCCCAGCTGCTTCTGGCGCGCGAACACGCGCTCGCGGTACGCGTCCCAGCCGCTCGTCGAACTTGCCCTTGTACTTGTCGGCCCACTCCTTGAAGATCTGGTGCGGCCCGTGACCGGCGCCCGGCGCCCAGTACAGGAAGAACGGCTTGTCCGGCGAGAACGCCTGATGCCGGCGCAGCCAGTCGATGCCGTGCTGCGCCAGGTCTTCGGTCAGGTGGTATTTCTCGTCGTGCGGCGGCTCGATCTGGTTCGTGTTCTCGACCAGCCGCGGCTCCCATTGCGACGTCTCGCCGGCGAGGAAGCCGTAGAAATAGTCGAAGCCGTGCCCGGTCGGCCAGCGGTCGAACGGACCCATCGACGTGGTCTGGTCGGCCGGCGTGTTGTGCCACTTGCCGATCGCGGCCGTGTTGTAGCCGTAGTCCCGCAGCACTTCGGCCATCGTCGCCGACGTCTTCGGAATGACGCCGGTGTAGCCGTCCCAGTCGACCGCGCGCTCGGCGATCGTGCCGTTGCCGACGCGCTGGTGATTGCGGCCGGTCAGCAGCGCGGCGCGCGTCGGCGAGCAGATCGACGTCGTGTGGAACGTGTTGTAGCTGATGCCCTGCGCCGCGAGCTTCGACAGCGTCGGCGTGTTGACCTCGCCACCGAACGTCGACGCCTGGCCGAAGCCGACGTCGTCGAGCAGGATGATGAGCACGTTCGGCGCGCCGGCCTTCAGATGCTGCGGCTGCGCGCGGCGCTTGTGGACGGAGTCCTGCAGGCGCGGCTCGGCCTTGCTCGCCGACGGCACCGGCGGGAACGGCAGCACCGAGCCGTCGCTCGGCGTGGCGGTCGTCGTCGCGGCATGGCCCGGGAACGCTCGCACCCGCGCCCATGCACAGGAGCAACGCCACGCTCAGTCGAGACAGGTTCTTCATAGGTTCAAATCGCTTTGCACTCGTCGGCCATCGTCATTTCTTCAGGTACTCGATCTTCGTCGTGCCGATCGTGCCGTTGAAGGCGAACGGCGCCTGGTCGTAGTAGTCGAGCGACACCGGGCGAATCCAGGTCGATGCCGATGTCGAAGGTCGCGTTCGACGTGAAGTGGAGCGACATCGCCGCCGGCACCTGGCCCTGGCCCACGACCTCGCCATTCACCCTCAGCGTGACGTCCATCGGACCGCCGATCTTGTCGACCAGCTTCGATTCGACCTCGATCTTCACCTTGCCCGCCGGCAGCTTGGCCTTGGACTTGATCTTCGTGCGCTGGACTTCGAACAGGTTGAACTCGTAGTTCAGGAAGCCGTCCTTCACGTAGCAGCGTGACGCCGCCGGAGAAGCCGGCCAGCGCATACAGCACGCCGTTGGCATTCGCCGGCACGTCCACTTCCATGGTCACGAGGCTGCTGTTCTTGCCGAGCTTGGGCGCGGCCGATTCCGGCATCCGGGTGATGGGGACATCGAAGGTCCATTCGGTGAGCGCCGAGGCGGGCGCATCCTCCGGATGGAACATCGCGGTGGACCACAGGCCGCCGCCGATGGGCAGGTTCTTGTTCTTCGTGGATTCGACGATGAAGAGCGCCTTCATCTCCTCGAGCTTCTGCGGATTCGATGCGGCGAGGTCGTTCGCCTGGCTCCAGTCCTCGTCGATGTTGTAGAGCTCCCACTTGTCGGTCAGCGGCGACCATTCCTTGATGCCTTTCGGCAATGCCGCCGACCCACGGCTCGCGCGGACCCGGGGCGCTGGCGAACCAGCCGTCGTGGTAGATCCCGCGGCTGGCCATGATGTCGAAGAACTGGGTCTTGCGCGTTCCCTTCGCCTTGGGATCGCCGAATGCGTAGACCATGCTGACGCCGTCGATCGGATCCTGCTCGAAGCCGTTGACGATCCGGGGCGGCGTGATCTTCGTCAGTTCATAGATCGTCGGCACGATGTCGATCACGTGGTGGAACTGCGGCCGCGCTATCGGAATCGGCCTTGATCCGTTTCGGCCAGGAGACGGCCATCGGCTGGCGCGTGCCGCCGAAGTAGGCGCCCATCAGCTTGGTGCCTTGGTACGGCGTGCTGCCCGCCCATGCCCATCCGGCGTGGAACATGTTGTCGGTCTTCGGACCGCCGAGCGCATCGAGGCCGCCGAGTTCGTTCAACGCCTCGATGTGCTGCGCGATCGTGGTCGGAATGCCGTTCTGCGCGAGCTGCTCGCTGATGGTGCCGTTGAGGCCCTCCGACGAGGAGCCGTTGTCGCCCCAGATGTAGAAGATCAGCGTGTTGTCGAGCTTGCCTTGGCGCTCGATCTCGTCGATGACCCGGCCGGCGTTGTAGTCGGCATGCTCGGTGAACCCGGCGAAGACTTCCATCAGGCGGCGCTGGAACGGCTTCTCCGCCTCGGGGATCGAATCCCACGACGCCATCGACGCCGGACGCGGCGTGAGCTGCGCGTCCTGCGGAATCCAGCCCTTGGCCTTGGCGCGCGCGAAGGTGCGCTCGCGATACTTGTCCCAGCCGTCGTCGAACTTGCCTTTGTACTTGTCGGCCCACTCCTTCATGACCTGGTGCGGGCCGTGCGACGCGCCCGGCGCCCAGTACATGAAGAACGGCTTGTCCGGCGCGTAGGCCTTCTGTTCGCGCAGCCACTTGATGGCGTCCTCCGCGATGTCCTCGGTGAGGTGGTAGCCCTTCTTGGGATGCTCGGTGACCTGCGGTGGTGTTGCGCGTCAGCGTCGGTTCGTACTGCGAAGCTTCGCCGGCGAGGAACCCGTAGAAGTACTCGAAGCCGTAGCCGGTCGGCCAATAGTCGAACGGTCCCTTGCTGGTGATCTGCTCTTCGGGCGTGTTGTGCCACTTGCCCCAGGCGCCGGTGTTGTAGCCGTAGTCCTTGAGCACTTCCGCGACCGTCGCCGACGACTTCGGGATGGTCCCGCTGAAGCCGTCGAAGTCGTTGGCGATCGCCGCGATCTGGCCATTGCCGACAAAGGTGTGATTGCGTCCCGTGAGCAGCGAGGCCCGCGTCGGCGAGCACATGGCGGTGGAATGGAAGCGGTTGAACGGACACTCCCATCTTCGCCACGCGATCGAGCGTCGGCGTGTTGATCTCGCCGCCGTAGGTCGACGGCGTGCCCGGCCCGACATCGTCCATCAGGATGATCAGGATGTTCGGCGCGCCGTCTGCGAGGCGCTTCGGCTCGACGCGCTTCTTGTAGGTGGACGTCTCGATCGTCAGCCCCGCCTTGGAGGCGGACGGCACCGGCGGGAATGGCAGGATTTCCTGCGCCGATGCCGCCGTCGCGACCATCATGCCGAACATGGCGCTGCACAGGGATCGGATCGCGGTTGACTTCATGAACGATTTCCTCATCGGTGCGCCGCTATTTCGCGGCGAGTGCGTCAACGTCGTGACGTTCATTTCAAGCCGAACACGGTCACGTCGGCCTTGCCCTTGAGGAAGCCCTTGGTGTCGTACCAGAAGTCGATCCTGCGGACGCTGCGCTTGCCGATGCCGCGCAGGTCGATCACGCGGCTCTCGCCGCCTTGCGGAATGTTCTGGCGCACGTCGATGTTGTCCGGTTGGCCGTTGTCGTACGTGACGACCATCCGTTGCATGTTGAGCGGCGCGTCCGTCACCTTGAATTTGACCTTGCGGAAGTTATCGAACGGCCCCTTGACGATGATCCCGTCGTGGTCCGCCGCATGATTGGCGTGCGTCTGGCCGATGAGACGCCATTCACCTGCTGCGCCTGCGTTCGGGTGGACAGCCTGTTCTGCGAGCGCGACGGCGGGGGCGCCCAGCGCGATGGACGCGAGAAGGGCAAGGACGAAGTTGCAGGTGCGTTGCATGTTGTGGGCTTCCTGTTTCGCGTTGAACGATTGGCGTCGGCGCATCAGAACTTGTAGACCATCTTGACCCAGATGTAGTCGCCATTGAGACGGTTCTTGGTGTCCAGCTCAGGCAGCCACTTGAGTTCCAGCAGCAGCTTCGACTCGCCGACGGGCTGGATGTAGCCCAGCACCGGCCCGATGCCCGACGTCCGGCCCTTGAAGCAGCCGAGCGTCGCCCCGGATCCGCTGTCGCAGGTGACCTGCTGGAAATACCACGCCTCGGCACCGACGTTGGCGAATCCGGAGCCGAGCGGAAAGATCTGCTGGACCGACGCGTCGACGTGGAGGATGTCGCCGCTCTTGTAGCTCGTGGCGTTGTTCTCGGTGTTCATCGCGTACCCGAGATGCGCGGCCGCGTTGAAGCCCGACTTGGCATTGTTGTACGAGAATCCGCCGATCGGATCGAAGGTCCAGTAGTTGAGTCCGGGGTTGCCCAGCCTGCCGACCTCGTAGCTGCCCGTCGGGGCATACACCGGCATCAGGAAGTCGTACTGCCAGTCGTCCGACTTCCAGCCGAGCAGCACCGGGACCACCGTCAGATCGCCGACGCCGGACACGCTGCTTTCGATTCTCTTGCCACCGAGCGCAGCGGTATCGCCGGAGACCTTGATCCACGAGTAAGGCAGGAACGCCGCGACCGAGTAGTGTCCGCCACCGAGCACCGACTGGTCGAAGCCGTAGCCGCCGCCCACGATCAGCGTGTTCACGTCGACGTGCATGTTCGCGATGATGCCGGCGGCCGTGGGAATCCGCGCCGAGGCGTCGCCGTCGTAGTTGAGGTACATCGGCTTCGCGAACCATCCGGGCGAAGTCGGAGGCAGGTCCATCAGCGTGGCATTGGCGCCAGGCAGCACGTGCGAGACGCCGCCTTCGCCGGCGAGGGCGACTTGAGGCAACGCGACAGCCGCGGCGAGCATCGTGGCGACCAGCCACGGCGTGCTCAACAACGCTTGACGATTCAATGTTGCAGGATGTTGCATTTCCCGGTGTCTCCTATCGGTACGAGGTCTGGCGCGAGCGAATTCGCTGCAACTTGGCACGTCGCGCGCTGCGCGACGTGTTGCCGCGCTCGGCACTACCTTGATTGGCCACCGCCCATCATTTGCTTGATCAGGCCCACGATCGCCATGACGATCGCGCCGCCGACACCTCCTCCAGCGACTTGGCCGACCAGCGATCCAAGGTCGAGTCCGCCGCCAGCCGCGCCGGCGATCGACGGGACAAGCATGCCAAGCAGTTGGCCGCCAATGCCGCCGCCCACGACGCCGGCGATGGAATTTCCCACGGTTCCGAGGCTGAGGTTCTTGAAGAGTCCGCCAGCGACGTTTCCGCCGATCGCGCCGCTAATAAGCTGGATGATGAGTGGCAGCAGATTCATGGATTACTCCGATATGAGATCGATAACGATTGGGCAAACGAGAAGAATGGATGGGCCTACTTCGTTGCCTTGGCGACATCCGCCAGGAGCGCCGCCGATTTCGGGCTAGTCGGGGACCTGCGGATCAGGATGTCCGGCGGCAGCACGTTGCTCCGGCCGTAGAACGCGTCGTTCCAGGGAATGTTGGTGTTCACGACCGTACCGTCGAGGTTCAGGCCGCCGTACAGACCCTTCGCTCGCGTAAACGTGATCAGGTCGGCCGTCACGTTAGACTTCGCCCCGGCACCGACGGGACCCGCTGCAACGCTCGCATCGCCGCCCATCTTGAACGAGGTGGCCAGCAGAGAATTCAATCCCTTGTCGGTCATGACGACGACGATCGCTTCGGATACTTCAACTCCTGCCTGAAAGCCGACGCTGGCGGTCGCCAGGTCGTAGAAAGCCGGTCCGGCCCACGTGCGTCCGTCCCTGGCGACAAGTACGGCCCTGCCACCCGAGCCACCGAAGATGAAGCCCGCCTTCACGATCTGCGGGGCGATCATGACTGCCTTGGCTCGGCCGAGATTCTCCTGGATCCAGGTCTGGTCGGGATCGCGTAGAAAGTTGCTGAGCGTGGTCTGTGCATCGGACACGAGCTTCTCCGGCTCGGACGGAGAAACTGCCGTCGTGGCACATCCGGTCAGCGCTACGGCGACCAGGATGCCCAGCGCGACTCGGCGTGAATTGTTCGGCAGGCTTTGCAACGTGTTCATCGTGACTCCAATCATGTGGGCAATAGCAGGACGATCCCGGCGCGCAGCACCCATCGCTGATTGCCGAAATCGTTGTTGAAGTCGTAGCCGGCCTCGACGTTCGGACGCCACTTGTGGCCGGCGAAGCTGACCACCTGGCCGTAGTTCACGCTCACCATCAGCGAGGACCAGCGCGACCGCTCGAAGTCGTAGACGAGCGCGCTGTTGCCGAGCCCGAGCGAACGTCCTTCTCCGAGCTGGTAGCTCCCGATCGGCTGGATGTTCATCAGCCTCACCGACTGCGCGTTGCTCTTCCCCGCGAATGAGAAGAACGTCTGGGTGAACAGCCCCCAGTTGTATTGCTTGTTCGAAGAGTTGACGAAGCCGAGCGCCGGACCCGCGGTCCATTTGTCGGTGGTCAATCCGTCCTGGCCGGTCGGCAATGTGCCGGAGACGCCGACACCCCAGCGTCCCCATGCCTCGTTGAACGCCATCAGGTCGAAGATCGTGGTATCGGTGAAGCCGGTCGCGCCCGACGGCGACGACGTGACGTACGGTTGCGTCACCCGGAAGATGTGATGCGTGTCACCCAGCGCGAACGGTATCGCCATTCGGAAGACGACCTGGTTGGCCGAGCCGTCCAGGTCGCGAAAACCGGAGGTGTACCAGTCGTTCAGCTGGAAGGACATCAGCGACGCCGTCGGGTCGGTCGCCTGGGCCGAGAGCTCGTCGACGCTTGAACCCTGCTGCGCGAAGCCAGGGCTGGCGTACATCGAGCCAGCCGCGCCCGCGATCAACGCGGAACGCATGAGCGCAGCGAGATACGACCACGGTGCCAAAGCAAGACCCATAAGACCAATCTTCGGGAGTGCCGCGACGGCGGGCCGCCGTTGCGCGCATGACGTCGCAATGAGCGTCGAGGTGGCACGAATTGCCACGTACGCTACAGGTCGGCCACTCTACGAGTTTCAGGCGCGCCCGCGATGTTGCGCGCGCAGATAGCCATGCATACGGCGCATACCGGCCATCAATGGGAGGCATATTCCCGTCAATCCGGGCGGAGGATGCTTGAAGTTCTTTACATTCGCCGTTGCGGGCGAGCGTACGGTGGTTCAGAACTGGTAGCTGACGTACGCCTGACCGGTGCTGCGGTCGCGCGGGTTGTTGTATGTGCCGCCCCACGTCGGTTGCCATGCGATCCCGACGGTCCAGCCGCTGGCGAGTGTGGCGCGCAGCGACGCGATTGCGAGCATGCGGCCCTCGAGTATCAGGCCGTCGCCGGACCAGCCCGGAGACGTCGTGCCCGAACAATACGGAAGGGACCAGATCGACGCCGTCCAGCACGTTTGCGTAACGTAGACCTGCACGCAAGCGGTAGCCGAAGGCGTCGCGCGACACGATAGCCATCGAACGGAACACGAGACCGGTGCCGCCGGTGGCGGGCACACGCCGTTCACGGGTCCCTGGCCGAACACGTCCGAACGACCGAATCGCACGCCCGACGGGTCGGGCAGATCGGGCACGCGCTTGTAGATGACTTCACCGCGAGCAGTTCAAGCCCGACCGCACCCAGGACGTTCGGGAATCCTGCCCGACAGCGCCCAACTGCAGCTGCAGGGCCTCGTGGCGCTCCCAGCCGTGGAAGACGCGCCCGGCGCGACGGCGTCCATCTTCGCGCGCAACGGCGTCGGCGCCGTCACGCGAGACGGCCGCGACTGATCGGCCGGAGTTGTACTGCAGCGGCTGGTTTGGCCGGTAGGTGAATTCGCCGAGCAGCTGCGCCGCCCGCAATCGTGTGTCGAACGAGGCCCCGAACATGCGGATGTCCTCGGGATACTCGGTCAGGTACGTTGGATTGAGGTTGTCCGGATCCCCGGGCACGAACGGCGCGCCGTCACGCCCGACTTGGTCCGCTGTAGAAAGTCGCGCGCGAGTGGAACTGCGCGGCATAGAGGCCGAACTCGGTCGCCCATGCAGTCGACCGTGTGCTTCAGCGCAAGACCGCCCTGCCCGGAGTTGGACGGGTCCCGCGTCCCGCGCGCTTGATGTAGTCACCGGTCGCGAGCGCGGACCGGTCGGAGAGGTTGCCCGAACATCGCCTTGTCGCAGCCGTCGGACATGAAGTCCAGCGACGAGAAGAAGGTGCCGCATTCGTTCGATGCGGTGCGCTCGAAGTGCAGCTGGTAGAACGTCTCGACGCGCGTGGCGTCGGTCAAGCCGATGCGCCCGAATACGGCCGGAAATGCGATGCGCGTCTCCTGGTCACGCAGATACGCCGGGCCGCAGCGCTGCTGGCAACGTCGAGCGGATTGAGGTCGCGCAGCCCGCCGAGGACAGACAGCGCCCATTACCCCAGTCGAGCTTCTGGTAGCCGACCTTCCAGTCGATCGACGAGATCCGCCAACCGATAGTGTCCGTAGCCGAAGAAATTGTCCCCGACGATGCCGCTGAACCTCGAACGGGGCAGCGCCCCGGCATCGCTCAGTGGCGAACCAGACTCGAATCCATTGGGAACGTTGCCCCACGGATGACTTGCCTGTGCCGAGGCATAGTCGTACCAGGCCTTGCCGCTCGCCACGACGCCGTAGTCACGCCACTTGTAGTCGAGCGACAGATAACCCTTGACCACGGACGCGACCGTGTCGCCCCGATTGAAATTCAGATTGCCGTCGTCCTGGTTCTTGCCCGCGCTCGGGGTAATCGCGTTGCCCTGGATTCCGACCAGCGAACTGTTGACGTCGGGCAGCAGTTGCGCATCCTGGCTGACGGTACGGATGGCGGTGCCGACGAATACTGACCCGCTGATGGCAAGCGTACCGCCACCGATCTCGTAGTCCGCTGCGTGGGCGGCCTGCATCGAGACGATAAGGGCGACCGCCGCGGCAAACTTCCAACGGGGCCAATCGCCGAACTGAAAGAACATTCACCTGCCCCTGGGGATTGGCCTCGCCGCCCACCCTAGGGTCGCGCGCGCGTATTCTGGGCAATTGCCGACCGTGGTTCAATGCCCAGAACGTCCAATTGTATAATCTGCACGCATGTCTCTGCTCAACCGCGAACTCGACTATTTCCTTACCATCTGCGAAACGCGCAACCTCGCGCGGGCGGCGGAGGCGCTGGACGTCAGCCAACCGGCGCTGACGAGGAGCCTCCAGCGGCTGGAAGCTCGCTTTGGCACCCAGTTGTTCGTGCGCGCTCCTCGCGGTGTTGAGTTGACGCCGATCGGGGCCGCACTGCGGGTGCGTGTCGAAAAGGCGCGGATGGCGCTGGATGACGCGGAAACGGAGGTCGCACAACTCTCCGCCGGCAAGGTCGGAAAAGTTCGGATCGGTGCCGGACCCCTGTGGGCCCATTTGGTCAGCCGGTCTCTCTTCCCCCGCTTCACGATCGAACGCCCGGCCGCGCAGGTTCAGTTCCACGTCGCCTTCAACACGGAATTGTTCGTGCTCGTCGAAGGCGGAAAGCTCGATTTCGCCGTTTGCGGCCTGCTCGACGTGCCGCCGTCCAACCTCGCATTCCACGAATTGCTCGGCACCGGAATGGTCGTGATCGTGCGCGTCGGGCATCCCCTGAGCACGATGAAGAGTCCTACCATCCGCGACCTTGCCAAATTCCGTGGAGCCGCTCCGGGAAGCGGGATGCGCGCACGGCAGATCGTGGAAGAGCGATTCGCGACGCTCGGCATTCGCAACGCGCCTTATGGCATTGAAACCAATTCCTGGGAGGCCATGCTCGATGCCGTCGCGACAACCGACATGTACAGCCTCGCACCGCGGCATGCGGCGCTATGGCATGGCTGGTCATCGCGTCTGGTCGCGGTCAACATTCCGGAGTTCGACATCAGGCAGCGAATCGGCGTCGTCACGCGTACCGATGCCTACCAATCGCCACTCGCCGCCCGTGCGATCGAGTTGATCGAGCAGAGTCTGGGCGAGATCGCGCGCGAAGATCCTGCGCCACCGACACGGACCAAGCGATCGCCCGCTCGATCCACGGTCACGTAGCCAGAACACCGCATCAGCTCAATCCACGTGTCTCCGAATTCGCACGCGCGACGCGCGCCGATCGCGTGGATTGCATACGACATCGGGTCGCATGGATACACGCTGCTGATCTCCGGTGTCGCGTACCCCATCTATTTCGCGTCGTACGTGGCCGCCGGCCGTTCAAACACCGACCTGCTTTGGGCAATCGCCCTTGGCCTGCCTCTCCTGGCCTCCGGTTTGTTCGGTCCCTTGATTGGCGCACTGGCCGACTCCACGGGACGTCGGCGCGCGCTGCTGATGGCATTGACCGTGGCCTCCAGCGCAGCGACGGCGCTGCTGGTCACCGTCGGCGCCGGCGATGTCGCGCTCGGCATTGCGCTGTTCGCGCTGGCGCACGTCGCCCATCTGCTCGCGCTGAGCCTGTACAACTCCTACCTGCCGCTGATCGCGGCGCCGCATCGCTTCGCGCGCGTCTCCGGATTGGCGTGGGGACTCTCTTACCTGGGCAGCATCGCGTGCTACTTCCTTACGCTGCCCTTCACTCGCGGCGGGCTGGGACCCGACAATGCCGCACATTTCACCGGCGCCTTCGCCGTCGCCGCCGTGTTCCTCGCGCTGATCGGGATCCCGGCGGTCCTGTTTCTGCCGCTGAGTCCGCCGAATCCAAGGGCCCGCGATGCGCCGGGGCCCTACCGCCGCATCCTTGGGACGTTCGCCGAGTGGCGCCGTGACCGCAACGTGCCCAAATTCCTGCTCGCCTACTACCTCGTCAACGACGGCATCGTCACCGCGACGTTCTTCACGGCGCTGACGTTCCGCAAGTCCTACGGCATGGAAGTCCAGGAAATCCTTGCGTTGACGCTGGTGCTTCAGGCCGTCGCCATTCCTGCCACGATCTTCTTCGGCTGGCTGGGCGGTCGCTGGTCGCAGCGCGGCGCGACCAATCTCGCACTCGTGCTGTGGATCGCCGTGCTCTTCCTGTTGGCAACCGCCGAGGGCCGCAACGGGGCCATTACGGTCGTGATGGCGCTAGGATTGGTGATAGGTACGACCCAGAGTTTGTTCCGCAGCATGTTCGCGGCGCTCGTCCCGGTCGATCGCGCGTCGGAATACTTCGGCTTTCACACGTTGATGGGCCGGACGTCGGCTGCATTCGGGCCGCTGGCGTTCGGCCTCGTCAGCGCAGCGACCGGCAGTCAGCGCATCGCGATGGCGTCGCTCGCGCTGTTCTTCATCGCAGGGGGCATCGTGCTGGCTTTTGTGCGACTGCCGCAGCGATAGCATGACCACCGCACGGCGGCTGCGCTCGGCCGATTCGACAGGAGATATTCATGAGCCGTGATGTGCTAGTCGCCGGGGTCGGCATGATCCCCTTCACCAAACCCGGCGCCAATGAACCGTATACACAGATGGCCGCCAAGGCCACGCGCGCGGCGCTATCCGATGCCGGCATCGGCTACGACCTCGTACAGCAGGCCTATGTGGGCTATGTGTATGGCGATTCCACCGCAGGCCAATGCGCGCTCTATGCGGTCGGCATGACGGGCATTCCCGTCGTCAACGTCAACAACAACTGCTCCACGGGGTCGACCGCGCTGTTCCTCGCTCGTCAGGCCGTGGCGGGCGGCGCCGAGTGCGTTCTCGCCCTCGGCTTCGAGCAGATGAACCCCGGCGCGCTCGGTGAGCAGTTCAAGGATCGCCCCAGCCCCTTCGCGCGATTCGACGAAGCCGCGAAGGAGTTGGTCGACAAGCCCGACATTCCGTTGGCACTGCGTTATTTCGGCGGCGCAGGGCTCGCCCACATGCAGCAATACGGAACGAAACTCGCGACCTTCGCGAAGATTCGCGCCAAGGCGAGCCGCCACGCCGCGAACAATCCGCTGGCGTTGTTCCGCAACGTGGTGACCGAAGAGGATGTCCTGAATTCGCCGGTGCTGTGGCCCGGTGTCATGACGCGCCTGATGGCGTGCCCGCCGACGTGCGGCGCGGCTGCCGCCATCGTCTGCTCGACTGACTTCGCCAGACGCCACGGATTGGAACCGAGGGTGCGGATCAAGGCGCAGGCGATGACCACCGACCGCCCCATCACGTTCGAAGCGAACGACATGCGCGAAGTGGTGGGATTCAGCATGGCCCGGGACGCGGCGCAGCAGGTGTACGAGGCAGCAGGCATCGGTCCGAAGGACATCGATGTGGTCGAGCTGCACGACTGCTTCGCCCACAACGAGCTGATCAGCTACGAGGCGCTCGGTCTGTGCGCTCAGGGCGACGCCGAAAAATTCGTCTGCGACGGCGACAACACTTACGGCGGCCAGGTCGTCACCAATCCGTCCGGCGGCCTGCTCAGCAAAGGACATCCGCTCGGCGCCACGGGACTGGCGCAATGCACGGAGCTGGTCTCGCAACTGCGGGGCAGCGCCGGGAAGCGCCAGGTCGAAGGCGCGCGACTTGCGCTGCAGCACAACCTCGGTCTTGGCGGCGCCTGCGTCGTGACGCTGTACGAACGCATTTGAGCGAAGACCGCGGAATCGTTTGGGGCTAGCCCAAAGCTCGAAGGGGCAATTCCCCTCAGTTCCCATCTATCGCTGAAGGAGATGGCGCGCCCGACAGGATTCGAACCTGTGACCCTTGGCTTCGGAAACCAATACTCTATCCAACTGAGCTACGGGCGCGTTGAGGTGTTGCGACGGACAACCGGCATTTTACGGCCCGGGCAGGCATAGCGTCCACCGCAGTTACTCCGCGAACGCGTGCACCGGTATAATGCCGGGTTGATGCCGGCGACCAGCCGGCGACCGTTCCGGGCGCCGCTGCGCGCGTCCATAGACCTCTCCAGCGACCGACGCGCCCATGACCGAAGAGCATTCGTCCCCCATCAAGACACCCAAGCAGCTCATCATCGTGGTGCTGCTCGCCTTTGCCGTGCCGATCACGCTGGCGGCGCTCATTTCGCAACTGGTGACCAGCGGCGAAAAGGGCATCCACGAGGACGACAGCAAGGTTCTGGCACGTATCCAGCCGGTGGCCAACGTCGTGCTGGCCGAGGCGAGCGGGCCCAAGGGCATGCTCTCCGGCGAACAGGTCTACGCGCAGGTTTGCAAGACCTGTCACGAAACGGGGCTCGCCGGCGCGCCGAAACTGGGCGACAAGGCGGCGTGGCAAGCGCGTATCGCGCAAGGCGAAGCGACGATGTCCCAGCACGCGATCGCGGGCTTCCAGGGCAAGGGCGGCGCGATGCCGGCCAAGGGCGGCAACGCCGACCTGACCGACGACGAAGTCCGTCGCGCCGTCGCGTTCATGGCCAACAAGGCCGGCGCGACATGGAAGGAGCCCGCCATGGCGGCGCCCGCCGCCGCAGTTGCCGCGGCACCGGCTTCCGCTGCACCCATTGCCACCGCCGCCGCGGCACCCGCGCCCGCTGCGGCAGCACCCGCGGCCGCCGCAGGCAAGCCGGATGGCAAGAAGATCTTCGAAGCGAGCTGCGCGGCGTGCCACGCGACGGGCATCGCCGGCGCGCCGAAATTCGGCGACAAGGCCGCGTGGGCGCCGCGCATCGCGCAAGGCGTCAGCGTGCTGTACACGCACGCGATCGGCGGCTTCCAGGGCAAGGGCGGCGTGATGCCGCCGAAGGGCGGCAACATCGCGCTGCCGGACCCGGACGTGAAGGCGGCCGTCGACTACATGGTCGCCGCCGCCAAGTAACGCTCAGTTAACGCTCAGGTCACTCAGGTACGCTCAGCGCGCGAGCATCGCCTTCAGCGACTTCAGCCGTTCGCTGCCGGTCGCCTTTTCCTTCGCCGCCTCGTCCGGCGGCAACGGCACATCGGCGTAGCGCAGGTCCTCCTGCGCCAATTCGGCGATGAAGCGCGACGGCGTGCACGACATCATTTCGCCCGCGCGCTTGCGCCGGCGGCAGTACGACAGGTGCAGCGATTGTTGCGCGCGCGTGATGCCGACGTACATCAGCCGGCGCTCCTCGTCGATCGTTCCGGCCTCCACCGATTCGCGATGCGGCAGCAGGCCCTCCTCCAGCCCGACCAGGAACACATGCGGGAACTCGAGGCCCTTGGCCGCGTGCAGCGTCGACAGGCGCACCGCGTCCGCGCGCTCGCCTTCCTTGCCTTCCAGCATCGTGATCAGCGCGACCAGCTGCGTCAGCTCGAGCAGGTTGCGCTCGTCGCTCTCGCCCTTGCGCGACAGCCAGTCGATGAGATCGCGCACGCTCTGCGTCCGCTCCTTCGCCTCCCGCTTGTCGAGCGTCGCCACCAGCCATTCCTCGTAGCCGGACGCCGCGTACAGTTCGTCGAGCAGGCGCCCCGCCGGTTCGCGTTCCGCGCGCGAGCGCAGGTTGTTGATCAAGCCGCAGAACTGCATCAGCGTGTCGTGCTGCTTCGCCGGAATCGCGTCGGCCGCTTCGGCGGCGTAGGCGGCGGCGAACAGGCTCTCGTGGCGCGCCGCGGCGATGTCGCCCAGCCGCGCCAGCGTGGCCTGGCCGACGCCGCGCTTGGGCGTCGTCACGGCGCGCACGAAGGCCGGATCGTCGTCGTCGTTCGCGATCAGCCGCAGGTACGCGACGAAGTCCTTGACCTCGGCCTTGTCGAACAGCGACTGCCCGCCGGACACGTCGTACGGCATGTTCTGCCCGCGCAGCGCCGTCTCGAACACGCGCGCCTGGTGGTTGCCGCGGTAGAGGATCGCGAAATCGGAGAATTTCGCGCGCCGCTCGAATTTCAGCGCCGACAGCCGCCGCACGACCGCTTCGGCTTCGGCTTCGTCGTCGGCCGCGGGAAGCACGCGGATGGCCTCGCCGTTGCCGAGGTCGCTCCACAGGCGCTTGTCGAACAGCTTCGGATTGTTGCCGATCAGCGCGTTCGCCGAGCGCAGGATGCGCACCGTCGAGCGGTAGTTCTGCTCGAGCTTGACGACCTTGAGATCGGGATAGTCGCGCGGCAGGCTCGCGAGGTTGTCGATGGTGGCGCCGCGCCAGCCGTAGATCGCCTGGTCGTCGTCGCCGACCGCGGTGAACGGCGTGGCGTCGCCCACCAGCGCGCGCAGCAGCCGATACTGCGCCGGATTGGTGTCCTGGTATTCGTCGACGAGCACGTGCGCGCACTTGGCCTGCCAGCGCGCGCGCGCGTCCGCGTCGCGCTCGAGCAATTCGACGACGCGCACGATGAGGTCGTCGAAGTCCACCGCCTGGTAGGCGGCCAGCGCCTCGCCGTAGTTCGCATAGGCGCGCGCGGCGATGACCTCGTCGTCTTCCTTCGCCTCCTTCAGCGCCGTGGCCGGCGAGACCAGCGCGTTCTTCCACGCGCTGATCTTCCATTGCGCCGACCGCGCGCGGCCGCGATCGGACGTCGCGATGAGTTCGGCGACGACGGACTCGAGGTCCGCGGGATCGAAGATGGAAAAGCCGGGCTTCAGTCCCGCGGCCTTTGCTTCCATGCGCAGGATCTTCAATCCCAGCGCGTGGAACGTGGCGACGACGACCTTCGCGGCCTCGCCCGCCTTGCCCTGCGACTTGAGCAGCGCCTGCGCGCGTTCCCGCATCTCGCGCGCGGCCTTGTTGGTGAACGTGATCGCGACGATCTTCGCCGGGTCGACGCCGCGCTCGATCAGGTGCGCGATCTTGGCGGTGATGACGCGTGTCTTGCCGCTGCCCGCGCCCGCCAGCACCAGCAGCGGACCGTCGACGTGGCGCACCGCTTCGCGCTGCGGAGGATTGAGGAGAAAGGACAAGCGTGCCGGCTAAGGATTGGACTGCGGTGCGGACGACGGCGCGACGGAGGTGCTGAATAGGGTTTTGCTAGAATCAAACGCGCGACGATTCTAACAGTTGCGCTCGCGCGTCCGAAAGACTTGACGCGGTCGATTTGTGTCACCACCGGATTCGGCATAAGAAAAAATGGCGCTCTACGCGATCGGCGACATCCAGGGCTGCCACGCCGAATTCTGCCAGTTGCTGGACCTCATCGCGTTCTCGCCGTCGTCCGATCGGCTGTGGCTGGTCGGCGACCTCGTCAATCGCGGGCCGGGATCGCTCGAGGTGTTGCGCGAAGTCCGGAAACTGGGCGATGCCGCGACGACGGTGCTCGGCAATCACGATTTCCACCTGCTCACCATCGCCGCGGGGCATCGCCTGCCGCATCGCAGCGACACGCTCGACGCGATTCTCGCGGCGCCGGATCGCGACGAGCTGGTCGCCTGGCTGGCGGCGCGGCCGCTCGTGGTCGTCGAAGGCGAGCGGCTGCTGGTGCATGCGGGCCTGCTGCCGCAGTGGACGCCGGCGACGGCGCTGATGCTGTCGCGCGAAGTGCAGGCGATGCTCGCGAGCGACAACGCGCACGAATTCCTGGGCGTGCTCTACGGCGACGAGCCGCGGCAATGGTCGGAATCGCTGTCCGGTTACGATCGGCTGCGCATCGCCGTCAACGCCTGCACGCGGATGCGCTTCTGCACGGCCGACGGCACGCTGGACTTCCGGGAAAAGCGCGGCATCGCGCACGTGCCCGACGGCTTCCTGCCCTGGTTCGCGCACCCCGGTCGCCTGAGCGCGCGAATGACCGTGGTATGCGGCCACTGGTCGACGCTCGAGCTCATGCTGGCGCCCAACGTGCTGATGCTGGATTCGGGCTGCCTGTGGGGCGGAACGCTTACCGGGATCCGCCTCGACGACCGGCAGGTGATCCAGGTCCCATCGCGAACATCCGGTGCAGCCAAAGCCGTTCGGATAAGGCCTTCGGCGTCGCGCGCCAGATGACGCCGGTGTCCCGCGCGCGCGGGCAGTGCCGCCGTCGCGATCAAGTCAACGCTGAGCGCGCGCACGCCGCACACCTGCCAGAACGATTCCGCGAACGACGTCTCGCCGACGTACGCAGGCGCGACCGACAACGTGCCGTCGGGCGCGCGGTAGCGAATGGCCACCGGCTGCACATGGCCCTCCGCTTCCACGATGGGCTGCAGCAGCGAACTCTTGAACGGCAGCATGTCGAGGCCATCCGTGGTCGTGCCTTCCGGAAAGATCGCGACGACGTCGCCCGCTCGCCAGCACGGCGGCGACGTGATGGTTGACGCGGCGGGTGTCGCGGCGCTGCGTGCGCTCGATGAACAGCGTGCCCGCGCCGCGGATCATCGCGCCGATCGACCGGCCACCGCGCCAGTTCGGACTTCGCGACGAAGCGCACCGGGTGCACCGAATTCAGCACGAAGATGTCGAGCCAGGAAATGTGGTTGGCGACGACCAGCACGTTGCCGCCGCGCGCGCCGATGTCGCCGTGCAGCCTGGCCTCGACGGCGAGGATGCGCAGCAGGCGGCGGCTCCAGCGCTTGACCAGCGCCCGCTTGCGCGCCGGCGATACCAGCGGAAAGACGAACAGCGTCGTCGCCACGCCCGAGCCGACATGCACGCATGTGCGCACGTAGCGGTAGAGGCGGACCGGCGTCGCGTTGGCGTTGGCGTGGCGTGGCATCGGAAGCCCAAATGAAAGGGCCGCGCGATTCGGCGCGGCCCAGCGGTTGCTCGGTTCCTGCGAAGTCGGATCAGAAGACGTGGCTGCCGAAGGTCTCGAAGTATAGCGCCCCCACCGTCTCCTGATTGACGGTGTGGTTCTGTCCGCCGCGCGACGAGATCTTGAGCGAGCCCATCACGGAGGCGAGTCCGCCGGTCCTCTCCCAGTCCCAGCCGCGGCTCATGCCGTAGAGGATGCCGGCGCGGTAGGCGTCGCCGCATCCGGTCGGATCGAGAACCCTGGCCGGCTTCGCTGCAGGGATCGCGTACGTGACGCCGTCCGCGTGGATGACCGAGCCGTCGGCGCCGAGCGTCACGATCAGCGCGTCCACGCGCTCGGCGAGCGCCGCGAGCGAAAGGCCGGTGCGTTCGGACAGCAGCTGTCCTTCGTAGTCGTTCACCGCCACGTAGTGCGCGCGGTCGATCATCGCCAGCAATTCCGGTCCGCTGAACAGCGGCATGGCCTGCCCCGGATCGAACATGAATGGGATGCCGGCGTCGGCGAACTGCTCGGCATGCGCGTTCATGCCCTCCTTGCCGTCGGGCGCGACGATGCCCAGCGCGATTTCGCCGACGTCGTCGACGCGATTCTGGTGGGAGTAGTTCATCGCGCCCGGATGGAACGCCGTGATCTGGTTGTCGTCCAGGTCGGTGATGATGAATGCCTGCGCCGTATACGTGCCCGGAACATGGCGGACCGCGGCGCCGTCGACGCCGAGCGCCGCAAGGCGATCGCGATAGTCGCCGCCGTCGTCGCCGATCGTCGCCATGACGACAGGGTCGCCGCCGATGCCCAGCAGGTTGTACGCGATGTTGCCCGCGCAGCCGCCCCATTCGCGGCGCATCTCGCCGATCTGGAACGACACCGACAGCACGCGCAGTTGATCGGGCAGGATGTGCCGCGAGAACCGGTCGGGAAACACCATGATGGTGTCGTAGGCCAGCGAACCGCAGACGAGCGTGCGCATGTTGAACGGAGTGAGAGTGGCGAAGTCCGGAAGTGTAGCCGGTCCGGCGCGGCCGCGGGTCTGCTCACTGACGCCGGCGGCCGCGCCGCGCGCCTTCCGCCGCCGGCACGACGTCAGGCGGCGGTCTCGCGCCCCATGTCGCGCACGACGAATTGCTGGCGCCGCGATACCGGCAGCGTCTCCGGCACGCCGGCCAGCAGGACTTCCCAATGCGCGTCGCCGTCGTCGTTCACGCGGCGCTCGAAGCCGCGGATGTGGTCGCGCGCGGCGAGGCAGTTGCGATGGACGCGCACGAAGCGCGCGCCGAATTCGGTCTCGAGCCGGGTCAGCGATTCCTCGAGCAGGTATTCGCGCTGCGACGTCCGGATCGTGATGTACTTGAGCTCGGCCTTGAGATAGACGACATCCTCCACCGGCACCAGCACGACGCGCGAGCGCTCGGTCACCGACAGGAAACGGCGCGCCGTGGCGGGAAGCTGCGCCAGCTTTTCCGCGGTCACCGGCTTCAGGCGCGGGACCTTGTGCAGCGCGCTCAACAGCCGCTGCACGCGGATCGGCTTCATCAGGTAGTCGACCGCGTTGAGTTCGAACGCCTGCACCGCGTGCTCGTGGAACGCCGTGGTGAATATCACGACGGGCGGATGCGGGAGCTTGAGCAGGTGGCGGGCCAGTTCCACGCCGTCCATGTCCGGCATGTGGATGTCGGTCAGCACCAGGTCCGCCGGCGCGCTCTGCAGCAGTTCCAGCGCCTCGCGGCCATGCTGCGCTTCGCCGATGATCGCCAGCGGCAGCGCCGACGCGCAATCGTCCAGCAGGTCGCGCAGCCGCCGGCGCGCCGGCGCTTCGTCGTCCACGATCAGCACGCGCAGCGGCGAGTCAGGCACGGGCGGCCTCCGGCATGGCGATGCGCGCGGACGCGTCGCGGGAATCGTCGTCCTGTCCCGGCATCGGGCCGGTGACCGTGGGCACGCCGGTCGCCGAGTTGGCCGCCTGCGTGCGATAGGGAATGCGGATGTGCACTTCGTAGGCGTCCTTGGTGACGCGGGACTCGAGGCTCGCCTCGGCGTCGAAATGCAGCGCCAGTCGTTCGCGCACGTTGGCCAGCGCCATCTTGTTCCCCGAATGGTGATTGCCGCCGGTGGTCCGGTACGGATTCTTCAGGATCGCGTGCACCTCGCCGCGCGACAGGAACAGGTTGATCGAGACCGTTCCCGGCGTGCTCGATGGCTCGATGCCGTGATACACGGCGTTTTCGAGCAGCGGCTGCAGCATCAGCGGCGGCACCAGCGCATCGGCGGGCATGCTCTTGACGTTCCAGTCGACGGTCAGCCGGTCGCCCAGGCGCAGCTGCTCGAGATCGAGGTACTGGCGGCACAGCTCGACCTCGTCCTCGAGCGGCGTCAGGTCGCGGTTGTCGCGCATCAGCACGCGAAACAGTTCGGCCATGTCCTCGAGCGCGACTTCGGCGCGCTTCGGGATTGCTGCGCACCAGCGACAGGACGGCGTTGATGCTGTTGAACAGGAAATGCGGCCGGATTCGCGCCTGCAGCGCCTGCAGCCGGGCTTCGGTGATCGCCGGCGACAGCGCCCGTGCGCGCAAATGGAAGTAGAACAGCAGGATGCCGGCGGCGATGAGCCCGTAGACCATCCAATGCGTCAGCGCGCCCGGCGGCATGGGGGACAGCCGATTCATGGCCGCGAACAGGGCCAGTCCGGAAAAGACGGTAATTGCCGCCACCAGTCCGGCACCGACGCTATACGGCAGGCGGGAGAGCCTCGGGGCGGCCGCCCACAGCACGGCCAGCACGAGCAGCAGGTAGGGCTCGACGAAGCTCGTCGCCTCGACCCATTCGCATGAAGGTCGCGGAAAGCTGCGGGGCGCGCGCATAGGCAACCACGGCCGCCCCGAGGTTGACCGCCACGAGGATGCGCAGCACCGTTCCCATGTTGCGGAAGTCGGGCAACGCCGGGTGGTTGGGATTTTGTCTTATAATTGCGGCCATATCCGACGTGCCATGCAAGCATTGTGCCCGCCGCGTTGAGGCCCCTGCGGCAGACGTCCCCTGACCCACCTGTTTCGGGCCGATTTTCTGGCGCGGCCGCCCGCCGCGGGATTTGACGGAACGTACGTTCTCCGGCATTCATTGTCGGCATGGCGTGCGGCCGACGCAAGACCTTAATCGACACGTCCATGTCCGCCGCCAAAGCACCCCCTACTCCTTCGCTGCCCGCCCCGACCCGCCTCCGACGCCGCCGGAGGCTGGTCAGGGCGGTTCAGCGAGCCGGTGGCCGACCGGGTGAAGCGCTTCACCGCGTCGGTCGACTTCGACCAGCGGCTTGCGGAAGTCGACATCGCGGGCTCGCTCGCCCACGCGCGCATGCTGGCGTCCACCGGGATCATCACGGCCGCGGATCTGGCCGACATCGAACGCGGGATGGCGCAGATCCGCGCCGAGATCGGGCGCGGCGAATTTGCCTGGTCGCGCGACCTGGAGGACGTCCACCTCAACATCGAAAGGCGCCTGACGGACCTGGTCGGCGACGCAGGCAAGCGGCTGCACACCGGCCGCTCGCGCAACGACCAGGTGGCGACCGACATGCGCCTGTGGCTGCGCGGCGCCATCGACGCGCTGGCCGCGCAAATCGTCGCGCTGCGCCGCGCGCTGCTCGACCTGGCCGAAACGTCACGCCGCGACGATCATGCCGGGATTCACGCACATGCAGGTCGCGCAGCCGGTCACGTTCGGCCACCACCTGATGGCCTACGACGCGATGTTCGCGCGCGATGCCGAGCGGCTGTCCGACTGCCGCGGGCGCGTGAACCGGCTGCCGCTGGGCGCCGCGGCGCTCGCCGGCACGTCGTTTCCGATCGATCGCGACCGCGTCGCGAAGGAACTGGGCTTCGACGGCCTGTGCGGCAATTCGCTCGACGCCGTCGCCGACCGCGATTTCGCGATCGAATTCGAGGCCGCGGCCGCGCTGGCGATGGTGCACCTGTCGCGCTTCTGCGAGGAACTCGTGCTCTGGTCGAGTCCGCGCTTCGGCTTCGTGCAACTCGCCGACCGCTTCTGTACCGGCAGTTCGATCATGCCGCAGAAGAAGAACCCCGACGTGCCCGAACTCGTTCGCGGCAAGGCCGGGCGCGTGATCGGGCACCTGGTGTCGCTGCTGGTGCTGATGAAGGGCCAGCCGCTGACCTACAACAAGGACAACCAGGAAGACAAGGAACCGCTGTTCGACACCGTCGACACGCTGTCCGATTCGCTGGCCATCATGGCCGATCTCGTGGGCAGCGGCATCCGCGTCGATGCGGAGCGCATGCGCGCCGCGGCCAGCGAAGGATTCGCCACCGCCACCGACCTGGCCGATTACCTCGTGCGCCGCGGCTTGCCGTTCCGCGACGCGCACGAAGCCGTCGCGCGCGCCGTGCGCCATGCGGAAAGCAAGGGCTGCGACCTGGCGGACCTCCCGCTCGCCGACCTGCGCGGCTTTCTCGCCGCTGGTGAACGATGACGTTTTCGCCGTGCTCACGCTCGAAGGTTCGGTGGCCAGCCGCGACCATCCGGGCGGCACCGCGCCGGCGCAGGTGCGCGCCGCCATCGCGCTGGCGCGAGCCGCGCTCGCCCGCGGATGAACTACGGCGACGCGGTCGGCCTCGACGTGATCGGGTACCTGGCCGGTGCGCTGACGACGGTCGCGTTCGTGCCGCAGGTCCTGCACATCGTGCGCAAGCGGTCCGCGCACGACATTTCCTGGGGCATGTTCTCGATGTTCAGCGTCGGTGTCGCGCTGTGGCTCTGGTACGGCATCAGGCTCGCTTCGCTGCCGCTGATCGTGGCCAACGGCATCACGCTGACACTGGTGTTGACGATACTTGCACTCAAGGTGCATTACGGTTCGCGCCTGCGCGGGCGGCCGCGAGGCGACGCACACACGACACAGGAGCGACAATGAAACTTGCATTTCTCGGACTGGGCGTCATGGGCTATCCGATGGCGGGCCACCTGTCTCGCGCCGGCCATCAGGTCACGGTATTCAATCGCACGAGCCGCCAAGTCGGCGAAATGGACGGAGGCGTTCGGCGGCAGCAGCGCCGCAACGCCTGCCGCCGCGGCGAAGGGCGCGGAAATCGTGCTGATGTGCGTCGGCAACGACGACGACGTCCGCGCCGTGATCACCGGCGCCGACGGCGCGCTGGCGGGAATGACCGCCGGCGCCATCCTGGTCGATCACACGACGGCATCGGCCCACGTCGCGCGGGAAATGCACGCGGCGGCCGCGGCCAAGGGGGTCGGGTTCCTCGATGCGCCGGTCTCCGGCGGCCAGGCGGGCGCCGAGAACGGCAAGCTCACGATCATGGTCGGCGGAGACGCCGGCGACGTTCGCCAAGGCAGAAGCCGTGCTGGCGACCTACGCCCGCGCGGTGACGCTGATGGGCGCTTCGGGCAGCGGCCAACTCACCAAGATGGTCAATCAGATCTGCATCGCCGGACTGGTGCAGGCGCTGTCGGAGGGAATCAATTTCGCGTCGAGCGCGGGCCTCGACCCGACGCAGGTGCTCGAGGTGATCAGCAAGGGCGCCGCGCAGTCCTGGCAAATGGAGAGCCGCGGCGCGACGATGATCGCGGACAAGTTCGACTTCGGCTTCGCCGTCGACTGGATGCGCAAGGACCTCGCCATCTGCCTCGCGGAGGCGCGCGCCAACGGCGCCCAGCTGCCGGCAACGGCGCTCGTCGACCAGTTCTACGCGCGGGTGCAGGCGCAAGGCGGCGGGCGCTGGGACACGTCGTCGCTGATCCGCCTGCTGCGGGAAGCACGATGACGGCGCAGCGCTCGTCCGGATTCGTGGTACGGCGCGGCGCTTGCGGGCTGCGCCCTGATGGCGATCGACCGTCGCACTCGCGGGCGACGTGACGCTTACGACCGCGTGGCTGCGTCCGGCTGCGGCGGGGTCCGAGGCGCAAGTCTATGTGGACATCTACAGCGACATCGACCTCGTGCTGGTCGGCGCGTCCACGCCAGTGGCAAAGAAGGTCGAGCTGGTTGCAGTGACGGTCCCGGGCGAACCGTCCGACGGGAAAGTCGTGGCGTCCATGCCGGTTGCCGGCGGCAAGACGACGCGTCTCGCCTACAAAGGCAGCCTTTCTGCGCCTGGTGCGAGATCAACAAGGACCTGTTGCAACGGCACACTGGTTCCGGTGACGCTGGACTTCAAGACGCCGGACGGCAAGGCGATGACGCGCCAAGTTCGACGCCCAGGTACGCGGCCTGCTGCCGCCCCGCACGATGCCTGCACCGATCAAGCCGATCGAACCCGACCCGCCGAAGGACGCTGCGCCCGCCCCGGGCAAGTAGCGGCAGGGTTACCCCGGATCAGGATTCCCGGGCACGCGATCGCCGTCGGTGATCACGATCTCGTAGGTGATCTCCGCGGTCTTTGCCAGCATGATCGTGGCCGAGCAGTATTTCTCCTTCGAGAGCTTCACCGCGCGTTCGACCTGCGCGGCGTTCAAGCCCCGCCCGGCGATCGCATAGACGAAGTGGATGCCCGTGAAGACCTTGGGATCCTCGGGCGCGCGGGTTGCCTCCGCGGTCACCACGCAATCGGTCACCGGTTGCCGCCCGCGCTTCAGGATCAGCACGACGTCGAACGCCGTGCAGGCCGCCGTGCCCGTCAGGACCATCTCCATCGGCCGCATGCCGAGATTGCGGCCCCCATGCTCCGGCGCGCCGTCGATGACCACGGCGTGGCCGCTGCCGGTCTCGCCGACAAAACTCACGCCTTCCACCCACTTGATCCTGGTTTTCATGATGATTGCCCCAAATTGGCGCAAATAGTGCCGATTTACCGTCGGTTTTCGGCGGATTTCGTCCGCCGATGCGCAACAAACCTATCTAATCATGCTGCACTGCAACTGAAATGTTGATTTGTGCGTTGCAATATGCGAGGATTTATTCGTCTGCGGCTCCGCCTTACTCCTCCTTAGGCACCGCAGGCGCATTCCTCCATTCTCCTCCTATGGTGGAATCCTAAAGGCGCGGTCTAAACCACCGCGCCTCTTTTTGCCCGTCGTCCGTATTGCGGTGCGCAAACGCTGCGGCCCGCGGCCCTTGCGCTGGTTCGCCTTGACGCCGAAGGCCCTTGAACAGTAAAATAGCAGACTTTGCTGAGTGAACCCCTCAGTGAACACTTTAGAGACTTTTAGATGAAGACCTTCTCCGCCAAGCCCTCGGACATCACCCGGGAATGGTTCGTCGTCGACGGGACCGACCAGGTGCTGGGCCGGCTCGCGAGCCAGATCGCGCTGCGCCTCCGCGGCAAGCACAAGCCGACCTACACGCCGCACATGGATACGGGTGACTTCATCGTCGTCACCAACGTCGACAAGCTGCGCGTGACCGGCAACAAGGCGGAAGACAAGCTCTACCATCGGCATACCGGCTATCCGGGCGGCATCCGGACCGTGAACTTCGGCCAGATGCAGGAACGCTTCCCCGGCCGCGCGCTGGAAAAGGCCGTGAAGGGCATGCTGCCCAAGGGTCCGCTCGGCTATGCCATGCTGAAGAAGCTCAAGTGCTACTCGGGGCCCGCGCATCCGCATTCGGCCCAGCAACCCAAGTCCTTTGATCCGGTGAAGAAAATCGGGAAAGCAGAAGCGAAGTCATGATCGGCAACTACTACTACGGCACGGGCCGCCGCAAGACGTCGGTGGCGCGCGTGTTCATCAAGACCGGCTCCGGCAAGTTCATCGTCAACGACAAGCCGGTCGACGAATTCTTCACCCGTGAGACGGGCCGCATGGTGGTCCGCCAGCCTCTGGCGCTGACCAACCACGTCGCCACGTTCGACATCATGGTCAACGTGAACGGCGGCGGCGAATCCGGCCAGGCCGGCGCGGTTCGCCACGGCATCACCCGCGCGCTGATCGACTACGACGCGCAACTGAAGCCGACGCTGTCGAAGGCAGGGCTGGTCACGCGCGATGCGCGAGAAGTCGAACGCAAGAAGGTCGGCCTCCACAAGGCGCGCAAGCGCAAGCAGTTCTCGAAGCGCTAAGCAGTCGAACGCTTCCCCCGCAAAGGCCGCCTTCGAGGTGGCCTTTGCGCTTGTGGGGCGGCAATCGCTGAATGACGTGAATAGCAGTCATGAAGCGGCCGAATATCGTCTATGCCATTGTCATAGGTCGTGGAACACGGTGCTAGAATCGGCTACAAAGTGTCGGATACAAAGTTGAGGAACCGCATGGTCAAGATCGGCATCGTCGGCGGCACCGGCTACACGGGAGTCGAACTGTTGCGCCTGCTGGCATCGCACGGCGAGGCCGACGTGCGCGCCATCACGTCGCGCGGCGATGCCGGCACGCGCGTCGTCGACATGTTCCCGAGCCTGCGCGGGCACTACGACAAGCTCAGCTTCACGGCGCCGGACGCGACCGATCTGAAGTCCTGCGATCTCGTGTTCTTCGCGACGCCGCACGGCGTGGCGATGGCGCAGGCGCGCGGTCTCGTCGACGCCGGCGTGAAGATCATCGACCTCGCCGCGGACTTCCGCATTCGCGATGTCGCGATGTTCGAGAAGTGGTACAAGATGCCGCACGCCTGCCCCGACCTTCTCGCCGAATCGGTCTATGGGCTGCCCGAATTCCATCGCGACGAAATCCGCAAGGCGCGCATCGTCGGCAATCCGGGTTGCTATCCCACGTCGATGCAGCTGGGCTTCATGCCGCTGATCGAGGCCGGCATCGTCGACACCGAGCACCTGATCGCCGATTGCAAGTCCGGCGCCTCCGGCGCGGGGCGCAAGGCCGAGATCGGCCTGCTGCTGGCGGAAGCCTCCGACAATTTCCGCGCCTACAACGTCGGCGGCCACCGCCATCATCCGGAGACGGTGCAGGAACTCGGCGCGCGCAGCAAGACGCCGGTCAAGCTGGTGTTCACGCCGCACCTGCTGCCGATCATCCGCGGCATCCATTCGACGCTGTACGCGCGGCTCACGCGCACCGACGTCGACCTGCAGGCGCTGTTCGAAAAGCGCTACGCCGGCGAGCCCTTCGTCGACGTGATGCCCGCCGGTTCCGCACCGGACACCCGCAGCGTGCGTGCGTCGAATGTCGCGCGCATCGCCGTGCATCGTCCGGGCAACGCCGACATGGTCACCGTGCTGGTCGTCGAAGACAACCTGGTCAAGGGCGCAGCGGGCCAAGCGGTGCAGAACATGAACCTGATGTTCGGCCTGCCCGAGACCACCGGATTGACCGCGGCGCCGGTCGTGCCGTAGGAACAGCGCGGTCGTGGCCAAGTCCCTCTGGTGGCGCAGCGTGCGCCAGCATTTCGGCATTTCGGCGCCGCGGATGGCGGTGCGCACGCACCTGCCGTGGTGGGGTCGCGCCGCGATCATCGTCACGCTCGTCGGCATGATCGTCGGCATGTGGTGGTGGGGATTCGACTTCGGCCAGATCTTCGGCGGCTTCAATCGCAAGGAAGTCGAGGAGCAGCTGGTCACGCTGGAAGCCGAAGACCAAGAAACTGCGGACCGAGGCATTCGACCTCCGCGCCAGGAACTCGACGCTGGAAAGCGAACTCGCGATGGCCCGCGGCACCGCAGGAAACGCAGCAGAAGCAGTCGATCGAGCTGTCCGGCGAGAACGCACAGCTGAAGGAGGAACTGGCCTTCCTGCAGAAGCTGGTGTCCGATTCCAGCAAGCAGATCGGCCTGCAGTTGCAGCGACTGGCCGTGGAGCGCGACAGCGACGAGATGTGGCACTACAACCTGCTCGTGGTGCGCGGCGGCAGCCCCAAGGACGAATTCGAGGGCAGCGTGGTCCTCCAGGTCACGCTGGCCCCGGTGACCGGCGCGCCCGCGGGCACGCGTGGCATGGTGCTGACGTTGCCCGACGACCAGCCGGAGATGAAGCCGGCGCTTGCGCTGAAATTCAAGTATTATCAGCGGGTTGAAGGCAGATTTCGCGTCCCGGAAGGGATGCGCGTCACCAACGTGACGGCCCGCGCATTCGAGGCCGGCCAAGGCACCGCCCGGGCCTCGCGGACACTGCAGCTTTAGAATCGCGAAGGGAGCCCCCATGTTCGAACGCAAGAAACACGCGCCGCCGCAAAAGCGCATCGACTGCCTGATCGGCGCCGGCACCGTGGTCCGCGGCGACGTCACCTTCACCGGCGGCCTGCGCATCGACGGTCAGGTGGTGGGCAACGTGACCACGCACGACGGCGAATCCGGCACGCTGGTGGTCAGCGAACAGGCACGCGTCGACGGCGAAATCACCGTCTCGCATGTGGTCGTGAACGGCATGGTGAACGGTCCGGTGACGGCCAACGATTTCCTGGAACTGCAGTCCAAGGCCAGGATCGTCGGCGACGTCGAGTACCGGACGCTCGAAATGCACCTTGGCGCCGTGATCCAGGGACGCTTGAATCACGTCGAACCCGGAACCGCGAGCGTGGTCGAATTGAAGAGGGCGTCGGCCGAGTAGGTCTGTTTGCTGCCCCCGCCGGCGGCCCGAATCCGGCAATCGGCAAATGCGAGTAAAATGAGTCGGAGATAGTTGCGCCGCGCGCGCTACAGGAGCCCACGATGAATGCAATGAACGAGATGCCCGCCCCGCTGGTCTTCACGGACTCGGCGGCCACCAAGGTGAAGGCGCTGATCGAAGAGGAAGGCAATCCGGACCTGAAGCTCCGCGTCTTCGTGTCGGGCGGCGGCTGCTCGGGCTTCCAGTACGGCTTCACGTTCGACGAGGTCACCAACGAGGACGACACGGCGTTGGTCAAGGACGGCGTGACGCTGCTGATCGACCCGATGAGCTACCAATACCTGGTGGGCGCGGAGATCGACTACCAGGACGGCCTCGAAGGCGCGCAGTTCGTCATCAAGAACCCGAACGCCACGACGACATGCGGCTGCGGCTCGAGCTTCTCCGCCTGACGCAATAGCAGCAACGAAACACCCGAACGGGGACCCGAAGCGGTCCCCGTTTCGCATTTTGCGGACTTGCCGGCGCAGCCCGCACAAGACTGCGCCGCCTTGCCGGCGCCCCCCGCCGCTTCTGGACGTCACCTAGATGCTCAGCTATCGCCACGGCTTTCATGCAGGCAACCACGCCGACGTGCTGAAGCACATAGCGTTGGTCGCGCTCCTGCGCATTCTTACGCGCAAGGACAAGCCGGTCATGATCGTCGACACGCACGCCGGCGCCGGCATGTATTCGCTCGAGCAGGGGTTCGCGGTGAAGAATGCCGAATTTCGCGGCGGCATCGCGGCACTTTGGGAGCGCGACGATCTGCCGGAGCCGGTGAGTGATTATCTCGGGCTGGTGCGCGCCGTGAATGCGGATGGCGTGTTGCGCAACTATCCCGGGTCGCCCCGGATTGCGCTCGGCGTGCTCCGGCAGCAGGATCGCCTGCGGTTATTCGAGTTGCACAGCACCGAACGGCAGATTCTCGCCGAACAGTTCGCGGTCGAGGGTCGCCGCGTGACGGTTACTGCCAGCGATGGTTTCGCCGGCCTGAAGGCGGTGCTGCCGCCTCCGTCGCGGCGCGGACTCGTGCTGATCGATCCATCGTACGAGCTTGTGTCCGACTACCGCGCGGTGGTGACCGCGCTGCGCGACGGCTTGCAGCGCTTTGCGACCGGGACTTATGTCGTCTGGTATCCGCTGCTCCAGCGTCGTGAAGCGATCGAACTGCCCGACCGGCTCCGCCGGGCAGCGGGCGCGGACTGGCTGGACATTGCGCTGCAGGTCCACGCGCCCTCCCCCGAGGGTCGGGGTCTCCACGGCAGCGGCTTGTTCGTCGTCAACCCGCCGTGGAAATTCTCAGAGCAGATGCGCGGCGTCATGCCTTGGCTCACGCGGGTGCTTGCGCAGGACGCCGACGCAAGTTTCCGGATAGACGGGCGCGAGACGTGAGCGCAGTGTTCCAAAGCCAACAGGCGCCAATGTCTGTGTTCGGCCAGTTCCAGACGGTGGCCCTCAGATCTCAATCTTGCGGGAAACAACTCCGGATCGCGGGGCTATCCGGCGGTTGCGCCGTTTCGCCCCGTCGCGGTACGAGTCGGGGCCTCCAGTGCGCCCGGGTAAAGCCGCTCGAGCGCGCCCCTTGTCACATCCGCGAGCAGCGAACTCAAGCCATTTGCGAGGATTCCGGCATCGGAGACCGGTTCGCGTTGCGCCCACAGGCTCGCGAGTCGATCAGCGTGCTCCTCAACGATCCCCGCGACGAGCGGAGTCCAGAAGGGTGGATACTCGGTCTCCACCCAGTCGCCACGGCCGCGCCCGTAGTGCGCGACGGCGAGATAGCGCAACACCGCCGATACGACCAGGGTCGAGAGGAACGCATTGTCCCAGCGCAGCATCGCACCCGATTTGCCGCGCGCGATGTTCAGGCCACGCGCGACGCTCGCGCCGCCCAACGCCCCGAGCACCGCGCCGGCGAGCATCCCGGCGCCAAACGTGAGGCCTCCTGCAGCGAGGTCGGCGGCAAGGCCGCTGAGGGCACCGGACACCACGCCGCCCATCACCGCGGCCTTGCGTTCGCTGACCGGCGCATCCAACGAGAATCCGCCTGCAAGCCGCTCGAGCACTTCTCCTTTCGCCCGGCCATCGAGCCCGTACAGTCCGATCAATTGATCGGTGCTCAGGCGTAATCCTTCGTCGAGCCGCATGGCCATCGCGCGCGACGCGCGTGTTTTGGCGCTGTCCATAGGGTCCGTGCCCAGACCGAGGGTGCTGCCGATCCCCCGCAGCGTGGCGGCGGCGCCGATTTCCGGGAGCGATTCGCGATCACAGGCCGCCGCAGCGATCGGTGCGGCGAGTGCCGACATCGCTTCGTTGAATTGGGCAAGGCGCCGCGCCTGCCATGCGTCGACGACGCGCGTCCAGGTCACGCGGCGCGCTTCCGGAAGAACGTTCCCAACGAGGGCGAAGAGCCCGATCTCCTGAACCCAGCAGCGCGCGAACGCGTCGAAGGTCGTCACCGCGCGGATGATCGGGCGCGGCGCGAGCGCGGCGCGCCAGATAGCTTCCTCGGCCCGCTCTTCGTCGCGCGGACGCGGCCGGCCGGTCTGGTTGATCAGCACGACCACTGGCTTTCCGATCCACTCGAGGATGCTGAGCTCCGATGCGAGGTAGCCGGCGTCTTCGGGCGATTCCGACGCGTTGACGAGATAGAGGACGACATCCGCCTGATCGCGAACGTTGCGGACGACCTGCTGCGAAAGAAAGAACGCGCGATCTCGGAAGCGGTCCCACACCTGCGATAAAAACCAGCCGATCGGATTGCCTTGCTGTGTCATCCGCCGGCCGAGCCGCGCGCTGTCGCCGAAACCCGGCGTGTCCCACAGGACGAGCGCATCGCCCTCGGCGGTCGTGAGCAGCGGATACGACGTAGCCTCCTGCGTGACATGCTGCGCGTCGCGCACCGAGCCCACGTCCCGGCCGACGAGCGTCCGCGCCAGCGTTGTCTTCCCGACGTTCGTATGCGCGATCAGCGATAGCGCGATGGTGGATTCGGGATTCACGCCGCCCTCACAGGGGCAGACCGGCGATTGCGGCGTCGAGCGCCTGCTCGGCTGCCGCGAGATTCGGCGCAGACAGATTAACGAATACGATGGGTACGTGCGCATCCTGAGCGAGCTGGCGCCACGCCGCGCGTCGATCCGAAATGCGCGCGGGATCCTGCTTCCAGCGCGCAACCCAGGCACCTTCATCGACCAACGCCAACGCCGCCTCGGCGCCCGCACCCTCGCGAACGAGGGCGGACAGGAATTCTCCGTGCACTTCGCGCTCGGGCGTCGCGCTCGCGCTGAAGAGCGCAACGAGAGTCGTCGCAGCATCCCGGGTCGCGACACCGGCGTTCGCGTGCTCGGCACCGTAGGCGACGGGCGGCGTGACGGTCATTGCCGAGCTTCCACCGAACGCGCGCCCGACGACAGCTTCGAGTCCGGCGATGGCCGCGGCGGGAGGCGTGTAGCTGTACGGAATGACGCGCACGTGCGCCGCGCCGCCCCGATAGCCGCGAAGCAGACGCTGGAAGTACGGTTCGTCCAGCGGCAGCGCAAACTGCGTCGAGCGATGGCGCTCGACCATACCGGCGAGGAGTGCGAGAGCGAAACGTGGCACGATCACCACGACCGCAACGGTCGCGGCCATCAAGTGCAACCAGCGCGCGGCATTTTCACTCCCAGGCGCGCGAATCGCCGCCACGGCATCCGCGCCCGGAACGGCGATCCCGGTCAGCAACGCACCCGGCGCGTACGCAAAGGCGACGATCGGGCGCACGATCGACGCGTCGAGAAACGTGCTCTCCCAGCTCGCGCGGTACTCGAATGCAAGTGCCGCGCAGATAAAGTCCCGCCATCACGCCGGCAGCGAGCGCCGCCGCGGCAACGTGCAGGATGCGCGCGGCGCGAATTCCGTACAAGGAAGCGGATCGACGTGTCCAGTCGTCAACGAAGGCGACGACGCCTTCTCGTATCGCGCCAACGCGGCGTGGCCGCGAAAGGCCGCCGGCGATTCGCGCAAGTGCGCTGCGAAGCAGTCCCAGTTCCCCTCTTTCGCCGTAGCGCGCGACATAGCCGGCGACGATGGCGACGTAGACGGCGAGGTTCCAGAACAACAGCCCGAGCACCGGGGGCGCCAGGATATTGATTCGCTGCGTGGAGTCGACCTGATCGAGGACGATGCCAAGCGCGAACGCACCGACAACGACGACTATCCCTACCCATGACCGCCACTGGAGCGCGCGAACGATTCGCGGCAACGCTGGTTGCAGCACACCGAGTTTCTCGATGCCCAGCGTCGCCCTGCGGGCGAGGAATGCCTCCGGCGCGCCCTCGGCTCCGACGACTTCTGCCGCGGCGCGACTCGCCCAAGCGCGATCCTCGTCGGTCCAAAGCGTGCGCGCGGTATCCGTCGTTTCGACGGCCCGCATCGCGACGACCTTCAACGCAGACGATTCGTCCATGTCAGGCGATTTTCTTCGAGGTGCTTGTGCCGTCGTAGAGGGTACACGAAGCGAAACGGCATAGTTGGTCGGGTCGAGCGGCGGTGAGCAACGGGATGCCCTCACGCGCGGAGAAAACCGAGGCGATTGGCTGCTTCCGGCCAGGAGTGGTCATCGCAAGGACAGGTTCACGCCAGGCCAGGCCACGCTGCAGCCTGCGCCGAGGCCGTCGCTTCGCGCGTAGCCCTTTCCAAAAGAAGTGTGCGCATTTTTTCCGTACGCAAGCGCACGGATCACGCATCAGAATGGCGACAGCAGGTCGTCCCAATGGCGCAACGTCATCGCACCGATCCAGTCGTTGTGACCCGAGTTGGGCAACCGGACGAGTCGGGCGACTGCGAGCGCTTGCGCGAGCGCGAGCCCGCCCGCCGCGCCTACGATCTCGTCGCGGTCGGCGACCAGCACTGCAATCGGCTTGCGGAAGAAGCGCAGTGCGGCGATGGAATCCATGGGATGCTTCAGAAAGAGGCTCGCAGGCAGCCACGGGTAGTGCGTGCGCGCGAGCGTGCGCAGTGAGTCCCATGGCGTGATGAGCACGAGGCCCTTGACCTTCGGCTCATGTTGCATGCCGAGCTGGGCTGCTATGCCGGCGCCCAGTGACTCACCGACGAGAAGCAGGTCACCGGACCACGCGTGCAAGGCCTCGGTAACCGCGCTATCGGCGAACCCGAGGACGCGTTCGACCGTGGTCTCGCCGGATCGCATGCCGTAGCCCGGGTATTCCGCAAGCACGACGCGATAGCCGCGTTCGAGAAATGGCGCAAGGTAATACAACCGATCGCCCGCCCAGCCGGCATTGCCGTGGAAGACGAGCGCGGTGCCCCGCGGCGCGCCGACTCGCGATACGGGCTCCGCCACCAGACCCGAATACTCGCCCGCGACGTACCACTCGCGGACGTCGGCGCCGAAGTGGTCCCGAGCGAACGCGATCACATCGCGCAATTCGCCGGCACTGATGTGCGCCGGATAGAACATCAGCCAATCCTGCACGCTTCGAGAGCCGGCAATTGACGGCATTGCTGCGAATGCGACGATCAACAGAAACCTGACCAAGGCCGTCACAAGAGTGGATATGGCGTGGAACCGGGTCGCGTTCGGCCAACCCCGCAGACTTCAGTATGCCACCGCCCCGCTGCTCCCAGCAACGCACCTGGCCACGCAGTCCCCACAAGTTCATTGTGGTCTTTTCGACACGTCCTTGTCTTGCGTCAAATGGACAGGGAGTGCCCGGGGGAGAATTCAATCAAGCGTTGCCAGACGCAGGGGGATGTAGTGAGAAAGCATGTGAATGGCAGGATGGATCGAAATTTGCACGGGACTGCGCGACAAGAGGTGGCCCGATGAGATCCAGACTGCTCCCAGCGATCGTCGCGGCGGTCGGAATGGTGTTCAGTGCGGCCGTTGCTGCCGCGCCGCCGTTGCCCTGCAGCAACTACGTGACGGTCGCAGCGTGGGCCACCGCCGGGTCCTGCATCGACAACCTCGACGGCGACCTGCTCCTGACCTACGTCTCGACAACGGGGACATTCCCGTCGACCGCCGCCTTCGCTGTTTTGGAGGCCGAACTCGCAGGCATCGATTTGTACGTCGTCACATTCGACTTTGGGGCTACGGGATGGGCCGGAGGGGGAAGCATCCGGTACCGTCTCACGTCTCTGAATCAGGAGCGCATCGAGGGGGCGAATTTCGATACGGTCGTGCAGGGGGCCGGCGCGGAGGCGACGAAGGAGATCTTCGATACCGGCAGTGCCGCGCCGTTCCTGACCTTGACGAGCACCAATGGTTCACGCGACCCGTTGGCGGGAGAAAGGGCGTTTCCAAATCGGGCCCAAGTCGTGGTGACCGACACATTCAACCTGTCGGGATCCGCGGTGTTCTTCCATGCCGACAATTCGGCGTCGGTCGTGGAAGTTCCGGCCAGCGTCGTTCCAGTCGACTCTTCGTGGGCACTTGTGACGCTGGCGTTCCTGCTGGCAATTGCGGGCGTGCATCAGACGCGGGCCCGGAAGTATTGAGGGGGTGCAAGGATTGCTTTGACCACAATGGTTGATGGCTCACTGCGGACGCGAACCATCAAGCTCTCCGGGCGGACCTTCAGGGTCGGCCGAGGGTCGCAAGCAACGCTGGCACTTAGAATGAAGTCTTTTGAAAGGTAGCCAAATGGACTCGAGACTATTCGCGGCGATTGCGGCAGCGGTCGGGATTACATTCAGCGGAGGTGTTGCCGCGGGGCCGTTGGCCTGCAGCAACTACGCAACGGTCGCCGCGTGGGCCGCAGCCGGGTCCTGCATCGACAACCTCGACGGCGACCTGCTCCTGACGTACGTCTCGTCCACAGGAACATTCCCGTCGACCGCGGCTTTCAGCGTTGCCGAAATCGAAGTCGGCGGCGTCGACCTGTACGACATCAGCTTCAACTTCGGGGCCTGGACCGGAGGAGGGAGCATCCAATATCGGATCACCTCCCTGGACGAGGAAGTCATCAATGGTGCAAATTTCGACCTGATCACCATGGGAACCGGCGCGTTGGCAACGAAAACGTTGTTCGATATTGGCGGCGTGATTCCCTTCCTGACTTTGACGAGCATCGACGGTTCGCGCGATCCAGCGCAGGGAGAAGCGCCATTCGCCTCGCGGCTAGATTTGCTCGCGACCGACACGTTCGCGCTATCGCGAACCGCGCTGTATTTCAACGCCGACAATTCATTCCGCGCCATACCCATATCGGAACCTGGCACGGCCGCACTCCTCGTCCTCGGCCTGGCCGGACTTGCGGCGAAGCGGCGGTGCGCGTCCAGCTGACGAGCGCGGCACGCACAAATCGGCCTCGCCGCACGGCGGGGCCTTCTTTCGGTCGGCGAGCCAAGAGCCCGCGCCTGCCTCGATGCGGCAGGGGTGGGGTTCGGGCCGAATTCGCAGTCCTTCCCGTTCACCGGCGAAAATGGAGGCGCCTCGCTGACGCGATCCGAACGCCTGCGTCTTGCGCGGGAACATCTCGCTACTACTCGGCCAACGGACAGGCGATCCTACTGGCTGGCCGTGATGCCGCCGTCCACACAAAGAATCTGGCCGGTGATGAAGTCCGATGCCGGTGCGCAGAAGAAGATCGCCGCACCGACGATATCAGCGGGTTCGGCCGCGCGCCCGAGCGGAATCCGGTTGACGATGGCCTCCGCGGTTACTGGATTGGCGGACCAATGCTGTGCCATTTCCGTGCGCACGACCGTCGGCGCGATCCCATTGACGGTGATGCGGTGCCGCGCAAGTTCCATGGCGTGCTGCGTAACTATCCCGGGTCGCCCCGGATTGCGCTCGGCGTGCTCCGGCAGCAGGATCGCCTGCGGTTATTCGAGTTGCACAGCACCGAACGGCAGATTCTCGCCGAACAGTTCGCGGTCGAGGGTCGCCGCGTCACGGTCACCGTCGGGCGATGGTTTCACCGGACTGAAGGCGGTGCTGCCGCCTCCGTCGCGGCGCGGACTCGTGCTGATCGATCCATCGTACGAGCTTGTGTCCGATTACCGCGCGGTGGTGACCGCGCTGCGCGACGGCTTGCAGCGCTTTGCGACCGGGACTTATGTCGTCTGGTATCCGCTGCTCCAGCGTCGTGAAGCGATCGAACTGCCCGACCGGCTCCGCCGGGCAGCGGGCGCGGACTGGCTGGACATTGCGCTGCAGGTCCACGCGCCCTCCCCCGAGGGTCGGGGTCTCCACGGCAGCGGCTTGTTCGTCGTCAACCCGCCGTGGAAATTCTCAGAGCAGATGCGCGGCGTCATGCCTTGGCTCACGCGGGTGCTTGCGCAGGACGCCGACGCAAGTTTCCGGATAGACGGGCGCGAGACGTGAGCGTGGTGTTCCGGGGCTTACTGCTGGTCGCCAGCGTCCGGGTTCGTCCAAATACGGAAGGTCAGCGCTACAGGCAAGATTGCCAATAGGCGGACACCGCGAATCGAGACACGTCATCGCGCGGCGGCACGGACTTGATTTAGCTCCTTTTACCGGGTCAGGGCGATGGTGTTCGCGAGATCACTGGATGCTCTCGCGGATCGCGAGCGTCGGGTTGCTGCCATGCACTCGAATTGTCCAGTTGCAAAAATAGTCGCGACTGGCGCAGTACTCGTCGTTAGGCAATTTGCAGACCGTAGACCGCCCTGAGCGGGCGATGGTCGAACGCACGAAACGTTCGGCAGGAGGCCGAAATGACCGAACGGGGGGCTGCCCGGCTGCGACTGTCCGCGAACCTGCATTCGTGACTGGGCCAAGGTGACTGCGATCAGCGTACGGTAGCTAATCGACGGTTACTCGTCGCAATCTCTTCTCCGCATCGACGCTTCCACTTTCAGCGTCGCATTGGACGACTCCAAGTGCCCGGAACGCATGCGCAAGTGGCCAGGCTAGGCAAAGAGCGCGCAACTGTCAGACTGCGAGCTATACTGCTTTTTAGTCGGACCCGTCCGCGGACGCATGCGAATCACGATTCCCGCCATGTCCACTTAACTCATTGGGCGAGCGACAGCCACCACTGCTGCATAACCCTGAACTTCCAAACGTGCAACAACGGAAGGGGGTTGACCTGCCTCTATGGGTCCGACGAATTGCGCTCGCAGTATTTGTCGTCGGGTTCAGCCTGTACTTCCTGAGATTCACTGTCGACGGACTGAATTCCTGGTTCAGCGGCGACGACCTGATGAACATGCACTATTACTGGGTGCGTTCTTGGGCCGAAGTACTGCGCGCCAACGTCATTTTCACCTCGGATTTCTATCGCCCCATGGGCGGGTTGTTTTACAAGGGGTTGTATTCGCTCTGGGGCTTTCAACCCGGTCCCTATCGCGTTGCCACGTTGATCGTCGTAGTGCTAAACGTCGGCCTGGTCTTTCTCGTGGTTAGAAATCTTGCGAGTTCGGTCGAGGTCGGTGCCGTGGCGGTGTTGCTCACGGGGCTGAACGAGAGTTTTGTGTCGATCTATTACGACACCGGAATGATTTACGACGTGCTGGCATTCTTCTTCTATTACAGCGCTCTCTACTACTACCTGCTGATTCGACAACGCGGCAAGCTCCCGAGCTTCCGTCAGAGCGCCTTTGTGCTGATCCTGCTGATTGCCAGTTTGAATTCCAAGGAGATTTCCGTCAGTTTGCCTGTTGCCCTTCTAGTATACGAATTACTGTGGAACCCGCCCCGCAATTTCCGACGGGGCAGGTTCTTGGATAGCCTCCGGCAGTGGTCAATCGGACCAGGTCGCGTGGCATTGCTCGGTGGCGTCGTGGTCGCGGCTTACATGGCTGGCAAATACCTGGGCAAGGACTCGTTGTTCCAGCTGGACGCGTACCGTCCGGAGCCGTCCGGAATTCTATTTCTTACAAACTACGCGTTCTACTTGAATGCCTTGTTTCTTGGCACATTTAAATTTTCGCCGGGGATCGTGGCTGGCGTGCTGGTCGCGCTTCCAGCCTTGGGTTGCGTATTCGGAAAGCGGCACCTGGTGATGGCGGGCATTATGGCAAGCGTTTCGTTCTTACCCTTGGCCTTCATTCCGGCGAGAGGAGGTTTCGCACTTTACGTACCATCGCTTTACTGGTCGCTGTGGATTGCTGGGATGCTTGTCGCCAGCCGAGTATATCTGGTAACAATTGTCGTTGATGGCCTCGGCCACTGGAAACGAGAATTGCCGAGACGCGGATTGACGTTCGGTCTCGAGCTTGCCAGCTCGGCCGTTCTCTGGCTCGGTCTTGCGTGCATCGTCATCCCAAAAAACAACTACGCATTTGATCAGGTGCTGCCAATCGTCAATGAGGTCCAGAACAGGAATCTTGGCTATGCAACGCAAATTCGTAAGTGTCTGCCCCAGGTGCCTAAGGGGGCTCGCATCCTGCTCGTGGACGATCCCTATCCGGAAGATCCATTCATTCCCGTTTTCTTGATCCGGGAAACCTATGACGACACGACCTTGTTAGTGGACCGCAGCAGAAGTCTTCGCTTGCAGGGTGTCGAGCAGAATCTAGATAGTTACGATCTGACCGTCTCCTACTCCGAAGAACGCTGTCAGGTGACGTGGCTTCCACCGAGGACGCGGGAGTGATTCGTTCATGCGAATGGCCGATGCAAGCGGATGGCTGGTCTCGGCACCCCGCCGCGCCGCGTTTGAACCGGCCGAACCAGGACATTCCAACGTCGGCATTCGTAAAGATCAATGGACCGTTTGGGGTCGACAGCGGCAGACGCTGGTTACTAGCCTTCGCAGTGGTGGAGGTGTAAAGCGCCGGCGCGACCGATGGGCGCAGGCAGTGGCCACACTTCCCGGTACCTGCCTCGACGTGGATTTCGCGGAAGGTTGGGTGCGTATCTGTGCAACGAGTTCGATCTACTGGCTGGCCGTGATGCCGCCGTCCACATAAAGAATCTGCCCGGTGACGAAGTCGGACGCCGGCGCGCAGAAGAAGATCGCCGCGCCGACGATATCTGAGGGTTCTGCCGCGCGTCCGAGCGGAATCCGGTCGACGATCGCCGCCGCGGTCATCGGATTGGCGAACCAATGCTGCGCCATTTCCGTGCGCACGACCGTCGGCGCGATCCCGTTGACGGTGATCCGGTGCCGCGCAAGTTCCATGGCGTGCTGCCTGACCAGCATGGCCAGTCCACCCTTGGTGCTGCAATAAGCCGAATAGCCGCGGTCGCGAAGGCCAAGTTGCGCGCGCACGGACAGCAGGTGCACCTGTCTTCCGCCGCGGCCTGCGGCCACCTGGTGCCGCGCGACCGCCTGTGCGGTGAACATCGCCGCTTTGAGATTCACGTCGACGACATCGTCCCACGCCTCTTCGGTCACTTCCGGCAGCGGCTGCTCCCGCTGGATGCCCACGCAGTTCATCAGGATGTCGACGGCACCGAACTCGGCGACGGCGCCGTCCACGGCCGCACGGATGGAGTCGACCGAGCGCGCATCCATCGCACAGCCGGACGCCGCCAGGCCTTCGTCGCGCAGTTTCGCCGTCAGCGCATTGGCCTTGACCATGTCGCGGCCGGCGATGACAACGCGGGCGCCGTGGCGCGCGAGCCCCCAGACGATCGCTTCGCCGATGCCACCATAGCCACCCGGCACGAATGCCACTTTGCCGGTGACGTCGAACAGGCCCGCGGCGCGCGTATCCACCGTCAACGTGATCCTCGATGCGATGCGTTCAAGTGTCGAGCACGCTTTTCTTGCCGAACAGGCCACGCGCGCGGAACGTCACCACGGCGATGAACAGCAGGTACATGGAAAGCAGCGACCACTCCGACGCATAGGCGCCCGTCAGCGCCACCACCATGCCCACCATCAGCCCCGCCACCACCGCGCCCCACAGGCTGCCCACGCCACCCAGGACAATGATGAGGAACGCGGGAACGACCGCGTCGACGCCGACCTGCGGCCGGATGCCCCAGATCGGGGCCATGATCACGCCGGCGATTGCCGCAAGCGCCACGCCCAGCGCGAACACGAACAGGCGCAGGCGCGAAAGATTGATCCCCAGCGCGCGCACCATCTCGCTGTCGTGCGCGCCCGCCTTGATGATCGCGCCGTAGGGCGTCTTCTCCAGGAACGCCCACAGGAGTCCGATCATCAGCACGGCGAAGCCGCTGGCGAAGAAACGGTAGTTGGCATAGACGAGGTCGCCCAGCCGGATCGCCCCGGAGATCGCCTCGGGTAGCGGCAACTGCTTTTCGCTCGACCCCCAGATCAGCCGGATCAGTTCCTCGAGCACCAGCGCGGCGCCGAACGTGAACAGCAGCCCGTACAGGGGATCCCGGCCGTAGGTGCGGCGAAGGCAGAGTTCGAGGCCCATGCCGAACACGCCGACGAATAGCGGGCGCCAGGAACAGCGCCATCAGGTAGCGCGTTCCCAGCGGCAACGCCAGATACGCGTCCTGCACCGCAGGAAACCAGCCCAACTTCGGCGTGACGACGAACAGCGCGACGTACATCCCCAGCGCGAACAGCGAGCCGTGCGCGAGATTGATCGTCTCCATGACGCCGACGATCAGCATGAATCCCAGCGCGATCAACGCGAACAGCAGCCCGAGGCTGATGCCGTTGACCACGTGCGGAAGGAGATTGAGCAGGGAATCCATGCGCAGGCGGCGACGCGCGGCGCCCGGCCAGCGCGGCGATGCAACAGGGCGACTACGTTGCCTGGTGCATCCCGCGCCGGCCACGGCCGCGCGGCCGGCGGTCACATTTCGTAGGTCGGCGTCGCCTCGTACGACTCGAGCTTGCACGCGCCGGCGGCATCGGGATCCTCGACCTCCTTCGGCGGCAGCTTGGCCAGGATCCGGAAGATGTCGTCCTTGTCCGCCGGCGCGTCGTTGTAGGTCGCCATGTAGATCGTCTGCTGCAACTGGTGCGTGGCCGGATTCATGTACGCGTCGAAATCCTGCATCCGGTCTCGCGCCGACACCTTGAGGTTCTCCAGTTCCTTGATCATCCGGATGTTGTTGGTGGTGCCCGCGCGCTCGGTCGCGCGCAGCAGCTCGCGCGTCGCCATGTAGCCGTTGTAGTACGTGTTGCCGGGGACCCTGATCTGCACGCCGGGGAAGGTTGCCTGGTACGCCGCGACGAACTCCTTCACGCCGGGCAGGTCGAGCCGGTAGTACCAGTTGGTGCCGAACACGCCGAAGATCGCGTCCGGTCCCAGCCCGTAGACGTCGGGCCAGTCCTGCTGGTTGTTGATCCACGCCGGGCTCTTGTTCATCTTCATCTGCACCACCTGCTGGCGCAGCGCCTTGATGTCGTCGCCGCCGACAGCGGCGGCGACCACGGCGGGCTTGATCTGCTGGATCTTGAGCAGGTACGACGAGAAGTCGCGCGTGTTCTGCGGCACCAGCATTTCCTCGACGATCTTGCCGCCGTTGGCCTCGACGATGGTGCGCGTCGCCTTCGACGTGTTGTGGCCCCAGACGTAGTCGTTGGTCAGCAGCACCCAGTTCTTGCCGTTGACGGCCATCGCGTTCTTGACGATCGCCAGCGCGAAGTTGGTGCCGTTGCCGTCCCAGACGAACTTGACGCGGTGGCAGTCCTTGCCCGACTCGGTCGGCGAGCTGGAATTGGTGTTCAGGTAGATGCAGCCGTATTTCTGCGCGACCTGCGAAATGGCATTGGCGACGCCGGAGTGGAGCGCGCCGACCAGGTACGCGACCTCGTTGCGCGTGATCATCCGCTCGGCGACGCGCGAGCCCGTCGCCGGCGTGGTCTCGGAATCCATGTGCAGCGCCTCGATCGGCCGGCCCAGCACGCCGCCCTTGGCGTTGAATTCCTTGATCGCCATCATCGCGCCGAGCCGTTCGTCCATGCCGCTCGCGGCGTACTGGCCGCTCGCGTCCATCGTGAGGCCGATGACCAGCGGCTTCTTCTGCGCCGTCTGCGACCAGACGTGATTGTGCTTCCACGGCCCGAAGAACGGCGCGACGCCGTAGGTCCCCGCCGTGGCCAGCGTCAGTGCCGACGCCTTGAGGACGGCTCGGCGCGCAGGATTCGGCTGCGCGATCTTTTCATTCCGGTCGGCATCCTGCTTTCCCTCTTTGTCGATCTCGCTCATGTTGCCTCCTTCTCGCGCGTCATCCGACGCTGGTTGGTGGTGAAACGGACTTGGCGCCGTCTTGTCGTGTGCTGTCGTGCACTTGCATCCGTGTCGCTCCGCGTGCGCTTGCACGCTCATGCCGCCCGGACTTCGCCTGCGGCGCTGGCGCGAGCTTCCTGCCACAGCGCGATCAACCGCCGGTAGCGCAGCGCCACGCCGGCAATCACGTCGTCGTCCGGCATGTCGCCGGCGAACCACGCCGCGGCCATGTCGGCGAATATCGAGCGGCCGACGGCGAACCCCTTGACCAGCGCAAATGCGCGCCGCCACGCTGAATCCGCGCTGCAGATCCTCCTCGCTCGCTTCCAGTCCGAGCAGCAGCACGCCGCGGCAATGCGGATCGTTGCGGCGGATCACCTGCGTGATCGCGTCCCAGCATGCCTCGTTGGTGGATGGCGGCAGCTTCCACCAGTCCGGGACGACATCGGCGGCGTAGATCTGCTCGAGCGCCCGGGCCACGGTCGTGGCGTCGCTCGGCATGTCGGCGGGCGGGATGACTTCGATCAGGAATTCGCGGAAGGTGGCGATGCATGCGGCCTGCAGCTCGCGCAGGCGCTCCAGCTGCTGCTGCCGCAGGTCCGGCGGATCGTCCGGGTGCATGTAGACGAGGCACTTGGCGACGTGCTCGCCGGGCCACGTGCGCAGGTGCATGCCCAGCGCGTTGCCCGCTTCGAACGTCAGCGGCCGGGAACCGGGCAGCTCGACCGGCCGCGCCACCCAGCGCCCGCAACCCGTCACGCCGGGAAAGATTTCCTCGCCGTAGCGATCGTCGAGGATGACGCCCGCGCCGCGCAGTCCGTCGGCGCCCTGCCGCGCGCACCTTCCGCGATCAGCTTCTTGCAGGCGACGATCCGGTCGTGCCCAGCGCCATGCGGCGCGGCCATGTCGACGAACTGCGCGCGATGGTCGAACGCCAGCACGGCGAGGTCGCCCCAGCGGCGCGTGCGTGTCGTGTTGCGGTGCAGCCGCTCGAGTTGCGCGTCTTCGCGCAGCCGGCGCGTCGGCGAGCCGTGCGTCGAGGAAACGCGTTGAGTTCGATCCAGCTCGGCATCGCGGGGGCGCAGCCATGCCTCGACACGACCAGCGCGCCGCACGCGTTGGCGTAGGCGCAGCAGCGTTCCAGCGGTTCATCGCGAATCCAGCCGCGCAGGAAGCCCGCCATGAACGCGTCGCCCGCGCCAAGGATGTTGTAGACGTCGACGGGAAAGCCCGGACCCTTGAGCCCGTCCTCGATGCTGTCGGGAATCGCCGCCGGAAACACGACGCAGCCCATCGGCCCGCGCTTGACCACCAGCGTGCCCGGCGTGAGTTCGCGCAGACGCTGCAACGCCGCGATCGTGTCGGTGCTGCCACCGGCGATGTGGATCTCCTCCTCGGTGCCGACCACGAGGTCGCACAACGGAATCACCGTTTGCAGATGCGCGCTGACTTCGCCCGACTGCACGTACCGGTGCTCCCCGAGGCCCGGGCTGGTCAGCCCCCACAGCACCGGCCGGTAGTCGATGTCGAGCGCCACCCGCGTGCCCGCGTTGCGCGCCTCCGCGCATGGCCGCGACGCAGGCCGCGTAGGTCTGCGGCTGCGACAGGTGCGTGCCGGAGACGCACAGCGCAATCGACGACGCGATGAACTGCGCATCGAAATCGCCGGCTGCGATACTCATGTCGGCGCAGTTTTCGCGATAGAACAGCAGCGGAAACGTGTCGCGGTCGCGGATGCCGAGAATGGCCAGCGCGGTCAGGCGCTTGGGATCGGTGATCACGTGACTCACGTCGACGCCCTCGGCGGCGAGCGTCTCGCGCACGAAGCGGCCGTTGTGCTCGTCGCCCACGCGCGTGAGCATCGCCGGCTTGAGGCCGAGCCGCGCAACGCCGATCGCGGTGTTGGCCGGCGAGCCGCCCAGGTACTTGGCGAACGTCAGCATGTCCTCCAGCCGGCCGCCGATCTGCTCGCCATAGAGATCGACGGCGGCGCGGCCGACGCAGATGACGTCGAAGCGGCGCGACTGCACGCTCACGCGGCCGCTCCATGCGCGCGCGACCGCTGGCCGCGGCGCTGCTCGGCCGCTCCCGGCCAGCTGGTGCCCGGTGCTGACCACCAGCGCCTGCGCGAGGCACAACGGCGCCACCAGCGAGCGGAACGGCCGGCTCGAATCGTCGCCCAGCTCGAAGCGACATCCGCGGCGTTGGCCTTCAGCGGCGACAACGGGCTGTCGGTGATGGCGATCACCGGCACGCCGCGCCGATGGCAGTCCGCAGCCGCCTCGATCACGCCGGGCGAATAATTGCGAAAGCTCACCGCGATCAGCACTTCGCGCGGCGCGATGCCGCGCACGACTTCGCTCGAGCATGCCGCCGACGCCGTCGAGCAGGTGCGTGCGCAGTTCGAGCTGGCCCAGCGCGTAGGCCAGATAGCAGGCCACCGGAAACGCGCGCCGCTGCGCCAGCACGTGAATCCGCGGCGCGCCGGCGATGCAGACGGATCGCGGCGTTGAACTGCGCGGCGCGTCACGCTCTCCTCGAGGTGGCCGAGTTCGGCGATCGCGTCGCTGACCGACTGATGCAGCACGCCGGCCGGCGCCGCGCCGGACCGCCATTGCGCTTGCTCTGGCGCAGCTGCTCGATGCGCTCGCGGTAGCTGACCGACCGCTCGACCAGGCGCCCGCGGAAGATCTGCTGCATCTCCGAGAAGCCGCCGAAGTCGAGCGCGTTGGCGAAACGGACCATCGCCGACGGCTGCACGCCGGCGGCGCTCGGCGATCGCCGCCACGGTGCCGAGCGCCAGCTCGTTCGGCCGCTCCAGCGCGAAGCGCGCGATCCCCTGCAGCTGCTTCGACATCGCCGGGTAGCGCGCGGTGATCGCCTGCTTCAGTTCGTCGTAGTTGGTCGGCGGCATGGCAGGCGTCGGAACGAGGCTGGAATGCATTAGAACATATATTCTTGCATGTTTAAATAATAGAACGTATATTTCTCGCTGTCCAGTACTCGCTGCTCCGCATCGCCGCCCATGCCGCCCGCCCGCGCGCCGCCCTGCTGCCGCTGCCGATGCTGCTGCTGCTGGTCGGACTGGCCAGCGCGCCGCTGTGGCTGACGCGGGTCGGGCTCTACCAGTACCTGGCGCTGGAAATCATGATCTGGATGCTGTTCGCGCTGGGCTACAACCTGCTGCTCGGCTACGGCGGCCTGCCCTCGTTCGGCCACGGCGCGTTCTTCGGCATCGGCGCCTACGCGTTCGGCCTGCTGCAGTTGCGGCTGTGGCCGCAACCTCTGGTTCGACCTGGCTCGGCGCGGCGCTGCGTCGCCGCGCTGTTCGGCGCCGCTGGTGGCGGCGTTCATCTCGCACCGGCGCGGCATCTACTACGCGCTGCTGACGATCGCCTTCGGCCAGGTGTTCTGGTTCGTGGCGATCAAGTGGCACTCGGTCACCGGCGGCGAGGACGGCCTGCTCGAACATCAAGCGCCTGCCGCGCCGATTTCGGCTTCGCCTCGTTCGACCTCGCCGGCAACCAGGCGCTTTACTACTTCGCGCTTCGGCGTTTTCGCGCTGTGTCGTGTTCGCGCTGTGGCGGCTGGTGCACTCGCCGTTCGGCCGCATCCTGACCGCGATCAAGCAGAACGAGATGCGCGCCGCCTTCGTCGGCCACGACGTGTGGCTGTACAAGTGGATCGCCTTCACGCTGTCGGCCGCGGTGGCGGGACTCGCCGGCGCGCTTGTTCGCGATGGCGCAGCAATCGGCCTATCCGAACGTGATGAGCCTGCACTCGTCCGGCTTCGTCGTGATGATGGTGCTGATCGGCGGCGGACTGGTCAGCTTCTGGGGGCCGGTGCTCGGCGCGCTGTTCTTCATCCTCGCCCGCGACCTGCTGGGCGCCTACACCGAGACCTGGCTGCTCTGGTACGGCTTGCTGTTCATGGCCATGGTGCTGTGGCAGCCGGAGGGCATCGCCGGGCAGTGGCAGGCATGGCGCGCGCGCGCATCGGCCGCGCTGCGCGCCGCGCACTCGCCGCGGCGCAAGGCGGCCTGAAGCCATGGCGCTGTTCGAAGCCGAGGCACCTGCACAAGCGCTTCGGCGACGCACGTCGTGCTGGAGAACATCTCGCTTTCGTTCGACGAGGGCCGGCTGTCCGGCATCATGGGGCCCAATGGCGCGGGCAAGACGACCTGCTTCAACGTGCTGACCGGGCGCTACAAGCCCGACCGCGGCGAGGTGCGGTTCGCCGGCCGGGCGATCACCGGCGCCGTCGCCGCGCGCGGTGGCGCGGCTCGGCATCTCGCGCTCGTTCCAGGTGATGAACCTGTTCAACGACTACACGGCGCTCGACAACGTGCTGGTCGCGCTGCCGGCGGTGCGCCGCCGCGGCTTCGACGCATGGCGCGACCTGGGCCGCCGATTCCGGCGCGCAGGACGAGGCCGCCGCCGTGCTGGCCCGCGTCGGCCTGGCGGGGCGCGAGCGCATCCCCGCGCAAGAGCCTCCCCTACGGCGAGCGCCGTGCGCTGGAGATCGGCGTGGCGCTCGCCGCGCAGCCGCGTCTGCTGTTCCTGGACGAGCCGACCGCGGGGCTCGGCACCGAGGGCACGGCGCGGCTGTCCGCGCTGATCCACGAGTTGAAGCGCACGCTGACCATCGTGGTGATCGAGCACGACATGACGTTCCTGTTCGGCCTCGCCGACCGCATCTCGGTCATCCACTGGGGCCAGGTCATCGCCGAAGGCACGCCCGACGAACTGCGCGCCGACCCCTGGGTGCGGCGCTCGAATCTCGGGCGCGCTGGAGCAATGATGCTGTCGGTCGAGCGCATCGACACGTTCTACGGCGAGACGCAGGTGCTCTACGGCGTGTCGCTGAACGCCGCAGGCCGGCGAAGTCGTCGCGCTGCTCGGTCCCAACGGCGCCGGCAAGACGACGCACGCTGCGCTCGATCCTGGGCCTGACGCCGCCCGCGCGTCGGACACGATCCGGTTCGACGGCCGCGACGTCACGCGCGACGCCACGCACGAAATCGCGCGGCGCGGCATTGGGCTGGGTGCCCGACGACCGGCGCATCTTTCCGACGCTGACCGTGGCCCGCAACCTGGCCATCGCGCGCAAGAAGACGCGCTTTCGCGCCGTGGAGCGAGCAGGACTGCTTCGACATCTTCAGCGCGCTGCCGTATCTGATGCACCGCGAATGCGAGAACCTGTCCGGCGGCGAGATGCAGATGGTGGCGATCTCGCGCGCGCTGCTGGGCGCGCCCGGGCATGGTGCTGTTCGACGAGCCGAGCCAGGGCCTCGCGCCGAAGGTCGTGCAGGACGTCATGCGCACGATCCTGCGCCTAAAGAGCGAAGGCATCGCGGTGCTGGTCGTCGAGCAGAACGTCGCGAGCGCGCTGGCAGTCGCCGACCGCGCGTACGTGATGGACCACGGCATCATCGTGCACGAAGGTCCGGCGTCCGTCGCTGCGCGACGACGCCGCGCTGCGCGCGCGGCTCCTCGGGATCTGAACAATGAGCGAACAATGAGCGCTCCTCTGCTCTCGGTGAACGGGCTGGCCAAGCGCTACACGCGCGGCATGTTCGCCGCGAGAGTCACGTTCTCGCTGGAGGCGGACTTCGACTTCGACGCACCGGCCATCGTCGGCGTCATGGGCCCGAACGGCTCCGGCAAGACGACGCTGTTCGAGCTCATCACCGGCAGCAACCTGCCGACGTCGGGCCAGGTGCTGGTCGGCGGCCGGGACATCCATCGCGTCCGCTATCGCGAGCGCGACCGGCTGGCGATCCACTACCACCAGTCCTACCAGGTGCGCGCGTGGAAGCGATCGCGCCCGTCGTTCATGCTCGAGCCGGCCGGCAGCGACTCGCCGCTCGTTCATCTGTTCGACGAGCCGCAGTTCAACACGCAGGACGGCTACATCGGCTTCATGGTGCAGTTCTTCCGCAAGCTCCGCGCGCGAAGGCCGGCTGGTCTTCGTCTGCCTGCATCCGAACGAGCCCTGGCATCTCGACATCCTGCGCGACACGTGCGAGCAGTTCATCTTCGTCGACCGCGGCCGGTTGACCCATGCGGGCGATTTCGCTACTTTGGTGGATGACGAGCGCGTTCGCGGCTACTTGGCCGGCGCCTTGTCACCGCATGCCTAAGGAGACGGGATGGACCTGACCACACTCGAACGGCTGCCGCTGTGGATTGGCGGCAAGGCCGTTGCCGGCCTGACCACGCGCTTCGGCGAAGTCGCCAATCCCGCCAAGGGCGAAGTCGTGCGGCACGTGCCGCTGGCCAATGCCGCCGATGTCGACGCGGCGGTTGCCGCGGCCGCCGCGGCGCTCCCGGCCTGGCGCGCGTTCCCGCCGCTGCGCCGCGCGCGGATCCTGATGCGCTTTCGCGAACTGATGGAAGCGCATCGCAAGGATCTCGCCGCCGTCATCTCGGAAGAACACGGCAAGACGCTGGCCGATGCCGAGGGCGAGGTCACGCGTGGCATTGAAGTCGTCGAGTTCGCCACGGGCATTCCGCACCTGCTCAAGGGCGAATTCAGCGAAAACGTCGGCACGGACGTCGACAGCTTTTCGCTGCGCCAGCCGGTCGGCGTGTGCGCCGGCATCACGCCGTTCAACTTTCCCGCGATGGTCCCGCTGTGGATGTTTCCGGTCGCGATCGGCTGCGGCAACACGTTCGTGCTGAAGCCTTCCGAGCGCGATCCTTCTCTGTCGATCCGCATGGCGGAGCTGCTCAAGGAAGCCGGCCTGCCTGACGGCGTGTTCAACGTCGTCCATGGCGACAAGGAAGCGGTGGACGCGCTGCTCGCGCATCCGGACGTGAGGGCGGTCTCGTTCGTCGGCTCCACGCCAATCGCGAAATACATCTACGAAACCGGCGCGCGCAACGGAAAGCGCGTGCAGGCGCTGGGCGGCGCCAAGAACCACGCCGTGGTCATGCCCGACGCCGACCTTGACTTCGCGACGGAAGCGATCATCGGCGCAGGGTATGGTTCCGCAGGTGAACGCTGCATGGCGATCTCGGCCATCGTTGCCGTAGGCGACGCGGCCGACCCGCTGGTCGAGCGGCTTGCCGCGCGCGCCCATCGCGTCACCGTGGGTCCGGGAAACGTGCCGGGCATCGAAATGGGGCCCGTCATCACCGGCGCCGCGCAAGCGCGCATCACGGGCTGCATCGACGGCGGCGTCGCGGATGGCGCCACGCTGGTGGTGGACGGCCGCGCGGTGCAAGTCGCCGGACATGCCGGTGGCTTTTTCGTCGGGCCCACGCTGTTCGATCGCGTGACGCCCGCAATGGCGATCTATCGTGAAGAGATCTTCGGACCCGTGTTGGGCGTCGTCCGCGTCGAGTCGTTGACCGAGGCCATCGCGCTGATCAACGCCAACCCTTACGCCAACGGCACGGCGATCTTCACGCGCTCGGGCCACGCCGCCCGCCGCTTCCAGCAGGATGTAGAGGTCGGCATGGTCGGCGTCAATGTGCCAATCCCCGTGCCGATGGCCTTCTTTTCCTTCGGCGGCTGGCGCGGGTCGCTCTTCGGCGATCTCAACGTGCACGGCATGGACGGCGTGCGCTTCTATACGCGGCTGAAGACGCTGACGTCACGCTGGCCCGACGACGGCAGCGCCGCGCCCGGATTCCACATGCCGATGCTGGGCTGACGCGGCGCGAAAAATTTACTGATCGAAGCGCTGTCCCGCGCGCCGCAGCTTGCGCTTGGGGTTGGGCAACATTCCCCTGGCCACGAAAATCTGCCGAATCGCCTCGGCATGGTTGGATTGGTAGAGCTGCCTGTCGGCCGTGAGCAGCGCATTGGCGGCGTCCTCGAACCGCGCGCGCCGGTTGAGCAAAAAGTGATGCGCGATCACCAGCCGGTCGGCAACATGCCGACCCACCGCAGTGCGTAACTGCCACAGCGACGCCGACCATAGCTCGCCGTTGTCGTGCTCGTCCGAGGTCAGGTCCTTCGGATACTTCTTGTTGCTGTCCAGCCGCCTCAGCGCGGGCGGGTTTTCGGCGCTGTAGAACGTGGCGTCCCAGTTACCCACGGTCGGACGCATCGCGGCCGGCTTCACCTCGGCGAAGAAGCTTGCCGCGAAGTAGTCGCCGAAGCCTTCGCCCATCGCCATCGCCTCTTCGACCTCGCCCCAGCCCGGCACCTGCGCATCCTGGATCGCGTGACCGTATTCGTGCAGGATGATCTCGGCGTCCTCGGCATCGTCGACGCCGCCGGTGCCGAACGACAGCGTCGTCGTTCCCGGGCTGTAGAACGAGTTGTCGTCTCGCCCTCCCGCGACGTTCACGCCGATCGGATGGTCCAGCACGCCGTTGAAACCGAGCAGCTGCAGGTATCGCTGCGCGCGGTCGATGTGGAAATACACCATCACTTCCTTGAAGCCGCGCTTGCCCCGCCGATAAAGGAACTTGCGCGCGGTGGAGCGGACGCGATTGCTGGTAAGCGCCGTGGTCACGTACGGTCCATCGAGCAGCGCACCGGGCGCCACGTCCGGCAAAACGACGTCGGAATAGGCTTTGATGGGAATCGTCGAGCGGTCGGTCAGTGTCGTGTCGTTGAGCACGGCGACGGGATTGGGATCGAAAACGCGCCCGCGCGCGGCCTTGTGCTTGAGCATGTTGCAGCGGGTCAGGACCTCGCCGGAATACGCGTCGAGGTAGAGCTTCCATTCGGCGAGCGGCTTCGACGTACGGACGACGATCTTCCACGCGAGCCGCGGCTTGCTCTGCACCGTGCCGTACATCAACTCGGCATGCAGCACCGAGCGCCTGCCGCCAGAAGCGATGGGCGCGACGTCGAACGCCTTGGCCAGCGCCTGCGTCTGCGTCAGCGGCCGCGCGCCGGATACCTTGCGCGCGCGCGCCTCACGGTCGCCTTCCTTGAGCAGCCGTTCGGGTATCAGGTCGTTCTGGACGTTGAACACGCGGCCGTCGGCATCGATGTCGACGCGCAGCCACGCGCCGGATATCGGCTTGCCCGCATGCCGCTGCTGAAAGAGCACGTGGCATCCGAACATCGTCTTCTTGACCTTGTCGAACCGGACCTGCGAGAGGTCGGGCAAGAGCCCCAGCCGCGGCGCCACCTGCTTCAGGAACGACTCGGCGATACGCCTCGGCGCGGCACGGCTGGGCTTGGTCTCCAGATCGTACAGACGCCGCGGCACATCTCGCGCCGAGCTGATTTCGGCCATTCCGCGAACACCCTTGATTCCCGACAGCTTACGTGTCGCACGGACATCGATTGGCATGGGGCCTCCTGCGTTGGCATCACTTCACTGCGCCACGTAAAGTCTAGCGCGGATAGATGGCGCCGAGAATACGCTTCCCCCGGGCGCCGGTCACGGCGGGCAGGTTGGCGGGCCGGCCGGCGAGCGCTTCGCGCGCCAGCCAGGCGAACGCGAGCGCCTCGACATGCTCGACCGCGACGCCGCGATCTCCGGTCGTCGCGACGGTGCGCGGATCGAGTTCCGTCGCGAGCATGCGCAGCAGCGTGGCGTTGTTCGCGCCGCCGCCACAGACCAGCAACTCGGTTGCGCCGGAAGCGTGGGCGCGCACCGCGTCGGCAATCGTTCGCGCAGTGAGCGCGGCCAGCGTCGCCTGCGCATCTTCATGCCGGCCGCTCCAACTGCGACCGGGCCAGCATCGCGTCGAGCCATCCTGCGTTGAACAGGTCGCGGCCCGTGCTCTTGGGGGGCGTTACGGCGAAATAGGGTTCCGCGAGCAACGCCGTCAGCAACGACGAATCGACCCGCCCCTGTGCCGCCCATGCGCCGTTGACGTCGAAAGGCATCCCGCGATGGCGCGCGGACCAGTTGTCCATCAGCACGTTTCCCGGCCCGGTGTCGAAGCCGCCGACAGTTCCGCGCGGCGGCAGGTCGGTGACGTTGGCGATGCCGCCGATGTTGACGACGACGCGATGAATGTCCGGGTCCTGGAACAATGCCGCATGAAACGCCGGCACCAGCGGCGCACCCTGGCCGCCGGCCGCGACGTCGCGGCTCCTGAAGTCTGCCACGACCGTAACGTAGGCGCGCTCGGCGACGCGTGCGGGATTGTTGATCTGCAGCGTCCAACCCTGCTCCGGCCGGTGCCGCACCGTCTGGCCGTGAACGCCGGCAGCCACCAGGTCGTGAGGCGCCACGCCGCACGCATCGCAGGCGTCGGCGATCGCTTTCGCATAGAGATCGGCCAGTGCGTTGGCCGCGCGCGCTGCCCGCGCGATTTCGTCGTTGCCGGCCGACTGCAGTGCCAGCAATTCGTCGCGCAGCGCCGATGGAAAAGTGATATGCGTCGCGCCCAGCATCGAAAAGGCGCTGCCGGAAGACACAGCGAATTCCGCGATCACGGCGTCGACGCCGTCCAGGCTGGTGCCGGACATCACGCCGGCATAAAGCTCGCGGCGGGCAGCCATGCCCTATCCGGCAGCAGCGGCGCTGCCGCCGTGCGCTAAAATCGGGGGTTTGCGTGCGGCCACGAGTGAAAGCGCCTTCAGGGTGGATGCCACTTGGCATCAGGTGCCGCGATTCTAACAAACGGCCGGACTGCAGACAGGTCTCCGGCGCACCGGTAGCGCAATGCCCATCGACATCGAACACCAGCTGGAGATATTCAAGCGCGGCGCGGACGAACTCCTGGTCGAAGCCGAAGTCGCCGCCAAGCTGAAGCGCTCGCAGCTGACCCACGAACCGCTGCGCATCAAGCTCGGACTCGACCCGACCGCGCCGGACATCCACATCGGCCACACGGTCGTGCTGAACAAGATGCGGCAGATGCAGGACCTGGGGCATCAGGTGATTTTCCTGATCGGGGATTTCACGTCGATGATCGGCGATCCCTCCGGCCGCAACGCGACGCGGCCGCCGTTGACGCACGAACAGATCGTCGCGAACGCGCAGACCTACCACGCGCAGGCCTCCAAGGTGCTCGATCCTTCGAAGACCGAGATCCGCTACAACTCCGAGTGGAGCGAGCCGCTTGGGGCCGCCGGGATGATCAAGCTCGCCGCCCGCTATACCGTGGCGCGCATGCTCGAGCGCGACGACTTCGCCAAGCGCTTCGCCGGCCAACCAGCCGATCGCCGTGCACGAATTCCTGTATCCGCTGATGCAGGGCTACGACTCCGTCGCGCTCAAGTCCGACATCGAGCTGGGCGGCACCGATCAGAAATTCAATCTTCTGGTCGGGCGGGAGCTACAGAAGAACTACGGGCAGGAACCGCAATGCATCCTCACGATGCCGCTGCTCATCGGCCTGGACGGCGTCGAGAAGATGTCCAAGTCGAAGGGCAACTATGTCGGCATCACCGACGCGCCGGCGGAGATGTTCGGCAAGCTGATGTCGATCTCCGACGACCTCATGTGGCGGTACTTCGAATTGCTGTCGTTCCGCCCGATGGCCGGAGATCGAGGCACTGCGCCGCGCCTGCGCCGAAGGCCGCAATCCGCGCGACGCCAAAGTGATGCTGGCGAAGGAGATCGTCGCCCGGTTCCATTCTCCTGCGGACGCCGATGCGGCACTGGCCGACGTTCGAATCGCGGTTCAAGGACGGGGCCGTGCCGGACGAGATGCCCGAGATCACGCTGGCGACCGCCGGCGCCGGCATGGCGATCGCGCAGCTGGCGAAACAGGCGGGCATCGTCGAGTCGACTTCCGAGGCGCTACGGCTCATCGACGCAGCGCGGCCTGAAGGTCGATGGCGACGTGGTCGGCGACAAAGATCTCGTCATCCGTGCCGGGACCGTCGTGGTCGTGCAGGCCGGCAAGCGGAAATTCGCGCGGGTTACCGTTACCTGACGAGGCGAAGAGCGTGAAGCGCGGAATCGTGGGTGTGCTGGCAGGCCTGGTCGCGTGGTTCTGCGTCGCGACCGCGGTCAACTTCGCGCTGCGCGTCGCATGGCCCGACTATGCCGCGGCGGAGAAACCCATGACCTTCACGCTCGGCATGCAGGTCGCCCGGTTGGTCACCGGCGCGATTGCGTCGTTGTGCGCCGGATTCGTCGCGGCTGTGATCGCCAGGGAGTCCGCAACGCCGGTCAGGGCGCTGGCCGTGATGCTGCTGTTGCTCTTCATCCCCGTCCACTATGCGCTGTGGGACAAGTTTCCGGTCTGGTACCACTTCGTATTCCTGGCTTCGCTCATACCCGTGACGCTGCTCGGCGCGGCGTGGAAGAGGAAGCCGGATGCCACCAGCGCGCGCTAGGACATGCCCGGATTGCCCTGCATGCCTTCGATGACGGGAAGATTGAGCGTTCGCGGCGCGATCGTCTTCTTGCCGCGCAGATAGCGCGCACACACATCCCAGATCGCCTCGCCGCCGGCGGCCCTCGCCTCCTCGGAAACCGGCGCCCAGCCCGCGACCTTGTATTTCTTCTGCGCATCGATCGGCTTGCCCGCGAGCTCCATCCGCGAGATGCGCGCGCCCATTGCCGCTTTCGGGTCGATCGTGTACTTGAGGCCGCCCACGCGCACCATGTCACCGCCCTGCTGATAGTAAGGATCCGGATTGAACAGGTTGTCGGCGACGTCTTCCAGGATCGTCTTGATCGTCTCGCCCGAGAATTCGTTGACCGTCACGTAGGGATAGGTGACGGCCGTCTGGTCCATCAGGTGCTCCATCCGGATCGCCTGGCCGGGAAGCAGCGTCGTGCCCCAGCGGAATCCCGGGGAGAAGGCGATCTCCGCGTTCTTCTCGGCGAGCAGCGCTTCCAGGATCAACTGGTCCGACGTGCCGTTGAAATTGCCGCGACGGTACAGGAGGCCCTCCGTCGTCGCGAGTTTTTCGTCGAGCTTCGCCAAGTACGGCGCACGCGCATCGCGGATCAGCGCATCCATCGCCTTGTCCGGCGGCAGCAGCGCGCTGAATACCGGCAACAGCCGATACCGGAAATCGGCCACTTTGCCGGACTTGACGTCGAAATCGAGGACGGCCAGGAACTTGCCGTTGCTGCCGGCGTTGGTGACGAGGGTCTTGCCGCCGCGATTGGCGACGAGCGTGGGCTGCGGCACGCCATCGTGCGTGTGCCCACCCAGGATCGCATCGATCCCGCTCACGCGGGACGCGAGCTTCAGATCCACGTCCATCCCGTTGTGCGACAGCAGGACAACGACCTGCGCTCCCTTCGCGCGCGCCTCGTCGACGACCTGCTGCATCTCCTCTTCGCGAATGCCGAACGTCCATTCCGGGACGAAATAGCGCGGGTTGGCGATCGGCGTGTAGGGAAACGCCTGGCCGATGATCGCGACCGGCACGCCGTTGATCTGGCGCATTACGTAGGACTTGAACACCGGGTCGCCGAAATCGGCGGTCTTCACGTTTTGCGCGACGAAGTCGATTTTCCCCGCAAAGTCCTTTTCCACGATTTCCTTGACGCGATCGGCGCCGTACGTGAACTCCCAGTGGCCCGTCGCGACATCGACGCCCAGCAGTTTCTGCGCGTCGACCATGTCCTGGCCCTTGGTCCACAGCGACGTCGCCGAACCTTGCCAGGTGTCACCGCCGTCGAGCAGCAACGCGCCCGGGCGCGTGGCTTTCAGCATCTTCACCAGCGTGGCGAGATGCGCGAATCCGCCCACCTGGCCAAATGCGCGGGCGGCGCTGGTGAAATCGAGATAGGTGAATGCATGCGCGTCGCGCGTGCCCGGCGCGATTCCAAAGTATTTCAGCACATGATCGCCGACCAGGTGCGGCGGCTTGCCGGCGGCGGCGCCCACGCCGAGATTCATGCTGGGTTCGCGGAAATAGACGGGCAGCAACTGCGCGTGACAGTCGGTGAAATGCAGCAGGCCCACGTTGCCGAACGGGGCGACGTCGTACATCGCCGCCGCGCCACGGCCCTGCGCCAGCGCGTCGCGCGACGCCAGCGGAAATCCGGCGGCGGCGGCCGCGGCAAGCACGTTCAGGAATTCACGTCGGTTCATGGGCGCGGCGGTGAGCCGGATCAGGTTTGAGCAAAGCGCGCCAGCTCGCGCACGTCTTCGGCAAGCATCTCCTTCGCTTCCTTGAACACGATGCGGCCATCGCGATCGACGACGTAGAGTTCCGGAACCACGCGGGTTCCGAACGTCTTCCGGCTCCACGCCGTCACCATCGCCGCGGGAAACGTGTACTGGTGCTTGGCCATGTAGGCGCGCGCCTTGGCGGGATCGCGGTCGATGGAAAAGGTCAGGAAATCGAGACCACGCCCTCGCTGCGCGTCGTAGAGCTGCTGCAGCAGTGGATTCTGCTGCGCGCAGAACGGACACCACGACGCCCAGATCTCAACGATGACGACGCGATCGGCCAGTGCCGACGCGGGGAGCGTACTGCCATCGAGCAGCGTGACGTCGCTCCACTGCACGCGATTGCCGATGTCGGCCGCAATGGCGGGCCTTAGCATCGCGCCGCCGACCGCCGCAGCGAGCACCCGCAGAGACTGGCGGCGGTTCATGGGTCCATCAACGGCGCCCTCCTCGCCACGGACATCGTCGTCACTTGTTGACGGGCGAATCGGGGTCCGTCAACAGCGCGACCAGATCCTTCACCTGTTGCTCGGAGAGAATCTGGCTGTGCCCGAAGCGCGGCATGTTGGAGCAAGCGGAGTAGGCATCGGCGTTCCAGATCTTGCCGTACGCGTACTTGCGCGTCTCGTCGTTGAAGCCGCGCAGCTTGGCGAAACCGTACAACGAAGGACCGATGGTCCCGAACGAGACTTCCTGTGGCGTGAGTTGATGGCACGCATAGCAGTTGCCGCCCACCGGACCCTTGGGATCGTCGGAATACTGTTTGCCTCGGCCCTCCTGCGCAATCTTTTCACCGTTCTTCCAGTCGCCTGCCCATTTGCCGTCGGCGGGCCACTTGATCGACGCCAGGTTCAGCTTCTCGATCATCTCCGCGACGTCCTTGGGCAGCGGCTTGTTCGCATATTGCGTGCACAGGCGCTGCGTCTCGTCCTGGTCCAGACGGTCCATCCCCGCCTGGCCGTTGGCCTTGAACGAACTCTTCAGCACCGCCGCCGCCTGCCGCGAGACTTCGACGTCGCTCGGCGCCGTCGCGCAGCCAACCACCGCGGATGCCAACGCTGCAGCGCATCCCCACATCCAAATCTGCTTGCGCATCGCGTTCCCCTGTCAGCGTTTGATGGCGGGCGCGTCGAACGCGGCGCCGTTGGCATTGCGGGCGAGATACATCGTCAGCGCGATCGATGCGTCCGACGCGAACACGAGTTCCGGGAAGCGCTGCTGCCGGAAACAGTCGTTCAGCCGCCACTGAAACGTGCGCAGCTCTCCTTGCGAAACACGGTAGGCGGGCCACGTCGTATACGCCTTCTGCGCGCCCGCAATCGTCATCAGGTTGGGCAGGTCCTGCAGCCGGATGCGCTTGCCGTCCTCGCCGTGGCAGGTCGCACAGGAAAAATCGTGGGTGCCGCCGCGAAAGACGAACATCTTCTCGCCCAGCGCGAAGGCTTCCTTCTCCTTGGGGTGGCCGAGCGCGACGTTCATCTTCATACCGCGCGATTGCGACGTGACGTACGCGACCAGCGCCTCGATGTCCGATTTCTTGCCGGGCCCACCGAAGGGACCCTTCATCGCATCGGCGGCCGTGTAGCCCTGCTGCGTCACCATGCAGTGGACGAGACGCGTTTCCAGGTCCATCACGCGGTCGCCGTCGGCGAAATACTTCGGCATCTGCGCGTACGCGCCCTTGACGACGCCGGGCCCCAGTCCCAGGTCGCACGTTGCGAAGGAGACCTTCTTCGGACCTCGCGGCGTCTTCCACAGGTCTTCGCCACGCGCTTCCCACAGTTCCGCGGGATTGCCGTCCTGGAGAGCCGCGCGGTACTTCGCGATTTCGTCGACGGCGGACGATTGCGCGAATACGGCAGTCGCGGCAGCACCGGCAATCGCCATGGCAATCGCGGCGGCAACACGCGCCCGTCGGGTCAAGACTGTCATCGCTTCCTCCTCGAAACACTGCTCCCGGCGAAATCCGGCCGGCCCGGTCGATTCCGATGTTGTCGCCCGCGCTGGCCGGCAATTGGTGCCGAATCGCGCGAACGCGAAGTCCATCTAGGAAATGGTGGCCTCGTCGGTGCGCTTGTCGCCGCGATTGTCGGTCCAGGTGACCTGGACTTTCTCGCCCTTGGCGCCGCCCTTGAACTTGAACGACAGGAACGGGTTCTTGGCCACCGCCGGCCCCCACTGCGCGGATAGAACGGTCTTGCCGTTGTAGGTCGCTGTCACGCTTTGAATGAACCATGCCGGGATGGCCTTGCCCTGCGCGTCCTTGCGCTGCCCGGTTTCCATCTCGTGGTTCATCAGCACCTTCACCTCCGTCGAGTCGCCGACGACGTTGGCGCGAATTCTCATTGGATCTGCCATGATTTCCCCTATGTTCGACGTCGCTTAAGGCAGCGTCAGCCGCCGCAGCCGCCGAGCGTGACCTTGACTTCCTTCGACGCGATGTAGTACTTGCCGTCCGCCTTGACCAACGCGTAGATGTTGGAGCTCTGCCCCATCTTCACGCGCGTCGTGATCGACGGTTCCGTGCCTGGCGGAATGTCGAACACCGCGGTCAGCACATTGGGGTTCTTCTCGATCAGGATCGCGATCGACTGCGTATTCGGTATCGCGCTGCTGATGCCGACCGGCACGACCGCGCCGTTTTCCGCGATGTCCGGCGTCTGCGTGAACGTGATGGCCTTGCTCTGCGCCGGCGTGCCGCTGCCCAGCGACTTGAACGTGTCGTCCATCGACTTTGTGTCGAACGCCGCGGCGTTCCATGCGTCCGCCGCCAGTGCGGCGCGCGGATGCAACCAGCCTGCGGCGGCGAGCATGGTCAGCAGCGTCATGCCGCCCCCCGTCTGCAAAAGGTTCCTGCGTTTTGAGTTCATGCCGGTCTCCGATTGAAGGATCTATTCTAGACTGTTTGACGCGTGCTCATTGAGCGGTGCTGATCGCCGGCATGGCGTCAATTGGCGCCGGCGAGTATCCATTGCACAAGCGCGCGGACATCCGCTTCCTGCAGCTGGCCCTGCGCGGGCATGGGCACGGAACCCCAGTTGCCCGAGCCGCCGGCCCTGACCTTGGCGACCAGCCCTGCCTCCGCCGCGCGCGTCCCCGGAATAGCGCCGGGCTATGTCCTTGAAGGCCGGTCCGACGGCCCCCTCCGAGACGCCGTGGCACGCGGTGCACGCGAAGGCGCGCGCCGTCTCCAGGCCCGACTTGCGCGCGGCGGTCGTCGGCGCCGCGGCGAACATGCGCGATTGCTCGCCGGCATCGCCGTGCTGGTCGCGCGCATGTTCGGGCATCTCCGAGGTCAGCCGAACCTGCGCCGTGCAGTCTTTCATGCACGCAACATTGCGCGTGTCGGGTTTGCCGTCGCGGGTCATGAATCCGTGCGCGGTGGTCAGACCATCGCGATTGGGCATCTTCACGCGCGGCAGCGAGTCACGATCGAGCACCGCATCGGCCGGCAGGATGTCGTTCAGGTTGAGCACGTAGGCCGTGAGCGCGTAGACCTCGTCGGGCGTCAACGTCTTGGGCGCCTCGAACGGCATGGCGCGATTGATGTAGTCCCACAGCGTGGTCGCGTAGTTGAGCTTGCTGCCGGTCGTGCGCACCGGCTGGTCCGACCCGAGCGACCCCACGCCGCCAGCGATCTGCAGATAGCTGTTCGACTCGCCGAAGGTGCCGTGGCAGCTCACGCACTTGGCGTCATAGATGCGCTGGCCCGCGGCGACGGAACCGCTGCCCGCGGGCAAACCCGTGCCGTCCGGCCGCACGTCGATGTCCCATCCGGCGATTTCCTTGGCCGTTGCCGGCTGGCCGAAGCCGTACTTCGGCGCCGCAGTCGCGCTGGCGATCGACGCGCTGAGGATCAGCACGACCAGTCCCGGGCGCACGAGGTCATCCCACCTGGACATTGCTGACCGCTCCGGTCGGATCGACGCGCCACGTCTGGATCGCGTTGTTGTGATAGATCGAGCGCGTACCGCGCACGTGACGCAGCTGGCCGAGCGTCGGCTGCACGAAGCCGGTGTCGTCGATGACGCGCGATTGCAGCAGCGCGGGCTCGCCGTTCCACGTCCAGTCGATGCGAAAGCGCGTGAGCGCTTTGTTGAGCACCGGCTCCTGCAGGCGCGCGGTGCGCCAATTGCGGCCGCCGTCGCTGGACACGTCGACGCGCGCGACCTTTCCGCGGCCGGACCACGCCAGGCCGGTGACCTGGTGGTACCCGCGGTCGACCAGCACCTGGCCCCCCGAAGGCGACGTGATCACGCTCTTCGCCTCCTGGATCCACGAATACTGGCGATGCACGCCGCCCGGCATCATGTCGATGTAGTGCAGCGACTCCTCGCGCGTGTTCCATGGCTGGTCGCCCACCTCCAGCCGGCGCAGCCACTTCACGCTCGACACGCCCTGCACGCCCGGCACGAGCAGGCGGAGCGGAAAGCCCTGCTCCGGACGCAGCATCTCGCCGTTCTGGCCGTAGCAAACCAATACGTCGTCGAGCGCCATGGCCAGCGGGATCGTGCGCGAAAGCGCGGCGCCGTCGGCGCCCTCGGCCAGCACATAGCGTGCTTGCTTCGCATCGATTCCCGCCTCATCCAACAGCGTCGACAGCGGCACGCCCGTCCATTCGCTGCACGACAGCATGCCGTGCGAGTACTGCACCGTCGGCACGGCGACGTTGCCCCACTCCATGCCGGTGTTGGCGCCGCATTCGATGAAATGGATGCGCGACACGGACGGGAAACGCATCAGGTCGTCCAGCGTGTAGATGCGCGGATTGCGCACAAGGCCGTGGACCATCAGGCGATGCAGGCCCGGGTCGATGTCCGGGACGCCGGCGTGATGACGCTCGAAGTGCAGGCCCGACGGCGTGATGATGCCGAAGAGATTTTGCAGCGGCGTGAAGGCGACCGACGAAAATGGCGTGCGCGTGAGTCCCGGACTCTCGCGGCGCTTGACGTTGGCAACGTAGCGCGATGGAACGCCGTACGGCGATGCCAGGGTCGGCGCGCCGAGGGTCTTGCTCCAGTCGGGCACGTTGGGCGGAAGGCTGCTCGCGGCGTCGGCGGCAACTGCATTGCGCGCTCCGGCGAACGCCACGCCTCCCGTGACCGCAGCCGATGCGGCGACGCCATGCAGGAATTTGCGCCGTCCCGCATTGGGTGGTGACGTCAGATGATGCTCGGGCGCGGCAATAACGCGACCGGGCACGGTTCCGGACCCTGGCAAGGCATTCCTCCTCGGCCGCCACCTTCGCCGCGCCATCGATCGCCTGCCCATGCACAAGCCGCAATGGGTTTCGCCGATGGTCGTCAGTCAATGGCTCGCGGCAAACTCCAGCAGCTCTCTCTTCAACGGCGCGCGCGCGTCGATGCGGCCGGCGATCTGCACGCAGACGTTGCGGCACATTTCGACGAATTCCGGATCGATGACGCGGTAGTAAGCAATGTTGCCAACCCGGCGCCGGCTCACGACGCCGGCGTCGCGCAGCAAGGCCAGGTGGCGCGACACGTTCGTCTGCGTCGCACCCGTCTCGGCGACGATCATCGTGACCGAGCGCTCCTCGCGGCAGATGGCATGCAGGATCTTCAGGCGCGTGGGCTCCGCCAGCAGCCCGAAATGGCGCGCGACGGCGACGAACACCTCGTCGAGCTCGTCCGGCACGCCGAGTGAATTCGTGCCGGCACGCTTTGCTTTGGTTCGTGATGTCTTCATGCGTGTATGAGCATATACGCATATACGAAGCAGCGTCAAGCGCCCGCGCCGCTCGCCATGGCGACGGCCGGGTGCGCGCGTACTTTCGCAGGATCCGCGGACACTTGGGCGGCCGGCGCGAACCGGAGGCCTAGTGGATGACGGCGCTGGACAGGAACCGCACGAGCGACCCGCTCTTCAGGCGAAACACGCCCTCGCCCAGCAGCACGGCGTCGTCGATTTCTTCGCGCGTGAGATCGACCTCGGTGTCGCCGTGCCTCGCTTCGAGCACGACATCGTCGGCCGCGGTGAACTCGTCGGGCACGCGCAGGTAGCCCGTCTGGAACATGACGCCGTCGATGACGACGAAGTCGGCGTCATTCATCATGTCGGTCAGTTTCATGACATCCAGGCCCTTCCCATGGCAATGGGGCCGGCGCAGACTCGCCGCCGCCACCCCTTGCTGCCCATATGGAGGGGTGTCCCCGCCCGGTTCAAGCGGCTCGAGAGGCCCGGCGTGGGACGCCGCCCCGGCGCTACCGGACGCAGGGTCAGGCCACCAGCTGGCGCGACGAAATTGGGAAACGCCAGCGCCGCGCGGTGCATGTCGCCGTTGTAGTACTGCAGGTCCCTGATGCCTCGCTGCGCGATGCGGCGGTCGACATTGAGGATCGACATGCCCTTGGGATCCAGGCTCGCCGAGCAGCACGCCATCATCCACATGCCGCCGTAGAGCGGCACCGACGTGAGGTAGGGCGTGACGATGGCGAACGCGCCGCGCAGGCTGGCGAGCGTCTCGCGAACGCGATCGGGATGGGCGATCGGACTGGCGACATGCAGCGACATGGCGCCGGTGGGGGTGCAGCCGCGCCGCGCAGGCGCGGTAGAACTCCGGCGTGTAGAGCGCCGCGGACGGGCCGCCGGCGTCGGTCAGGTCGAGCACGATGAGGTCGTACTGTTCGGTGGCATTGCGCACGAATGCGAAGCCGTCCTCGATCTTCAGCGTGAGCCTGGGATCGTCGAACGCGCCGCGGTGGACGCTCTGCAGGTATTTGCGCGAGATGTCGACGACGGCCAGGTCGATTTCGCACAGCGTGACGGTCTTGATCGACGGGTGCTTCAGCAGTTCTTCGGCGGACCCGCCGTCGCCGCCACCGACGATCAGCGCGCTTGCCGGCTGCGGATGCGTGATCGCCGGCAGGTGGACCAGGTTTTCATGATAGAAGAACTCGTCCTTCTCGGACGTCATGAAATGGCCGTCGAGGCGGAACAGCTTGCCGAACTGCGCGGTGTCGTGAACTTCGATCGCCTGGTGCGGCGACCTGAATTTCTCGAACTGGCGCGACGACTTGAGAAAGTACGCCCAGTCGTCGGTCAGGTATTCCGTCATCAGCGCCGGGCGCGACGTCCCGGGCAGGCGGCGGGACCCGTCGTCCGTCGCGCTCAGGCATCCTTCCCCCCGCGATGGATCGCCTGAAACCGCGTGCGCTGCGGCCTCAGCGCGGCTTCCAGCGCGCGAAAGACGTGCTCGGCCTTGGCGGTGTTGTCGGTCTGCAGATTGCACACGTACACGTCCACGGTGACGAACCCGGCTTCGGGCCACGTGTGAATCGCGATGTGCGATTCGGCCAGCAGCACCGTGCCGGTCACGCCCTGCGGCTCGAACTGGTGGAAGCTGTCGCCGACGACGGTCAATCCCGAGTCCCGCGCCGCGTCGATGCACAGCGTCGCGCAGTGCAGCTGGCCTGCGTGAATTCCGGCGTGTCGGCCGGGCAGTCGTACCATTCGCCTAACAGATGGATTCCGTCCATTAGTCGTTCCTTCGACATCGGTTGCCTGCCTCGCGCGGCCGAATTCGGCCGTCAGCGCTGCGGCATTTTCGTGCTGCGACGCGATGCGACCCCGCTGGCCGCTGCCGCACCTTGCCTGTTGCAAATCGGCGTATTTTTTCGCCGAACTCAAACGTGTGATTATTGCACAAATGTCATGCTAAAGCGATAATTTCGGGTTGTATCGAACCAGCGACGGCTTCACTTCATGAGCGCGCGGCGCTCGTATTTCCCCCAATTTCGAAAGAAGAGAAATGACCGTCCCCGCCGCCGCCGCACGCGTCTCCGACAAGCAGCTTGCCGATGCAATACGCGCATTGGCGATGGACGCGGTGGAAGCCGCCAAGTCCGGCCATCCCGGGCATGCCGATGGGCATGGCGGAAATCGCCGTCGCGCTGTGGAACCGCCATCTGCGCCACAATCCGGCCAATCCGCACTGGCCCAATCGCGATCGCTTCATGCTGTCCAACGGACATGGCTCGATGCTGCAGTACGCGCTGCTGCATCTCACCGGCTACGACCTGCCGATCGACGAGCTGCGCAATTTCCGCCAGCTGCATTCGAAGACGCCCGGCCATCCGGAGGTCGGCGTCACGCCCGGCGTGGAAACCACCACCGGCCCGCTCGGACAGGGCTTGGCCAACGCGGTCGGCATGGCGCTCGCCGAAAAATTGCTGGCCGCGCAATTCAACCGGCCGGGCCACGCGATCGTCGATCACCACACCTACGTCTTTCTGGGCGACGGCTGCCTGATGGAAGGCATTTCGCACGAGGCCTGTTCGCTCGCCGGCACGTGGCGCCTGGGCAAGCTGATCGCGTTCTACGACGACAACGGCATTTCGATCGACGGCCACGTCGAAGGCTGGTTCACCGACGACACGCCGAAGCGATTCGAAGCCTACGGCTGGCACGTGATCGCCGAAGGTCGACGGCCACGACGTGGCCGCCGTCGACGCCGCCATCAAGGCCGCGAAGGCGGTCACCGACCGGCCGACGCTCATCTGCTGCAAGACGGTCATCGGCAAGGGCGCGCCGACCAAGGCCGGGACGGAAGCGGCGCACGGCGCGGCGCTCGGCGAAAAGGAAATCGCGGCCACGCGCGCCGCGCTGGGCTGGACCCATCCGCCGTTCGAAATTCCTGCGGACATCTATTCGGCGTGGAGCGCGCGCGAATGCGGCGCGCTGCTGGAACGCGACTGGAACGCGAAATTCGCGGCGTACCGCGCCGCGCATCCGGCACTCGGCCGCCGAATTCGTGCGGCGAATGAGCGGCGCGTTGCCCGACGGACTTCGCCGCGACGCGCGGACGCCTTCGTCGCCGCGCAGGCCGCCAAGGGCGAAACGGTCGCCACGCGCAAGGCGTCGCAGCAGGCCATCGAGGCGTTGGCGCCGCACCTTGCCGGAGATGATCGGCGGCTCGGCCGACCTCACCGGTTCGGTCTTCACCAACTGGTCGGGAACGGTGCCGATCACCGCCGACGGACGCCGGAACGCCGTGGCCAACTACGTGAACTACGGCGTCCGCGAATTCGCGATGAGCGCCATCGCCAACGGCCTGGCACTTGCACGGCGGCTTCATTCCGTACGTCGGCACGTTCCTCACGTTCTCCGACTACTCGCGCAATGCGCTGCGCATGGCCGCGCTGATGAAGCTGCGCTCGATTTTCGTGTTCACGCACGATTCGATCGGTCTCGGCGAAGACGGCCCCACGCATCAATCGGTCGAGCACGCCTCCAGCCTGCGCCTCATTCCCGGCATGGACCTGTGGCGGCCCTGCGACACCGTGGAGTCCGCGGTGGCGTGGCGCCATGCGCTCGAACGGCAGCATGGCCCGACCTGCCTGCTGTTTACGCGCCAGAACGTGCCGTTCATGCCGCGCGATCGCTGCCGCGCTGGCCGCCATCGGGCGCGGCGGCTACGTGCTCGCCGATTTCGCCGCGACGACCGCAGCGAAAGCGCGTCGTCGTGCATCGCCACCGGCTCGGAGATCGGCCTGGCCATGGGCGCGCGCGAGGCGCTCGCCAAGGAAGGCATCGACGTGCGCGTCGTGTCGATGCCCTGCACCAGCGTCTTCGACCGGCAGGACGCGGCCTACCGCGCATCGGTGCTGCCGCGCGGCGTCCCGCGCGTCGCCGTCGAAGCCGGCGTCACCGACGGCTGGCGCAAGTACGTCGGCGCGGTCGACGATCCGCAGGCGGCCGTCGTCGGCATCGACACGTTCGGCGAGTCCGCGCCGGCCGGTGCGCTGTTCAAGCACTTCGGCTTCACGGTCGACAATGTCGCCGCGGCCATCCGGCGCGTGGTTGTAGACGGCCACATGAACGACTGAGCGACGAGCGAGCCATCATCCGACCCCGCCACGCCCGCCGACGCCGCCGCCATCGCGCAGGTACGCGTCGACGCGTGGCGCACGACCTACAAGGGAATGATTCCCGACGCCTACCTGGCCGCGATGAAGGTCGAGGACAGCGCGGCGCTGTGGGAGAAGATCCTGACCGCCGCGCCCAATGCGACCAGCGTCTTCGTCGCCGGGAAGTGCGGCAGCCGTGGTCGGTTTCGCTGCCGGCCACATGCTGGCCGAGCCGAAGCACGGACTCGATGCCGAATTGTCGGCGGTGTACCTGGTCACGCGGCGCAGCGCGCCGGCATCGGGCAACGGCTGGTCGCCACCGTCGCGGCCGCGCAGCGCGCGCACGGCGCCACCGGCCTCATCGTCTGGGTCATCGCGGGCAACAAGGCCGCGCGCGCGTTCTACGAAAAGCTCGGCGCCGAATTGCTGATCGAGCAGCCGTTCACGTGGGACGGCATGGACCTGGTCGAGGCCGGCTACGGCTGGCGCGACCTCGATTCACTTGTCGCGGCGGTCGACCTGCCGGCCGTGTTGCATTGATTCGCACACGATTCACTCCGGAGAGCACGATGACCATCAAAGTCGCCATCAACGGTTACGGCCGCATCGGCCGCAACATCCTGCGCGCCCATTACGAGGGCGGCAAGAAGCACGACATCGCCATTGTCGCGATCAACGACCTCGGCAGTCCCGGAAACCAACGCGCACCTGACGCGCTACGACACCGCGCACGGCAAGTTTCCCGGGCAAGGTCGAGGTCGACGGCGACGCGATGGTCGTCAATGGCGACCGGATCAAGGTGTTCGCGCAGCGCGACCCGGCCGACGCTGCCGTGGGGCACGCTCGGCGTCGACGTCGTGCTCGAATGCACGGGCCTGTTCACGACCAAGGAAAAGGCCGGCGCGCATCTGAAGGGCGGCGCGAAGAAAGTGATCATCTCCGCGCCCGGCGGCAAGGATGTCGACGCGACGATCGTGTACGGCGTCAATCACCAGGTGCTGAAGGCCGACGGACACGGTCATCTCGAATGCGTCGTGCACGACCAACTGCCTGGCGCCGCTGGTCAAGCCGCTGCACGACAAGATCGGCGTGGTCAGCGGCCTGATGACGACGGTGCATTCGTACACCAACGACCAGGTGCTGACCGACGTCTATCACGAGGACCTGCGCCGCGCGCGTTCCGCGACGATGAGCATGATCCCGACCAAGACCGGCGCGGCCGCCGCGGTCGGCCTCGTGCTGCCGGAACTGAACGGCAAGCTCGACGGCTACGCGATCCGCGTGCCGACGATCAACGTGTCGCTGGTCGACCTGTCGTTCATCGCCGCGCGCGACACGACGGTCGACGAGGTCAACGCGATCATGAAGGCGGCGTCGGAATCCGGGCCGCTCAAGGGCATCCTCAACTACAACACGGCGCCGCTGGTGTCGATCGACTTCAACCACGACCCGGCGTCGTCGACGTTCGACGCCACGCTGACCAAGGTGTCCGGGCCGGCTGGTGAAGGTCTCGAGCTGGTACGACAACGAGTGGGGCTTTTCCAACCGCATGCTCGACACCACCGTCGCGCTGATGAACGCGAAATGACCGCCGGGCACGTCACCATCCGCCCGATCACGCTGGCCGACGTCGCGGGCTACCGCGCGTGCGTGGGCGCGGTCATGCGCGAGCGCAGGTTCCTCGCGTACCTGGAACCGTTTTCGTTCACCCAGACCGCCGACCTTCGTCGCCGACAACATCGACAAGGGCAATCCGCATTTCGTCGCCGACGACGCGGGCGGAATCGTCGGCTGGTGCGACATCCAGCGCGAAAGCGTTCCGACCTACGCGCACGAAGGCATGCTGGGCATGGGCCTGCTTCCGGACTACCGGGGACGCGGCCTGGGCGAGCGCCTGATTCGCGCGGCGCTCGACGCCGCGCGCGCGCCGGATTCGAGCGGGTGTCGCTGTCGGTCTACGCGAGCAATACCCGCGCCGATGGCCCTGTACCGAAAGGTGGGCTTCGTCCTCGAGGGAACGCGCGTGCGCGGCCGCAAGGTCGACGGCGCGTACGACGACATCCACATGATGGCGTTCTTCACCGAACCACGGGAGGCACCGTCGCGCATGAATCCCTTCACCGCCCATCCCACTTCCGTCGGCGAGACGTACTCGCAGCACCTTCGCTTCGCGTTCCGCTTCGGCGCGAAGATGACCGCCGGCGGCCTCGCCGCGCTCGTGCATTCGCTGCTGCCGTTCTGCTTCGTGACGACCGCGTCCCGCATCAGCGACGAGCTGGTCGCGATGCGCGCCGCGTCGCGCGGCCGCACCGTGCGCGTCGTCGACGTCGAGACGATGCAGCCGCTCGACTATCACATCTGAGTCACCACATCCGACGCGATGACCTTCCATCGCCTCTCCGACGTCGACGTGCGCGGCAAGCGCGTGTTCATCCGCGCGGACCTGAACGTGCCGCAGGACGACGCCGGCGCGATCACCGACGACACGCGGATTCGCGCGTCGGTGCCGGCGATTCGCGACGCGCTCGCGCGCGGCGCCGCGGTGATGGTGACGTCGCACCTCGGCCGCCCCGCGGAAGGGCAATGGTCGCCGGCAGACTCGCTGGCGCCGATCGCGAGCGCGGCTGTCCGAGCTGCTCGGCCGCGACGTGCCGCTGATTCGCGACTGGGTCGACGGCGGGCCGTGGCATGCCGCGCTCAAGCCGGGACAGGTCGTGCTGCTCGAGAATTGCCGGATGAACAAGGGCGAGAAGAAGGACAGCGACGAGCTCGCGCGCAAGATGGCGAAGCTGTGCGACGTCTACGTCAACGACGCCTTCGGCACCGCGCACCGGGCCGAGGCGACGACGCATGGCCTCGCGAAATTCGCCGCGGTCGCGTGCGCGGGCCCGCTGCTCGCGGCCGAGCTCGATGCGCTGGGCAAGGCGCTCGCGCATCCGCAAGCGGCCGCTGGTGGCGATCGTCGCCGGCTCCAAGGTCTCGACCAAGCTCACGATCCTGCGCGCGCTGGCCGCGAAGGTCGACTGCCTGATCGTCGGCGGCGGCATCGCCAACACGTTCATCCTGGCGGCCGGCGGCAAGATCGGCAAGTCGCTCGCGGAACCGGATCTGGTCGGCGAAGCGAAGGCGATCCTCGCGCGAGTTTCCCGGCAAGGTGCCGTTGCCCGTCGACGCCGTCGTGGCGCAAGGAGTTCTCGGCAACCGCGACAGCCCGAGCTCAAGGCGATCGAGAACATCGCGCCCGACGATCTCATCCTCGACATCGGCCCCGCCACCGTCGCCGCGTTGAAGACGGTGATCGCGCGCGGCGGGAACGATCGTCTGGAACGGTCCGGTCGGCGTGTTCGAGTTCGACGCCTTCGCGGCCGGCACCAGGGCCATCGGCGAAGCGATCGCGGAGTCGCCGGCGTTTTCGATCGCCGGCGGCGGCGACACGCTCGCCGCGATCGCCAAGTTCGGCCTCGAGGAGAGGATCGGCTACATCTCGACCGGCGGCGGCGCGTTCCTCGAATTCCTCGAAGGGCAAGACGCTGCCGGCCGTGGCCATCCTGGAGACGCGGGCGAACGGCTGAGCCTCGCCGCGCAGGCCATCGGCAGCCAGCGGGCGCAGGCTACCTGTCACTTCGCCAGGAATGCGCGGATCGCCTCGCCCTGCTTCGCGACGTTGAAGACGCCTTCGAGGTGGCCGCCGTCGCCTTCGATGATCGCGACTTCCGCGACGCCGCCCTGCGCACGGTAACGTTCCGCGGCGCGCTTCGACAGTTCCGGCGGAAAGACGCCGATCGCGACGCCGCCGGGACGAACAGGATCTTCGCCTTGATCTTCTTCACGTCGTCGCCCAGGTTGTAGAGCTGGTTGGCCTTGGCGGTGTAGATCATCGAATTCGCGTCGACCGACTTGGCGCGCGCGGCGCCGCCCTTGTTCAGCGTGTCCTCGATGGCGAAGCGGTTGTCCATCGCCGCCGCCGGATCCTTCGCCGGATCCGCCCACTTGTAGCCGAAGGTCTTCTCGGCCCAGCCGAACGCGCGCGTCGAGATCGTGACGATCTTCAGCCCCTGCGCCAGGCCGTCGAGCGGCTCGTCGCGACCGTAGTAGTCGCCGTTGTTCCACTTCGGGTCGAGCTTGATCGGCAGGATCCACTCGTCGACCAGTTCGATCACGTACGGATGGATGTCGAACCCGGGACCGATCACGTGGACGACGCGCTGCGACGTAGTCCGGGTATTGCGCGGCCCACAGCATCGCCTGGATCGAACCGCCCGACGCGCCGGCGACCGCCTGCAGCTTCTTGACGCCGAGCGAATCGAGCAGCGCCTTGTGCACGCGCACGGAATCCGACGTAGGTCACGACGGGAAACGACATGCCCTAGGGCTTGCCGGTGTCGGGATTGATCGATCGCCGGACCCGTGGTCGTGGTGTTCGGGTCCTTGGTGTTGAGGTTGGCCAGCGCGTCGGCGCTGACGACGAAATACTTGTCGGTGTCGATCGGCCGGCCGGAGCCGATGATCGGGTCCCAGTAGCCGAACGCCGCGTCGGTGTCCTTGTACTTTCCGGCGGCGTGCGAATTGCCGGAGAAGAAATGCGGGACGAAGATCGCGTTGTCGCCGGCGGCGTTGAGCTTGCCGTAGGTCTCGTAGCCGACCTTGACGTCCTTGAGCGTCTTGCCGCCGACGGTCGTGTACGTCGGCAGCGTGAAGACCTTCTTCTCGACCGGCCCGTCGTAGGCCGCGGCGATTCCGCCGAACAGCCACACCATCGCGGCAACCGCCACCACGCGCATACCTTGGTCATTCGCATGCATCTCGCTCCCGTTCGGCCAGCGACCGGTCGTGAACCGGCCGGTTCATCGACAGCGACATATTCTAACGGCACACGGGCCGGCGGCGATTCCCGGCGCGCGTCGATTCCGCGTAACATTGCGCGCGAGCAGGCCATCAATCAGAGGAGATTCACCGTGCCACGCAATACCAAGATCGTCGCCACGCTCGGACCGGCGTGCAGCGACCCGGCCGTGCTGCAGCGAATGCTGGCGGCGGGCGTGGATGTCGTCCGCCTCAATTTTTCGCACGGCCGCGCGTCCGATCACGTCGAGCGCGCGCGCTGCGTGCGCGAATGCGCGAAGAGCGCTCGGCCGCGAGGTCGCGGTCATGGCCGACCTGCAGGGGCCGAAGATCCGCATCGGCAAGTTCGCCGACGGCAAGGTCCGGCTCGAACCCGGCCAGGCGTTCATCCTCGACGCGGAGTGCGAGCACGGCGACGCCACGCGCGTCGGCCTCGACTACAAGGAGTTGCCGCAGGATGTCGTCGGCCGGCGCGGTGCTGCTGCTGGACGACGGCCTGATCCGCCTCAACGTCGAGTCGGTGGACGGCCCGCGCATCCTCACCCGCGTGGTCCTCGGCGGGACGCTCTCCAACAACAAGGGCATCAACCGGATGGGCGGCGGCCTGACCGCGCCCGCGCTGACGTCGAAGGACATGGACGACGTCAAGACCGCGGCCATGATGGAGGCCGACTACCTCGCGGTTTCGTTCCCCAAGACCAAGGAAGACATGTACATGGCGCGGCAGCTGCTGCGCGCCGCGGGCGGCCGCGCGCTGCTGATCGCCAAGATCGAGCGCGCCGAGGCCATCACGTTCCTGGAGGAGATCATCGACGCGTCGGACGGCATCATGGTCGCGCGCGGCGATCTTGCCGTCGAGGTCGGCAACGCCGCCGTTCCCGGCCTGCAGAAGCGCATGATCCGCGTCGCGCGCGAGCGCAACAAGCTGACGATCACGGCGACGCAGATGATGGAGTCGATGATCCACGCGCCGGTGCCGACCCGCGCCGAGGTGTCCGACGTGGCCAATGCGGTGCTCGACGGCACGGACGCCGTCATGCTGTCCGCCGAGACCGCGGCCGGCAAGTACCCGGTCGAGACCGTCGAAGCCATGGCGCAGATCTGCGCCGAGGCGGAAAAATCGGACACCGTGCAGCTCGACCGGGACTTCCTCAACCGGACGTTCATGCGCGTCGACCAGTCGATTGCGATGGCCACGCTGTTCACCGCGTTCCATCTCAAGGTGAAGGCCATCGCCTCGCTGACCGATACCGGGTCGACCGCACTGTGGATGTCGCGGCACAACTGCGGATGTCCGATCTTTGCGCTGACACCCAAGATCGAGACGCAGCGCAAGATGGCGCTGTACCGCAACGTCAGGCCGCTCTTCCTCGAGCAGAGCAACGACCGCGACGGCGTGCTGCTGGCCGCGGAGGACCTGCTGGTCGCCGAAGGGCGAGGTCAAGACCGGCGACGTCATCGTGCTCACGATCGGCGAGCCCATGGGCAAGTCCGGCGGCACCAACACGATGAAGATCGTGAAGGTCGGCGAACACCGGGCGTGACCGATTCGACGCTCCGCTGAAGGAGCCTCGTTCGTACTGCAACGCTGCGTTGCAGACTGAGCAGCCAATTTGACCACCTCGCCCGCGCCAACCATCGTTTCCGGGTACAAGCTCGCGTTGCGGGCGCACGTGCCCTTCAGCGCCATGCCCGACGCGGACATCGAACGCGTGGTCCGGGCATCGCGGCTGTGCTACTTCGCGCCCGGCGAGACGATCCTCTCGCCCGCGAGCGGCGCGGCCGGCCCATTGCTACATCGTCAAGCAGGGGACGGTACGCGGCGAACGTCCCGCGGGCCGCGGCCAGCCTCGGGCGATGCCGCTGGCCCTGTGGGAGCTGGCCGCCGGAGACATGTTCCCGCTGGGTGCGTTGCTGGCGAATCGCGGCGTGACATCGGTCTACCGCGCGACGCGCGACACCTTTTGCCTGGCCTTTCCGGCCGCAACATTCGACGCGCTGATCACGAGCTCGCCGGCATTCGGGGATTTCTGCACGCGCCGGCTTGCGCATTTGCTGGACCTGTCGCGCGCGAGCCTGCAGGCCGAATATGCGGCGAATGTCACGGCGCGGCAGGGAATGGACACGCCATTGGCCGATCTGCTGCGGCTGGAACCGGTCGACCGTCTCCCCTGCTGCGACGATCGGTTCCGCGTTGACGACCATGGAGGATCAACGCATCGGGTCCGTGCCGGTCGTCGACGCGCAAGGCAATCCGCTCGGCATCTTCACGCGGCAGGACGTCATCGGGCGAATCGTGCTGCCGCAACGGGACCTGGCCACGGCGGTCGGTGACGTGATGAGCGCACCGGCCATCACGCTGCCGGCCGTCGCCACGGCCGGCGACGCCGCACTGCTGATGGCGCAGCGAGGCATCCGCCATGTCATCGTCACGGACGGCGAAGGGCACATCACCGGCGTAGTGTCGGAGCGCGATCTCTTCGGATTGCATCGGCTGTCGGTGCGAGAGATTTCGTCGGCGCTGCGTCGCGCCAAGGACGCGGCCGCGCTTCAGCAGTGCGCCGCCGACATCCGCGGGCTGTCGCACGCGCTGGTCGCGCAGGGCGTCGCCAGCGGACCGTTGACCCGGATGATTTCGAGCCTGAACGACCAATTGACGGTGCGCGCACTCGAACTCGCGGCGGCGGCCTTCGATCTGTCCGGCATCGGCGTGTGCTGGCTCGGCATGGGTTCGGAGGGACGCGGCGAACAGACGATCGCCACCGACCAGGACAACGGCATCATCTTCGCCGCCGATGATCCGTCGCGATCCGACGCGCGACATCCGCGAGCGCCTGCTGCCGTTCGCCCGCGAGATCAACGAAACGCTGGATCGCTGCGGGTATCCGCTCTGCAAGGGCGGCGTCATGGCGATGAATCCGCAGTGGTGCCTGTCGTTGCCGGAATGGACCGCGGACTTCGCGCAATGGATCGACCGCGGCGGCCCGGACAGTCTGCTCGCGGCCAACATATTCTTCGACTTCCGCTCGTTGTGGGGACGCGCCGACCTGGCGCAAACGCTGCGCGAAGATATCGCGGTCCGGGCCAAAGCCAATCGCCGCTTCCTGAAGCAGATGAGCGACAACGCGCTGCTCAATCGTCCGCCGCTCTCCTGGCGCGGCGAACTGAAGGCCGCCGAAGACTGCGAGCGGTACGGAAGGCATCGACCTCAAGATGTCCGGCAGCATGCCGCTCACCGACGCCGCACGGATCTTCGCGCTGGCCACGGGCGTTGTCGCGACCGGCACGGTCGATCGCCTGCGGCAGGCAGGCAGCCGGATGGGCGTCGCCGACGGCGACATCCGCAGCTGGTGCGACGCGTTCGACTACCTGCAGCTGCTGCGGTTGCGCACGCAGCATCGGCGCGCTGCGGGAAGACCTGCCGCCGTCGGCCAATCCCAACCTGCTTCCGCTGTCCAGCGTGTCCGACCTCGACTTGCGAATCCTCAAGGAGGCGTTGCGGCAGGTGCGCAAGCTGCAGCAGCGCCTGGAAGTGGACTATCCGTGACCCTCGCGCAGCGGCTGCGCGAGTGGCGGCGACCGGAAACGAAGCCGGGACACGGTGACCGACGAGCGATGGGTCGTCGTCGACACGGAGACGAGCGGGCTCGATCCGGTCAACGACCGCCTGCTGGCGATCGGCGCCGTGACCGTCGATGGAACGGGCATCCGCCTCGACGACAGCTTCGAGGTCGTGCTGCGCTCCGATCGCGCCAGCGACAAGGACAACGTCGTCATTCACGGCATCGGCCACGAGGCGCAGAGTCTGGGCGTCCCGGCAGCGGACGCCCTCGCATGCGTTCTCCGTCGTTCGTCGCGGATGCGCCCTGCGTGGGCTTTCACAGCGAATTCGACCAGATAGCGCTGGCGCAGTGCGCGAACGCCGTCGGCGTGCCGTTGCCACTGCCGCACTGGCTCGACCTGGCGCAGCTGGCGGCCGCCCTGGTCCCGGAAAGCCACCGCCGCGGGAAACGCAGCCTCGACGACTGGCTGGCCAAATTCGACATCGACGTCGTCGCTCGCCACACACGCAGCGGGCGATGCGCTGGCGACGGCCGAGTTGCTGCTGCGCCTGCGCGCCATGGCGGCATCGCAGCGTGTTTCCGGCTTTGCCGGGCTCGTCCGGCTGTCGCAGCAGCATCGCTGGCTGGGCAGCTCCAATCACTGACGTCCCGGTCGCCGCGGGAGAGCAGCAACAAAGAAAAGGGCCCGCATCGCTGCGGGCCCCGCGTCACTCCGGAATCGACCGGATCAGCCGCTTACGTTCCCAGCGTATTGAGCTTGTCGCCCACGCAGGTTCGGATAGCGGACGTGCTCGACCAATTCCTGCACTTCGCGATCCGGCGCCGGCGTCAGCAGGCTGACGATGATGATCACCACGAATCCGAGCGGAACGCCCCACAAGCCCGCCGAGATGGCCGAGATGCCCCACCAGGTGTTGTCGGCGATCGACGAGGTCACGCCAAACACGCCCCGCAGCCACGGCTGCGTCGTCGCCATGTAGTAGAACGTGATGCCCAGCCCGGCGAGCATGCCGAGCGTGGCGCCCCACTTGTTGGCGCGCTTCCAGAAAATACCGAGCGTCAACGCAGGGAAGAACGCCGCCGCAGCGAGGGAGAAGGCCGCCGACACCAGGAACAGGATGTCCGCCGGCTTCTGCGACGCGACCCACGCCGCGATCAAGGCGACGACCAGCAGCAGGATCTTGGAAATGGTCACCCGCCGCGCGGTGGACGCATTCGGATCGAGCATCTTGTAGTAGAGGTCGTGCGACAGCGCATTGGCGATCGTGAGCAGCAGTCCGTCGGCAGTTGACAGCGCCGCCGCCAGTCCCCCTGCCGCGACCAGCCCCGATATGACGTAGGGCAGGCCCGCGATTTCCGGCGTGGCCAGAACGATGATGTCGCCGCCGATCGCGATTTCGGCCAGCTGGACGATGCCGTCCTTGTTCACGTCGACGATCGACAGCAGACTTGGATCGACCCTCTGCCATGACGCCACCCATTGAGGCAGCTTGGCGAATTCCGAGCCGACCACCATCGTATAGACGTCGAACTTCGCCAGCACCGCCAGCGCCGGGGCAGTGAAATACAGCAGGAAGATGAAGAACAGCGACCAGAACACCGACTCCCGGGCCTGTCGCACCGAGGGTGTCGTGTAATACCGCATCAGGATGTGCGGCAATGCGGCCGTGCCGATCATCAGGCAGAAGACCAGCGCCAGGAAGTTGCGCCTCGACACGTCGCGGGCGGCATCGTCCTTGCCCGGGAATGCCTCGGCATGCCGGATGGGCGGCGCGGCGCGCGCTGCCAGCCCGGCCTCCTTCGTCCACGCGGCCTTGGCAGCAGCAGCATCGGCGGGATAGGCCGCCAGCGCCTTCTTGGCGGCATCCAGGACCGCTCCGGGCCGCGTTGTCGGCTTCCGCCTTGGCGACGGCGGCCGCCAGCGCAGCCTTGCCGTCCGCAAACGACTTGTCCACGTCCTTCAGTTTGGCGGACGCGGCGGCGGCCCGGTCCTTGAAGATGTCGCGGACCTGGATTTCCTTCGGATCCTTGATCAGTTCCGCTTCGCGGGCGGTGACCTTTTCCAGGACCTTGCCGTACACGACCTGCGGGATCGGCACGCCGGTGATCTTCACCGACAGCCAGACCACGGGGATCATGTAGGCGACAATCAGGATGATGTACTGCGCGACCTGCGTCCACGTGACCGCGCGCATGCCGCCCAGGAACGAGCACACCAGGATGCCGCCCAGGCCCAGGAAGACCCCGATTTCGAACGGCACGCCGGTCAGCCGCGTCGTGATCAGCCCTACGCCATAGATCTGCGCCACGACGTAGGTGAACGAGCACAGGATCGCGGCGCAGACGCCGACGAAGCGCGGAATGTTTCCGCCATAGCGCGCGCCGAGAAAGTCAGGAATCGTGAACTGGCCGAACTTGCGCAGGTAGGGCGCGAGGAACAGCGCCACCAGGCAATAACCGCCGGTCCAGCCGAGGATGAACGCCAGGCCGTTGAAGCCCAGCAGGTAGAGCGACCCCGCCATCCCGATGAAGGACGCCGCGGACATCCAGTCCGCCCCGGTTGCCATGCCGTTGAACAGCGCGGGCACACGGCGGCCCGCCACGTAGTACTCCGCCGCATCGGAGGTCCGGCTCATCACGCCGATGCCGGCATAGAGGCCCACGGTGGCGAACAGGAAAATGTAGCCGATCCAGGCGCGCGGGAGCCCCATCTGCTCCGCGATTGCCAGAAGGATCACGAACGCGATGAATCCGCCCGTGTACCACGTGTAGATCTTCTTGAGCTGGGACTTGAATGCGCGGTCGGACGTGCCGCTGAACATTCCCCCAGTGCCGGTCGCTGGCGTGGCCATCAGTCGTCCTCCCCTTCATGCACATCGTAGACACGGTCCAGGTTGTTCATGTAGCGCGCGTAGTACCAGATGATCACGACATAGATGATCAGCGATCCCTGCGCGGACATGTAGAACGCCAGCGGCCAACCGAAGAAATTGACCTGGTTCAGTTCGCGGGCGAAAAAGCCCATGACGAACGTCGCCACAAACCAGATGAAAAGCAGGATGCCGGTGATACGGAGATTCTTGCTCCAGTAGTCCAGCTGCTTCTGTGTCAACTGCATGAGAGGCTCCTCCTAGAAGGCAACGGGCGTTGCCGAACTTCCCAAAGTTCCGCCGGTCGGGACGCTCTTGTCGGGTCCCTGACCGTACCGGCCGCAGTTACACAACGGCCAAAGTGCCCGGAGTATAGACGGCTTTTTTCCCAATCAACAAGCCCGTTCGGGCCTGCGGAGCAATAAGTGGCGCGCAGTCATACAACAAATCCCCGGAGTTTCAGGGCCGGGGCGGCGCCCGCAGGCCGGTCTCCCGTGCAAGCTGCGCCGCCACCTTCGGCTCGAACGTCGCCAGGTGATCGATGATCGCCTGCGTCTTTTCCGGCTTGCCACGGTCGAACTGGACCCGGGCCAACTGGTACCACCCGTAGGGGCTCATCGGCTGCAGCTTGGTATTCTTCTCGAGCGGCGCAACCGCCTCGTCCATTCGCTTCAACCCGATGAGGCAGAGCGCCTTCCCGTACAGCGCCCGATCGTGTTTGGGATTGAGGCCGATCGCGCGGTCGAACGCGGCGATGGCAGCCTCCGGGTCGTTCAATGTCTGGAGAAGGAAGCCGCGGTCGAAATGGGCTTCGGCCCAGTCGGGCGACAACGCAACGACTCGGTCGAAGCGCGCCAGCGCCTCCCGGTTGCGGCCGGCCTGCGCAAGTTCGAAGCCGACGCTGGCCAGCACCTTCGGATCGTCGGGCTGCAATGACAGCGCAAGTTCGTAGTACTTGAGCGCCGTTTCGGCGCGATTGAATCTCTGGCACAACTTTCCGAGTTCGACCCAGCACCGGTGCTTCAGGGAGTTCACGACGGAACCCTCGGAATCTCGAACGCGAGCCAGAGGAAGAGCGCCGCCAGGCCGCAGAACGCGGCGAACGGCATCAGGCGGTCGGGAAACACCCGGGGTGTGATCAGGCGGAACAACTTCACGAACGGCGACGGAATGATCCTTATGATCTGGTAGAAAAGGTTCTTCTCCCGGTTTTCACCGGCCAGGACGTACAGGATGCCCTGGCCAATCAGCCCCATCAGCGCAATGGCTACCACGAGTTGAATCATGCCAAGGAACTGCCGCATCGCTTCGCCAACCCGGGGAATCCGGTCAAGGCCGAATCATAACGCGGCGGCCGGATGCCGATGCCGCGGGCGCGAGGAATATAATTCACCCGTGGAAGCGCTTCGCCGCATCTATCGCGTCGTTTTCCGTCCCCGGCTGGAGTGGGATCGCATCGCGCAGGAAGACACGACCTACGGTACGCTGATCCGGCGCTACATCATCCCCCTGGCCTTGCTGGCTCCGATCGCCACGGTGATCGGCATGTCGGTCTTCGATGCCGCGTGGGACGCCGGACAGGGGTACCGCGTTCCGCCGCAGGCGATCCTCGGCGCCGGGACGGCGACACTGTTCGCGTCGATCCTGTCGATGTTCGCGCTTGCCGGCATTTTCGTGCTGATCGCGCCCATGTATGGCAGTTCGCGCAACTATCTCGACGCGCTCAAGGTCTCCACATTCGGCGCCGTGCCGGTGATGATTGCCGGCGCTACGCTGCTGCTGCCGGTCATGGCGATCGTCGGCGTCGTGGCGCTCATCCACTCGCTGTTCCTGTTCTGGCTTGGCGCCAACGTGGTGCTGCACGTGCGCCGCGGCGAACAGGCCGAGTTCGTGGGAATTTCGATACTGCTGCTATCGGTCGCGTCCACGCTTGCCGGCGCGGCCGCCAGCGGCATGGGCCTCATCTGACTCGTGTAAAATTTTCGGTTCCGCATTCATCATTCCGCTGCAGGGAGTCTTCCGATGGCACTCGTCTCAATGCGTCAATTGCTCGATCACGCGGCCGATCATGGTTACGGCCTGCCCGCGTTCAACGTCAACAACCTGGAGCAGGTGCAGGCAATCATGGCCGCGGCGGCCGAGACCGACAGCCCGGTCATCATGCAGGCGTCCGCGGGCGCGCGGAAATATGCCGGCGAAGTGTTCCTGCGCCACCTGATCGAAGCAGCCGTCGAAAGCTACCCGAACATCCCCGTCGTCATGCACCAGGATCACGGCCAGTCGCCCGCGGTATGCCAATCCGCGATGAACCTCGGATTTTCCTCGGTGATGATGGACGGGTCGCTGAAGGAAGACGGCAAGTCCATCGCCGATTACGAATACAACGTCAACGTCACGAAGAAGGTCGTTGGAATGGCGCACGCGATCGGCGTCACCGTCGAAGGCGAACTGGGCTGCCTGGGCTCGCTGGAGACGATGAAGGGCGACAAGGAAGACGGCCACGGCGCCGAAGGCACGATGACGCGCGAAATGCTGCTGACCGACCCCGACGAAGCCGCCGACTTCGTGAAATCGACGCAGCTCGATGCGCTGGCCATCGCCATCGGCACGTCGCACGGCGCCTACAAGTTCACGCGCAAGCCCACCGGCGACATCCTGGCCATCGACCGCATCAAGGCGATCCACGCGCGAATCCCGAACACGCACCTCGTCATGCACGGCAGTTCGTCGGTGCCGCAGGACCTCCTCGCGGACATCCGCGCCTATCGGCGGCGACATGAAGGAAACCTACGGCGTGCCGGTCGAGGAAATCCAGGAAGGCATCAAGCACGGCGTGCGCAAGATCAACATCGACACCGACATCCGGCTGGCCATGACCGCCGCCATCCGCAAGTACCTGCACGAGAATCCCGGCGAAGTTCGATCCGCGCGACTACCTGAAGCCGGCCATGCTCGCCGCCAAGGCGATCTGCAAGGAGCGCTACGAGCAGTTCGGATGCGCCGGCATGGCCGGCAAGATCAAGCCGGTGCCGCTGGCGGCGATCGCGAAGAGGTACCAGTCCGGAGAATTGGCGCAGCTCGTCCGCTGATCTCCGCGCAGCCGCGGCATCGCGGCCGAAAGCACCCTTTCCAAGGATCGCGATGGTGCCGAATCTGCCGGAGTGGAAACGCATCCACGGCGTGTTTCAACGTGGCCTGACGCTGGTCGAATACGCGGGCCTGGTCGTCATCGGCTTCGCGACCACGTATGCGATGGTCGAGGAAGTCGCAACGATGATCCACGCGGCAAAGGTCACGCTGGCCGACCTGCTGCTGATGTTCCTGTACCTGGAGGTCCTGGCGATGATCGGCCAGTACTTCAACTCGGGCCAGCTCCCCGTGCGGTTCCCGCTGTACATCGCGATGGTTGCGATGGCTCGCTACATCATCCTCGACATCAAGGAGTTGACCGAGCTGCGCATGCTCGCGGTTTCGGCGGCCATCCTGCTGCTCACGATCGCGGTGCTGGTGATCCGCTACGGACACACGCGATTTCCCTACCGCGATGCGGAGGAAAAGATCGGCCGCAGTGACCGCCCGCCTCCGGAACATTGAAGCGCGATTCTCCCGCGGCTACCCACTCGACGAGAAACATCGCGACGACTGCGGCGGCCATCGTCCAGGTCGCGAGCCATCCCAGCGCCTTCAGCCGCCGCGTCACGGCAAATGCCCCCATCACCTTCGGGTCGTCGGCCAGAAGCATCATCACAACCATGATCGGCACGGCGATGATGCCGTTGACCACCGCGCTCCAGAACAGCGCCTTGATCGGGTCGATCGGCGTGAAGTCGAGCAGGACGCCGCCCACCGTCGCGAACGCGATGATCCCGTAGAATTCGCGCGCCTCGAGCAGCTTCAGGTCGAGCCCGGCCTTCCATTCGAATGACTCCGCCACGGCATACGCCGCGGATCCGGCGAGGACCGGCACGGCGAGCATCCCGGTGCCGATGATCCCCAGTCCGAACAACAGGAATGCGGCGTCGCCGGCCAGCGGCCGCAGCGCCTCGGCCGCCTGCGCGGACGTCGCGATGTCGGTGATTCCGTTGCGGTGCAGCGTAGCAGCGCAGCTGATCAGTATGAACAGCGCGATGAGATTGGAGAATCCCATGCCGAAATACGTGTCGATCTTGATCCGGCGCAGGTGGCGGCGCGCGCCGCCGGCGTCGAGAACGAGCGCCGTGGCCGCCGGATCGGCGTTGAGCTCCTCGACTTCCTGCGCCGCCTGCCAGAAGAACAGGTAAGGGCTGATCGTCGTGCCGAACACCGCGACGATCACGGTCAGCGCACGGGCATCCGGCACCATCCTCGGCCACAGGAGTCCCAGCGCGACTTCCCGCCACGGCACCGCGATCGTGAATGCGACCGCCACATAGGCAAGCAGCGCGAGCGTCAGCCACTTCAGGTAGCGGATGTAGACCTGGTAGCTCAGGAAGACCTGCAGGACCAGGCACAAGGCACCGAACAGGATCGCCCACGCAAGCATCTTGCCTCCGACGACCAGGCGCAGCGCTTCGCCCATCGCGGCGATGTCCGCCGCAATGTTGAGCGTGTTGGCGACGACGAGCATCGTCACGACCAGATACAGCACCGGACGCGGAAAGCGGCGGCGGATGTTCGCGGCGAGGCCCTGGCCGGTCACACGTCCCATGCGCGCGCTGACCGTCTGGATGCCCACCATCAGCGGATAGGTCAGCGCGAGCGTCCACCCCAGCTGATACCCGAACTGTGCACCGGCCTGCGAGTACGTGGCGATGCCCGACGGATCGTCGTCGGCCGCGCCCGTGATGAGGCCCGGGCCGAGTTGGCGCAACCAGCGGTTCGTCCTTGCAATCATTGCTCACCCTTTGCGAGACAGGCGCGCATTGTCCCGCTTTTGCATCAGCCGAGGGAGAATGAAACGCCCCGTTACCTTTCGGCAGACGGGGCGCTGATCCGGCCCGCGCTGGCGCCGGGGTGCTTCGGGTTCGGCTACAACGAGCGTTCGGCGTGCAGGTCGATGTCCTTGTTGTCCTTCAGGAACAGCAAGCCCACGACGACTGTCATCAGCGCGACGACGATCGGATACCACAGGCCGAAGTAGATGTCCCCGCTCGCCGCGACCATCGCGGTCGCCAGCAATGGCAGCATGCCGCCGAACCAGCCGTTGCCGATGTGGTAAGGCAGCGACATCGACGTATAGCGGATGCGCGTCGGGAACAACTCGACCAGGAACGCCGCGATCGGTCCATACACCATCGTCACGTAGAGGACCATGATGAACAGGATGAGCAGCGTCATCGTCCAGTTGATGGCGTTCTTGTCCGCGAACTTGTCCGCGAAAGTCACCACGCCCTTGTCATCGGTCTTCTTGGTCAGACCGGGGAAGCCCGCATCGACCAGCGCCGCCGCCATCGTGGGCTCACTCCATCCGGGCCTGCCGTCCCTGTCGACGAACTTGATATCGGTGGTGCCCATGGTCACGACTACGTTTTCGGTCGATCCGGCAGGGAGGTCCGCCGACTTGAAGGACAGCCCCGATTTGGTCAGGAAGTCCTTCGCCCGGTCGCAGTCCGTGTACTTGGTGAACGGCGTGACGAACACGTGGAAGCCGCATTCCCTGGCCTGGACCGTAATGGGATTGTTTTGCGAGAAGGCTTCCAGCGCCGGATTCACGTAGTGCGTCAGCGCCTGGAACAGCGGGAAGTACGTCAGCGCGGCAATCAGGCAGCCTCGCCAGGATGATCTTGAGGCGGCCGATCTTGTCGGAGAGGGCGCCGAACAGGATGAAGAACGGCGTGCCCAGCAGTAGCGAGATGGCGATCAGCGTGTACGCGGTCTGGCCGTCCACCCTCAGCGTAATGGTCAGAAAGAACAGCGCGTAGAACTGGCCCGTGTACCAGACGACGCCCTGGCCGGCCGTGGCGCCGAGCAGCGCCAACAGCACAAACTTGTTGTTCGGATAGCGCAGGAAGCTGTCGGTCAACGGCGCGCTCGAGCCCCTGCCCTCCGCCTTCATCTTCTGGAAGACCGGCGATTCATTCAGCTGCAGCCGGATGTATACCGAGAAAATCAGCAGCAACACCGATACAAGGAACGGAATCCGCCAGCCCCATTGCGCGAAGTCGGCAGGCGTCATCACGTTGCCGAAACGGAGGACGCCGATTACCGCCAGCGACAGGAAGAAGCCCAGCGTGGCGGTGGTCTGGATCCACGCGGTGGCGTAGCCGCGCCGCCCGGATGCGGCATGCTCCGCTACGTAGGTCGCCGCGCCGCCGTATTCGCCGCCAAGCGCGAGGCCCTGCAGGAGACGCAGGGCGACCAGCATGATCAGGCGCCAGCCAGCCCGCAGTCTCGAAGGTCGGCAGCAGGCCGACCGCGAAGGTTGCCAATCCCATGACCAGGATCGTGAGCAGGAACGTGTATTTGCGCCCGACGATGTCGCCAAGGCGCCCGAATACCAGCGCGCCGAAGGGTCGGACCAGGAAGCCGGCAGCGTATGTCGCGAATGCCGAGAGCAGCGCGGCGGTGTCGTTGCCTTTCGGGAAGAAGAGCGCCGCGAAGAATGGCGCCAGCGTGGCGTAGAGATAGAAGTCGTACCACTCGAAAATGGTTCCGAGCGACGACGCAAAAACTACTTTGGCTTCGTCCTTGCCGAGGCGATGACGCCCCCCGCCCGCTGCTGCGTTTGCGGCCATATCCGCGAATTCTCCGATGGGACGCCTGGCCTCGGGCAGGACACCCGCCGGCTCCGCGCGTCGAATGGCCCTCTCGCTGCCATTGAGCGAATTCTATACGCCGGCAACACGCTGGAATGGCGGAGACTGGCGGTCGACATCACCGGCACTCGGGCGAGGCGACCGCCTGCAGGACGTCAGCGTTGGACATATCCTGCACGAACGCAACGACGCTTGGCGCCGTGCCCAAATCGGCCGGCGTCTTCTGGGTGAGCACGGCTGCCGCGACGCCCTTGGCATCCACCGGGTAGGGTCCATGCAGCGCCCGCACGACATGGTCGTGCCGCAAGCGACTGCCACGGTTCTCGCCGGCGGCAACTTCGGTGACGTGGCCGCTGTCCGCAAAAGCCACCCACAGGACTGCGTTCTTTCGCAGCTGCGGGTTCATGACATTCGCATTGACGCGGATCAGCAGTGCATCCGCTGTCGGCGTGACGTCGACAGCAATTTCAGCGCGCGGCGGCTTGCGTTCGGCCGCGGTGATCGCCGCTACTGCCAGGCCGCGATTCCATGCCCGAACATCGTGGCCCTGCACGACAACCTGAGGCGTATACACGAAGCTCGCGCCGCCGGCGTTCGATTCGTCCCGTTGTCGCTGCGTGAATTGCGCGGACGAAAAACGATCACGCCAGCCCAACCCGTCCCAGTAGTCGACGTGATAGGCCAACGCCAACGCAGCGGGCGCGGCAGACTCGCCCGGCCGTTGCGCAGGAAACTGCGCGGAAAGCCAGCGGTCGGCCGGCGGACAGCTGTCGCACCCTTCGGACGTGAACAACTCGACCAGCGGCTGCGTCCCCGGACCACTGACTGCGCGGCAGGTCGTCGGCGCGGCCGACGTCGCTGACGCAAACATCAATCCCGTCGCGACGACGGCGGCGGCGACCGAAACACGGCGAAGATTTCGGCTCAGTGACATTCGGGTGAGTCGCCGCAACGCCACCGCTGCTTACAGCATGCCCGTGCTAGCATGGTCCGACGCGGAGTGCGGCCGTCGCCGCATTCGCATGCCGGAGGGAACGCTATGGGCATCATGGGCATCGTGTGGATGATCGTGGTCGGCTTCGTGGTTGGTCTGCTCGCGCGCTTCTTCTATCCCGGAGCCGTTGGCCTGGGGTTCTGGATGACGACATTGCTCGGCATCGGCGGCTCGCTCGTCGGCGGAGTGATCGGCGGCCTCATCTGGAAGTCCACCGATGGAAAATTCCATCCGGGAGGAATAATCCTGTCGGTCATCGGCGCCATGATCCTGCTCTGGGCGTACCTCAATTTCATGAAGTAGGGCGATCATCGCGCGGGGGCCGGCCGCCGGTTCGAAGGCGGCGGCAGCCATGCCGGCACCGACGCGCCGAGTTCCGACGCGGCAGTCCCGAGGCACGGGCCGCAATGCCCTTTCCGTTCCCGCCAGCGGTACCCGGGACGCACCCGCGCCGATGTTCATCGCAGCGACCACCCCCGAGACCGGAACCGCTCATCGAGCGCGCGGCCGATTTCGGGCTACGGATCGACGATGGAGCATGGACTGAGAAGATTCGGCGCCGTAACCGAATACATAACATGTGTGCGATAGACGCACAATATTTCGATAATCGCCCTTGACGTCCGAAGCACCCGCGCCTAGCCTTCCGGTCTTTGGTCGCCTAAGCTCGCGCGAATCGGGACAAAACAGCTTCATACATGATATTCAATGGAGGAGTCACAATGAACGCAACCATCCGCACGCTCGCCGCGGCCCTGGCGCTGGCCGTTCCGCTTGCGGTCGCCGCGCAAACCGGCCCGATCAAGATCGTCGACATCGTCGAATTGTCGGGCGGCGGAGCGACCGCAGGCACCAACTTCGACAACGGCGTCAAGCTGGCGGTCAAGGAGATCAACGCGGCCGGCGGCATCCTCGGACGCAAGATCGACCTGCAATCGCTCGACACGCAGACCAACCCCGGCATTGCCAAGGCGCTGTCGCAGAAGGCTGTCGACGACGGTGCTTACGTCGTCATGGGACCGGTGTTCTCGGGATCGATCATCGTCAGCATGGCCGAAACGAAGAAGGCCGAGGTGACCAACTTCACCGGCGGCGAGGCGGCCAACATCACGCAGCAAGGCAACCCGTACATCTTCCGCACGTCGTTCACGCAGTCCACCGCCATGCCCAAGCTGGCGCGCTACATCAAGGACACGCTCAAGGCCAAGTCGGTCGCGATCATCTACGTCAACAACGACTTCGGCAAGGGCGGACGCGACGTGATGATCAAGGCGCTCGAAGCGCAGGGCATCAAGGTGGCGGCGGACATCTCCACCGACCCGGGCCAGGTCGACTTCTCCGGCGCGGTGCTCAAGGCCAAGCAGTCCAACGCCGACGCGCTGTTCGTCTATTCCAACGAGGAAGAATCGGCGCGCGCGCTGCGCGAACTGCGCAAGCAGGGCTACGACAAGCCGATCGTCGGCGAGACCACGCTGACCGGGCAGAAGGTGATCGAGCTGGCCGGCGACGCCGCCAACGGCGCGATCGCCCACGTCGGACTCACCGTCGACGCGCCGCAGCCGGCGATCAAGGCCTTCGACGACAAGTTCCAGAAGGAATACAAGTACAAGAGCGACCACAACGGCATGAAAGGCTACAGCGCGATGTACGTGGTCAAGGCCCTGACCGAGAAGAACGGCAAGGTCGACTCCAAGCTGCTGGCCAAGTCGCTGCACGGCGCGAAGATCTCGGCCAAGGACAATCCGGGCGTCCTGCTCGACGTGACGTTCGACGCCAACGGCGACCTCGATCGCGAGAGCTTCCTGGTCAAGGTCGTCAACGGCAAGCAGGTCGTGACCGACACGCTTCCGCCGGCTTCGGCGAAGTAGCACCGACCGCGGCAACGCGCGGCGCGTTCCGCCGGGCACCCCACATTGCAGCGGGGTGTCCGGGCGGACCGTCGGCGACGAAGGAGGCTCGCGATGGGTGACTTCATCCAGCTCGTCTTTTCCGGCACGGCGACCGGCGCGATCTACGCGCTGGCGGCGCTGGGCTTCACGCTGCTGTGGCAGGCGGCGGGCGTCATCAATTTCGCGCAAGGCGAGTTCGTGATGCTCCCCGCCTTCGGCATGCTTTTCTTCATGGCGATGGGCGCGCCGCTGTGGCTCGCATTCCTGCTGACCTGCGCGATGGCGATGCTGGTCCTGGGCTACGGCTTCAAGCGCGTCATCGTCGATCCGCTGATCAAGCACGGCGTGATTCCGCTGGTGATCGCGACGCTGGGGGTGTCGATTGCCGTCAAGTCGATGGTGCGGGCCGGATACAGCGCCGAGGCCCATCCGTTCCCGAGCCCCTTCCCCGACGGCCAGTTCGCGCTCGCCGGGATCAACGTTTCGTACGCGGACGTCGGCACGCTGCTGATGGCCGGGCTGATCGTCTTCTTCCTGCAGTCTTTCCTCAACAAGACCGTCACCGGCCGGGCGATGCAGGCGGTGGCGCAGAACACGGATGCGGCCAGGGTGCTTGGCATCGACGTCAAGCGCATGGTGCTGTACGTGTTCCTCATCAACGCGGTGCTGGCGGTGGTCGCGGCGCTGCTGGTGACGCCCACGTACCTGGCCAAGTTCGACATGGGCGACTCGATCGGGCAGAAGGCGTTCTTCGCCGCCATCATCGGCGGCTTCAACCAGACGCGCGGCGCGCTGCTGGGCGGCGTGCTGATCGGCATCCTCGAGAACGTCGTCGGCTTCTACGTCTCTCCGGCTTACAAGGAAGGCGTCGCGCTGGTCCTGTTCCTGGCGGTGATCCTGTTCAGGCCCGAGGGTCTGCTGGGCAAGGCCGAGGAGCGCAAGGTATGAACACCAAGCGCAACACGCTGTTGCTGATCGCCGGGCTGGCGGTCGTCGCCGTCGCCGCGTTGTTCGCCAAGCGCAGCGAGGTCTATCTGCTCACGCTGACGTGCGTCTACCTGATGGCGACGTTCGGCCTGAATCTCACGGTCGGCTACGCCGGGCAGATGTCGCTGGGCCAGGCGGCGTTCTTCGGCATCGGCGCGTACATCGCGGCGATCGCTCCTGAAGGCGGGCTGTGCCGTTCCTGGTCGTGCTGCCGATCGCCGGCGTCGCGTGCTTCGCCGTCGGGCTCGTCCTTGGCTTTCCGGCGCTGCGCGTCCAGCACCACTACCTGGCGTTCGCGACGCTGGGCTTCAACGTGCTGGTGTTCCTCATGATGCGCAACGAGGAAAAGATCACCGGTGGCACATTCGGCATCTCAGGCATCCCGCGGCCGTCGCTGTTCGGGTACGAATTGAGCGGTGCCGTGCCGTTCTTCTACTTCACGTTCGTGTCGCTGATACTGCTGGCCGCGTTGCTGTGGTGGCTGCTCCGGTCGCCCTGGGGCCGCGCGTTCGCGGCGTTGCGCGACAACCCGATCCGCGCCGAAAGCCTCGGCGTGAACATCACCGCCTACACGCTGCTGGCGTTCGCGATCGGCGCGGCATGCGCGGGCATCGGCGGCGTCTACTACGCGTGCCTGGTGGAGTTCATCGAGCCGGGTCCGTTCCACTTCTCGACGTCGCTCCTGATGCTGCTCGCCGTCATCGTCGGCGGTTCCGGGCGGTTCATGGGCCCCGTCGTGGGCACGATCATCATCATCCTGCTGCCCGAGTTCCTGCGCTCGTCCAATGTCGAGTGGCTCAAGTTCATGCAGAAGTGGTATCTGGCGTTCTTCGGCGTAGCCGTCATCGCGCTGATGATCTGGCTGCCCGGTGGCATCCTCTCCTTCGGCGACCGCTTCAAGGCGAAGGGAGCGGCGAAATGAGCGCACGAAGTGACGCGTGGGTCCTGTCCTTCAGTTCCTCGAAGTGAAGGACGTGCGCAAGGCCTATGGCGCGATCAAGGCGGTCGATGGCGTCAGCTTCAACGTTGGACCCGGCGAGATCGTCGGCGTCATCGGCCCCAACGGCTCGGGCAAGACGACGCTGTTCAACAGCATCCTGGGCCAGATCAAGCCGACCTCGGGTGGCGTCACGTTCTGCGACGAGGACATCACCGGCATGTCGCCGCTGGAACTGTCGCGCCGCGGCGTCGGCCGAACGTTCCAGACGCTGCAGGTGTTCGTCAAGCTGTCGGTGCGCGACAACCTGATCGCCGCGGCGCAGGAATTCAAGGGCACGCTGATGTCCCGCCTGCTGGCCAAGCCCGATGCGGGGCTGGGCGAGCACGCGGACCGGATGATCGAACTCTTCCGCCTGCAGCACGTCGCCGGCCTGCCAGCGGGAAGCCTGTCGTACGGACAGCAGAAACTGATCGACATCGCGATGGCGTTCATGCCGGCGCCGCGGCTGGTCCTGCTCGACGAGCCGTGCGCGGGCGTGAATCCCAGCCTCGTCGACCAGTTGCGTGAATTGCTGGTCGAGCTCAACAAGTCGCAGGGCGGCAGCTTTGTCGTGATCGAGCACAACATGGATTTCATCATGAAGCTCTGTCCGCACGTCATCTGCATGGTCGAGGGCAAGGTGCTGTCGGAGGGACCGCCGGCAACCGTGCAGGCGAATCCCGCAGGTGCTCGAAGCGTATCTTGGAAACTGAGTTGGCAACTGAGTGGGTAACTGACCGGACACCATCATGAGCGACGAAAAGATCATCGAGTTCGACCGCGTCGTCGCCGGCTATTCGCCCAGCCTGACGATCCTGAACGAGACCACGCTGGACGCGCGGCGCGGCGAGATCACGCTGCTGATCGGCCCCAATGGCGCAGGCAAGTCGACGGTGCTGAAGACGCTGTTCGGCATGCTGGTGCCGCGGTCGGGGGAAGTTCGCTTCGAAGGCAAGAACATCAACGGCAAGTCGCAGCGCCAGCTGCTGGCCGATGGCATCGCATTCGTCCCGCAGGGCCGGAACCTCTTCGGTTCGCTTTCGGTGCGCCACAATCTCGAATTGGGCGGCATCACGCTCCCGCGCGGCCAGTTGGGCGCAAGGATCGAGGAAGTCCTGGTACGATTTCCGCGCATCCGGGAACGTCTCGACAACCAGGCCTCGACGATGTCCGGCGGCGAGCAGAAGCAGCTCGAAGTCGGCCGCGCGCTGCTCTTGCGCCCACGCGTGCTTTTGATCGACGAGCCGTCGATCGGCCTGTCGCCGAAGCTCGTGCAGGAAGTGATGGCGCTGTTGCGCGCACTGGCCGACGGCGGCACGACGGTGCTGATGGTCGAGCAGAACGTCCGCACGGCGCTCACGTATTCCAACCGCGCGTTGGTGCTGGAAATGGGCCGCCTGGCGCTCGACCGCCCGGCGAGCGAACTGCTGAAGGACCCCGATCTCAACCGCCTGTTCCTGGGCGGGCATGCCGAACGCAAAAGCGCCTGACGTCCCGCACCGGCGCGCCCGACGCTGGCGAGCGCACCCGCGACGAAGGTGCCAGAATGACCTATTGCTTCTCGCGCAGCGAGTGATCGACGCATGATCGACAAGACCGTTCCCACGCCCGCCGCGGCCGTGGCGGGAATCCATGATGGCGCCACGGTGATGATCGGCGGCTTCGGCGCAGCCGGCATGCCGTCGGAACTGATCGACGCCCTCATCGAGCAGGGCGCGCGCGAACTCACGGTCGTCAACAACAATGCGGGCAACGCCGATACCGGACTGGCCGCGCTGATCAAGGCCAGGCGTGTGCGCAAGATCGTCTGCTCCTTTCCACGGCAGACGGATTCGTACGCATTCGACGCGCTGTATCGCGCGGGCGAGATCGAACTGGAACTGGTGCCTCAGGGGAACCTCGCCGAGCGCATCCGCGCGGCCGGTGCCGGCATCGGCGCGTTTTTCACGCCGACGGGCTTCGGCACGCTGCTGGCCGAGGGCAAGGAAACACGCGTCATCGACGGTCGCAACTACGTCCTCGAGTACCCAATCCATGCCGACTACGCGCTGATCAGGGCCGACCGTGGCGACCGCTGGGGCAACCTCGTCTACCGCAAGACCGCGCGCAACTTCGGACCCATCATGGCCAGCGCCGCAATATGCGCGATCGCCCAGGTGCGCGAAGTGGTGCCGCTGGGAGGACTCGATCCGGAACACATCGTCACGCCGGGGATCTTCGTCCACCGCGTGGTGGCGGTAGCCTCGCCTTCGCTGACATCGCCTCAGTTGCAACCGCAAGCGGTCGCATAGGTGTCACGATGAAACGTTACAGCCGCGACCAGATGGCCGCCCGGGTTGCCCGCGACATTCCGGAAGGCGCCTATGTCAACCTGGGGATCGGCTTGCCCACACTCGTCGCCAATCACCTGCCGAAGGACCGCGACATCTTCCTGCACAGCGAAAACGGGCTTCTTGGCATGGGACCCGCGCCGCCGCCCGGACTGGCGGACGGCGATCTCATCAACGCAGGCAAGCAGCCGGTGACGCTGCTCGCCGGTGGGGCGTACTTCCACCACGCCGATTCATTTGCGATGATGCGCGGTGGCCACCTCGATTTCTGCGTGCTCGGCGCCTTCCAGGTCTCCGCGACGGGCGACCTGGCGAACTGGCACACCGGCGAGCCCGACGCCATTCCCGCCGTCGGCGGCGCCATGGATCTGGCCATCGGCGCCAAGAGAGTATTCGTGATGATGGAGCACCAGACACGCACCGGAGAGAGCAAGATCGTCGCCAAGTGCACGTATCCGCTGACGAGCATCGCGTGCGTCGACCGGATCTATACCGACCTCGCGGTGATCGACGTCACGCCCGCCGGCCTGCGCGTGGTGGAAATGATCGACGGCATGACACTCGCCGAACTTGCGGGCCTGACCGGCGTGCCGCTCGCCATGGCCTGAGCGGTCGGGTCGATCAATCACGCGCTTCGCTCGCAGCCGGCAACGGCCGCCGGACAACCACAGGAATCCCCATGCCCAATGCGTTCATCTGCGATGCCATCAGGACCCCGATCGGCCGTTATGGCGGCGCCCTTGCGCACGTCCGCACCGACGATCTCGGCGCCATTCCGTTGCGCGCGCTGATCGAGCGCAACGCCGGCGTCGACTGGTCCGCGGTCGACGACGTCATCTACGGCTGCGCCAACCAGGCCGGCGAGGACAACCGCAACGTCGGGCGCATGGCGCTGTTGCTGGCCGGGCTTCCGGTCGACGTGCCGGGCACGACCGTCAACAGGCTGTGCGGTTCGAGCATGGACGCCATCGCCATGGCTGCGCGCGCGATCAAGAGCGGAGAGACGTCGCTGATGATCGCAGGTGGCGTCGAGAGCATGTCGCGCGCGCCGTTCGTCATGGCCAAGGCCGACACAGCGTTCTCGCGCGCCGCGAAGATCGAGGACACGACGATCGGATGGCGATTCGTCAACCCGTTGATGAAAGCCAAGTACGGCATCGATTCGATGCCCGAGACCGCCGAGAACGTGGCCGCGGAATTCAAGGTTTCGCGCGCCGACCAGGATGCATTCGCGCTGCGCAGCCAGCAGCGCGCCGCGGCGGCTATTTCGGCCGGCCGTCTCGCCGAGGAAATCGTCCCCGTCTCGCTTCCGGCAAGGAAGGGCGACCCCGTCATCGTGACGCGCGACGAGCACCCGCGCGAGACGACGGCGGAATCGCTCGCGAAGCTCAAAGGCGTCGTGCGTCCCGACGGCACGGTGACCGCGGGCAACGCCTCCGGCGTGAATGACGGCGCCTGCGCCGTGCTGCTCGCGTCCGAGGACGCCTGCCGCCAACATGGCCTGACGCCGAGGGCGCGGGTGGTCGCCGCGGCGGCGGCGGGCGTGGCGCCGCGCATCATGGGCTTTGGACCCGCGCCGGCGACGCGCAAGGTGCTCGCGAAAGCGGGACTGACGCTCGCCGATGTCGATGTCATCGAGTTGAACGAGGCGTTTGCCGCACAGGCTTTGGCCGTCACCCGCGACCTGGGGCTGCCGGATGACGCGGCCCACGTCAATCCGAACGGCGGCGCCATCGCGTTGGGCCATCCGCTGGGCGCCAGCGGCGCGCGCCTGGTGACCACGGCGCTCTACCAGTTGCGCCGCACCGGCGGCCGCTACGCGCTGTGCACGATGTGCATCGGCGTCGGCCAGGGCATCGCAGTCATCATCGAACGCGTCTAGCAGACTGTCGCCGGAGTGCGTTCCGCCGCCGCGTCGCTCGCAAAGAATTACGTGGCCCCCCTCGCCTGACGATCCGAATTGCCCGCCCGAATCCCGGCGGCGGAGACTTCGCGGAAGCACTAGAATCCGCCTCATGTCGAACCTCCCTGCACCCGCGACGATGTACCGCGCGCTGCTGCGCCACGACCCAACCTATGAAGGGGTCTTCTGGCTCGGCGTGCGCACGACCGGCATTTTTTGCCGGCCGACCTGCCGCGCCCGAACGCCGAAGCGGGAGAACGTCGAGTTCTTCGGCGCTCCCGCCGAGGCGTTGCACGCAGGGTATCGCCCGTGCATGAAATGCCGTCCGCTCGACCACGGCCGCAAGCCGCCCGAACTGGTGGGCCGGCTGCTGGTCGCCGTGGAACGCGATCCGCTGCGGCGCTATCGCGACGCGGAGCTCGCCGAACTCGGGATCGACGCATCGACTGCCCGCCGCCAGTTCAAGCGCTATTGCGGCATGACATTCCAGGCCTATCACCGCGCGCGGCGCATGGGATTGGCGCTCGCCGACATCAGGAAAGGAAAGACCGTGACCGATTCACAACTGGACCATGGCTTCGAATCAGGCAGCGGGTTCCGCGAAGCCTTCACCCGCATCGTCGGTAAGGCGCCCTCGCGCGCCCGCGACGTCACCGTGCTGCACGCCAGGTGGCTGGAGACGCCGCTGGGTTCGATGCTGGCGCTGGCAGACGATCGCGGATTGCACCTGCTCGACTTCGTCGACCGGCGCGGACTCGAACGCGCGCTCGCCGTGCTGCAGAAGCGTCTGAACGCACGCGTCCTGCCGGGCGAGCATCCGGTACTGGCACAGATCGCGCGCGAACTGAAAGAATACTTCGACGGCGCGCGGATGCGCTTCGACACGCCGGTCGTGCTGACCGGCTCCGCGTTCCAGTCCTCGGTCTGGCGCGCGCTGCAAACGATTCCTGCCGGCAAAACCAATTCCTACGGCGAACTCGCTGCGCGGATCGGCCAGCCGACGGCCGTGCGCGCGGTGGGACGCGCCAACGGCGACAACCGGCTGTCCATCATCGTGCCCTGTCACCGTGTGATCGGCGCCGACGGCGCATTGACCGGCTACGGCGGTGGCTTGTGGCGGAAGCAGAAGCTGCTCGATCACGAAAGGGCCGCCGTACCGAGACATTGATGCCGGCGCGTTCGCTCGTCCTGCTGACGACGCTGGCGGCATTGTGGGGCGGGTCGTTCGTCTTCATGCGCTACGCCGTCCCGGCGATGGGGCCGGTACCGCTCGCTTTCGCGCGCGTCACCCTGGCCGCGCTGGCGCTGTTTGCGTTGGCCGCCGCCCGGCGCAAGGTGCCCGACCTGCGTGCCCAATGGCGCGGTTTCGCTGTCGTCGGACTCGTGAACTCGGCGCTGCCGTTCGTCCTGTTCTGCTTTGCCGAGCAGACCATCGGCGCGTCGACCGCGGGAATACTCAACGCGACGAGCCCGTTCTTCGGCGCCATCGCCGCGGCGGTCTGGCTCGGCGAGCAGCTGACGGCGCGCAAGGTCGGCGGCATGATGCTGGGGCTCGTCGGAGTTGCGCTGCTGGTCGGATTGCAGCCTGAGGCGCTGACGCGCGAGACGGCGCTTGCCATCGCGGCATGCCTGGTCGCCGCGCTTTGCTATGGACTGGCCGGTGTTTACGCCAAGAAGCGGATGCAGGGCACGTCGAGCTTTGCGCTGGCGTGCGGCAGCCAGCTGTCCGCGGCGATCATCCTCGCCCCCGCGTTGCCGTTCGCGTCCGTCCCGGGGCCCGTCACCTCGTGGGTTGCGTTCAACGTCGCGGCGCTTGCCCTGGCGTCGACGGCGATCGCCTATCTCATCTATTTCCGGCTCATCGCGGACATCGGTCCGTCGCGTGCGCTGACGGTGACGTTCCTGATTCCGCTCTTTGGCGTGATCTGGAGTTACGTGTTCCTGGACGAGGGGATCACACTGAACATGCTGATGGGCGGCGCGCTGATCGTCGCCGGCACGGCGCTGGCATTGCGGCCCAGCGTGTCCGCCATGGCGCCCGCACGCTAGAATCGCGCCCATGAATCACGCAGTCGCCGGCGCGCCGCTCTCGTTTCGTCATCACCAGTCGTTCGGCGATTGCAAACTGCAGCTCTCCCTCGCCGGAATGGTCATCCGCGACACGCGGCTGCTCGCATCCTGCAAGCTGCCGCGACACGAACACGCCGCTGCGTACATTTGCATCGTGCTCGACGGGAGCTACACCGAGAGCGCACAGGATGAAATCGCGTGCGACCCGGGGTCGGTGGTGGCACATCCGCGCGGCCATGTGCACGCCAACAGCACCGGCCCCGCCGGTGCGCGCTGTGTCAATGTCGAGTTCGACGAGGGGCTGCTCGTCGATGGCCCGCTGGCACTGCTCGCGCGTTCGGAAGGTCACCGCAGACTGCCGCCCGGCCATCCCGCGCTGGCGGGCCTGAGCGGCGCCCTGGCGCAGGCTGACAGCACCGCCGCGCTCGCCACCTACGCCGCCGCGCTGGATGTCCTGTGTGCGGCGATCCCGACGCCGCGGGCCGCCGGGGGTGGCCGCTGGATGCAGCGGATCGTGGATTTCCTTGAAAGCGACCTCGCGCATACGCCCACGCTCGAGCAACTGGCGGTGCTGGCCGGCGTGCATGCCAACCATCTCATCCGGACATTCAAGCAGCAACAGGGCGAGACTATCGGCGCCTATCTGCGCCGCCGTCGCCTCGAAACCGCGGATGCCCGCTTGCGACTTGGCGAGACCTCGCTTGGACGCATCTCCGCCGAAGCCGGGTTTTACGACCAGGCCCACTTCACCCGCGTCTACCGCCGACACTTCGGCATCACTCCCGGGCAGCGGCGCAAGGAATTCCGCAGAGCCGGTAACGCGTAGTCCGTACAAGACGTGGCCAGTACGAGTGCGCAACACTTGCGGGAATGCGCGCGGCGATTCTGGTGATCGGGCTGTGGGGTCTGGCAGGCTGCGCGGCGTCGCCCAGCAAGCCGGCCCCCAACCCCGAATTCGCCCGCGCACTGGCGCCGGTTTTCGCGGTCGATATGCCCGAGGCACTGGCGCGAATCACCGCGTTGGCGCCGGCAACGCTGGATGTTTCGCAGCGCCGCACGCGCGATTGCATGATCGACCGCTTCGGACAGGGTGCCGCTGAGTCGAGGGACGTTGCGCTCGCCGCGCCGGTCGAAGCCGTGCTGCAGGCCTATCGCCGTTACTGGACGACAGCTCTGATGCGGCGCGCGAGCCTGGAAGGCGCGGAATCCGCATTGTCGGCCGATCTCGGCAATCTGTTGGGTGCAACGGGATCGGGAATCGAGGCGCGGACGGAAGAGGCCGTGCGCGTGGCCGAGAGCCATGGCATGCATGCACTGGGGGGCATCACGGCGCCATTGCACGAATTCATGCTGTGGCGCCAGCAGACCACTCGGCGTGAAACCATTGCCTTGGTTGGTGGGACCGTCGACATCCAGGTGACGATGCTCGATGGCTTCGTGAGCCTGGGCTGGGCCGCATGGGGAACCTGCGACAGAAGCCACACCGGCGGCTGGGCTACGACCGATGGAATCATGGTGGTGGCACCTGCCTGGAAACTCGACAGCGAGGAATACCTGGTCAGCCTGCGGGCGCACGAGGCCCAGCATTTCAGCGACTACCGCATCTACCCGAAGCTCGCTTCGCCCGACCTCGAGTACCGGGCCAAGCTGGTCGAGCTGGCGCTCGCGAACCAGACGCAACGCGCATTGCTGGAGAGGTTCACGGCCGGGGCAAAACGCGACCGGACGCTGCCCCACCCGTTCGCCGACTATTGGGTGGTCGAACGTCTGCACGCGCGGCTGGGCACTACGAATTGGGACGCTGTCACAATCGTCGCCGTTCGCGACGCCGCCACCGCCGAGCTAGCGATTCACAGCGCAGCGCTCGACGCGCGCGGTCGCGATTCCGTTGAGACCGCGCTTCCCGATTGAAGCGCAGCAGCGGCCTAGACCAAGTCGCCCGCGGGCCCGAGGATCTGTTCGCGCAACTCGCGGTAACGCGGGAGTTGCGGCGGATACACGCACAGGTACTTCACCTGCGCCGCCTGCAGGCAGCGCTGCTTGATCACTTCGAGTTTCTGGTCGCGCGGATTGATGACCTGTTCGGGCTCCTTGGCGTCGACGATCGCGACGATCGTCATGTCGCGGTCGCACACGACAAAACCGACGTGCTGGTTGGCGATCTTGCGGAACGCGCGCAGGCGCTCCATGCCCTGCGGCCCGATCTTGACCTGCAGCACATCGGCCAGGCGGATGCGCGCGAAAATCTCGTGCCGCGGGAACGCGGCCTTCAGCAGCAGGTAGACGACGCTTTCGGCGCGGGTGAGGAAGCGCGGCCGCAGCAGGTACAGCCCAGGCAGTTCGGCCGACGACAGGAGCCGGGTCGTCTCGCCTTCGGTCCACTGGGCAACGGTGTTGGGCGAATCGGCGCCACCGCGGGAGCCGCCGCCCGTAGTGCGATTGCGCCGCGCGAGCCCATAGACGATCGCGACCGCGAATGCGGCCATCGCCAATGCGAACAGAACTCCCTGCGTCATTGCGCCATTGTCCCTAATCCGGTCGACCCGACAGCGGCCTCATGACCGGGAAGCATGCGTTGTTGTTTTGCAAGTCTACCCGTTAACGCCTTGTAGTCTAAAGCATTTGGGCAATCGATGGTCAGCGGCGGATTAGTCTGGCGATCCTGTCCGGAAGCCCTGCCGCCGAATTCTTGCCGGCGCGGACAGCCAACTCCATCGCAAGCGGAATTGAATGACAAAGGCCCGGGACGAACCGGGCCTTTGCCTGATGCCAACGCCGAAGCGACCGCGAGTTACATGTCCATGTCGCCCATGCCGCCCATGCCGCCCATGCCGCCGCCACCACCGCCGCCGCCGCCCTTTTCGTCCTTGGGCAGTTCGGCCACCATGGCTTCGGTCGTCAACAGCAGCGACGCCACCGACGCGGCATTTTGCAGCGCGAAGCGGGTGACCTTGGTCGGGTCCACGACGCCCATCTCGACCAGGTCGCCATACTCGCCGGTTTGGGCGTTGAAACCGAAGTTGCCCTTGCCTTCGACGACCTTGTTGACGACGACCGACGGCTCGTCACCGGCGTTGGCAACGATCTGCCGCAGCGGCTCTTCCAGCGCGCGCAGCACGATCTTGATGCCGGCGTCCTGGTCGTGGTTGTCGCCCTTCAGGTTCTTGAGGTTGCCGCGAGCGCGCAAGATAAGCCACGCCGCCACCGGCGACGATGCCTTCCTCGACGGCCGCACGCGTCGCGTGCAGCGCGTCTTCCACGCGCGCCTTCTTTTCCTTCATCTCGACTTCCGTCGCGGCACCGACCTTGATCACCGCCACGCCGCCGGCCAGCTTGGCCACGCGCTCCTGCAGCTTTTCCTTGTCGTAGTCGCTCGTCGCGTCCTCGACCTGCTTGCGGATGTTCTTGACGCGCGCTTCGATCGCGGCCTTTTCGCCGTGGCCGTCGATGATCGTCGTGTCTTCCTTGCCCACTTCGATCTTCTTGGCGCGGCCCAGGTCCTTCAGCGACGCGTTCTCGAGCTTCAGGCCCAGTTCTTCCGCGATGACCGTCGCGCCGGTCAGGATGGCGATGTCTTCGAGCATGGCCTTGCGGCGGTCGCCGAAGCCAGGCGCCTTGACGGCGGTGGTCTTCAGGATGCCGCGGATGTTGTTGACCACCAGCGTCGCCAGCGCTTCGCCGTCGACGTCTTCGGCGATGATCAGCAGCGGCTTGCCGGCCTTGGCGACCTGTTCCAGCAGCGGCAGAAGGTCGCGGATGTTGCTGATCTTCTTGTCGTGCAGCAGGATGTACGGGTCTTCCAGCAGCGCGACCTGCTTGTCCGGATTGTTGATGAAGTACGGCGAGATGTAGCCGCGGTCGAACTGCATGCCTTCGACCAGGTCCAGCTCGTTCTCGAGGCCCTTGCCGTCCTCGACGGTGATCACGCCTTCCTTGCCGACCTTGTCCATCGCCTCGGCGATCGTCTTGCCGATCGACGTGTCGGCGTTGGCCGAGATGGAGCCGACCTGCGCGATTTCCTTGCTGGTCGTGCACGGCTTGCTGATCTTCTTCAGTTCCTCGACGACGGCAATGACCGCCTTGTCGATGCCGCGCTTCAGGTCCATCGGGTTCATGCCGGCGGCGACGAACTTGAAGCCTTCGTTGCAGATCGACTGCGCCAGCACCGTTGCCGTCGTCGTGCCGTCACCGGCGACGTCGGAGGTCTTGGACGCGACTTCCTTCACCATCTGCGCGCCCATGTTCTCGAAGCGGTCCTTCAGTTCGATTTCCTTGGCGACCGACACGCCGTCCTTGGTGATCGTCGGCGCGCCGAAGCTGCGCTCGAGCACGACGTTGCGGCCCTTGGGGCCGAGCGTGACCTTGACCGCGTTGGCCAGCACGTTCACGCCGACCATCATCTTGTTGCGCACGCCTTCGCCGAAGCGGACGTCTTTTGCTGCCATGATTTGTTTCTCCTGATGCTTTGTTCGGTGGAAGCTAGTTGGCTATCAGCCGACGATGCCGATGATGTCGTCTTCGCGCATGTGCAGAAGGTCGTCGTCGTCCATCTTGAATTCCTGGCCGGAGTACTTGCCGAAGAGGACCTTGTCGCCGACCTTCGACGCCCATCGGCTGCAGCTTGCCGTTGTCGTCGGTCTTGCCGGGGCCCACGGCCACGACTTCGCCCATCGAGGGCTTTTCCGCGGCGGTGTCCGGGATGACGATGCCGCCAGCCGATTTACGCTCTTCCTCGAGGCGCTTGACGATCACGCGATCGTGCAGGGGACGCAGTTTCATGGTTAGCACTCACTCCTGAATATTTCTATTGAAATTACAGCGACTTAGCGTTCTACTGGTCGCTGTGGCCGGATTGGCGAGGGGCGCTTCCACGGGCTGGCCGTGACCCGCGCTCCCATCACGCGGACTTGCCGAGCCGTGTTGTTAGCACTCAACGGCGTCGAGTGCTAATAATAGGGCATCCGTTGCACTAGTTCAACCCCCGACCGAGCAATTGACACTCGCCAGGCGTGCGCGGCTGCTTCCCGAGATCGGACGCAGAACTGAAGATCACCGACTGTGGACCGCCGTTCAGGGCCCCTACGCAACCGCCGGTAAGCCGGCCCCCAACGTCGTCTCGCAACGCGCTAACTTGGCGTCGTAGTCAACTTGGGACGCCGCGCATGCTCCAGCCAGCACACGTCGGACATTTGGCACTTCTGCGCTCCCTGATTCGCCAGGGCGCCGCGGACGGCAGCTTCGATCGCGATCTGGCGATCGACTCGCCCGGCGCCGAGGAGTTCTTCGCCAAGCTGAAGCGCGCGCTCGTCACCGGCTATTTCGTCGAGGACGTCGGCAGCGGCAAGCTCGCCACCGTTTCGGTGCCGGGCTACGTGTTCTGGCCCGACGACCGCCACAGCGGCATGCCGCCGGTCGGATTCGGGCTGTTTCGTTCGATCGACGGCGCGAGCTACGAACTCTGGCTGGCGGGACTCGATCTCTCCGCGCGCGGCGGCGGCCAGGGCCGCGCGCTGCTTGCGTCGCTGTTCGCCACGCCGCCCGGCCAGAAGACCCATATCGTGCGCGTGCATCGCGACTCGAACTCCATCAAGGACCTGCAAAGCCTGCTCGTCGAATTCGGCTTCACGCCCATCGGCGACTCGACGCACTTGCGCTGGTTCCTGCACAACGACGCGCCCGATGCGTTGTCGTTGCGCGCGCGCAGTGCGGTCACCACGCAAAACGCGCTAAACTGACCCGCATTGCCATTCCGCAGGACGGCCGCACCGATGCGGCCGCGCTCACATGTCCGCGTCCCGTGACAACGCGCTGAACGTACAGGGCGGCGCGCTCGCGCCGTGCGGCGCGGCGCCCGTCACCGGCTATTTCCGCAACGGCTGCTGCGATACAGGCCCGGACGACACGGGGATGCATACGGTATGCGCGGTGATGACCGCGGAGTTCCTCGCGTTCTCCAGGATTTCCGGAAACGACCTGGCCACACCGCAACCGGAATCGGGATTTCCGGGCCTGTCTCCGGGCGATTGCTGGTGCCTGTGCGTCGGACGCTGGCGCGAGGCGCTCGACGCGGGCGTCGCGCCGCCGGTGATTCTGGCCGCGACGCACGAGGAGACGCTGGCGGTGGTCATGCTCGAGGACCTTGAGCGCCACGCGGCCGCCTGACCTGCCGCAAGGCGCGGATCTGATCGCCGCCGCGACCACACACCAATACGCAAAGGGCAACTCAGTTGGCCTCGACCTTTACTCCGCAACCGCCGCAGCAGATTCCGCCGCCCGCTGGCGACCCGCTCCGGTCGCGCGTCGTAGCGGCTGGCGCCGGCGCCGGATGGTGGACCCGCGGCTGGACGATGTTCCGGTCGAGCGTCGGCACGTGGATCGGCATTCTCCTCGTCTACGTCATCATTGCGGGGCTGTTGAACTCGATCCCGCGCATCGGCGCCATCGCGGAGTGGCTGTTGATGCCGGTGTTCCTGGGCGGGATCATGCTCGGATGCGACGCGCTGCATGCCGGCCGGCCGCTGCGGGTCGCGCACCTGTTCGACGGCTTCAAGGGTCCGCATTTCGTGCCGTTGCTGCTGATTGGCGTGTTCAACCTGCTGCTGTGCGTGCTGACGGTCGTCGTCGCCGTCGTCGTGCTCGCCGCCGGTCTCGGCATGTCCGGGCTGATGAATCTCACCGACCTCCCCGCCGATCCCTGGGAGTTGATGCGCACGCTCGGGCTGACCTACCTGCTGCTCATCGTGCTGGCGCTGGTCGCGTTCGCGCTGTTCGCCACGGCCAACTGGTTCGCGCCCACGCTGATCGTGCTGCGGGGCGCGAAGGCATTCGCCGCGATGACGGCAAGCGTCCGCGCGTCGTTTCGCAATTGGCTGCCTTTCCTCGTCTACGGCTTGATCGGCGCCGCAATCCTGATCGTGGCGATCGCCGTGTTCGCCGCGCTTGCCGGCGTCATCGGCTACGAGGCCATCGTCGCCATCGTGATGAGCGGCGCCGGCTGGGAGGCGTTCACACTCGGCATGGGCTTGCTGAGCCGCCGCGTACGCGGCACTCGCCCTTGTCGGTTCGGCCGTGGTCTTCGGCTCGACCTATGCGAGCTATCGCGACACGCTCGCTCCCGAAGCCACCGGACCAGAAACGCCGTCGTAGCGACTACGGCCGCCTGGGTCGGCGCCCTCCGTGCGCAAATTCAGTGCGCCTGGTCCCAGTTGGCGCCGGTGCCGACGTCGACGACCAGCGGCACGCGCAGCGATGCGACACTGTTCATGAGGCCGGGCAGTTCGCGCTGAACGCGCTCGACTTCCGACGCGGGAACCTCCAGCACCAGTTCGTCGTGGACCTGCAGCAGCAGCTTCGTCGCGAGCCGTTCGCGATCCAGCCAGCCTTGCACGGCGATCATCGCCAGCTTGATGAGATCCGCCGCCGTGCCCTGCATCGGCGCGTTGATCGCCGCGCGCTCGGCGCCCGCCCGACGAGGGCCGCCGGCGGCCTTGATGTCCGGCAACCACAGCCTGCGACCGAACACCGTTTCGACGTAGCCCTGGTCGCGCGCGAGTTCCCGCGTGCGCTGCATGTATTCGGCGACCCCGGGATAGCGCGCGAAATACTTGTCGATGAACTGTTGCGCCGCCCCGCGCTCGATGCCGAGCTGCTGCGCCAGCCCGAATGCGCCCATGCCGTAGATCAGGCCGAAGTTGACCGCCTTGATGTACCGGCGCTGGTCGGTCGTCACATCCTCGGGCTTCACGCCGAAGATTTCGCCGGCCGTGGCGCGATGGATGTCCTGGCCCTCGTGAAATGCCCTGAGCAGCGCGGGGTCCTCAGACAGGTGCGCCATGATCCGCAATTCGATCTGCGAATAATCGGCCGAGACGAGGACGTGATCGGGCGGCGCGATGAAGGCCTCGCGAATGCGGCGGCCCTCCGCGGTGCGCACCGGGATGTTCTGCAGGTTGGGATCGTTCGACGCGAGCCGCCCGGTGACGGCCGTAGCCTGCGAGAACGTGGTGTGCACGCGGCCCGTGCGCGCATTGACCATTTGCGGCAGCTTGTCCGTGTACGTCGACTTGAGCTTCGACACCGAACGATGCTCGAGCAGGACCTTGGGCAATGGATAGTCGGCCGCCAGCTCCTGCAGCACTTCCTCGTCGGTGGACGGCTGGCCGGTCGCGGTCTTCTTGACCACCGGCAGGTTCATCCGCTGGAACAGGATTTCTCCCAGCTGCTTCGGCGATCCGAGGTTGAACGGTTGCCCGGCGAGCTGGTGCGCCTGCTGCTCCAGCGCCATCACGCGCTCGCCCAGTTCGCGGCTCTGCTGCGCGAGCAGGTTCGAGTCGATGAGGATGCCGTTGCGTTCCATGCGGAACAGCACTTCGCGCACCGGCATCTCGATCTGCGCGTAGATGTGTTCGAGCTTCGCGTCCGCGGCAATCGCCGGATGCAGCGCGCGATGCAGGCGCAGCGTGATGTCGGCGTCCTCGGCCGCGTATTCCGTCGCGCGGTCGATGGCCACCTGCTCGAACGGAATGCGCTTGGCGCCCTTGCCGGTCACGTCGTCGTAGCTGATCGTCGTCAGGTTCAGGTGACGCCACGCGAGATTGTCCATGTCGTGCGGCTTGTGCGACTCGATCACGTAGGACTCGAGCAGCGTGTCGTGCGCGACGCCGCGCAAAGCGAAGATCGTCGTTGGCGAACGCGTGCTGGTCGTACTTCATGTTCTGGCCCAGCTTCCTCTTCGTCGGAATCGCCGAGCCAAGGCGCCAGCCGGCGCAGCGTGGCGTCGCGGTCGAGCTGGTCCGGCGCGCCTGCGTAGCGGTGGCCAAGCGGGATATAGCACGCGCTTCCGGGCGCGATCGCCAGCGATACGCCGACGATGCGCGCTTGCATCGGATCGAGGCTGGTGGTCTCGGTGTCCAGCGCGACCAAGTTCCGCCGTATCGATGGCTGCCAGCCAGCGCGCCAATGCGGGCTCGTCGCAAACCATCTCGTAGTGCGTGGCGATGGGCGCCGCGGCGGGGACGACCGCGGAAGCATCCGCAGCGTTGGTGTCCCAGCGCCGCCCCGCGGTGTCCTTCGCCGCGCGTTGCGCGATGGTCTCCGCCGCATCCGGTCGCTTCCGCACGCACCGGGAATGTCGCGCAGCCAGCTCTTGAATTCGAAGCGTTCGTACAGCGGCTTCAACGCCGCAATGTCGGGCTGTGCCAACGCGAGATCGGTAGGCCGCAACGACAGTTCGCAGTCGGTCTTGACGGTGAGCAGCCTGCGGCCCTGCGGCAGCCAGTCGATCGTCGCGCGCAGGTTCTCGCCGACGACGCCGGGAATCTCGCCGGCGTGCGCAATGATGCTGTCGAGCGACCCGTATTGCGCGAGCCATTTCGCGGCCGTCTTCGGACCCACTTTGGGGACGCCTGGAACGTTGTCGACCGTGTCACCGGTCAGCGTCAGAAGGTCCAGCACCTGGTCCGCGCGTACGTTGAACTTCGCGAGCACGCCGGCTTCGTCCAGCGTCTCGTTGCTCATCGTGTTGACGCAGCGGATGCGCTCCGTCACAAGCTGCGCGAGGTCCTTGTCGCCGGTGGATATCACGGTGTCGATGCCGGCCGCGGCAGCCTGCGTGGCCAGCGTGCCGATCACGTCGTCGGCCTCAACGCCTTCGATCATCAGCAGCGGCCATCCGTTCGCCCGCACGAGCTCGTGCAACGGCTCGATCTGCGCAACGAGATCGTCCGGCATCGGCGGCCGGTTTGCCTTGTATTGCGGATACCAGTCGTCGCGAAACGTCTTGCCCGGCGCGTCGAACACGACGGCGAAATAGTCCGGCTTGCCGTCCAAGGCCATTCGGCGCAACATCGAAAGCACACCGCGCAGCGCGCCGGTCGGCTCGCCTTTCGAGGTGCGCAGGTCGGGCAGCGCATGGAATGCGCGGTACAGGTACGAAGACCCGTCAACCAGCACGAGCGTAGGCATGCGTCAGACCCACAAGATTCCGGAAATAATCGATCCGCAGGCACTCAACACGACCAATGGCCAGGAGGCGTGGCGGCTGCTGGGGATTATGGCAGAGTTCGCGATCGCGACGGAGCGCCTGCGCGGCATCCGGCCCGCAGTCAGCATGTTCGGCAGCGCGCGCATCAAGGCGGGTCACGCCTATTACGAAAAGACGCAGCGCATCGCGCGCCTGCTTTCGGATGCCGGCTTTTCCGTCATCTCGGGTGGAGGCCCGGGACTGATGGAGGCCGCGAACAAGGGCGCCTGCGGCGGACGCTCGCCCGCTATCGGCCTCAACATCATGCTGCCGTTCGAGCAGAGCGGCAACGAGTACCAGGACGTGTCGATCGACTTCCGTTATTTCTTCGCGCGCAAGATGATGTTCGTTCGCTTCGCATCGGCGTACGTCATTCTTCCCGGCGGATTCGGCACGCTCGACGAACTGGGCGAAGTGCTGACGCTGGTGCAGACCGGCAAGTCGCGGAAGATTCCGATCATCCTCGTGGGGGGCGACTTCTGGCGCGGACTCGTCGACTGGATGCGCGACAAGCTCGTTGGCGAAGGCATGATCGGCAGCGAGGACATGAACCTCCTGCACATCATCGAGGAGCCGGAGGCCATCGTCGAGGCCATCTTCAAATTCTACGAAGGTCGCGGCTTCGCGCCGACGCGCGCCGAACGCGAAAAGATGCTCAATCTCTGATTCGTGTCGCCGGGCGCTTTAGGCGCCACCACCGCAACGCCCGAGTTTCCACTGCCGCGCCGATGCGTTTGGTAGAATCGCAGTTTCCGCGCCAAACCCATGAGCTCATTGCGCTTCGCGTGCATGTTCGCCGCCGCCGCGGTCCTGGCGGGTGGCGCGCTCGCGCAGGCGCCTGCCGCACCGCCACCGCTGCCGGCCAATGTAGCGCCGCCGCCGCTTCCGCCCGCCAGCGAAGCGGCGCCGCCGGCCAAAGGCGCGGCCGTGCCGCTCGAGGAGTATCGCGGAGGAACCGAGGAAGAGCCGCAGGTCACCATCATTCGCAGGGAGAAGGAAACGGTGGAGGAAGTGCGTGTCGGCGGCGTGCTGCGCTACGTGCGCGTGACCCCGCGCCACGGGCGGTCCTACTACCTCGTGCCGACAAGTGACGGCCAGAATTTCACCCGCCAGGATTCGATTGGTTCCGGCTTGAGCGTTCCGATGTGGCTGTTGTTTTCCTGGTGATCTGACGCCATCACCCGAGGATTCCGGGGCGTCGAACTGTGCGCGCGCGCCGGCCCAACCCATGTCCGTCTACACGCCCGTAACTTCCGAAGAGCTCGATGCGTGGCTTACCCGCTACGCGCTGGGGAGCGCCACCGAGATTCAGGCGATCGCGTCCGGCATAGAGAACACGAACTATTTCGTCACCACGACGAAGGGCCGGTACGTACTGACGCTGTACGAACGCCTGCCGGCCTCGGAACTGCCGTTCTACCTCAACCTGATGGCCCACCTGGCGCGCGCCGGCGTCGAAGTCCCTGCGCCGGAACCCGATCGCACCGGCGCCCTGTTCTCGCTGTTGAACGGCAAGCCAGCGAGCCTGGTGACGCGCATCGACGGCACGCCCGTGGACGTGCCCTCGCCGCAGCACTGCGTTGCGGTCGGCGCCGCACTGGCGCGACTGCACGTGGCGTCGATGAGCTACCGGGCAAGGCTGTCCAACCGGCGCGGCCCCGCGTGGTGGCGGCAGGCCGCACGCGCGGTCAAGCCGCACCTCTCGCCGGAACAGGCAGAACTGCTCGACACCGAACTCAAGTTCCAGACGGGCTTCGGCCGCGGCAAGCTGCCCAAGGGCGCCATCCATGGCGACCTCTTCTGCGACAACGTGCTGTTTCATGATGGGCGCGTCGCGGGAATCATCGACTTCGGATTTGCCGCGACGGACTTTTACGCATATGACCTCGCCATCACCGTCAACGACTGGTGCGTCGACGACGCCGCAAGCAAGGCGGTCGACGCCGAACGCGCGGAGGCCCTGGTCACCGCCTACGATGCCGTAAGGCCTCTGACGGTCGACGAGCGTGCCGCGTGGCCGGCGCTGCTGCGCGCGGCGGCATTGCGCTTCTGGCTATCGCGGCTGTACGACCTGCATCTGCCGCGTCCCGGGGAACTGGTGCATGCGCATGATCCGGAACACTTCGAGCGCGTCCTGCGCGATCGCGTGGAACGGCCGGCGCGCTTTCCGGAAAGCGCTGCATGAACGACGATCCGCGGGAATTCGTTTTCACGCGGTATGAAGCGCGCCACGGCATGGCGTGGCTCGCGCAGGCGTATGCATTGTTCAGCCGGAAGCGCCTCCCCTGGCTCCTCCTGCTCCTCACCTATTACATCCTGCTCAAGCTGCTTCTCTACGCTCCCTATGTCGGCGCGTATGCGATCTCCATTCTCAAGCCGGTGTTCGCCGTCGGCCTCCTTGCTGCCGCATGGACGCAGGAACGCGGCGGCACCCCGCAACTCGGCCAGCTATTCCTGGGCTTTCGTTCCAATCTGCGCTCGCTGCTGCCTATCGGCATCTTCTTTGTCGTGGGTGTTACCGCAGCGGTCTTCGCGTCGTCGCTCGTGGACGACGGAAAATTGCTCGACCTCCTGTCCAATACGGGTGGAACGATGAAGGAGGAAGACGTCGCGGCCGCGCTTGCCGACGGCTCGCTGCAGGCGGCGATGCTGTTCTCGGCCCTGCTGACGATTCCGGTACTGATCGCGACGTGGTGGGCACCCGCCCTCGTCGTGTTCCAGAACGCAGGTGCGGCCACGGCGCTGGCGGTGAGTTTTCGCGCGGCGATTGCGAATTTCCGGCCATTGGCCGTGTACGTTCTTGGCGTATTCTTCTTCGCAGCCGCCTTGCCGGCGCTCGTCACCGGCGTGCTGGTGCTGCTGCTGCAGGAAACGGGCCTGCAGATCGCCAAGCTGCTGCTCATTCCCTATGGGGTATTTCTCGCGGCGACGCTGCACATTTCGGACTACGTGAGTTACCGCGACGTGTTTCATGCCGGCGAAACGCTCGCGCCGTTGGCAGGGCCAGGTTCGGAACAACGCGATTGACGCGCTGCCGGCCAAGCGCCGCGCGCAGCGCTTGGCCGGAACATTCAACGCACATTTGACAGGCGTCAACACGCGCCGCGCGACAACCGCTCAAGCTGAACTGGTGGCTTGCGGGCGACCCGCCCGTCACGAAAAGGGGCGGCCCATGTTCGACTCACCCTTTGCGTACTGTTCCATGCGCGGGGTGCATGTCTTCCTTTACCGGACGCAGTCGCAGTGTGCGCAGGAACATGATTGCGGCATGCTCTCAGCGTGCCCCCTCCGCAATTTTTTCACCGGGACGGAATCGCGGCGGCACCCGCGACCTGTTGCAATGGGTGCGAACAGCGCGCCGGATTACCGTAGCGTGCGCGCGCCGCCAGGCGCCAGGGTCTCGTCCGCCGGATGCACATGACAGTCCCGTGCTTGTCTGTCGTCACAGCCGCCTGACTTCGATCGTGCGCTAGGCAGGCTCGAGCTTCGCGTACTCCAGCGCAAGCCACTTGACGCCGGTGTCGCGGAAGTTGACCTGCACGCGCGCGTCCGGACCGCGGCCTTCCGCGTCGATGATCACGCCAAGTCCGAACTTCGCATGCTTGACGCTTTGGCCGATGCGCCACGCGGGCGCCGCCGGCGTTGCCTGCGGCGCGCGCGTGACGCGGCCCCATTCGGCGTCGTCGACGTCGATGGAACGGCGACGATACGGCGACAGCCACTGCACGAGGTCCGGCGGAAGCTCGGTCAGGAAGCGCGACGGGACGTTGTAGCGCGTCTGCCCGTGCAGCATCCGGCTTTGCGCCTGCGTGACGTAGAGCCGCCGCCGCGCCCGCGTGATCGCGACGTACATCAGTCGCCGCTCTTCCTCGAGACCGTCGGCCTCGGACAGGCTGTTCTCGTGCGGGAACAGGCCTTCCTCGAGTCCGGTCACGAAGACCGTGTGGAACTCGAGACCTTTGGCCGAGTGCACGGTCATCAATTGCAGCGCGGGGCGCCCGTCGGCGGCCTGCGTGTCGCCGGCTTCCAGCGCCGCGTGCGTGAGGAAGGCGGTCAGCGGGTCGGTCGCGCCTTCCGCCTCGCCACCTTCGGGCGACTGCGCGTCGACGTCGACGCGATCGGTGAGCATCGGCGCATCGGTGGCCAGTTCGGCTTCGCGCACGAACGCGTCCGCCGCCGTCACGAGCTCCAGCAGGTTCTCGACGCGATCCTGCCCGTCCTTCTCCGATTTGTAATGCGCGAGCAGGCCGGACTTGTCGATGACGTGCTCGACCGCTTCGGGAAGCGGCAGTGCGCGGGTCTCGCTCCGCAGCGAATCGATCAGCCGGAGGAACGCGCCAAGCGACGACCCCGCCTTGCCGGTCATCGCGCCGGATACGGCCGCCTGCCACAGCGTCGTCGCCTGCGTGCGCGCCGCGTCCTGCAGATTCTCCAGCGTGCGCGCGCCGATGCCGCGCGGCGGGAAATTGACGACGCGCAGGAACGCGCCGTCGTCGCCGGGCGCGGCGATCAGGCGCAAATAGGCCAGCGCATGCTTGACTTCGGCACGCTCGAAATAGCGCATGCCGCCGTACACGCGGTAGGGAATACCGGCGCCGAACAGCGCATGCTCGAGCACGCGCGACTGCGCGTTGGAGCGATACAGCAGCGCGACCTCGTCGTGCGCCACGCCGTCTTCGCTGATGCCCTTGACGACATCGACGATGAACGCCGCCTCGTCCCGGTCGGAAGCGGCCGAAAACGCGCGCACCGGCTCGCCCTTGCCTTCGCTGGTCCACAGGTTCTTGCCCAGCCGCGCCTGGTTGTGACGTGATCAGCGCGTTGGCGGCGTCGAGGATATGCCCGTGCGAGCGGTAGTTCTGTTCGAGCTTGATCAGCTTGACCGGCTGCTCCGGCGAGGCGAAGTCGCGCTCGAACTGCTGCATGTTGGCGACCTTGGCGCCGCGGAATGCGTAGATCGACTGGTCGTCGTCGCCCACCGCGAACACCGCCGTGTGCGGTCCCGCCAGCATGCGCAGCCACTTGTACTGCAGCGTGTTCGTGTCCTGGAATTCGTCGACGAGCAGGTGCGAGAACCGTCGCCGGTAATGCTCGCGAATGCCTTCGTTTCCGGCCAGCAGCTCGTAGCTGCGCAACATCAGTTCGGCAAAGTCGACCACGCCCTCGCGCTGGCACATCGCGTCGTACAGCGCGTAGTGCTCGACCTGCCGGCGCGACAGTTCGTCGGTAGCCTCGACCATGTTCGGCCGCAAGCCCTCTTCCTTGGCATCCGCGATGAACCATTGCAGCTGCTTCGGCGGATACCGGTTGTCGTCGAGGTTGTGCGCGCGGTACATCCGCTTGATAAGCGAAAGCTGGTCCTGCGTGTCGAGGATCTGGAACAGTTGCGGCAGGTCCGCGTCGCGATGATGCGCGCGCAGCATCCGGTTGCAGAGGCCGTGGAAGGTGCCCACCCACATGCCGCGCGTGTTGACCGGCGTCAGGGCCGACAACCGGAGCAGCATCTCCTTCGCCGCCTTGTTCGTGAACGTGACCGCGAGGACCGACAGCGGGCCGGCCTGTCCGGTCGCAAGAAGCCACGCGATGCGCGTCGTCAGCACGCGCGTCTTGCCGCTGCCCGCGCCCGCCAGGATCAGCGCGGAGGCGTGCGGCAACGTGACGGCGGCAAGCTGTTCGGGATTGAGGTTTTCGAGGAGAGGCGACGCCATCGGGGTCCGTCGGATATGGCCAGCGGCAAGGGTCGATGATAGCCGACCGCGCGCTATAATCGCGCGCACCCGCCAAACGCCGACCCCGGTCCTTAGACCATGCCGCGCACTCCCGACGCCACACCCGCTGTGAATTCCGCCACGATGCGCGCGTTCGTGCATTGGATGCGCGCGGCGGCGCCCTACGTGCACGCGTTCCGCGGCAAGACCTTCGTCATCGCGTTCGGCGGCGAGGTGGTCGCGGACGAGGAGTTCCTGGGCGTCATCCACGATCTCAACCTGCTGCACAGCCTGGGCATCCGCCTGGTGGTCGCGCATGGCTGCCGCCCGCAGGTCGAGGCGATCCTCGAGCAGCAGGACATCGAGAACCGCTACGCGCACGGCGTGCGCGTCACCGATCCGGATTCCATGGATTGCGTGCTCGAGGCCGCGGGCCAGGTGCGCGCCCGGATCGAGGCGCTCTTGTCGCTGGGGCTTGCCAATTCGCCGATGGCCGGCGCGCGCAATCGCGTGTCCAGCGGCAACTATCTGACTGCCAAACCGATGGGCATCGTGGATGGCGTGGACATGCAGCTGACCGGCGAAGTGCGCCGCATCGACACGCGAAGCGATCCAGCAGCGGCTGGACGACGGCGATATCGTGCTGATCTCGCCTATCGGCTATTCCCCGACGGGCGAGATCTTCAACCTGACGGTCGAGGAGGTCGCGACGCAGGTGGCAGTGCGGCTGGAGGCGACCAAGCTCATCTTCCTCATGGACTCCGACGGCGTGCGCAACGGCCGCCGGCAATTGCTCACCGATCTTTCGACGACCGACGCGCTGGCGCTTCTCGCGAAGGGCAACAAGCTGACCGCCGACGTGCTGCACTACCTGCCCGCGGCCATTCGCGCGTGCGACAACGGCGTCAAGCGCGCCCACCTGGTCAGCCGCCATCACGACGGCGCGTTGCTGCTGGAACTGTTCACGCGCGATGGCGTGGGCACGATGATCTCCGCGACCGCGCTCGCGCACATCCGCAGCGCGACGATCGACGACGTCGGCGGAATCCTCCAGATCATCGAACCGCTGGAAGAACAGGGCGTGCTGGTGCGCCGGTCGCGCGAGCGCCTCGAAAGCGAAATCGAACGCTTCGTCGTCGCGGAGTACGACGGCCACATCATCGGCTGCGCGGCGCTGTACGCATTTCCGGAAGACAAGCTGGGCGAACTCGCCGCGCTTGCCGTGCAGCCGGACTTCCGCCGCGAAGGCTACGGCGAGGCGCTGCTGCGCGAGATCGAAATGCGCGCCCGCAAGCTGAAGCTCGCGGAACTTTTCGTGCTCACCACCAAGACCGCGCACTGGTTCCTGGAGCGCGGCTTCCGCGTGGCGCAGGTGGCCGACCTGCCGCGGCAAAAGCAGGCACTCTACAATTACCAGCGCAAGTCGCTGGTCTATCGCAAGTCAATCTAGGACACATTCCCCATGGCAAGAACCGTCAATTGCGTCAAGCTCGGCAAGGAAGCGGAAGGCCTCGATTTCCCGCCCTACCCCGGCGAACTCGGCAAGCGCATCTACGAAAACGTGTCCAAGGAAGCGTGGGCTGCTTGGCTCAAGCACCAGACGATGCTGGTGAACGAGAATCGCCTGAGCCTGGCGGACGTGCGCGCGCGCAAGTGGCTCGCCGAGCAGATGGAGAAGCATTTCTTCGGCGGCGGCGCGGACATGCCGCAGGGGTACGTGCCGCCGAAGTGATGGCCGAAACAGCAAAGCCGGAGATACAGCGGGCGGTCGCGGCCGGCATCGCCCACCACCGTGCCGGGCGATTGGCGGAAGCGGAAGAGGCCTATCACAAGGTCCTGGTCACCGATCCCGATAATTTCGACGCGCTCTGCCTCTTGGGCGCGATCGCGCATGGTGCCGGGCGCCATCACCAGGCAGTCGACTACATCGGCCGCGCCATCGCCCATGCGGAACGCGCGACCCCGGCGAGGCCGCCCAATCCCTACGCCTACAGCAATCTGGGAGAGGCGTATCGCGCGATCGGGCAGACCGGCGATGCGACGGCATGCTACGAGAAGGCGCTCGCCATCAAGCCGGACTATGCCGAGGCCCACTACCATCTGGGACTGGTGCTTGCGGACCGAAGGCCGGCATCAGGATGCCATCGCGTGCTACCGCAGGGCCATCGCGTTGAAGCCGGAACTCGTGCTGGCCCAGTACAACCTCGGCCTCGCGTTGAAAGCCGCAGGGCAACACCGCCGAAGCGACCGTGTGCCTGCGTGAGGTTTTGAGGCTCGATCCCGGCAACGAGCTGGCAACGTTTTCGTTGTCATCGCTGACGGCGCAGAATCCCGAGCGGCCGCCGGAAAGATACATCGCGAACCTTTTCGACAATCACGCACCCCGGTTCGACACGCATCTGGTCGAGACCCTGCGGTATCGTGTTCCGCGAGCACTCGTCGACGTCGCTCGAAAGCATGCGGAACCGCCGCCAAGTGGATGGGACGTCCTTGACCTGGGCTGCGGCACCGGCCTGGTCGGCGCGGAGGTTGCGCCGTTTGCGCACCATCTCGTCGGTGTCGATCTTTCGCAGCGGATGCTCGAAAAGGCCCGCGAGCGAAACCTGTATGACCGTCTCGAGCACCGGGACTTGCTGTCGCTGATGAAGCTGGAACCCGCGTCGAGTTACGACATCATCGCAGCGGCAGATGTGTTCATCTATGTTGGCAAACTCGACGATGTCGTTCGCGAAGCGGCCCGGCTACTGCGGGCCGGCGGTTCCCTCGTCTTCTCCGTGGAAGCGATCGAAGAAACGCCATCCGACGCCACGGACACGGCGCCCTCGCGCGACTTCCGGCTACTCGCCAGCGGCCGCTATGCACACTCCACGGATTATCTGCGGAAACTCGCCCGCGACAACGGATTCGGCAAGGTCGATATATCGGCCGTCGATATTCGTCTCGAGCGGGGCGCGCCCGTGCGCGGCTGGCTGGCGCTGCTGGCTGTGTAGATCGTGCTTACCCCGATCAGAACCGGTACACGGCTGCCGCGAGGATCGATTTGCGGGCGCCGACCCCCCCTTCGAGGAGGACATAGCCGTCCTTGCCGAACTCGAACAGGCCGCCGAGCAGCGTGTTCCACGGTTTTTGCGGCGACTGGATCACGATGAACTGAAGGTCGGTATTGGCGACGCTGCCCGCGACCTCCTGCTGGATGTTCTGGTACATCGCGCCGACCCAGACGGCCGCGCCATTGGAGTTGCCGACGGTGCCGTGCAGGCCCACCCTGGCCGAGAAGACCGACGCCACCGGCTTCGTGTCGGCGATCACCGATTCGTTTTCGAATGTCAGCTTCGTCTGCGTGCGGTTCCAGTCGATCACCGCGATGGCCGTCAGGTCGTGCCAGTCGCTGACCTTGCCGCCCCCTTGAAGGGTTATCCCTGCGCCGTAGGTCGGGCCACTGAACTTGGCATTGAGCTGCAGTATCTGAGGCTCGATGATGCCGAGGATGGGATCTTCGGGGATCTGGATGAGTCCCTTGGTGGTTCCCGTCGTGTATCCGCCCAGGACGTAGACGTCGAGGAACGGGAAGACCAGCACGTCGAATTTCGCCGAGACGTTCTGCTGGGATGTGTCGACCGTATTGATCTGCAGGAAATTCGTGACCGACACTGGGAGGCCCATTGCGCGCCAACTGCAGGTCATGGATGTTCACCGGCTGCCGGGCCGAGTAGGCAGTGATCCCGATTCCAAACGGGTACGGAATCTGATAGCCCTTGGCCTCCGCTTCCACGCCCCATATCGGCAGTCCCGACCAGTGCGGCTGGGGAGCCGCGGCGTCTTGTGCATGGGCGCCGCCGGAAAAGATGGAAAGCGCGAACAGCGCGCTGGCGACGAGCGGGGACCGCGGTATGGAACAGGATATTGTCATTGTCAGGTGCCTCCCCAGACCGTGCTGCCGCACCCAAAGGATCCAAACGGCGAACGATCGCAATGCCAACTGTTGCCCGCAGCCATAGTACCTTGCCTGCCGCCTGCACAGTCAAGCCCCGTGCGGCGACTCCCTGCAGTTACACTGGGGCCGATGTTCACCGTTTGCAACCGGACGATACCGTTGAGATGCTGGTTCGGCGAAGCGCGCAATCGCTGGCACCACGATTTGCTGCGGCTTGCTCTGTTTCCCCTCCTTGCCCTTGGCGCATCGTCCGGAGCAACTGCGCAGGCGATCTCCGAACCGCTGCGAGGCGCCGAGATCGTTTCCGATGCGACTCGGGCCGACGCCAAGCGCGAGGGGATGGCGCGATTCTTCGATCCCCAGGATGGTCAGTTCGACCTGAGCTACTTCCTCGAGGACCCCAGCGGCTTTCTCCCAATCCCCATCGTCGTGACCGAGCCAGCGGTCGGCTATGGCGGCGGCGGCGCGGGCATGTTCCTCCGGCCGCGCCGGGAAGCGGGCGAGGAAGGCTGGGCGCGGCCCGACATTTCCGCCGTGGGCGCGTTCGGGACGCAGAACGGCACGTGGGGTGCTTTCGCCGGCGATTCCAGCAGGTGGCTCGACGGGCGCCTGCGCACGCTCTTCGGTGCCGGCACCGGACAGCTCAATCTCGACTTCTACGGACTCGGGAGCGCGCCGTCGTCACTCAACCAGGGCGTGCGCTACTCGCTGCAGTTCGCGGGATTCGTCGCGCAGGCGAACTGGCAACTCGCGCCCAAGTCGCCGTGGTCCGTCGGCGTGCGCTACGTCTATGCCGACGTGGACCCCAAGCCGCGCGAGGGCTCGGTCTTGCCAGGCTCGCCGACCAGATCCGGGTGAAGATCTCGGCGCCGACGGCCGTCCTCGAATTCGATACGCGCGACAACGTATTCACGCCGACGCGCGGAATCTATGCCGAGACTTCATGGCTCGCGTCGCGCGAGGCGCTGGGTGCCAGCGTCGACTTCGAGCGCTTCGAGCAGGTGCTCATCGGCTGGCACCCGCTTCCTCATGACGTGACGCTTGGAGCGCGGGGAATCTATGCGTGGTCATCGGACGGCACGCCCTTCTTCCTGCGGCCGTTCGTGCAACTGCGCGGCGTGCCGGCGGCGCGCTACCAGGGTGACCAGGCGGCATCGGTCGAACTCGAGGCACGCTGGCAGTTCATGGGCCGCTGGAGCGTCGTCGCCTTCGGCGGCGCCGGCACCACTCGAACCGATCGGCAGAGCTTCACCGCCACCCAGAATGTCGGCGCCGGAGGGGTCGGCTTCCGCTACAAGCTGGCAAGCAAGTTCGGAATGGACGCCGGCATCGACGTCGCAGCACAGCCCCGGGACGACCGCGTTGTATTTCGTGGTGGGCAATGCCTGGTTCCGCCCCTGAAGACCGATCTACGGCGCGCCGAGCAGCATGTAGAGGCTCCAGTTGCCGGCTCCGCCGTAGCCGAGCCCCAGGTACGCCGGCCCGAGGAACGTATCCGCGCCGAGGAACGCCGATCCGGACCATAGCGTTCCCGGCGACGGCGAGTTGTCGAAGCGATTGGCGATGTAGCCGACTTCCGCGGAGCCGCCGAAGTAAAGCCCCGACCCAAGGATGTCCGGCAGCGAATAGATCCGGTGGTAATACATGAGGCGGCCAAATGCATAATCGCGGCCGGAGAACTCGTTGATGCGGTAGCCCGACAGCCGCAGTGGTCCTCCGAGCGTGAAGGACTCGTAGGCCGGCATGTCCGACCCGAGCGCCGTGCCGCCGCTGACGGCGACGTTGAACACGTTGTCTCCCCAGCTGCGGATGCCGCGCGCCGTCCCTTCGAGGCGCTGATAGTTGAGCGCCGATCCGAACGACGTCATTGCGGCGTAGGCCGTCCCGATGAATCCGTAGCCGTCGGTCGGAAACCAGGCGGTGTTGGTCTGGTCGACGAACAGCGCCGCGCGGAGTCCCGCGGTCGTCTCGCGCACGTTTGGCAGGACGGGCGAGCCGGTGTCGACCCTCGCGAAGACCTTCGACCAGACGGCACCGGCACGCAGCTGGCCCCAGGTCCCCAGATTCGTGCCGACGTCGACGCCGACCTCGCCGGAACTGATCAGGTAATTGGCGACCTTGTCCTCGTCCGACGAACAGGCCGCGCGTCTGCTGTCCGATCACGGCGTTGGGCGCGATGAACCAGTGGCCCTCCTCGTTGAGCGGCTGGTAGAACTCGGTGAACACGTGCGTGTTCTGGCCGATCTGCGCCTCGGTCGTCCATTCGCCGCCCAGCCGGTTGAGCCACGTCTTCCGGTACTGGACGAGGGCGTTGAACTGGTTGTCGCCCTGGAAATCGCTGGCGAGGCCGAGACCGAAGCGCAGGTAATCGGACCCCCACGCCTTCTCCTTCGGCGTGATGACCATCGCGCGAGGGCCGAGATCCCGCCGCCGACGATCCGGTAGTCGATGCTCTCGTAATCGCGGGTGCCGAAGATGCGGCGCAGGTCGGCGCCGATCTTCTCCTCGGAAAGCGGCTCGCCCGGCTGGCTCTCGACCAGCTCGCGCACGACGGCCGGATTCGTCTTTGTCAATCCCTCGACGCGGATTTCGTCGACCGTGCCGAGGGCCTTCGCCTCGGCTACCTGGCGCGCCCGCACCGCCGCATACTGCTCCGGCGGAAGGCTGTAGCGCCTGAGCTTGTCGGCGAGCGCACGCGTCGCCTCCTCGCCGATGCGGATGGCGTCCTTCGAGCGGTCGAACTTGACCGCGGAAACGTCGCCCAGGTCCGGCGCGATCAGCACGTCCTTGTCCGTGAGACTCTTGAGCTGGTCGTCGACCGTCTGCTTGCCGAGAAAGTTGAGAAGCTGGGTCACGACCGAGTACGCCGACGTGATCTCACTGCGCGTCAACGGAGGCGTCGAGATGTTGACGGCGATGATCACGTCGGCGCAGAGCTTGCGCGCCTGGTCGATCGGCAGATTGTCGGCGATGGCGCCGTCGACGAGCAGCCGCCCGTCGATCTCGACCGGCGACATCGCCCCGGGCACCGACATGCTCGCGCGCATCGCCTGCGCCAGGCTGCCGCTGCCGAGCACGACTTCCTGACCCGTCTCGATGTCGGTGGCGATCGCGCGAAACGGTATCGGAAGCTGCCGAAAGTCGGTGATGCCGAAGGCCGGCGTCACCATCGAGCGGAATTCCGACTCGATCGCGATCCCGGCGAGCACACCCTTGGGCAGCGCCAGCCCGCCATCCTTGACGCCGTACTCGGGCGCGAACAGCGTCTTGTAGTCGTCGATCTTGCGGCGGACCGCGATTTCCCCGCGCGGGGGCTTGTCCCGGAAGATCTCCTCCCAGTTGGCCTCGAGGACGAGCTTCTCCATCTCGGCAGGCGTCCGGCCCGCCGCGAACGTCGCCCCGACGATCGCGCCCATGCTGGTTCCGGTCACGCACGAGATCGGCACGCGCAATTCGTCGAGAACCTTGAGCACACCCACGTGCGCAATGCCGCGCGCCCCGCCACCCGACAACGCGAGGCCGATGCGGGGACCCATCGAGGGCGGCGCGACCGGTGCCGTTTGCGCCTGCAGCCGGGGACAATGAGTCGCCAGAATCGCAAGCGCCGTCGCAACCGCGAGGGCCCGGTTGGCGACTCTTGAGTGGGCATTCATCGATTCAGGCTCCGTCGGGTCGCACGTTCCCTTCGCGGGAGTTTCACGAGGGTTCGAAATTATAGTGTCCTGGACTGGTGCGCGAGCTGGGCGGACCAGGACCAAATGCCTGAACGCACATCGACGCTTGCGACCGACGCCAGCACACAGATCACTGCATCGTGCGAGTACTATAGCGAGGCGCGTCCCTACGTCGCGTTAGCGCGGTCTCGCTCGTCCGCGCCCGCCGACGCGAAACTCGAGCTGGCGGAGCGAGCCCCGGCCGTGCGGCTTTCGCGCACTCAAAGGAGAGATGCATGAATCCTAACGACAAGCGTGCGGTCGAAATCCAGGCCCAGAACTATTCGAGCCTCCTCGACGTCCTGATCCGTGCCGGGCTCATTCTCGGCTTGGCCATACTCTGCTTCCAGATCTTTTCACCATTCCTGACGTTGATGATGTGGGCGCTCATGCTCGCGGTCACGCTCTATCCGGCGCAGCGATTCGTTGCGGCAAAGCTGGGGGGGAAGCAGGGCCGCGCCGCGACCTTTCTGGTCTTGCTGGGGATCGTGATCATCGTGGTCCCAACGGCGGTCCTCATGAGTTCGCTGGGTGACTCGATTCACGACTTGATCAACAACGTGCAGAACGACACACTCGAGATTCCGGCCCCGCCCGAATCCGTCGCGGGTTGGCCCGTGGTCGGCCCGAAGGTGCATGGGCTATGGACGCGGGCGCACGACGATCTTCCCGCGCTCATCAAGAGCATGCAGCCGAAGATCGGTGACATTGCCAAGTCGGCTCTCGGCTTCGTCGCCAGCATCGGGGGCGGCCTGCTGCAGTTCCTGGCCTCCTTCATCATCGCCGGCATTCTCATGGCCTTCGGGGAGGCGGGCGACCGTGGCGCTCGTGCCATCTTCGATCGACTGGTCGGCACGGAGAATGGCGCGGAGTTCGCGAAACTGTCCACGGCGACCATCCGTGCCGTGGCCCAGGGGGTCATCGGCGTTGCCTTCATCCAGGCGATCATCATCGGCGTGTGCCTGCTCGTCGCCGGCATACCGTGGGCCGGCGTCCTTGTCCTGATCGTGCTGGTGCTCGGCATCGCCCAGGTGCCGGCGCTCATTGTGACCTTGCCCGCCATCGGCTACATCTGGTGGAGCGGGGACTACGGCACCTTCGCGGCCGTCTCCTATACGGTGCTGCTCTTTGCCGCCGGAATGACGGACAACGTGCTCAAGCCCCTGATGCTCGGCCGAGGTGTCGATGCGCCGATGCCGGTCATCCTGCTTGGCGCGCTCGGCGGAATGGCGACCGCGGGAATTCTCGGCATGTTCGTCGGCGCCACGCTGCTCGCGCTCGGCTACCAGATCTTCACGGGTTGGGTTGCCGCAACCAAGGGCGCTCCGGCCGCTGCCCAGAACACCGATGCCAATGTGAAGGGTTGAGTGTGTAGTTCTTCCTGTCTGCGCAGAAAGTGCGGCGGGTTGTCGATGGAGAGGAGGCGGAAGCACGTACGTCTAGCCACAGAACGTGGTTTGCGGGCTCGGCCCACCGCCGGACGCACGAGCCATTGTTGCCACAGTCGACCACGAAGGCGTCCCTTCTTCTTGACGAAATCTTGCAATCGGTTGAGTTCTGGCTAACAATGCCAGTCAGCAGACGGCCGTGGATTTGTCAAGAGGCAAGCTCAAGAATCTTCGGCTCCTGCTGCAACGAAGAGCAACATAATTGTTCGATAGCTCAGACAGGAGAATGAAACAATGATGGAAGACATGATGTCGATGATGTCGTCCGCGCCTAACGACGCTGCAAAGAAGGCGCTAGTCAAGAAAGCCTTGGTACGTCGCGCGGTCAAGAAAGCCTTGGTCAAGAAGGCCATCAAGAAAAAGGCCGTCAAGAAGGCCCTGGTCAAGAAGGCCGTCAAGAAAAGGGCCGTCAAGAAGGCCATCAAGCGCAAGGCCGTCAAGCGCAGAGTCGTCAAGAAGGCCATCAAGCGCAAGGCCGTCAAGCGCAGAGTCGTCAAGAAGGCCGTCAAGCGCAAGGCCGTCAAGCGCAGAGTCGTCAAGAAGGCCGTCAAGCGCAAGGCCGTCAAGAAGGCCGTCAAGCGCAAGGCCGTCAAGAAGGCCGTCAAGCGCAGAGTCGTCAAGAAGGCCGTCAAGCGCAAGGCCGTCAAGAAGGCCGTCAAGAGAGCCAAGAAGATGTAATTCTTCGCTCCAATCGCCGTCGCGATCGTGTGACGGAAGTAAACGGGTGGTGCCAACGCATCACCCGTTTTCATTTTGAGTCCCTTGACTGCCGGACACCTGGTCGGGCCGACAGGTCGCGAATCCCCGGGCCGGGTTCTCGCCGGGAAATTGTCTGCGTGACCGCCCTTCGACTATAGTGCCCTGAACTGCGAAGCGAGCTTTCGCGGACGGGACCATCCGAGCAACTCCCTGGTGGATTGGAACGCTACGTCGGGAATTGCCATTGCAGAAACCATTGCGCTGAAGAAGACGCCTGAAGTACCCGGGCTGCCGTTGCTGGGCAGCCTTCTGGGCATGGCCAACGGGCCTGCGGAATTCTTCGTTCACTGCTACCGCACTTACGGTCCAGTGTGTCGCTTGAGCATTCTCGGCGAAAAATACGTCCTGATCTCCGGCGTCGAAGCCGCCAACTTCATGGGCACGCGCGCCGGCAAGGAGTGCCTGCGCTCAAAGGAATTCTGGGAAGGGCTGAAGGGCGAGTTCGGCGCCAAGCGCATGCTCACCGGCGAAGATGGCGACAGCCACAAGGAACTGCGCGACATCATGCGCCGTGGCTATTCCAAGGAATCGATCAAAGGCCGCTACAACGAACTCGTCGCGATCACCGACGGCGCGCTCACTCGCGACTGGCCCGTGGGCAAGAAAGTGCCGGTCGTTGAAGCGATGCAGTACATGGTCGTCGAGCAACTCGGCATCATCTTGACCGGCGCGGCGCCGTTGGAATATGTGAAGGACATCCGCACCGCGATCATCTACATCCTCAACGTGTTGGTCACGCGGCAACGCCCCAGGATCCTGCTCAAGCGTCCTGAATACAGGAAAGCGAAGAACAGGGTCATGGAGTTGGGCCGCAAGATGATCAAGGACGCCAAGGCGCGGTACGCCACGACCGAGCCCGATGACCGCAATCTGATCGACGACATCATGGCCGCGCACGTCGAAACGCCGGAGAAGGTGCCCGAGAGCGATCTGATCCTGTCTCTGACCGGTCCCTACGTTGCGGGCCTCGACACCGTCGCCAATACGACCGCCGCCGTCGTCTACTGCGTGCTCAAGCATCCGGAAGTCAAAGCACGCGTGCTGAAGGAAGTGGATGAACTGTTCGCAGCCGGCGACCTGGATGAAGAAGGTCTGCTCAGGAAGCTGCCCGCACTCAACGGCGCAATCATGGAAACGATGCGCCTGTATCCGATCGCCGTCGCACAGATGCGCACCGCCAACAAGGACTTCGTGTTCGAAGGCCATCAGATACATGAAGGCGAGATGATCTACGTCGGCACCAGCGTGCCGCACTTCATGGAGGAATACTGGCCCAGGGCCATGACCTTCGACATCGACCGTTATCAGAAGCCACGCGCCGAGCATCTTGCAGCCCGGCGTTTACTCACCCTACGGCCGCGGCCCGCATACCTGCCTGGGCAAGAGCCTGGCCGAAGTGCAGATGGCGCTGTCGATGGCGCGCGTGTTCCACAAGCTCGATCTGGAACTGGAATCACCCGACTACGTGCTCAAGACCAAGACCGCTCCCACGCCTGGCCCGGCGATGAGTTTCAAGGTTCGCGTGAAGGGGTATCGCCACTAGACTCCCTGTCGCGCGGGCATTGAGTGGTCCGTGCTCGCGCGTCCCCGCGCGGCCGTTCAGGCGCGATCCGGCACGTGCAGCAGGAATTCCGGCATGTCCGGCAAGTCGTCGATGAAAGTCCCCTTCTTCTTCCCTTTCGCGGAGAAACGGCGCACGCGCCGCTTCAGACGCTCCGCGACGTAGAAATCGCCGTCCGGACCGATCGCGAAGCCGGAGGGAGAACGGAGCTTGCCGTCGATGACAACGCGCGGCTTGACCTTGCCGCGCGGAATTTTCTCCGGAATGTCGTAGGCGAGGATGCTGCCGGTGCCGGCGGCTCCGATGTAGAGCGTGTCGCCGCGCAGTATGAGGTGCACCGGCCGGACCATCTCCTTCCTGCGCAAGCGCGCGATGAGCCGCCCCGAAGCCAGCTCGAAGATCTTGACGCCGTCGCTCGCTTCGTCCGCCACATAGAGATGCTTGCGATGCACGACGATGCCGCGCACCGAATGCCGGGGCTTGCCGCGTTCGTCGAGCACTACCTTGAGACCCTGCGGCGCCGGGACGTTGGGCGGGTCGTGGCCGGCAACTTCGGGCAGCCGGCCCCGCGACGAGGCGACCAGCGTGCCGGGGAAGAACTTTCCGTCGGGATATTTCTTGCGCAGGTGTGCCGCCACGGCCGCCGGCTTGCGCGTCTTGGGTCGAATGGCCACGACCGTGTTGGTGTCCTGGCAGGATACGTAGAGGATACCGTCGTCCCCCAGTTCAACGTCGAACGGGTGGACCATCGCAGCCACGTGCTTCGTCCCGACCACAATGTCCGCGTAATGAAACGTGTCGCCCTTGCGGCGATAGCGGGCGACGTGGCTGTCCTTGTGCCAGGCGTTGGCGATGTAGAGATCGTCGCCCACCAGCGCGAAGCCGCGCGCGATCTTCAACGGATGCGCATCCGGCGCGGGATCGAGCAGCAGCGGATGCACCTTGCGGGGCGTGCCGTCGTCCTCGAACACGCCGATGTTCTCGACGCCGGTCTTGCCTTCACCTCGATAGCTGATCCACCACACGATATGCGTCCCCGGCAGCGCGTTACTCGAACGCGAAAATCTTCTTCCAGTCGTCCTTCATGCTGATGACGACAAACCCCTGCTTGCCTGCCTGATCGTACAGCGCCTGCGTGAACGCGCCGACCTTCGTCGCCGGCAATCCCTTCGCCGGACCGTACGCATATTCGCGCCTGGCGTCGTCATGCATAACGATCATCGACAGACGCGCGCCAGCGCCGGCTTTCGTGTATTCCAGCATTTGCCGGTCGCCGTCGGAATTGCCGAACGCCGCCACCGGCCGGCGGCCGATCATAAGGTGTATTCCTTCGGGCTTGCCCGCCTTGTCGTCGTTGAGCAGCAGTTTCGGCTCCTTGGTGAGGAATGGCTTGCCATCCTTGCCATAGCCGTATTTGGTGCCTCCCGCCGTGCCGACGACCTGCTCCGGCGGGATGCCATAGGTTGCCTCCGAGTACACGCGGACGAAGTCCTGCCCGCCGCCGGTGACGATATAGGTCCTGTAGCCGTTGGCGCGCAGGTACTTCAGGACTTCCTGCATTGGCAGGTAAGTCAATTCCGTATATGGCTTCTTCCAGCGCGGGTGCTTCGCTTCGGCGAGCCACTTCTTCGCATCGGCCTGGAACGTCTCCACTGAAATCCCGGTCGAGGTGGCGGCAAGAAGCTTGAACAAGTCGGCTTCGGTGAGCTTCTCCATTGCCGCGCGGTCCCCCTTCAACAGGTCCAGCACTGTCGAATACGGAGCGACCTTGGCCAGTTCTGGCTTGGCCTTCACCAGCGCCGGCACGCTTTCCAGCACGTACATCACCTGCGTGTAGATCGGATGCTCGACCCACAGCGTGCCGTCCTGGTCGAAGGTGGCGATGCGCTCGGGCGGGGGCACGAACTGCGGGCTGCCTGGCGTGATCGTCGCCTGAACGAAGTCGACGATCGCCTTCTTGGCCACACCGTCGTTCCACGAAGGCAGCGGATCGGTCTGGGCAAATGCCATCGCGCTCGCAAGAAGCAGCGCAAGCGCAACCGGAAAGTGACCCAAGGAAAAGGACCGAATGCGGTTCATCGGAGAAACCTCGTTCAAAATCGTTCTGGAAACGACTCGGCCGACCGGACCGAATCCGGCGCAGGGCGACCGCCAAATTGAGATTATTCCACGGTTCACTGGGGCAATCCATTCACGATCCTGTCGTTGACGTTTGGTCGCGCGACCAGCGGACCATTGGCAGCTCCCCACCGGTTGCAATGCATTTCACCGAATGGTCCGCTACTCGCGCCGGCAATTGGCGAGTTGTCCAACGGACTTGCGGGCATCGGACGCAACCACGAGATATCATTTCACCTGTCCGCACGTGAGCGAACCCGCCATACCGTCGAATGGAAAGTTATCGCGTCGTCCGCCGCCTCGACGTCGACCCCGACGCCGAGCGGCGCGCGCTCGTTGCCGGACTGCGCGCTACGCCGCCTCGCATTCCGCCGAAATATTTCTATGACGATCTCGGATGTGCCCTCTATGGCGCGATCTGCGCGCTACCCGAGTATTATCCGACGCGTACGGAGCGAGCGATTTTCAGCTCCTACCGTGCCGAGATCGCGCAGGCCATCGGCGTCGACGGCCAATTCGTCGACCTCGGAGCTGGTGATTGCAGCAAGGGTGAAAGTTGGCTTCCGTTTATCGCGGCCAAACGGTACGTCGCGGTGGATATTGCCGAAGGGATGATCGAACGTTCGCTCGCGCGGCTTGCCCCCGCGTTTCCGGGCGTGAAAATGCTGGGAATCATCACGGATTTCACGCTCGGGCTCGATCTGCGTTCCGACCTTGCGGAACTGCCGACGACATTCTTCTATCCCGGCTCATCGATCGGCAATTTCACCCCCGACGATGCGCTTGTTTTCCTGAAGGCCATACGGCGACATTGCGAAGTTCCCGGCAGCGGGCTCCTGATCGGCGTCGACACAATCAAGGACAAGGCGCGTCTCGAAGCGGCCTACGATGATTCGCTCGGCGTGACCGCGGCATTCAACCGCAACGCACTGAACCACGTGAATCGGCTGCTTGGCAGCGATTTCGCGGCCAGCGCGTATGCGCACCGCGCGTTCTACAACATGGAAGCCGGGCGAATTGAAATGCACCTCGAGGCAACTTCAACCCAGGTCGTGACACTTGACGGAGCGCCGCGGATTTTCGGCGCGGGTGAGCGCATTCACACGGAGAATTCATACAAGTATGAGCCTGAGACTTTTGCCGCGCGACTTGAGCAAGCAGGCTTTGGTGCGGTGCGTCGCTGGCAGGATGCGCGAGGCGATTTCGCCGTGTTCCACGCCATATGAGCGGCGAGGATCAGCGCAGGTCGCGCGCGAGACGTATCCCGGAAAACTGCCATCGCGCCTCGGGCGGAAAGAAATTCCGGTAGGTTGCGCGAATATGCGAGCGTGGAGTGACGCAGGACCCGCCACGTAGCACGTATTGATTGCACATGAACTTGCCGTTGTATTCGCCGACGGCGCCCGGGGCGGCCGCGAACCCCGGGTAAGGCGCGTAGGCGCTTGCTGTCCACTCCCACACGTCGCCGAAGAGTTGACCGGGATTGTCGCGCGGGGGATAGGCGCGTGGTGCGAGCGGATGCAGCGCTCCGCTGTCCTGGAAGTTTCCGTCGATCGCGCAATCGACCGCGCCTGCCTCCCACTCGAATTCGGTCGGGAGGCGTGCACCCGCCCAGCGCGCGTAGGCATCGGCTTCGAAGTAGCTCACGTGGGTAATCGGAGTGGCGGGGTCGATTTCGACGCGGCCGTGCAAGGTGAACGTCGTCCAGCAGCCGTCTCGCCATTCCCAGTACAACGGCGCAGTCCACCGCTGTGCTTGTACTGTATCGAAGCCCAACGACAGCCAGAGTTCGGGGCGGGTGTAGCCGCCGTCGTCGATGAACGCCAGAAAATCACCATGGGTCACCGGATGCGATGCGAGTTCGAAAGGGGCGAGGAAAACCTGGTGCCGTGGCCGCTCGTTGTCGAAGGCAGAAACCGGCGCCGTGGTGGCCGACGGCGACCAGTCCGCCGGCGAAGCCAATCCACCGCGAGGGGCGCGGTTTGACCGAAGTCAGCGGCCAACGCTCCATATACGCAGGTTGCAGCGGATTGCGTGACAAGAGGTGCTTCAGGTCGGTCAGGATAAGCTCCTGATGCTGCTGTTCGTGCTGAAGGCCCAGTTCCAGCAGCGACGCCAGTTCTGCGTCGTCGGCCGCTTGCGCAACGAGCGGGACAAGATGCGCCTCCACCTGCCGGCGGTATGAGTGAATATCGTCCAGCGAGGGGCGCGACAGCAGGCCGCGATCGGAGCGCGGATGCCTGTCGCCAACCGCGTTGTAGTAGGAATTGAAAAGCACCCGGTATCGCGGATCGAAATGACGATACCCGCGAATGAAGCGCTCGAGAACGAACGTTTCAAAGAACCAGGTTGTGTGGGCCAGGTGCCATTTGATCGGACTCGCATCGGGCATCGACTGCAGCGCGCAGTCTTCGGCCGACAGTGGCGCGGCAAGTTGTACCGTGGCCGCCCGTACCGCGTCGACACGGCTCCACAATGCGGTCGTCTGCGCGCTGGACATACTGCCTATGCGGCGCGGATTGCGAGTGCGGGAAGTGGACATGTTGCCTCCTCGGAGGAGTTCTATTATTGCGCAATAGTCACTGCCAGCGCATCAAGTCGGAAGCAAGGTCATTCTTGCCGTCGGCAGCATCCCCGCGCCCATCCGGCACGTTCTTGTTACCACGAAGGGTATCCGACACCATCACCGGCAGTCGGTTCCCACTTGGCGCGAACTTCACGCCGCCATGGCGTCTAGTGCCGCTGCTCGACCGGTTGAACGCCGTCTGAAGCAGTCGCCCGGTGTGGCACGGCGGGGCGGTCACGTGCCTCCCGCGTCCTGGATTGGTCTGTTCCTGGCTGGTAGACTCATTCGCATGACCGTGCCTCCCATCAGCCGCTACCCCGTCCCGAAGCTCGACGATCTGCCCGAGCGACATCCGCTCACGGATGCTGGAAGTGCAGGAGAAGGCAGGCTTCGTCCCCAACGTCTTCCTGACGCTGGCTCACAGGCCCGACGAATTCCGCGCGTTTTTCGCCTATCACGATGCGCTGATGGAACGGGAGAGCGGGCTCTCCAAGGCCGAGCGCGAGATGATCGTCGTGGCGACGTCGGGTGCGAACGACTGCCACTACTGCATCGTCGCGCACGGCGCGATCCTGCGCATCTACGCGAAGAATCCGCTGGTGGCCGACCAGGTGGCCGCGAATTACCGCCGGGCGGACATCACGCCGCGGCAGAAGGCGATGCTGGCATTTGCCATCAAGGTGTCGCAACACAGCAGCGAACTCGTCGACGACGACTACGCCGCCGTGCGCGCGCACGGATTTTCCGACGAGGATATCTGGGATATCGGCGCGATCGCCGCGTTCTTCGCCATGTCGAACCGGATGGCGGACCTGATCAGCATGCGGCCCAACGACGAGTTCTTCGCGATGGGCCGCGTCCCCCGGACAAAGTGATTCAGCGGCTCAGACGACGCCCCACAGCTTGAACCACGCGAGCATGCGGGCCCAGCCGTCCTCGGCATCCTGCTTGCGATAGTTGTCGGGACGGAAATCGGCGTTGAAGCCGTGTCCGGCCTCCGCATACACGACGAATTCGGATTTGCTGCCGCTGCCCTTCAACTCGTCGCGCATCTTGTCCACGTCGGCCAGCGGAATGCCGCTGTCCTTGCCGCCGTAGAGGCCCAGCACCGGCACCTTGATCATCCGGGCAAGGTCGAGCGGCGACCTGCGGCATTGCGTCGCTTGGCTTGCCGGCCAGCGTTCCATACCAGGCGACTGCAGCCCTCAGCTTCGGATTGTGCGCGGCGTACATCCACACGGTGCGGCCGCCGCGGCAGAATCCGGTCATGCCGAGCCTGTCGATATCTCCCTTGCCGCTGGCCTTGGCGAAAGCCGCGGTGGCGTCGAAGTCCGCCATCATCTCGGTGTCGGTCTTGGCGTTGACGATGGGAATGATGTCGGCGATGTTGGGAATCTTGGTGAGATCGGCCTTCCGCGCGTACACATCCGGCGTGATCGCGTAGTAGCCCGCCTTGGCCAGCCGCCGGCAGATGTCCTTCATGTAGGGATTGAGACCGAACACTTCGGGCGCCACCAGGATCACCGCAAACGGGCCGCCGGTGGCCGGCATCGCGAAGTAGCCGGGCAACGTGCCGTCAGCCACCTTGATCGTCACGTCGCCCGCCGTCAGGCCCACGGTGTCGGTGACGATTTGCTGCGCCGATGTCCCCGACGCGGCCAATGCAGCGCTCGCGCCCAGCGCGGTGGTCAGGAAATCGCGCCGGTCGAAGACGCGTTCGGGCTCCAGTATTCCCGCGATGTCCTGGTCGAGTTCCAGTTTCATTGCACGTTCCTCCTCTGATGAGCACGCGTCACGCCTCGTACACGACCTGGCCGGTGACCAGCGTGTAGCGCACCTTGCCGGGCACTTCCATGCCGAGGAAAGGCGTGTTCTTGCCCTGGCTCTTCAGGGCCTTGCGTTCGACCGTCCAGAAGCGCTCGGGATCGAATATGCAGACATCGGCGGGCACCCCGGCGCGAAGATCACCTGCGGCGACGCCGAGCAGCTTCGCGGGCTCGCAGGTAATTCTTGCCAGCGCCGCGGACAAAGGCACCTTGTCTTCCATCGCCCATTTGAGCGTGAGCGGCAGCAGGAGTTCCAGACCGGTGGCGCCAGGCTCGGCCTCGCCGAATGGAACCTGCTTGCCGTCATCGTCGACGGGCGCATGGTCGGAACAGATGAGATCTATCGTGCCGTCGGCCACGCCCGCGCGCAGTGCCGCGCGGTCGCGCACGGTGCGCAGCGGCGGAACCATGTGCGCGTGGGAGTCGAACCATCCGATATCGACGTCGCACAGGTGCAGGTGGTGGATCGCGACATCGCAGCTGACCGGCAGGCCTTCCTTCTTCGCCGCGCGAACCATCGCCACGCCTTCGGCCGTGGACAGCCTGCACAGGTGAACGCGCACGCCGGTTTCGCGCACCAGCGCCAGGATGGTCATGATCGCGATGGTCTCAGCCGCCGCCGGTATGCCCGGCAGGCCGAGCCGCGTCGCGACTTCGCCGTCGTGCGCGACGCCTCCCTTGCCCAGGTGCGGTGTCGTTGGGACGAAGCCAGACGCGATAGCCGAACGTCGACGCATACTGCATCGCGCGCAGCAGCACCTGCGTGTCGACCAGCGGCATGTCGGCATGCGAAAAGGCCACGCATCCGGCCTCGGCGAGTTCGCCCATTTCGGTCAGCGTCGTTCCCTGCAGCTGCACCGTAAGCGCGCCGATCGGATAGACGTGCGCCTGGTTCAGCAGGCGCGCGCGGTGCTTGAGCATTTCCACCAGGCCCGGCTCGTCCAGCGGCGGGTCGGTGTCGGGCGGGCACGCGAGGCTGGTGACGCCGCCCGCGATGGCCGCTTCCATCTCCGATTCCAGCGTGGCCTTGTATTCGAAGCCCGGCTCGCGCAGGCGCGCCGAGAGGTCGATGAGACCGGGCGCCACGACCAGCCCCTTGGCATCGATGACGCGGCTCGCGGTCCAGCCTTCGGGCGCCTTGCCGATCCCGGCGATCTTTCCCGCCGCGACATACAGCGAGGCAACCCGGTCGATCCCCTGCGCGGGGTCGATGATCCGTCCGTTGGCGATTTCGATCTTCATCCGATTGTTCGTCAATTGCCCGCGATGATGCTCATCACCGCCATGCGCACGGCGATGCCGAACGTCACCTGCGGCAGGATGACCGCGCGATCGCCGTCGGCCACCGCCGAATCGATCTCGACGCCGCGGTTCATCGGTCCGGGATGCATCACGATCACGTCCGGCTTGGCCAGCGCCAGCTTGTCGGGCGTCAGTCCGTAATGCTTGAAGTATTCGCCGGCGGACGGCAGCAGCGCGCCTTTCATCCGTTCGCTCTGCAGCCGCAGCATCACCACGACGTCGCAGCCCTTGAGTCCTTCGCGCATGTCGTGGAATACGCGCACGCCCAGCGCTTCGACCTTGCTCGGCAGCAGCGTCTTCGGTCCGATCACGCGCACTTCCGGCGTGCCCAGCGTGGTGAGCCCGTGGATCAGCGACCGCGCGACGCGGGAATGCAGCACGTCGCCGACGATCGCGACGGTCAGGTTGTGGAATTCCTTCTTGTAATGGCGGATCGTGTACAGGTCGAGCAGCCCCTGCGTCGGGTGCGAATGGCGGCCGTCGCCCGCGTTGACGACGTGCACGTGGCTGCGGCCATGGGCATTGAGGTGCGCGGCGATGAGGTGCGGCGCGCCGGATTGCGCGTGGCGCACCACGAAGATGTCGGCGTCCATCGCGACCAGGTTGTCGACGGTGTCCAGCAGCGTCTCTCCCTTGGTCGTGGAAGAGGCGCCGATGTTGAGGTTGATCACGTCGGCGGAGAGGCGCTTGGCCGCGATCTCGAATGTGGTTCGCGTGCGCGTCGAGTTCTCGAAGAACAGGTTGAACACCGCCTTGCCGCGCAGCAGCGGGACCTTTTTCACTTCGCGTTCGGCGATTCCCACGAACGGCGTCGCGGTGTCGAGAATGTTGGTGATGACCGGCGCGGGCAGGCCCTCGAGGGTCAGCAGGTGCGTGAGTTCGCCCTGCGCATTGAGCTGCGGATTGCGCACGATGTCAGGCTCCGCGCTCTCGACGCCGAAGCGCAGCTGTTCGCCGTCCTTCGCCAGCACGATCGACAGGTCGCGCGCAACCGCGAGGCGCGCGCCGCAATAGGTCGCCTCCACCGGCAGTTCGCGTCCGCCGCGATCGACCAGGACGGCGAGTTCGACGCGCGCCGGCCGGCCGTAGTCGAAGAGTTCGTTGACCGCGGCGCGGACGCTGCGTCCGGTGTAGAGGACGTCGTCGACCAGGACGATCGTCGCGCCCTCGACATCGAACGGCAACTCGCTGCGCTTGGCGCCGCCCTTCAGGCCGGAGCGCGCGTAATCGTCGCGGTAGAACGACACGTCGATGTAGCCGACCGGATGCTCGCCGGGAATCATCGCTGGCCAGCCGGTCGGCAATCCAGGCGCCGCCCGAGTAGATGCCTACGAACGCGGCGTCGAAGGCGACCGCGGCGCGCATGCGTTCGGCAAGCGCGGCCAGCGTCGCCTCCGCGTCAGGAATTTCGGTCGGGTCGCTCATCGAACCAGCGCTGCAGGATGAGTTGCGCCGCGACCTGGTCGCGCACCGACTTGCCCTTGCGCCCGGTCGTGCCCGCTTCGTCGAGCGCTACTTGCGCGTCCTGCGTCGTCCAGCGTTCGTCCACCATGCACGACCGGCAGCGCGAAGCGGCCTTCGAGCTGCCGCGCGAAGCGCTGCGCGCGCTGCGTCATTGCGTGTTCCGATCCGTCCGCATGCGTCGGCAAGCCGACGACCAGCGCGCCCGGCTGCCATTCGGCGACCAGGGCGGCGATCGCCGCAAAGCGCTCGTCGCTGCGCTCGTCGTCGATGGTGACCAGCGGATGCGCGCGGCGCGTGCAGCGTATTGCCCATCGCGACGCCAATACGCTGTGTTCCGAAATCGAACGCGAGCACCGTCGCGTCGGGGGAAGTGGCGACCACGCGTCACGCGTGCCCGACGTCCTCGGACAGTTGCGCGAGGTCGATGCCGAGCAACTGCATCGCCGCCGGCAGCCGCCGTTCGGGGGGAAGTTCGAACACCACGCCGGCGTCCGCTTGCACGGTGAGCCATGCGTTCTGCGCGAGCTCGCTTTCGAGTTGCCCGGCCTCCCATCCCGCGTAGCCCAGCGAGACGAACACGTCCGCCGGGCCGTCGCCGCGGCCGACGGCCTCGAGGACGTCCTTGGACGTGGTGAGGCCCATGTCGTCGCCGATGGCGAGCGTGGATTGCCAGTTGCCGAGGGGCCGGTGCAGCACGAATCCGCGGTCGAGTTGCACGGGTCCGCCGAAGTGGACGGGCGATTCGCGGAGCGCCTGGTTGGCGAGCGGAACGTTGATCTGTTCGAACAGTGCCGAGAGCTTCATGTCGATCGGCCTGTTGACGACGATGCCCAGCGCTCCGTCCTTGTTGTGCTCGCACACATAGGTCAGCGTGTGCGCAAAATTCGGATCCGCCATGGCCGGCATGGCGATGAGGAAGTGGTGCGTGAGGTTGATCGGACCGGTCATCAACGTCGAATTGTAATCCGAAGGGGGGTGGGCGACAATCAAAAGACGCCAGCGCTCCGGGAACGTGCGGCCGTGTTCCGCCGGATGTCGCGGACTCCCCTTCTTCCGTTCCCGCACCTCATGCCGACCATTTCCACACGACTTCGCCTGGTTTCGCTGCTGCTGCTGGCAGCGTCTTTCGCCGCCCCGCTCCCCGCCGCGGCAAGGCTGACCGTCATGCACGGCTACGCCGACGTCACGAGCGCGCTGTTGTGGGTCATGGCGGACACGGCAGGTCCCATCGCCATCAGCTGGCAGCCGGAAGGGCAGGCAACGGAGCGTCAGCTCACGCTGGAGGCCACGGCCGCGTCGGGAAACGTCGTCCTCGCACGCCTGACGGGACTCGTTCCCGGCAAGGCCGTCCCGTATCGCGTCAGCGGCGATGGCGACAGCCGCAGCGGGACGCTGACGACGCAGCCCGCGTGGTCCAAGGCGGAGGACGCGCGCGATCTCGCCATCGCCTTCGGTTCGTGTTTCTTTCTGGCGGATGCGAACCCCATCTGGGGCGGACAGGAATATGGCGGCGGGTTCGGCATCTTCGACGCCATCGCGGCGATGAAGCCCGACCTCATGCTGTGGGTGGGCGACAACCTCTACTTCCAGAAGCCCGACGAGTTCGATCCCTCGTCCATGGCCATGCGCTACCAGCGTCAGCGCACGTTCCCGCCGCTGCAGAAGCTGCTGACCGCCGCACCCCACCTTGCGACATGGGACGACCACGATTACGGGCCGAACAACGCCGACGCGTCCTACGTGATGAAGGGCGATTCGCTGCAGCTCTTCCGGCGCTTCTGGGCCAATCCGAGCTACGGCTTGCCCGACGTGCCGGGAATCTTCGGGCATGCGCGCTGGGGCGACGTCGAATTCTTCCTGCTCGACGACCGCTGGTACCGCTCCGCCAACGACGCGCGCGACGGGCCCGACAAGACGATGTTCGGCGCGCAGCAGCTGGCGTGGCTGCGCAATGCGCTGATCCGCTCGCAGGCGCCTTTCAAGCTCGTCGTCAACGGCAGCCAGATGTGGAATCGCGTCAACCGTTTCGAAGGCTGGAACCATTTCGCGACCGAGCAGCGGGCATTCGCGGACTGGCTGCTCGCCCAGCGAATCGACGGCGTCGTGTTCCTGTCCGGCGACCGGCACTTCAGCGAACTGCTGAAGGTCAACCGGCCCGGCGCCTATCCGCTCTACGAATTCACGTCGAGCCCGCTCACGTCGCGTCCATGGGCCAACCCGGACGCCGCCGAGCAGCAGAATGGCGACGTGGTACCGGGCACGCTGATCGGCAAGCGCCAGTTCGGCATGCTGCGCGTCACCGGTCCGGGCAACGATCGCGTCCTTGCGCTGGAGAGTTACGACGAAGCGGGCAACCGACTCTGGCGGAACGAGATTCGCGCGCGCGACCTTCGCATGCCCAAATCCGCCGGCAGCCGTTGACGGCTCCGCGCTACGAACGCGCGCTGGTGTGGTTCCGGCGCGACCTGCGGGACTACGACCACGCGGCGCTCTACCATGCGCTGAAGGATGCGCGGTCCGTGCACTGCGCGTTCGTCTTCGACCGCGACATTCTCGACGCGCTGCCGCGGCCGGATGACCGGCGCGTCGAATTCATCCACGACTCGGTGGTCGATCTCGCGAAGTGCCTTGCCGCGCGCGGCGGCACGCTGATCGTTCGTCACGGCGTCGCCCGGGACGAGATACCGCGGCTTGCCGGCCAACTTGGCGCCAGCGCCGTCTACGCCAACCACGACTATGAACCCGCGGCACGCGACCGCGACGCCGATGTGGCCCGTCGCCTGTCGGAAAGCGGAATCGCGTTCCACACGAGCAAGGACCAAGTCATTTTCGAACGCGACGAAGTCTTGTCGCAGGCGGGCACGCCGTTCTCTGTATTCACGCCGTACAAGAACGCATGGTTGAGGAAATTGACGCCATTCCACGTGAAGGCTTATCCCGTGGACGCCTATGCGGCCGCGCTCGCGCAATCCGAATCCGGCATTGCGACAGAGATTCTCTCGCTCGATGCAGATGGGCTTTCGGCGCACCAACCTCGTCGAGCTGGGCGTCGTTCCGGGCATGGCCGGCGGGGCCGCGCTGTTTGCGGACTTCCGGAAACGCATCGACGACTACCGCGAAACGCGTGACTTCCCGGCGCTCAAGGGCCCATCGTACCTTTCGGTCCACTTGCGCTTTGGCACCGTGTCGATCCGCGAACTGGCAGCGTACGCGCATGTGCGCTCGCTGCAGCCCGATGGCGACGGCGCCGCCACGTGGCTGTCCGAGCTCATCTGGCGCGATTTCTACGCCCAGATCCTGTGGCACCACCCGCGCGTGGCCACGTCCGCGTTCAAGGACGAGTACGCCGGCCTGCAATTCCCGGTCAGCGCGCGGAACTTCGCCGCGTGGTGCGAGGGCCGGACCGGCTATCCGATCGTCGACGCCGCGATGCGCCAGTTGAACGCAACCGGATACATGCACAACCGCCTTCGCATGGTCGCGGCATCATTCCTGGCCAAGGACCTGCTGGTCGATTGGCGGCTGGGCGAGAAATATTTCGCCGATACGCTGATCGACTTCGACCTGGCGTCAAACAACGGCGGCTGGCAGTGGGCGGCGTCCACAGGCTGCGATGCGCAGCCGTATTTCCGGATATTCAATCCGGTCACGCAGTCGCAGCGATTCGATGCCGACGGCAAGTTCATCCGGCGCTACGTGCCCGAACTCGCGAGGCTCGACGCGCGGTCCATCCATGCGCCATGGCTGCTGCCGCTGGAGAAACAAAAGGCCTGCGGCGTGGTGATCGGCCGCGATTATCCTGCGCCGATCGTCGATCACGCGGCGGCGCGGGTTGCGGCGCTGGCGTTGTATGGAAGGGTGCGCAGCACGAGCTGAGTCGCCTCCGTCCTCGGCCTCTCTCACGCGCCCCGGAATGTCGAACGGTTGAGTATCGGCCTCGCACGTCGACTCGCACTTGCTCGACCCCCACGCGCTGCGCGCGCGGGTCCCTCACAGCGGCCTCCTTGACGCGATCAGCAAACTCGGCCTGCGTGTCGGCCTCGGACGGCGACTCGCGATGGCTCGACCCCCACGCGCTGCGCGCGCGGGTCCCCTCTCGCCGCTCGCGCCGTTACTCCTCTTCGTGCCGCCGATGCTTGGCGTACTCGGTGGCGAGCTGGTTCTGCAGCAACGGCGGCGCCGGCTCGTAGTGCGACAGCGCCATCGACCATGCGCCCTGCCCGCCCGTCATCGACTTCAGCCGCGCGGCGTAGCCGTCGAGTTCGGCCAGCGGCGCAAGTCCGTTGACCGCCAGCGCGCCGGCCTGCATCGTCTTCGTTCCCGTCACCTGCCCGCGCCGCTGCGACAGATCGCCGGTCACGTCGCCCATGTTGCCCGCGGGGCAACTGATCTCCACGCCGACGATCGGTTCGAGAACGATCGGCCTTGCCTTGGCGATGGCGTCGAGGAACGCCTTGCGGCCAGCGGAAATGAAAGCCACTTCCTTCGAGTCGACCGCGTGGAACTTGCCGTCGTACACGTTCACCCGCACGTCGTGCAGCGGGAAGCCCGCGAGCGGGCCGGACGTCAGCACCTGCTCGATGCCTTTCTGCACGGCGGGGATCAGCGACGTGGGTATCGCGCCGCCTTTCACGGTGTTGACGAATTCGAAGCCGGAGCCGCGCGGCAGCGGCTCGATGCGCAGGTAGACCTCGCCGAACTGGCCCGCGCCGCCGGTCTGCTTCTTGTGCCGGGCGTGGCCCTCGGCGGGCGCGGTGATCGTCTCGCGATAGGGGATGCGCGGCGGCCGCGTCGTGACCTCGAGCTTGAACTGGCTGGCCATGCGCTCCAGCACCGAGCGCAGGTGCAGGTCGCCCAAGCCCCACAGCACGGTTTCGTTCAGGATGGAGTCGTGCGCCACGGTCAGCGTCGGGTCCTCCGCCATCATCCGGTGCAGCACTTCGGAGATGCGCTGCTCGTCGCCGCGGCGCTTGGGCTCGATCGCGACGCCGTGCATCGGCGTCGGGAACTCGAGCGGCTTCATGTGGATGTGGTCTTCCTCGTGCGAATCGTGCAGCACGCAGTCGAATTCGATCTCGTCGACCTTCGCCACCGCCGCGATGTCGCCGGGCACCGCGCTGTCGACCTCGATGTTCTTGCCTCCCTGCAGCATGAACAGGTGGCCGATCTTGAACGGCTTGCGCGCCTCGCCGACGAAGAGCTGCGTGTCGCGCGTGACGGTGCCCTGGTGCACGCGGAATATGCCGAGCTTGCCCACGAACGGGTCCATGACGACCTTGAACACGTGCGCGAGGACGTGCTGCGCGGGATCGGGCGTGGAGTGAAAATCGACCGCGGCCGCGCCTTCGCCCTTGGTGAAGAGCGGCGGATTGCCTTCGGTCGGGTTCGGCAGCAGCTTTTCGAAGATCTGGATCAGTTCGGCGACGCCCGCGCCGGTACGCGCCGACACGAAGCACACCGGCACCAGATGGCCTTCGCGCAGCGCCTTCTCGAACGGCGCGTGCAGCTGGTCGGCCGAAATCTCGCCCTGTTCCAGATACAGCGACATCAGTTCCTCGTCGACTTCGACGACCTGGTCGACCAGCGCGCGATGCGCGTCGGCAACCGACGAAAAATCGGACTCGCCCGATGGATTGAAAAAACAGTCGACGACGCGCTTGCCGTCGCCGGCCGGAAGGTTGATCGGCAGGCACTCCTTGCCGAACGCCGCCTGGACGCCCGCAAGCAGCGCGGGGAGGTCGACATTCTCGGCATCGATCTTGTTGATGATGACGAGGCGGCACAGCTGCCGTTTCGCTGCCCAGTCCATCATCCGCGACGTGATCATTTCGATGCCGGACTGCGCATTGACCACGACCGCCGCGGTTTCGACGGCGTCCAGCGCGCCGATCGACTGGCCGATGAAATCCGGGAAGCCGGGCGTGTCGATGAGGTGCACGCGCGTGCCGTTCGTCGTCGAAGTGCAGCAGCGACGAGCGCAGCGAGTGCTGGTAGGACTTCTCCAGCGGATCGAAGTCGCTGGCCGTCGTGCCGCGCTCGACGCTGCCGCCGGCAGGCAGTGCGCCGGACTTGACCAGCAGCGCTTCGGCGAGCGTGGTCTTCCCCGACGCGCCGTGGCCCACCATGGCGATTGTGCGGATGTTGCTCGTGGCGTATTTCGCCATGCTTGCTCTCCCGTGGTTCAGGCAATCAATTTACCGTGTTATCGGCAGCCCGGGTTGATGCGGCGCAACAGTGCCGGCTACGCGCCCGCCGGTTCGGCCCCCAGATCCCAGAACAACCCTGTCATCATCGCGAGTCCCTCGCGGGCAACCGATGCCAGCATGTGTTCGTTCGGCGCATGCTGCGAACACGCGGGGTAGGAGTGCGGTACCCATACCGTCGGCAGGCCGAGGACGTCGGCGAAGCAATCATTGGGAAGCGACCCGCCAAGGTTGGGCAGGATCGCGGGCGGTGTACCCGTCGTCGCGGCGATGGACGCGGCGATGCGTTTGACCCACGGATGTTCGGGATCGAGACGCGTGGCGTGCATCGTTTCCATGCGCGCCGGCGCTACGGCAACGTTCGCGAATCCGTGCCGGTCAAGGTGCGCGCGCAGGGCGGGAATGAACTTCGCGGGATCGCACCCGACCACGAAGCGCAATTGCAGGTTGCCCACGGCGCGAGGCGGTATCGCATTGACGGGATGCTCGGGATTGCCCGTCTTGAACGCCAGCACTTCCAGGCTGTTCCATGCGAACACGCGTTCCGCCGGCGAGAGCGCCGGCTCGCCCCAATCGCGGTCGATCGACGGGCCGGCGGGCTCGCCGGGTTCGATGGCGGCAAGCGCGCGCCGCACCGAATCCGGGATGGGCGGCGGGCGCAACTCGGCGATGAGGATCCGGCCGCGCGCATCCACCAGCGATGCAATCGCATTGGCGAGGATCGTGCCCGGGTTGGCGAGCAGGCCGCCCCAGTTGCCCGAGTGATGGCCGCCCTCGCGCAGTTCGACGATCAGGTCGAAGTTGAATGCGCCGCGCGAGCCCAGGAACAGCGTCGGCCGCGCCGCGGCGAGCCGCGGCCCGTCCGAGGCGATGAACACGTCGGCGGCCAGCGCCGCTCGCTCGCTTTGACACAGTGCACGCAGGCCCGGCGATCCGGTTTCCTCGCCGGTCTCCATCAACCATTTCACGTTGAATCCCAGCCGCCCTCGCGCCGCCAGAACCCGTCCCAGCGCCGCGACATTGATGCTGTGCTGGCCCTTGTTGTCCGCGGTGCCGCGACCGTACCAGCGATCCTCCTCCACGGTCAGCGACCACGGCGAGAGGCCCGCGCGCCACTGCGCGTCGTACCCGGGCACCACGTCGCCGTGGCCGTACATGAGGACCGTGGGCAGCGCGTCGGCTTCGTGACGGTCGGCAATGAGAAACGGGCCGGCGCCGGCAACCGAGTTGTCGACGATGCGAAAGCGGAAGCCCATGACCGCAAGCGATGGCCCGATTTCCTCCGCCAGGTAGCGGCGAAGCTCGGGAAGCGATCCTTCGCGCTGGCTTTCCGTGCGATGCGCGACCCTACGCCGCACGTCGGCAAGCAGATGGCCGTCGTCGAACCATCGTTGCGCGGCGGATAGGGCATCTTGCCGGGTCGGACATATCCGCGATGTTACCGCAGACGGCGGCCATCGACGGCGGCCACGGCGGCGAGCGAACTACGTCGGCGCGGCGATTCCGGTCATTTCGCGCAGGTGCCGCAGCAACTCTTCTTCCTGGTACGGCTTGCCCAGATACATGTCCACGCCCAGTTCGGCGGCCCGGCTGCGGTGCTTTTCCGCGGTTCGCGACGTGATCATGATGATCGGGATGTTCACGAACTTCGGGTCGCCCTTGATCGTCTTCGCGAATTCGAAGCCGTCCATCCTCGGCATTTCGATGTCGAGCAGGATCACGTCGGGTATTTGCTCGCCCAGCAGCTGCAGCGCATCGACGCCGTCCTTGGCCGTGGTCACCGCGAAGCCTTCGCGCTGCAGAAGTCTGCTCGTGATCTTGCGCACCGTCAGCGAGTCGTCGACGATCATCACCAGCGGCTGCGTCGACACGACCGGCGACTGGCGCGCGCGGCCGGTCGCCGACCGCGCGTTCGTCGCTGTCCGGGTCGAACTTGCGGGACGTCGGCGCGTCCGGCCAGTTGCACAGGGTTGATGATCAGCACGATCTCGCCGGAGCCCAGCACCGTGGCGCCCGAGATTCCGGACACCCGCGCCAGTTGCGGCCCGATGTTCTTCACGACGACTTCCTGCGTGCCGACCATTTCGTCGACGTGAATCGCCGCGTACGTCTGGCCGCTGCGCAGCAGCAGCACCGAGTTGTAGCGCAAGTGTTTCCGGGCTGTGCACCGTGTCGCCGAGCAGCCGCGGCAGATAGTGGAACGGGTACTCGCGCCCCTGCCAGTCGACCTTGCGCTGGATGTAGAGATCCAGCAGCGCCTGGCTCTTGATCTGCTGCACCTGCTCGACCATCGGCGCAGGAAGCGCCCACAGCCGTCCGCCGGCGCGCACGAGCACCGCCTGCGCCACGGCCAGCGTCAGCGGCAGCGTCAGCGTGAAGCGCGTGCCCTTGCCCAGCGTGGTGGCCACTTCGACCCGGCCGCCGAGCGCGGCGACTTCGGCGCGGACGACGTCCATGCCGATGCCCCGGCCGGAAATCTGCGTGACCTTCGACGCCGTGGAGAAGCCGGGCTGGAACAGGAATTCGACGAGTTGCGCGTCCGTGGGCTCCGTGCCTTCGGCGAACAGCCCGAGCGACCGGGCGCGCTCGCGCACGCGCGTGAAGTCGACTCCCGCGCCGTCGTCGGCAAGATCGATCACGACTTCGTTGCCGACCTGGCGCACCGTCAGGGAAATTTCCCCGGTCTCGAGCTTGCCCGACTTGACGCGCGCGTCGCGCGTTTCGATGCCGTGGTCCAGCGCATTGCGCAGCAGGTGCTCCAGCGGGCCGACGAGTTTTTCCAGCACGGAGCGGTCGAGTTCGACCTTGGCGCCGTGGATTTCGAGGTTGGCGCGCTTGTCCAGTTCCTTGGCGGTCGTGCGCAGGATGCGGTACAGGCGCTCGGACAGGCTGCCGAAAGGCACCGTGCGAATCGAGAACAGCCGCTGCTGCACTTCGCGCGACAGCCGCGCCTGTGCCAGCAGGGCGGCGTCGGCATCGTCCAGGTTCTTGAGCAGCGAATGCTGCACGGTGGACACGTCGTTGATGCCCTCGGCGAGCGAACGCGTCAGTTCCTGGAACCGCGTGTACCGGTCGAATTCGAGGGGATCGAAGTCGCCAGGCTGCTCCTGCATCAGCGACATCTGCGACTGGATCTGCGATTCCGCCTGGATTTCGATCTCGCGCATCTGCGCGCGCAGGCGGATCACGCTGTTGGTCAGCTCGAGCAGGTTCGCCTTCAGCGAGCGCAATTCGCCTTCGACGCGGGCGCGGGCGATGGCCACTTCGCCGGCCTCGTTGACGAGCCGGTCGATGATGTCGGCGCGGACCCGCAGTTGCGCGCGCGCGCCGGTTTCGAGTTCGGGAACAGTCTCCGATTGCGCGGTCACCACCGTCGCTGCCGCAGCCGCCGGCGCCAGCGGGAATGACGGGCGACGCCAACGACGCCGGCACGAGCGGGACGACCACCGATTGGTCCACCGGCGATGGGACGCGGCGCAACGATTTCCGGTGCCGCCGCGGCTACCGGCGCTTCGTCCGGCGCTTCCGCCACCCAGGGCAGCCGGGTGTTGGTCTCGCCACTGCGCAGGCGGTCGAGCACGAACGCGATGCGGTCGAGAGAGGTTTCCAGCGTCTCGAAGAACTCGGGGGTCGCGGAAGGAACGTCGCCTTGCCCGAGGTGCGATTCCATCAGATGCGTGAGTTCGCCCAGCCGCATCGCGCCGGCCATGCGCGCGCTGCCCTTCAACGTGTGCAGCGTACGGCGCAACTCGGTCACCGGCTTGGCGTCGTGCGGATTGCGCCGCCACGCGCGCAGCTCTTCGCCGGCCTGCGGGAACAACTCGGCCGCCTCGTCGAGGAAGATGGGCAGGACCTGCTCGTCGACGTCGTCGCGAATCGTCGCCAGCGGGTCTTCCTGCGCCAGCGGCAGAAGAATTTCGTCGACGCCGGTACCCGTCGGCACGCTGTGGTCGTGCAGGTCGCCCGGCGACGCGTCGGCATGAACCGTGGGCTGCGTGTCGAGCGTCAGCGGCGTCGGCCGGCGCAAGCGGCGGCGACTCCTCCTCGTGCAATGCCGCTGCGGCGGCGGCGGTCTCGGCATCCTGCGCCTGGCTCGCGGTTTCCTGGCGCAATTCGTCCAGTTCCGCCTGAATCAGACGCAGCCTCGGTTTGGTCGCCGGCCGAAAATTCCTCGCGCGCCTCGACGCGGTGCACGAACTGGTTCAGACCGGCGATCGCGCGCGCCAGCACCGGCTGCGCGTTGCTGGGCAGCGGCGCGCCGCGCTCGGCCAGCGCAAGCAGCGTCTGCTCGAGCGATCTTGCGGCCGCCGCCACCATCGGAAAGCCACCCGTCCGGTGAATGCCGCACAGCGTGTGACCGGCGCGGATCATTTCCGGCGGACGGCACCGTGCGCGGATCGAACTGCAATACCGACAGTTCGTTCTCCAGCGTGCCCAGGTGCTGGCGCGCCTCGTCGCAAAGAATCTTCCACAACGCGACTCGATACGCGCACGTTGCCGATCGTGATTTCCTCGGGTTCCGCCGGCGGCGACGGTTCGCGTGGCGCGGCCTCCACCGGCGGCGCGTCGGTGACCAGCTTCAGCACGGTGCGCGGACGGCAGCGTCCGGCAACTCAACTTCGGGCAATAGGTCGTGACGCGATTCCGCGAGCGGTACACCTGTCACTTCGATCGTTTCCATCGGCGCATCGTCGGTCGCGACGACCGGCGCCTTGTGTGCGTCGCCCGCGCCCAGTTCCGGCAGCTCGATCAGGTCGAGCGGCGGCAGCGCAACGGGCGCAACGGCGTGCGGCTTGGGCAATTCGTAAACGTTGGACGGTACCGGCGGCGCTTCGGCGGCGCCTCTGGCGGCCCTTCTGGCGGCGATTCCGCGGCCGCGCCATGGATCTCGGCCTCGACCGCCGCGATGGCGGCGTGCAATTCGCGCGGGTCGGCCGTTACGCGGCCCGATCTGGGTCAGCGCATCGACCCAATGGCGGAAGCTCCTTTGCGCGACGTCGATCATCGCCAGCACCGAAGGCGTCACCGCCCGGTCTTCCTCGATGAGACGATTGCAGACCTTTTCGGTGTCGAATGCGAAGTCGCCCAGCTGCGCCAGGCCGACCATGCGACCGCTGCCTTTCAGCGTATGGAATCCGCGGCGCACCGTGCTGCAGCGCTTCGCGGTCGCCGGGATTGCCCGTGAGGTCGTGCAGACTCGCCGCGACCGAATCGAGCACTTCGGCCGCTTCCAACAGGTAGATCTCGAGAAGCTCGCGGTCGAGTCCGTGGGCGTCGGTCGCCAGCAGCCGCTGCGTTTCCTCGGAGATCTCGGGCGCCGGCGCCGCGGTTTCCGCCATCGCGCCGACGGCCGCGGCGAGATCGGCGGCCTCGCCGCTGGCGAGCTGCTTGAGCGCCAGTTCGACCTGGTCGACGAGCTCCTTGTCGCCGATCAATTCCGCGTCGTCGCGCAGTCCGGCCAGCTTCTGCTTCAGGCTTTCGCGCGCCGCGGAATGCAGCGGAGCATGGTCGACTTCGCGGACGAGATCGGGAAGGGCCGCGCGCAACTCCGCGACCGCGGCCTCGACCGAATCGGAGGCCTCCTGCTTGGGCGCGGGCGCTTCTCCCAGACGCTTGGCGATGAACGGCGCGATCAATCGGTCGCGGTCGGGACGCTGCTGCTCGACCGCCTCGATGTAGAAGCCCAGGCCCGACAGCGATTCCGCGAGGAGTTCCAGGTCGTCGTTGCTGACCGGCGTTTCCGGATCGGCGTAGGTCTCGATCTGCTGCTGGCACAACTCGAGCAGGCGATCGGCGTCCTCGAGCCCCAGAATGCGCAGCGCTCCGCGGATTTGCTGGCTGTCCTTGGCCAGCGTCGCCAGTTCGGCGCGCTTGCCGTTGTCGCGGAAGAATCCGTCCAGCACCTGTTCCATGTGGCGCAGATTGGCCTGGATCTCGCGGCCGACCTGCGCCAGCAGCACGCGCTCCTGCGCGCGCTTGCTCATTTCGTCCAGCATCGGCGCACCGGACGCGGCGGTCGGGCCGGCCCGCCCGCGCGGCGTCGAGCCGCGCCAGCATCGCGTCGACCTGCTTCGGGAAATCGGGCGACAGGCTCGTGTAGTTCTCGAACGCGGATTCGGCCAGCAGCAGCGCCGTCGCGAATTCCATCGCCACCGATTCGGAAACGCCGGACGCGGGCATCTTGTCGATGCGCTCCACCAATGCCGCCGTGAGCTTCATCAGCGCGCCGTTGTGGATCTCCGCCGCCTTCGCATGCACCGACGCCAGCGTCTGCTTGAGCTTGGGCAGGTTCTCGGCGCGTCCCGAGGCGGCCTTCAGCCAGGAGTCCTTGGCGCCCGCCAGTTGCTCGCGCGCTTCGCGGAGCAGCGGCTGCAGGCGCACGACGTCGGCGGAGAGCACCTCGGCGGAAGGGATGAGGCCCGACAGCTTGAACGCGCGCTGCACGGCCTGCACCTGCGGCGCCACCGGCGCGCAGATCGCCACGAAATACAGCACTTCGCGCCGCAGCCGGTCCGCGACCTTGCCGCTGCCTTCCGCCACGCGGCGGATCTGCAGGTCGACGCGCGCGCACAGCTGCTTCACGCCGAAACCGCGGTCCAGCCCGTTCTCGACGATGCCTTCGAGCAGCGCGCCCACGGTCCACCAGAATGCGCGCAGGCTGCCCTGGGCGGTGATGTCCTCGATGCCCGCGACGGCGTCGCGCATCATCGGCGGCACCGGTATCCTCGCCGCGCAGCCAGGCGAGCATGCCGCGCTGATAGAGGCGGCGCTGCTTGACCATGTGCGACGGCAGCCGGTTCGGCGCGATCGCTTCGCGCGCCGAGATGCGCGGCGCCCGGGGCGACAGGTCGGGGTAGAACAGGTCGGTCGGCGCGGCGGCCTTCACGCCCCGCGACACTTGCATCGCCTCGTATTCGGGATAGAGCTTGAGCGGGATCGGCGGCGCGCCGTTGACCAGTTCGTCCAGGAAGATCCGCAGCTTCCGGCAGGCGCGATCGACGACGGCGCACGCCGCCTGGGCTTCGGCCGCGGGCAGCTCCTCCATCCGCGTCAGCTGCCGCTCCAGTTCGTCGGTGAAGGCGACGACGGCGTCCAGTCCCACCATCTGGATCGCGCCGGCAGCCTGGTGCACGTGCGCGCGCGCATGCTTCAGCGAGGTGGGATCGGTCGGATTCGCCTTGAACGCGGCGATCGTCTCCAGCCCGCGCGTCAGCGCCTGGTCGATTTCCCCCTGCACCCAGGACAGCGGGCCTACATCAAAAGCCGGAGTGGGATCGTTCGCCACGGACGTTTCAGTCTTGTGCCTGGAAGATCAAGTGATAGGGAGCAACAGGAATCGAGTCAGCAAGAACCGGGCCGACGGCCCTCCGCAATCAATTCGTATTGCACAACGTGACCGGAAACCACGGGCATTCTTCTCCATCGAACCTTGCGCAGCGCGGTCATCGGACGGCGCGCCATGGCGACATGGCGTCAGACCTTGAAGCCCGCCACCGACGAGCGCAATTCGGCAGCGAGCTTGGTCAGCTGTCCGATGGACACGTTGGTCTGCTTGGTGCCCTCCGTCGTTTCCTCCGTGATCTTGAGAATGCCCTGCATGCCGCGGGTCACGTCGGTGACCGATGCCGATTGCATCTGCGTCTGCGCGGAAATCCGCGAAATCAGGTCGGCCAGATCGCGCGACACCTTCTGGATCTCGGTCAGTGCCTGACCTGCCGCGTCGGAGAGCTTGGTTCCTTCCACCACGCCGACCGTCGACTTTTCCATGGCCGCGACGGCATCCTGCGTATCCGCCTGAATGGTCTTCACGATCGCCTCGATCTGCTTCGTCGCCTCGCCCGAGCGTTCCGCCAGGCGCTGCACTTCCTCCGCGACCACCGTGAATCCGCGCCCGGCTTCGCCCGCCGACGCCGCCTGAATGGCGGCATTCAGCGCCAGCACGTTGGTCTGCTCGGTAATGTCCGAGATCAGTTCCACGATTTCGCCGATTTCCATCGACGATTCGCCGAGGCGCTTGATGCGCTTGGACGTGTCCTGGATCTGCGTGCGGATTTCGTTCATGCCCGAAATCTGGTTCTGCACGACCTGCCCGCCCTTTTCCGCGGCCGCCAGCGACTGCTGGGCGACTCGGGCGGACTGCGTGGCGGTCTGCGAGACCTCGTTGATGGACTCGGCCATCTGCAGCACCGACGCCGACGCCTGCTGGATTTCCTTGTTCTGCCGCTGCGACGCTTCGTAGAGGCGGTTCGAGATCGCCTGCGTTTCCTGCGTGGCCTTGGTCACCTGGTCGGTCGCGGAGTTGATGCCGCGCACCAGCGTGCGCAGCTCCTCGATCGTGAAATTGATCGAGTCCGCGATGGCGCCCGTGACGTCCTCGGTCACCGACGCCTGCACGGTGAGGTCGCCGTCGGCCAGGTTGCCCATTTCGTTCAGCAGCCGGAGGATGGCCTCCTGGTTCCGCTTGTTCTCGCCTTCGCTTTCGAAGGCGCGCACGCGCGCGTCGTCGAGGAACACCTTGCCCAGCAGCACCATGCGTCAGCAACGCGAGCAGCGCGAAGAAGATGGCCATGCCCAGCGTCCACTTGTGCGCCGTGCCGCCCTCGAACTCGTTGGCGAGCAGCGTGGTCTGGTTGAGAAGCGGCTCGGCGTCGGTATTGATGCCGCGCGCCGCCTGCTTGGCGACGACCAGCCGCGGCATGTTCGCCAGGATGGCGTTCACGCCGCTTTCGTAGCTCGTGAACCGCTTCGCGAGTTCGGTCAGCGTCGCGCGCGCGTCGTCTCCGCGCACGGGCGCCAGGCGCAGCGGTTCGCTACCCTTCAGCAGGCCGTTCAGGACTGTCGCGGAAAGTGCCGGAGTCCTTGCCCAGCAGGAACGCGACTTCCGGGTCGATTTCGTCGGACGACGCCAGCGAGTTGGCGTTCTTCGCGATGCGCTGCGACAGCACGGCGAGCTGGTTCGTATAGTCGATTTCGCGCAGGCTCCCGCCGCTCTGGCCGATCTGCTGCGCCGCCTGCTGCGCCAGTTCCAGCACCGCGCTGTTGCCGGAATTGAGCGTCTCGAGACCCTTCGCCAGCGTGGTCAGGCTCGTCTCGTTGGCGAGCAGGCGATCCGCGGCGACGTCCACGCGTTCCCAACTCTGCCTGACTTGGTTCAGGAGCTTGATCGTCGCCCGCGTCCTGCGTCACGTCCAGGCTGACGCCGCGGACCGTGCCACCGTTGACCAGCGCGTCCAGGTCGGCCTTGAAGCGATCGCGGCTGTCCTTCACGGCGGCGAAGGCGGTGGGCTGGCCCTGCGCCGCCAGCGCGCTGCCGCGCGCGAGGCGCTGCGAAAGCATCTGCATTTCCGTCGCCGTCGCCGACGCGGCGGCACTTTGGCCCGACTGCCTGTTGTCGAGGAACATCATCAGCGCCGCAAACACCAGGAACATCACCATCAGCACACCGAGTGTCTGGAACTGCTTGGTGACCGGAAGGTCGCCGATGACCCACAGCTTTCGCGGCGCGGCTGAGCCCGACGTCGCCGAGCGCAGCTGGTCCATGATCGACACGGACGCGAGCGGATCGTACTCCTGCTGCGAGGCCTGGTTCATCTTCACCTGCGTCGTCGGCATGTCGAATTCGATGTCCGACGGCTTCTTCCGTTCGCTGCCGAACAGATTGGGCATTTTCAGCGCCATTGCTTTCTCCCCGGGGTAGGCACTCCGCCGAAACCCCTCAAATGCCTACCTGCAAAAATGCCGGAATCGCTCGCAAGCTTCGCGAGATCGATTTCCTGCCACGCGTTGCCGTCACCGTCCATCCAGCGCTGCGCGTACCATGCCGGCGCATCCTGCGGCGGAGCCGCCGGCGCCAGTTCCACGATGTTGCGCAATCCCAGGACATGCTGCACGACGATTCCGGCGTTCATCTCCCCCACCCGCTGGCCAAAGAGCACCAGCCGGCTCTGTCCGCCGCCGAGCCCGGATTCGCGACCCAGGAAGGCCGAGAAGTCGATGACGGAAAAGAGGTTGCCGCGAATGTTGGCGACCCCGAGATACCACGGCCGGGTCAGCGGCACCGGCACCACGTTCGGCAGCGTCGTGACCTCGCCTGCGTCGGCCAGCCGCACCAGCCAGCGCTCTCCGCCGCTGGCCAGCCCCAGCCGCGACGACTCCACCTGCGCCGTGGTCTTGGTCGCCAGGCGCGATGCGAGTTCCTGCTGGAACGTGCGGAGATCGAGTTTTGCGGTGCGGGCCATGGATGTAGCCTCAGTCCCGAAGGGCCGCCCCGAGGGACTGATACGCCCCCTCGGGGGGCAGCGATGCCGCACGCAAGTGAGGCGAGCGTGGGGGCCGTTCCATATTCCTCGGGGCGGCCCTTCGGGATTGCGGGATTCGGTTTGGTTCCATGTTCAGCCGATCGCCGCGATCTTTTCCAGCAGCTCGTCACGGTTGACGGGCTTGACGATGTAGTCGCGCGCGCCCTGGCGCATGCCCCAGATCTTGTCGGTCTCCTGGCTCTTCGACGTGCACAGGATGATCGGTATCGCGCGGGTACCCGGATCGCGGCTGATCGCGCGCGTGGCCTGGAAGCCGTTCAAGCCCGGCATGACGACATCCATCAGTATCAGGTCGGGCTTCAGCGACTTTGCCTTGAGGATCGCGTCTTCGCCGTTGTCGCTGGCCACGACTTCGTATCCCGCCTTGGTCAGCATGTCGTTCAGCACGTGCCGCTCCGTCGGCGAATCGTCGACGATTAGAATTTTTCTTATGGCCATGGCTCCTACCCCGATTTTCGCCCCGGCAGGTTCGCGCGCCTGCTTGGGCGAGTGCAGATCCGCGGCCGCCATCAGGCAGCCGCGCGATTGACGTGCGCGGCGACCGCCTTGAGGAGGCTCTCTTTCGTAAACGGCTTGGTCAGGTACTGGTCCGAGCCGACCATGCGGCCGCGCGCCCGGTCGAACAGGCCGTCCTTCGACGACAGCATGATCACCGGCGTGTGCTGGAACTTGCCGTTCTTCTTGATGAGCGCGCAGGTCTGGTAGCCGTCCAGCCGCGGCATCATGATGTCGACGAAGACGAGGTCGGGCTGGTGATCGGCGATCTTGGCCAGGGCGTCAAAGCCGTCCTCGGCCAGGATCACCGTACAGCCTGCCTGCAGCAGGAAAATCTCGGCGCTGCGGCGAATGGTGTTCGAATCGTCGATCACCATCACCTTTACGCCCTGCAACGGATTCGGGTCCGCCAATTAATTCACCTTGCTCCATGCGGCAACGGTTGCGGCGGCGCCCATCGGCTCCCGCACTTGTCGTGTTCAAGTTTGCCACGGCCCAAGCGAACTGACTAGAGCATAAACCTTGCCGGAATCGGCTTGCGGCGGCGAATTCGCTCAAAAAGCAACACTGCTGGCAATTTTCGGGACACTGTCCTGCCGTGGCGCGGCAGGATTTGCCGTCTTGGGGCGGCCCCGCGGACGAAATCACGAGCCCAGGAACATCTTGTAGGCGGGATTGTCCGTCTCGTCCACGCAGGTATAGCCCAGACGGTGCAAAAACCGCCGGAAATCGGCCTTGTCGGCCGGCGGGACCTGCATTCCCACCAGCACCCTGCCATAGTCCGCGCCGTGGTTGCGGTAATGAAAGAGGCTGATGTTCCAGCCGGCGCTCATGCTGTTCAGGAAGCGCATCAGCGCACCGGGCCGCTCCGGGAATTCGAACCGGTAGAGAATCTCGTTCCTCGCCGCGGCGCGTGGCCGCCGACCAGGTGCCGCACGTGCAGCTTGGCCATTTCGTTGTCGGTGAGGTCGAAGGCCTCGATCTTCGACTGTCGGCGGAATGCCGCGAGCAGCTTGCGCGTCTCGTGCCGGTTGGCCACTTCGACGCCGACGAAGATGTGCGCCGTCTTGGCGTCGGCGAAGCGATAGTTGAATTCGGTCACGCTGCGCTTGCCGAGCAGCGCGCAGAATTCGCGGAAGCTTCCCGGTCGTTCCGGGATGCTCACCGCGAAGATCGCCTCGCGCGCCTCGCCCAGCTCGGCGCGCTCGGCGACGAAGCGCAGCCGGTCGAAATTCATGTTGGCGCCGCCCGCGATCGCGACCAGCGTGCGGTCGCGGACGCGGTGCAGTTCGCACCACGCCTTCATGCCGGCGACGGCGAGCGCGCCGGCCGGCTCCAGGATCGAGCGGGTGTCCTCGAAGACGTCCTTGATCGCCGCGCAGATGGCGTCGGTGTCGACGCACACCATTTCGTCGACATACAGCCGCGCCAGCCGGAACGTTTCCTTGCCCACCTGCTTGACCGCGACGCCGTCCGCGAACAGTCCCACGTGCGGCAACGTCACGCGGCGGCCCGCCGCGAGCGAACGCGTCATCGCGTCCGAGTCGACCGGCTCGACACCGATGATCCTGATGTCAGGGCGCACGCGCTTGACGTAGGCGGCGATGCCCGAGATCAGGCCGCCTCCGCCGACCGCGACGAATATGGCGTCGATCGGTCCCTGGCATTGGCTGCAGGATCTCCATGCCGACCGTGCCCTGGCCGGCGATCACGTCGGGATCGTCGTACGGATGCACGAACGTGGCGCCGGAGGACTTCTGCAGCGCGAGGCCCTGGCATAGGCATCGGAATAGGAATCGCCGTGGAGCACGACCCGGGCACCCCGCGCCTCGACCGCGGCGATCTTGATGTGCGGCGTCGTCACGGGCATCACGATGGTCGCGCGGCAGGAAAGCCTTTGCGCAGCGAGCGCGACGCCTTGCGCATGGTTGCCCGCCGACGCGGCGATGACGCCTTTCGCGCGTTGCTGCGGCGTCAGATGCGCCATCTTGTTGTACGCGCCGCGCAGCTTGAACGAAAACACCGGCTGCTGATCCTCGCGCTTCAGCAGGACGCGATTGTGCGAGGCGCCGCGACAGCGTAGGCGCAGGATCGAGCGGCGGATTCGATCGCAACGTCGTAGACCTTGGCGGTCAGGATCTTCTGCAGGTAGTCGATGGGCATGGCGCGCATTGAAAAGACGGAACGCACAACCTTGCGAGACTAGCAGATAGACCTTGCTGGGGAAACCGCCGGCCTGTCTGCGCCATCACGTCGGCACGTGACGCGCGCTTTCTGCTAGGCTTCCGTGCCTTTCACTCCGCCACTCTCCGGCCCATGCCGCAGGCAAGAAGCGCCCCCCGCAAAGCTGACGCGACACCCGCCACGCTCGCCGTCGTGGACCTGGGATCGAACAGCTTCCGGCTCGAGGTGGGACGCGTCGAAGGCGACCAGATCTTCCGTCTCGACACCTGGCGCGAAACGATTCGCTTCGGCGCCGGCATGGACGAAAAGGGCCGCCTGACGACCGCGGCCAAGCGCGCCGCGCTGGCCTGCCTCACGCGTTTTCGGGAACGCCTGTCCGGCCTGCATCCGTCCGCCGTGCGCGCCGTGGCCACCAACACATTCCGGGTCGCGAAGAATGCCGCGACGTTCCTTCCGCAGGCGGAGGCCGCGCTCGGCTTTCCGATCGACATCATCGCGGGTCATGAGGAGGCGCGCCTCATCTATCTTGGCGTCGCGCCACGTGCTGCCGCCGTCGGAGGCGCCGCGCCTGGTCATCGACATCGGCGGCGGCTCGACCGAATTCATCATCGGCCGCGGCCTGACCCCGGAGCGCCTCGAGTCGCTCAAGCTCGGCTGCGTCAACGTCTCGCAGCGCTTCTTCCCGGGCGGCGTGCTGCGCGCCGACGCATTCGTGGCCGCCGAGACGCATGCGCGCGCGGAAATCGAGGCGATCGCGCGCGAGTTCGGGCGCGAGCATTGGAGCGAAGCCTATGCGTCGTCGGGCACCGCGTTGGCGCTCGCGGCGATCCTCGAGGAAAACGGGCTGTCGGCGGGCGGCATCACGCCGGAGGGACTCGCCCGGCTGCGCAAGCGCATGGTGGGCGCCGGCCACATGGCGCGCCTCACGCTCGAAGGCATCAAGCCCGAACGCGCGCCGGTATTGCCGGGCGGCTTCGCGATCATGTCCGCCGCGATGGCGGAGCTGTCGGTGCCGCGCCTGAATCCGGTCGGCGGCGCGCTGCGCCTGGGCGTGCTGTACGATCTGCTCGGCCGCACCGGCCGACGCGACAGCCGCGTGGTCGACGGTCGAGCGCTTTCTCGAGCGCTACCATGTCGATCGCGCGCACGCGCAGCGCGTCGCGGCGATGGCGCGCGCGCTCTACCTGCAGTCGTCGCCGCATCCCGGACGCGGTGATCGCGCAACGCGTGGAATGGGCCGGCCTGCTGCACGAGATCGGCTACACGGTCTCGCACATCGGCTACCACAAGCATGGCGCCTACATCCTGGAGAACGCCGACATGCCGGGTTTCTCCGCGCAGGAACAGCGGCAGCTCGCGGTGCTGGTGCATGGCTGCCGCGGCGGCCTGTCGAAGATGGAGCCCGCGCTTCACCACGCCGACGGAATCGCCCAAGTGCTGGCGCTTGCGTCTCGCCGTGCTGTTCCACCACGCGCGGCGAGCGATCGATGCTCCGCGCATCACGCTCAAGTCGGGTCGCGCCGTGCACTTCGGCCTGTCGCAGCGATGGCTGAAGCGTCATCCGCTGACCTTGCACCTGCTGATCAAGGAGCGCGAGGAATGGTCGGCGCTGGGCGTGCGGTGGCGGACGTCTTGACGGAAACCACGCAGCGGGTAACGCGGCGGATCAGACGAAGTCCGGCGCGACCACGACTTTGAGCACGACGGCGGCGCCACCTTCCTTCGCGCGATTGGACAGCCACCACACTGCGCCCTTGCGCACCGACCAGTAGGCTTCCTCGCCGGAGAGCAGGAACGACGCGACGGCCCCGAGCGTGGGCTGGTGGCCGACGATCAGCACCGGCTCGCGCGAATCGGGCCAGTTCGCGGCCGCGAGCACCGCGGGCACGGTGGCGCCCGGCGCCAGTTCCGGCACCGTCCTGAACTTCCTTCGCAGCGCGACCGCGGTCTGCTGCGCGCGATCGGCCGGGGACACCAGCACGCGGCAGGTGTCGGGCAGATGCGTGTCGAGCCACTGCGCCATGCGCTCGGCCTGCTTCAGCCCTTTCGACGTCAGGCGCCGCCCGAGATCCGGTTCTCCGGGTTCCGCTTCGCAGTGCCGCCACAGGATGAGGTCCATCATCAATCGCCGTCCGGTGCGCGCATCTTCGCCAGCAGCGCGCTTTGCGCGGACCGGGCCTTGCTCCGCGCCGCCGCTTCACCTTGGACCACTTGCCGTCCGCATGCAGCTCCCACGCGTCGACATTGTCGGCGAGATAGGCACGCAATCCCTCGTCGACGACGCGCTTGCGCAGGACCGGATCGCGCACGGGAAAGGCGACTTCGACCCGGCGGAACAGGTTGCGGCCCATCCAGTCGGCCGAAGCCAGCCAGACGTCCGCATCGCCGTCGTTCGCGAAATACCAGACGCGGTGGTGTTCGAGGAAGCGGCCGAGGATCGAACGCACGCGAATGTTCTCGGACATGCCCGGCACGCCGGGCCGCAGCGAACACGCGCCGCGGACGATCAGTTCGACCTTCACGCCGGCGTTGGATGCCGCGTAGAGCGCGCGGATCACGCCCTCCTCCACCAGCGCGTTCATCTTGGCGACGATCTGCGCGGGCTTGCCCTCCTTGGCATTGCGGGTCTCGCGCCGGATCAACTCCAGCACGCGGCGGTGCATCGTGAACGGCGCCAGCAGCAGCCGCTTCATGCGCGCGGCGCGCGCAAGGCTCGTGATGTGCAGGAAGACCTCGTTCACGTCGGCGCAGATGTCCGGGTCCGCGGTCAGCAGGCCGAAGTCCGTGTAGAGGCGGGTGGTGCGCGGATGATAGTTGCCCGTTCCCAGATGCGCGTAGGGGACGAGACGCGACTCTCCGCGGCGGTCGCTTTCGCGGCGGATCAGCAGCGAGAGCTTGGCGTGCGTCTTCAGGCCGAACACGCCGTAGACCACCTGCGCGCCCGCGCGCTCGAGCCGCTCGGCCCAGTTGATGTTCGCCTCCTCGTCGAAGCGCGCCATCAACTCGACCACGACGGTCACTTCCTTGCCTCGCTTGGCGGCCTCGATCAGCGCTTCCATCAACACGGAGTTCACGCCGGTGCGATAGACCGTCTGCTTGATGGCGACCACATTCGGGATCGTCGGCGGCGCAGCGGATGAACTCCACGACCGGCTCGAACGACTGGTAGGGATGGTGCAGCAGGATGTCCTGCTGCCGGATCGCCGTCAGGATGTCCGGCGCATCCTTCAGGCGGTCAGGCAGGCCCGGCACGAACGGGGCGAACTTGAGGTCGTCGATGTCGACCTGCTCGATCAGCGACGACAGCCGCGCGACGTTGACCGGGCCGTCGCATCGGTACAGGTCGGACTTCGGTCAGGTCGAATTGCTGCAGCAGGAAATTGGCGATCGGGACGGGGCAGGCTTCCGCGACTTCGAGACGCACGGCCGAGCCGAATTGCCGCTCCGGCAACTCGCCCTTCAGCGCCTGGCGGAGATTCTTGACCTCCTCCTCGTCGATCCAGAGATCCGAGTCGCGGGTCACCCTGAATTGCGAGTAGCTGACCACTTCGCGTCCGGGAAAGAGTTCGTGCAGGTGCGCGTGCATCACCGACGAAAGCATCACGAAGTCGTTGTCTCCGCCGGTGACGTCGCGCGGCAGCTTGATGATCCGCGGCAGGACGCGCGGCGCCTTGATGATCGCGATGCCGGAGTCGCGTCCAAATGCGTCGTGTCCGGTCAGCTGGATCACGAAATTGAGGCTCTTGTTGACGACCTGCGGGAACGGATGCGCGGGATCGAGACCGATGGGCGTGAGCAGCGGCCGCACTTCGCGTTCGAAATAGCGCGCCACCCACGCCTTCTCGGCCGCGGTGAATTCCGTTCGGCGCACAAGCCTGACGCCGGCAGCGTCGAGCGCCGGCAGCACCTGGTCGTTGAGGACGCGATACTGGTCAGCCATCAGCGCGCGGGCGTCGTTGCCCAGCTGCGTGAACAGGTCGCGCGCTTCCGGAAGCGTCATTCCCGAAGGCGCCACTTTCGCGCGCAATTGTTCCTTGACGCCCGCGATGCGGATCTCGAAGAACTCATCCAGGTTGCTGCCGACGATGCACAGGTAGCGCAGCCGTTCGAGCAATGGAACCGACGTGTTCTCGGCGAGCGCCAGCACGCGCCGGTTGAATTCGAGCAGCGACAGTTCGCGGTTGATCGGCAGGGGAACCGGCGTGCCCATGGCATCGGCAATGGCCGCCATCGCCGCGGCTGCTACGGAATCGGATTGCGGCAGCGGTGAAGTTGTGGAATGTTCCATTAGAGTCGCAGGCGGACGTTACAAGGCGGTGACGGTTGCCGGATCGGGTCAGGCGGCGTCACGCCGCAATGGGCACCGCGGCGCGCCAGATGCAGCGCCCCTTGGTGTCGCGGTCGAGTGCCTCGAGGTACGCCTCGTGCGCCTGCAGTTCCTCGGGCGACGGCAACGTAACCACTAGCACCGGACGCTGCGCCGCCGATGCGAACGAGCTGGCGTTCGCGACCAGCGATGGCGCCGCGCCCATGTCGATGGTGAGCGATTCCTGCCCGCGCGTCATCGCGAGATAAACTTCCGCCAGCAGTTGCGCATCCAGCAGCGCGCCGTGCAGCGTGCGATGGGCGTTGGACACGCCAAAGCGCTCGCACAGCGCGTCGAGATTGTTGCGCTTGCCGGGGAACGCGTCGCGCGCAAGGGCCAGCGTGTCGATCAGGCCGCCGTACAAGTCCGCGCACGGAGGGAGCGTGGCCGTCTCGAATTCCTTGTCCAGGAATGCGACGTCGAAAGGCGCGTTGTGGATGATCCACGTCGCGCCGCGCGCGAACTCGATGAACTGGGGCACCGCCGCCGCGAAGTTGGGCTTGCCCTTCAGGTCGTTCCAGGTCATTCCGTGCACTTCCGAGGCGCCGGCATCGATCTCGCGCTCGGGATCGAAGTAGATCTGCAGTGTGCGGCCGGTCGGCCGGCGGTCGACCATCTCCACCGCAGCGACCTCGATGATGCGATGGCCGAGCTTGGGGTCGAGGCCTGTCGTTTCAGTGTCTACAACTACGTGACGCATCAGGGGTTCCGGAAAGGCGGGAACCCCGATTCTACGCCCCACGGTTGTGCGCCTTGAGTGGCTCGTTGGAGGCCGCTGAGCCCACCGCATGATCGCTGCGACGCAACAATAGTTGTGAGGTCCATGGCGCGAAAGTTGAGCGTCGCCGGCGTTTTGTGGGGGCGACGCTCCAACGAGCCACTCAACCCAGCAAACAGCTTCTGCGGCGCAGCGCCGCAGAAGCTATTTGCGGTACTTTTGGATAGTGGACTGGATCTCCTGGATGGCGTGCTCGATCTCGTCGTCGCTCAGGTCGCGCTGCGACCCCTGTGCGGTCGGTCAGCGTCAGCGTGCGATCGATCTGCGTCTCGAATTCGCCCAGTCCGAGCGTTTCGGTGATCGTCGTCGACGGCTCGTCGGTGAGCGTCTCCGGACCCCAGCGCACGACGATCGCGGACAGGTTGTCGCCATCGGGTCCGCCGCGCTTTTCGCCCTCGCGCATCATCTGCGGCGCCGTCTTGAGGATGGGCGTCGACGTCAGCCACGTGGCCATTTCCTTCTGGTCGAGCACCGCCCACAGGCCATCGGTGCACATGACGATGACGTCGCCGTTGCGCAGCGGCGTGCGCCGCGACAGGTCGATGACCGGGTCGACCAGGCCGCCCAGGCAACTGAAGATCTTGTTGCGGTCCGGGTGGTCGATGACCTCGTCGACACCGATGATCCCCTGGTCGACGAGGTACTGCACCTTGGAATGGTCCTTGGTGGAGCCGATCAGGCCGCCCTGCCGGAACAGGTAGAGGCGCGAATCGCCGACGTGCGCCCAGTAGGCGTGGCCGGCCTGCACGATGCAGCAGACGCAGGTCGTGCGCGGCGTCTCGAGCATCGAGAACTGATTCGCGTAGGAGCCGAGCGCCGCGTGCGCGCGCAGCATCGTGTCCTGCAGGAACTTGAGCGGATTCTTGAGGACCGGCTTGGCCTCCTGCTGGAAGCGCTCGATGAAGAGGCGGACCGCGATCTGCGCGGCGATCTCTCCGCCGGCATGCCCGCCCATGCCGTCCGCGATCACCAGCATCAGCGTATCGCGGCTGTACGTATAGGCGAGCCGGTCCTGGTTGACCTTGCGCGAACCCTTGCGGGATTCCTGGAAAATCGTGAAGCGCATGCTGCTTGGGAACCCGGTGGACTATGCGCCGATTTGCGAGAAGAGCATCTTCTTGAGATTGCCCATGAACGTGAGCTTGCGCTTCGTCTGCGGGATGTCGCGAATGGCCTTCTGCAGCGCGAACACGCTTTGCGGCCGTTCGAGCGGATCGAGGCGCAGGCACCAGTCGATGACCTCGAGGATGTTCTCGGAGTACTGCCCGGCCCAGATCTTCTTGGCCGACACCAGGTGGTCTTCCTGGACGCGCGCGTCGGCGGCCTGCGGCGCGAAGGCGGCGAGGCACGCGAACATCGAGGCTCCGGTGCCGTAAACGTCGGTCCAGGGACCGAGCCGGTCCGGCTCGCGATACTGCTCGGGCGCGGCGAACCCCGGCGTGTACATCGGCGCCAGCTTCGGGCGTCCGCTGGTCAGCGTCTGCCGCGCTGCGCCGAAGTCCAGCAGCACCGGCGTGCCGTCGGTGCGCAGGTAGATATTGGCGGGCTTGATGTCCAGATGCAGCAGCTTGTGCGTGTGCACTTCGCGCAGTCCGTTCAACAGGTGCATGAACACGTGCCGGACGAGGCGCTCGGACATCTGGTCCTGGCGCATCTGGATTTGCTGTTGCAGCGTGCGCCCGCGCTCGTAGCGCATCACCATGTACACGGTCTCGTTGGCGCGGAAGAAGTTCAGCACGCGCACGACGTTCGGGTGATTGATCTTCGCGAGCGCGCGGCCTTCCTCGAAAAAGCACTTCATCCCGTACCGGAACGACGTGAGATTTTCGGCCGAACTGGCGCGCACGATATCGCCCTCGGTGCGCAGCACCAGCGAGGACGGCAGATATTCCTTGATGGCCACCGGCGCGCCGGTTTCGTCGAACGCGCGGTAAACGATCGAAAAGCCGCCGCGGCTGATCTGCCGGTCGATCCGGTAGTTCAGAAGCTGGTAGCCCCCGACAAGGGCTTGGTTGGTGACGGCCATCAGTTCATTCTTCGTAGAATCCGGGCAATTCCGGCTGGAAGCCCCATGAGTGCCTGTCAGACAGGCGCAAATCGCATGCCAGCCGCCATTGTCGCAGCTTGCGCCAAGCACGGTTAGCGCTTACATTCTCGGCAACCCGGCAGGCAAAGTAAAGGAATCGTGTTTGCAAGCCCCTCAAATGCTTGCGAATTCGTGGCCAAATCCAGAAATCGCGCCAAAACGTTGCCGGAAGCTGACGTGGCGCGGCGGTTCAGGAACCTTCCAATGATCCTCAGCATGACCGGCTTTGCAGCGGAGGCCGCCGAATTGCCGGGCCTGTCGCTGTCCGTGGAATTGCGGTCGGTGAACCACCGGTACCTCGATGTGACGGTGAAGCTTCCGGACGAATTGCGTCACCTTGAGTCGGCGCTACGCGAGCGACTGTCCGGAGAGCTGAAGCGAGGCAAGGTCGAATGCCGCGTGACGTTGAGCCGCGCTTCCGCCGGGGCGGCGACCCTTGCCGTCGACGCGGCCCGCGTGGAGCAGCTGGCGAGCGCGGCCGCGCAGGTCCTGCGAACAGTGCCTGCGGCCACCCCGCTGTCGGTCAACGAAATCCTGCGCTGGCCCGGCGTCATGGCCGAACCGTCCGTGCCGCCCGAGGAGCTGGCTGCCAATGTCATCGCGCTGGTGGACCAGGCCGTCGCCGACCTGGCGGCGTCGCGGCGGCGGGAAGGCGCCAAGGTGCAGGCGGTGCTGGCGGCCAGCTGCGACGGCATCGAGGCCCAGGTCGCGCGCGTCCTGCCCCGCATTCCGGCCATCCACGCCGCCTTCAACGAAAAGCTGGCGCAGAGGCTGCGCGAAGCCGCGCTCGACCCCAACGAAGACCGCATCAAGCAGGAATTCGCGTTGTTCGCCACCAAGATCGATGTCGCCGAGGAATTGTCGCGACTGACTACCCACGTCGCCGAAGTGCGGCGGGTTCTCGCCGCCGGCGGCAGCGCCGGCAAGCGGCTGGACTTCCTCGCGCAGGAATTGCACCGCGAAGCCAACACGCTGGGCAGCAAGTCGGTGGACGCCGAGATTTCCCAGGTATCGCTGGAACTCAAGGTGCTGATCGAGCAGATGCGCGAGCAAGTGCAGAATGTGGAGTGAGTGCGGGGGCCGAGGCGAAGCCGAGGGAGGCGCGCAGCGCGCGTCCCCGCACGACCGACAGCGGGCGACGCTCCATCCGATGCAATGCGACGCACCTCCAAGGAGGCCGCGAGTGAACGAGGCGTGCGAGCGAATGCGAGCAAGGGCCGAAGGCCGCGTCGCCGAACGATTGAGCTCGGCCGACACGCCACCTCGCGTCATGCGAATGGCGCCCAAGGAGGCCGCGAGTAAACGAGGCGCGCGAGACCGCAGGTCGAGCGAAGGCCCGAAGGGCGCGTCGCCGAGTGACCGAGAGCGGCCGACACACGACATGTCGTCATGCGAAATGCGTCCAAGGAGGCCGCGAGTAAACGAGGCGCGCGAGACCGCAGGTCGAGCGAAGGCCCGAAGGGCGCGTCGCCGAGTGACCGAGAGCGGCCGACACACGACATGTCGTCATGCGAAATGCGTCCAAGGAGGCCGCGAGTGAGTGCGACGGCAACCGCATGACCTCCCCAGCAGTCATTGCCACCAAGGCGCCGCCGGCTTCGGGGTGCCTGTTCGTGCTCGCGGCGCCATCGGGCGGCGGCAAGACCAGCCTCGTGCGCGCATTGCTGGAACGCGAACCGGGAATTCGCCTGTCGGTGTCGTACACGACGCGCGCGCCCCGGCCGGGCGAGCAGGATGGAATTCACTATCACTTCGTCGACGAACCTGCGTTCATGGCGCTCAAGGAACGAGGGGAGTTCCTCGAGCACGCCCATGTGCACGGCTACTGGTATGCGACGTCGGCGACCTGGCTCAAGCAGGAAGTGCAGCACGGGCATGACGTGCTGCTGGAGATCGACTGGCAAGGCGCGCAGCAGGTTCGGCGCCTGATGCCCGAAGCGGTCCATATCTTCATCCTGCCGCCTTCGCTGGCATCGCTGAAGGAGCGCCTCGAAAAGCGGGGCCAGGATGCGCCGGAGGTGATCGTGCGCCGCTTAGACGCCGCCCGCGAGGAAATGCGGCACTGCGGCGAATTCGATTATGTTATTATGAATCAGGACTTTGCGAGAGCCGTCGACGATCTTTCAACGATCGTCCGCGCCGCGCGCCTGACCGCGTCGCGGCAGCAGGTGCGGCATGCGGCGCTCATAGCCCAGCTTCTGAACCGTTAACGCAAGGCATTTACTCCATTTCAGGTTGCTAAACCGAGGTACGCCATGGCCCGCATCACGATCGAAGACTGTCTCGCCCGAATTCCCAACCGCTTCGAGTTGACGCTCGCGGCGACCAATCGCGCCCGCCAGATCACATCGGGCTCGCCCGCGATGGTCGAGGCCGACCGCGACAAGCCGACGGTCATCGCGCTGCGCGAAATGGCGGCCGGAAAGTTCGGCATCGAAATGCTGACCAAGACGGCGCCGATCATCCCGCCGCAGCTCTAGAGCAGGCGCGACCGTGGAGCAAAGCGATCCGCTCCCACGCTGTTGCGTAGCTTTATCCTTCAAGAGTCGACGGGCTCGTTGACCAATGAGCCCGCGATTCTTGACTAGCGATCTCGGCCAAAAGTAGATTTTCACTCTTGGCCGCCGCAACCATGTCCGAGATCGCGGAATTCACCAAGCATCTGGGGCATTACTTGCCCGCGCCGGACGTCGCGCTCGTCTCGCGTGCCTTCGAGTTCTCCGAATCCGCGCACCGCGGCCAGTTCCGCAAGTCCGGCGAACCGTACATCACGCACCCGCTGGCGGTCGCCAGCATCCTTTCGCAATGGCGCCTCGACGCGCAGGGGCTTGCGGCAGCGCTCCTGCACGACGTGATGGAAGACACGTCGGTCACCAAGGGCGAGCTGGAAAAGAAGTTCGGCAAGCCGGTGGCCGACATGGTCGACGGCGTATCCAAGCTCGACCAGATCGAATTCGATACGCGCGAGGAGGCGCAGGCCGAGAGCTTCCGCAAGATGCTGCTTGCGATGGCGCGCGACGTGCGCGTGATCCTGATCAAGCTGGCCGACCGGCTGCACAACATGCGCACGCTGGACGCGATGGCGCAGGCGCACAAGAAACGCATCGCGAAGGAGACGCTCGACATCTACGCGCCAATCGCGAACCGTCTCGGGTTGAACGCGCTGTATCTCGAGTTGCAGGACCTGTGCTTCAAGCACCTGTATCCGATGCGCTACCGGATCCTCGCCAAGGCGATCAAGGCCGCGCGCGGCAACCGGCGCGAGGTCATGAACCGGCTGCTGGACGTCATCCGCGAGGGCTTCGCCAAGTCCGACCTGATCGCGGTCGTCACCGGACGCGAGAAGACGATCTTCTCCGTCTACAAGAAGATGCGCGAGAAGCACTACACGTTCTCGCAGGTGTTCGACATCTACGGCGTGCGCGTGCTCGTCCCGGACAAGACAACGTGCTATGCCGCGCTGGGCGTGCTGCACGAGCTGTACAAGCCGATCCCAGGCAAATTCAAGGACTACGTCGCCATCCCCAAGGCCAACGGCTACCAGTCGCTGCACTCGACGCTGTTCGGCCCGTTCGGCACGCCGCTGGAAGTGCAGATACGCACACACGACATGCACCGTGTCGCGGAAGCGGGCGTCGCGGCGCACTGGCTGTACAAGACCGGCGGCGAGCTCGACCTGGCCGAGGCGCAGAAGGAGACGTCGCGCTGGCTGCAGAGCCTGCTCGAAATCCAGTCGGAGTCGGGCGACTCCAAGGAATTCCTGGAGCACATCAAGGGCGACCTGTTCCCCGACGAGATCTACGTGTTCACGCCGAAGGGCAAGATCATGGCGCTGCCGCGCGGCGCCACCGCCGTCGATTTCGCCTATGGCGTGCACACGGACATCGGCCACCACTGCGTGGCCGCGCGCATCAACTATGAGTTGCTGCCGCTGCGCACGGAACTGAAGAACGGCGATCACGTCGAGATCCTCACGTCGCCGACAGCGCGTCCGAATCCCTCGTGGCTGTCCTTCGTCTCGACGGGCAAGGCCCGTTCGCGCATACGCCACTACCTGAAGGGCCTGCAGCAGAAGGAATCGGCCGCGCTGGGCGAGCGCCTGCTCAACCAGGCGCTGGCGACACTCAAGGTGGAACCGGAATCCATCACCTGGGACCGCTGGGAGGCGATCGCCAAGGAATACGGCACCAAGACGCACATCGAAATCCTGGCCGACATCGGTCTGGGCAAGCGCCTGTCGTTCGTCGTCGCGCAGGCGCTGACCAAGCTCCCCGGCAAGGGCGACGACGCGCAATCCACCGCGAACGCCCGGCTCGGCTCGCTGACGCTGCGCGGCGTCGAGGGCGTGGCCATCCAGTACGCAAAGTGCTGTCGACCCATCCCCGGCGACACCATCGTCGGCCAGTTCCGGCGCGGCCAGGGCCTGCTCGTGCACAGTCGCGACTGCCTGACGCTGAAGAAACAGCGCGTCGATGCCGCGGAGCTGGTCGACGTCGAATGGGCGCCCGACGTCGTGGGCACGTTCGAGACCGGCATGCGACTGCTCGTCGCCGACCGGCGCGGCCTGCTCGCGGAGCTCGCGACGGCCATCGCCGAAGCGGAAGCCAACATCGACGCCGTGTCGATGGAGCGTCCCGACGGCGGCGATGTGCTGGCCATGTTCTTTGCCGTGCAGGTGCGCAATCGCGCGCACTTGGCGCAGGTCATGCGGTCCTTGAGACGCGTTCCCGAAGTACGGCGCGTGCAGCGCACGCGGACCTGACCGCGCCGCGGGCTTGCTGCCCGCTTGAATCCCAGACGCTTCTTTCAGGCACGGAACGTGCTGCTGAGGTTCCGGACTTGACCTTAGAAAACTGACCATACCGATATAATGGACTGCAGCGCGTCGCCGTCAGGGGAAGGGGTCGCTGGACTCGCGCGCCGTGTCTGCAGTCAGAGGGAGGGGTCGCTGGACGTTTGCGCCTTGTCTGCCGTCGGGCATCGCCCGCAGCGGACCCATTCGATCGTTCGCCTGTTCCTTGGGTGCGCCTTGGCCGTCGCGGCCCTCGCCGCGACGCGGTTCGCGCACGCCGATCTGGTGGTGCCGGCGGGCTCGGTCGTGAGCCTGGGTGGAGGCACGGTCGACCTGAGCTGTACCGACGTAGTCGTCGCTGGAACGCTGCAACTCACGTCGGGCAGCGTCGCCAACGCGCGGCACGTGACCATTCTGGCTGGGGGCACGATCGACGGCGGTTCGGGTGTGATCACGCTCGGCGGAAATTGGACGAACTCGGGTCAATTCATCGCCGGGACGAGCGCGGTTCGCTTCCGCGATCTCTGCTCCCTCGCCACCGCGACGATCGCCGGCGCCACGACATTCTCGACCGCGAGTTTCGTTTCAGGCACGGGACGCAATTTCCTCTTCACGGTCGGCACGACCCAGACCATCAGCGGCGTGCTCGAGATCGCGGGCAGCGCGGGCTCGCCGATCCAATTCCGCAGCACCGCGGCAGGCCAGGTCGCCAACATCAACCTGCTTGCGAGCGGCACGCAACTGATCCAGCACGTCGGCGTGACCGACGTCTGGGCCACCGGCCAATGGCTCGCGCCGACCCTCTCGAACGAAGGCGGCGGCGGCAACGCGAATCGCTGGTTCGGTGGCTCCGCACCGGTTGCGCGTGCGGCCGTGATCCCGACACTTTCCGACGCGATGCTGCTCGTGCTGGCAACGCTGCTTGCCGCGATCGGGACCTGGTTTGCACGACGGACGCGTGCGCGCGTACGGAATCCGACCCCTTCGATCCAGCCGCGCCGATGAATCGCGAGAACGAGACGCCAACCATGAAAACACACTCCTTCAAGCAACGACCCCTCGCGATCGCGCTGGCGGCGACCATCGCGCTCGGATCATCCAGGCTTCATGCGGCCGACGTCGAAATCCGCACGCCGCCGGCGGGCAACTTCGCCGTGCGCGATTCGACGGGCGCGATCCTGCGCCTCCTCGTCAACGGCGCGACCGGCGAAATCACGGTCCCCTATCTGACCGCGGCGCCCCAGCAAACCAATGTGGTCTGCTTCCAGACGGGCACCGGGCTTCTCGGCCAGTGCGCACCTGGTTCGATCATCGGCCCGCAGGGTCCGCAGGGAGCGCCCGGTTCGCAGGGGAACCAAGGAAGCGCAGGAACACAGGGTGGCCCGGGTGCCCAAGGCGCGCAGGGCGGGAGTGGATCGCAGGGTCCGCAGGGCACGATCGGCGCGCAGGGGCCGCAAGGAACTGTCGGAGGCGCGGGTCCACAGGGGACAGTAGGAGCGCAGGGTCCGCAAGGTGCGCTTGGCCCGATCGGCCCGATCGGTCCGCAGGGGAATGTCGGCGCACAGGGCCCGTTCGGCGCGCAGGGAGCGCAGGGCACGGCGGGTTCGCAGGGAACGCAGGGGACCGCCGGCCTCACCGTGCTGAGCGGCGCCGGAGCCCCGGCGGCCGGCCTCGGCGTCGATGGCGACTTCTACATCGACACGACCAACGACGTCATCTATGGACCGAAAGGCGGGCGTGTGGGGCGCGCCGACGTCCCTAATCGGACCTCAAGGCGCGGCAGGCTCACAGGGTACGCAGGGCGCGCAAGGCAACACGGGTGCCCAGGGATCGATCGGTGCACAAGGTTCGCAGGGCACCCAGGGCAACATCGGTGCGCAGGGTTCATCAGGCGCACAGGGTTCACAAGGAACGCAAGGCAACGCGGGTGTCCAGGGATCGATCGGTGCGCAAGGTTCGCAGGGCACCCAGGGCAACACGGGTGCCCAGGGCTCGATCGGCGCGCAAGGTGCGCTTGGCCCGATCGGTCCGCAGGGGAATGTCGGCGCACAGGGTCCGTTCGGCGCGCAGGGAGCGCAAGGCACGGCAGGTTCGCAGGGAACGCAGGGCACCGCCGGCCTCACCGTGCTGAGCGGCGCCGGAGCCCCGGCGGCCGGCCTCGGCGTCGATGGCGATTTCTACATCGACACCACCAACAACGTCATCTATGGACCGAAGGCGGGCGTGTGGGGCGCGCCGACGTCTCTAATCGGACCTCAAGGCTCGGCAGGGGCACAGGGTACGCAGGGCAACACGGGTGCCCAGGGATCGATCGGTGCACAAGGTTCGCAGGGCACCCAGGGCAACACCGGTGCCCAAGGATCGATCGGCGCGCAAGGTTCGCAGGGCACGCAAGGCAACGCGGGTGTCCAGGGATCGATCGGCGCGCAAGGTTCGCAAGGCACGCCAAGGGCAACACCGGCGCCGCAGGGATCGATCGGCGCACAAGGTTCGCAGGGCACGCAGGGCAACGCCGGCGCGCCAAGGATGCGACTCGGCGCGCAAGGTTCGCAGGGCACTCAAGGCAACGCGGGCGCGCAGGGTGCGATCGGAGCTCAAGGTCCGCAAGGTACGCAGGGCAACACGGGTGCCCAAGGCTCGATCGGTGCACAAGGTCCGCAAGGCACGCAGGGCAATGCCGGCGCGCAAGGTTCGACTGGCGCACAGGGTTCGCAAGGCACTCAAGGCAACACTGGCGCGCAAGGTGTCGGTTGGAGCACTAGGTCCGCAAGGCACGCAGGGCAATGCCGGCGCGCAAGGTTCGACTGGCGCACAGGGTTCGCAAGGCACTCAAGGCAACACTGGCGCGCAAGGTGTGGTTGGAGCACTAGGTCCGCAAGGCACGCAGGGCAATGCCGGCGCGCAAGGTTCGACTGGCGCACAGGGTTCGCAAGGCACTCAAGGCAACACTGGCGCGCAAGGTGTGGTTGGAGCACTAGGTCCGCAAGGCACGCAGGGCAATGCCGGCGCGCAAGGTTCGACTGGCGCACAGGGTTCGCAAGGCTAGGCAACACGGCGCGCAAGGTGTGGTTGGAGCACTAGGTCCGCAAGGCACGCAGGGCAATGCCGGCGCGCAAGGTTCGACTGGCGCACAGGGTTCGCAAGGCACTCAAGGCAACACTGGCGCGCAAGGTGCGACTGGAGCACTGGGTTCGCAAGGCACTCAGGGCAACACGGCGCGCAAGGTGCGGTTGGAGCACTAGGTCCGCAAGGCACGCAAGGCAATACCGGCGCGCAAGGTTCGACTGGCGCACAGGGTTCGCAAGGCACTCAAGGCAACACTGGCGCGCAAGGTGTGGTTGGAGCACTAGGTCCGCAAGGCACGCAGGGCAATGCCGGCGCGCAAGGCTCGACCGGAGCACAGGGCAATACCGGTGCACAAGGTTCGACCGGCGCACAGGGCAATACCGGTTCACAAGGTTCGACCGGCGCTCAGGGACCGGCAGGAGCACAGGGTTCGACCGGCGCGCAAGGCACGCCAGGTTCGCAGGGAACGCAAGGCACTCAAGGCGTTCCAGGCAACACAGGTGCGCAAGGCTCGGTCGGCGCGCAGGGTCCGCAGGGCACTCAAGGCTCGATCGGCGCACAGGGACCGCAGGGCAATCAAGGTGCGTCGGGTACGACCGGACAGGGTGCTACGTCGCTGGTCGGTACGGACTGCCTTGTCGTCAACACAACCGCGTACGCGCTCGTGCCGGGTCTCACGACCACGGTCGCCGTGCCAGCCTCGAGTGTCGTGCTCGTCGCCTACGGAGCGGGCATGTACGTCAACGGGACCGGTGGGGGCGATGCCTCGGGCGCCGAGTTGGCGCTATATGTCGACGGCGTGCTGTACGCCGCCGGTGGAACAGTCTCGTTCAACGGAATCAACGACGCGTCCCAGCGCGCCGCGGGGCGCGGGTCCGCAACGCACGTCGTCGCAGTCGCGGCGGGCAACCACACGTTCGAAGTCAGGGCCCGTCGCGCCATAACCGTCGGATCGACGGCGACGCTCTTCGGCAACACGAGCGCGGTGGTGAGCTCCAACGGCACCAACACCACCGCTGTGGGCGCATGCGGCGGGTTCCAGGTGCAGGGATTGCAGGGGCGGCTGGTCGTGCAGATTCTCAAACAGTAACGGGACAGCACGTCCCCGCTGCTCGCGCCGAAACGGCATGCGCGTCGCGGCTCCCGCCGTGACGCGCGTTCAGATTTCGCAGATGCCCGGCTGGCGCTGGCCTTTGAGCGCGACCAGGTCGGCGTACACGTACGGGATGTTGTGGAGCTTGTGCCAATCGGTCGGGAACGTCTGCCAGATGCGCGCCCCCTGGAAGCGGCAACGGATGCCCGGCACGTACTTGGCCTGCTCCGCGCGCGTGTAGTACCAGAACGAGTTTGGGTTCCAGAAAGAGACGTGCGTCGGGTCCTGGAACGCGCCGCGTCCGTCCGTCGATGGCGTCCGCGAAACGAGCCAGCCGCCGGGCGCGAGCACCCGATAGATCTCGTTCATCAGCCCGACGGCGCACTTCGGCGACTTGCCGTCCGCGCCGTGATCGCACGTCGAGTCACGGCACGTCGGCACGTGCTCGAGAAAATCGTATGCACGGATGCAGGCAACCGAGCTATCGGCCATCGGCAAGCCGTAGCGCAAGTCGCAGACGATGTCGGCGTTGCGCAGATCGACGCTCTTGTAGCCGGGCGGACACCCAGTTGCGCCGCCCAGATCGAGCATCGGCAGCCCGCTACGCTTCGCCCACTCGGCGATCAGATCATAGACGTATCGGTTCGAAACCTCCTGCTGCTTCAGCTGGATCTCCGCATTGCGCTGCAAATAGGTGTTCTGACCATCCGGCAGCAGCCGGTAGAGATACAGGCACTCGGGAATGTAGTGGAACTTCGCCCCGGTGAGATACGTGCGGCAGACGAGATCGTGATCGTCGGTGACGCCGAGCGTGGAATCGTGGCCGCCGGCGCGCTGATATGCGGCGCGGCTCCAGACGCGGACGTGATTCGGCGCGAAGAAGATGAGATGCAGCGCGCTCGCGTCGGACGGGAAGGCGCGCAACGCCGTGTAGTTCCGACCGTACGCCGCGAACGGGTAGGACTGCCAGCCATACGCACTGTCGTAGACCTCGCAGCTGCCGTCCGCGCGAAAGTTCGCGAAGTCCGAGTACAGGAACTCGGCCCCTTCGGCATCGATGGCCGCACTGATCTTTGCCAATGCGTCCGGTGTGAGAAGGTCGTCATGATCAAGCTCGACCAGGTAGTCACCCGCGCACTGCTCGCAGGCGAAGCGCTTGAGCGCACCGATCCCCAGCCGCGAGACCCAGTCCGGAGCCGCGACGATGCGCACCTGCGGATGCGCGCGGATCCGATCGGGAATCACTGCGCCGCCATTCGGAACCAGCAGCCATTCCCAGTCGGCAATGGACTGGGCGAGCAGCGACTCGAAAGCGTCGTCAATGAACGTCGGACGATGAGTCGGAGTGAATACGCTGAATCGCATTTGCTTTGAAGGTGTTTCGGGGCGTACGCCGAGGCAAGCCTGGCGGGCGCCCTACCGGCGCGGCCTCGCCCAAGCCGGCGCGCACGCGCGCGCTGACGTCAGGCCGGATGCTGCGCAACTACCTGCGGAAGCTCGCCTGACTGGTACATCTCGCGAATGATGTCGCAGCCTCCGACAAACTCGCCATTCACGTACAACTGCGGAATCGTCGGCCAGTTCGCGTAGTCCTTGATCCCTTGCCGGATCTCGGGGTCCTTGAGCACATCGACCGCAAGATAGTCGCTGACACCGGTTCTCTTCAGGATCTCGACGACGGTTGCCGAGAAGCCGCACTGCGGGAACTGCGGGGTGCCCTTCATATACAGCACGACGTGGTTCGATTTGACCTGGTCGCGAATCGTGTCCTGGACGCTCATCATTTGCTCCATTGGAATACCCACCCGGAAGTTTACCGCACTGCGTTCGAGGCCCCGGACTATTCCTTCACCGCACCCGTGAGGCCGGAGACGTAGTACTCGACGAAGAACGAATAGAGGATGGCCACCGGCAGCGAGCCGAACAGCGCGCCGGCCATCAGCGACCCCCAGTGGTAGACGTCGCCTTCGACCAGTTCGGTCACTACGCCGACCGGCACGGTCTTCACCTCCGAGGACGAGATGAAGGTCAGCGCGTAGATGAACTCGTTCCACGACAGCGTGAAGGCGAAGATTCCCGCGGAAATCAGACCCGGCACCGCCAGCGGCAGGATGATCTTCACCAGTATCTGCAGGCGGCTGGCGCCGTCGATCAGCGCGCACTCCTCGAGCTCGTAGGGAATCGACTTGAAATAGCCCATCAGCAGCCAGGTGCAGAACGGGATGAGGAACGTCGGGTAGGTCAGGATGAGCGCCAGGCGCGTGTCGAACAGTTGCAGCTTGTAGACGATGGCGGCAAGCGGAATGAACAGGATGGACGGCGGCACGAGGTAGGCCAGGAAGATGCTCATGCCGACATAGCGCGAGCCGCGGAAGCGCAGGCGCTCGATCGCGTAGGCCGCGAGTACGCTGGCGAAGATGGAAATGAACGTCGCCACCACGGTGACCAGGAACGTATTCCACAGCCAGTCCGGATAGGCCGTGTCGAACAGCAGTTTCTTGATGTGCTGCAGCGTCGGATTGCGGACCCAGAACGGATTGCCCTCGCGCGACAGGAGTTCGTTGTCCGGCTTGAATGCCGTGATGGCCATCCAGTAGAACGGGAACAGCAGCACGATCACGAACGCCGTCAACGGCATGTACACGGTGACCACGCGGCGCGGCAGCGAGACCAGGTAGTTCATCCCCTGCGAATCGGCGACCTCTGGAGCGCGCCTTCGCTCGAGGCTACTGTCGTGCCCAGGGGCGCTCGCGCCTTGGCGTCGCTCATTTGTCGGACCCGCCCTGCTGCCACGCGCGGCGCTGCAGACCGAAGTAGCTGACCATGATCGCGGCCAGCAGGAACGGGACCATGGCCGTGGCGATGGCGGCGCCCTCGCCCAGGCTGCCGCCGGAGATCGCGCGCTGGAACGACAGCGTGGCCATCAGGTGGGTCGAGTTGAGCGGTCCGCCGCGCGTCAGCACATAGATCAACTGGAAGTCGGTGAATGTGAACAACACCGAGAATGTCATCACCACGGCGATGATCGGGGTGAGCAGCGGCAGCGTCACGAAGCGGAACTGCTGCCATTCGGAGGCACCGTCCAGGCTCGCCGCCTCGTAGTAGGAAGGCGATATCGTCTGCAGTCCCGCGAGCAGCGTAATGGCGACGAAAGGAACGCCGCGCCAGATGTTGGCGGCGATCGTCGCGAACCGCGCGTGCCACGGCTGGCCGAGGAAGTCGATGTACTCGTTGATGATGCCCATCTTCATCAGCGACCAGCTGATGATCGAGAACTGGGAATCGTAGATCCACCAGAACGCGATGGCGGACAACGCCGTCGGGACGATGAACGGCAGCAGCACGATCGCACGCAGAAACGCCTTGAACGGCAGATGCTTGTTCAGCAGCAGCGCCAGCCATAGTCCCAGCCCGAACTTGATGACGCTCGCGACGACCGTGTAGAAAATGGTGTTGAACACCGCGAGGCGGACCACGGCATCGCCCCAGATGTAGACGAAATTCTCGATGCCGATCCACTCGCCGCTGCGGCCAACCTTGGCGTCGGTGAAGCCCAGCCACGTGCCGAGTCCCAGCGGATAGGTGAGGAAAACCAGCAGCAAGGCCGCCGCGGGCAGCATGAAGATGAGCCCGAGCGCGGTGCGGTTGTCGAGCGCTCGCGCGAGCGCGGATTGCCGGGTGGCCAAAATATTCAGGAGCTAGCGATGTCGAGCGTTAAACCCAAGAAAGTGGTGCGAGGAATGGGCGGGGCCGCGCGGATTGAACGTCGCGGCAGCGACGGTCCAATCCGCGCAGGTATTACGTCGCGCGCACCGGTTCAACAGAGAACTGAACCGGCGACCGCGACGTCATACCTTGTAGTAGCGCTCGGCGCGTTTCTGCGCCCGCTCCGCCGCTTCCTTTGGCGTCTTCGAGCCCGACGCCGCCTCCGCGACCATGTTCGGGATGATGAAGTCGGCGACGCATGCCGCCGACGCGTAGCCCATCGTGCCCGCGTAGCCGCCGGGCGTCCCGTTCTTGAAGCAGTCGCGATACGGCGTCTTCTTCGGATCGGCGGTCCAGAACGCGCTCTTCTCGTAGGCGGCCAGAGGATGACAGACATACCCGATCGACGCTTCCTGCCACGGCACGTACTGCTCCTTCTCCATCATGAAGCGCAGGTATTCCTTGGCGGCGTTCGGATACTTGGAGTACTTGAAGATCATCATCGGAAACACGAGGTTCAGCTCGCGCGACTTGCCGTCCAGACCCACCGGGAAGTACGCGTGCTGGATGTCGTTGGCCAGTTCCTGCATCTTCGGGTCCTGCGACGTCTTCGCCGCGTAGTACACCGAGATGCCGTTCGCCGTAAGCGACGAGCTGGCCGTCGAGGAACGCCTTGTTGTTGTTGGGGTCGAGCCACGACAGCGTGCCCGGGATGAACGTCTCGTACAGCTGCTTCGAGTACTCGAGCGCGGCGATGGTCTCCGGGCTGTTGATGACGACGTTGTTCTTGGCGTCGACGAGCTTGCCGCCGTGCGCCCAGACCAGCCAGTGCGTCCAGCTCGAGTCGCCCGTCGCGTTGCCGAGCGCGAATCCGGACGGCGTGCCCTTGGCCTTCAGCGCCTGGCACAGCTTGAGGAAGCCCGCCATGTCGCGCGGGACGCTGTCGAAGCCGGCGGCCTTGACGTGGCTTTCGCGGTAGACAATTGCGTTGCCGGCCGCGCCCATCATGATCGCCACCCACTTGTTGCCGTGCATCGCGTAGTCCTTGGCAAGCGGGTACCACCCGCCGTACTTGGTGCCGAGGTAGTTGGCGAGATCGGAGACGTCGACCAGCTTTTCCGGATACTGGTGCGCGTCTTCCATCGTGCTGATGATGATGTCGGGACCGCTGCCGACGTTCGCCGCCACCGCCGCCTTGGGCCGCACGTCTTCCCAGCCTTCGGCATCGACGCGCACCGGGATGCCCGTCATTTCGGTGAACTTCTTCGTGTTGGCAGCCCACACGTCCTCGTCTCCCTGCACGAAGCGCTTCCAGCGCAGCACGCGCAAGGTTGCGCCCTTCTCCGGCTTCACATTCCAGGTCTGCGCCATCGCTTCCGGTGTCCACAGCGCCGAACCGGCACCGAGTACGCCGCCGGCGGCGACGCCGGCAGTGGCCTTCAGAAAATCACGACGTTTGGTATCGCTCATCATTGCCTCCTTGGGTTAAGTGGGCGTAGGTTTTTGTGATGCCCGGTTGAATATCATGCTGCGAGCCGCATTCCGCTCGCCGCGTCGAAAAGATGTGCCCGGCCGAGATCGGGGGTCAGCGCGATCCGGTCGCCGGGCCGGCAGTCGACGCGATCGCGCACCATCGCATTCACTTCCTGCCCGTTGAACCGGCAATACAGCTGCGTATCGGCGCCCGTCGGCTCGACGACGACGACCTCGGACGGCAATCCGCCGACGCCTGTCAGCGCGCAATGTTCGGGCCGGATGCCATACATGACGGGCTGACCGTCGGCCGCCCGCGCGCCGGTCGGCAGGGGCAGCGTGGCGCCGTCCGCGAACACGACGTGCGGTGCGGCGGCACCCGTTCCCTGCGATGCAGCGGCACCCATCCTTACCGTGCCGGGAATGATGTTCATCGCCGGCGACCCGATGAATCCCGCGACGAACAGGTTGGCCGGACGATCGTAGAGCTCCAGCGGACCGCCCGTCTGTTCCACCAGGCCGTCCTTCATCACGACGATCTTGTCGGCCATCGTCATCGCCTCGATCTGGTCGTGCGTGACGTAGATCGACGTGGTCTTCAGGCGCTGGTGCAGTTCCTTGATCTCGGTGCGCATCTGCACGCGCAGCTTCGCGTCGAGGTTGGACAGCGGCTCGTCGAACAGGAATACCTGCGGGTCGCGCACGATCGCGCGGCCCATCGCCACGCGCTGGCGCTGGCCGCCGGACAACTGCCGCGGATAGCGGTCGAGGTATGGGACGAGGCCCAGGATGTCGGCGGCCTTCTTCACGTGCGCCTCGATCTCGGCCTTCGGCTGCTTCGCGAGCGAAAGCGCGAACGACATGTTGTCGCGCACGGTCATGTGCGGGTACAGCGCGTAGTTCTGGAACACCATCGCGATGTCGCGCTCCTTGGGCGCCATGCGGTTCACGACATTGGCGCCGATCGTCACCTCGCCGTGGGTGATCTCCTCCAGCCCGGCGATCATCCGCAGCAGCGTGGACTTGCCGCACCCGGACGGACCGACGAGCACGCAGAACTCGCCGTCGGCGATGTCGACGTCGACGCCACGAATCACGTGGGTCGAACCGAACCACTTCTGGACGCCGGTGATCTTTACCGCCGCCATCGCGTTCCTCCATGCCCATTGGGGTGATTTGCCGCGCGACAGGGGCAGTCCGCGCGCGGCTACTGTCGACGACGAGCGATCAGGGGTTGCGGGTCCCGCGCGTCACGACGTATTCCGGCTTGCCGGTCGCAAGCCACGTGATGATGTTCTGTGCCGCCTTGCGCCGCAACTCCTTTTCCGCCTCGATCGAGTAAAACGCGGCGTGCGGCGTGAGAATGGCGCGCGGGTGCTTGAGCAATGGCGAATCGCGCGGCACCGGTTCCTCGGGCAGGACGTCGAGCGCCGCGCCTGCCAGCGCGCCGGCCTCGAGCGCCTCGACCAAGTCGGGCAGGTTGACCACCGCGCCGCGCGACGTGTTGACGAAGAAGGCGCCGCGCCTGACCGCGGCGAAGAACTTCGCGTCCACCATGCCGCGCGTCTCGGCATTGAGCGGCGTGTGCAGCGATACCACGTCGGACTGCGCCGCAAGCGCGGCGAGCGAGGATGCGCGCTCGACGTAGGCGGGGAAATCGCCGTCGATGATATGCGGGTCGTACGCAACGACACGCTTGAAGACGTTGCGCGAAATGTGCGCCATGCGCTTGCCGATGCGGCCCAGGCCCACGATGCCCAGCGTGAGTTCGGACGGACGGCGCATCGTGCCCGGCGACATGAAACTCCATTGACCGGCATGGATATCCCGGTCATAGGCCACGATATTGCGGATCGACGCCAGTGCCAGCGCCAGCGCGTGCGTCGCCACTTCGCCGACGCCGTAGTCGGGCGAGTTCGCCACCCAGACGCCGGCCGCGGCACAGGCGTCGGTATCGACGGTGTCGAAGCCCGCGCCGATCCGGCTGACGATCCCGAGGCCGCGGAAGCGCCGCAACGACCTTGGCGCCGATCGGCGCGTACTGCAGCAGGATGCCGCAGCAGTCCTTCCCCAATGCGATGACCTGTTCCTCGGTCCGGCACTGCGCCCTGGACGATTTCCACACCAGCCGGTTCGAACAGCGCGCGCTCGATATCGATTTCGGGATAGTCGTTGTCGGCGTAAAGGATTTTCGGCATCGGCGGGAAGTTGTCGGCGCGAGCCAGGAACTTTGGATCGCCCGCAAGCGTAAGGGCGGCGTCCGGGCTGGTCAAGTGGCCTGACCGGTTGGTGCACTGCACTACGCAGCAGGCCGACGACCCGCTCACGGGAAAGCATCGCCGCGCCGACTATAATCGGCCCCACCCTTCGCGAAGACCGATCCGATGCCCCGCCTCCTGCAGACCACCATCGCCGGCAGTCTCCCGAAGCCCGCCTGGCTGGCGGAACCGCTGGCGCTTTGGGCGCCCTGGAAGCTCGACGGCGACGCGCTGGCGCAGGGCAAACGCGACGCCGTGCGCCTGGCGCTCTTCGACCAGGAGCACGCGGGCATCGACATCGTCACCGACGGCGAGCAGACCCGGCGCCATTTCGTCACGACGTTCCTCGAGGGCCTGGACGGCGTCGATTTCGCCAACAAGAAGACCGTGCGCATCCGCAATCGCTACGACGCCGACGTGCCGATGGTGGTGGGCCCCGTCGCGCGCCGGCACCCGATCTACGTCGACGACGCGCGCTTCCTGCGCGGTGAGACGGACCGCAAGGTCAAGTACACGCTGCCCGGACCGATGACCATGGTCGACACGCTCTACGATGGCCACTACAAGAGCCGCGAAAAGCTGGCGTGGGCGTTCGCGGAGATCCTGAACGACGAGGCACGCGCGATCGAGGCCACCGGCGTGGACGTGATCCAGTTCGACGAGCCGGCGTTCAACGTCTATTTCGACGAAGTGCGCGACTGGGGCGTGGCCGCGCTCGAGCGGGCGGCGCAGGGACTCGCCTGCACCACCGCCGTCCACATCTGCTACGGCTACGGCATCAAGGCCAACAACGACTGGAAGAAGACGCTGGGTTCGGAGTGGCGGCAATACGAACAGACGTTCCCGCTGCTGGCCAAGTCGCGCATCGCCCAGGTCTCGCTCGAATGCGCGAACTCCCACGTGCCCATCGACCTCATCGGCCTCCTGGCGGGCAAGGACGTGCTGGTCGGCGCCATCGACGTCGCCAGCGACGTGGTGGAGACGCCCGAGGACGTCGCCGGGACGCTTCGCGCCGCGCTGCGATTCGTTCCCGCCGAGCGCCTCTATCCGTGCACGAACTGCGGCATGGTGCCGCTGTCGCGGGACGTGGCGCGGGCCAAGCTCCGGGCGCTGGCGGCCGGCGCCGCCCTGGTCCGGGACGAATTGGGGCACTGAGGAGCCAGCCGGCACCCCTCGTGGCGCCCGCCGGACCCCCTGCCGGCAAAGACGCCTTTGCAAACCGGCAAATCAGGCGTACACTCCCAAAGGTGTTTTGTTTCAAGTACTAAAGCACGTCTTTACGCGGTCCAAGGGGCAACAACTCCGGCCGGTCGCGGTACTCGTACTTTTCTGTCCTTGAGAATGAAACATGGGGCGGGCATCCGCCCGCCGATTATTTTTTCCTAAGGAATTACAGAAATGGCAACAGGTACCGTGAAGTGGTTCAACGACGCGAAGGGTTTCGGCTTTATTACTCCTGATGGCGGTGGCGAAGATCTCTTCGCGCACTTCTCCGCGATCAACATGCCGGGATTCAAGACTCTGAAGGAAGGCCAGAAGGTCTCCTTCGAAGTCACGCAAGGTCCGAAGGGCAAGCAAGCCAGCAACATCCAGGCTGCCTGAAGCACTCAAGCGTTCGCATCAAGCAAAAAGGCCGGGTTCGCCCGGCCTTTTTCTTTGCGCCATCAAAAGCATGTCCCGTCGCTGGCGACGGTATGGCGCGTCGCATCGCGGAGATGGAACCGGCGCGCACGGCGCTGGTTTCCGGCGCGATTGTTGCTGAGGAGTCCCTGTCGGGCGCGGTTCGCCCCTGCGACCTTGCGTGTTGCGGACCGGCGCGTCCCGTTTCGCGCACGCGAAAGACGTGCGATTGACCCAATTTATCATTGAGAATCAATGATGTTGCTGTTACCATTTCCCAGCAAATCCAGCCGGCCCGCCTCGGCGTCACTGCGCGCGAGCGCAGCCAGTCGGAAATGGCGCGCCAGCGTCAACGTGCCGAAGCGAGACTCCAGGGTCCGATTCCGGACCGAGCCACCCGATCGAGGAGTTTCCGCTTTGCGCCATCCGCCCGTTGACTCTCCCGCGGGCTCTTGCCCTGCGCCGGCTCCTGCCCTGCGGCGCGCATCACAACCTCGCGCGCATGGCGCGCGTGTCGATGAACCACGTTCGCACCGCGCTGTTCGCGGCCGTGCTCCTGGTTCCGTCCGTCGCCTTGGCGGCCATCGGCGTCAACAAGACGTTCAATCCGACCAACGTCTCGGCCGGGCAGACGTCGACGCTGACCGTCATCCTGATCAACAACAATCCGGCCGCGGCAACGGCGACGACGTTTACGGACAACCTGCCCGGTACCGTCGTCATCGCCACGCCGGCAAATGCATCCAACACCTGCGGCGGCGGCGTCATCGCGGTGTCCGGCGCGACCAGCTTTTCGTTCTCCGGCGGAACGATTCCGGCAGCGGTCGGCCTCACCGCCGGTCAATGCACGGTGCAGGTCGACGTCGTTTCTCCGGCGTCCGGCGTGTTCATCAACACCATTCCGCCGAACGCGGTCACCTCGTCGCAAGGCAACAATGCGCAAGCGGCTTCGGCCACGCTGACCGTTGCAGCGCTGCGACCGGTGACCGGCGCCAAGGCATTCAACCCGACAATCCTGCACGGCAGCACGACGCTGCCCGCGCCGACGTCGCGCATCACCGTGACGCTGACCAATCCGAACGGCGTGGCGCTCACCAACGCCTCGCTCACCGATACGCTGCCGGTGGCCATTTCCATTGCGCCGACGCCCAACGCGACGACGACGTGCGGCGCCGGGACCGTATCGACGACGGCCAACAGCGCGACGCTGGCCGGCGGCACCATTCCGGCCAACCTCAATTGCAACTTCCAGTTCGACGTGGTGGCCACCAATCCCAACGCGTACTCCAACGGCGCGGTGACCAACACCATCCCGATCAATGCGCTCGTCACGGCGCAGGGCGTCACCAATACCGCCGCTTTCTCGGCCAATGTCACGCTGCAAACGGGCGCGCGCGTCGAGAAGACCTTCGCCCCGACGCCGATCACGACGGGCGGAACGTCGACGCTGACCGTGACGGTACGCAACTTCAACACGTCGCCGTTGACCAATGTCATCGGCTTCACCGATAACCTGCCCGCCGGCATGACCGTCGCCGCGCCGGTGACGACCGGCGGGACCTGCCTGCCGCCTCCCGCGACGTCGACGCTGGCGTTCACCCCGGCGCCAATTGCCGGTGCCGCGTCCTTCACCGTCAGCGGCGGATCGCTGCCCGGCGCGACCGTGGGCGTGAATTCCAACGCCAATTGCACCGTGACGATCAACGTCACAGCGGTCAACGCCGGCGTCAATCCGCTGAACCTGACCAACACCATTCCTGTCGGCAATTTCGGTGGCGTCGCATATTCGTCCGCCGGCGGCGTCCTGGCCGTCAACCAGGTGACCAGCATCACCGCGTCCAAGGCGTTCGCGCCGGCCGCCGTCGTGCAGGGCGGCACGTCGGTGCTCACGGTCACGATCAACAATGCCGCCGCGGTGGCGGCGTCGCTGACCGCGGTATTCACCGACAGCCTCGCCTCGATGGGCGCCGGATACACGATCGCTGCGGCGCCGGCGGGCGCGACAACCTGCGGTGGCGCGTTGACGGCCGTGCCGGGCGCGACATCGTTCTCGCTGCCCATCGGCACGACCATCCCCGCGGCCGGCTCCTGCACGATCACCATTCCCGTGCGGGTCGCCGCCAACGCCGTCACGGGCGGGCGCGTGAACACGATCGCGCAGACCGTACTCCAGACCACGCAGGGCCGCACGCAATTTCCCATCACCGCGACGCTCACCACGTCCGCTGCGCTGGTGGTGGCCAAGGCATTCGCGCCGGCGACGGTCGCAGCACTGGGAACTTCGCGGCTGACGGTCACGCTGACCCACGCCAACGGCGCGCCGGCATTCTCCGGCCTTGCGTTCACGGACAACCTGCCCGCGGGCCACACGATCGCGGCAATGCCGAATGCCGTCACCACCTGCGGCGGCGTCGTCACCGCGGTCAGCGGCACGGGGCTCTTCTCGCTCGCCGGCGGATCGCTGGCCGCGGGCGCCACGTCGTGCACGGTCGCGGTGAACATCACGACACCTGCCGGCGCCGGCGCCGCCACAAACACGATTCCGGCCGCGACAGGCGCGACGACGACCGAGGGCTTCGTCAACGCGGCGGCGGCGACGGCGACCATCACACGCGTAGTGACGAACGTCACGCTGAACAAGTCGTTCAGCCCCGCCACGGTGCTGGTCGGCGGCGTGTCGCGAATGACGATCAACGTCCTCAACACCGGTGCCAATGCGCTGGCGCTGACGGCCACATCGCTCACCGACCTGTTGCCGGTCGGCATGGTCATTGCGCCGGTACCGCCGAACCCTGCTCCGACGAACACCTGCGGCGGCGTGCTTACCGCGACGCCAGGCACATCGACGATCTCGATCGCGAACGGGAGCATCGCGGCCAACGCGACGTGCGCCATCGCCGTCAGCGTCGTCGCCAACGCCAGCGGCAACCTCATCAATACGCTGCCTGCGGGCGTCTTTCACTTCGGCGCAAGGCGTGAGCAATCCGCTTGCCTGCGCTGGCCACGCTCGCCGCCACGGGCAGCGCCGATCTGCAGGTGACCAAGACCGACGGCGTCGTGAACGTGGTCCCGGGAACGACCACCACCTACACGATCGTCGCGAGGAACAACGGCCCGCAGCCGGTCGCAGGCGCGGGCTTCACGGACACGCCGCCCGCGGGCATGGCGTTCACCGGCTGGACATGCGTGGCGTCCGCGGGCTCGGCGTGCGGCAATGCGAACGGCAGCGGCCCGATCAACGAGCTGGTCACGTTGCTGCTGAACGGCACCGCGACGTACACGGTGACGGCGGCGATCGCGCCCAATGCCGACCGGCTCGATCACGAACACGGCGACGATCGTCGTGCCGGGCACGGTGATCGACACCAACCTCGCCAACAACACGGCGTCGGACACCGATACGCTGACGCCGCAGGCCGACCTCGCGATCACCAAGACCGACGGTGTCGTCAGCGTCGTGGCCGGCGCGTCGACCGTCTACACGATCGTGGTCAGCAATAACGGGCCGAGCAACGTCATCGGCGCATCGGTCACCGACGTCATGCCCGCTGCGATCGCCGGCGACACGTACACCGCGGTCGCCACCGGCGGCGCCACGGGCTTCACGGCCGTTGGCGGCGGCAACATCAACGACACGGTCAACATGCCCGCGGGCAGCACGATCACCTACACGGTCATCGCCAACGTCAACAGCGGCGCCGGCGGCAACCTGGTCAATACGGCTACCGTCACGGCGCCGGGCGGCGTGACCGACACCAACCCGGGAAACAATTCGGCGACCGACAGCGACGTGCTGACGCGGCAAGCCGACCTGGCGATCACCAAGACCGATGGTGTCGTCAGCGCCGTCCCGGGCGGCACGACCACCTACACGGTCGTGGTCAGCAACAGCGGGCCAAGCAGCGTGCTTGGCGCGACGGTCGCCGACGTCATTCCCGCCGCCGTCCAGAGCGCCACGTTCACCGCCGTCGGCGCCGGGGGCGCGTCCGGATTCACCGCCAACGGCGGCGGCAACATCAACGACGTCGTCAACATGCCTGCCGGAAGCTCGATCGTCTACACAATCGTCGCCGACATCCGGGCAACCGCGACGGGAAACCTGGTGAACACCGCCACGGTGACGCCGCCGGGCGGCGTGACCGACCCGACGCCGGCCAACAATTCCGCAACCGACACCGATACGCTGAACGCGCAGGTCACGCTCGCCGTGGTCAAGAGTGATGGCAGCGCGAACTACACGCCGGGCGGGACCGCGGTCTATGTGGTCACCGTCACCAACTCCGGACGCCAGCGACGCCCTGGACGTCACGGTGACCGATCTGCTGCCGCCCGGACTGACGCTCACCGCGAACGTTTCCTGCACGGCGAACGGCAACGCGACCTGCGCTCCCGTCATCGGCAGCATCGGCGGCACCAGCTTCAGCATGACCAACGGCGTGGTCGGCGGCGGCCCGGGCAATTCGCTGGTGTTCACCGTGCCGGTCGCCTTTGCTCCGGGCATGACGTCCAATCCGCTGCTGAACACCGCGACGGCGACCGACATCGCCACGGGTTCCACAGCGTCGGCCACGGATACGGACGCATTGATGCCGCAGGTCAGCCTCTCCGTCACCAAGACGGACGGCAGCGCGTCCTACACGCCGGGCGGCACCGCGACGTATACGGTGACGATCACGAACGGCGGCCTGTCGAATGCCACCAACGTCACGGTCAACGATCCGCTGCCGGCCGGCGTAGCGCTGACCGCCAACGCAACCTGTGCCCCGACCGGCGCCGCGAATTGCGGAACGGTGACCGGAACAACGGGACAGACTGCTTTCGGAACGACCGGCGCGCAGATCACCGCGGGCGCCGGCAATTCGCTCGTGTTCACGGCACCGGTAAGCTTCGCGCCGGGCATGGCCACCGATCCGCTCGACAACACGGCGACTGCGTTGGACGTGCTTTCCGGCGCAGGCGGTTCGGCCACGGACAGCAACACGCGCGCCGCACTCGTCACGCTCGCCGTCAGCAAGTCCGACGGCAGCGCGTCGTACACGCCCGGCACGGGCGCGACCTACCTGGTGGGCGTCGCCAATACCGGCGTGTCCGATGCGCTCAACGTAACCGTCGGCGATGCGCTGCCGGTGGGCGTGACGCTGAGCGGCGCCGTCACCTGCGCCGCGACCGGAACCGCCAATTGCGGCATCGTCACGGGCATCGCCCCGCAAACGAGCTTCGGCGCCACCGGCGCGCAGGTCAGCGCGGGCGCGGGCAACTTCCTTACGTTCACGGTGCCGGTTTCGTTCGCGGCGAGCCTCGCCGACAATCCACTGCTCAACACCGCGACCGCGAACGACCTTGCTTCGGGCGCCAACGGCAGCGCGACCGACAGCGACACGCTGGCGGCGCAGGCGGACCTCGCGATCACCAAGACGGATGGCGTCGTCAGCGTCGCTGCCCGGCACCACGACCACGTACACGATCGTCGTCACCAACAACGGCCCGGGCAACGTGGTCGGTGCGACGGTGACCGACGTCATGCCGGCGGCGATCGCCAGCGACAATTTCACCGCAGTCGGCAGCGGCGGCGCGTCGGGCTTCACCGCCGCCGGCGCCGGCAACATCAACGACACCGTCGAGCATGCCGGCAGGAAGCACGGTCACGTACACGGTCGTCGCCAACGTCAGCGCCAGCGCGACCGGCAATCTCGTGAACACGGCGACGGCAACCGTCCCGGCCGGTGTCACCGACACCAACCCGGGCAACAACTCGGCCACCGATGTCGATGCGCTGGACGCGCAGGCCGACCTGTCGATCACCAAGTCCGACGGCACGATCAGCGTCGCGCCGGGCACGGCCACGACCTATGCCATCGTGGTCGCCAACAACGGGCCGAGCGATGTGGTCGGCGCGACGGTCAGCGACATCCTGCCGGCGGCGATCGCCAGCGACAATTTCACCGCGGTCGGAAGCGGTGGCGCCTCAGGGTTCACCGCCGCCGGCGCCGGCAACATCAACGACACAGTCAACATGCCGTCGGGCAGCACCATCACGTACACGGTCGTCGCCAACATCAGCGCCGGCGCGACCGGCAATCTCGTGAACACGGCAACGGTGGCCCCGCCCGCCGGCGTCACCGACACGAACCCGGCCAACAACAGCGCCACCGATACCGATACGTTGACGGCAACGGCCGACTTGTCGATCACCAAGACCGACGGCGTCGTCGCCATCGCGCAAGGCGGGTCGACTACCTACGTCATCGTCGTCGCCAACGGCGGACCGAGCGCCGTCGTCGGCGCGACGGTCAGCGACATCCTGCCGGCCGCCTTCGCCGTCGCCACATTCACCGCAGTTGGCAGCGGTGGCGCGTCGGGCTTCACCGCCAACGGCGGCGGCAACATCAACGACACGGTCAACATGCCCGCGGGCAGCACGATCACTTACACGGTGATCGCGACCTCAACGCAGGCGCACTGGGCATCGTGTCCAACACGGCAACGGTGACCGCGCCGGCCGGCGTCACGGATACCGCGCCGGGCAACAACAGCGCGACGGACACCGACACGATCACGGCCATTCCGACCGCCGATCTAGCCATCACGAAGTCCGATGGCAGCCCGACGTACACGCCAGGTCGACCGTCACGTACGTGATCGTCGCCAGCAACGCCGGACCGGGGGCCGTGCTTGGCGCGACCGTCATCGACGTCGCTCCCAGCGGCGATCGCCGGGGCCACCTGGACGTGCGTCGGCGCCGGAGGCGGAACCTGTCCAGTCGCTGGGGCCGGGAACATCAACGCCAACGTCAATCTGCCCGCCGGCGGCATCGTCACGTTCACGCTCACCGGCAACGTCGCGGCCGACGGCCACAGGCAATCTCGTGAATACCGCGACGATGCGCAGCTCCTCCTGGCGTTGTGGACCCGAATCCGGGCAACAACAGCGCGACCGACACCGATGCACGCCGCAGCCGCAGCCGGGTTCGCCATCACCAAGACCGACGGCAGCGCCACGTATGCGCCAGGTGGCACGGCGACCTACACGATCACCGTGACCAACAACGGGCCGTCGAACGCCAACAACGTGAGCGTCACGGACAACCTGCCGGCAGGCGTGACGTTGACCGGCAACGCCACGTGCGTAGCGGCGGGTGCAGCCACCTGCGGAGCCGTTGACCGGGGCGGCCGGTGGCACCGTATTCACTGCGACCGGCGCGACGATCGCGGCGGGGGCCGGCAATCGGCTGGTGTTACACGCTGCCGGTGAAGTTCGCCGTCGGCATGACGACGAATCCGCTGGTCAACATCGCGACGGCCAGCGATCCTGCATCCGCTTCCGTGGCATCGGCGTCCGACAGCAACGCGATCTTCTCCTGCCGGTCCGGCATCGACCCGTGAATCCGGTGCCTGTCGACAGTCGCTGGGCGCTGGTGCTGCTGGCTGGACTCATCATGCTCGCGACGTGGAGGCGTTCGCCGCCGGACGAAATTCGTAGCAGCCGCGAATCGGTCGCGCCGCGACTTCTCCCGGCCGTACAATTGCGACTGTCAATTGCGCAAACGCGGGAAGATGCGATGAGCGTCAGGGACCTGCTCGACCTCAGCGGAAAGGTCGCAGTCGTTACCGGCGGATCGCGCGGGATCGGGCTGCAGATGGCGGAGGCGCTGGGCGAGATGGGCGCGCGCGTGGCCATCACCGCGCGCAAGCAGGACGAACTCGACGAGGCCCGCGCGCATCTCGAAAGCATGGACATCGAATGCCTGCGCGTTGCGGGAGACCTCTCGCAATTCGCGACGATTCCCGCGCATGGTCGACGCCGTGCTCAAGCCGTGGGGCCGGATCGACATCCTCGTCAACAACGCCGGATGCAACTGGGCCGCGCCCGCCGACGACTATCCTGACGACGGCTGGCGCAAGGTGATGAACCTCAACATCGACGCCGCGTTCTTCCTTTCGCGCGAAATCGGGCGGCGCTCGATGATTCCCGCGGCGCAGCGGCAAGATCGTCAACATCGCATCGATTGCCGGGCTCTTCGGCAACCCGCCGGACTGGGGAATGGAGACGATCGCCTACAACACGAGCAAAGGCGCGCTGGTGCAGATGACGCGCGCGCTTGCCGCCGAGTGGGGCAAGCACAACATCAACGTCAACGCGATCTGCCCTGGATTCTTTCCGTCGAAGATGACGAAGGTCACGCTCGACCGGATCACGGACAGCGTGCTCGCGCTGACGCCGCTGCAACGACTGGGCGGCGACGAGGATCTGAAGGGCAGCGTCGTGTATCCTGGCTTCCGAGGCGTCGCGGCACGTGACCGGCCAGGTGATCGCCGTCGATGGCGGCTGCACGATGGTATGACGACCCCCACGCTCACTTCGTTCGCTGCCCCCATCGGGGGAGCAGTTCGCCCATGACGGCCGGCGTCAATCCGGGCGCGAAGCTCATCGCGCCCGCGCATCCGATCGACGCGGCAGCGCTCGCCGCATGGCTGCGCGCCAATGTGGATGCCGGGATCGGCGATCTCGTCGTCGAGCAGTACCAGGGCGGACAGTCCAATCCCACCTATCGCGTGACCGGCGGCGAACGCCGCTACGTGCTGCGGCGGAAGCCGCCCGGCAAGCTGCTGCCGTCCGCGCACGCCATCGACCGCGAATACCGCGTGATGTCGGCGCTCGCCGACGACCGACGTGCCGGTCGCGAAGATGCACGCGCTGTGCGAGGACGACGCCGGTGATCGGCACCGCGTTCTACGTGATGGAATACGTCGAGGGCCGCATTCTCTGGGATCCCACGCTTCCCGGCATGAACCCTGTCGCAGCGCGCAGCGCACTACGCCGAACTGAACCGCGTCATCGCCGCGCTGCATCTCGTCGACTACGCAGCCATCGGTCTCGCCGATTTTGGCCGGACGCGGCAACTACATCGAGCGGCAGGTGGCCCGCTGGTCGAAGCAGTATCAGGCCGCCGGCGCCGATCGCATCGACGCGATGGACCGCCTGATCGAATGGCTGCCGTCGCACATTCCGGACGGCGACGAGACGAGCATCGTCCATGGCGACTACCGCCTCGACAACGTCATCTTCCACCCGACCGAACCGCGGATTCTGGCGGTGCTCGACTGGGAGCTTTCGACGCTCGGCCACCCGCTATCCGATTTCGCCTACCAGGTCATGGCGTGGCGCCTGTCACCGCAGGAGTTCCGCGGACTCAAGGGCGCGAACCTCAAGTCGCTCGGAATTCCCTCGGAAGCGGAGTATGTCGCGGCCTATTGCAAGCGCACCGGACGGACCGGAATTCCGCACTTCGAGTTCTACCTGATCTTCAACATGTTCCGCATCGCCGCGATCCTGCACGGCGTGCTGTCGCGGGCGCAACAAGGCAATGCCGCCAGCGCCGACGCCATCGCGATGGGCAACCGCGCGCGTCCGGTGGCCGAGGTCGCCTTGCACATGACGCGAAGCCTGGCGTAGCGGGCCGGACGGATTACCTTTGCCAATGTTTGATCATCGACGATTGCGAGTACCCATGACGCTTGTCCATCCGCCGCCGTTCCAGCCGCTGCGCGGCGCCCGCCGGATTCTCATCGCCCCTGCGCTGGCGCTCGCGCTTGCGTGGGCGCCGATCGCTGTTCACGCGCAGCGAGCCGCGGATTTTCATCAACGCGTGAAGCAGTACGTCGTCCATGACGCGCCGACGATCCGTATCGACGACGTGCGCGTGATCGACGGTACCGGTGCGCCAGCTACCGCCGGCCAATCGATCCTGATGCGCGACGGCAAGATCATCCGGATCGGCACGCCCGAACCGGGCGCCGGGACCGCTGCGGACGTCGTGATCGACGGCAAGGGCCGCACGGTCGTGCCCGGACTGGTGATGATGCACGAGCATCTCTTGTTCCTCGACCCGCTGGCCGATGCGCCGTCGTACATGTCGGAGCCGCTGGCATCGCCCAAAGCGTATCTCGCCTGGGGCGCGACGACGATCCGCACGGCCGGCACGTTCAACGGCAGCGACGACATCCAGGTCGCGCGGATGGTCCGCGAAGGCCAGTTCGCCGGTCCCGCCATCAACGTCACTGCGCCGTTCCTCGAAGGCAACGGCAGCTTCGCCTACCAGATGGTGCCGATCAGCGATCCGGCGCGCGCGCGGCAGATCGTGAATTTCTGGGCCGACGCAGGCGCTACGTCGTTCAAGATCTACATGAACATTTCCCGCGACGTTCTCGCGGCCGCGATCGACGAAGCGCACAAGCGCGGGCTGCAGGTCACGGGCCATTTGTGCTCGGTCACGTTCCACGAGGCCGCCGCCGCAGGCATCGACGGTCTGGAACACGGCGTGGTCGTCGCCACCGACTTCGTCGCGGACAAGAAGGCGGACCGCTGTCCGTCGGGAAGCGCCGCGGGCGACGCGCTGCTCGCGTTGAAGGCGGATGGTCCGGAGATGACCGAACTGATCCAGACGCTGGTCCGGCGCAAGGTGGCGGTGACCTCGACGCTGGCGGTTTTCGCGGCCGGCATCGTCAACTGGTTTCCCGCGGCGGACGATCTCGCGATGCTGAACGAGCAGTCGCAATTGTGGGCGTGGCAGCGACTGGCGGCGTACAACCGCGCGCCGGAACGCCGCGAACGCGGCGCGCGGCTGCTGCAGGCGGAAATGCAATTCGAGAAGGCGTTCGTCGCCGCCGGCGGAACGCTACTGGTCGGCACCGACCCCACGGGCTGGGGCGGGACGCTGCCGGGACCCGGCAATCATGCGGCGCTCAAGCTGCTCGTCGAGGCCGGCTTCACGCCGCTCGAGGTCATCCGCATCGCGACGCAGGCGGGCGCCCGCTTCCAGCACATCGACGATCGCGTCGGCACGCTGGCCCCCGGCAAGCAGGCCGATCTGCTGCTGATCGACGGCAGGCCGGACGAGGACATCGCGCAGCTCTCGCGCATCGATCTCGTGTTCAAGAACGGAATTGCCTTCGACTCGAAGCGGATGAAGCAGGACTTGCGCGGCAAGATCGGCAGATAGGCAATCCAGTCAGCGAGGCCGGTAAGCCGGCCGTCTTAAATTTCGGGAGGCCGCACGTGGACTTCGACTATTCCGGCAAGGTGCAGGACCTGCAGGCGCGGCTCACCCGCTTCATGGAGGAGAACGTCTATCCGGCGGAACCGGCGTTCGCGGCGGAGGTGCTGGCGAATCGCCAATCCGGCAATGCGTGGATTCCGACGCAGGTCATGGAGTCGTTGAAGGCCAAGGCGCGGGCCGCGGGATTGTGGAACCTGTTCCTGCCGGAGTCGGACCTGGGCGCCGGCCTCACCAATCTCGAATACGCGCCGCTGTGCGAGATCATGGGGCGGTCGTGGATCGCGCCGGAGGCATTCAACTGCAACGCGCCGGACACCGGCAACATGGAAGTGCTGGTGCGCTACGCCACGCCGGCGCAGAAGAAGCAATGGCTGGAGCCGCTGCTCGCGGGCGAGATCCGTTCGGCCTTCGCGATGACGGAGCCGGATGTCGCCAGCAGCGACGCGACCAACATCGAGGCGTCGATCCGGCGCGACGGCGACCATTACGTGATCAACGGACGCAAGTGGTGGACCACCGGCGGGCCCGATCCGCGCTGCAAGATCATGATCTTCATGGGCAAGACCGACGCCGCCAACCCGGACCGCCACAAGCAGCAGTCGATGATCCTGATTCCGGTCGACACGCCGGGCGTCAAGCTCGTGCGCGTGCTGCCGGTGTTCGGTTACGACGACGCGCCGCACGGCCACGGCGAGTTCGATTTCGACAACGTGCGGGTTCCCGTCGCCAACATCCTGCTGGGCGAAGGGCGCGGCTTCGAAATCGCGCAGGGTCGCTTGGGCCCGGGACGCATCCATCATTGCATGCGCCTGATCGGACAGGCCGAGCGCTCGCTCGACTACATGTGCCGGCGCGCGGTGAGCCGCGTGGCGTTCGGCCGCGCGGTCGCCGACCAGACCGTCACGCAGGAGCGCATCGCCAACGCGCGCATCGCCATCGACCAGGCGCGGCTGCTGGTACTGCACGCCGCGTGGAAGATGGACGTCGCCGGCAACAAGGCGGCGAAAAAGGAGATCGCGATGATCAAGGTCGCCGCGCCCGTCATGGCGTGCCAGGTGATCGACTGGGCGATGCAGGTGCACGGCGCGGCCGGCGTCAGCGACGACTTTCCGCTGGCGTTCTTCTATGCGCAGGCGCGCACGCTGCGCTTCGCCGACGGTCCGGACGAAGTGCACCGCAACCAGATCGCCAAGCTCGAATTGTCCGGTTACCGTCCGCCGAGATGACGCGGCGCTAGATCGACAGTACCGGCGCGTGCGCCGGTGCAGCGGTCAGCCCAGGATTTCGCGAATGTGTTCCCGGTTGCTGAGTTGGGATTCGAATTCCTGCAACTCCGGTCCAAGCGCGTCTCGCGTCGAAACCACTCCGAGCGGATGGCCTTTCTCCACGACCGGGACATGGCGGAAGCCGCCTTCGTACATCATGAGCATGGCGTGGCCGAAGGCCCTGTCCGGTTGAATCGATTGCGGGTCGCGGGTCATGACCTCTGACAATGGGGTGGTCCTTGGATCGCGTCCAGCCGAAAGTACCCGAAAGAGCGCATCACGCTCGGTGAAGATTCCGACCAATCGCCCTTTTTCCATGACCAGTAACGCGCCAACTTGGTTGTCTTCCATTAGCCGGGCGGCGTGAGCGACCGTGGTTTTCGATGGCGCCGAGACTACCTTGCGCTTCGCGACAATCTCTCTGATGGTTCGGTTTGGCATGAAAGCCCCTCGAAGGGTTCGCTGCCTGGAGCTTGACTCTACCCCGATGGTCCGGAAGAAGCCATGGGCGAACGGTCCCCCGCAGCGGCGCCGGTGGTGCGTTCAGCGCTTGGGCTTGTACCAGTACCGGTCGGTGAATTCGGTGGGTTTGCCGTTGAAGAAGTGCCGCAACCCCTCGGAGATCAGCGAAATCGTGTGCCAGTCGCCGAACTCGTCGAACTTCCGCGTCGAGACGATGACCTTGGCGCTCGTGACGCGCTTCAATCGCTGCCCGCGCGTCTTCCCCAGACGCTTCAAGGACAGCAGGAAGGCCACATCCTCCGCCACGAGGCGGCTTTCGTCGTAGCCGCCGAGTTCCTCGAAGTCCCGCCTGCGCACGAATACCACGCCGGTGTCCATGCCCGTCAAGAACGCGATCGGCACGAGTGTCAGGTAGACCATCGCAATGCCCAGCGAGCGGCGCTCGAGCGTGGCCCCGGTCGCGCCGCCCACCACGCGGCCAGTGGCGAGCGCCTTGTCGATCTCGACGAACGTCCGCGGGTGCACCTGTGTATCGGCGTCGACGAACGCCAGGTGTTCGCCGACGGCAGCGCGCGCGCCCGCATTGCGGACCGCGGCGATGACGCGCTTTTCCACCGACGCGACGCGGCAACCACGGGCCCGGGCGATCTCCGCGGTCCGGTCCGTCGACACGTTGTCGGCGACGATCACTTCAATGGCGTCGGCATTTCCGTAGGCGGCTCGCGCGACGTCCAGCGAATCGAGCAGGCGGCCGAGCAGCTTCTCCTCGTTGTAGGCCGGGATGACGACCGAGTAGCGTGGCGTCATGCGGCCTGGGCAGCGGCCAGCGCGGCGTCTCGCGCCTTGGCCCGCGCCGGTGCCGGGCGCGCGTTCCAGCGATCGATGTACGCCTGGATCACCGGCAGCGCAGGCACCAGCTTGAATCCCGTGGTCCACGTCAGCGCCGTTCCCCACAGCACGTCGGCCGCGGTGAATCGGTCGCCCAGCAGCCACGGACCGATGGCGAGCTGATCGGTCAGCGTCTTCAGCATCGTGTCGAAATCGCCGTACGGCGACGTTGAAGCCGGCGCCGGATCGCGCTTCATTGCACGATCGACCAGCGCGGGTTCGAAGCAGGACCCGTAGTACACCATCCAGCGCAGATAGGGCCCGCGCAAAGGATCACCGATCGGCGGCGCAAGGCCGGCTTCCGGATACAGGTCGGCAAGGTACAGAAAGACGGCGACCTGTTCGGTGATCAGCGCGTCGCCGTGCTTGACGGCGGGAACCTTGCCCATCGGATTGACGGCCAGGTATGCCGCGCCGCGCTGTTCGTTCGCTTTGAAGTTCAGCACGTGCAATTCGAAGTCGGCGCCGAGCTCCTCCAGCAACGCGAGCGCTCCGGCCGACCGCGTATTGGGGGCATGGAAGAACGTGATGTGGCGGCTCGCGGTCATGGCGGCAATCTCCAGCGCACGCGGGAAGATTCAGGGTCGGGAACGCTCATCCCAGATTGCGCAATTCGCGCATCGCCACGGAAAGCATTTCGGCATCCGGCGCAGGCACGGCGCGCAGCTCGGCCAGAAGCCGCTCGGTGCGCTCGAGCGCCCGGCGATTGGCGTCCTGCCAGGCGGCGACAAGTTTCCTCGGCGACGTCGCATCGGCGCCGGCGACGCACCGTTCCGGTGAACGCGCGCTGCAGTCCCGACAGGTCGTCCTGCATGGCGCTCTTCGCCAGCAGCTGCCAATGCTTGTCGCCCGGCAGCGCGGCAATCTTCTCGCGCAGCCAGGACAATCCCAGCTTGTCGCCGAGATCGAAATACACGGCCGCCACCAGTTCGACCGGCCGCTTGGCGCTGGCGGTCACCTCGGCGATGTCGAGCGATGCATAGAGCGTGTCGAAAGTCACCACGCGCACGGCCAGTTCCTTCGGCACGCCCTGCGCCACGTAGCGCGCAACGGCGGCATCGATGCGCGCGCGTTCGCCGGCGTCGAGCAGCTTGGGCAGCCGTTCGGACAATTCGGCGACACCCGGCGCGAAATTGGCGATCGTCGCGCCCATGTCGTCGGCAAGCCGTCGCGAGCGCAGGAACCACTTGGTGCCGCGCTCCAGCTGCGCGCTGGTGTCGATCAGCATCGTCGACTGCACCGCGTCGTCGACCTTGTTGTCCAGCGCCTCGATCGCCATCCACAGCGGCACCAGGCCGAAGATCTCGCGGCTCAGCAGGTAGGCGCGAACCACTTCGTGCGGACGCGCGCCGGTGGTCTCGCCCAGCCTGTGCACGAACGTGCTGCCGACGCGGTTGATCATGCTGTTGGTCACGTGCGTGGCGATGATCTCGCGCTTCAGCGGATGCCGGGCCATGTACGACGCGTAGGGTCCTTCCAGCGCGCCCGGGAAGTATCGGATGAGCGCCGTCGCGACCCACGGATCGTCGGGCAGCGACGACGCCAGCAGCTCGTCGTAGAGCCAGATCTTGCTGTAGGCGAGCAGCACGGCGCGTTCGGGGCTGGTGAGGCCCTGCCCCTTGGCGCGCCGCTCGGCGATCTCCTCGTCGGTCGGCAGGAACTCGATGGCGCGATTGAGCTTGCCGCCCTTTTCCAGGTATTGCATGAACCGCGCCTGCGCATCGAGCAGCGTCGGCGCGATCCGCCCGGTGACGGACAGCACCTGCGTCTGGAAGATGTTGTCGCGCAGCACCAGCGCCGCCACGTCGTCGGTCATCTCGGCGAGCAGGGCATTGCGCTGCTTCTCGGTCAGCTCGCCTTCGGCAATCGCCATCCCGAGCAGGATCTTGATGTTCACCTCGTGGTCGGAGGTGTCCACGCCGGCGGAGTTGTCGATGGCATCGGTATTGATGCGCCCGCCCGCCATCGCGTACTCGACGCGACCCAGTTGCGTGCAGCCCAGGTTGCCGCCCTCGACGAAGACCTTGCAGCGCAGGTCGTTGCCGTTCACGCGCAGCGAATCGTTGGCACGGTCGCCGACCTCCGCGTGCGTTTCGCCGGTGGCCTTGACGTACGTCCCGATGCCGCCGTTGTAGATCAGGTCGACCGGCGCCTTGAGGATGGCGTTCGCCAGTTCCGCCGGCGTCAGCGCGTCGGCCCGAATGCCGAGCAACTCCTTCACCTCCGGCGTGAGCGCAATCGACTTCGCGCCGCGCGAGTGAATGCCGCCGCCTTTCGAGATCAGCTTCGCGTCGTAGTCGGCCCAGGTCGAGCGCGGCAGCTTGAACAGCCGCTCGCGCTCCTTGAAGCTCGTCTCCGGATCCGGGATTGGGATCGAGCACGATGTGGCGGTGGTCGAACACCGCGACCAGCTTGATGTGGCGCGACAGCAGCATGCCGTTGCCGAAGACGTCGCCGGACATGTCGCCGATGCCGGCGACGGTGAAGTCCGTCGTCTGCGTGTCCACGCCCATTTCGCGGAAGTGCCGCTTGACCGATTCCCACGCGCCGCGCGCCGTGATGCCCATCGCCTTGTGGTCGTAGCCGACCGAGCCGCCGGAGGCGAACGCGTCGCCCAGCCAGAAGCCGTACTCCTTGCTGACGGCGTTGGCGAAATCGGAAAACGTGGCCGTGCCCTTGTCCGCCGCCACCACGAGATAGGGGTCGTCGGGATCGTGCCGCTTGACCTGCGGCGGCGGAACGATTTTGTCGCCGACGCGGTTGTCGGTCAGGTCGAGCAGGCCGCGCAGGTAGTCCTGGTAGCAGGCGATGCCCTCCTTCATGAAGGCGTCGCGGTTCGACGCGCGCAGGCGCGCGCTTCAGCACGAAGCCGCCCTTGGAGCCCACCGGAACGATCACGATGTTCTTGACCATCTGCGCCTTGACCAGGCCCAGCACTTCGGTGCGGAAATCCTCCGGACGGTCGGACCAGCGCAGTCCGCCGCGCGCGACCTTGCCGCCGCGCATGTGCACGCCTTCGAAGCGGGTCGAGTAGACGAAGATCTCGAACATCGGCTTGGGTTCCGGCAAGCCGGGAACCTTGAACGGGTCGAACTTGAACGACAGGAAGCTGCGGCGGTTGCCCTGCGCGTCGCGGCGCCAGAAATTCGTGCGATTGGTGGCGAGGATCAGCGCGAGATACTGCCGCAGCACGCGGTCCTCGGACAGGTTGTCCACCGCTTCCAGCATCGTCTCGATTGCGCGCTGCTGTTCGGCCGCGCGCGAGCCCGCGCCCGCGCCCTGCGCCGGATCGAAGCGCGTGGTGAAGAGCGCCACCAGCGCGGCGGCGATGTCCGGGTGCGCAGCGAGCGTGCCTTCGATGAACGTCTGCGACAGCGGAAAGCCGATCTGGCGCATGTACTTGGCGTAGGCGCGCAACACGACGATCTCGTCGGCCGGCATGCGCGCGGCGACGACCAGCCGGTTGAAGTCGTCGCTCTCGACCTCGCCGCGGAATATGCGGCCGAATGCATCCTCGAACACCTGGTGCAGCGCGTCGACCTCGACCTCGGTGTCGGTGCCCGCCGCGACCATGCCGAAATCGTGTATCCAGACGGGACTGCTGCCCTGCGGCGCCACGCGATGCGGGTGCTCGTCGAGCACCTTCAGGCCCATGTGCTCCAGCATCGGCAGGCTGTCGGACAACGTGACCTGCGCGCCCAGGTGGAAGATCTTGAAGCGCAGCGTGCCGGCCCCGGCCTCGAGCGGCCGGTACAGCGACATGCCGAGCGGTTGCGCTTCGGACGAGCTTCGCCATCATTTCGATGTCCGGCACCGCGGAACGCGCCGCGATTTCGTCGCGATAGCCGGCCGGGAAGGCATCGCCGAACTGGCGCAGGAGCTCGTTGCCGCGCGCTTCGCCCAGTTTCTCGACCAGCGCGTCCTTCAGGTCGTCGTCCCAGCGCCGCGCCACTGCCGCCAGCCGCGCCTCCAGTGCGTGCACGTCGAACTCGGGAATCTTGCCCGGCGTCGTGCGCACGGTGATCTGGATGCGCGCCAGCATCGATTCGGACAGGTGGACATTGAACTCGGAACTGCTGCCGTTGAACGCCTCGGTGAGGATCGCCTGCCACTTCCGGCGCAGCGCCGTCGTGAAGTTCTCGCGCGGCGCATAGATGAGGCACGACAGGAAGCGCTCGAAAGGATCCTTGCGAACGAACAGGCGAAAGCGCTGGCGCTCGCCAAGGCGCAGGATCGCCATCGCGGTGTGCAGCAGGTCGTCTTCGGTGATCTGGAACAGTTCGTCGCGCGGATAGTTGGCGAGGATATTGAGGAGCGCCTTGCCGGCATGCCCGCCCGGCGGCACGCCCGAGCGCGCGACGACGTTGGCGGTCTTGCGCCGGAGCAACGGTATGTCGGCCGGATTGGTGCCGTAGGCCGTCGACGTGTAAAGGCCGAGGAAGCGGTCCTCGCCGCACACGTTGCCGGCGGCGTCGAAGCGCTTGACGGCGATGTAGTCGAGGTAGCCGGGACGATGCACCGTCGAGCGCGTGGTGGCCTTGGTGATGACCAGCAGCTCGGGCCGCCGCGCATAGGCGCGTACCGCGGGCGGCAACGCGGCAAAGCTCGACGACACGTCCTTCGTCGCACCTTCGCGCAACAGCCCCAGGCTCGAACCCGGCACGATCTTCAACGCATCCTGGCCATCCACCGTCACGAGTTCATGGCGGCGATAGCCGAGCAGCGTCAGGTGGTTGGCAGCGAGCCAGCGCAGGAACGCGAGCCCTTCCTCGAACTGTTCCCGCGGTATCGGCGGCGGGCGCTTCTCGAGTTCCGCGACTACTTCATGCACCTTGTCCTGCATGGCCTTCCAGTCCGCGACTGCCACCCGCACATCGCCCAGGACCCTGATCACCTCCGCCGCGAGCGCTTCCTGGCGCTTGGGATCGGTGATGCGATCGACTTCGACGTGGATGAACGATTCGCGCCGCGCCGACGGCGTGCCTTCGGTGCCGAGCCCGCGCAACGTGCCTTCCGCGTCGCGATCCACCAGGACCAGCGGATGGATGATGAGATGCAGCGTCAGCCCGTGCCGGTTGACCTCCATCGTCACCGAGTCGACCAGGAACGGCATGTCGTCGTTGACGATTTCGATGATCGTGTGCGTGGACTGCCAGCCGTGCTCCTCCAGCGTCGGGTTGAACACGCGCAACCGCGGCTTGCCCGGCTCGCGCTTGCGCGCAAAGTTCCAGTGCGACAGCGCCGCGCCGTAGAGATCCGCGGGCCGCCGCTCCGCGAGGTCTTCCGGATCGACCTGCGCGAAATAGCGCGCGACGAAGGCCTCGAGAGTCTTCTGCTGATCCGGCGCGACTTTGGCGCGGACGAGCGCGATGACGTCGTCCAGGCTGTCGGTCCGGCGGTCCGGATCGGCGACTTTCGATTTCATCAAAAGACCTCCTTGAAGCGTATTCGGCAGGACGCCTGCGGCAACAGACTGGGGGAGCTATTATGTCGCGATTCGATGACCGGGAGGAGTCGGTGACCAAACCGCGGGAATGGTGCAGCGCGAGAAAGGGAGCGATCCGGGGAGCGCCTCTTTGATCCGCGATCCCGAAATTCTCGCGGCGCTGCGTGCCAGCCTCGCGCGCTTCGTGCGCGAACGGCTGGTTCCCAACGAAGCCATCGTCGCGGAAACCGACGCCATTCCGCCGGCGATCGTCGATGAAATGAAGGCGCTTGGTCTCTTCGGGCTGTCGATACCGGAGGAATACGGCGGTCTCGGCCTCACGATGGAGGAGGAGGTCGAGGTCGCATTCGAAATCGGAAAGACCTCGCCGGCCTTCCGGTCACTGATCGGCACCAACAACGGCATCGGCTCGCAAGGCATCATCCTGGACGGCACGCCGGAACAGAAGACCTTCTGGCTGCCGAAGCTCGCGTCCGGCGAACTGGTCGCGTCGTTCGCGCTGACCGAGCCGGGCTCCGGATCCGACGCGGCGTCGCTCGTCACCACCGCGAAGCGCGCCGGCGACCATTACGTGCTGAACGGCACCAAGCGCTTCATCACGAATGCGCCCGAGGCCGGCATCTTCACCGTGATGGCGCGTACCGATTCCTCGATCGAAGGCGCGCGCGGCATATCGGCGTTCATCGTCGAGCGCGGCGCGCCGGGACTGTCGCTGGGCAAGATCGACAAGAAGATGGGCCAGCGCGGCGCGCACACCTGCGATGTCGTGTTCGAGGATTGCCGCGTGCCGGCGGCCAACCTGATCGGCGGCAAGGAAGGCGTCGGCTTCCGGACGGCGATGAAGGTGCTGGACAAGGGCCGCCTGCACATCGCGGCGGTGTGCGTCGCCGCCGCCGAGCGGATGCTGGCCGATGCGCTGGCCTACGCCATGGAGCGCAAGCAGTTCGGACAGCCGATCGCGGAATTCCAGCTGGTGCAGGCCATGCTCGCCGACAGCAAGACCGAGATCTACGCGGCGCGGTCGATGGTCGTCGACGCCGCGCGCCGCCGCGACGACAGGCCGCGATGTCGGGACGGAAGCCGCGTGCGCGAAGTTGTTCGCGTCCGAAATGTGCGGCCGCGTCGCCGACCGCGCAGTGCAGATCCATGGCGGCGCCGGCTACGTCAGCGACTACGCGATCGAGCGCTTCTATCGCGATGTGCGGCTGTTCCGGATCTACGAGGGCACGAGCCAGATCCAGCAGCTGGTCATTGCCCGCAACATGATCCGGGATGCGCAGAAGTAAAGAAGCGATGAGCGCCAGCGATACGGATGCCATTGCCGATGTCGAGCTCGCGGACATCCCGCGGCTCCTTGCCGGCATTGCCGGCGCGCATCGACGAGCGTCGTGACCCGGCAGGCAGCGCGCATGCCGGAAGGCGAGGCGCTGCGCGAGCAGGAGCGCGCGTGGACGTTTCGCCGATCTCGCCGCGGCGACGGACGACGTCGCGCGACAGCTCGCCGCGTCCGCCGTGCGTCCCGGCGACCGCGTGCTGGTCATCGGCGAGAACTGCGCCGCATTGGTCGCGCTGCTGTTCGGCATCGCGCGCGTCGACGCATGGCCGGTGCTCGTCAACGCGCGGCTGACCGCGCGCGAGATCGACGCCATCCGCGACCATTGCTCGCCACGCCGGACCGTCTACCTCGCCCACGTCTCGGCCGAGGCCGCGGCGCACGCGACGCGGCACGGCGCGGCCGAACCGTTCGTCGTCGACACGATGGGCAAGCGTGCTGCTGGGTCCGCTCGACGACAACGCCTGCCGGAAGCCGTGGATCGCCGACTCCGCCCAACAGGTCGGCGCGCTGATCTACACGACCGGAACGACGGGCGATCCCAAGGGCGTGATGTTGACGCACCGCAACCTGCTGTTCATCGCCAGGGTCTCCAGCGCGCTGCGCAAGCTCGGTCCCGGTGACCGCGTCTACGGCGCGTTGCCGATCTCGCATGTCTACGGCCTCGCGTCGGTCTGTCTCGGCACGCTGTTACGCCGGCGCATGCCTGCAACTCGAGGCGCGCTTTTCACCCAGGGCCTTCGCCCACGCGCTGGCCCATTGCGGCCTCACCGTCGCGCAGGGCGTGCCGGCGATGTATGTGCGGCTGCTCAAGTACCTCGAGACGTCCGGCGAACCCTTCTGCGGCGCCGCAGCTGCGCTTCGTTTACGCCGGGGGCTCGCCGCTCGACCCGGCGCTCAAGGCCGACGTCGAGCGACTGACCGGGTTGCACGCTGCACAATGGCTACGGCCTCACGGAGACCTCGCCGACCGTGACCCAGACGCGGCTCGACGCGCCGCGCCGGGATTGTTCCGTGGGCACCGCGATTGCCTGGCGTGGAGATCCGCGTCGTCGACGCTCAGGGCCGCGCCGTCGCGACGGGAGAACCGGGCGAGTTATGGGTGCGCGGTCCCAACGTGATGCGCGGCTATTACCGGAATGCAGCAGCTGACCGCGCGCACGATCGACGCGGACGGCTGGCTCAACACCGGCGACATGGCGCGAATCGACAGCGACGGCGCGGTCTTCATCGTCGGCCGCACCAAGGAACTCATCATCCGCTCCGGCTTCAACGTCTATCCGGGCGAAGTCGAGGCCGTGCTGAATGCGCATCCTGCCGTCACGCATTCGGCCGTCGTCGGCCGCGCCGACACGGACAACGAGGAAGTCGTCGCCTTTGTCGAGCTGGCGCCGGGCAGAGAGGCGAGCATCGAGGAGACTCGCCCGATTCGCGGCGGATCGCCTGGCACCCTACAAGCGGCCGGCGGAAATCGTCATACTGTCGGCGTTGCCCGCCTCGGCGACGGGAAAGATACTCAAGCAGCAGTTGCGAATGATGGCGCAAGCGCGGCCGCCCGCCGGGCGCGCGCAATAAAAATGTTGAAGGAGGAGAGGATCATGAACAGCGCAAGCTGCTTCGGATGTGGCTGCTCGCGGTGGTCGGATGCATGTTGCCCGCCATGGGCGGCGCGATGGCGGAGGAATTCGTCGTCGGCGTGGAGGTGCCGCTTTCCGGCTCGCTTGCCCGCGTCGGCACGGGCATGAGCGAAGGCATCAACGTCGCGGCGGATGTGTTCAATCGCAAGAACGGCAAGCACAAGATCAAGCTCATCACGATCGACGACGAGTCGTCGCCCGCCAAGGCGGTGGCGGCCGTCGAGAAACTGGCGTCGCAGGGTGTCGTCGCGATCGACGGCGGCTACGGCTCCGGCAACATCGGCCCGGCATCGGATGCGGCGAACAAGGCCGGACTGGTCTACATCACGTCGGGCGGCGTCGACGAGGCGCTGACGCAGCGCGGCCTGAAGACGTTCTTCCGCATCAACAACACCGCGGGCTACTCGAAGGCGATGCTGGGACTGCTGTCCGACATGGGCGCGAAGAACGTCTCCATCGTCTACCTGACCAAGGAGGCGACGTCCGACCTGGCGAAGGACGTCGAGAAGGCGCTCGTCGCCAAGGGCGTCAAGGTGACGATGCACGCCTTCGATCCGGCGATCACCGATTTCAAGCCGATCATCAACAAGATCAAGCTGCAGGACAAGCCGGACGTGATCGTGATGTCGGGCTACGAGAACGACTATGTCGGCATCCTGCGCGCGGCAAAGGTGCTGAAGCCCGACGTCAAGGCCGTGGTCGGCGCATGGTCGCTCGCGACCTCCAAGATGCAGGACGACTTTCCCGACCTGATGTCCGACGTCTACGGCACGGCGCTGCTGCCCTTCCCGGCCGAGTTCACCACGCCGGACGGCAAGGATTTCGCCGAGACCTACAAGAAGCTCTACGGCAAGGAGCCCGACTATCTCGGACAGTTCGGCTACGTCCAGTCGCAACTGCTGTTCGACGCCATCGTTCGCGCCTACGACGCCGGCACGCTCAAGTCGGGAGGCGATCGCCGCGGAACTGCGCAAGTCGAACAAGGACACGCTGATCGGCCGCGTGCAATTCGACGACAAGGGCGACAATCCCAACTTCTCGCACCGGATGGGCCAGCACCAGGGCAAGCAGATCGCCGTCGTGTGGCCGAAGGAATACGCCAACGGCAAGATGATCTTCCCCGGCGTGCCGTGGTGAGCTGAATCGGCCGACTCGCCCGGCTGCGCGGCGCGATGACCGAACTTGTGCTGCAGGCGCTCTGGTCGGGCGTCCTGACCGGCAGTTCCTACGCGCTGATCGCGCTGGGGCTGGCGCTGATCTTCGGCACGATGAACATCATCAACCTGGCGCACGGCGAGCTCGTCCTGCTCGCGGCCTACGTCGCCTATACGTGCGAGTCCGCGTTCGGCGCGAGTCCGCTGCTCGCGATTCCCGTCGCCATCGTCATCGTGTGCATCGCGACGGCGCTCACCTATTCGCTGGTGAGCCGGATCCGCAGGGACCGCGAATTGAATTCGCTGCTGCTCACCTACGGCATCGGCGTCATGCTGACCAACGGCATGCTGCTGCTGTGGAAGGCCGACATCCGCTCCACCAAATCGACGTGGCTGCAGGACGCCATCGTGCTGGGGCCGTTCTACAGCATGCGCAGCGAACTGCTGTTCTTCCTCATCAGTCGTCGCGCTGATCGCGGCGCTGTGGTGGTGGCTTACGCGGACGTGGGCCGGGCGCGCGGTGCGCGCCGTCGCATCGAACCGCGACGCCGCCAAGCTGATGGGCATCGACCCGCACCGCGTCGAACTCGTATCGTTCCTGGTCGCCGGATTGCTCGCCGCCTTCGCCGGCGCGGCGATATTCAGCGTCGGCGTGATCCAGCCGGCGCTGGGCATCAGCCTCACGATCAAGGCCTTCATCATCACGGTGCTGGCCGGCATGGGCTCGGTTCCCGGCGTGCTGGTCGGCGCGTTGCTGCTCGGGCTGACCGAATCGCTGACGACGACGTTCTTCAGTTCCGCGCTGCAGGAATTGGCCGGCATGGTGCTGTTCCTGTTCGTGCTGTTCGTGCTGCCGAACGGCCTGTTCGGCTCGACGCTGGCGACGCGCCCACTGAATGGCCAATCGGCGCATCGGCGTCTGGGCGGTGCTGGCCATCGCGTCCTACGCGCTGGTTCCGTGCTGTTCGCCGGCAACCTTTACCTGATGAGCATGATCGTCGCGGCGCTGACCATCGGCGGCATCGCGCTCGCCTGGGCGCTGCTGGGAAATCTGGGCGGACTCGTCAGCTTCGGCCACGCCGCGTTCTTCGGCGTCGGCGCGTATGCGTCCGCGCTGCTCGTCATGAAGGCCGGATGGCCGATCGGCATTTCGCTGCTTGCCGGCGGCGCCTGCGCGGCACTCGCCGCGGTGCTGATCCTGCCCGCGCTGCGCCTGCGCGGTCCGTACTTCGCCCTCGCCGTCCTTGCCTACGCGCACATCTTCCGCATCGTCGCCACCGAATGGAAGGGCCTCACCAACGGCGCCGGCGGCATCGGCAACATTCCGCGCTTTCCGGTCGTGTTCGGCTACGATTTCTCGAGCAAGACCGGCGCGTACTGGATCATCCTCACGCTGGTGCTCGCCTTCGCGCTCGATCTACCGGCGAATACGCGACAGCCACCCGGGCCTCGCGTTGCGCGCGATGCACGACAGCGAGGACGCGACGCGCGCCGTCGGCGTCAACAGCACGCTGCTCAAGGCGCTGATGCTCTTCCTGTCCGCGTTCATGACCGGCGTGATGGGCGCGTTCAACGCGCACTACATCAACTTCCTCGATCCGGACTATGCCTTTTCCGGCCTCTGGACGATGCTGCCGATCGTCGCGGCGATCTTCGGCGGCTACCGGACGATCACCGGGACCGCTGATCGGCGCCGTCGTGATCTATCTTGCCGACCAGCTCGTGTTCAAGGAATTGATGCCGATCGGCCACCAGATCGTCCTGGGCGCGCTTCTGGCCGCGATGATCCTGTTCGCGCCGGAAGGTCTGCTGTCCGTCTTTGCGAAACGCTTGCCGTGGCCGGGCCGAATGCGCGTGGCCGCACCTCCCGCGATGCTTGAGCTGCGCGACGTCGGCGTGCGCTTCGGCGGCCTGCAGGCGCTCGACGGCGTGTCGCTTTCCGTCGCGGCCGGCGAGATCGTCGGGCTGGTCGGCCCGAACGGCGCGGGCAAGACCACGCTGTTCAACGTCATTTCCGGCACGACCGCGGCCGCAGCGCGGAACGCTGCATTTCGACGGCACCGACATTGCGCGAATGCCGCCCTATGCGCGCGCGCGCCGCAGCATCGGGCGCACGTTCCAGATTCCGCAACCGATGCACACGCTGACCGTGGCCGAAAATCTGGCGGTGGCCCAGCGCTTCGGCGCGGGCGCGCGTCGATCGCCGGGTCGCGGCAGAGATCCTCGAACTCGTGCAATTGACCGGACTCGCGTCGCGCGACGCCGCGACCGAGCTCTCGCTGACCGAGTTGAAGGCGCTCGAAGTGGCGAAGGCGCTCGCCACGCAGCCGCGGATACTGCTGCTCGACGAAGTGCTGGCGGGTCTCGAGGCGAACGGCCAAGCGCCGGTTCACGCAAATGCTGTCCGACATCCACCAGCGCTACAAGCTCGCGATCCTGATCATCGAACACGACATCGAGACGATCAGCACGCTGTGTCCGCGCGTGGCGGTGCTCGATTTCGGCCGGCTGATTGCCGACGGCACGCCGGAATCCGTGTTCAGCCATCCCGATGTCGTCGCCAGCTACACCGGCGCGGTCACCCATGCTTGAGGTCCGCTCCGTCCGCGCAGGCTATGGGGCGATCAACGTGCTGTGGGACGTCGACCTTCGCTTCGAGACCGGCAAGCTCACGACGATCATCGGGCCCAACGGCGCCGGCAAGACGACGCTGCTGCGCGCGATCATGGGCCAGGTTCCCGTGACGCAAGGCGAAATTGCGCTGGACGGAACCCGGATCGACGGAACGGACACCTGGCGCATGCCCGATCACGGCATCGCGCTCATTCCCGAGGGACGCATGATCTTCCGCGACATGAGCGTCGCCGAGAACCTGCTGCTCGGCGCGTATCCGGCGCGCGCGAAAGCGGACATCGCGCGCCGCGTCGATCAGGCCTACGCGATGTTTCCGCGCCTCGCCGAGCGCCGCGCGCAACTCGCCGGTTCGCTTTCCGGCGGCGAGGCGCAGATGCTGGCGATGGCGCGCGGATTGATGACCGATCCGAAGCTGCTGCTGATCGACGAACCGTCGCTGGGTCTCGCGCCGATCGTCGTGCAGGAGATCTTCGAATTGCTGGCGCGACTGAAGGCCGACGGCCGGACCATCGTGCTGGTCGAGCAGAACACGCAGCGCGCCGTGCAGGTTGCCGACCAGGTCTACCTGATGCAGGGCGGCCGGGTCGTCCTGTCGCAGGCCGCGGCGGACGTCGACCTCGCCGCGCTCCACGACCGCTACTTCGCGCGGTAGCGTTTCCGGACCGCTTGCGCGGCCCGCGAAATCGGGTGGAATCCGGGGAATTGAAGCCTTGCCGGGATTTTGCAGACCGCATGCGCGACCCGCGAATTCTGGTGGCCAAGGGCGGAATTGAACCACCGACACACGGATTTTCAGTCCGCTGCTCTACCAACTGAGCTACTTGGCCAAGCCGGTGATTATATCAAAAACCGCCAGTTCGCTCTAAGCCCCTGATCCATTGGCGATTGGCGGTGCAACGCGCCCGCCGCGTTTACGCCGTCTTTATGCAGGCGCCGCCGAATTCTCCCGCTTCTTGACCCCGGATTCCCTACGATTCAGTTCATCGCATCGGATAGCGGAAGCGCGACATGGATTTCCTGTTCCTGGCAGCAATCTTCGCGGTCGTGGGGCTGACGCTCGGCCTTGGCGCGTTGTGCGATCACTTGCGGCGCAAGAAGTAATCGTCGGGTCGTTCCCGGCGCGCTGGATCCAAATTTGCACTTTCGATATACGCGACCCCGGATTTCTGTCGAATTTCCTACTTGAGCGCAGCTGGATTGTCGCCATGTCGGCGACGAAAGGAGAAACAAAATGTTCACTCTGGACAACTGGCATCAATTGCGCGGTCTCGCCTTACTGGCGGTACTCGGACTGTTCATCATGTATTTCGTGCTGACAGGGCTGTGGCTGAATTTTCGCGCCCGGCAGCGTTCGCGGCCTCAGTCCGCACCGGACCAACCCGACGCGTCAGCGGTGGACCTGTCGAACGGAATCGAACGCCGTTCCGCTGAAGCGCAGCCCGGCCAGTATCTGTCTTCGCCAGACACCAACCAGGCGCGGCACGCGGCGTAGCCATTTGCAGTCCGACCATCCAAATTTCATCGTCGAAGGATTTACGCAATGAAGATGCAGTCAGGCCTCCGCACCTCGGTCGTAGCTGCGGCATGCGCCGCGCTGTTGGCGGGCCCCGCATTCGCCCAGACCCCGGCACCCGCGCCCGCCCCGGCACCCGCTGCCGCGCCCGCTGCACCCGAACCCGACTGGACGTTCACCGGCAACCTCGGGCTCTACAGTCAGTACATCTTCCGCGGCATTTCGCAGACCAACGAAAAGCCCGCCGTGCAGGGCGGATTCGACCTCGGCCACAAGAGCGGCTTCTATGTGGGCACGTGGGCCTCTAACGTCAGCTGGATTTCCGATGGCAATCCCGACGCCAGCGCCAGCATGGAATGGGATTTCTACGGCGGCTACAAATGGGCGCTGCCCGCCGACTTCGTGCTCGATACCGGCGTGCTCTATTACTGGTATCCGGGTTCCTACCCCAGCGACTACACCGTGCCCAACACGACGGAGGTCTACGTCGGTCTGGCGTGGAAATGGCTGTCGGCGAAGTACAGCTACAGCGTCAACAACAAGACCTTCGGCTTCCCCGATTCGCGCGGGTCGGACTACTGGGAGCTCAATGCCTCCTATGACGTCATCGACAAGGTCAACGACGTGTTCGGCAAGGTCACGATCTTCGGTCACGTCGGCAAGCAGAAGTTCAAGAACAACGGCTTCTACGACTACGGCGACTGGAAAGCCGGCATTTCGACCGAGATCTACGGCGTGACCGTCGGCATTTTCGGCACCGACACGAACGGCGAGACCGCGGCGTACACGAACCGCTACAACAAGAACACCGCCGGCAGCCAGTTCGTCGGCTACGTCCAAAAAACGTTCTGATGCACGACACGCGCGGCGCACGGCGCCGCTGAACCGGGCACAAACGCGCGCCCGCGTTCGCAGCAACCGCCGCATATTTATACCGCCTTTACAGACGGTCACGTTGATCATGCGCAATCTTGATGCAGCGAAGTGCAGGATCATATTCCTGTTGGCAATTGCCGGAGTTCAGCCATGATGGATTTTGTGTTTGTCGCAGCGATCGTCGCCTTCTTCGCGATCTCGGTGGGCCTGGTGCGGTTCTGCGCCGGACTCCTTTCCGGCGGGGGCCGGCCATGAACTGGGTCTATTGGCTGAGCGGATTCGCCACGCTGGTGATCTTCGTCTACCTGATCGTCGCACTGTTCAAGCCGGAGCTCTTCGAATGAACGCCTGGGGTTGGCTGCAACTCGCGCTGTATACGCTCGTCCTGCTGCTGCTCGCGAAGCCGCTGGGCGCCTACATGGCTGCCGTCTATGAGGGACGCGCCGTCCGCGTCGCAACGCATCGGCGGCTGGCTCGAACGCCTTATCTATCGCGGCGCAGGAGTCGATGCCGCAGCGCGACATGAACTGGGTGGACTACGCGCTGGCGATGCTCTGGTTCAACCTGCTGGGCGCGCTCGCCGTCTATGCGTTGCAGCGCCTCCAGGTGTTTCTGCCGCTCAACCCGCAGGGAATGGCGGCTGTCAGTCCCGATTCCGCCTTCAACACGGCGACGAGTTTCGCGACCAATACCAACTGGCAGGGCTATGGCGGCGAGTCCACGATGAGCTACCTGACGCAGATGCTGGGACTGGGTGTCCAGAACTTCGTCTCGGCCGCATCGGGCATGGCCGTGCTGGTGGCGCTGATTCGCGGCTTTTCCCGGAAGCAGATATCGGGCATCGGCAATTTCTGGTTCGACCTGGTGCGCTCGACGGTCTATATCCTGCTGCCGCTTGCGCTCGTGTTGGCATTGGCGCTGGTGAGCCAGGGCGTCGTGCAGACATTCGACAAATACGCGACGGTCACGCTGGTCCAGCCGGTCACCTACGACGCACCGAAGAACGGTCCGGACGGGCAGCCGCTCAAGGACGAGAAGGGCAATGCGGTCACCGAAAAGGCGACGGCCACCGAACAGACGATTCCGCTCGGCCCCGCCGCGTCGCAGATCGCCATCAAGCAGCTCGGGCACCAACGGCGGCGGATTCTTCAACGTGAATTCCGCGCACCCATTCGAGAATCCCAACCCTCTGTCGAACTTCCTGGAAGTTCTGGCCATCCTGCTGATTCCGGCAGCGCTGTGCTACACGTTCGGGCGGATGATCGGCGATACGCGACAAGGTTGGGCGTTGCTGGCCGCCATGACGGTCATGTTCGTCGTGTTGCTGGCTTCGGCCTACATGCTGGAGGCACCGGGCAATCCGGTCCTGACGCAGCTTGGCGTCGATCAGGTCGCCAGCGCAACCAACATCGGCGGCAGCATGGAAGGCAAGGAGACGCGCTTCGGCGTCGCCAACTCCGTGCTGTGGTCGGTCGCCACGACATCCGCATCGAACGGATCGGTCAACGCGATGCACGATTCGCTGATGCCACTTTCCGGCATGATCCCGATGTGGCTGATGCAGTTGGGCGAAGTGGTATACGGCGGCGTCGGCTCGGGTCTCTACGGCATGATCGTGTTCGCGATCGTCGCGGTCTTCATTGCGGGCCTGATGGTCGGGCGCACACCCGAATACCTCGGCAAGAAGATCGGCGCCTTCGAGATCAAGATGGCATCGATCGCGATCCTGATCCCGCCGTTCCTTGTCCTGTGCGGCACCGCGCTCGCGGTGATGCTCGACGCGGGCAAGGCGGGCGTCGCCAATCCCGGGGAGCACGGCTTCTCCGAGATCCTCTATGCGTTCTCGTCGGCTAGCAACAACAACGGCAGCGCGTTCGGCGGACTCTCGGCCAATACGCCGTTCTACAACACCGCGCTGGGCATCTGCATGCTCTTTGCGCGTTACTGGCTCGCAATCCCGGTGCTCGCGCTTGCCGGTGCGCTCGCGGCGGCAAAGAGCGTTCCTCCATCCGGCGGCACCCTGCCCACGCACACGCCGCTGTTCATCGTCGTGCTCATCGGCACGGTGATCACCGTCGGCGCGTTGACGTTCGTCCCCGCGCTGGCGCTCGGCCCCGTCATCGAGCACCTGCACCTGTACAGCGCGCAGTGAACGCGCCCATTAAGATCAAGGCATAACCATGGCTACCCTGGCAGTCAAGCAAAGCGCGCTTTCCTGGTTCTTCAACCGGGACCTGATGAAGCACGCGCTGATCGACAGCTTCCTGCGACTGACGCCGCGCTACCAGTGGCGCAATCCGGTGATGTTCGTCGTCTACATCGGCAGCATCCTGACCACGATACTTTGGGTCCAGGCCGTCACCGGCAAGGGCGAGGCGCCCGCCGGCTTCATCCTGGCCACCACGCTGTGGCTGTGGGCCACGCTGCTGTTCGCCAATTTCGCGGAGGCGATCGCCGAGGGCCGCAGCAAGGCCCAGGCCGCGTCGCTCAAGAGCGCGCGCAAGGACACGGTGGCGAAGAAGATTTCCGTCGCCGAGTTCGGCGCCCCGGCGACCTCGGTCGCCGTCGAGCAAGCTGCGCAAGGGCGACCTTGTGTTCGTCGAAGTGGGCGACCTCATCCCCGGCGACGGCGAAGTCATCGTCGGCGCCGCGTCGGTCAACGAAAGCGCCGTCACCGGCGAAAGCGCGCCGGTCATACGCGCCGCGGGCAGTGACTTCAACACGGTGACCGGAGGCACGGTCGTCCTGTCGGACTGGATCATCGTGCGCATCAGCGTCAACCCGGGCGAGGCGTTTCTCGACCGGATGATCGGCATGGTCGAAGGTGCCAAGCGGCAAAAGACGCCCAACGAGATCGCGCTGATGATCCTGCTCGTGGCGATGACGCTCGTCTTCCTGCTCGCGACGGTGACGCTGCTGCCGTACTCGCTCTACAGCGTCGAAGTGGCCAAGGCGGGCACGCCGGTGTCGATCACGGTGCTCGTGGCGCTGCTGGTTTGCCTGATCCCGACCACCATCGGAGGACTGCTGTCCGCGATCGGCGTGGCTGGAATGGGCCGGATGATGCGGGCCAATGTGGTCGCCACGTCGGGCCGCGCGGTCGAGGCTGCCGGCGACTGCGATGTGCTGCTGCTCGACAAGACCGGGACGATCACGTTCGGCAATCGCCAGGCATCCTCGCTGCACGCGGTGACCGGCGTCACTCAGCAGCAACTCGCCGAGGCGACGTTGCTGGCTTCTCTCGGTGACGAGACGCCCGAAGGCAAGAGCATCGTTGCGCTGATCAAGCGTGCGTTCGGCCTCTCTCCGCCGCCATTGACGCCCGGCCAGTTCACGATCATTCCGTTCTCGGCGCAAACACGGATGAGCGGCGTGACCCACGATGGTCGCGAGTTGCGCAAAGGCGCGCTCGACGCGGTCCGCTCCTGGGTCGTGGCGCAGGGCGGCACGGTGGAGACCGAAGTCGTCGTGCGCGTCGAGGAAGTCGCCCGCATGGGCGCGACACCGCTGGTCGTCGCCGAGGGCCGGCACGTGCTGGGCGTCGTCGAGCTGAAGGACATCGTCAAGACGCGGATCAAGGAGCGCTTCGCCGAACTGCGCCGGATGGGCATCAAGACCATCATGATCACCGGCGACAACAAGCTCACGGCCGCCTCGATCGCCGCCGAAGCGGGCGTCGACGACTTCCTGGCCGAAGTCACGCCGGAAGCCAAGCTGAAGCTGATCCGCCAGATCCAGGCCGAAGGCAAGCTGGTCGCGATGACCGGCGACGGCACCAACGACGCGCCGGCGCTGGCGCAGGCCGACGTCGCCGTCGTGATGAACAGCGGCACGCAGGCGGCGAAGGAAGCGGGCAACATGGTCGACCTCGACTCGAATCCGACCAAGCTGATCGAGATCGTCGAGATCGGCAAGCAGCTGCTGATGACCCGCGGCGCGTTGACGACGTTCTCGATCGCCAACGACGTGGCCAAGTATTTCGCCATCATCCCGGCGGCGTTCGCCAGCACCTACCCGGCGCTGGACGCGCTCAACGTCATGCATCTCGCCACGCCGCAGAGCGCCATCCTGTCCGCGGTCATCTTCAACGCGCTGATCATTCCCGCGCTGATCCCGCTGGCGCTGCGCGGCGTGAAATTTCGCGCCGTCGGCGCAGCCGAGGTGTTGCGCACGAACATGCTGATCTATGGCGTCGGCGGCATCCTGCTGCCGTTCGTCGGCATCAAGATCATCGACATCCTGCTCGTCGCGCTGCACCTTGCCTGAATACCGGAGAACACTCATGTTCGCTTCCTTCCTTCCCTCGCTGCGCATGCTGGTCGTGCTGACCGTGCTGACCGGCGTCGTCTATCCGCTCGTCACCTGGGGCATCGCGCAATTGGCATTCCCCGGCGCCGCCAACGGCAGCCTGATCGAACAGAACGGGAAAGCTCGTAGGCTCCGCGCTGATCGGTCAGCCGTTCGACGATCCGAAGTACTTCTGGAGCCGCCCTTCGGCGACTTCGCCGCAGCCCTACAACGGCGCCGCGTCGTCGGGCTCCAACCAGGGGCCGACCAATCCGGCGCTGGCCGATGCCGTCAAGGATCGAATCAAGGCGCTGCGCGATGCGGATCCGGGCAATGCCGCAAGCGTTCCGGCGGATCTCGTCACGGCGTCAGGCAGCGGGCTCGATCCGGAGATCAGCATTGCCGCAGCCGAGTACCAGCTGGCGCGCGTCGCCAAGGCGCGCGGAATGCAAGCCGATGCAGTTCGCATCCTCGTGAGCCAAAACACGGCGGGTCGTACTTTCGGCCTGCTGGGCGAGCCGCGCGTCAACGTCGTCAAGCTCAACCTGGCGCTGGACAGCGCGGGAAAGTAGCGGCGCAGGTGGCGGCTCCGGGCGGCAGCAGGTAGGCTGCGGCTGCACTGCACTTCCGCGCACCGCCGACAGCCGATGACCGATGCCCGCCCCGACCCCGATGCGCTGCTCGCACAGGTAACGGCGCAGGCGGAGGCCGCACGACGAGGCCGCCTGCGGATCTATTTCGGCGCATCGGCAGGCGTCGGCAAGACCTACGCGATGCTGACCGCGGCGCGGGCGTTGCGCGGCGAAGGCAAGGACGTCGTCGTCGGCCTGCTCGAGACCCACGGGCGCAAGGAAACCGAGGCGCTGCTGCAGGGGCTCGAAGTCCTTCCCCGTGCGCAAATCGCGTTCCAGGATCGCACGCTTCCGGAATTCGATCTCGACGGCGCGCTGGCGCGCCATCCGGCGCTGATTCTCGTCGACGAACTCGCGCATACGAACGTGCCCGGCGCGCGCCACCCGAAGCGCTGGCAGGACATCGACGAGCTGCTGGCTGCCGGCATCGACGTCTACTCGACGCTCAACGTGCAGCACATCGAGAGCCTGAACGACGTCGTCGGCGGGATTACCGGCATCAAGGTATGGGAGACGGTCCCGGATTTCTTCTTCGACAAGGCCGACGAAGTGGTGATGGTCGACGTTTCCGCCGACGACCTGCTGGGGCGCCTCGCCGCCGGAAAAGTCTATCTGCCGGAGCAAATCGAACGGGCCGCCAAGAATTTCTTCCGCAAGGGCAACCTGATGGCCCTGCGCGAACTCGCGCTGCGCAGGACGGCGGACCGCGTGGAGGAGGACGTCCAGGCCTACCGCTCCGACAAGTCGATCGAGCGCGTATGGAAGACCGAGGATTCCCTGTTGTGCTGCATCGGGCCCGGCCCGGGGGGCGAGGACGTCGTGCGCAGCGCCGCCCGGTTGGCGTCACAACTCGGCGTGGATTGGACCGCCGTCTATGTCGAGACGCGGACGCTGCAACGGCTGCCAACGCAGGAACGCGAGCGGATACTGCGGACCGTCAAGCTGGCACAGGAGTTCGGCGCGCGGACGTCCGTACTCTCCGGTGGCGATGCGGCCGCGGAGATCATCGAGTACGCGCGCACGCACAACTGCTCCAAGCTGGTCGTCGGACGCAAGCGTGGCGCGGCGAATTGGCCTTGGGCGCGCGGCACAGCGCGCCGCATTGGAGAGCTGGCACCGGACATCGACCTGATCGAGGTCGGGCGCAGTACCGAGCAGCCGGTGGCGGCGCAGCCGGACCGAAACCTCGATGACGAGGCCGATCCGCGGCGCGGGGCGAAGCGACTGCGCTATCTGTGGGCGTTACTGGCGTGCCTTGTAACGACGCTTGTCTGTACTCCGCTGCTGCCCTACTTCGATCTTGCGAACATCGTCATGCTGTTTCTTCTGGCCGTCGTCCTGGTAGCGGTGAAATGGGGACGAGGTCCGGCGGTGCTGGCGGCTTTCGTCAGTGTCGCATCGTTCGATTTCTTCTTCGTTCCCCCGAGGTTCACGTTTGCCGTAAGCGATTTTCAATATCTGCTGACCTTTGCGGTGATGCTGATCGTCGCACTGATCATCGGGCAAATGACCGCGGGGCTGCGCTACCAGGCGCGCGTCGCGTCCTATCGCGAGGAGCGCGCGCGAGTGCTCTACGAATTCGCGCGCGACATGTCGAGCCTGCTCTTGACCGGCGATGTCGTCGAGGCGGCGACCAAGATCATCACGAACACGTTCGGGGCGAAGGTCTCGATCCTCGTGCCGGACAGCCAGGACCGTATCCGGCCAACCGAGGGAGCGGCCCTGCAGGCGGCCATCGATATCGGCGCCGCGCAGTGGGCGTACGACAAGGCGCAGCCGGCGGGAGCCGGCACCGACACCCTCGCGGGGAACGAATACCTGTACTTGCCTCTGCGCGCGCCGATGCGCACGCGGGGCGTGCTGGTGATCAAGCCGGACAATCCGCGACTGCTTCTGGTGCCTGAACAACGCAGGCACCTCGACACCTTCGCCGCGCTGACCGCCATCGCCCTCGAACGCGTGCACTACGTGGAGGTCGCGCAGCAGGCGCTTATCCACATGGAATCAGAACGTCTGCGCAACTCGCTGCTCTCGGCGCTTTCGCACGATCTGCGCACTCCGCTGGCCGCCGTCGTGGGACTGGCGGAATCGCTGGTGCTGACCAAGCCGCCCATGTCACCGGAGCAGCTGGAATCCGCGACCGCCATCGCCGACGAGGCGCGCCGGATGAGCGCGCTGGTCAACAACCTGCTCGAGATGGCGCGAATCGAAAGCGGTGAAGTCAGGCTGCGCAGCCATTGGCATCCTTTCGAGGAGGTCGTCGGCAGCGCGCTCAAGGCCGCGCATCCCGCGCTCGCAAACCATCGCATCGTGCTGGACCTGGCACGCGACCTGCCGCTGGTCGAATTCGACGCGACGCTGATCGAACGCGTGCTGTACAACCTCATCGAGAATGCGAGCAAATACACGCCGGCGGGTTCGACCATCACGGTGGCGGCCGAAGCAGCCGGTGGCAACCTGGTCGTAAGCGTCAGCGACAATGGCCCTGGCATCCCGAGTGGACAGGAAGAGGCCATCTTCGAGAAATTCACCCGTGGCGCCCGCGAATCGACGACGCCGGGCGTCGGTCTCGGCCTGGCGATAAGCCGTGCCATCGTCGAGGCGCATGGCGGCAGGATCTCGGCACGCAACGGCCCTGCAGGCGGCGCCCGATTGACCTTCACGCTGCCGCTGGGCACGCCGCCCGAGACTCCCTCCGAGGACGGCGGCTCCGCATCGGTCTGAACCGCCCGCCTGTGGCGTGCCGCAGCGTGAAGTCTTTATGCCGCCTTTACGAGACGATGCAAGGATTCCACGGTGTCGTTACAGTCGACCTGCTATCTTCATTCGCATCACGAAAGGAGATGCCATGAACTTTCTAACCGCCATGTTCAGGTCGCAGCAGCCCCGCGTGATGACCGATGGACCGTCTACCGGCGCATCGGTACACGGGACCGTTCAGTCGGGGTCGGTTCTGGAATCGAATAGTCGCGAAGGAAATCGCAGCGGCATTTCGCGTCGGCCCGGCCCGCATCCGGCGCGGTCCTGCCAAGAGTTGCAGCCACAGCAAATTGAACTCGACGTCGACGTTCCTGATGTGAAGCGCGCGTTGGAACGGGCGGCGGAAGTGATCTGCCGCGCGCACGGACTGGATCCCGCACCGGTCTTTCGCGCGCTCTGGCGGCGCGAGCAGATAGGCTCAACAGCCATCGGGCATGGCGTGGCGCTGCCGCACGCCCGGATTTCCGGCATTGCCAAGCCTCTGATGCTTTTCATGCGTCCCAAGTACGCGATCGAGTTCGGCGCCCCGGATAGCAGGCTGGTCACCAGGATCTGGGTCATTCTGGTCCCGGCCGACGGGCCTGCACAGGACCATCTGGACCTCCTCGCGGCGATCGCGCGGGCGTGTTCGGATGTGCACCTGCGCGAGGATCTGGATTCGGCCGCGACCGCGGACGATGCGGCCCGCGTGTTCAGCGACTGGACGCCACGGCATATTGGCGTGCTCGACGGCTCGTTCGAGCGCCCCGAGGACACGCGTTGACTCGACGGCGCCGCGTGTAGCGATATGCGGTACGCGCTATCATCGCCCGCATGGGCGAACCTTCCCCCGTGGCCGTGCTGATCGAGGACGAGCGCCAGATCCGGCGCTTCGTGCGTTCTGCACTCGAATCGGAAGGCTGGACCGTGCACGAGAGCGAAACCATGAAGCAGGGTCTGGTCGAAGCCGGAACGCGCAAACCCGATCTCGTGGTCGTGGATCTGGGCCTGCCCGATGGCGACGGCGTGGAACTGATCCGCGACCTGCGGACGTGGTCGGGTGTGCCGGTGATCGTCCTGTCGGCGCGCACCGACGAATCCGACAAGGTGAACGCGCTCGACGCGGGCGCCGACGACTACCTGACCAAGCCGTTTGGCGTGGCGGAGTTGCTTGCCCGCGTGCGTGCAACGGTGCGCCGGCGCGCGCAACCGGCCGGCAGCGAAAAGCCGGCCATCACGTTCGGCGACATCGAAGTGGATCTGGTCGCGCGTACGGTGAAGCGGCGCGGCGAACTGGTACACCTGACGCCGATCGAATATCGGCTGCTGGCGCAACTCATCGCCAACGCGGGACGCGTCCTGACGCACCGCCAGATCCTGCGCGACGTATGGGGACCGTCGCACGTCGAGAGCCCGCACTACGTCCGCGTGTACATGGGGCACTTGCGCGAAAAGCTCGAAGACGACCCGGCGCAGCCCAAGCACCTCATCACGGAAACCGCCGTCGGCTATCGCCTGGTCGTCTGACGCGTATCAGCCCGGCGGCTGCGGCGACAATTGCGGTCGCGCGGCGGGCGCGGCAGTCTTGACCGGCGCATCCGGCACCGAGTCGATCCGCTGCACGTCGCCGGAAATCTCGCCGCCATCGGCGACGATCAACCGCCCGTAGCGAATCTTCCCCGATACTCGACCGGTGGCGCGCACAATCAGCTTTGTATGCGCCGTCAATTCGCCCGAGAACTCGCCGTCGATTTCCGCGATGTCGATCACCGCCACGCCCTTCATTGTTCCCGGCTTGGCGATCTGCATTGCCTTGCTGTTGATGGTCGCTTCGACGTGTCCTTCGACGATCAGCACGTCGCAATCGGAAATTTCCAAGCCGCACAGCTTGATATTGGGCCCGACGAAGAGCTGGCTGCCGGGAGTGTCCGGACCGATGGCGCGCGCAGACCCCTCCGGCATCGCCTTGGAGAGCACCGGAGGTTCCGGCGCCGGGGCGGGTTGCGGGGGCGCCGGGGCGGGCACCGGCGCCTTGGCGGCCGATCCGGTCGCAGCCGATGCCGGCGCGTACGGATACGGCGCGGGCTTGACGCCGGACTTGTCGGGGGACTTGGCCGCGTCGCGGTTGAAATTGAGCATGGGGACCCTCCCTACATGAAGAATATGCCAATGTCATAATGCGCCCTTTGGATTGCGCCCGCAACAATTAATTGCAGGGCGTGTGCGCGTCCCCGGCGCGCCTGGCGCTTCAACTCGCGAAACGCCGATCCAACAGGTGCGACCCGCGTCAGCGCAGGAAGTTCAGGCCCGCGCGAAAAACGGACCAGAGGGCTAGGACGCGAAGAACGTCTGCAGCTCGTGCAGCGTCTCGTCGCGACACTTCCTCGGGCAGGTAATGTCCCGACGGCAGCGCCTTGCCGCTGACATCCGTCGCGACCGCGCCCCAGTCGCGCAGCGGCGCGAACAAGCGGTGGACGACGCCCTTGGCGCCCCACAGCGCGAGCAGCGGACAGCGCACCTTGCGGCCCGCAGCGACATCCGCGTCGTCGTGCTCGAGGTCGATCGACGCCGCGGCGCGATAGTCCTCGCACGTCGCGTGAATTGTGTCCGGCGCGGCAAAGCAGCGCTCGTATTCGGACAGCGCGCGCGGATCGAAATGCTCGAGTCCGGTTCCCAGCCTGCTCATCATCCGGTGAAGATAGAACGTGGGATCGGCCCCGATCATCCGCTCCGGAATGTCGAAGGGCTGGATCAGGAAGAACCAGTGGTAGTACGCCGTCGCGAATGCCTGGTCGGTTGCGCGGAACATCGTGCGCGTCGGCGAGATGTCGAGCACCGCGACCCGCTCGACGGCGTCCGGATGGTCGACACACAGACGATGCGCGACGCGGCCGCCGCGATCGTGACCGGCGAGGCGAAAGCGCGGGAAGCCGAGTTCGCGCATCACCTCGACCATGTCCTGCGCCATCGCGCGCTTCGAGTACGCCGCGTGCGTCGCGTCGCTCGCGGGCTTGCCCGAGTCGCCGTAGCCGCGCAGGTCCGCGCACACGACCGTGTAGTCGCGCGCCAGCGTCGGCGCGATCCCGTGCCACATCGCGTGCGTCTGCGGATAGCCGTGCAGCAGCAGGAGCGGCGGGCCGGCGCCGCCGACGACGCAATGGATTTCCGTGCCCGACGTGCGAATGCGCCGTGGCGCGAATCCGGGAAAGAGCGTGTCCACGCCTAGTCAGCTCATGCGCAGAACGAAGATTCAGTCGACCTTGGCGCCCGACTTCTTCACGACGTCGCCCCACTTCACCACTTCCGTCTTCACGAACGCAGTGAATTCCTCGGTGGAGTTGCCGACCGGTTCCGCGCCAAGCGCCAGCAATTTCTCCTGCACGTCCGGCAGGTTGATGATCTTCACGATCTCGGTGTTGAGCCGCTTGACGATGGCAGGTGGGGTTCCCGCGGGTGCGAACACGCCCTGCCACGATCCGATTTCATAGCCGACGACACCGGCCTCGGCGATCGTCGGAACGTCGGGCGCCGCGGGCGAACGCTTGGCCGTGGTGACGCCGAGCGCGCGCAGCTTGCCGCCCTTCGCCAGCGGCCATGCCGTGGTGATGTTGTCGAACGTCATCGTCACGCTGCCGCCCATCACGTCCTGCAGCGCGGGCGGGCTGCCCTTGTAAGGAATGTGCTGCATGTCCACGCCCGCCATGCCCTTGAACAGTTCGCCGGACAGGTGCTGCGACGTGCCGTTGCCGCTGGACGCGAACGTGTACTTGCCGGGATTCTTCTTCATCAGCGCGATCAGTTCCGCCACGGTCTTCGCCGGCACGTCGTTGTTGACGACGAGCATGTTCGGCACGCGCGCGATCAGCGTGATCGGGATGAAGTCCTTCACGGGATCGTAGGGCAGGTCCTTGTACAGCGACGCGTTGATGGCATTGGTGCTGATCGTGCCGCCCAGGATCGTGTAGCCGTCGGGCGCCGACTTGGCGACGAAATCCGCGCCCAGTCCGCCGCCGGCGCCGGGCTTGTTCTCGACGATGACCGGCTGCCCGAGCGCGACACCCAGCTTGTCGCCGATGGTGCGCGCGAGGATGTCGGTCGTGCCGCCCGGCGCGAACGGAACGACCCACTTGATGGGTTTCGTCGGCCACGCCTGCGCGAACGCAAGCGGCGCCACGACGGCGAGGACCAGGCCCAGCAACAGCGTGATTGCACGTTTCATCAGCGACCCCTTCAGGCGACAAATGCGTTGGCGCGTGCCGCGTCGATGCCCACGGACTGCGCGGCTTCAATGAGGTTGTTCCACGTCGTATCGTCCAGCGGCACGCCGTTCGCAAGCCGCGCGGCTCGCGTCTGCCGTTCGACGTCTCCGGGTCCGAGCACCGGCCGCCCGGCCACCAGCGGCGGCGACGCCTTCACCCATTCGATCAGGCGTTCTGCTTCGGCCAGCACACCTCCCGTGCCATCGTAGAGCGCGGGCGCGATGAAGATCGACAGCATGTTGTTGCGCAGGACCGTGTCGTCGGGATCGGAACTGCGTCCCGTCGTGATCGCGCCGGCGAGGAGGTCGGTGAGTATCGACAGGCCGGAGCCCTTGTGCTCGCCGATCGTCAACAGCGCGCCGCCATCGTAGAAATCCTTGGGATCCGTCGTCGGCTTGCCGTGCTTGTCGACGATCCATCCCGCGGGAACCTGCTCGCCCTTGTTCGACGCGACCATCAGCTTGCCCTCGGCCACCGTCGACGTCGTGATGTCGAGAATGGCGGGCGGGCCGCCTGCGCACGGCACGCCGATCGCCAGCGGATTGGTGGACAGCCGGCGATCGCTGCCGCCAAACGGCGCCACGCGCTGCGCGCCGGACGTGTTGAGGAAGTGCAGCGACACCTGGCCCTGTTCCGCGGCCATTTCGGCCCAGTCCCCCAGGCGCCCCAGGTGCCCGCAGTTGCGCAGGCCGACCATCGCGATGCCCGACTTCGCGGCCTTCGCGATACCCAGCCGCGTGGCGAACTCGCCGATCACCTGGCCGAAGCCGCGGTTGCCGTCGACGATCGACGAGCGCAGGGCTGTCGAACACGATGGTGGGATCGGTGTTGGGCTTGAGCCAGCCCATGCCCACCCACTCGAGGTACTTGCCGACGCGCAGCACGCCGTGCGAATCGTGGCCGACGAGGTTGGAATCGACCAGGCGCTGCGCCACCGTGCGCGCCTCGTCGGCCGAGCATCCGCCGCCCTGCATGATCGCCGCGACGAGATTCGTCAGTTTGTTGGCCGCGATCGTCTTCATCAGTGGATTTCCGGTTCGGTGGTCGCCGCCGTTCCCTCGAGGAAATCGAAGTCGCAACCCTGGTCCGCTTGCGTGATGTGCTGCTGATACAGCGCGCCGAAGCCGCGCTCGTATCTGGGCACTGGGCGTTTCCACGCCGCGCGGCGTCGCGCCAGTTCGTCGGCGCCGACCTTCAATTCCAGCTTGCGCGCGGGAACGTCGAGTTCGATGAGGTCGCCGTCCCGCACCAGCGCGAGCGGCCCGCCGATGAACGACTCCGGCGCCACGTGCAGCACGCACGCGCCGTAACTCGTGCCGCTCATGCGGGCGTCGGAAATGCGCACCATGTCGCGCACGCCTTGCGCCAGCAGCTTCTTCGGGATCGGCAGCTGCCCCCATTCCGGCATGCCTGGCGCGCCCAGCGGTCCCGCGTGCTGCAGCACCAGCACCGAATCCTTGGTGACCGGCAGCGCGGGATCGTCGATGCGCGCCGCCATGTCGTTGTAGTCGGCGAACACGACGGCGGGCCCGGTGTGCCGCAGCAGGTGCGGCTCGGCCGCCGCGGGCTTGATGACCGCGCCATCGGGCGCCAGGTTGCCGCGCAGCACCGCGAGGCTGTCGGATGCCACCAGCGCCTTGTCGCGCGGCAGGATCACGTCGCGGTCGAACACCTCGGCACCCGCGATGTTCTCGCCGAGCGTCTTGCCGTTCACAGTGCGCGCCGACAGCGTCAGCAGGTCGCCGATCTCGTTCAACAGCGCGCGCAGGCCCCCCGCGTAGATAGAAGTCTTCCATCAGGAACTTCCCGGCGGGACGCAGGTTGGCGATCAGCGGCGTCTTGCGGGCGATGGCGTCGAAACGGTCGATGGTCAGTGGAATGCCCGCGCGGCGCGCCACGGCGACCATGTGCACGACGGAATTGGTCGAGCCGCCCAGCGACAGCACCGTCGTCACCGCGTTGTCGATGCTGGCGGCGTCGAGGAAGTCGCGCGGCTTCAAGTCTTCCCACACCATGTCGACGATGCGCCGTCCGGTCTCCGTCGCCATGCGCCCGTGACGCGAATCGGCGGCGGGAATCGACGCCGCGCCAGGCAGCGTGAAGCCCATCGCTTCCGCGGCCGAGGTCATCGTCGACGCGGTGCCCATCGTCATGCAATGTCCGGGCGACCGCGCGATGCCGTCCTCGATCTCGCTCCATTGCGCGTCGGTGATGTTGCCGGCGCGTTTCTCGGCCCAGAACTTCCACACGTCCGACCCGCTGCCCAGCTTCTGGTCGCGCCAGTGGCCGGACAGCATCGGTCCCGCCGGCATGAAGATCGCCGGCAGGTTCATGCTGATCGCGCCCATCAGCATCGCCGGCGTGGTCTTGTCGCAGCCGCCCATCAGCACCGCGCCGTCGACCGGATACGACCGCAGCAACTCCTCGGTCTCCATCGCCAGCAGGTTACGGTAGAGCATCGTCGTCGGCTTCTGGAACACTTCGGCGAGCGCGATGGCCGGCATCTCCAGCGGAAAGCCGCCCGCCTGCAGCACGCCGCGCTTCACCTCCTCTGCGCGCTGCCGGAAATGCGAGTGGCACGCGTTGATGTCGCTCCACGTGTTGACGATCGCGATGATCGGCTTGCCCTGGTAATCGGCGCGCGAATAGCCCATCTGCGACGTGCGCGAATGGTGGCCGAACGAGCGCATGTCGTTGTTGCCGAACCAGCGGTGCGAGCGCAGGTCGGTGGGCTTCTTGCGCGCGCTCATGGCATGGCCATGCGTGTCATGCCGGCGAGCGCGATCGAGGCGGGTTTCACGTACGTCCTCCGATTCTGTTCTTGTAGTTGCCGGATCCGATTATACGGAAGCGATCGGCGGTTTCCGCATGTCGTCGCCAGGACCGCTACGCCTCGCCGCGCGCCTCGCGGCGGGCATTGCGTTGCTCGCCCATAGCGCTATAGTTGGGTCTCACCGGCGCTCGCCACCTCCCCTCGGAGGTTTCCATGTCCCTGTACCGAACCAACGTCTCTTCGCGTGTGCGCGCACTCATCGCGTGCGCGCTGGCCCTGATGGTGTTCTGCCTGCTGGTCGCGACTCCCGCCGCCTATGCGCAGACCAAACCCAACCACGCCGACAGCGCAACCAGCAGCCGGAGAGTCGTCGACGCCGACAAGGTCTTTGGCGCCGTGGTCAAGGTCTCGGTGCAGGCCATTCCCGACGCGCGCAGCGCCGCTACGCTGCCCGACGAACGCGAAGGCTCGGGCGTCGTCATCGGCGACCGCGGCCTGATACTCACCATCGGCTACCTCATCCTCGAGGCGGACGACGTCAGCATCACCGACAGTCGCGGCCGGACATACGCCGCCCGTGTCGTCGCCTACGATCACGTGACAGGGCTCGGCCTCGTGCGCACGATCGCGCCGCTGGACGCCAAGCCGGTGACCTTCGGCGATTCGGGAAAGCTCGCCAATCGCGAACCGGTCATGATCGCAGGCGCGGGCGATGACGGCGTTTCCTTCGCCTACGTGGTCTCCAAGCGCGCGTTTTCGGGCAGCTGGGAATATGCGCTGGACCAGGCCATCTTCACGAGCCCGCCCACGCTCAACTGGAGCGGGGCCGCGCTGTTCGACAAGGATGGCAAGCTGCTCGGCGTGGGCTCGCTGATCGTCGCGCGACGCCAACGACGACGATCCCAGGCTTCCCGGCAACATGTTCGTTCCCATCGACCTGCTGAAGCCGATCCTGACGGACCTGGTCAAGGGCGGACGCCGAGCCGGACCCGCCCGTCCGTGGATGGGCGTGTCGACCGACGAGTCGCAGGGACGTCTCGTGGTGTCGCGTGTATCGCCTGAAGGTCCGGCCGACCTCGCCGGGTTGTCCGTCGGCGACATCATCCTGGCCGTCGGCGACGAAAGCGTGCGGACGCAGGCCGATTTCTACCGGAAGGTATGGAGCCGCGGCAACGCCGGCGACGAAATCCCGCTCAAGTTGTTGCAGGGCGTGGACGTGCGCGAGGTGCGCGTCAAATCGATCGACCGGGTCGAGTACTTCCGGGGGCGCACCACGTACTGACGGGCCGCCGCAGCAAAGGGTGCCCTGCGGACCGGGCGATCCCGAGCGGTTCGCGGACGTGAGGCTTGCCCGTACAATGCGGCGTTGTCCTCTTCGCCGCGATCGCGCCCGCCGATGCTCTATGCCCTGACGATCTTCGCTAGCGCGTTCCTGCTTTTCCTGCTCCAGCCCATCGTCGCAAAGCAGATCCTGCCGTGGTTCGGCGGCTCCGCGGCTGTTTGGACGACCTGCCTCGTATTCTTTCAGTCGACGCTGCTGCTCGGCTACGCCTACGCCGACTTTTCGGTGCGCAGGCTCACGCCACGCGCCCAGGCAAAGCTGCACATGGTGCTGCTCGTGCTGAGCCTGGCCGTGCTGCCAATCATCCCGGGCGAGTTCTGGAAACCCACGGGTCGGGAAAGTCCGATCTGGATGATCCTGGGACTCCTCACCGCAACGATCGGGCTCCCCTATTTCGTACTCTCCACGACCAGTCCGCTGATCCAGGCCTGGTTCGCGCGCACTTTTCCCGGACGCAGCCCGTATCGGCTGTTCGCGCTGTCGAATCTCGCTTCGATGCTGGCGCTGCTCGGCTACCCGTTCCTGCTCGAACCCTGGATCGCCACACGCATGCAGGCGTGGGGATGGTCGGCGGGATATGCGGCCTTCGTCGGACTGTGCGTGCTGGCGGCGCGAAAAGGGGGACGTGCCGCCGAAGCGTCCACTCCCCTGGCGGCGCGGCCGGTCGATGACAAGCCCGCCGCCGAGCCGCCGAGCTTGCGCCGCCAACTGCTCTGGTGTGCGTTAGCGGCGACCAGTTCGGCAATGCTGCTTGCGGTGACCGACCACATCACCCAGAACGTCGCCGCGGTTCCGTTGCTTTGGATCGTTCCGCTGTCGCTCTATCTCATCACTTTCATCCTTTGCTTCGACGGCGAAGGCTGGTATCGCCGCGAGACCTTCCTGGCGATGCTTGCGGCGGCGCTCGGCGTCATGGGATGGACGCTGGCCGACCCGAAGCTGACGCACCAGCTGGCGATCCAGATCGACGTGTTCTGCGCGGGATTCTTCATCGCGTGCATGTTCTGCCATGGCGAACTCGTGACCTGCAAGCCGGCGCCGCGGTACCTGACGCGCTTCTACCTGATGGTCGCTCTCGGCGGCGCGCTGGGCTCGGTGCTCGTCGGCGTGGTGGCGCCTCTCGTCTTCTCCGCCAACTTCGATCTCGCCATCGTGCTCGTCGCGTGCGCGCTGTTGCTGCTGTGGCGGACGCGCGGCGAGGCGCATGTCTTTCCGGCGCTGGCCGCGATAGCGCTGCTCGTCACGATCGGCTGCGGCATCTGGAGCATGGTCGAGTTCTACCGCGACACGATAGTCACGTCGCGCAATTTCTACGGCATGCTGCGCGTGCAGGAATCCGGCCTCGATGTCGACGGCCGCCGCACGCTGATCCACGGGACGATCATGCACGGCAAGCAGTACCTGCATCCCACCCTCCAGTCCGAGCCGACGAGCTATTACACGCGCAACTCCGGCATCGGCCGCCTGATCGAGGCCATGCACCCGCGCAATGAAGGCATCAAAGTCGGTGTCATCGGCCTGGGCACGGGAACCCTTGCCACGTACGGCGCCAAGGGCGATGTGTACCGCTTCTACGACATCAATCCCGGCGTGGTCGGCGTCGCGCAGCGCGATTTCACGTTCCTCAAGAACAGCGACGCCACGATCGAACTGTCGCTGGGCGACGCCCGCCTGTCGCTCGAGCGCGAAGCGCCGCAGCAATTCGACGTCCTCGCCATCGACGCGTTTTCCAGCGACGCCATCCCGGTACACCTCATCACGCGCGAAGCGGTCGAGGTGTACCTGCGGCACATGAAGCCGGACGGCGTCATCGCATTCCACGTCACCAACCGCTACCTGAACCTGGTGCCCGTGGTCGAGGGCATCGCGAACGCGCTTGGTCTGCACGCGCTGTGGATCGATGACCCGGGACTTGAAATGTTCGGCAACGCATCCAGCTGGGTGCTGCTCGCAAAGGACCCGTCGCGGCTCAACGACAGGCGCCTGACGGACCCGTCCAGCCGCCATCGAATCCCGGCGCGACTGGCGCGTGTGGACCGACGACTTCAACAATCTGGTGCAGGTGCTGAAGTAGCCGCAATCCCGGTGCACTGCACTAGAATCGGCCCATGCCTCGCGAAGCACTTCCCTCTCCTGCCGACCCCGGGCCTTACCGCGCGCTGATCCGGCCGCCCAAGGCACGTCACATCGAGGTCATCGACCAGCGCGCGCTGCCGCACGCCATCGTCAAGGTCGTCATCGGCGACGCGGAGGCCGCGGCGCTGGCCATCCGGCGCATGTGGATCCGCGGCGCGCCGCTGATCGGGGCAGTCGGCGCCTACGGCCTCGCGCTCGCGCTCGACCGCGACGCCGGCGATGCCGCGTTGGCCAAGGCGCACGGCGCGCTCGACACGACGCGTCCCACCGCCGTCAACCTGCGCTGGGCGCTCGACCGCGTGCGCGCGAAAGTGCAGCCGCTCGCCGTGTCGGCGCGTGCCGATGCCGCGTGGGCGGAAGCCGACCGCATCGCCGCCGAGGATATCGGCATCAACTACGCAATCGGCGAGCACGGCTTGGCTTTGCTGCGCGGGATCGCGCAGCGGCGACCCGGCCCGATCGCCGTGATGACCCATTGCAACGCGGGCGCTTTGGCCACGTGCGGCTGGGGTACCGCGCTGGCGCCGCTGTTTCGCGCGCATGGCGAGGGGCTCGCGCTGCACGTGTGGGTGAGCGAAACGCGCCCGCGCATGCAGGGCGCCAGCCTCACCGCCTGGGAACTCGAGCAGCGCGGCATTCCGTACACGCTGTTCAGCGACGGTGCGAGCGGCCTCCTGATGCAGCGCGGCGACGTCGACGTGGTGTTCGTCGGCGCCGACCGTGTCGCCCGCAACGGCGACGTGTGCAACAAGATCGGCACCTACGACAAGGCACTCGCCGCGCGCGACAACAACGTGCCGTTCTACGTGGCGCTGCCGTCACCGACGATCGACTGGAAGTTGGCGACGGGCGCTGCGATTCCGATCGAGGCGCGCGACAGCGACGAGGTGCTGACGGTCGCGGGTCGTGACGACTACGGACAGACGATCCGCGTCGCCATCGCGCCGCACGGCACGCGCGCGGTCAACTACGCCTTCGACGTGACGCCAGCGCGGCTGGTCAGCGGACTGGTCACCGAGCGCGGCGTCACGCGCGCATCAGCGGATTGGCTCGCGGCAATGTTTCCCGAGCACGCCACGGAGTCCTGACGATGACGGCGGGACCCAAGCCGCAGGCGGGCGACGAACACGCGTTGCGGGTGGAGGTCATCGCAACCGCGCTCGCCATGAACGCGGCGGGCATCAATCGCGGCAAGTCGGGCAACGTGAGCGCGCGCTGGCGGGTGTGAGGACTCCGACGGCTTCCTGATCACGCCGACCGGCGTGCCGTACGCCAGGACCTCGCCGGAGCAAATCGTCGCGATGACGCTGGCCGGCGAAGACGCGCGGGTCACTGCTGCCGTCGTCGGAATGGCGCTTTCACCGCGACATCTACGCCGCGCGCGGCGACGCGCAGGCCATCGTCCACACGCATGCGCCGTTTGCCACGACGCTCGCGTGCATGCATCGCGGCATCCCGCCGTTCCACTACATGGTGGCGGTGGCAGGCGGCAACGACATCCGTTGCGCGCCGTACGCGACCTTCGGCACGCAGGAACTCTCGGACCATGCCGTCGCGGCGCTGGCGGGTCGCCACGCGTGCCTGCTCGCGAATCACGGAATGATCGCCGTCGGCGCGTCGCTGGAGCGGGCGCTGGCCCTCGCCGTGGAAGTCGAGACGCTGGCGGAGATGTACTGGCGCGCGCTGCAGATCGGCGAGCCGGTCCTGCTGCCGGACGCGGAGATGGCGCGCGTGCTGGAGAAATTCGCGACGTACGGACAGCAACAATCCGACAAATGAAAGAGGCCCCGCCGATTCGCATCGGCGGGGCCTGTAGCCCATTTGCCTGACCGGCTTAGGGTGTGACCGTCACCGCGTCGGCTTCCGCTCCAAGCTTCAGATCCCGGTACATCAGCAGCATACCGGTTTGCGACGGTGATGCAATCGCGCCGGCCGGGTCGCTCCCGATTGTGAGTGCTCCCGAACCGCCTGCCGCCAAAGTGGCGGATGTAACGGCGGTAAAGAAGCGTGGCGTTCCGCCGGTATACACCATGTTTTCGATCTGATCCGTCAGGAACCCGGAGAAATAGCTGTCGAACGCATAGACGTGGAATCGGAACTTCGAGGCCGGCGTCAGGCCAACCGCCGCAAGCGGCGCAGTCAGGATGATGTTGCCGGACACGAGGTCGGCATCCGCGAAGAAGAACGCCGAGGCCGTGTTGGTCGCAAGGTTTACGACGTTTACGACGGTCTGACCCGACACCCCGAACCCGCCATTTTCCGCGTTGTAGATCACGTAGTCGGGAAGGCCATCGTTGTTGCTGTCGATGTAGATGTCGAACTCCGCCGGCCAGGCCGGATGCGACCGATTGCCCCACGTGTTGACCGCGAACTGTATCACCCCACCGGCGGCGTCGAGGAACCGGACACCGACGGACTTCAGATCGATCAGCGCATAGTTGTCGCCCACGTTCGGGTAAAGGATTGCGGGCAGTTGCGGGCTGGTGCCGGTAAGCGCGAAAACGTCGAAGCGTCCGGCCACTGCGCCGCCAATATTGCTGATGCCAAGGCTGCCGGTAGACGCTCCGTTCAAGGCCAGCGTCGATGTCGCGGTCTTGGTGGCAGCCGCCTTGTGCGGCAGCAGATGCCAGGGCAGGCGGACAGTGTCGGCACCTTCGGCCAACGTAAGGTATCCGTCGTACTCGACACCTTGCAGCAGCGCTCCGCTGCCGCCGGCCGACCCTCCGTTGAGGTTCCACGTCGGCAAATTGCCGGACGTCACCGTCAACGCCATCGTAAACACCGCCGAACCATTGGCGGGTACGGTGACGGTTGCCGGCGCGCCGATGGTGACCGCATTGCTCGGCCGCGTCGTTGGCATAGCGGAAGTTCGAGCTGATAGCGAACGTCCGCGCACTGGCCGCGTAGTTGCGCACTTGAACCTTCTTCCGCAACACTTGCGTGCCGGTGGCCGCCGTGTAACCGAACGACAGGCCCACACTCGCCGGGTCGACCGCATCCCACGCGGCTGCCGACAGCGCGAACGCGCGATTGACACGAACCTCGCCGGCGCCGATGCGTGTGATGGGAGCGAGTTCACCTGGCAAGATCAGCGGATTGGTAAGGATGTTGGTTTCCGCCGAATTCATCAACCGGGCCTTGATTTCGACCGGAGAGGCCGTTGGGAACGCCTGCAGGAGCAGCGCCGCCGAACCTGCCACCATCGGCGTCGCACCTGACGTGCCGCCAAAGGCCGTCTCACCGGTGCCGGTACCCGCCTCGGCCGAGAGCGATGCGCCCGGCGCGCCGATATCGGGTTTAATTGACCTGTAGCTGTACCCTGGGCCTCGCGCCGATGACCCGACCATGCTGCCGACGAGCTCGATTGCGTTGACAGCCGAAATCGTCGCATTGACTGGTGCGGCGATGTTGGCCTTGATGGCAGTGGACAACGACTGCTGAATGACCAATGTAGGTACGAAATTCGTGCCGCCACCATAGGAGAACGAGACGGCGTCACCCGCGGCAACCAGCCCGATCAGCACGCCGGTCGCACCCGCTGCCACAGCGCGATCGACCTTGAGGCTGACAGAGCAGGCACCGCGATCGATCAGCGCAATCTTGCCGGCAGGGTTGGCGAGATACGGATCTTCAGGAGACCCCGCCGAGATCGAGTCTGCCGGACAGCCGCGCCCGATGTAAGCAACGTTGCCGGTGACCCCGGCGCCGATGGGTGCCCAGTCGACGGTCGCGGTATTTCCGTATATGCCAGCAATATTCGCCGGCGAGTTGATGACAAGCGGAAAACCCTCGGCCGACGGCACCTGCGTCTGCGCCACGCTGATGACTTCCGGTGCGTTCGCCGGAGAACTGGCGATGAACGGCCGGTCGCCCGCATTGCCGGCCGCGGCCACGACGACCACGCCAAAACGCGATGCGTTCCCTAAAGCGGCGGTCAGGTCGTCTTCACGTTGGCCGTAGTTGCTGCCCAGCGAGAGGTTCATCACGTCGACGGCGTCCGAGAGATCGCCGTCACCATTGGGGTCGAGCGCAAAATCGACGCCCTGCAATAGCGCGACGCCGCTGCATGACGTGGCAACCGCGCTGCAGACCTTTACGGCCAACAGCTTGGCGCCGGGGGCGACGCCGACATGCAGGCCATCCTGGCTTTGCCCGGCGACGATGTCCGCGACATGCGTGCCATGACCTTGGAAGTCAATCGGATCCGGGTCCGGCGCAAGCGCACTGTTCGGCCAATCTTCTCCTACGAAATCGTATCCGTCGACGACCTTGGCCGTTGGGAACAGCCCGTCGCGCATCGTGTTCAGCGGCGAAGCAGGGCTCAACCCGTAGGCTGCCTCGTACGCTGCCTGGGTGCCAGCGCCGAAGAGATTGCGATGCGTATAGTCGATACCGGAATCGAGGATCGCCACGCGGACGCCGGTGCCGTCGACGCCCAGCAACTGCATGGCCTTGGCGCCAATGTAGGGGACCGTCTCCGACAGATCGAGTTGGTAATCCGCCACGCGGCGTACCGATGCCACGCCGGCCAGCTTACTCACTTCCGTTACGCGTTTCGCGTCGACGGAAACTACCAGCGCATTGGTCGCCTTCGACACGCGTGTGATCTCGCGTCCACCCATATTGGCGATGCTAGCCATCAACGCCGACTGCTTGGCATTGAGCTGCGCGAGATAGCTCTGCTGCTGCGCACGGCTCATCGCAAAGCCTGTGCGCTTCGCATTGGCACCCAACATCGCCACGAGCGGCTTGTCGGCGAGCCGGACTATGACATCGACCTGTCCGGTCGCCCCGCCGGCTTTGCCGCTGATGCCAACAACCGGAGGATTGATGGCGAGCGCTGCGACATTGCCCGCGCCCTGCGCAGCCGCCGTACCTGCTGCGAGCATGGCGAGCGAAATGGACAGCATGCGTACTACAACAGAAAGGCGGACGACGATCATGGCGTGCCTCCAGCGAAATCTATTTTGAGAACCGGCAATTCGGGGATGGGAGATGCCACAAAGGCCCAGGTTTTGTGCCTACCCTGGGCCTCGTGAGTAATCGTTTGTGCGGGAACTCAGGTCCGGCGCCGTGCGAAGGCTGCAAACACCGAGGCCAAGCCGAACAATAGCAGCGTTCCAGGCTCCGGAACCGCAAACGTTGCGCCCCGCAACTCGACACTGTAGTGGGCCGGCAGATCCTCACGAGGCGAATCCGGCGTCCAGCCTGCTAACACGTCGCTATTGTTTCCCGGACCGTATACGCCAGTGGTATCGAATGAAGTCAGGTAGTCGGGGAAGATCGAACTGAACGGATTCGAGAGGTCACTGATCGCGTCGTAGAACGTCCACGAAATGCCCAACAGATAGTAGCCGGGCGCCAATGGTCCCATCGGATGACTGGGAGGAAGCGTGGATTGCAGATTTGCGGGAGCTGTGTCGTCGTTCATGTAGACGCCATGGCCGCCGTCGTCGAACAGCCAGAGCACCGGGTCTGAGACGTTGGCGGCGCCGTCGCTAGTCAGGGCGACGAACAGCGAGGCATCGGTGATTCTGATTCGGTAGAGATCTACGCCGTAGATCCCCGTAACGATATCGAACTCGAGGTCACCGGTGATTTCTGTCAGCGGACCCGTGCCAAACGTACCCTGTGCGGTGCCGGGCAGCTCTCCCGCATCCCCGGCTTCCGTCCAGATGTAAGCGCTGGCCGGACCCACGAAGCACATCAGCGCGATTACCGCGATACCGCCAACAAGCTTGCCGAACTTCATGATTGTTTTCCCCGTAAATATCGCTTTGCGAAGACCCTTGGGGCCGCGCCGACGTCAAGTTATGAATTGAACCAATTTGAAGACGAGGCGCGACCTATCCGCAATTCCTATTCCATCGGCAGGAAGGCTTTCGCATCCACGTTGCGGACACGAGTGAACGCAGGCGCAGGCCACTCGTCGGGCCCGCCCAAAGCAAAACGCCCAACCGATCCGGCTGGGCGTTTCACTTATGGGTGCCTGACGATGACCTACTTTCGCACGGGAACTCCGTACTATCATCGGCGTGCCGCCGTTTCACGGTCCTGTTCGAGATGGGAAGGGGTGGTTCCAGCGGGCTATGGTCGTCAGGCATTGACGGTTTGTCCAGTCGTCTACCGTGGCGCGGCACGGTATCTCCGTGCTCGCGACAGCCGACGGCTGAACGTTGTAGGGGGAAGGCAAGGTTGGGTATTGCTTAGGTGTCGAGCTGTATCTCATGGCGCAGTCCTTCTCGAATCGGCGATGCCGACTCGGTCAAGACCCACAATTATGAGGTCAAGCCGCACGGGTTATTAGTATCGGTTAGCTTAACGCATTACTGCGCTTCCACACCCGACCTATCAACGTGGTGGTCTGCCACGGCCCTTCAGGGGGATCTAGTCCCCGGGAGATCTCATCTTCAGGCGCGTTTCCCGCTTAGATGCTTTCAGCGGTTATCGTTTCCGTACGTAGCTACCCAGCGATGCCTCTGGCGAGACAACTGGTACACCAGCGGTACGTCCACTCCGGTCCTCTCGTACTAGGAGCAGCCCCCGTCAAATCTCCAACGCCCACGGCAGATAGGGACCAAACTGTCTCACGACGTTTTGAACCCAGCTCACGTACCACTTTAAATGGCGAACAGCCATACCCTTGGGACCGGCTACAGCCCCAGGATGTGATGAGCCGACATCGAGGTGCCAAACACCGCCGTCGATATGAACTCTTGGGCGGTATCAGCCTGTTATCCCCGGCGTACCTTTTGTCCGTTGAGCGATGGCCCTTCCATACAGAACCACCGGATCACTAGGTCCTACTTTCGTACCTGCTCGACTTGTCAGTCTCGCAGTCAAGCTCACTTGTGCCCTTGCACGTCCAGCGCGATGTCCGACCGCGCTAAGTGAACCTTCGAGCTCCTCCGTTACGCTTTGGGAGGAGACCGCCCCAGTCAAACTGCCTACCATGCACGGTCCCCGATCCAGATAATGGATCCAGGTTAGAACCGCAATGACGTCAGGCTGGTATTTCAACGTTGGCTCCATGAGAGCTAGCGCCCCCACTTCAAAGCCTCCCAGCTATCCTACACAAACTTCATCACAGTCCAATGCAAAGCTACAGTAAAGGTGCACGGGGTCTTTCCGTCTTGCCGCGGGGAGATTGCATCTTCACAAACACTTCAACTTCGCTGAGTCTCGGGTGGAGACAGCGTGGCCATCGTTACGCCATTCGTGCAGGTCGGAACTTACCCGACAAGGAATTTCGCTACCTTAGGACCGTTATAGTTACGGCCGCCGTTTACCGGGGCTTCAATCAAGAGCTTGCACCCCATCATTTAACCTTCCGGCACCGGGCAGGCGTCACACCCTATACGTCCACTTTCGTGTTAGCAGAGTGCTGTGTTTTTGTTAAACAGTCGCAGCCACCGATTCTTTGCAACCCTTCTCAGCTCCGGCTGTACGCCTTCACCTAATAAGGGCACACCTTATCCCGAAGTTACGGTGTCAATTTGCCGAGTTCCTTCACCCGAGTTCTCTCAAGCGCCTGAGCATATTCAGCTCGCCCACCTGTGTCGGTTTGCGGTACGGTCAACTTGGAACTGAAGCTTAGAGGCTTTTCCTGGAAGCAGGGTATCACTCACTTCAGACTGGCAAGCCAGTCCTCGTCGTCACGCCTCAGCTAAGCCCAGCGGATTTGCCAACCGGGCACGCCTACACGCTTAAACCGGGACATCCAACACCCGGCCGAGATAACCTTCTCCGTCCCCCCATCGCATTCCAAATCGGTGCGGGAATATTAACCCGCTTCCCATCGACTACGGCTCTCGCCCTCATCTTAGGGGCCGACTCACCCTGCGCCGATGAACGTGGCGCAGGAAACCTTGGGCTTACGGCGAGCAGGCCTTTCACCTGCTTTATCGCTACTCATGTCAGCATTCGCACTTCCGATACCTCCAGCAGCCCTCTCGAGCCACCTTCACAGGCCTACGGAACGCTCTCCTACCATCTATGCCATCCGAAGATGACAAAGATCCGCGATTTCGGTGCCTAGCTTGAGCCCCGTTACATCTTCCGCGCAGGACGACTCGACCAGTGAGCTATTACGCTTTCTTTAAATGATGGCTGCTTCTAAGCCAACATCCTGGCTGTCTGAGCCTTCCCACCTCGTTTCCCACTTAGCTAGATCTTGGGGACCTTAATCGGCGGTCTGGGTTGTTTCCCTCTCGACACCGGACGTTAGCACCCGATGTCTGTCTCCCCTGCTCGCACTTGCCGGTATTCGGAGTTTGCTATGGCGTAGTAGATCGCTATGACCCCCACAACCATTACAGTGCTCTACCCCCGGCAGTGATACAGGAGGCACTACCTCAATAGTTTTCGGAGAGAACCAGCTATTTCCGGATTTGTTTAGCCTTTCACCCCTAGCCACAGCTCATCCCCGTCTTTTTCAACAGACGTGGGTTCGGTCCTCCAGTAGGTGTTACCCCACCTTCAACCTGGCCATGGCTAGATCATCCGGTTTCGGGTCTACGCCCTGCAACTAAAGCGCCCTATTCGGACTCGCTTTCGCTGCGCCTCCCCTATGCGGTTAAGCTTGCTACAGAACGTAAGTCGCTGACCCATTATACAAAAGGTACGCAGTCACCCCAGCTCAATCAACCCTCGATTCCACGCGTCGCCGCACGGATCTATTTCATCGAAATGTTCTTTGAGGCGCCGCTCGCCGCAAACGCGGCTCGAGCGCCGAAGAACTTCCGAAGGTTGATTGAGCTGGGGCTCCCACTGTTTGTATGCATGCGGTTTCAGGATCTATTTCACTCCCCTTCCGGGGTTCTTTTCGCCTTTCCCTCACGGTACTGGTGCACTATCGGTCGATTACGAGTATTTAGCCTTGGAGGATGGTCCCCCCATCTTCAGACAGGATTTCACGTGTCCCGCCCTACTTGTCGCAAGCTCAGTTCCACCATCGACCTTTCGCGTACGGGGCTATCACCCACTACGGCTGCCCTTTCCAGAGCATTCCACTAAGTCGATCGCTAAAACTTGCAGGCTGGTCCCATTTCGCTCGCCACTACTTTGGGAATCTCGGTTGATTTCTGTTCCTCCAGCTACTGAGATGTTTCAGTTCACTGGGTTAGCTCCCTCGCCCCTATGTATTCAGAGCGCGGTGACCCTTGCGGGCCGGGTTTCCCCATTCGGACATCTCCGGATCAATGCTCGTTTGCCAGCTCCCCGGAGCTTTTCGCAGGCTGCCACGTCCTTCATCGCCTGTAATCGCCAAGGCATCCACCACATGCACTTAGTCACTTGACCCCATAACTGTGAGTCCTCGCAGTTGCCTGCTCCGATCCACCGTCATGGCGTGTTTGCGCCACCCACAACCCCCTTTTAAAGGTTGCAGGCAAGATACAACTCAACCCTATGTCCACCCGGACTCTCATCAAGTCCAGATGAACCCTTGCCTTCCGAATTGTTAAAGAACAGTACAGCTTTCAACTCTGGGCTCCAGGCAGAAGCCCAGAGTTGAACGCTGCGCTATTGCGCAACCGATAGTTACTGCCGAAATGGTGGAGCTGGACGGGATCGAACCGACGACCTCCTGCTTGCAAAGCAGGCGCTCTCCCAATTGAGCTACAGCCCCTCTCGCTTCGCCACTCTTCGTTGCTTGGGCCCTCGTGTACTGCTCGGTGTACACGTCGGGCCCGCGCGCCTCGATCTCGGCTCGCTTCTGACGGTTGCGCTCCGGGTGCCGCTCAACCTGGTGGGTCTGGATGGATTCGAACCATCGACCCCCGCCTTATCAAGACGGTGCTCTAACCAACTGAGCTACAGGCCCGTTGTCCGGCGTCATGCTGCTGCGGTCAGCTCACAAAACGATCGTGGAAACTCATTTTGCCGGCTGGCGCTGCAACCGATAGGTTGTGGGTACTGACACTTGGAGCATTTCCGAGAAAGGAGGTGATCCAGCCGCACCTTCCGATACGGCTACCTTGTTACGACTTCACCCCAGTCACGAAACGCACCGTGGTAAGCGGCCTCCTTGCGGTTAGCCTACCTACTTCTGGTACATCCCGCTCCCATGGTGTGACGGGCGGTGTGTACAAGACCCGGGAACGTATTCACCGCGACATGCTGATCCGCGATTACTAGCGATTCCGACTTCATGCAGTCGAGTTGCAGACTGCAATCCGGACTACGAACGGCTTTCTGGGATTGGCTCCCCCTCGCGGGTTGGCGACCCTCTGTACCGTCCATTGTATGACGTGTGAAGCCCTACCCATAAGGGCCATGAGGACTTGACGTCATCCCCACCTTCCTCCGGTTTGTCACCGGCAGTCTCCCTAGAGTGCCCTTGCGTAGCAACTAGGGACAAGGGTTGCGCTCGTTGCGGGACTTAACCCAACATCTCACGACACGAGCTGACGACAGCCATGCAGCACCTGTGTTCCGGTTCCCTTTCAGGCACAGCCTCCTCTCGGAAGCCTTCCAGACATGTCAAGGGTAGGTAAGGTTGTTCGCGTTGCATCGAATTAATCCACATCATCCACCGCTTGTGCGGGTCCCCGTCAATTCCTTTGAGTTTTAACCTTGCGGCCGTACTCCCCAGGCGGCTCACTTCACGCGTTAGCTTCGGTACCAAGGAATCGCTTCCCCAACACCTAGTGAGCATCGTTTAGGGCGTGGACTACCAGGGTATCTAATCCTGTTTGCTCCCCACGCTTTCGTGCCTGAGCGTCAGTATTGGCCCAGGGGGCTGCCTTCGCCATCGGTGTTCCTCCGCATCTCTACGCATTTCACTGCTACACGCGGAATTCCACCCCCCTCTGCCATACTCGAGCTTGCCAGTTTCCAATGCAGTTCCCAGGTTGAGCCCGGGGCTTTCACATCAGACTTAACAAACCGCCTGCGCACGCTTTACGCCCAGTAATTCCGATTAACGCTCGCACCCTACGTATTACCGCGGCTGCTGGCACGTAGTTAGCCGGTGCTTATTCTGCCGGTACCGTCAAGAGTCATCCTTATTAGGGATAACCTTTTCTTCCCGACCAAAAGCGGTTTACAACCCGAAGGCCTTCTTCCCGCACGCGGCATGGCTGGATCAGGGTTGCCCCCATTGTCCAAAATTCCCCACTGCTGCCTCCCGTAGGAGTCTGGGCCGTGTCTCAGTCCCAGTGTGGCTGATCATCCTCTCAGACCAGCTACCGATCGTCGCCTTGGTAGGCCATTACCCCACCAACAAGCTAATCGGACATCGGCCGCTCCCAGAGCGTGAGGCCTTGCGAGTCCCCCACTTTCCTCCTCAGAGCATATGCGGTATTAGCCCAACTTTCGCTGGGTTATCCCCCACTCCGGGGTACGTTCCGATGTATTCCTCACCCGTTCGCCGCTCGCCGCCAGGGTTGCCCCCGCGCTGCCGCTCGACTTGCATGTGTAAAGCATGCCGCCAGCGTTCAATCTGAGCCAGGATCAAACTCTTCAGTTCGATCTCTACAAGTAACTCAATCAACGTTGGCCTCAACCCCCAGAGCTTCCTCCGAGGGACAAGACGTTCGGCCTCTCACCATCGCTGGCGAAAAGCCTTACTGCGTTGTGTGAGCACCAATTGCCTTGGAACATTTTCCCTGACGCATCCGTTGCCGGATTTGCCAAGGGCTCCGAAGCCCCAGCACCCACACCTATCGGTTGCCAATTTTTAAAGAGCGGCTGTTTCTTTGCCGAAAATCGTGCCTTGTTGTCTTGCGGGCACGGCGTCTCGGGAAAGATGCAGCAGAGAAGCGCGATTATACATCGAAATGGACGGTCGTCAACAGCCCTTTTACGCATCCCGGGGACTGGCGGCCGGATCAGGCGAAAAACTGTTGTTTTTAAAGGCCGGATGGCCGTATCGCAATTTCACGGCCCAGGCGGGGACACGTCCGCCGCTCAGTGGGCGGCCGGGCGAATGGCCTCGTAGTGGGCGATGGCCGCAGGAACATCGCCAACGAAGGCCGCGCGGCTATCGGCGACCACGACGGCGCGATCGCAGAGTTCGCTGACGTGCCTCAATTCGTGGGAGACGAACACGATGGTGACGCCGCGGCGCTGGAACTCGCGGATCTTGTCGATGCATTTTTCCTGGAACCGGGCATCGCCGACCGCCAGCACTTCGTCGATCAGAAGGATTTCCGGATCGAGATGGGCCGCCACGGAAAAGCCCAGGCGCGCGCTCATCCCGGTGGAATAGGTGCGCACCGGCTCGTCGATCGAGCGCTCGAGCTCGGAGAATTCCACGATCTGCGCCATCCGCGCGGCAACTTCCTTCCGCCGCAATCCAAGCAGAACGCCATTCAGCATCACGTTTTCGCGCCCGCTAAGCTCGGGATGGAAGCCGGCACCGAGCTCCAGCAGCGGCGACACGCGGCCGCGAACATGAAGCGTTCCGGCGGTTGGTCGAATCACGCCGGCAATCAACGCCAGCAGCGTGCTCTTGCCCGCGCCGTTGCGGCCCAGAAGCGCGATCGACTCGCCGCGCTGGACCTCCAGCGAGAAATCGGTCAGCACCTCGCGGACATCGCGCGCGCATGTGGCGTAGTGCGGTTGGCAAGTGCAGGACGAGATTCTTGATCCCGCCGCCGCGATGCAGCGCGAGCGAATATTTCTTGCCGACGCGGTCGAACTCGATGATTGGCGTAGTCATCAGAGCGCCTCGGCGAATTTCCACTGCAGGCGACGGAAGACCAGTTGCCCGATCACGGCGGCGACCAGCGCGATCAGCGCGGCTGTGCCGACAGCGCGCCAATTCATCGTTCCATTGAGCAGGATGTCCCGCCAGGCCACGATGATGTACGTGAACGGGTTGAACGCGATCAGCGGCTGGAGCGCCGCCGGCACCATCTTCGGCTCATAGATGACCGGCGTGACGTAGAACAGAACGGTCATGGCCAACCCGAGCAGGCGCTCCAGGTCGCGAAAGAACACGTTGAGCGACGCAATGGCCAGCGCGAAGCCATAGATCGCCACGCCCTGGATCAGGACCAGCAATGGCGCGCCCCAGACCCACTCCAGCGACACCGTACCGCGACCTGAGACCACGGCAAGCAGGGCCAGCAAGGGCAGGCAGAGCAGGAAATGCACGCCCTCGGTGGCGACCGATGACGCCACGACGAGATAGCGCGGAAACGCGATCTTCTTGATCAGCGGCGCATTGGCAATGAAGGCAAAGGGGGCGGAGGTCAGCGAGTTGCTCAGCCATTGCCAAGGGAACAAGCCCGGCCATCAGAAAGGCGAAATAGCCCTCGATCTGCACGTTGAGGATGGCCTTGAACGCGATCCAGTACGTCACTGCATACACCAGGGGGTTGAGCAGCGACCACACGTAACCCAGGTACGTGCGCTTGTAGCGGGCCTTGATCTCCTTGGTCGTCAACGCCAGAACGAGATCCAGGTAATGCAGCCACGGACGTGACCGCGCGGAAGGCAGATGCGGGGTCAAGGGCCCGCTCCCTGCGCGCGCCGTGCAGGATGTCCACGCCGACTCATGCGCGCTGCTTCATGACGCGTGCGGGAATGCCGACATAGGTTCCCGGCGCGTTCAGGTCTTCGCACACCACCGCGCCCGCGCCGACGACGACGCCGGCCGCGATCGAGACCCGATTGCGCAACGTTGCGCCGGAAAAGATCGTCACCTCGTCGGCCAGGCGGCAACCTCCGGCGATGGTCACGTCCACCGAAATGTGACAGCCGCTGCCGATGACGCAATCGTGCTCGACAAGCGCTCCCGTATTGACGATCGTCGCCGCGCCGATGCTGGCGCGCGGCCCCACATAGGAGAGTTCGCCGATGAAGCAGCCGGTTTCCACCGTGGCGTGGCGCGAGACTACCGCGCTCGGTCCGGCGACGGTGACCAGGCGCCGGCCCGCAGCCACCAGTTCGCGCGAACGACGCAGCCGCATGGGGTTGTCGCCGAAGGCCACCAGGCAATCCGCGTCGAGGAGATCATCGCCGGCAGCTCTCAGCACGGGGAAACCCATGATTTGCTCCTCCGTGGCGGCCGCGTCGTCGACGAACACGATGCCGTCGTACCCCGCCCGCTCGGCCAGAGCGGCCGCGCTCCTCCCGTGCCCGCCGCAACCATAGATCACCAGCACCTTGTTCACGAGCGCGCCGCCAGAGTCGAAAACAGCTCCACGTATTCCGACGCGGCAACTCCCCAGTCGCGTCGAGCCATTTCGTCGTACAAGGGCCGCTGGATCTCCAGCAAGCGGGAACGATTGGCCAACGCCCAGCGGACGCGTTCGCCGATGCTCTCGCCGTCGTAGGGGTCGAAGAGCATCGCAGCCCGCAGTTCCGGATCATGGACCTGCTCCAGCACAGCGGGAATGCTCGACATGACGGAGGGCGTCCCGACCGAATAGGCCTCGGAGAAAGTGAACGGAAACCCGCCTTCGAAGAGCGTCGGGTTGACGGAAATGGTGGCAAGCATGTTGAGCGCCGCGAGGATTTCGGCCGGCACGCCGCTGACCTCCAGAATATCGCTTCTGCAAGTGACGCGCGTGGACGTATTCGAAGACCTTCGGCTCGTCGCTCAAGCGACAGGTCAGTATCAGTTTCGTGCCGCAGTAGTCCCGGCGCAGCAGCCGCTCCCATGTTCGCACGAGCTGCAGCAGGTTCTTGTGGGATCGTGCCTGGGAAGTGAACAGGGCGAAGCGTGCGTCCGAGAAATCGAAGCCGGCCAGATAGGGTTGGTTGCCGGCAGCGCTCGCGGACGTAGGAATTGACTGCCTGGATCGCCCACTCCCGGCGATCCTGCGGCGTCGCTCCCTTTGACGTAGTGCTGCATGTCGACCAGCCCATGCCGGACTCACCGAAACGCGGCCGGGGTTCACGCCGAGACGACCGATCAGGTGGGCATCGCGCACGTAGTCGCTGTAGCAGACCAGGTGCGTGTCGGCCTTCAGGATCTCCTGCGCCTTCAGAAAGACCGCCTCGGAAGACTGGGCCAGATAGCCCAGGGGAAAATCGATGAAGACGATATCGGGAACGGCAACGACCTTGGGTCCGGCGATACCCGGCAAATTCGGGCCAGAAGATTGCCGGGCAATACCAGACGTCGGCGATGTCGCTGCTGTTTATCTTGCGCACAAGGCGCAGCAACTCCCGCTTCCTGATCGACTCATAGACGCGAATCGCGAACTTGTCGCGGCGCAGTTCCCGCAAGGGAGCGGTCGCGTAGGCCATCAGTCTTCCTACTGCAGGAACGACCTTGCCCATTCGGACAAACGCGTTGCCGACCAGCGCGCCGATTCCGCGCACCAGCAGCACGACCAGCACGACCGGCAACAGGATCAGGCCGGCGAGGACACAGCAGGAGGCCCAGCACAAGGAACAAGGCCGTGCTGGTCGTGCCGAGCCAGGATTCGGCGAGCTTGTAGCCGATTCCTGCAAGCACATCGCCCCATCTGGTTGCAGATGGCGACGCGCGCGGTCGGCCCCCGACCGAGTCGCCGGAGCAGCGCGCGAAGCCTGAGAATGTAGGGAACGCCATCGGTCGTGACAATCTTGACGGCGTCTTCGGGGATGCGAAGGTCGGCAAGCAGCTCCCTGACTTGAGGGATGTACCAGCCAGGGCAGGCAATCGCGATGGATTCGGCGCTGGCCGATCGCGATCGCACGCCCGTGATCAGGAATCCCAGAAGGCGGCCAATGCCATGGTCGATGATGCCTTGCTCGGGGGCATAGCCCAGAAAGATGCCCACCCGAAATTTCAGGTCAGACATATTGACGCACCACGTTCCAAAGCGACGGCGCGGCGCTGCCCAGGTCGAATTTCGCCAGATCGGCCGGATCCGGCAACCGCTGCCTGAGTTCGCGTCAGCCTGGCTTTCCGCATCCTTCAGTGCAGTTGCGATGGCATATTCGTCGGTCGCGTCAAAGAAGATCGTCCCGAGACCGAACGTTTCATCGTAGAAGCGCATGGGCGGATAGTCGCTCGACAGCGTCGGCACGCCAAACCCGCCGCCTCCGCGGCGCTCATCGTGCCGGCGTCGATGAGCGAAGGATGGAACAGCAACTGCGCCCCGCTCAGAAATGCAACGTATCCGTCATGGTCGAGGCTGCCGACCCACCGGATTCGCTCAGTCGACAGTTGGCTCTGCGAAGCTGCAGCCGTACGCGCCGCACATGGGGTTCTTCCCCAGCTCGGTCCGGGATCGAACCTGCCGGTTTCGAGGCCGGCGATGACGACGTCCAGCTTCCCATCCAGCTTTTCCCGTATCGCTGAATTCCACGCAACGCGATTTCATGATTCCCGTGCGGCAGCATCTCGGTCTGCCACAGAAAATAGGCGCGCGACTGCATCGACCCGCGCCGCCGGCAGCGTCTCCAGGCAACGAAACGGCTTGAACGACGGCGGAACCAACGCGACTTTGCGCGCCGGCAGCCCGACGTACTGGACGAGATCGTCACGAGTGAATGGCGTCGTGCAGAGCGCGACCGCGGAGCGCCGCGTCGTCGCAATGAAGCCGGCGTCGCCCTCTGCGGTGAGCATTTCGGGCAAGTAGCGCTGAAGACAGTCGTTGACAATAATCGCGTAGGGTCGCAACGGCGCCAACGGTGCGGCATTCCTGTCCGCAATGACATACCAGAAGTCACAGTCCAGGAAGTTGCTCGCGCCGTCGCTTGGGTAGACGTAGGCGGGAGCATCCAGCTGAAACTCGACTCCCATGTACCTGCCTGCGACTACCCAGTTCTTCCTTCGAAATCGGCTGCCAGGTCGTCTCGCGGACGACTGATTCCGTTCTCGGCCAGTCGACGCAAGTTCCGGCCGCGTCGATTGAATGCCGGTCGCATTCGAAACCACGACGTCGACGGCCTCTCCTGCGGCCTCGGAGCCCATCTTGAGCATCAACGCCTGGTTGATTGCCGTATCGAGCAATTCTCCTCTGCAGGCGGCGGGAAGCAATACGCCGATCCGCCTTCGCCGCAGCGAAGTGACCCTGCGACGCGGAATCCGCGCTTGTCGGCAGGAATGCAGGCTCGGTCAAATCTCAGCCATGCGTCACGTGTGGAAAAATCGGGAAATCGCTTCGCCGATTTGCGCGATCTGCTCGCGCGTGAGCGCGGGCCCGCTTGGCAGATTGACGCCACGACCAGCTATCGACTCGGCGTTCGGGAAGGACATCAGGCGAGTAGTACACCGGCATCGTGTGCACCGGGTAGAAGACGGGCCGGGTCTCGATTCCGACGCGGGCCAGGTGCTCACGCAGGGAGTCACGCGCGCCGGCCTCGGGAATGAGGATGCAATTCATCCAGTAGCTGTGAACGACGTCGCCGATTGCCCGGTGCAACGTGACCGGAACACTCCGCAACGACTCGGCGTACCAGTCGGCGATCTGCTGCTTCTTCCGGATGATGTCCGGGGCCCGCTCCAATTGCGCGACGCCGATGGCCGCGCAGATATTGGTCATCCGGTAGTTGTAGGCGAGTTCGTCATGCCAGTACTGCCGGTAATCGACGACGCCCTGGTTCTTGAGCTTCATGCACCGCTTGTGCAATCGCCGCGTCGCGGCACACCACCATCCCGCCCTCGCCCGTGGTAATCGTCTTGTTGCCGAAGAAGCTGAAGGTGGCGACGTCGCCGAATGTTCCGACATGCTGTCCGCGGTAGCGGGACCCGAAGGCTTCGGCGCAATCCTCGATGAGGAACAGGCCGCGCTCCGCACAAAGCGCCGAAATCGGCGCCATGTCGCAAGGATGACCATAAAGGTGCACGGCCATCACGGCGCGCGTGCGCGGCGTGATGGCCCGGCGAATGGCTTCCGGATCGACCTGCCACGTCGATTCGAGCGAATCGACGAAAATGGGCACCGCTCCGGTTTGCGCAATCGTGTTGACCGAAGCGATGTAGGTCAACGTCGGGACGATCACCTCATCGCCGGGACCGATGCCGAGCGCGGCCATGGCCAGGTGCAGGGCCGCCGTCCCGTTCACAACGGTGCTCGCGTGCGCAGCGCCGATGAAATGGGCGAACTCGTGTTCGAACCGCTCGACGAATTCGCCCTTCGACGAAATCCAGCTCGATTCCAGGCACTGGTCCACGTAGCGTCGTTCGTTTCCGTCGAGGCTCGGCGCGTACACGGGTATGTTTGTGGGCGTGGGCATATTTGCTCGTCGTAGTTGCATTGGCGGCGGCCGCTTCCGTTTCGCAAGAGTGCGTCTCGCTCGCCAAATCACAGATCCTCGACCTGCGTTTGCTTGCCGAAAGGAATTGGAACAGGTCCGCGGTGAACCGGCGAATGCGCGTCCTGTGAGAAACGGTCTTTGCGCTGTTTCAGCTAGCGGACTTCGCTGTCGCGCCCTCAATTCCCTGGCACTTCCCGGAAACCCATCGACGTACCCAGGTTGATCGTGCGACACCGTGTAACATTCTGAATTATATACAACTTGTCTCGCGTTTGTCTGCGTCGCGGCACGCCAATCCGGGCTGGGCAGACATTCACGATCCAGCGCGAGAGCAGAGTAATATGCACTGCATTCCACGCAAAACCATTAGCTTCCCGAGCGACGGCTCCGGCAAATGAAATTTTACGGGCAATTCGATCCCCCCGTCGACAAGTTCATCTACGAGCGCTATTTTCTCGACCGGCAACTCCCCGGCGTGGCGATCGAATGCGGCGCGTTCGACGGTCTTAGCGAATCCAGCTGCAAGTTCTTCGAAGAGTCGCTGGGCTGGACATGCGTGAACGTCGAGCCCTATCCGCCAGCGTTCGACAAGCTGGTCGCGAACAGGCCCCTTTCGACCAACATCAATGCGGCACTATCGAATTCGACGTCTTCGGTTGAATTCACTGCAGTCATCCACCCTTCCTTCGGTGCGGATTGCAACAACGGGTCGATTCAGCACACTGCACAGCACAGGCAGACCCTCGACGACATCGGCTGTACCTACCGGCGAGTATCAGGTGGCCGCGACAACGTATCGCGATCTGGTCATCGGACAAGAGTTAAAGGCCGTAGACCTCTTCGTGCTGGACGTCGAGGGGCACGAGCAGGACGTTCTCAAGGGCATGCATCAGACGCCCCTGGCATTGCTGCCCAAGGTCTTCTGCATCGAGCATGGCCATTTGGGCGTCGAGGCATTCAAGCCCGCGATGCAGCTGCTTGGCTACACGTTCGACACGACTTCCTTCGTCAACTCTTTCTATGTACGCAATGACGTCGCCGATGCGTATGTGCCCCCGGCCATGTCCACGCGCGCCCTGCTGTCGAGAATTGCAGACCTGGAGGGCGCCTTGGTGCGCTCTCAGGCCGACAAGGCGTTGGCCGAGGAGAATCTGGCGCTGTTGGCGAATTCACACAGCTGGAAGATGACTGCGCCGTTGCGCTGGTTGAGGCGACGATTACGCAGGACTTGACGAATGCCCTTCCCCAGGGGCCGACTCCCGGCCGACGCGCCGCAGATCGGACTCCACCATCATCCCGATCAACTGCTCGACGCCAGTGCGGGCTTCCCAGCCAAGCACGCGCTTGGCCTTGGCCGGATTGCCGAGCAGCAGGTCCACTTCGGCAGGGCGAAAGAATTTGGGGTCGATGACGACGTAGTCCTCGTACTTCAGGCTCACGCAATCGAATGCGATGCGGCACATTTCGCGCACGGTCGTCGTGACGCCCGTTGCGATCACATAGTCGTCGGGATGGTCCTGCTGCAGCATCAGCCACATCGCCTCGACGTAGTCGCCGGCAAACCCCCAGTCGCGCTTCGCGTCGATGTTGCCCAGCCGCAGTTCCTTCTGCCTGCCGAGCTTGATGCGCGCCACGGCGTCCGTCACCTTGCGCGTGACGAACTCGATGCCCCGCAACGGCGACTCGTGATTGAACAGGATGCCGCTGGACGCGTGCATCCCGTAGCTCTCGCGATAGTTCACCGTGCTCCAGTGGCCGAAAAGCTTGGACACGCCGTACGGGCTGCGCGGGTAAAAGGGGGTGGATTCGTCCTGCGCGTCGGTCTGCACCAGGCCGAACATCTCGCTCGTCGACGCCTGGTAGAACCGGACAGCGGGCTGGAGCCGGCGCAGCGCTTCGAGCATGTTGATCACGCCGATGCCGTTTACCTGGGCGGTGACCTGGGGCTGCGCCCAGGAGGTTCCGACGAAGCTCTGCGCCGCCAGGTTGTAGACTTCGTCCGGACGCGCAGATTCCACGGCGCGGCAAAGCGACGCCATATCGGTCAGGTCCCCGTGCACAAGAGAGACATCCTGCTCGATGCCCAGTTCACGCAGCCGCCAGTTCGACTCGGTCGCCCGCCGCGCCACGAACCCGTGAACGGCATAGCCCTTGTCCAGGAGGAGGCGCGCCAGGTAGGCGCCATCCTGGCCGGTGACGCCGGTGATCAATGCGGTTTTGCTCATCGTGCCGATCTTTCCATTGCCGGAGTGGCTGTTCTCGTGCGTCGAGGAAGATCGTCTATTATCGCATTTTGTCTCTGTCCTGATCCCCTGGCGCGCGTCGTCGCGTTCGCTGCCGGCCGCGGCGCTTCCCGTCTTCCATGCGCATTGCAATCACCCATGACTGGCTCGACACCTGGGGCGGCGCCGAACTGGCGCTGGCCGAGGTGCTTGCGCTCTTTCCGGACGCCGACCTGTATACGCTGGTGGACTTCATGACGCCGGAATACCGGGCGCGCCTGCGGCCGCGCACCACACATACGTCGTTCATCCAGCGCCTGCCGTTCGCGCGGACGGCGTTCCGGCGTTACCTCCCGCTCTTCCCGCGTGCCATCGAGCAATTCGACCTTTCCGCCTATGACCTCGTGATTTCGAGTTCGCACGCGGTGGCCAAGGGTGCGCGCACCACGCCCGCGCAGTTGCACATCTGCTATTGCTATACGCCCATGCGCTACGCATGGGACCTGCAAGACCAGTACTTGAGCCAGGTCGGACTGGACAAGGGCGTGCGGGGACGCGTGGTCCGCGGTTCCCTCGCGCGCCTGCGCCGGTGGGACCGGGCCGCAAGCGAGCGGGTCGGCCATTTCGTCGCGATCTCGGACACCATCGCGCAGCGTATCCTCCGATGCTATGGGCGCCACTCGACGGTGATCTACCCGCCGGTCGCGCTCCCCGTGCAATGCGCCGAGGCAACCCGCGACACCGCCTACGTCACGGTATCGCGTATGGTTCCGTACAAGCGCATCGACCTGATCGTCGCGGCATTCCGGCTGCTGCCTGATCGCCGCCTCGTGGTGATCGGCGACGGGCCCGAACGCGACCGCATTGCCGCCGCATCCGGCCCCAACGTCGAACTGCTCGGGCTCGTGCCGGACGCAGCGCGCGACCGATGGCTGGCAACGGCGCGCGCTTTCCTGTTTGCGGCGGAAGAGGACTTCGGAATCGCGCCGCTGGAAGCGCAGGCGCGCGGCACGCCGGTGATCGCCTACGGCCGCGGCGGATCGCTGGAAACGATCCGGGGGCTCGAAACCGCCGAACCCACCGGCGTCCTGTTCGCGGAGCAGACGCCCGAGGCGATCGCCGCGTCCGTGCGCACGTTCGAATCCAATGCGCATCGTTTCACGCCAGCCGCGTGCCGCGCGAATGCAGCGCGCTTTTCGGCCGATCGATTCCGCAGCGAATTCGCCGCATTCGTTGCGGCACGACTGTCGGAATTCGCGAATCGCGGCGGGGCTTCGTCGTGAGGAAGAGCCTGCTCAAGGCCAACGCACCGCTTTTCGAGTGGCTGGTGCGCCTGTTCGACCCGCTACTCGCGATTCTCGCGGGATGGCTCGCGTATCGCTGGCATCTGGACACATGGATTCTTCCGGAGCGGTACCTCCTCGCGCTGATCGGCGTGGCGATATTCTGCTTTGCGCTCTTTCCGCTATTGCGCCTCTATTCGCCGCAGCGAGGCGTCACGCTGTTCGAAGAGATTGGCCGGCTGGTGAATGCCTGGCTGCTGCTTGCCGCCGCCTGGTTCGGCTACCTGTTCCTGTCCAAGTCCGGCGCCGACTTCTCGCGCGCCTGGTCTTTGTACTGGATCGGATTCGGCGCGGCCATGCATTTCGCGTCCCGCGCGGCCATCAGGCTCGTGTTGCGCTCGTTGCGCCGGCGCGGCCACAACCTGCGCCACGTCATCATCGTCGGTGCCGGGCGCCTGGGGCAGGACATCGCCCGCCGGCTGGCGCAAACACCCTGGAGCGGCCTTGCGGTGCGCGCGTTCTACGACGACGACAAGGCGTTGGCCGGCTCGCGCGTGGAAGGCGTGGAAGTGCGCGGTCCGGTCAGCCAGGTCGCGCGAGACCTCGCGACCGATTCCATCGACCAGATCTGGATCGCGCTGCCGCTGCGCGCGGACGCGCGCATCCGGGAGCTGCTGCGGGAACTTCGCCAGCACTCGGTGGAGGTCCGGCTGGTGCCGGACATCTTCAACTTTGCGCTGCTCAATCATTCGATGACGGAGGTCGCGGGACTGCCGGTGATCAATCTCACCGAATCGCCCCTCTCCGGAGTGAATCGCGTGGTGAAGGCCGTCGAGGATTTCGTGCTGTCGCTCATGCTCCTCATCGTCGCATCGCCCCTCATGCTGCTGATCGCCGTGGGTGTGAAGCTCTCTTCGCCTGGTCCCGTCTTCTATGGCCAGGAGCGCGTTACGTGGAACGGCCGCAATTTCAGGATGAAGAAATTCCGGACGATGCCTGTTGGCACGGAGGCGGCTACCGGCCCGGTTTGGGACACTCCCGGCGATCGCCGGGCGACTCCTTTCGGCGCGTTTCTGCGCCGGTCGAGCCTGGACGAATTGCCGCAGCTGCTCAACGTGCTGACCGGCGACATGTCGCTGGTCGGTCCCCGGCCGGAGCGGCCGGAATTCGTCGTGCAGTTCCGGACGCAGATTCCCGGCTACATGCAGAAGCATCTGGTCAAGGCGGGAATCACCGGCTGGGCGCAGGTCAACGACCTGCGCGGGGACACCGACCTCGCGCGCCGTATAGAATACGACCTGTATTACATTGACAACTGGTCGCTTCTGTTCGACCTGCGCATCCTCTGCCTGACCCTTTGGCACATACTGACCAGCCGCAACGCGCACTGACCGCCGGCAATATTCAGGCGCGATCGACGCGACCGCTGCTGGCGCTCGCCGCGGCGCTGGTTGTCATCGTGCTCGCCTACCTGGCGTTCGCGGTGCCGGCGGGCTGGTTTCCGTCTTCGCCCGTCAAGCAGTGGGGCGCGCGGGACCTGACGTTGCCCCGAGGCATGGGCGGGGTAATCAACAACGAACTCGTTGTCACCGGCAGCGATGCGTCGGGCCAGGTCCTTGTCGCCGCGACCACCGACCTGCGCGCGCGCGACTATGCGGTGATCGCATGGGATGCGCACGACGTGCCGGCGAGCGCCAACGTCAGTCTTATCTGGCGGACGGATTATGCGCCGAGCAAGATTTTCAACGTCCCGGTAACCGTCGAGTCCGGTCGACTGCTCCCGGTGGTCGTCGCCAACGACGCGGGCTGGCTGGGGCGCGTCACCGGCATCGGTCTCGCGATTCGCGGCACGATAGCGCAGCCTTTCGGAATTTCCGGCGTCGCTGCAAAACCCTCGGGGGCCGCCGGGGTTCTTCAGGATCGCGCGCGTGAGTGGCTCACATTCGAGCGCTGGAAAGGCGCGTCGATCAACACAATCGTGGGCGGCGACGACGTTCAATCACTGCCGCTGCCTTTGCTGCTTGCCTTGGGGATCGCGCTCGCCGCATCCATCACGATGCTGTGGCGACGGTTCCGGCCGGCGCATGGCATGGCCGATGCGGCGGCGGCGCTGGCGATCATGTTCACGGCATCGTGGTTCGTGCTCGATGCGCGCTGGACGTGGAATCTGGCGCGGCAGGCGCAGGCCACGATCGCCCAGTACGGCGGAAAGGACTGGCGCGGCAAGCATCTGGCCGCCGACGACGGTGCGTTGTTCGCCTTCGTCGAAAAGGCGCGCGCCGAGATGCCGGCGACGCCGGCGCGCGTATTCGTCGCCAGCGAAACCGACTATTTTCGCGAGCGCGCGGCATTTCACCTCTATCCGCACAATGCCTATGCCGAACCGCGCAGCAACGACCTGCCCGCTGCCGACCGCCTCAAGCCGGGAGACTGGATGCTCGTGTATCAGCGACGCGGCGTGCAATTCGACCCCGCGGCAGGAAAGCTGCGCTGGGACGGCGGCGCACCAGTCTCCGCCCAGATGAAACTTCGCGGCGAAGGCGCCGCGCTGTTCCTTATTCAATAGCGCATGGACGTCATCGGACTCAAGTTTGGATTGCTGCTGGTCTGGGCATTCGGCATCGTGTGCGTGGCGGCATTGCCTCGGCGAACCGCCCGCGGCGAGGCTGAACCCGGAAACACGCCCTGGGTCATCGGTACCGGCGGGCTGGCGGGACTCTTTCTCGCCACGCTCTGGCTGCGCGCGCTTTCCCTGGCCGGCGTGCATTTCAGCGCCATGGCGATCGCATTGCCGCTGTTGGCGGCGACCCTGGCGCTCGGCGCCTGGATCGTCAGGCGGCGCAGGCACGCGTCGAGTGTTGCGCTCGGCACTGCGGGACGCGCTTTCATCGTGAACATGGCGGGCGAACTTTCAGGGCGGTCGCTGGATGGATCCACGCGCACGCTTTGGCGCGTGTTGCTTGCGTGGCTGGTGCTTCGCGCAGCGCTGCTGTTCGTGGAGGTTGCGACAAATCCTCTCTATCCATGGGACGCGTGGACGCAATGGGCAACCAAGGCGCGGGTCTGGTATGAACTGGGCCGCATCGTTCCGTTCGAGCGCGCGGATGTCTGGTTTGGGGCGGGTGGCGCCGCCTATTTCGATGCCGGGCCGCACTATCCGGGGACGGTCGGACTGATGCAGGTCGTCGCGGGCAACTTCTTGGGCCGCTGGGACGACACGCTGATCAACATGCCCTTCTGGATGCTGGCCATCGCGTTCGCACTCGCGGTGTACGGCGCCCTGCGCGGGATGGGATTTGCGCCGCTATGGGCGCTGGCGGGGGCTTGGCTCGTGTCGTCGCTTCCGCTCGCCAACACACACGTCGCGCTTGCGGGTTACGCCGACCTGCCGTTGGCGATCTATTTCTGCGTCGCGATCCTGGGACTCATGCGCTGGTTGCGGACGCGCGAGCCCGCCGATGCCGCAGTGGCGCTGCTGCTGCTCGCGGCTTGCCCGCTGCTCAAGATTCCCGGACGCATCTGGATGCTGCTCGCACTGCCTGCGCTGATCGTCGGACTGCTGCCGCGGCGCGGACCACGCATCGTGGCCGCCGGATATGCGGCTGTGATCGTCGGACTGCTGGTGCTCGCGCAAACCAATCCGGTCGTCATGGGCTACCACCTTGGTCTCGACTTCGTCCCGGATTGGGACGCGCTGGCCTACAGCTTCCTGCTGTACGACAACTGGCACCTGCTCTGGTACGGCGCAATCGCGGTCGCGCTGCTGGGGTGGCGCCAGTCGATGACATCCAGCGCGGGGCCGCTGACCGTTGTGGTGGCCGGAGGCGTCCTATTTCTTGCGATTGTGCTGCTGTTCACCAGTGCGCGCGACTGGCTCTCCGACCAGACCACCGTCAACCGCGCGACGCTGCACCTTGCACCGCTGGTCGTGGTCTGGATGCTCGTCGTATTCCGCGCATGGTCGCAGACGCTGCGCGGAGCCGAAGGGCCGCCAACGCCCGCCGTCGAGGCGAGCGAAGCGCCACAGGAAGCACCGGCACCCGCTCCCGCCCCCGCTCCCGCGCCCTGATGCTGCTACTGCCGGGCGTCACGCTCGCCTGCATCGACACCGCGAACCACGCGCTCGCGTTGCGGGCGCTGTCCAAATCGTGCGACGGCATCCGCTTCGCGCGCGTGCTTTTCCTGACCGATGCCGTGCCCGGGGAGGCAACCCTCCCGGCGAATGTCGAGATCGCGGCGATCGCGCCGATCACGTCGCGCGATGCGTACTCACATTTCATGTTGAAGGGATTGCTCCCTTTCGTCCATACGGAGCACGTCCTCGTCGTGCAATGGGACGGCTATGCCGTGAATCCGGGCGCCTGGGACGCGGCCTACCTGGACTGCGATTACCTCGGCGCCAAGTGGTCGTGGCACAAGGATGCGATGCGCGTAGGCAACGGCGGCTTTTCGCTGCGCTCTCGCCGCCTGCTGCTGGCGCTGCAGGACCCGCGCATCGAACTCGTCGAGGCCGAGGACGTTACGATCTGCCGCACCTTTCGCCCGCTTCTCGAGCGTGAGCATGGCATCCGCTTCGGCAGCGAGGCGCTCGCGGACAGATTCGCGTTCGAAGCAGGTTATCCAGTCGGCAAACCCTTCGGCTTCCATGGCCTGTTCAATTTCTGGCAGGTGATGCCGCCGGCAGAACTTGCCGGTCTGGTCCCGCTGCTCTCCGATGAGATCGCACGCTCCAAGCAGTTCTTCCAGCTGCTCAACAACTGCCTGAATTCCAACCAGTGGGCGCCTGCGATCGCCATCGCCCGGAGAATCGTCGCGGTCGGAACCGGCGCGCGACGACGTGCGCGCGCTGCTCGCGCACGCCGAGGCAAACGCCGCACGCGGCGCCGGGGTCGGCCGCAACGACCCGTGTCCGTGCGGCAGCGGCAAGCGGTACAAGCAGTGCCATGGCGCGGTGGGCGCCGTCGCCGCATCATCCGGGTCATCGGCTCCTGCGCCGTCCCCGGACGCCCTGGTTGCGCGGGCAATGCAGGCGCATCAGCAGGGCGACGTCGCAAGCGCCGAGCGCGACTATCGCGCGGCGCTGGCCACGACGCCGGACCACCCGGCCGCGCTGCATTACCTGGGCGTGGTCCACTATCAGCGCAACCGTCTCGGCGACGCGCTGCCGCTGCTCGAGCGCGCCGTCACTCTCGTCCCCGAGGAGCCGGAATTCCACAACAATCTCGGCTTGGCGCTCGCCGCCGCGGACCGGACCGACGAGGCCATCGCGCAGTTTCGACAGGCAATCGCGCTCAAGGCCGATCTCGCGACGGCGTGGAACAATCTGGGATTGTCACTGCAGGCCGCGAACGAATTGCCGGATGCCATCGCGGCATTCCGGCATGCTCTGCGCGCCGCACCGGATTTCGCCCAGGCGCACTGGAACCTGGCGCTGGCGCTGCTGGCCAGCGGCCAGTATGCGGAGGGCTGGCGCGAATACGAGTGGCGGCATCGCGCGCAGACTTTCGGTGCGGCGGCAACGTCCTCTGCGCCGCGCTGGCAAGGCGAGGCGCTGACCGGCCGTACCATGCTCCTTTCTGCCGAACAGGGTCTCGGCGACGCGCTGCAATTCGTGCGCTTCGCAGCGCCGCTTGCCGCGCGAGGCGCACGCGTGATCGTCCGGGCACCCGACGCGCTGCAAGAAATTCTGGCCAGTGCGCCGGGTGTCGCGCAGATATTGGGCAGTACCGACCCGCTGCCCGCGCACGACTTTCAACTGCCACTGCTGTCCATCGCGGGCTTGCTTGATGTCGACGAACGCGCAATCCCCGCCACGGTCCCGTATCTCTCGCCCCCAGGTCCCTTGGTCCAGACCCTGGCCCCTGCAATCAGCGCTTTCCCGGCAAAATTGCGCGTGGGACTTTCGTGGGCCGGCAGCGCCCGCCACGTCAACGACCGCCGACGCTCGTGTCCCCTCGCCGCTCTCGTACCACTGCTCGAGCTTCCGGACATCGCCTGGTTTTCCCTGCAGAAGATCGATGGCGAAGACCAGATTGCGCAGGTGCCGGCGGCCCAGCGCATCCATCTGCTCGACGCCCGGAACGACTTTGCGCAGAAGGCCGCGCTGATCGAAGGGCTCGATCTGGTCGTCAGCGTGGACACGAGCAACGCGCACCTCGCTGGCGCGCTCGGCAAGCCCGTGTGGATACTGTTGCCCTTCGCGCCCGACTGGCGCTGGCGGCTCGGGCGAACCGACAGCCCATGGTACCCGACCGCACGGCTCTTCCGGCAGCCACGGGCGGGTGATTGGACCAGCGTCGTCGCCGACGTGCGCGCCGCGCTGGCTGCGCGCGTGAAAGAAAAATAAAGGGCAGCTGAGGGCGGGCAACTGAGGGCAGCTAGCCTGCGCTCGTCAGCGCTTCGGGCGCGCGCTCGGCGAGCGCGTGCAGATAGGCGGCCTCGAGGTGGCGCGTGTGCGACACCAAGTCCGTCAGTGGCGAATGGGGAAGGTTGGCCCGAATCGCATTGCGCACCTGCAGCCATGAATGCGGGCTCGGTGGCGAGTCGCACGGCGATGTCGACAAATTCGCGGCCGCCTTGCGCCACGGTCGCCAGGACGCCCAGGTTGGCGAGGATGGAATAGGCCGACCGTTCGCCGTGCCGCTTGCCGACCAGCGTGACGACAGGCACACCCATGGCGAGTGGTTCCAATATGCCGTTGACGCCGCCGTAGGGCAGCGTATCGAGCACCAGATCCACGAGTCCGTAGCGCGACTGGTTTTCGTTCTCGTCGCGGCCCTGCGGCAGAAACAACAGGCGATCCGAGGCGATCCCCGCTGCCGCGGCCATACGCTCGTACAGGGGGCGATAGGCGGCGTTGCTGGGGGAAAACGCGAGCTTCGCGCGCGGCAAGCGGGCGAGCACGTCGCGCCATAGCGCAAGGCAGCGCCGCGACAACTTGAGCGGGCTCACAAACGCTCCGATGACGATGGTATCCGGCGCGATTCCAAGCGACTCGCGATGAAACCGGTGCGCGGCGGCAGGCGCCACTGCTCGCCACGGATAGACGCAACCTTGCATCGGGAGCAGCGTCTCGATCATGAAGACCTGCATTTCCGGGAGGTCGGCAAAGCGGTCGGTCAGCTTGTAGTCGATCGCGGACAGGCCCACCGTTCCGCAACTGGCGATGTGCGTGATCTGCACGCGCGCGGGCTTGCGAGCGAGGATCCCCGGACGCGCGCCCTTGGTGTGCGCGCAAAGGTCGACGAGAAGGTCAAGATCGTCGCGCGCGATCAACGCGGCCGCCGCGGCATCGTCCAGACGCGCGACGACGTCGAAGCGTTCGGCAATTTCCGCGTATTTCTCCGTCCACGCGTCGCGCACGGCCGTCGTGGAATAGAAGTACAGTTCGAACCGCGCTCGGTCATGATGCTGGATGGCCTGCCACATCTGCTTGCCCATCACGTGGTCGCGCAGGTCGCCGGAAAGATACCCCAGGCGAAGCCGTCCCGGCCGGCGCGTCGCGTCGCGCGGTCGCGGGGAACCATAGACGCGAATGGCCGTGGTGTCGTACGTCGCCGCGAACCGGTGCAGCATCTCGGGCTCGACGTCGAAGTTGAGAAGCAGGCCAAGCAATTCCTCGAGCGCGTCGATCAACCCCAGCTCGTCGCCTGCCGAAAACCTCTCGCGCCGCAGTCCCTCGACATAGGAATCCAGCTTCGCGTAGTCGCCCGTGAGCTGGCTGACTTCCAGCGCCTGCACCGCGAGGGACAACGCGTTCGGGCAGTTCGCCTCGAAGGCACGAAAATTCGCGAGCCATGCATCGACCTGGCCAGCGGCGAACAGGACCTCGCCCAGATTCTTGTATGCCGCGGCATCGCGGGGATTGAGGAGCAGCGCCTGCTGGTAAGCCGCGATCGCAGCGTCCATTCTTTCCTGCTGCTGAAAGAGCACGCGCAAGATTGAAACATGCCGACGCGAAGTCCGGCTGCAGCACCAGCGCACGCTGGTAGGCAAGCACCGCCTGGTCCGCGTCGCCGGCCATCTGCAACGCCACGCCAAGATTGAAGTGGGACTGCGCGTCCGCCGGCGCGAAACGCAGGGCCTGGCCGAACGCCTGCGCGGCGGCGGTCGCCGTCGCGGCGCGCGAGTTCCGCATGTCCCAGCGCAACCCACAGCGGAATGCTGTAGGGCGCTCGCCCCACTCCTTCGCGCAGCACGGCTGCTGCGCGCTCCACATGATGCGAAGCGGTGGCGAACTGCGCCGCCGCAATGCGCGTATCCACGTCGTCGGGCGCGAGCGCAACGGCCCGCGTGAATTCGCGATCGGCGTCGGCAGGGTCGCCGTGGTCCCGCGCGAGCACCGCGGACAGGCGATGCGCGGGAGCGTAATCCGGTTGCGCGTCCAGCACGCGGGCGTATCCCGCGGCCGCAGCATCCGCATCGCCCTGCTGATGCGCCCGCACCGCGGCATCCCACCATTCCGCGAGTTCACGGGCGCCCGGCGCCTCGGGAAACGGTGCGGCAAGCAGGTCGCGCAGCCTGACGGCGAGTTGATCGGCGTTCGCAAGGATCTGGTCGACCAGTGCCGGCGCATGGCCGGGCACGGTCGAAGCCAACGACCACACGGAGCGCGCCGGGCGCGCCGCGAGGAAGAGGCCGGTCGCGGCGTGCATCCCCGCCAGGTCAACCAGCACATCCGGATCGCTGCCCGCCAGCGCCCGGGCGTGCGTCGCGTCGGGATGCGGCGGCAGTTCCCGGAACTCGGCGAGCGACGAGACCACCGGCAACGCGGCGCGCGTGAGATCCGCACGGCCCGCGCAAACGATGGTCGTGGTCACACCGGTGAGTCCCAATTTCCGTGCGATGTCCTCCACAGTGGCACAGGCCGAGGCAAACAACGGAGTGTCCGGCGCCGGCACGAGCCATGCGACGCGCCCTGGCGCGCCGCCCGTGCGGGCGGGCCAACCCGACGGCACTGGCAGGGGCTCGGCCAGGCACATCGCCGCGTGCGTGGCCACGAGTTCCTTCGCCAAAGCCGCGTCGTGTGCGTGGACCGCGATGATGATCCGGCGCAGCGCATCGATTTCGTTGCGTTGCCAGGCGCGCACGCGCAGTGCGTCCGTCAGCGCGGCGGGGTTGTGCGCAATCGCTTCGGTTGCGACCAGCGCCAGCACGGCCGACGGCAGCGTTGCCACCCTCGGCACCAGTTGCGCCACGAAGTCTTCCCGCAACGCGTCGCGCGGTGCGTGCTCGAGCACGCGCGCCAGCGCCGGCGTGTAGGCTGGCGGCAGCGAAAGCTCGGGATTCTCCGACAAGAGCCTGACGAGTCTCGCCAGCGCTGCGCGATCGCCCAGCGCCGCCGCAGCCGCTTCGTGCGAGGCCCGCGCACGCAGTTCCAGCGGCGCCAGCGCCAGCGCCTCGCCTGCAGCCGCCTGTGCGCCCGTGTAGTCCGCGCGCGCGAGCAGGCTCTCCGCCAACGCGAGCCGGGCCGCGAGAAAACGGGAATCGATTTGCGCAGCGTCGCGCCACGCGGCAATCGCCTCGTCGCTCAATCCCAACTGCCACAGCACTTCCCCCAGATGGAAACGAGCATCCACGTCGCGCGGATTCGCGTGCGCGGCACGGCGAAAGCACAGCACCGCGTCGATCGGTCGGCCCGCCCGCATGTGGGTCCGGCCCGCGCTGCAGCCAGTCGGCGAAGTCGTTGGTCGCCATCAACGGAGATACTGTCTCAGCCGCTCGACCAGCGACGCTGGAGCCAGCCGGTACAGGATGCGGCCCGGCAGCTTGTGGCGAATAGCCACGGCAGCGTGCGCGATCCGGCCACCGACCCCGTGCGCAGGCGCCGCGGCGATCCGGTCCGGGGCCGGAGGTGTCCAGGCGCGATAGCCCAGCGCATCGCGCACGCGCACGGCGGCGAGATGATGCGCTGCACGGGATCGCGATGCGGTTGCGACGCCGGTCGCATCGACGCCGATCGCGCGGACGCGACTGCCGCGTCATAGCAGGCGAATGTGGCGTCGGTCATCGCCGGCAGGGACGCATGCGGCATTGCCAGCGCCGCGGTCGCCGCAGCATCGCGCGCCGCGACGTTCGCCGTGCCCAACACTGCGAGCAAGCGCTCCAGCATCCTCTCCTCGTCGCGCCATTCGGCATCGGTCATCACCCAACCCGCGCCGCTGTCACGCACGCGTTCTTCCAGCGCGCCGATCGGCGGCACGAGAACGGGCCGACCCGACGCCCAGGCTTCGGACAACGTATAGCTGAACGTTTCCGGGCCGGCCGACGGATAGAGTACGAGGGCGACGCGATAGCGCTCCAGCAGATCGGGCAGGGCGGCGGGGTCGTAGCGGCCATGCACGGTGAATCGCGCGTCGTCGGATTGCCACGGTCCGTGCTCGACGTCCATGTATCCGATCAGCACGAAGCGCACCCAGGCGCCGCGCGCGCGGGCAAGGGCAACCAGACGCTCGAGGCGGCGCGCGCCCTTGTCCGGCCCGATCGCGCCCAGCACCGCAACCGTCGGTGCGCCGTCGTCGGGCAGATCGAAGGCCTGCGGTGGACTGACTTCGCGCGAACGCACGACGTCCGGCATGCCGTGGGCAACGACCACGGTCGCGCACTCCGGAAAATAGCGTTCGAGCATGCCGGCCGCCCAGCGCGATGGCGCAATCCTGAACGCCGCGCGGCGCAGCAGCTTCTGGTGGCGCGCGCGCCACGTCGCGATGTCCACGCCGGCAAAGGTCGGCTGCGCGTGCAGGCAGCGCGTGCATGCCGCGACGTCGGTCACGCCGCCGCAATACATTCCATCGGCAGCCAGGAACGTGATCGTCGGGCACGCGAAATTGAGGTCGTGAACGGTATAGCCGAAAGGCACCGGCAAATCGGCGAGCGCCGTGATGATTCCGTCGCGGCAGGCGGAAATGTTGTGCAGGTGCACGAGCGCAATGCCGAACGTCCCGCAGATTCCGCCGACGAAGTCGCGCCACAGCTCGTGCGTCGCCGCGCAGCAATTCGTAGGTGACGACGGCGCCGTCGGCGCGGTGTTCCTCGATCTGCCAGCGATCGTCGACGGCGATGGCCAGATAGTGGCGCCAGCGCCCGGGAGAGCCCGCGATCAGCGCGCGCACGTGCGTCTCGGTGCCTCCCCCGTGGTGATGGATGACGTGCAGCACGCCCTGCCCCGGCGCCGAGTCCACGGCCAGCCGCGATGCCGCGGCTTCGCGCAGCGGCCGCAGCGGATCGGCCGCGATGTACGCATGCACCATGTCGAGGTAGTGCGGATGGCGTTCCAGCAGAAGCGCCATGTTGCGCGGCCCGAGCTCGGACTTTTGCCCGACGAAGGATCGGCCGCCGGTATGCACGACGAACGCATTGTCCGCGAGCACGTTGCGCCATCCTGCGCGCGCGGCGCGCAGGCACAGGTCGTTCTCCTCGCCATAACCCGCGCCGAAGACCGGGTCGAAGATGCCCACCGCGTCGAGCATCGCGCGGCGCAGGAAGAGGCAGAATCCGACGCCCGTCGGGATGTCGGGGTACGTCGGCACAGCCGCCGCGGCAATCGCCGCAGCGTCGGCGTCGGGATCGCGCCCGGTCCGCCACGGGTTGTCCTCGCAGAAGCGCGGGAACGAGCAGATCTCCGCGTTGTTCGAGAACGGCGTGATCGTGCCGATCGTCGCGTCGGTGGCCGCGCAATGCAGGAGCGCATCCAGCCAGCCGCGGGTGACGATCGTGTCGGAGTTGAGCAGGACGACGTCCGAGCGCGACAGCTGCATCCCGCGATTGGCCGTCCCGGTGAAGCCCAGGTTGACCTCGTTGCGAAGCAGCAGCACCTGCGGATGGCGGAGCCGCTCGAGTTCCGCGAAGTACGCAGGGATGGCCGGATCGGGCGACGCGTCGTCGATCAGCACCAGGCGCACGTCGGGCCGCAGATGCGCGAGCACGCTCGTCACGCAGGCGCGGACATCGGCCGGCGCGTTGTACACCGGCACCACCACGTCGGCGGCGTTGAACGCCATTGCGCCGGTCATTCGCCGCGCAGGCGCTGCCACCAGAGCCGCACGCGCAGCCAGGGAAGCGAGAACCACCAGCGGGCGCTCTGCCGGTAGGCGATGATGCGTTCCTGCGCGGCAATCGCACGTTCGAGACGTTCGCATTCCGCGCTTTGCGCGGCCACCGCCTGCCGCGCCGAGGCCAATGCGCTCGCGAGCCCGTCGCGTTCGTCGTTCAATGCGTCGCGCTCCGCTGCGTGGGCTGCCTGCACTTCGACGAGCTGCGCATCGCGCTCGACGACGATGCGCTCGCGGTAGGCGGCAATCTCCTCCAGGTGCCGCACATGTGCCGCAGCCTTCGTCAGCTCCGCATCACGTTGTCCCAACAGGAGATCCTGGCGCATGACCTCGGCAGCCTGCGCGTCGATGCGCGCGAGTTCGCTTTCCGCGCCGTCGGTGAACAGGGAAAGTCGCCGCATCCGCCGCCGGCAACGAGGTCTGCGAGCGCGCCGCGACCACCACGAAATACATCGCCGCGGGGGGCGCCGCCTTGTCGATCTTCGCCGCATCGCCCGACCACGCTTCGACGGACTCGCCGGATGCTTCGCTCCAGACCGCGGAACCGAAGTAGCGCCGCTGCCGGAACCAGCGCTGCACGGGGAATGCGTCGCCAAGCAGCGCGGCCAATTCCGCGCGATCCGGCTCGTGCAGGTGGAACGGATTGCGATAGTTCCGCGCCGCCGAGTATTCAACGGGATTGGGCGCCGACATGACCAGCACGCCGTCCGCCGTGAGCACGCGCGCGATTTCCTTCATCATCCGCGGCTGGTCCTCCCGCGGCAGGTGCTCGATCGTTTCGAACGACACCACGGCGTCCACGCTTCCGTCCGGCAGCGGCAGCGACGCCGCGCTGCCTGCCTCGAAGCGCACGTTGGCGAGCGCCGCGTACACGCCCCGCGCATGCGCAACCGCGCCGGCGTCGATGTCGATGCCGGTCACCGCGCTTGCCACGCCCGCCAGCAGCGCGCTGCCATAGCCTTCGCCGCACGCCACGTCGAGCACGCGCTTGCCCGCGACATACCGCCGCGCAAACGCATAGCGATGCCAGTGCTCGTGCGCGATCTCGCCGGCAATGCCGGGGACGAATCGCTCACCGGTGAATTCGAGGTCGGAGGGCATCGGTCGATTGAGGCGGCGAATGGTAAGCCGCCAACGCCGCACGGACGTGCGCCGCCAATCCGCAATTTTAGCCGAAGTGCGACGACCGCGTGATCCCGCCGCCGGCCGCGGTCGCCTCCTCTATCTGGAGGCAAGCGCCCGCGGTATCATTGACGGCCATGTTCCGCGCGTTGCCTGCAGGCGTTCCGCCCCGTTAAGGCTGCCGCGCCTTTGCCGACCCTCCTGCCGATCCGACGCCCCATCCGCGCCCGGTGAACTCGACTCTCCGGACTTCCGTCTTGTCCCTGCCCAAGCAACCGTTTGCGGTGTTCAGCAGCGCCTGGAGGCATCGCGCGCTCCTCGTCAATCTCGCCCGGCGCGATGTCCTCGGCCGCTACAGCGGATCGTTTCTCGGCCTGATGTGGTCGTTCTTCAATCCGCTGCTGATGCTCTTCGTCTACACGTTCGTTTTCGGCGTCGTGTTCAAGGCGCGCTGGAGCCAGAACGAATCGTCCAGCATTCTCGAGTTTGCAGTCGTCCTGTTCGCCGGACTGCTCGTGTTCGGCATCTTTTCCGAATGCCTCAACCGCGCGCCGGCGCTGATGCTGCAGAACCCGGGCTTCGTGAAGCGGGTCATCTTCCCGCTCGAGATCATGCCCTGGGTCGTGCTGTGCTCGAGCCTGTTTCACGCCGTCATCAGCCTCGCGGTCCTGGCGCTCGTCATGCTCATCGGCCTGGGCGGGTTGCCGCTGACCTGGCCGCTGATCCTGGTCGTGCTGCTGCCGCTGATCCTGTTCGTCCTGGGGTTGTCGTGGGCGCTGGCGGCGCTGGGGGTCTATCTGCGCGACCTGGCGCAGACCATCACGATCGTCACCACGGTGATGATGTACTTGAGCCCGATCTTCTATCCGGCCAGCGCCGTGCCCCCGGCCTTTCGCTGGGCGATCGAATGGAACCCGATGTCGTTCTTCATCGAGCAGGCGCGCGCCGTGCTGATCTGGGGAACGCTTCCCGATTTCCCGGAATTGGCCATGATGACGGCAGGCGGCCTCGTGGTCGCCTGGCTGGGACTCGCCCTCTTCCAGCACGCGCGCGACGGCTTCGCCGATGTCCTCTGATCTCGTCATCCAGGCCGAAGGCGTCGGAAAGAGCTATCGCCTCTACGCGACGCCGCGCGACCGGCTGAAGCAGCTGTTCGCCACCGCCCGCCACAAGTATTACCGCGAATTCGCCGCGCTGTCGGACGTCAGCTTCGACGTCAAGCGCGGCGAGACAGTCGGCATCATCGGGCGCAACGGCTCCGGCAAGTCGACGCTGCTGCAGATCGCCTGCGGCACGCTGCAGCCGACCGCCGGCCGCATCACCACGCGGGGCCGCATCGCGGCCATACTCGAACTGGGGGCAGGATTCAGCCCGGAGTTCAGCGGGCGCGAGAACATCTTCCTCAACGGATATATCGTCGGCCTGTCGCAGCAGGAGATCGAGGCGCGCCTGGACGCCATCTGCGCGTTCGCGGACATCGGCGATTTCATCGAGCAGCCGATCAAGACGTACTCCACCGGCATGGTGGTGCGCCTGGCGTTTGCCGTGATGGCACACGTCGATGCCGAGATCCTGGTGATCGACGAAGCCCTCGCCGTCGGCGACGCGCGCTTCGTGCAGAAATGCATGCGCTTCCTGCGCGAATTCAAGGAACGCGGGACGCTGCTGTTCGTGAGCCACGACACCAGTGCTGTGTCCAGCTTGTGCGACCGCGTGCTCTGGCTCGACGGTGGCCGCGTGAAGGCGCTGGGGCCGAGCAAGCAGGTATGCGAACTCTATCTGGAGAACCTGCTCGAAGCCGCCCAGGGGGCATCGCGGGACGTCGATGCACCGCGCGCAGCCATCGCGCGCGACCGGCTCGTCGCCGCGCCTCCGAGAGACCAGCGCCTCGACGTGATCCAGGCGTCGGGCCACCGCACCGATGTCGAGATCTTCGAGTTCGATCCGGCGTCGGCGTCCTTCGGCCGCCGCGGCGCGCGCATCGCCGACGTGCGCATCGAGCACCCGAACGGCGAAAGGCTCGCGTGGGCAGTGGGCGGCGAGACCGTCGCCGTGTCCATCGATGTCGAGGCCATCGAGCCGCTCGAGAGTCCCATCGTCGGATTCCTGGTGCGCGACCGCCTGGGCCAGAACATCTTCGGCGACAACACGTTCCTCACGTCGCACGACAAGCCTTTGAAGCTGGCCGCGGGTGACACCGCGCGGGCACGCTTCGAGTTCGACCTGCCGCTGCTGCCCCCGGGCAACTATTCGATTGCCGTGGCGGTCGCCGATGGACACCAGCAGGAACACGTGCAGCACGAATGGATTCACGACGCGCTCATCTTCCGCGTCGAGACGAGCAGCATCCGGCACTCGCTGGTCGGCGTGCCCATGCGGTCGATCGGATTCGACCTGCTGGAGCGCACGCCGTGAAGCGCTGCGCCGTGTGCGGTTCGGCGGAATTGCATTACGTCGAGGAGCTTTCGCCCGCATTGATCCGCGAATGGGAGCTCTCCGCCGAGGAGGCTGCCTACGTCAACCGGCAGCAGGGCCTGCAATGCGTGCGGTGCGGCAGCACGCTGCGCTGCATGGCGCTGGCCACCGCGCTGCTGCGGCATTGCGGAGGCGCTGGCACATTCGCGGAATTCTCGGCATCGCCGACGGCGCGGCAATTGCGCGTGCTGGAGATCAATGAAGCCGGCGGCGTCGCGCCGTTTCTCGCGAAGTGGCCGGGACACCGGCTCGTGCGATATCCGGAAGTGGACATGCAGCACCTGCCGCAAGCGGACGGCGCGTTCGATTTGGTCGTGCATTCAGACACGCTCGAACATGTGCCCGATCCGGTCGCGGGCCTCGCCGAGTGCCGGCGCGTGCTGCGCGATTCCGGTGGCTGCGTATACACCGTGCCGATCATCGTCGGCCGGCTCACCCGCAGCCGCGCGGGCCTGCCACCCAGCTACCATGGCGATCCGGCGAAGGGCGACGGTTACCTCGTGCACACCGAGTTCGGTGCCGACGCATGGCGGTGGCCGCTGGCCGCCGGGTTCGCCGATTGCCGCATCGTCAGTCTCGAGCATCCGGCGGCGCACGCGCTGATCGCCGTCCGCTAGCCGCGCTCCGCGCGGCAAGCCGTACCCCACAAAGCGTTCCCAAAAGCGTTGGTGCGCTGCCGCACCGACCGCGGTGGATGCGCGCGTTAGCCTCGATGCGAACCGAGGTAGGACGCACGCGGACGGAATATCGCGACGGCTTCTGCTCCTTCCGCGCGTTGCCCACCCACACAATGGACAGGCACGCGCGAAACGGCACTGATGCAGAGTCCCTACGCATTGCCAACCGGAAAGCGCCCGATGAATCGCACCCTGGTAACCACCATGATGAGCAGGACTACGATAGCGGCGGCGTTCGTCTTCGCTCTTTTCGCACTGGCGCCAGCCACGGCGCAGGCGACCGACGTGCGTATCGTCAACTACGTGTCGTACACCTACTCGGGGACTTCGGCCGATCTCACGACCGATGGCGTGAGGAACGCGGACTCCGTCAGGTCCGACGCGTTGCGCCTCGAGTTGTGGGCATTCACGTCACCTTATGTGCCGGGGATGAGCGGCGTGCGGCTCGCAATGTATCAACTTCCTCGCACTGAATGCCGGCGCCGGATTGGCGGACATCGACTCCGGGCCGGTGCCGTTCACGCTGCCGCCGAACGGAGTCTGGTATTTCTCGATGCTGCTGACCGAGTTCACCGGGGCATCCGCCGACAACGATGGCTACGTCGTCCGCGACTGGCTCAACTTCGGCACACCCGAATACATCGGCGTCGCGGCACCGCCGGACAAGGTGCTCGCGGTCGAGTTCTACCATGCCGGCTACGACCACTATTTCGTCGCCGCCACGGCGTCGGACATCAGCGATCTCGATAGCGGTGTACACCCGGGATGGGTGCGCACCGGGTACCAATTCCAGGTCTGGAACGGCCCGGGCGGATTCACCCAGCCGGTGTGCCGCTACTACATTCCGCCGGGCTACGGTGACTCGCACTTCTTTTCCGCGGCGCCGGACGAATGCGCGATAGCGCTCGTCAAGTTTCCGTGGCTCGTCAAGGAGACCGATGCGGCGTTCTACATCGCGCTGCCGGACTCGGTCACTGGCGCGTGCGCCGTCAACGAGGTTCCCGTCTACCGGCTGTGGAATGGCCGCGCGGATTCGAACCACCGATACACGACCTCGACGACCGTCAAAGCCCAGATGATCGCCGCAGGTTACGTTGCCGAAGGCTACGGGCCGGACCAGGTGGGCATGTGCGCGCCGCTGTGATCGTCGGGGCGCGGCGTATCGCAGGCTGAGATGCGCGATCAAGGCTTGCCGGGGCAGCAGCGGCTTCCGAGCCTTCGACCGCGCGACAGCCTCGGCGTTGATGCGGTCGATCGAGCTCGACGTCCACCTTGAGCGTCGGATCGGCGAAGATCCGGCGGGTGGCTTCGGCGCTTCGCGTCAGCCACGCTTTGGTCTTCAGCTCCGCCATCAGTTCCGGCTTGACTTCATCGAAGGTGCGCACGCCGGCGGGCTGGCGGTCCTCGAACAGGATGATGTGATAGCCGAATGACGTAAGCACCGGCGCGCTGATCTCGCCCGGCTTCGTCATCGCGAATGCGGCGGCAGCAAAAGCCGGGTCCATCGACTTGGCTTCGAAGTAGCCCAGTTCGCCGTTGTTCTTGGCTAGCGATCGGGTCGTTCGACGATTCGCGCGCAACCTTCGCGAAGTCGGCGCCCGCCACGAGCCGTGGCACGGATGTCCGTGGCCTTGGCCAGCGCCGCTCCTTGTTGCCGTCGTTGATTTTCACCAGGATGTGCGCGGCCTGACGCGCTCGGGCACGCCATACTTGGCGCGATTCACGCGGTAGAGCTCGCGGGCGCGCGCCGTGAATTTTTCGGTGGACTGGTCGAACGCCGCAGCGGCCGCAGTCTCGATGCGGTCGACCTGCGCCTGCGCCAGCAACTTGTCGACCGCCATCGCGATCTGGCGCGCGAGCACCGGATCCTTGTCCAGCCCGCCGGCCCGCGCATCGGCCGCAAGCGCGCGCGCGATGAACAGATTGTCGAGGTATTGCTTCAGCCGCACCTGCGTTCACGGCGACTTCCCCGCGCAACGCCGGCGCCAGTTTGGCAACCTCCGCTTCGTAGTCGGCCAGCGTGAGCGGCTCGCGCGGACTCCGCGATGACGGCGTCGGCTGCCATTCCTGCCGCATGCACGCCCGCAACGAAAAGCGCGAACAGCGCGAGCGCGAATGCGCGCAGGAACAAGTTCTTGGGTCTAGAGTCATTGTCGGTGGCGGAAAAAAACGTCCCCGCCGGCGGCGGGGACGGAATCATCGCGCAGGGCGCGACGGCTACTTGTTGAAGTCGATCCGCATGTCGCAGCTTGGCCATATGTGCAGGACGCCTGCGCCTCCGAAGAGTCGTGCGGTTGACCATCGTGATGTAGTAGGTCGTGTTCGGTTGGAGCCACGCTGCGGACTATGCAATACCCAACATAAGCACCGGTGTACGGGCACGCCCCCGGCCATGACCTGGACTGTGAACTGCAGGCGACTGCGAACTTATCGCATGGAGAATCGATCCGGTCGGGAGCTTGACGTGGCGAACTGACATGGCTGCGTGGACAGCGTATAGACGCGACCGGTGTTTTGCACAGGCGGATTGCCGGCCGGCTGGAACACCGTCGATCGTTCACGCCCAGCGCCGGCGTGGTGAACCGCACGACAGAGCGCGTCGGTGTTGCCGAACGTGCCTGGCGGCGATTCGCCGTGCTGACACGATTGGTTGATGTTGATGTTCGCGCCGATCGGGTAACGCCACGTCGAGCCCAGCGCGCATCGGTGTAGCCCGCGCGGTGCAGCCGCTCAGGTCGACGCGCCGCCGCCGCCACCGCCGCCGCTGGCCACGTACGTCGCGGTGGAGGAACCTTGGAGCGTGCCATCCGAAGCCGTGACGGTGTAATTGGTCGTGCACCGGCGGAACCGTGAAGGCTGGGTATGTTTACCGGATAGGGGCTCGTACAAGCCGCGGCCGCCGCTGCACAGGCTTATCCCATTCAGGGTGACCGACGTGATGGGATTCGTACCCTGCGTGCAAGACGCCGAGAAGGTAAGGGTCGAGCCTACGACGGACAATATTGGCGCTGCTACAGGTTGGCGGGGTTACGCCGCCGCCGCCGCCGGTGTTGCAGGTGATGTTGATGTTCGCGGAGGTTCCGCCCGCTGGTCGTAAACGACGTACAGCCGGAAACGGTGATGGTCTGGGCCGTGGCCACATTCGCGAAACCAAATGCGAAGGCCGCCAACAACGCCGCACCACCGAGAAGGTTAGGCAAACGTGAGGTCATGGATATCTCCCGAATAACTGAAATGTTCGCTTCTTAAGCCAAGGCAATTTGCGAGCCATTCCCATTATACAGCACAAGCCCCGTGAGCGACTGTCCGTTGGGCACACCATTGCCGCCGTTCGTTCCACACATCAAAAGAAAAGGGGGCGGCCTCGCGGCCGCCCCTTCTTTGGCGCTTAATGCACTAGCAATTACGGCGCCGGCGGGACGGCGTCGGGGTTCCCGCCAGCGGTCCGGTGTAACGGTGGCCGAAGTTGCCGCCGTACGAGGACTGGACGAACCTGCCTTGCGAGTCCGACAACGTGCCGTTCACGAACGTCTGCACGGCGAAGCCGATGGTCGGCAATCCGACAGAACGTCGTATCCGGCAGAGTCGTGACAGCCGGGGGGATGACCAGGGTGTTGTATTCCGTCGCGACGTCGGGCTCGCAAGCCGAATAGCGCGTGCCCGTTAGAATTGAACGTCAAACGGGCCCAGCCGCTCTTGAAGCCCGTGCCGACCGTGTAGGAATTGGCCGAACCCAGCACGTTGGCGATGCCTGAACCCTTGGTCGCCTTGAACGAGATGATGTTCGCTTCCCAGCACAGCGCGAAACCAGCAGGCGTCGGCGACGGCGAGAAGTCCGGTCCGCCCGGCGTAACCGGGGTTTCCTCGCGATCCCACGTATCCAGCGTTGACGTTGTCACACGAGCCCGTCGTGGTGAGCGCGCTCGAGAACGGCGGCACGAGCGCGGTGTCCGTCACGAAGTGGTGCTTGGTCGGGAACGTGACAACCCAGTCGGTGCCCGAAAGCGTCGCCGCTTCGCCAACGAATTCGTTGACGACCGTTTGCTTTTGCAGCGCCATCGTGACCGCCTTTTCCGCGTCAGCAGTGCGCCGGCGGAAAGGCGCCCGTCACGATGCGTGCCGAGCTTGCTTACGGCCGCGCCGATTGTCGGCAATGCATTCGAGAAATTCGGCGTGTCGACACCCGTGTTGGAGTAAGCCGCCGACATTCGTGAACTGGATCAGCGCGGTTGCGTCTTCGGTGAAGGCATCGCCCGTCAGCACGTTGATCAGCGTTGCGCCACCGAACAGGCCGCCGTCCGGGGGCAGGATGCCGAGCGTTGCCGACGCGTTGGTCACTGCGAGCAGTCCTTCGGTACGCCGCCGGAGTGCTTGGCGTTGATCGCCGATGACCGACGGTATTGTCGTAGGTGCGCCATTTCGAAGACTTCGAAGTAGCCTTCCGTCAGACGATCTCAGCGAGTCTGTCCTTCCGACCGCGTCGCCTTCGTAGGCGCCGGTACGGAACAGGACCGGAACGCCCGGGAGGAAATTCGGAATCGTGCAGCTGCGGTCAGATCGTTTCGATCTGCGCACCGGGAAGGAGAGGAGTCCCACTCACGTCGGTCGCCGGCGCCAAGAGGCTCAACCGCCGCGGTCCACACGTCGAGCGGCGACAGGAACACGTTGAAGTCCAGTACTTCAGCGGAGGCCTTGCCTTCGCGGAAACGGACCTTGACGGCCTTCGTCGACGTCGTCGTGTTGACGATCGAAAGCAGCGTGTTGTAGCTCGCGAGTCCCGCACCGGCCGGGCTGCGCACGGTGTAGTACGGATAGATCAGTACCTGGCCGAGACCGTTCGGGTTGACCATGACTGCATCAGCGGCGCCGGCCAGGCCGAGCGTGCCGAGGCCCGCGAGGGCGACGTGCAGGGATTTTTTCGTGAAAGTGTTCATAATTGGATATAGCTCCTTCTGATTGCGATTTAAAGTGATCACTTTATAACCGACAGCGCCGAACATGGTATTACAGGCTACTCGTTTTGTCCAAGTGATTCGTTTCCGCGCGGAGGCCCCCTGTGTGAAATTTGCAACGGTTCTCCGTTTCTCAGATGGGCCAGACATACCAGATCTGACCCTTGTCGATGACCCAGTTTTCTTCCAGCGGCGTGTTGATGCTGTTCATCGGTGCCGATTCGCCGCCCTTGATGGCCAGCGCCGCGTTGTAGGTGAGAATCAGCTTCACCCTGCACGTCCCGCCGTCACACGTTGCCCCGGTGACCTTGGCGTCCCGGTAGTCGATCCGCGACGCCACCGTCTTGAAGCCCGCCGGCGTCACCGTCGCCCGTGATAGCCGGCGACATGTACTCGTAGGCAGCAGCAAAATCCTTGCCAATGATCGCCTGCCAGCGCGCCGCCGCCCGCTCCGTCACGACTTTGACCTTTTCCTCGTTCGGAGAGTCCGGGCTCAACGTCGCGCATGCGGCAGTCAACAGCGCCAGAACCACCACTGCCAGGTACCGAATTTCCCACACTTACTGCCGGGGCGCGTCTGCCACCCCTCTTGCATCCTTGCTGCATCATTTGAATTACATCCTGTTCGCTTGAGTCAAGACTAAAGAAAGGAACTTCTCGCGTCAATCGAGAATCACGAGAAAGTTCCCCGATGTTGTCCTTGAACAACATGCACTTGTCGGGCATCAGCGACGCTTTTGCCGATTTTCGGCAAATTGTCGCAATTTGACGACGCTTTCGGGCCGGCGCGGGCGCGCCGGCCCTCGCCGAATCAGGGCGCCGGCGACAGCATCAACTGCGGCGTCATCGTGAATCCCGGCATCGTGGACGGGACGTTCTTGGAGGGGAACATCCGGTCCAGGTACTCCATGCGGCGGCGCAGGTCATCGATGACGAGACCGATGTCCTTTTCGTCCTCGACGACGCGCGGCGTGATGAACAGCACGAGCTCGGTGCGGTTGTTCTTGAGCTCCTGCTCGCCGAAGAGCCCGCCCAGGAACGGGATGCGCGAGACCAGCGGGATGCCCTGCGACGTGTTGCTGCGCGTCTCGTTGATGAGGCCGCCCATCACCATCGTGCGCCCGGTGGGAACGGAGATGAGCGTCTGCACGGAGCGCGTCGAGATCGGCGGCGCGCACTGCAGGTCGGCCGGACATCCCGAGTTGCCGGGCACGCTGACCTCGGCCTGCACGTCGAGCGTGACGAGTCCGCCCGAGTTGATGTGCGGCGTGACCTGCAGCAGGACGCCCGTGTCGATGTACTGCGACGTCGTCGTGATGCCGTTGAGCGTGCCGCCCACCGTGGTGTTGGAACTGATGGGGATGCGGTCGCCGGACTTGATCGTGGCCTTCTGGTTGTCGAGCGCCGCGACGTGCGGATTGGCGATGACCTTGGTGTTGCCGTAGGTGTCCAGCAGCTTCAGCGCCGCCTGGATGCCGCCGGGGAAATTGGTGTTGTTGAGAATGTACGTGAAGCCCTGCGCGAGCGCGGCGATGGGGCCGGTGCCGTGGCCGGGGGCCGGACGGATTCTGCGAACCAGACGAGCAGGCTGTTGATGTTGCCGCCCGAGCCGCGGCCCGACGGCGCGCCGCCCTTGAACAGCCAGTCGACGCCGAACTGGATGGAGTCGGTGAGCGTGACTTCGGCGATCGTGACCTCCATCACCACCTGGCGCTGCGGCACGTCGAGCTTGCGCAGCGCGGCCTCGATCACGGAATACTCGGCGGCCGTCGCGATGATGAGCAGCGTGTTGTTGTCCTTGTCGGCGACGACCTGAAGGTTGCGCACGATGCCGGACCCGCTGCCCGCTCCGGCCGCAGTGGTCGCCGGGGTTGCCGGCGGCGCGGTCAGGTTGGGGCCGCCCGTGGTCGGATTGACCGGCGTGAACGTCGGCGGATTGACGATCGTGCCGGCAGGCGTGCCGGGCGCGATCGTGGGTGCGGCCGCCGACGTGGCTTGCGATGCGCGGCCGGTGAACGCCTGCTGCAGCAGCGGGCCCAGCTTTTCCGCGCGCTGGTTCGACAGGTTGAACACATAGAACTGGAGACCGCCGCCGTCGCCGCCGGTCTTGTCCAGGCGGTCGATCCATTTCTTCACCTCGTCCAGGTACGCCGGCTGAGGCGTGATGACGAGCAGCGCGTTCATGCGCTCGATGGGAACGATGCGCAGGATGCCGGCCATCGGGCTCAGGTTCTTGTCGCCGATGATCTTGTCGAGTTCGGTCATCACCGACTTGACGTCCGAGTTGGTGAGCGTGAACACGCCCGCCGACATGCCCGCCATCCAGTCGATGTCGAACATGTCGATCGTGTCCATCAGGTTGCGCAACTCGCGTTCGGTGCCGGCGAGGATCAGCAGGTTGCGCAGTTCATCCGGGCGCACCGCCTGCGCATCCTTGGCGAAGGGCTCGAGCAGACGCATCATTTCCTTCACGCCGACGTAGCGCAACGGAACGATCTGCACGGAAAACCCGGATGGCAGCGCGCGCGTCGAATTGCCGAGCTGAGGCACCGTGTTGCCGCGTACGGCCAGCGCCTGCGGCACGACCTGGTACAGACCGCCGTTCTTGACCATCGTGGCGCCGTTGGCGCGGAGCAGCGTTTCCAGCGTCGCGGCCAGTGCTTCGCGCGGAATGCCCGTCGAAGTGCGGATGGTCACCGTGCCGCCGACGAGGGGGTCGATCGTGTAATTCTCGTTGAGGATGTCGCCCAGGATGTTGCGGACGACTTCGCGCAGGTCCGCAGCCTCGAAATTGAGGATGACGCCACCGCCCGCAGGTTGCATCGCGGGACCCGGAGGCAGTTTTCCGCCGGGCTGCATGCCCTTGACCACGACGCCGGTGCCCTTGTAGATGCGCGCCGAATCGGACGCGCCGGACTGCGCGCGCGCGGCCGCCTCGGACATCGCCGGCGACTGGCCGTCCGACTTGTTCGGGATGGAACGCGTGGATCGCTCGCCGACCTGGTCCTGGCCCATCGGGCCCGACTGGCAACCGGCGAGAGCGAAGACCACGATCGCCGCCGTCGCGCGAAGGCGAGAGACTTGTTGGAATTTATTCATGTTTTCGCCGCCTTGCTTGCACGGTCGCCTGTGGAATGTCGCAATAGATAGTTGGCCGGAGCGACGCGAATCGCTATTTGGTTTGCCCGAGGCTTTGCGCTCGCACCCTGGCGCGCACGCGCGCGTCGGACTCGGCCCAACGCGGATCCTGTTGCGCCGCGCCGGCCGACGCGGCGCCGGACGGTGGCAAATAGGCGCCTGCCGGCGCAGCGTTGAGCACAGGCGGCTTCCCGGAAGCCGCGGCGGCCGCGGCCTCGGCCGCCTGCTGCGCGCGCCGGCGTTCGGCCAGCGTACCGGCGGCGGCAGTGCCGGCGGGCGCGGTGCCACCGCCGGCAGCTGGGGGCGTACCCGGAGCGGGGGCGGCGACCGGCTGCGTCGTTGTCTTCGGGCCGATGGCGACCTTGAGGACCAGATCCTCGGCTTCGTCGCCCAGCGTGAGCTTGACGCGGTCTGGCTTCACTTCGGCGACAAGCATGCCGTTGATCTGCTCGCCCTGGGCCACGCGGCGCGACTTGCCGCCGGCGTTTTCGCGCAGGAACGCCGTGGCCTTGCCGTCGATGATCAACGTGCCCGTGAGCACGAACTGTCCGGACTGGAGGCGTCGCTTCCCCGCTTCCGTGGCAACCGGCGCGGGCCTGCGCGTCGGGTTGAACAAGGCGCGTTCCACCATGTCGCGCTGCGTGGCGAGCGTGGCCGTCGGCTTGTATTCCGGCAGCACCGCGACGACGACAGGCTGCGGAACCACCGCCGCGTCGGTCACCGGCACGTGCCGCCATTTGCGGCCCCAGTCCGCTTCCCAGCCGATCACCAGCGCAAGCACGATGAACGGCAGCAGCCAGACCAGCCATCCGCGCACTCTCGCATCGAGTCCGTTCATCGCAATTGTCCTGTCGCTGTCACTTCGCTGCGGCCGCGACCTTGGGCGCTTCGGGGAACGCCCATGCCGACACGTCCATCTGCACGCTCAGTTCCGGCTCTTGGCCCGTGGCAGGGCGGAAGCCACGAAATGCATTGAGCGGTCGTATCGTCATATTGTCGACCACGACGTAGGGCACCTGCGTATCCAGCGCGGCAAGAATTTTCGCCAGCGCCGGCGTGGTGGCGAAGAACTGCACGGTGACGAAGGTCTGCCGGAAGCGTCCTTCCTCGCGCGGCGCCGGGCTCTGGCTGGTCGTGATGCGGCCACTGTTGTTCTCGATGGCGGCGCGGACCAGGTCGGACAATTCCGCGCCCGCCAGATTTGGCGCCGTGTTGCGCAGGAAGAACCGCCGTCCGTCCTTTTGCTTCATCACCTCGAGCGCGGCGCGCAGGTCCGGCGCCTGAGCGGCCACGCGGCGGTACAGTTCGAGCCGCCTGGACGTGTCCTCGATCGCGACGTCATAGTGCCGGTGGAACAGGACGACCGGGCCCGCCAACAGGACCAGCGCCGCGACAACGGCAAGTACGAGCAGGCCGACGGCGAGAACGCGCTGCTGCTGCGGCGACAGGCGCGACACGAGTGCCGGCGTCATGGCTTGGCTCCATTGCCGGCGTTGGCCGAAGGCGCCGGTGCGGGCATCACCGGCGACTTGGGCTGCACCATCGAAGGCGACGGCGGCGCCGCGGCGGCAGGCGGTGCCGTGACGGGTTTGGGCTTCGCCGTGGAGAGCCAGGGATCCGGAACGCCTGCCGGGGGCGGGCCCATCGCCTTCGCGGCCGTTGTCGGTGGCGCGACGGCGACCGGGACCGTCACCGCAGGTTTGGCGGGAGTCGCGGCAGGGGCAGATGGTGCGGTGGCCGGCGCGTTCGTGGAGCCGCCAGCGGGTGCGCCCGCTGGCGGCGCAGTTGGCGACGATGGCGCGGCCGCGTCCGGCCCCTTTTCCGTTGCCGACGGCGCGGGTCCGGCCTCGGGCGCGGTTGCGGACGACGCGGTCGGCGCAGGGGCCGATGCCGGCGCGGTCGCGGTCGGGGCCGCGGTCGGGGCGGGCACCGCGACATTGCCCACCGCGTCTGCGGACTTGTCCGCGCCGAGCAGCGCGACCTGTGCGGGCGCAGGCAATGGCTTGACCTGCGCGCCAAGATCAAATATTTCCCCTGGCCCCGGCTGGATCTTGGTGGTCGGCGAACGTGGCGCCGTTTGCGCGAACAGCGTGGACTCCTCGACCAGCTGCACCAGCCGGCCCGCGTTGGCGGACTCGCCGCGCACGAGCAGCTCGCGCTGGTTTTCCTTGCCCCTGGCAACGGTCTTCATTTCCATCTGCGTGAGCCAGGTGTCGTCGGGAAGCACCCGGCTGACCTCGTCGATCACGCGAAAGGCGCTTGGATACGCGTATTTCTTCTCCAGCGCGAAATTGTAGTCGCCGGCCTTGGTCTCGAGCTCGGCGCGCAAGGCGTCGGACACCGCGGCCTGGTTGCGCGCGCCGTTCGCGAGCGTATTGAGCGCGATGGCGAAATCGCGCTTCTGCCAGAGCGGTATGGCGATGGCCGCCAGCGCGACTGCGGCGACCAGCCCAAGCGGCAGCCAGAATTGCCAGCGCTTCCACACGACGTGGGAGGCGCGGGACTCGTGCGGAAGCAGATTCAGGCGCGACGCTGACGCAGCCGCCGGAAGTTCCGGGACGACCGCCAACACCGTTGCTCCCCAGGCGGCGGCATGACGCAGCGCGGCGTCGACGACAGCCTTGCGGCACGAGACCAAGTCGACGCGGATTTCCTTTTTCTCCGGACTGCGGCCGACCACGACCGCGTCGAAGTGCAGTTCCTCGGCCTTGAACGGCGTATGGCGGTCCAGGTCGTAGGCAAGCGTCTGCCGCAGGTTGGGCTCGACGGCGGAAGGCAGCACGATCGTCTTGCGCAGCACGTCGCGCGAGGGCAGCGACAGCACGACCTTGGGTGCCATGGCGTCGACGCCGAGGCTGCCCTCGGCGAGCGTTGCAATCGCGGCGCGCCCGCCGGCAGCGACGGTCGCTGCGTCGCCCGCCAATGCAATGGTCGTGGTCGGCCGCATGACGGCACGATCGCCGTCCATGGCCGGCCGCCACAACGTCGCGTGGTCGCCCTCGAACACGAGTACCGGGACGCATGCGCCGGCGCTCAAGCGCGGCGCGCGGCTTGCTGGGCACAAGTTCGTTGAGCTGCGCCATCCACCACGTCCACATGCCGGCTACGCCCGAGCGACGAGCGAATTCCGCAAGGCGTGGCCCGAATTGGGGCAGGGTCAGGTCACGGACGGCCATTGGACTTGTCTTTGTCGTCTGCCGACCGCGTCGCGTCGGCGGCTGCGTCGGTCGGAGGCGGCGTGATCTGATCGAGCCACGCCAACGCGATGAAGGGCCGGTGTACATCGCCGGAGGGACTGACCACGGCCTCGCGGGCGAAGGTTACACCATCGGGCAACGTCGCCACAGCGCTGATGCGCCAGATGCCGCCCGCGCCCGCGCTGTAGCCTTGCGCCAGCGGGAACGCCGGAGGTACTTGATTCGCCTTCAGCGCGTCGCCCCGCAGCGCGAGGTAGGCATCGACCAGCTCCGGCGTGGCATTGGGCAGGGCCAGCAGTACGTTGCGCGAAGCGGTCAACGGATTGATCCCGGCCTGCCGCGAGTGCACGGTCACGCTGTCCGCCACGCGCGCATAGATGGCCGGCGTGACACCCAGCACTCGCCCCAAGTCCGACACCGTTTCGAACGGCGCGTTGCCGGGCTTGTACTTGAGTCCGGCGGCACGATAGTCGGCCTCCTCGGCGCCGTTGGGGCGCTTCAGGTCGTCGGCGTCGCGCCAGTCCAGGATGGCGTCCGTTATGTGCGCGGCGAGGTCGGGATCTGCGCCGCCGACGTTGATGAACAGGCTGCGCAACAGCACCTCGCTGGCGGCGTTGATGTCGATCTTGGCGGACTCGTCGGTGGCGCTCGCGGTGAGCGTGGTGTCGCCGTCCTTCCAGGTGTGCGCCTGGCCGTCGCGCTTCCAGGTTTCCGCCGAGGCGGTGCGCGAAAGCTCGAACACCGTCCGCTCGATGGCGCCGTCGGCGGCGGCGCGCGCCTGCGCCATCGAAATCATGTTGCGCGCGGCCATCGCCTCGCTGCGCATCGAGAACGCGAAGCCGCTGGCGATCACCGTGAGCATGACGGTCAGCCACAGCGCAAGGATGAGCGCGATGCCGCGTTGCCGGCGCGAAGGAAGGGTGCGACGCATGATCATGCCGTGGCGCAGCGCTTGCGCGTTGCGTCCCAACCTCGGCATCCTGCTTCAGGGGCCTCCCGCGGCGCGATGACCAGCGTGGGCCACGCGTTGCCCTTTTCCGGCGTGACGTCCACGCGGATGAACTGCGGCAGGTTCTGCGGGTCGTCCCACTTGTCGCGCCACGTCGGCGCCTCGTCCACGGACGCGCCCGTATTGACGCCGTAGTACGCGATCTTCAACTCCTTGATGTCATCGGCCAGCACCGAGCGGTCCGCGTCGACGAACTCCGGCATGTCCAGCGCGTTCACGTCGGGAATCGTCCGTTCGAGGATCAGCGAAGGCTTCTGCCGGCCCTCCACCGTCGCCAGCTTGAGGCGGTAGTACCACACGCCGCCCAATCCCACGCGTCCGGGCATCGGCGCGGCGTAGCGCAACTGGTCGGCATCGCCGCCGAAGAGCAGCGGAAACTCCTGGATCTTGTGCATGCGCTGCGGATGCTGCGCAGCCAGCTGCGTGCGCAGGTATTCGCCGGCCAAGCGCATGCCGGACGTGCTTTCCGCCTTCGCGGTGCCCGCCTCGGAACTGCGGCCGGCAAGATTGAGCGAACCGAACAGCACCGCCGACATGAGCGACAGCAGCACGAGCGCGATCATGAGCTCGATCATCGTGAATCCGCGCGCGGCACGACACTTGGGCACAGTCACGGCGGTCCTCATTGCAACGCCTTCTGCGCGAGCTTGACCGTCGTCAGCGAAAGTGTGCGTTCGCCCTTGACCGCGGCCGGAAATTTCACGTCCGTCGTGACACGCAGCAGCCGCGTGCCGAGCAATTCGGCAGCGCGCTCGGCGTCGGGACTCGTGTCGGGCGGCACGTAGGCGACCACGCGCGTCTCCCATTGGATGGTGCCGGTGCTGTCCTGGCCGCGCTCGGTGGATTCCTTGAGCGGCTGCGCCGACGCCGCCAGCTCGAGCTGCGATTCCGCGACCATCAGCGCGCGGCTCCACTCCTCCGCGGCGGACGCGTTTTGCAGGCTGCCCGAGAACAGCCGGAACAGCGCCGTTGCGACGAGCGCCAGGATGACGAAGGCGGCGAGCACTTCGAGCAGCGAAAAACCGGCGTTGCGCGAGGGCCGTTTCATGCTAGTCCAGGATGGCCACGCGGCCGGTCAGCCAGTCGACGTCGACTTCGAATTTGCGCTCGCCGGATGCGACGGTGATCCGCCCGCCGTTGCTGCCGCCATCGGGAAAGAAGCGGATCGATCCGACCTTGTCGTCGACCAGGTCCTTTTGCGCCGTGAACAGTTTCAGCTCGACGTCGCGCGGCAGCGGGTATTCCTTCGGGTCGTGGTCCACCTTGAAGCCGCTTTCCCGCGACGTCGAGCACCAGGAATGTCTCGCGACGCTGCGTGAGCGCCTCGCTCCGCGCGAGACGCAGGCCGGATGCGAGTTGCCGCGCGGCGCTCTTCAGTTCGGTGGTCGACACGCCTTTGCCGAACATCGGGATGATCAGCGCCGACGCCGTCGCGATGATCACGAGGACGACCAGCAATTCGATCATCGAGAAGCCGCGAGAGGCGCTCATGGTGTGGGGGAACGTGACGACCGCGACGCGGTCACCAGCTCGTGATGTCCTTGTTGGGGCCCTCGCCGCCTTCAGCGCCGTCCGCGCCGAGGGAGACGATGTCGTAGGCGGTGCCGTGCGTACCGGGCGAGCTGTATTTGTATTCGTGGCCCCACGGATCCTTGGGCAGCGTCGCGTTCTTCCAGTACGGGCCGTTCCAGTTCGGCGCGCCCGACGGCGCCGTGACCAGCGCCTGCAGGCCCTCGGACGTCGTCGGATAGCGGCCGACCTCGAGCTTGAAGAGATCGAGCGTGTTGCCGATCTGGTTGATCTCGATCTTGGCGGCGTCGGCCTTGGCCTTTTCGCCCTGTCCGATGAACTTGCTGCCGACGATGCCCATCACGACGCCGATCAGGACCAGCACGACGAGGATCTCGATCAGCGTCATGCCGCGTTCGCGTGGCCTTGCTCTTTGTATATCGCCTTTCTGCAACCGATTCATGATCGTTCCCCTGCTTTTCGCGATGCGTAGATGGATGGACGTAAGTCTGGACGGCTCAGTTTGGACGCTTCAGGCACCGGCAAGTTCGGTCATGCCCAGCACGCCCAGCAGGATCGAGAGAACGATTCCACCGATCAGGACGGCCAGGCCGAGGATGAGCGCCGGCTCCAGGATCGCCAGGAACCGCTTGACGGCCACCTGCACTTCCCGGTCGTAGACGTCGGCGACGCGCGCAAGCATTTCCTCCAGGCGACCGGACTCCTCGCCCACCAGGATCATCTGGATGGCGAGGCGCGGATAGAGATTCGTTTCCGCGAGCGGCCGTCCGAAGCCCTTGCCCTCGCGCAACTTCGCGATCACGCCTTCGAGCGCGCCACCGAGAACGGTGTTGGTCATCGTCTCCTTCACGATGGACAGGCCGCCCAGCAGCGTGACGCCGTTGCCGAGCAGCGTGGCCAGCGTGCGCGCGAAGCGCGCCACTTCCACCTTCGCGATGAGATCGCCCAGCAATGGCATGCGCAACATCCGGGCGTCGCGCTTCAGGCGTATGGCGGGCTTCGTCGCCGCGGCGGCGGAACCACATCACCGCGAGCGCGACCACGGCCAGCAGCGCCCACCACCATTCCTTGAGGAACTTGCCCACGAAGATCACCACCTGCGTGGACAGCGGCAGCGCCTTGCCCGCCTGCGCGAACGTCGATTCGAATTGCGGCACGACCCACGACAGCAGCAGGATCACCGACGCGACGGCGACGCAGACCAGGATCGTCGGATAGATGAGCGCCGATTTGACCGTGTCGCGCAGTTCCTTGTTGCGGTCCATCGTGTCCGCGAGGCGCTGCAGCACCACGCCGAGCGCGCCTCCCGCCTCGCCGGCGCGGACGATGCTGATGTAGAAGCGCGAGAACACTTCGCGTCGCGCGTCCAGCGCCTGCGACAGCGCCTTGCCTCCGCGCACGTCGTCGCGGATGCCCTGCAGGAGCTGCGCGATGGCCGGAGTTGCCGGCCAGGCCGATCAACACCTCGAGCGCGCGATCGAGCGTCATTCCGGCGTGCAGCAGCGTCGCGAGTTCGCGCGTGAACGCGAGCAGCTGGTCGCGCGTCACCTTCTTCGCCTGGAACCACACGCGGCGCGCCGCGTCCGGCTCGCGCGCCGACGACGCCCCCGGCGGCAAGCGTGCCGCCGCTGGCCGCGTAGGCAATCTGCATGGGCATCAGGCCTTGGTCGCGCAGGCGGTCGACGATCTCGGCCTCGTTCGCCGCGTCGAGCTCGCCGACGGCGACTTCGCCTGCCGGATTGACCGCACGATAGCGATAGACGGCCATGGCGTCAGTGGAGCGCTTGGGAGTTCATGTCAGTCCCGAAGGGCCGCCCCGAGGGACTGACTGCGCCCCCTCGGGGGGCAGCGATGCCGAACGCAAGTGAGGCGAGCGTGGGGGCCGTTTCCATCCCGAAGGGCCGCCCCGAGGGACTGACTGCGCCCCCTCGGGGGGCAGCGATGCCGAACGCAAGTGAGGCGAGCGTGGGGGCACATATCTAGGCTTCCCGCGTGACGCGCAGGACTTCCTCGAACGTGGTGTCGCCGCGTATCGCCTTGCGCATGCCGTCCTCGTACATCGTCAGCATGCCGCCGCGCTGCGCCTCGGCCTTCAGTTCGTTCGAGTTGGCGTGCTTCATGACGAGGCTGCGCAGCGGATCGGTCATCGGCAGCATCTCGAGAATGCAGAAACGGCCGAGATAGCCGGTGTGCCCGCACTGCGCGCAGCCCTTGGCGTGATAGAGCGTGATGTCCCGGGTGCCCGCAATCTTGGCCAGGCCCAGCTGCTCGACGACTTCGGGCAGCGCCTTGTACGACTCCTTGCAGCCGGGGCAGAGCTTGCGCACGAGACGCTGCGCGAGAATGCCGATCACCGTCGACGTGAGCAGGTAATCCTCCACGCCCATGTCGAGCAGGCGGTTGACGGTCGACGACGCATCGTTGGTGTGCACGGTCGACAGCACGAGGTGACCGGTCAGCGCGGATTGCACGGCGATCTGCGCCGTTTCCAGGTCGCGGATTTCGCCGATCATGATGACGTCCGGATCCTGCCGGACGATCGAGCGCAGCGCGTTGGCGAACGTCAGGTCGATCTGCGGCTTCACCTGGATCTGGTTGATGCCCACCATCTGGTATTCGACCGGGTCCTCGACGGTGAGGATCTTCACGTCGGGCTGGTTCAGGCGGTCCAGCGCCGTGTACAGCGTGGTGGTCTTGCCGGAACCCGTCGGCCCGGTGACGAGCAGAATGCCGTGCGGTTCCAGCAGCACGTCGAGGAACAGCTTCAGCGTGTCCTCCTCGAAACCCAGCTTGTGGAAATCGAGCGCGACGCCGCCCTTGTCGAGGATACGCATCACCACCGACTCGCCGTGCATCGTCGGCACCGTGGACACGCGCAGGTCGATTTCCTTGCCCTGCACGCGCAGCCGGATGCGGCCGTCCTGCGGCAGGCGGCGCTCCGCGATGTCGAGGTTGGCCATGATCTTGATCCGCGAGATCACCGCCGCGGACAGCCGCTTGGGCGGCGACTCCACATCGTGCAGCACGCCGTCGACGCGATAGCGGACGTTCAGACTTGTTCTCGAACGGCTCGACGTGGATGTCGGACGCGCGCATGTCCAGCGCGTTGGTGATGAGCAGGCTCACGAGGCGGATCACCGGCGCCTCGGACGCCAGGTCCTTCAGCTGCTGCACGTCGGCGTCGAAGGCGAGTTCGTCGCCGCGCGTCTCGACATCGCCGATCAGCTGGCTTTGCGCGGACTTGCCGCTGCCGTACAGCCGCTCCAGCGCGGCTTCGAGCTCGCCCGGCATGGCGACCATCGGCCGCACCGTCCGGCCGGTGACCATTTCGAACGCGCCGATCGTGTAGGCATCGGTCGGATCGGCCATTGCGAGCGCGACGAAGTCCTCGTCCTCGCGCAGCGGCAGCGAGCGCGTCTCGCGCAGGAACCGCGCCGAAACGCGCTCTTCGAGAATCGGAAACTCGGGGTAGCCGGCAGCATCGACCATCGGCAGGTCGAGCTGCGCCGCCAGCGCCTCGGCGACGTCGCGCTGGGCCACGACGCCGAGCGTGACAAGCAGGGAGCCCAGCCTTTCGCCGGACTCCTGCTGCAATCGCAGTGCGCGCTCCAGCGTGGCCGCGTCGAGCTTGCCGCGCTCGATCAGCAGTTCACCAATGCGTTTTCTGGCCAAAGCGTCCACGGTGTATCCGATTGAAATGCTTGAGGAAAATCCGGTTGATCATAGCATGCGAGACGACTGTTCCGCCGCTGGAAAAGCTTTCCGCGCGACCGTCGCGTTGCAACGTTGTGGACCTGCGACAGTGCACTCACAGACTGTCGTCATAGCCCGACGGAATGGCAGCACCGCGCGGCTGCGTCCGGTGATCGGGCGGAGAACAGACCCGTGGCTAGGTCATGAAGTTCCGGACGGGAGGCATCTGCCGGACGACCGGCGTGCCCGCGGCGCCGGAATGAAACGGCCGGGAACGGCTAGATCCTGGCGAATGCCGACTCCGCCGCAGCGAGCGTCGCGGCGATGTCGTCGCGCTTGTGCGCCGCGGACACGAACCCCGCTTCGAATGCCGACGGCGCCAGGTAGATGCCGGCGTCGAGCATCAGCGTGGAAGAAGCGGTTGAAGCGCTCCTTGTCCCCCGCCATCACCGAATCGTACGAATCCGGCACGTGCGCCGCGAAGTAGATGCCGAACATTCCGCCGACCGACTGCGCGGAAAACGGCACGCCGGCGCGTTTCGCGGCCGCCACGAGGCCTTCGGTGAAGCTGCGCGTCGTTTGGGTCAGACCTTCGTAGAAGCCGGGGGCTTCGGTCGCGGCAAGCGTGGCAAGCCCTGCCGCGACCGCCACCGGATTGCCCGACAGCGTTCCCGCCTGATACACCGGGCCGAGCGGCGCGATCTTTTCCATGATCGCGCGCTTGCCGCCGAATGCGCCCACCGGCATGCCGCCGCCGATCACCTTGCCCAGCGTCGTCAGGTCGGGCGTGATGCCGGTCAGGCCCTGCACGCCCTGCGGATGCACGCGAAATCCCGTCATCACCTCGTCGAAGATCAGCACCGCGCCATGCTGGTCGCACAACGCGCGCAGGCCTTCGAGGAACCCTCTCTTCGGCATGATCAGGTTCATGTTGCCGGCGATGGGCTCGACGATGATCGCCGCGATGCCGTCCTTCTCCGCCGCGAAGGCCGCCGCGGTCGCGGCCAGGTCGTTGTAAGGAACGACGATGGTCAGTTCGGCAATTCCCGGCGGCACGCCGGCCGACGACGGCTGCCCGAACGTAAGCGCGCCGGAACCCGCCTTCACCAGCAGGCTGTCGCCGTGGCCGTGGTAACAGCCCTCGAACTTGAGGATCTTGGCGCGGCCGGTGTAGCCGCGGGCAAGACGCAGCGCCGACATCGTCGCCTCGGTGCCCGACGACACCAGGCGAACGAGTTCGAGCGACGGCAGGCGGCGGCACAGCGTCTCCGCCATCACGATTTCGGTCTCCGTCGGCGCGCCAAACGAGAGCCCGTGCACGGCGCTCTCCTGCACCGCGCGCACGACGGCCGGGTGCGCGTGCCCGAGAATGGCCGGCCCCCACGAGCCGACGTAGTCGATGTATCGCTTGCCGTCGGCATCCCACACGTACGGCCCTTCGCCGCGCGTCAGGAAGCGCGGCGTGCCGCCCACCGACCGGAAGGCGCGGACCGGAGAGTTCACGCCCGCCGGAATGGTGCGTTGCGCGCGTGCGAAGAGTTCGTCGTTTCGGCTCATGGGGACTTGTCCGGATTCAGGTCGTCGTATCGGGTTCGAAACAGGCCGCGATGGCGGCGGCCGCGCGGGTGATCTCGGCCAGGTCGTCGTGAGCGAAGACGTCGCTGATCACGGCGAGCGCATCGGCACCCGCCTCGACCAGCGCGCGGCCGTTGCCGGCCGTGATGCCGCCGATCGCGACGACCGGGACGCCCAGTCTCCTTGCGCGGCGAAGCAACGCGGGTTCCGCGCGCCGCGCGCCGGGCTTGGTCGGCGAAGAATGGAAGCTGCCGAACGCGACGTAGTCGGCGCCTTCCGCGACGAGCCGTTTAGCGCGCGCGAGGTCGTTGTAGCAGGACACGCCGATCAGCATCGCTTCGCCGCCGGTCGCGCGGGCGCGGCCGACGTCGCCATCGTCTTCGCCCAGGTGCACGCCCGCGGCGCCGACCTCGCGAGCCAGCGCGACGTCGTCATTGACGATGAACAGCGCGCCACCGCCGTCGCATACCCTGGACAGCATGGCGGCCTGCTTGCGCCGCAGCGACGGCGATGCGGACTTGTTGCGGTACTGGATGACCTGCGCGCCGCCGGCGATCGCGGCGTCGACCTTGGCGACCAGCAGCGCAATGTCGACGATGTCCGGAGTGATCGCATAGAGACCGCGCAACTGCCGCATCCAGCGCGAGGCGCTGGCGCGACGGCGGAGCGGCCACCGGCGTCTCGCTCAATGCGTGCCGCGCGCATCGGCGGCGGGCGCCGCCTCGGCGACTTCGCCCGACGCGTCGGCTTCTTCACGCGCCCAGAACAAGCGGTCCGGCAGATGCTGGCCCATGCCGGGGCGATACGCCTTCTGCAGCGTGTGCCACGTGTAATCCTGCGCCTCGCGCACCGCGTCGGTGAGGTCGAGGCCGTTGGCCAGCATGGCGGCGATGGCGGACGCAAGCGTGCAGCCGGAGCCGTGGTACGTGCCCGGCAGCCGCGGCCAGGTGTCGGTGCGCACGACGCCGCTCTTGGCGTAGAGCGTGTTGACGACCTGCGGCGTGTTCTCGTGCGTGCCGGTGACCAGCACGTATTCGCAGCCGGCTTCGATCAGCCGCATCGCGCACGCTTCGATCGACAACTCCTCGTCGTCGTCGGCTTCCGCCAGCCTTCGCACTTCGAGGCTGTTCGGCGTGACGATCGTGGTCTGCGGCAGCAGCAGCTCGCGCAGCGCGTGCGTCATTTCTTCCGTGGCCAGCTCGTCGCCGCGGCCGGAAGCGAGCACCGGGTCGAGGATCAGCGGCACGTCGGGATAATCGGACACGATCTCGGCGATGGCGGCGATGTTCTCCACGCTGCCCAGGACGCCGATCTTGAACGCATCGACGGGCATGTCCTCGAGCAGGCAGCGCGCCTGGTCGGCGACCCAGTCGGCGTCGATCGGCAGCACGCCTTCGACGCCGGCGGTGTCCTGCACCGTCAGCGCGGTGATCACGGAGAGCGGATGGCAGCCCATGCTGGCCAGCGTGAGCAGGTCGGCCTGCATGCCGGCGCCTCCCGACGGATCGGACGCCGCGAACGTGAGGACGATGGGAGGAAAGCCGGGGTCGGAATCGGTGGGCATCATGCGGTCGCGCGGACACTAAGGCGACGGGGCGCGCTGTTCATAGCGCATTTTACCCGAGGCGCGAATGGTGAGTTCCATTCCGCGAAAGTTGAGCGTCGTCGAGTGCTTCATCGAGGCGACGCTCCAACGAGCCACTCCAAGCGTCAGGCTGACGGCGTGCACTCGAGATACATGCTCACCGCTTCATCGGTCCGGCGCAGGTCGAGTCCACGCAACGGCTCGAAGCGGCTTTCGTTGTAGGCGACGCGTACGGTGTCGAGCCCGGCATCCGCCGCAAGCTTGGCGTACGTCTCGAAGTCGTATTGAAAGCGGCCGGCCAGGCGCATCCCGAGATTGAGGACTTCGCAGGCGGTTCCGGTCTCGAGAGGAACGCCGACGAACGTATTCCAGATCCAGATGAGGTGCTGCGGGTCCTCGAGGTACATGCGCGCGAAGCGCGCGAGGTCCGGCGTCAGCATCCGCATGACGCCCTCGGGCTTCAGGATGCGGCGGCACTCGCGCAGGAAGCCCGACAGCGGCATCGGATCGAGCTGCGCGATGAAGTCCTCGGTGTGGATGTAGTCGGCCACGCCCGTCGCGAAAGGCAGCGCGCGTGCCAGGTCGGCCACGACCTCGGGACGCCCGGCCGGATCGAGGTCGACGTTGATCCAGCCCGCGATCGGATAGGGCCCGGAGCCGAAATTGATCTTGGTCATGTCCCGCCCGGGCCTAGAAACGTACGCGCGTCCTGTGCTGCATTCCCAATTATAATCGCCGTCGCGTCGAGGTCTCTTGGGCGCGACTCGCAAGCGCGCGCGGCGCAACCACGGAACGGAATCCGAATTGAAGAAATACATGTGCCTCATCTGCGGCTGGATCTACGACGAGGCCGAAGGCGCGCCCGACGAAGGCATCGCTCCCGGAACGCGCTGGGAGGACGTGCCGCCGAACTGGACGTGCCCGGAATGCGGCGCGCGCAAGGAAGATTTCGAGATGATCGAAATCTGACGGAAAGGCAACCATGCGAATTCTCCATACCATGCTGCGCGTCGGCGATCTCCAGCGCTCCATCGATTTCTATACCGGCGTGTTCGGCATGAACCTGCTGCGCAAGTCCGACAACCCGGAATACAAGTACACGCTCGCGTTCGTCGGCTTCGGCGACGAGGCGTCGGGCGCCGTGCTCGAGCTCACGTACAACTACGGCGTCGACAAGTACGAAATGGGCACGGCGTTCGGACATGTCGCGATCGCGGTCGACAACGCCGCCGCGACCTGCGACGCCGTGCGCGCATTGACGCCCAAGTTCGGCGGCCGGATCACGCGCGAAGCGGGTCCGGTGAAAGGCGGCAGGACGGTGATCGCTTTCGTCGAGGACCCGGACGGCTACAAGATCGAATTGATCGAGACGCGCGATCGCGCATAGCCGGGAAAGCCTCCGAAATCTTTGGATACACTCGTCGCGGATGCGCCGTGGGCATGTGTTGATATCAGTCAACCCCTCTTGAGATTGCACATGCCATAAGTGTTCTGAGCCAATTGCCGCTCGGAACATAGAGGGGGAGTGATGAAACTCATCGCGGCTGCACTAGCCGTCGCTGGAGCATTGTCTTTCGGAGCTGCGTTCGCCGGAACCGATCATTCGACACTGATCAACGGGCCATTCAAGACAGGCCCCGACGTGACGAAACAGTGCCTGCAATGTCATCAGAAGCAGGCACAGGATTTCATGAAGACGGTCCACTGGACCTGGAGTTCGCGCCAGAAGACGGACGCCCAAGGCGAAGTCAATCTCGGCAAGGTCAACGCCGTCAACAACTTCTGCATCGCGTTGCCCTCCAATGAGCCGCGCTGCACGAGCTGCCATGCGGGATATGGCTGGAAAGACGCGTCGTTCGACTTTGGCAAGGCGGAAAACATCGACTGCCTCGTCTGCCACGACACCACCGGCAAGTACAAGAAGTTCCCGACTGCGGCGCGGGCACCCGACCTACGAGCCGCGGGAATTCCCGCCCAAGTCCGGCACGATGTGGCAGCCGCCGGACCTCGAGGCGATCGCCAAGGCGGTCGGCATGCCGGGCCGCGAACAATTGCGGCGCCTGCCACTTCTTCGGCGGCGGCGGCGACCACGTCAAGCACGGCGACCTCGACAGTTCGATGGCCAAGCCGCCGCGCACGATGGACGTCCACATGGCGGTCGACGGCGCGAACATGAGCTGCACCGACTGCCACCGGACCAAGGGACCACGTGATTCCCGGCAAGGCGCTGGCAGTGTCCATGAGCGGCGCCGGCACGACGCTCGACTGCACCGACTGCCACGCGGGGTCTCCGCACAACGGGAACAAGACGCTGGACAGCCACATCGCCAAGGTTGCCTGCCAGGCCTGTCACATCCCGACGTTCGCCCGCGTGCTGCCGACCATGATCTATTGGGATTGGTCAACGGCGGGAAAGGACCAGCCGTCGCCGCTGGACAAATATGGCCTCAAGACCTACGACAAGCAAAAGGGCAGCTTCGTATGGGGCAAGGACGTGGTGCCCTTCATACGCCTGGTTCAACGGCAGCGTGCAGCGCGTGCTCATGGGCGAGAAAATCGACGCTGCAAAGGTCGTGCACCTCAATGAACCCAATGGAAAGCGCGCCGATCCCTCGTCGAAGCTCACGCCGTTCAAGGTCATGAAGGGCAAGCAGCCGTATGACGCGGGGACCAACGTCATCGCGGTCCCGCACCTGTTCGGAAAGGGCGGCTACTGGGACGTCTTCGACTGGACGGTCGCGGTTCGCGACGGCATGCAGACGGCCGGACTTCCGTACGCCGGACCGGTGGGTTGGGTCGAGACCGACATGTACTGGAAGGTCAACCACATGGTCGTGCCCAAGGCCAAGGCGCTGCGTTGCCTGGATTGCCACGGCCAGAACGGCAGGCTCGACTGGAAGGCGCTCGGGTACGACGGCAATCCGTTCAAGAAGAAATAGCAGCACGACCGCACGCCGTCGCAGCGCCTGATTCCCGCCTTCGGGATCGGCGTTGCGGTCGTGCGTGCAACTGGCCCTGCAAGCGCCAGGAACACCATGCCGGATCACCAACGAAACATCGGTGATCCGCGCCTGCTCCCGCCAGGTCGATGTCGGTTTCCGCGTGAAACCGCTATATCATTTGCGAAATGCGCACCCTTCGGCTCGCATCCGCCATCGCCAAGACCCGTCCCTCATGACAGTGGACTGGAGCGCATTCACTCCATGGTCGGCCCTCATCGGCGGAGTGATCATCGGCCTCGCGGCGGCGCTGCTGGTGCTCGTCAACGGCCGAGTGGCCGGCATCAGCGGAATCATCGGCGGCATGCTGCGCCCGAAGGCAGGCGAATTCGGCTGGCGTCTGGCGTTCACCGCCGGACTGCTGCTGGCGCCGCTGGCGTATGCGATGGCGGGGCCGCGAGCGCCGATCACGATCGATGCCGGATATCCGATCCTGATCGTGGCCGGACTGCTGGTTGGCATCGGCACGCGCTATGCGGGCGGATGCACGAGCGGACATGGCGTCTGCGGGCTGTCGCGCCTGTCGCCGCGCTCGCTGGTCGCCACGCTTTCATTCATGGCCGCGGGATTCGCCACGGTCTACGTCGTGCGTCACCTGATCGGCGCCTGACCCCCCATGGTCCCCGCCTTCGCCTTCGCCGCCGGTCTTCTCTTCGGTCTCGGCCTGATCGTCGCGGGCATGGCCAATCCCGCCAAGATCCTCGGTTTTCTCGACATCGCCGGAAAGTGGGATCCGTCCCTTGCGCTGGTGATGGTCGGCGCGATCGCCGTGGGCCAGGTCGCGTTCACCCTCGCCCGCAGGCGCACGCTCAGCGCGCTGGGCTTGCCGATGCGCCTGCCGGATGCGCAGGCCATTGACCTGCGGCTCGTCGGAGGCAGCCTGCTGTTCGGGATCGGCTGGGGACTCTCCGGGTTCTGCCCGGGTCCCGCGATCGTCGCGCTCGGCGCGGGCTACGGCAAGGCGGCGGTGTTCGTCGCCGCGATGCTGGCGGGCATGGGCGCCTTCGAGTTGGTGGAGCGCCGGCGCAGCGGTGGGAACCCGACGGAGACTCAGCGCGGCGCGACGTCGTAGAACTTCCACTGGTAACGCAGCAGCGGATCAGGCTTGAAGCCTTTCAGCCAAGGCTGCGCGAGCACGTTGCCGTAACTGTGCTCGCCGATGATCCACGGCGCGTACGCGATGACAAGATCGTTCATCCGGTGAAACAGCGCCGTGCGCGCGCCGTCGTCGGCTAAGCTCCTCGACTGCTCGTACAGCCGGTCGAATTCGGCGTGCCTGAACCGCGCATAGTTGCCCGCACCGATGTTGCCGCCGTAGAGCAGCGCGTAGAACGTGTCCGCATCGGGTATCGACGCGACGATGCCCAAGCCCCACGACATCAGCTGGCTTGCCTCGGCCATCCGGTTCAGTTCCGGCCACGAGTTCTTGACGAAGCTCAAGCGGATTCCGATCGCGTCCATGTTGCGCTTCCACAGTTCATCGCTCGCGCGCGCCGCGGTGCTCGTGGTCGACGCGCGCGACAGCGTCAGCGGCTTGCCGTCCGGCGTTTCCCGATAACCGTCGCCATCGCGGTCGCGGTACCCGAACTTGTCGAGCAGCGCCCGCGCCGCGGCGGGGTCATGCGCGTCGACCGCCGGAATCGTCGGGTCGTAGCCGGCAAATCCCGGCGGCGGCAGCTGGGCCGCGGGGAGTGCCTGCCCGCTGCGAAGAATGCGAATGCTGCTCGTGCGGTCGTAGCCCAGCGCGATCGCGCGGCGCAGCGCGATTTTTTCCGGCGCGAACCCGCCGACGACCGGATCGTCCATGTTGAAGTAGAAGTAGCTCAGCGATGGATCGACCTGCCGGTGCAGCGCGATGCCTCGCTGTTCGTACGCCGGCTTGAGCGCGCTGCCGTCGAGCACGAGGCCGGCAACGCTGGAGGGCACCTCCTGGTAGTCGAGCTTGCCGGTGTCGAACAGCAGCAGGCGCGGCTGCGCCTCCTCGACGACGCTTATCTCCACGCGCGGGACCAGCGGCAGGCGCCGCCCCGAAAGGCCCTTGGCGATAGCCGCGTCACCGGCTTCGCTGCCCGGGCCGGGCACTGGAAACTGCTCCTTCCTGTATCCAGGATTCGCTTCGAGGACGATTTTCTGCGCGCGCTTCCACTCGGCCAGCCGGTAGGCGCCCGTGCCGACCGGATGCTCCATCACGCGGTGCGTGGCGTCAGGGTGTGCGGCGACGACTTCGCGGGCGACCGCCGCCAGCGGCGTCGTGGTGAGCCAGTGCTGGAAGACGAAGTAGGGATTGCGGAACCTGAACCTCAACGTGTAGCGGTCGACGGTCTGCAGGCCCTCGATCGGCGCGTCGTAGTCGAAGTCCCCGGTGCGGCGTGCTGCGGCGAGCACCTCGTCCAGTCCCGAGAGCTGGTTCTCGAAGATGAACAGCGACGTCGAGCGCACGCGAGGGTCGAAGATCCTCTTGATGCTGTAGACGTAATCGTCGGCCGTCAGCTCGCGCCGCTTGCCCTTGAATGCCGGGTCGTCGGCGAAGTAGATGCCCGGCGTGACTTTGATCGTGAACGTGCGTCCGCCGTCGGTGATCTGCGGCATCCCGGCCGCCGTGTTCGGAATAAGGCGCGGCGGCCGCGCGAAGTAATCGTACGTGTACAGCGCGTCGAAGATCGCGTCGCAGACCATGTACGAGTAGTTGTCGTTGAGGGCCTGCGGGTCGAAGCCGGTTTCCGCCGTGTCGAATGCGACGTGCAGCACGCGTTCCGTCGCCGCCGCGGCCGCGGGCAGCGGCGCGGATGGCAGCAACGCGGCCAGCGCCACGACTGCGGCGAGCGACAATTCGCGCAACGACGTGAGTGCGGCACGCACGGATTTCATCGCGGCCCCGGTGGCGCGGTGGCGCGGCTACGACGCCTTGAGCAATTCGCGCAGGTCGTGCGCGAACACGTCGGGACCCTGGCCGTAGCTCACGTACAGCCGCAGCCGGCCCTGCGGGTCGAAGATGAACGTGCCCGCCGAGTGATCCATCGTATAGCTGCCGGGCGTGGCGCCGGGCTGCTTCTGGTAGAGGATCTTGAATTCCTTCGCGGTGCGCTCGGTCGCGGCGGCGTCGCCGTAGAGCCCCATGAAGCGCGGGTCGAAGGCCGGCACGTATTGCGCCAGCAATTCCTGCGTGTCGCGTTCGGGATCCACGGTCACGAACAGCACCTGCACGCGATCGGCGTCCGGTCCCAGCCTTTTCATGACTTCGGCCAGTTCCGCCAGCGTGGTCGGACATACATCCGGGCACTGCGTGTAGCCGAAGAAGATGACGACGGCCTTGCCGCGGTAATCGGCCAGCGTCCGCGGCTTGCCGGTGGCGTCGGTCAGGTTGAAGTTGCGCCCGAACGTGGCGCCGGTGACATCGGACGCCTGGAATTTCGGACCGTCGGGCGCGCAGCCCGCGAGCGCCGCGATGACCGCGAAAAGGAAGGGCTGCGCGAGACGCCGAACGGACATCACTGCAGGTAGTGGTCGATCAGCAGCGCCGAGAACAAGGCCGTCAGGTAGAGGATCGAATAGCGGAACGTCGCCCGGGCCAGGCTGTCGCTGTAGTTGCGGTACAGACGGATGGAGTATGCGAGGAACACGCCGCCGAGTGCTAACGCAGCGACGAGATAGAGAATGCCGCTCATCCGGATCACGTAGGGCAGCATCGTCACCAGCACCAGCACGACCGTGTACAGCACGATCTGCAGCCGCGTGTACGCCGCGCCGTGCGTGACGGGAAGCATCGGCAGACCCGCGCGGGCGTAGTCCTTCGTGCGATAAAGCGCCAGCGCCCAGAAATGCGGCGGCGTCCACGCAAAAATGATGAGGAAGAGCAGCAGCGCTTCCGGTGGGACCGAATCGGTCACGGCCGCCCAGCCGAGCACCGGCGGCATAGCGCCGGACGCGCCACCGATGACGATGTTCTGCGGCGTGGCCGGCTTGAGCAGCACCGTGTAGATGACGGCATAGCCCACGAACGTGGCCAGCGTCAGCCACATCGTGAGGGGATTCACGAACCGGTGCAGCAACAGCAGCCCTAAGCCGCCGACGATGCCGGCGAAGACGAGCGTCGACGATGACGTGACCTGGCCGCGGGGCAGCGGCCGCCCGCGCGTGCGCTGCATCACTGCGTCGATCTTCTGTTCGACGAGGCAATTGACGGCCGCGGCGGCGCCCGCGACGAGCGCGATGCCGAGCGTCGCGAAGAACACGGTCATCGGCGGCGGCAGTCCGGGGACGGCCAGGAACATGCCGATCACCGCGCAAAAGACGATGAGCTGCACCACGCGCGGCTTGGTCAGCGCGAGGAACTGCTTGAAGCGGACTTCGGCCAGGGCGAGTGTGGTCATCGGGAATGTGCCCGCCGGACGACCGCGGCCAGGCGGCGGCGGTCCGGCAAACCGCGCATTTTACACGGGACGGCGGGGTTTATCCGATCCGCGAGGCCCGCAGCAGGCGCTCGACGTCCTTCGCGGCGCGCTTGATGTCCGGATCTGCAGGAAACGCGAGGACAAGGTTGCCGAGCGGATCGATGACGTAGATGCGCTCCGGGCCCGCTGGCAGGCCGGCAACGGACTCCGCGCGACACGCGCGCCACCAGCAGGTCGGGATGCTGCGCCAGCAGCCCCGGATCAGGCGTGGCGTCGTCGGTCACAAGCCAGACCCGCTGCACGCGTTCCATTTCCCGGCCCTGGATCGTGCGCGCCTGCCGCGTCGCGTGCAGCGATTGCGCGCAGGCAGCGTCGCACGCGCCGGCGGCGGCGACGACCACTAGCCCACTTGCCGCGCAGCTGCGCCAGCGCGAAGGGCTTTCCGTCCATGCGCGTTCCGGCCAGCGGGGGCGCCGGCGCGGTCGCGAGCAGTTCGCCGTAGTTCGTGCGTTGTTCGCGAGGAAACAGGTAGTACGCCGAATAGGAGGCGATGACCGGAGCCACGGCCACGGCGGCCAGCAGCAGCAGCGTGCGCCGTCCCTTGGCGCGGGCTTCGGGCGACATCGGCGTCATGACGGGTTCGATTCACGGTCCCTCTTTCCCGCGTGGGCGGCGCAGATTGAAATACATCCACAATCCCGCGGCGGTCGCCGCGAACAGGTACCACTGCACCATGTAGATCCGGTGCTTTTCGATGCCGAAATCGGGCGCCGGCCAATTGCGGACCAGGTTGTCGGTCGCGCCGGCCGGGGCCGTCTGCTCCACGACGATCGGCAACACCGCAAGGCCCAGAGCGCGCCGCGAAGCGCGACGGGTCGAGGTTCTCCCAGACGACGCCCGCCGGCGCATCGCGCGACAATTCGACGTAGTTCGCCGTGGGAATGTTCACGCGGCCGCGCACAGTGACGTCCCCGGCCGGCGGCGGGGCCGAGGGCAGTTGCGCGCGCGTTTCCCCTGCGACGATCCAACCCCGGTCGACCAGCACAGCGCGCCCGTCGCGCAGCACGAGCGGCGTCACGACGTGATAGCCGGCGCGCCCATCGTTCGATCTTGTTGTCGATAAGTATCTGCTTCGCGGCGTCGAACACGCCTTCGGCGGCAATCGGCCGATAGCGCCACGCGGACCAGTCGGAAACGTCCTGCCGGCAATGCGGCGGGCGCCATGGCGACTGCCGCGTCGAACTGCGCGCGCAGCGCCTGCTTCTGCTCCATCCGGCCCTGCTGCCACTGGCCGGCGGTCACGAACAGCGCGATGCCCGCCACCGTCGCCACGGTGGGCAGCAGTCGCGGCCGGTAACGACGCGCGGGCGAAGTAGTTGCAGGCTCGTTCATGTAGTGAAACCGCCAGACGCATGCGAATTGTTTAAACTGTCCGATTCAAGCGGGACCCTGCAATGAAGATCATCATCGTCGCCGTCCTGATCGCGATCGTCGTCGCGCTGTTCTCGGCGCTCGTGTTCCTGTACCGCGATGCCGGCCGCGGCAAGCGCGTGGTCTGGGCGCTCACCATCCGGGTGGCGCTGTCCGTCGGCTTGTTCGCGTTCCTCTGGTTATCCTACTGGATGGGGTGGATCGGGCCGCAGGGCGTGCGCTGACGCCATCGCGCGCGCCACAGCCAACGAAAAAGCCGCACGGCGCCCCGTGCGGCTTTTTTCTGACCGTGCGTGTCCTGGCGCGTCAGGCCAGCCAGTAGACAAGGACGAACAGCAGCAGCCAGACCACGTCGACGAAGTGCCAGTACCACGACGAGGCCTCGAAGGCGAAATGATGCTCGGCGGTGAAATGGCCTTTCATCACGCGGAACAGCATCACCGTCAGCATGATCGCGCCGATGGTCACGTGCAGGCCGTGGAAGCCGGTCAGCATGAAGAACGTCGACCCGTAGACGCCGCTGGTGAGCTTCAGGCCCATCTCGGTGTACGCATGGTGATACTCGTAGGCCTGGAATCCCAGGAACAGGAAACCCAGCACGATCGTCATGAACAACCAGAACGTCAGCACGCCGCGATGCCCGGCCTTCAGGCCGTGATGGGCGATGGTCAGCGTGATCCCCGATGTCAGCAGGATGGCGGTGTTGAGCGCAGGAATGCCGAATGCCGCCATCGGCGTGAACTGCGTCTTGATGTAGGGGCCTTCGGTCGGCCACTGCGCCGCATAGTTGGGCCAGAGGATGTCGCGCGTCGCCGACCCGATCGTGCCCAGATCGGGAATCGACAGGTTGCGGATGTAGAACAGCGCGCCGAAGAATGCCGCGAAGAACATGACCTCGGAGAAGATGAACCAGCTCATGCTCCAGCGGAACGAGTGGTCGACCTTCTGGTTGTACAGGTGGCCTTCGGACTCGCCGATCACGGTGCCGAACCAGCCGAACAGCATGTAGAGGAGGATCGCGAAGCCGGTGGCGCAGATCCAGGGGCCCGGCGCGTAGCCGTTGAACCAGAACGCCGCACCCGTTCCCATGAGCAGCAGCGCGATCGCGCCAGTGATCGGCCAATGCGACGGCTGCGGTATGAAGTAGTACGGCTTGGCGCCGTTGGCGACTGCGCTCATTGTGAGACTCCCACGATGCTCACGGTCAAGTGGCAGCGGATGCAAAGTTACGGGCTCGCTGCGCCTGCCTGGTGCCACTACAAGTTTTCCACCGCCTTCGACGGGGAAGAACGTATAGGAAAGCGTGATCGTGGCCAGGTCGGCCGGCGCCTGCGGATCGACGACGAACACGACGGGCATGCGTCGCGTTTCTCCCGCCGCGAGCGTCTGCTGGGCGAAGCAGAAGCACTCCATCTTCCGGAAATACTGTCCGGCGTAGGCTGGACCGTAACTCGGGATGGCCTGGCCCGTCAGCGCTTGTCCCGTCCGGTTGACCACTTCGAATTCGACCTGCCGGACTTCGCCCGGGTGCACGCTGACGACGGGCTCGAGCGCCTTGAACGTCCAGCCCATGTCGCGCACGTTGGAGTCGAATTCGATGCGCACGGCGCGGGTCACGTCCACCTGCGTGTTGACCAGTACATCGGGCTGCGCGATGTTGCGCAGCCCGGCGGCTTCGCAGATCTTGTCGTAGAACGGCACCAGCGCGTAGCCGAAGCCGAACATGAAGACGACGACCACGCCGAGCTTCTTCAGCAGCGTCACGTTCGCGCGGCGCTGTTCGTCGGTACGCGGATCGGTCACGCCGGAAAGCTCTTGCGGACTCATTTGCGCAAGCTCATTTTGCCCAGCTCATTTGCGTAGGTTTCTACCGATGGCCAGCGCCAGGAACAGCAGCACGGCCGCCCCCACCACGGACATGCCGACCGCCGAGTCGCCGACGAACTGCGCGGCGATCACGCCCACGAAGAACAGGATGGCTATCAGGGCCACCGCCAGCGCCGTGCGCCGGTTGGCGGCACGCAGCGGCGCGTCGACGGAGTGCTCGGGGCGAAGTTCGGCAGCCACGCGTGCGCCTTACTGGACGACCGGCGGCGTTTCGAACGTGTGGTACGGCGCCGGCGAAGGCACCGTCCATTCGAGCGTGTCGCGCGCCTTCCCAGGGCTTGGCCGGCGCCTTCGCACCGTCGCCGCGGATGCACTTGATCAACGCGACAACGAAGATGAGCTGCGACAGGCCGAAGCCGAACGCGCCGACGGTCGCCACCATGTTCCAGTCGGCGAACTGCTGCGCGTAATCCGGAATGCGCCGCGGCATCCCGGCCACACCCAGGAAGTGCATCGGGAAGAACGTGATGTTGAAGAAGATCATCGAGCTCCAGAAGTGCCATTGCCCGAGCTTTTCGTTGTACATCGTGCCGGTCCACTTCGGCAGCCAGTAGTAGGCGCCGCCGAAGAACGCGAACAGCGAGCCCGCGACCAGCACGTAGTGGAAATGCGCGACGACGTAGTAGGTGTCCTGCAGCTGGATGTCGATCGGCGTCAGCGCCAGCACGAGGCCCGTGAAGCCGCCCATCGTGAACAGGAACAGGAAGCCGATGGCGAACAGCATCGGCGTCTCGAACGTCATCGAGCCCTTCCACATCGTGGCCAGCCAGTTGAACACCTTCACGCCGGTGGGCACCGCGATCAGCATCGTCGCGTACATGAAGAACAGCAAGCCCGCCGCCGGCATGCCGACGGTGAACATGTGGTGCGCCCAGACGATGAACGACAGGATGGCGATGCTCGCCACCGCGTAGACCATCGACGCGTAGCCGAACAGCGGCTTGCGCGCGAACGTCGGGATGATCTGCGACACGATCCCGAACGACGGCAGGATCATGATGTAGACCTCGGGGTGGCCGAAGAACCAGAACACGTGCTGGAACAGGACGGGGTCGCCGCCGCCGGCCGCGTTGAAGAACGACGTGCCGAAGTGGCGGTCGGTCAGCAGCATCGTCACCGAACCCGCGAGCACCGGCATGACCGCGATCAGCAGGTAGGCGGTGATGAGCCACGTCCAGACGAACAGCGGCATCTTCATCATCGTCATGCCGGGCGCGCGCATGTTGAGGATGGTGGTGATGATGTTGATCGAGCCCATGATCGACGACGCGCCCATGATGTGCACGGCGAAGATCGTCAGGTCCATGCCCATGCCCGCCTGCACCGACAGCGGCGGATACAGCGTCCAGCCGCCGGCCGCAGCGCCGCCGGGAACGAAGAACGAGCCGACCAGCATCAGCGCCGCCGGCGGCAGGAGCCAGAAGCTCCAGTTGTTCATCCGCGCGAAGGCCATGTCCGGCGCGCCGATCATCAGCGGCACCTGCCAGTTGGCGAAGCCCACGGCCGCCGGCATGATCGCGCCGAAGATCATGATGAGACCGTGCAGCGTCGTCAGCGAGTTGAAGAATTCCGGATGGACGATCTGCAGGCCGGGCTGGAACAGCTCGGCGCGGATGGTCAGCGCCATGCACGCCGCCGACGAAGAACATGGTCAGCGAGAACAGCAGGTACAGCGTGCCGATGTCCTTGTGGTTGGTCGTGGTGACCCAGCGCATGATCCCGGTCGGGTGATGACCGTGATCGTCGTGCGTGGCCGTCATTGTGGCCAACGGCGTGATCGTGCGGAATTGCGCTCATCATTGCTCCTTGCGCGCGGCGACGACTTGCGCAGGTTGGATCGCTTCGCCGGAATGGTTGCCCCAGCTGTTGCGCGTGTAGGTGATGACGGCCGCGATGTCGGCATTCGACAGCTGCTTCCACGCCGGCATCGCGGTGCCGGCCTTGCCGGCCAGCACCAGCGCGATCTGCGCCGCCGGCGGACCGGTGACGACCTTGGATCCGTCGAGCGCGGGGAACGCGCCGGGCACGCCCTTGCCGTTGGCCTGGTGGCACGCGGCGCAGTTGGCTGCGTAGACTTCTGCGCCCTTGGCGGTCAGGTCGGCCACGGTCCACACCTTGGCCGGATCATCGGCGGCGGCGGCCACCTTGGTCTTCTGCGCCGCGACCCACGCCGCGTAGTCTTCCTTGGACTTGACCTCGACCACGACCGGCATGAAGCCATGCTCCTTGCCGCAGAGTTCCGAGCATTGCCCGCGATAGGTGCCGAGTTTCTCGGCCTTGAACCACGTGTCGCGCACGAAGCCCGGGATGGCGTCCTGCTTGACGCCGAACGCCGGCACGGACCACGAGTGCAGCACGTCGCCCGCGGTGATCAGGATGCGCACCTTGGCGCCGATCGGGACGACCATCGGCTGGTCGACTTCCAGCAGGTAGTTTTCGCCCTTCTTCTCGCGGTTCTCGATTTGCGCCAGCGGCGTCGACAGGTTCGAATAGAAGCCGAAGCCGTCCTGCAGGTAGTCGTAGCCCCACTTCCACTGGTAGCCGGTGACCTTGATCGTGATGTCCGGCGCGCTCGTGTCCCGCATCGCCAGGATCGTCTTGGTCGCCGGCCAGGCCATCCCGAGCAGGATCAGGAACGGAATCACCGTCCAGATGATTTCCACGGTGGTGTTCTCGTGGAACTGCACCGCCTTGTGCCCGACCGACTTGCGATGCTTGAAGATCGAATAGAACATCACGCCGAACACGGCGCAGAAAATGATGACGCAGATCCAGAAGATGTAGACGTTGAGGTCGTACATCTGCTGCGCGATCGGGGTCACCGGCGGTTGCAGGTCGAACTCGAGCCTTGCGCTTGCCACGCCCGGCACCAGTGCAGCAAGCGCTGCCAGGCCAGCCCACCACCCCTTCGCGAGCATCCGGGTCAACGCCCGGTGCCTCCACTGATTACGAACCATGCGTTCCCCAATCGACTTCGGATTTCCGGCTTTTTCGCCAGTTGCTGCCAAAGCCTAAAATGTTAGCACGGAACTTGCGCGGCCGGCCACACGCCCACTCGCGGAACGTCACAGCGCCAGTCCGACGATGACCGCCGGCGAAAGGACCGGCGACGCGCCCCAGGGGATGGTCGCGATCCGAGGCGCCGGCAGGCGCGCGGACGAGAGTTTCCACGTTGGCTTCCACGGCGTGCATCTGCGGATCGATGCAGTTGGCAACCCATCCTGCGAACGGCAGGCCGCGCGAACGAATCGCTGCGGCGGACAGCAACGCGTGGTTGAGGCAGCCCAGGCGCATTCCCACGACCAGCACCACCGGCAAATGCAGATTTGCCGCGATGTCCAGCATGTCCTGCGTGGCGTCGACGGGAACCAGCACGCCGCCGGCACCCTCCACCACGACTGACATCGCAGCGCGACGCGAGCCGCGCATAGGCAGCCGCCACGACTGCGAGGTCGATGGCAACGCCGGCCTGCGCTGCGGCCAGGTGCGGCGCAATCGCTGGCGCGAACGCGAATGGATTCCGATCGGCGACCGGCGCATCGACGTTGCCGGCCTCGTCGAGCGCGACGACGTCGGCGTTGACCGATCCATCCGGTTCAATTCCTGCCGACACGGGCTTCATGCCCACGGCGCGACGTCCGGACGCGACCAGCGCGCGCAGCAGCGCAACGGCGACAACGGTCTTTCCCACGCCGGTGTCCGTGCCGGTGACGAAGATGCCCCTGGCGCACTCATCGTCCCGGCCTCGTCAGCTTTACGATCGGGTGTCCTTCGGCGGAACGCTTCGGCTCGCCCTTCCATGCGTGGCCATAGATGACCTCGAACGTCGCAGGGATTCGCCCGTCACGCCGGGTCGCCTCGAGCGCTTCCAGCGCGCGCCGCCAGCGGCCGCGGCCCATCAGGCCGTGTGGCCGTCCCCGCGTGGCATTGGTCGCGCCGATCTGCTTCAACTCGCGCATCAGCGATCCGGCGTCGGCATAGGTCAGCGTCAACTGCTCCATGTCCATCACCGGGTCGGCGAAGCCCGCGTCGACGAGCATGTCGCCGATGTCGTGCATGTCGGTAAAGCGATTGGTGTGCGTGTGACCGTCGGCGCGCGCGAACGCGGAACGGATCTCCTTCAGCGTGTCCGGGCCGAACGTCGTGAACGTCAGGAGGCCTCCGACCTTGAGCACGCGCCGGAATTCGGCGAAGGCGCGCGGCAGGTCGTTCACCCATTGCAGCGCCAGGTTGCTCCACACCAGGTCGCAACTGACGCCGGACAGCGGCAGGGACGTGCAGTCGCCGCAGATGAAGAACGGCGCCGGCTGCGCTCCGCCGCCGAGCGCGTCCGGAAGCAGGCGGCGAAACAGCGACCTCGCGCGACGCGCGCGCTCATGCGCTGCCTCGACCATGGGCAGCGCGATATCGAGGCCGACCACACGCGCACCGGCATAGCGCGCCGCCAGTTCTCCGACCGCCTCGCCAGTGCCGCATCCGGCGTCCAGGATCGTGTCCGGCGCGATCCTGATGTAGTCGAGCCGCGAAGCCATGCGCGTGCCGACCTCCCGCTGCAGCGCCGCGGCCGCGTCGTACGTCGGCGCGGCGCGGGCAAACGCCCTCCGCACAGCCCGCGGATCGACATCGCGCGGGTCGGGCGCCGGAAAGCGCGGCTCAGCGGGCGCCAAGGAAATGCTCCAGGACCGCGAGGCATTCGTCGCGGTGGGAAAGAAACGGCGCGTGCGCGGAGCCTGCAATTTCATGAATCTGCGCGCCGGGGATCTCGTCCGCGAGCCAGCGTCCCGCTCCCGGTGGCGTCAGCGTATCTCGGCCGCCCGCCAGAACGAGCGTCGGCTGCACGATGCCGGGCGCCTCCGCGCGCAGGTCCGCATCGACCAGCACGTCCAGCATCGCCGAAAGCGCGGAACGCGAAGGTTCGCCGCGCGCCCACAACGCTTCGCGCATCGACGCCAGCGTGGCGCGCCCGTGTTCGCTGTTGTGCACCTGCAGCGCCAGAAAGCGCTGCACGGTGAGCTTCCACGCGACGTGCAGCTCGTCGCCAAAGCGGGCGATCGCTTCCCGGGACATCGCGTGCGGCCAATCGGCGCCGGCGACGAAGCGCGGCGTCGTGCACACCAGCACCACCCGGTCGACGCGCTTCGGCCGCGTCAGCGCCCAGCGCATCGCGACGACGCCGCCGAGCGACCAACCCAGTACCGCGAGCGGTCCCGCCTCGTTGGCCAGCGCTTCATCGACGGCAGCGACGATCGCATCGAGCGTGCAGGGAGTGACCGGCGCGCTGTGGCCATGCCCGGGCAAGTCGACCGCGTGGACGCGATGGTGGCGCGCGAGCTGCTCGCGGAATGGTCCCCAGATGCCGGAATGCATCGCCCACCCATGCAGCAGCACCAGCGGAGAGCCATGGCCGCTGGACTCCACCGACAACGCGCTCATGTCGCTATCCCTTCGGCCGCGACCGCATGCAGCGCCGCAAGCAGCGCGGCGACATCGTCGCTCGTGTGTGCGGCTGACAGCGAAACGCGCAGGCGCGCCGTGCCCTGAGGAACCGTGGGCGGGCGAATCGCGGGCACCCAGAAGCCGCGTTCGCGCAGCGCGCCAGCGACGTCCATTGCCGCGCGGCCGTCGCCGACCACGAGGGGTTGTATCGCTGTCGCCGACGGAAGCAGGCGCCACGGCAGGCCGCGCGCCCCTTGGCGAAACCGCGTGATGAGGTCAGCCAGGTGCTCGCGCCTCGTCGCGTCGTCGCGGATGATCCGCAGCACGACGCGCAGCGTTTCCGCAAGCATTGGAGGTGCCGCGGTCGTATAGATGTAAGGGCGCGCGGTCTGGATCAGTGTTTCGATCACCGATGGGTGCGCCGCCACGAACGCGCCGGCGACGCCGGCAGCCTTGCCGAGCGTCCCCATGTAGATGATCCGGTCGGACGCGAGGCCGAAGTGGGCGGCGCTGCCGCGGCCCTGTCCCAGGACGCCGAAGCCGTGCGCATCGTCGACGACCAGCCACGCGTCGTGCGCGTCGGCGAGTTCGAGCAGCCGCGGCAGCGGCGCCAGGTCGCCGTCCATGCTGAACACGGCATCGGTGGCGATCAGCTTGCGCGGCGCCCGCGATTGCGCGAGCAGGCGTTCCAGCGCCGCCGCGTCGCCATGCGGATAGCGAATGAATTCGGCGCGCGCCAGCAGCGCGCCATCGTTGAGGCAGGCGTGATTCAGGCGGTCGGCGAAGATCGCGTCGTTGCGGCCCGCCAGCGACGACAGGATGGCGAGGTTGGCCAGGTACCCCGTGGAAAACGTCAGTCCTCGCGCTCCGTCACAGGGCGCCACGAATTCGGCGAGTTCCCGCTCCAGCGCCTCGTGCGGCGCGAAATGTCCGCAGATGAGATGGGAAGCGCCGGCGCCGACTCCCCAGCGTGAAGTCGCGGCGCGCGCGGCCGCGACGACGGCGGCATCGTTGGCGAGCCCGAGGTAATCGTTGCTCGCGAACGCGACAAGCTCGCGCCCGCCCACCGTCACGCGCGCACCCTGCGGCGATTCGACCGGCAGGCGGCTGCGCCACAGTCCGGCCGCCCGCCGCGCATCGAGCGCCGCGTCGAGTCCGGCGATCAGCGAAGTGGCCAAGGTGGCTATGCGGCAGGCGCGTCGAGCGGCGTCAGTCCCAGCTTCGCGAACAGCGCGCGGTCGGCTCCGACTTCGGGATTGCCGGTGGTCAGCAGCTTGTCGCCGTAGAAGATCGAATTGGCGCCTGCGAGGAAGCACAGCGCCTGCACCGGCTCGCCCATTTCCCGGCGGCCGGCGGACAGGCGGACCATGGCCTTCGGCATCGTGATGCGCGCAATCGCGATCGTGCGCACGAATTCCAGAGGATCGAGCGCCGCGTCGCCGTGGAACTTGTCGTGCAGCGGCGTTCCCTCCACCTGCACCAGATGGTTGATCGGCACGGATTCGGGATAGGGATCGAGATTCGCAAGCTGGGCGATCAGACCGGCGCGCGCGCGGCGCGACTCGCCCATGCCCACGATGCCGCCGCAGCAGACGCGCATTCCGGCATCGCGTACGCGGTCCAGCGTGTCCAGCCGGTCCTGGTAATCGCGCGTCGAAACGATCTCGCCATAGAATTCCGGCGACGTGTCGAGGTTGTGGTTGTAGTAGTCGAGGCCCGCATCGCGCAGGCGCTGCGCCTGTCCCGGCTTGAGCATCCCCAGCGTGGCGCACGTCTCCAGCCCCAGCGCGCGCACCTCGCTGACCATCGCCAGCACAGGCTCGAGGTCGCGATCCTTCGGGCCGCGCCATGCCGCCCCCATGCAGAAGCGCGACGCGCCGGCGGCCTTGGCCGCGCGCGCCGCCGTCACCACGTCGGCCACGTCGAGCATCGCGTCGTTGTCCACGCCCGTGTGATAGCGCGCCGCCTGCGGGCAATACCCGCAGTCCTCCGGACAACCGCCGGTCTTGATCGAGACCAGCGTGGACAACTGCACCGCGTTCGGCGCGTGATTGGCGCGATGCACTTCCTGCGCGCGGAAGATGAGGTCGTTGAAGGGAAGCTCGAACAATGCGACGAGGGCGTCGACGCTCCAACGCGGCGGCAGTTCTGGTGGAGGGACTGGCGTCGGCGAGAAATGGATCGTTGTCGTCTGGCTCATCGGGTCATGATGCTTTCGGCTGATTTCGGCGGCTTCGCAGCGGATAGAAACTGCGCGGGTATCGATAACGGTGGAGTGTCGATGAGCCCTCTGCACTTGTCAAATTTACAGGCCAAGGAATTTAACAACTTCCCTGATGGCCAAGTTTCGGCTTGGGGCACGCTGGCGAGTCTCTGCCAGTGCGCGCTGCCTCAGAGTTGCGCGTTCTGTGCCGCGCCGTGCGGCAACCGGCTTGTCTGCGCCGCGTGTCAGTCGGGCCTCCCGCGAGTTGCCGGGGCATGCCCGGTGTGTGCGTTACCGGCGCCGGGCGGTGCGATCTGCGGCGCATGCGTCGTCCGGCCGCCTCCGTTCGCCGCGGCGTTCGCCGCGTTCGCGTACGAATATCCGCTGGACCGGCTGCTGCACGCATTCAAGTACGGCGGCCATCTGGCGCACGCGGAATACTTCGCCGAAGCCCTGAGCGCTGCCGTCTCGCTGCGTCCGCCAGAAATGCGCTGGCCCGATGCGCTGGTCGCGCTGCCGCTTGCGCCGTCGCGCCAACGCGCGCGCGGATTCGACCAGGCCGCGGAAATCGCCCGGCGCGTGGCGCGCCGCACGGGAGTGCCGATGACGAGGGGACTGCGCCGCACGCGCGACACGCCGGCGCAGGCGGCGCTGCCATGGAAGGATCGCGCAAGCAACGTGCGTGGCGCGTTCGAGGCCGATCCTTCGCTTGCCGGAATGCGCATTGCCATCGTCGACGACGTCATGACTACCGGCGCGACGCTCGGCTCCGCCGCGGGCGCCCTGCTCCGCGCGGGTGCCGTCGGCGTCGAGGCGTGGGCGGTGGCGCGTACACTTCCGCCGACGCCCCGCCCATGAAACGAGCTCGCGATGTTCGCAGTGGTCTTGGTGCACCCGGAAATTCCGCCGAACACCGGGAACGTTATTCGCCTCACGGCCAACACGGCCACCGACCTGCACCTGGTCGAGCCGCTCGGCTTCCGGATGGACGATCGCGAATTGAAGCGCGCGGGGCTCGACTACCACGAGTACGCGCGCGTTGCCGTGCACCGCGATTGGGGCGCGTGCCGCGCGGCTCTCGATCCCGGCCACAACCGGCGTTTCTTCGCGCTGACGACCGCCGGCACGCGCTCACTCTTCGACGCCCGGTTCCTGCCCGGGGACGTCCTGGTCTTCGGCTGCGAGACGGCCGGGCTGCCTGACGCGATCATTGCCGAATTTGCGCCGGAGGCAAGGCTGCGCATCCCGATGCGGCCCGGCGTGCGCAGCATCAACCTGTCCAATGCCGTCGCCGTGGCCGTCTACGAAGCGTGGCGCCAGCAGGGCTGCGCGGGCGCGGTCTGAAAATTGCCGGCGCGCACGGCTACTTGGCGGGAGGCGCGTTCATCCCCAGCGCATTCATCAGGAAGCGCAGCTCGTAGTCGCGATCGATCACGCGCTGCTGGTTGGTCTTGCCGGAGCCGTGGCCGCTGTCGAAGTCCATGTACAGCAGGAACGGCGAAACCTGTCCGGGATTGTTCTGCACCAATGCCGCGAATTTCTTCGCATGCAGCGGGTCCACGCGCGAATCGAATTCGCCGGCGACGACCAGCGTCTCCGGAAGGTTCACGCCCTGCCGCACGTTCTGGTACGGCGAATAGCGGAGGATCCAGCGGAACGCGTCGGACTGGTCGGGATCGCCATATTCCGCGATCCAGTAGCGCGCGATCAGGAATTTGTGGAAGCGCACCATGTCGAGCAGCGGCACCTGGCAGATCGCCGCGCGGAAGAGGTCGGGGCGCTGCGTGATGACCGCTCCAACGGTGAGGCCGCCGTTGCTGCCGCCGGAGACCGCGAGCTTCGACGGCTGCGTGTACTTCTGCGCGATCAGCCATTCGGCCACTGCGATCATGTCGTCGAACGTCGCCTGCTTGCGCCCGAACATCGCCTGTTCGTGCCACCGCTCGCCATATTCGCTGCCGCCGCGGATCCCCGCATCGACGAGGATGCCGCCACGGTTGATGAATGACGAATAGCTGCCGAGGTAGAACGGCGCGACGGGAATGTTGAATCCACCGTAGCCGTTCAGCAGCGTCGGGTTGGCGCCGTCCAGCTTCGAGTCCTTGCGGCGCGCGATGAATACCGGGATCTTCGCGCCGTCCTTGGCGGGGACATACACGCGCTCGGCGACGATCTGCGACAGGTCGAGCGGCGGGTCGTCCTGCCACACCAGAGTCCAGTCCAGCGTCTTGCTGCCCAGCGAGTACTCCTTGTACGGCGCCGTGTGCGACGCCAGCGTCGCGTAAATCGTGTCGGTGGCAAAGTCGTACGACGATTGGGTCACGTTGCCGAACACCGGCAGCGGCAAGTCCCGGATCCGCTTGCCGTCCTTGTCGTAGACCGAGAGCCGTGACAGCACGTCCTCGCGGTCCTGCACGACGATCCAGTCGTTGGTGACCGTCACATCGTCGAGCACCGTGGCCTGTTCGGGGATGAGGGTAGTCCAGTAAGCCGACCTCCGGCTTGGCGTACGAGGCGACCATCACCTTCCAGTTCGGGGCGTCCTGGTTGGTGCGGAAATAGATCGCGGTCGGGGCGAAAGCTGGGCCTGGCCTTGAATTTGTCGCTGGAATAGATGGTCTTCGGCTCGGCGCGGGAGCCGATCGGACGGATGCGAATCGTGTTCGACCAGAAGTCGCCCGTTTCGAACACCGTCACCTCGGCTTCCTCCGGCTCGTACACGCTGCAGAAGTTCTTCGCGTCCTGCATCTGGATCAGGACCTCGTCGTCCTTGCGGTCGCCGCCCAGCCGGTGCCGGACGCAGCGGTGCGGCTCCTGCTTCGCATCGGATTCGGCGGTGCGCGGCGTGAAGTACGCATAGCGTTCGTCACGCGCCCAGTGGAAACCGCCGACGCCCTTGATCAATGGACCGATTGCCGCGCCGGTGCGCGAATTGGTGATCCGGACGTCCTGGATCTCGGAGCCGCCCGAGTAGATGCCGACCGCCAGTTTCGATCCGTCGCGATTGGGAACGATCGAACCCAGGCGCGTCTTCCCCGTCGGATCGAGCGCGACCGGATCGAAGAGCAGAACTTCCCTGCCATCCAGTCGCGTATAGAGCTTCGCCTGCGGCTCGCCCTTGGCGACGCGCTTGAAGAATTCGCGTCCGTACTTGAAGAACGGCGCGTCGGTGCGATTGCGGTCGAAGTACCGCGTGAGTTCGTCCTTCATCCCTGCGATGGGCGGCGCCGCCCGATCGAGATAACCCAATGTCGCAGCGTGCTGCGCGCGAGTCCACGACTGGACCTCCGCGTTCTTGCCGTCCTCGAGCCAGCGGTAGCGATCGGTGAGCGTGACACCGTGCAGCGTCTCGATCACCGGGCGCTCGGGCGTGGCGGGCGCGAAGAACGAAATGTCCGCGGCGCCGGCGGCACCCGCCAATGCAAGCTGGATCAATGCACCCCACGGGGCAATGCGCGACGGCGACATGACGGGGAGTCCCTTCTCTAGCTTCGTTCGGACCGCGGCTCGCGCCGCAGCAGTTCCTCGACGGCGACGCGCGCCGGCAGGTCTTCGTGCAGCACGCGGCAGACGACTTCGCAAATGGGCATCTCGACGTCATGGTGCGCGGCCAGCGCGCGGGCGGCGATCGCCGCGGTCACGCCTTCCGCGACATGGCCCAGTTCGGCCAGGATCGCAGGCAGGCGTTTGCCTTTCGCGAGCGCCAGGCCGACGCGGCGATTGCGCGACAGGTCGCCGGTGCACGTGAGCACGAGGTCGCCCAAGCCTGCCAATCCCATCAGCGTTTCGCGCTTGCCACCCAGCGCCGCCAACAGCCTGCCGGTCTCGGCCAAACCACGCGTGATCAGTGCGGCGCGCGCGTTGTTGCCGAATCCCAGGCCGTCGGAAGCACCGGCGGCGATGGCGAGCACGTTCTTGATCGCGCCGCCGATCTCCACGCCCGCCAGGTCGTCGCTTTCGTAGGCGCGCAGCGAATCACCGCGCAGCAGCGCAGCGACCGATGCCGAGAGTTCCGGCTCCGTCGCGGCCACCGTCAGCGCCGCCGGCAATCCCCGCGCGACTTCCTCCGCGAACGTCGGACCGGAGACGATGCCGACCGGCGCGGGCCACATCGGCGCAATCACCTGGTGCGCTAGACCCACGCCTGCGGGCAGCGCCGGCGCGGCGACGAATCCCTTCGACAGCCAGATGAGGGGGGCGCGCGCGCCCGCTGCCGCAAACTGCTGCGCGAGCCCGGGCAATGCCGCCGCCGGCGTCGCCACAACGAGCAGTTCCGCGGCCGCAGCCACATGCAGATCCGAGGTCACGGCAACCGCCGCCGGCAACACGATTCCCGGCAGGTAGCGTGTGTTGACGCGCGTCGCGGCCATGGCGCGCGCATGACGTTCGTCGCGCGTCCACAATGTGACAGTGGGATGCGTCGCGGCGCGCCCGGCGAGATGAATCGCCAAGGCAGTCCCCCAGGCACCTGCGCCGAGGATCGCGACAGTGGTCATGAAGCCACCCGGGCGAATGAGCTTTAGAGGCCGAACACCTGGTTCACGCGGACATACCCCACCTGCCCGTCGCGATGACGCACCTTCACCCAACCGGGATTGGAAGTGTTCCCCGGCGATGTCGCGCTTTCGCCCAGGTCGAGCAGCACGTTCTGGTCGGCCTTGAACACCACGGGCGCGGCATCATCGGGACTGGCGCGAATGTCCGCGACCGGAACGCGCACCAGCAGCGCGCGTTTGTCGGAAAGGCTCTTGTTGGGGATCCAGCCGAACGCTCCGCCGACGTCGCGGACCTTCGTCCAGCCTTCGACGGCGACCACCACTTCGAGCGGCACGTCGCGACCATAGACGAACAGCGGCCGCGCCTTGGTCGACGGCGCGTCATAGAGGAGCGTCGGCACGTCGGCCGTGGTCCGGTAATCCGCGGCGGCCGCGCTTCCCGAGATGACCAGCGTTGCCAGCCAGATTGCCGCCAGCGGCGGAATCGTCGGGGGACGGCGCTTCATGGCGGCTCGGGCTTTGCGTCCTGCTTCAGTTGGTGACCGCTGGCACCTGCTGCTGCGCCATTTGTTGCTGGTAGAGCATGTCGAAATTGATGGGCGCGAGATGGATCGGCGGAAAGCCCGCGCGCATCGTCGCGTCGGCAATCGCTTCGCGCGCATAGGGGAACAGCACGGTCGGGCAATTGATCGCCATCATCGGCTGCAACTGTTCCGCCGGAACGCCGCGAATGGTGAAGACTCCCGCCTGCGAAGTCTCGACCAGCAGCAGCGTCTTTCCGGCGATCGTCGCAGTCACGGTCAGCGTCAGCACGTACTCGTAGACGTCGGGGGCGATCTGTTCGCCGCGGGTGCGCATGCCGACCTCGATCGACGGTTGCTCGGTGAGCTGGAACGATTGCGGCGCGCCCGGGTTCTCCAGGGACAGGTCCTTGGTGTAGATGCGCTCGATCGAGAACGTCGCGGGTTGCGGTTCGCCGCCGTCTTGCGGCGCGGGAGTTTGCGGGTCAGCCATGCTTGGGAATCCTGATCTGAAGGTTGGATGTTTGCAGGAAAACCGCTTATTTTACCTGAGTTTACCCGAGGAACCGGCGGACCCGCCGCGAGGTCACGTGGGCCGGTTACCGAGCAGCGGATCGAGTTCTCCCGCCCGGTCCAGCGCGGCCAATTCGCGGTAGCCGCCGACGTGGAGTTCGCCGATATATATCTGAGGCACGCTGCGCCGGCCAGTCCGGTGCATCATTTCGGCACGGCGCTCGGGACTCAAATCGACGCGAATCTTTTCCACGTCGGTGACACCCTTGTGCGTCAGCAGCCGCTCCGCCTGCACGCAATACGGGCAGTGCGACGTCGTGTACATCGTCACTCGCGCCGCGTGCCGCATCATTTCTCCACCGGCAGGCCGGCATCCTTCCACGCCTTGAGTCCGCCGGTGAGCTGGTAGATGTCGGCGAATCCCAGCTTGGCGAGCGCCGATCCCGCCGCACGGCTGCGCTGGCCGCGGTCGCAATAGGCGATGACCGGCCGCGCCGTGAGCTTCGCGAGTTCCGCGCCGCGGGTGCCCAGTTCCGCCAACGGGATGTTCACGGCGTTCGGCAGGTGCCCGACGGCGAATTCATTCGCCGCGCGCACGTCGAGCAGGACCGCGTTGTTGCGATTGATGAGTTGCGTCGCCTGCAGCGTGCCCACTTCCTTCATCTTGGAAAAGCGTCCCTGTACCAGCGGCCACAGCAGCATGGCGCCGGACAGGACGATGATGAGTTCCAGCATCCAGTTGTTGATGATGAATGACATTGGGGAAACGCCTCGCCGCAGCAGATCGCTGCAAATAGTGGATTGCAAAAGGTAAAATGATACCCGATCGCCGTGCAGCGCCTGCGCGGCGGCGTCACCTTTCCCGCTCCCTCGCGATGTCCACAATCATTGCCGAAGCCTCGCCCGTCGCGCAGCAAGCGCCACCATCTCCGCGCGCCCGCCCGGTGATCCTGCTGATCCTGGACGGATTCGGCAGCCGCGAGGCCGCGCCGGACAACGCGATCAGCATCGCCGCAATGCCGAACTGGAACCGGCTGCTTGCGACGTCGCCGCACACGACGATCGACGCCTCCGAGTTGCATGTGGGGCTGCCCGCGGGCCAGATGGGCAACTCCGAAGTGGGTCACCTGAACATCGGGGCGGGGCGCGTGATCTACCAGGACTTCACGCGCATCGACCACGCGATCGAGACCGGCGAGTTCGAGCGCAATCCCGTGCTTGCCGCCGCGTTGGCCGCGGCGAGGCGCAACGGTTCGGCCGTGCACGTGCTGGGCCTGCTCTCCCCCGGCGGCGTGCACAGCCACGAGCGGCAGATCGCCGCGCTTGTGGGCATGGCGTCGGCCGCGGGCGTGACGCGAATCCTCGTCCACGCGTTCCTGGACGGCCGCGACACGCCGCCGCGCAGCGCCGCCGCATCGCTGGCGTTCATGGACGGCGTTTGCGCGAAAACCGCCGGCGCGCGCATCGCCTCCATCGTCGGCCGCTACTACGCAATGGACCGCGACCAGCGCTGGGATCGCGTCGCCGCCGCCTACGAACTCCTGGTCGATGGCCGCGCGCCTTTCACCGCCGCGACCGCGCTGGCCGGGCTCGACGCGGCCTACGCCCGCGGCGAGAACGATGAATTCGTGAAGGCGACGGTGATTCCGGATCGCGATGGCCGGGCCGCGACGATGGCCGACGGCGACGTGGTCGTGTTCATGAATTTCCGCGCCGACCGCGCGCGGCAAATGACGCGCGCGATCACCGACCCAGCATTCGCCGCGTTCCCGCGCACCCGCGTGCCGAAGCTCGCGGCCTACGTGTGCCTGACCTCGTATGGCGACGAATTCGCGCACCTGCCGGTCGCGTTCGCGCCGCAGACCATCCGCAACAGCTTCGGCGAGTTCATTTCCGAACTCGGCCTCAACCAGCTGCGCATCGCCGAGACCGAGAAGTACGCGCACGTCACGTATTTCTTCAACGGTGGCGTCGAAGCCGGTGTACCCGGGCGAGGACCGCATACTGGTGCCGTCGCCGAACGTGGCGACCTACGACTTGAAGCCGGAAATGAGCGCGCCCGAGGTCACCGACAAGCTGGTCGCAGCGATCGCGTCGGGAAAGTACGACGCCATCGTGTGCAATTACGCGAACAGCGACATGGTCGGGCACACCGGCAACCTGGATGCCGCGCGCCGGGCGGTGGAAGCACTCGACGTCTGCATCGGACGGGTGGTCGCCGCTGCCCGCGCTGCCGGCGGCGAAGTCCTGATCACCGCCGACCACGGCAACGCCGAGATGATGCACGACCCGGCGACCGGACAGGCGCATACCGCGCACACGTTGAACCTGGTGCCATTCCTGTATGTCGGCCGCCCGGCGACCATCGGCGACCGGCGGCGCGTTGCAGGACATTGCGCCGACGATGCTGAAACTCATGGGCCTGCCGCAACCTGCGGAAATGACCGGACGTCCGCTGATAGCGCCCGCCTGACCCCTCCGGTGCCGGACGGGGGAACTTGCGCGGCAAAATCCCGCCCAATGGCATGTAGCGAGGAGTCACGGCCGCTTTGCGCGGTTCCCGGAACGTTCGTTCGACCACCGCTGTCTTTGTCGGACCGCCCCGCGAGAGTCTTGCGGCGGGCGCGGGCGTATAATTTGCGTTCGCCCGCTGGCCAGGGCAGCGCGTGCATTGGCGTTTCGGGTTGACGATCCACGCTAAGGCATGGCCGGATCTTTGGATTCAACACTTGCGGGAGCAATCGATGGCGCAGTCCGACGCGGGAAAGACGGAAACGGGCCGGGGCAACGGCTGGAAGAAGGCCGGCCTGATCGGGCTCGGCACGGTCCTGGGCGTCCTGCTGTCGCTCAATTTTTCCGCGGTCGCGCAGCGCGAGTCGCGCACGCCGATCCCCTACGAAGACCTGCAGCTCCTCTCCGCCGTATTCGGCAAGATCAAGAGCGACTACGTCGAAGCAGTTCCCGACGACAAGCTGATCAAGGAAGCCATCAACGGCATGGTCCACGGACTGGACCCGCATTCGGACTTCCTCGACGCGGAGGCCTTCCAGGACCTGCACATCCAGACGGCCGGCAAGTTCGGCGGGCTGGGCATCGAGGTCGGCGTCGAGGACGGCGTGATCCGCGTCACATCGCCGATCGAGGACACGCCGGCATTTCGCGCCGGCATCAAGTCGGGCGATCTCATCGTCAAGATCGACGACGTCGCCACGCGCGGCCTGCCGCTGACCAAGGCGGTCGAGAAGATGCGCGGCAAGCCCGGCACGCAGGTCGTCCTCACCGTGGTGCGCAAGGACGTCGACACGCCCATCCTGTTCACGCTGACGCGCGAGGAAATCAACTTCAAGAGCGTGCGCGCGAAGCTCGTCGAACCCGGCTACGGATTCGTGCGCGTCACGCAATTCCAGGAGCGCACCGGCGAGGACCTGGCCAAGGCGCTGAAGAATCTGTACAAGGACGGCGAACTGAAGGGCCTCGTGCTCGACCTGCGCAGCGACCCGGGCGGACTGCTCAACCAGGCGGTCGCCGTGTCGGCGGCATTCCTGCCCAAGGACGTGCTGGTCGTCTACACCGATGGCCGCACGCCCGATGCGCGCATGCGTCTCACCGCCAGCAAGGACAACTATTCGCGCCGCGGCGAGGATTTCTTCCGTGACCTGCCGGCCGGCGTGAAGAAGGTGCCGATGGTGGTGCTGGTCGACGGCGGCACGGCGTCGGCGTCCGAGATCGTCGCCGGCGCGCTGCAGGATCACAAGCGCGCGACGGTGCTGGGCAACCAGACGTTCGGCAAGGGTTCGGTGCAGACCATCCTGCCGCTCGGCAACAACGCGGGCCTCAAGCTCACCACCGCGCGCTACTACACGCCGGCGGGACGTTCGATCCAGGCCAAGGGCATCGAACCGGACGTCATCATCGACGACGGGCGCGATTCGCCGAACCGCATCCGCGAAGCGAATCTCGACCATCACCTCGGGAACGGGCAAGGCCAGCAAGATCGACCCGGCGACGGAAGTACGTGCCAAGCAGGTGGACGCCAAGACCGACATCGGCAGGATCGAGCCGGCATCGCTGGTGCCGCGCTTCCAGTTCGGCGATGCGGAGGACTTCCAGCTGCAGCAGGCGATGAACCAGCTCAAGGGCCTGCCGGTCATCGCGTCGACCAAGGCGGTGGCCGCGAATGCCGCAGTTCCGGCGGCAACCACCAAGCAGTAAGTCGTCGCTTCGTCCGAACGACGCCCGGTTCGCCGGGCGTTGTCGTTTGAGGACCGTATCCCGTCGCTTGCCTCGAAGCCGAAGGCGCGTCTAGGGCCGCTGCCCGGTCTCAAACTTCCATCCCGCGCTTTCGAACTCCTGCTTCGCGCGGTCGCTCGCGACTCCGGCAACCAGCAGGACTCGGTGCTTTCCCTTCAGTGCCTTGCGCTGCGCGAATTCTGCTGCGGTCTTGTCCCAATAGACGTAGTCGACCGCAGCGGCAACGACCAGCGTCCCATCCTTCTCGATACCGATCGGCACCATCTCGCTCATTCTGAGCTTGACGAGCCGCGCTTCCTTTTGCTGGAACTTCCCGAGCATACGCACCGATTCCACCAGGAACCGGACGCGAGTCTCGCCCTGTACCTGCGAGGCGACCTGGATCACGGACTCCACGCCGGACACGTTGCCCAATTTGGTCAACGCGATGACCAGCGCGGTCTGCAGAGATGGCGTGAACCAGCGATTGCGCAGGAAATCGCGCGTGGTGCGTCCGCTGACGCCCATGGCAAGGAGCCGCGATTCGTTTTGCCTCGCCAAGTCGACCGCAGGCTGGTTCCATACGGCGTCGCGAACGTCCGTATCGAATCCGACGACGAGATTCGCGCCCATCGAGACCGCGCCGATGGCCGTGCTGACCGCAAAGCTGCCGGCAAAGCTTGCGGCCGACGCATTGTCGAGCAGCGGCCGGAGCACCGGGTTGGACGTGTACGGATCGATGTTGAGCTGCCGCGCCCAGTCGCGCCGCGCCTTGTTGTAGCCGAACGGGTCGCCGGTGAACGCCGACGGCATCGTTTCGCCGGCCGGGGCCGGCGGGAGGCCGGCGATGGCCGGCGGCGCGCTGCCGGTGCTGTCCGCGACGGATTGCGCGCTCGAGCGCGCCAGGAATCCAACGCGACCAAGTACCGAGCCCAGGCCTTGCCCGATGTTTTCGACGGTTCCCAGCGGATTGGTCACCGCACTCTGCACCAGCTGGACCGGGGCCGATGCGGCCTGCACCAGCGAATCCTGGAAAGCCCGGCTGCTCTGGACTTCCTGGAGCGTGGCAATCGCCTGCAATTCGTTCACGCGCACGCCCAGCATGTTCACGCCCACGACCGAGAACTTGCCGAACTTCGATTCGATCACGAAACGCCCGAAGAATCCTTCGAGCGAAATCGGCTCGGCGACCGTATGCAGCGGTCCTTTCAATAGCGGGGGCGGCGCGAGCAAGGATCCCGCGAGCACGGGCGCGGCCTCGAAGTTCGCCTTGCCTTGCCGGGCGGTCGGCTCCACTGCGGCGACGGCGCCTGTGGCAAGCAGGAAAGTGATGGCAATGGCGCCACGGTATTGCATCGATTTGGAATTCATTCTCGGTTTCATGAAAGGTCGTGGCGGGGGCGCAGAGTATCAGATCGACACGCGACGGATGCCGACTCGCCCGTCGGACGTCGTTTGCCGCGCCCAGTTGGCGCTCAGAACTTCCAGTTGAGATTGGCAGCGAAGAAGAAAAAATCAACGCTGTTGAACGAACCCGACGACATCGCCGCGCCCGCCCAACGCGACTGGCGCGCTGCCCGTGATGTTCGTATGCAGGTTGCCGCCGTACAGGTATTCGAGGCTCCATCCCCAGTTGAAGGTCGGCGACACTTCGTTCTGGCCGCCGACGCCGAAGCGCCACGCCGCATTGGCCGGCAACGCCAGCGCCACGCTGCTGTTGTCCTGGAAGCCCGAATCGTAGGCGAGGCCGCCGTTGAGCAGCCACGCATCGGACAACCTGTACTGAGCCCCGCCGGCGACGTGCCAGGTGTCCTTGAAGTCGAGGCCGGTCGTCAGACCTATCGGATTGTTCGAGTCGACGCCGACATCAACCTGGCCGAACTTCGACCATTGCTGCCAGCCGACACTGCCCAGCACCGCCCAGCGCGGGTCGACCTCCCGGTAGAAGCCCGCATTCACGCTTTGCGGGACCGTGACGCCGAGGTCGACATTGGCGTCCAGCAACCCGCGGGACGCGAGCAACGCCCGCACGCCGGGTCCCAGGCCCTCCCACTGCGTCTGCGCGCGGAAGTTGAGATTGACCGGCGACGTGTAGGTGATGCCGAAGCGGGTGCCGCGATCCATCTCGTACAGCAGCCCCACGTTGGCGCCGAAGCCCCACGCGTTGTCGTCGAGCGCAAGGCTGCCGTCGGCGCCGACGATGTTGTTGACGGCGACGACGTTCTTGAGCTTGCCGTACATCGCATTGAGGCTCGCGCCCAGCGACAAGTTCTCGTTGACGCGCCACGCTGCCGAAGGAAGGATCGAGACGCCGAGCAGCGTGCCCTCCTGCGCGCGGTAGCGGCCCACCCAGCCTTCGTCGTACTTGACCGCCGAGCCGAAGTTGCCGGTGACGGCCAGGCCGACCTTGATGTCCGGCGACACGCTGTGCGAATAGAACACGCCGCCACCGGGAAACCAGCCGACAGGATTGCCGCCGGCGTTGCTGCCGAGCGCCGGCGTGGTTCCCTGGGCAATTGAAAATTCGAGATCGGCGTAGAGCATCTGGGCGCCAAGCGTGAGCTGGTCGCCGGCGAGCCGCGTCATGCCCGCGGGGTTGGTGAAGACGGTCGCGGCGTCCTGGGCGCGAGCCGAATAGCCGGCCGACGCAAGGCCGACGTCAGCCGTGCCCACTTCGTAGAGGCTGATGCCACCGGCCGCCGCCGTGTTCCACGCGATCGATCCGGCAGCGAATGCGGCGACCGCAATTGTGCGTTTCAAACTGACTGCGTTCATTATCGAGCGAGCTCCAACGTGCAAAGGCCGCAGGCGGACTTCATGACACAGAAGTTCGCCGCGGCCCTCGCTTTAGGTGTAGTGATCAGTCGCCAGCGGCGTCCGGTGGCGCGAGGTCGGGCATCTCGAAGGGCTTGAGCCCTTTCGCCGGCGTCTTCGCAGCCGTCCCCGGGAGTATCTCGAAGTTCGGCGCGAACGCGACGAGGAGTCCCCGCAACTGATCGAAGCCCTTGCGATCGCCGTCGAACTTCGCCTTGCCGGCCTTGAGCAAGTCGTCGAACGTGCTCGTGCCCATCATCACGGTGTTGAGGTCGGCGCGATTGAGCGTGATGGTCAGGTCGGGGTTCTTCGCCTGCTCGCCCTTGATGTTGGTCAGCGTCGCGTTGCTCATCTCCACCAGGAACTTTTCGCCGTTGTCAGGCGTGACCAGGTTGATGGTGAAGCGCATGCCGTCCGCCTTGCGCGGATCCATGCTGATGGCGAGAAAGTCGAGCCAGTTTTCGGTCGACATCGCCCGGATCATGTCGGGTCCCGACGACCTGACCGGCGTGCCGCCGGGCAGTCCATTGCGGAGTTCGTAAGCACCCTGCAGGAAGATGTTACGCAGCGTCGGGCTTTCCTTCTGGTAGCCCAGTTGCTCGAAGGCGTCCGCAAGCAGGTCCTTGGCGGCCTGGTTACGCGGCTGGGCGAACACCAGCTTGTTCAGGATCTCCGACGCCTCGTTGTACTTGCCCTGACCATTCAGTTCCCGCCCCTTGGCCATGATCTTGTCCGCGCCGCCCATCATTTCGACGTACAGCGGCGCCGAGTCCTTCGGCGACAGCGGCGCGATGTTCACCGGGTTGCCGTCCCAGTACCCCAGGAAGCGGTTGATGACACCGCGGCTGTTGTGCTGTTCCGACCCGTGGTAGCTGTGCGCGGGCCATTGCTGCCACAGACTCGGCGGCAGCTGGTACACGTTCTGGATCTCGTTGATCGTCACGCCGAGGTTGGCGTAGTGCAGCGACTGGTTGTTGAGGTTGGCGTAGGTGTCGCGCTGGACGCGCATCACTTCCTGGATGCGCGCGTTGCCCCAGCGCGGCCAGCTGTGCGAGGCGAACATCACTTCGGCTTCCTGGCCGAACCGGTACAGCGCGACGTTGATCTGCTTCGACCAGTTCAGCGCATTGCGCACCGGCGCGCCGCGCGGCGTGTAGATGTTGTGGATGGTGCCGGTGATGTTCTCCGCGGCCCAGAAGGCCTTGAACTGCGGGAACTACGTGTTCATCTCGACCGGCGCTTCGGTGTCCGGCGTGTTCTGGAACACCATCTTCACGCCGTCGATCGTCACTTCCTCGAAGTCCTTCCTGATGATGAGGTTCGGCGCGATCAGGCCGACGTTGCCGTTCGCCACGTTCTTGCCGATCGACTGGTCCGCGTGCCCGTACGGATCGCGCGGCAGCAGCACCGCGTAGGAGTACTGCGTGCGCCGCGACATCGCGTTGCCGGAGAACACGTTCTCCTCGATCGCGGCCTGCATGAAGCCCTCGGGCGCGATCACCTTGACCTTGCCGCTGACGACGTCGGCTTCGTCCACGACGCCGCGCACGCCGCCGAAATGGTCGACGTGCGAGTGCGAATACACGACCCCGAGGACCGGACGCGCGCCCAGCTTGTCGTTGATCAGCTTGAGCGCCGCCCGCGCGGTTTCCTTGGCCGTCAGCGGATCGAAGACGATCCAGCCGGTATCGCCCTTGATGAAGCTGATGTTGGCCAGGTCGAAGCCGCGCACCTGATAGATCTTGCCCGGCACGACTTCATACAGGCCGTACGCCATGTTCAGCACGGCCTGGCGCTGCAGCGACGGGTGGATGCTCTGGAAGTCCTTGCCTTGCAGCAGCCACTGGTAGCTGCCCATGTCCCAGGCGACGTTGCCGGCGTCGGCCATGATCTTCATGAAAGCCGGCTCGACGATGAAGCCCTTCTTGGCCTCGTCGAAGTCCCGCTTGTCCGCGAACGGCAGCGTCGCGGAGACACCCTTGCGCAGTTCCATCGTGTACGTCGACGGCAGGCTGCCCTTGGGATCGAAATGCTTCGGCGCGGCCGTTGCGTCCTGAGCGTGCGCGGCACCGCCGTCAAGCGCCAGCGAACCGGTCAATGCAACAACGGCGCCGACAGCCGCGATCAATCCTGCGAAGATTCGTGTGGATTTCATTGGATGTTCCGATTGAAGAATTTGAAAGGCGGGCCACGATCTGGAACGAGATCGCCAGACCATCGTATTCCGAGCGTCGCCGTGCGACATTGACGCAAGTCAACGTTTCGGAACCGCACAGACTGCATGCGTCGTGTGGTCGACGCACATCGGACCGTCCTACGCGCGATGGCGCAGGTACGGGCTTGCGCTATTCCTCTGACAATGCCTTGACCCGGCCGGAACGAATCGCATTCACAAGCGCCGCGTGGTCGTTCTGGATCTGGTCCGCGTAGGCCAGCGCGAACGTCGCCCAGCGCGAGGTCGAAGGCGTCGCCCTTGCCCAGGTAGCCGCTGATCGTGGCGGCATCCCCCGATTTCGCATGGGCGCGCGCCAGCGTCCAGCCGCACATCCGCGCGTAGAGCTTGAGCTGCACGGGGCTGAATCCATCGACGGGCATGGACATCTTCATGTCGCGCAACTGGCGCACGTAGAAATCGTAGCCGCGCCGCCCGCGCACCCAGCCTAAGAATATGTCGCTGGACGACTGCATCAGCCGCTGCCCTGCGACGACGCGCTGGCCCTGGTTCGCGTATGCGCTCTTCGCGGCATAGGGCTCGAGGACGGAGCGGACGGCTTCCTTGAACTGGAGGATCAGCGGATGTCCGTCTTCGGAGAACATGAGCCCGATGTAGCAGCGCGTACCGACGCTGCCGATGCCCACCACCTTGAGCGCGCAGTCCTCCAGCCGGTAGCGGTCCAGCAGCACGCGGCGATCGTCGGAAAGCGTGTTGCGGTAGTCCGCCAACCCCTCTTCGACACGCGCCGCGAAGTCCGGCTCGGCGACGTGAAAGAGGATCGGCGGCTGATCGACGATGCGGTGGCGCCCGCCAACCAGCGTCGTGATCTTGGGAAAAAGATTTTCGAGGACGCGTTCGCGCGCGCGCTTGGCGATCTGCCGCCGGAATCTGCGCTCCCCGGCAGTGGGCGCCGCGTCGATCAGCGCCTTCGCATCCATGCGCTGGTACCAGACTTCCAGCGGCCTCATCTTCGAGCACTCGCGCAGATGCTCGCGATAGGCGCGCACGCACTCCAGCACCGCGCGGCGGCCGACGTCGTCCGACTGGCGATTGTCCCGCGCCGCGACCACGAAGCTCACGACCAGGCGCTTCAGGTCCCATTCCCACGGTGCCGGAAGCGTCTCGTCGAAATCATTGAGGTCGAAGACCAGGTTGCGCTCGGGTGTCGCAAACGTGCCGAAGTTGAGCAGGTGGCAGTCGCCGCACGCCTGCACGTCGACGCCGGTGGCCGGCATCGTGGCGAGATCGCGCGCCATCAGCGCCGCCGAGCCGCGCAGGAACGTGAACGGACTGCGGACCATGCGTCCGTAGCGGATCGGCACCAGCTCCTGCAGCCGGCCGCGGTTGGAGGCTTCGAGTATCGCGATGGGGTCGCGTCCCCGGCGCGGCGCCTTCCATTCGGCGTGGCTCTCGCGGGGAACCGGCTCGCGGAGGGTCTTGCCAAACGCGAGCCTTTCCGATCGGACGTGAAAGCCGGGAAGGCTGTGCGCACTGTGCGTGGGAGTCGGCGTCTTTCCTGATTGTTTTTTTCTTGTCATCGCAGGCACATTGTCGAGCGGCGGTGCACGTGATGCAAGGTGCCGGCCCGGCCGTTGCCCCTCGCGGACCGGGCCACTGGGTGCGGGTTCGCGAGTAAAGTAACGCCTCATGGACGATGCCCAACTCCTTCGCTACAGCCGGCACATCCTGCTCGACGAGCTCGGGCCGGACGCGCAGCAGCGATTCGCATCCGCACACGCGCTCGTCATCGGCATGGGCGGGCTGGGCACGCCCGCGGCGCAGTTCCTGGCGGCGGCTGGCATCGGTGAGATCACGATCTGCGACGCCGACCATGTCGACCTCACCAACCTGCAGCGACAAGTGCTGTATGCGACTGCGGACATCGGCGCGCGCAAGGTCGACGCCGCCGCGCAGCGGCTCGCCGCGATCAACCCGGAGGTGCGCGTCGTTCGCGTTCCCGACCGGGTCGGGCCGGAGGCGCTGGCGCCGCTGGTCGCCGCCGCCGATGTGGTGCTCGACGGCTGCGACAACTTCGCGACGCGCCACGCGGTCAATCGCGCGTGCGTTGCCGCGGGCAAGCCGCTGGTCTCCGGTGCCGCGATCCGCTTCGACGGCCAGGTCGCCGTGTTCGACACGCGCGACGCCGCGTCGCCCTGCTATCACTGCCTTTTCGGCGAGGGCGAGGAACTCGAAGAGACCCGCTGCGCGACGATGGGCGTCTTCGCGCCGCTGACGGGCATTGTCGGCGCGACGCAGGCGGCCGAAGCGCTGAAGCTCATTGCGGGCGTCGGCGAATCGCTTGCGGGCCGGCTGCTGCTGCTCGATGCGCTGGCCATGCGCTGGCGCGAAATGCGCGTTCCGCGCGATCCCGCCTGCCCGGTGTGCGGGCATCGCTCGACATGAAGCGCATCGCGACATTGGTGATCATCGGCATGGCCCTTGCCGCCGGCGCACCGTCGGCGTCCGCGGTGACGCCCCCCGGCCACGCCGCGCTGCGGTCCGCCGAATGGAATTCCATTCAGCTCGTGATCGACGACCAGCTGAAGGCATTGCGGGCCGGCGACGGCGCCAAGGCAATGGCCTACGCCGCTCCCGGCATTACGCCAGCAGTTCGGGACGCCGGAGCGTTTCATGCGCATGGTGCGGGAAGGCTACCGCCCGCTGCTCGACGCGCGGTCCAGCGCGTTTCTCGACGGCGCCGTGGTCGACGGCATCACGATCCAGCCGCTGCAGCTCGTGCTGCCGGACAGCAGCGTGGTGGTCGCGCTTTACCGGATGGAGAAGCAGAGGGACGGGGTCTGGCGCATCGCCGGCTGCGTCATCGCGCCTTCGAAGGCGCAGTCGACGTAGCGCCGAGCCGCTCCTCGCAGGCGCGCGCCTCGCCCACCGCGGCTTCGCGCCGAAGCCACGTGTCCCATGCGGCGACGGCCTTCGCGCGCGACGGCCTGATCGGCCGCCTCGAGGCCGTCCAGGATCGAACCCGTGGACCGGCTGCACGCGGCGATCTGCGCGCGAACGGACCCAACCTTCGCTTCCGCCGCCGCGACAGCCTCAGCCGATCCCGCATTGGCCGCGACCATTCGGGCGCCGATCAGCCGCGACATCCACGTCGAGCCGCGCTCCCGCATCGCCGCGCCAAGTTGCGCGCAGGCGGAACGCACTTCGGTCGCTCGTGGCCGGCGCCCATGCACGTCGCGCGCGCGGCGTCCGGCCACGCGAGCGAGCGCGCCATCGCGTACATGACGGCGAGCTCGAGCTTGGCCGCTTCCTCCGCCTCCAACGGTATCGCGCGCACGGCCTCCCAGAACTCCAGCGACCCCGCCTCCCAATACTCGACGAATCGCGGCTGTCCCGCCGCCTGCTGCAGGTAGGCCAGCATCGCCTCCTGATTCTTGTGCCTGCGCGCGCGTTCGGCGAGCAGCAGCGTGGGCCAGCCGTTGTCCACGTCGCGCGTCGCCCAATCGGCAAGGCGGTCGACGCCGTCGCACTCCGGCAGCCGCGGCTGCACGGGTTCGAGGCACGCCGTGGCCAGCGACGCGAGATAGAGCCTGTTGTCAGGTGCGGCCACGCGCGCCGCCGCGAAATGGCGGACCTGCGCTTCGATGTCGCCCCGATCGAGCTGCCCCGCGATCCAGTTCGACCGCGGATCGTTCGCCGTCAGCATCCTGGCGCGGTAAGCCTCGTCGAGGCGGTCGACCTGCTCCTGCCAGCGCGACGGAGCTGGGGCGACGCTCGTGGCGGGCGGTGCCGCCTGCTGCGCCGCGACGGTCGCGCCGAACAGCAGCGAACCCAGCACGGCCCCCGCGCAGATGAGACGCGTACTGGAATGCACGCTAGCCAAACAGGAATTTGCGCTGCAACGCCCAGCCGTCCTGGGGCGTGCGCTTGAAGCCGCTCTTCGCGAACAGCTGCCACCGCCCGAGCACATAGGCGATGAGCACGGCGGCATCGGCCTGGGCGTCGCCGTGCCATCCGTTCGCCGCCTGCGCGATGCGCAGCGATTGCCGCAACGCGGCTTCGAGCTTGTCGGTCAGCTGGTTGATCCGCGCCTGCAGCCGCTCGTCCTCGTGCACCAGCGCTTCGCCGATCAGCACGCGGGTCATTCCGGGATTCTTCTCGGCGAACGACAGCAGCATCACGACGGTTTGCTCGGCCTGCGCCGCGCCTTCCGTGGTTTCGGTCTGGATCTTGTTGATGAACGAGAACAGCGTGGTCTCGATGAATTCGATCAGCCCTTCGTACATCTGCGCCTTGCTCGCGAAATGGCGGTACAGCGCCGCCTCGGAGACCTCGAGCTTCGCCGCCAGCGCCGCCGTCGTCACCTTTTCGCTGCGCGGGTTCTCCAGCATCGTGGCCAGCATCTGCAGGATCGAATGCCGCCGTTCACCGGGTTTCATCGTCATGAGTCGCGTCCGGGTTCGTCGCGGGAAGCGTCAGGCCGCAAACCGCGGCGGCGTGTCGTCGGCGCGGATCATCGTGCCCACGCCTTCGTTGGTCAGCACTTCGAGCAGCAGCGCGTGCTCGACGCGGCCGTCGATGATGTGCGAACTCTTCACGCCGTTCTTGACCGCGTCGAGCGCGGAACCGATCTTGGGCAGCATGCCTCCGGATATGGTGCCGTCGGCGAACAGCGCGTCGATCTCGCTCGACGTGAGTCCGGTCAGCAGCGTTCCATTCTTGTCGAGCACGCCGACGGTGTTGGTCATCAGCACGAGTTTTTCGGCCTTGAGCGTCTCGGCGAGCTTGCCCGCGACCAGGTCGGCATTGATGTTGTACGCCTCGCCTTCGAGCCCGACGCCGATCGGCGCGATCACCGGGATGAAGTCGCGGGAATCGAGCAGCTGGATGATTTCCGGATCGATGCGCTCGATTTCGCCGACCAGGCCGATGTCGACGAACTCGCCTTCGGCGGTCTCCGACTTGAGCAGCATCTTGCGCGCATGGATGAACGCGCCGTCCTGGCCCGTCAACCCGACCGCCTTGCCCCCGTGCTGATTGATGAGGCCGACGATTTCCTGGTTCAGCTCGCCCAGCACCATTTCCACGACGTTCATCACCTTGTCGTCGGTGACGCGCATGCCCTGCCGGAATTCGCTCTGGATGCCCATCTTCTTCAGCAGGTCGCCGATCTGCGGGCCGCCGCCGTGGACGATCACCGGGTTCATTCCCACCAGTTTCAGCATCACGACGTCGCGCGCGAACCCGGCCTTGAGCGCGGGCTCGGTCATGGCGTTGCCGCCGTACTTGATGATGATCGTCTTGTCGTGAAAGCGCCGGATGTACGGGAGCGCTTCCGCCAGGATCTGCGCCTTCAGCGCGGTATTGACGGCATCGGAGGACATTGGGGGAGCGTCGGGTCAGTGGTCGGGCGGCGGGACGGGCCGGAACCTGCGCGAATTGTACCCCTATCGGCGCGGACCCATCGTCGCCGGGCCATGCGCCACGAGTGAGCACTGACGCCGGCGCATGCGCGTCAGGCGCGGGCACGCGGATTTTGGTATCGTTGTCCACCATGGCGAGCCCGCTCTCGGACCCCGTTCCCCTGCAGGAAATTCATCGCGTGCTCGTGACCAAGCTGCGCCATCATGGCGACGTGCTGCTGACTTCGCCGGTGTTCACCACCCTTGCCCGCGCCATGCCCGAAGCGGAAATCGACGCGCTGGTCTACCGCGGCACGGAGCCGATGCTGGCCGGGCACCCGGCCATCGCGCAGGTGCACACCATCGACCGCGGCTGGAAACAGCGCGGCATCGCGACCCAGCTCACCGAGGAATGGCGGCTGTTGCGGCGGCTGCGCGCACGCCGCTTCGACCTCCTCGTCCACTTGACCGAGCATTCGCGCGGGCTGCAACTGGCGCGACTGCTGCGGCCGCGCTGGTCGGTCACGCGCGAGCGCGCCACGCGTGGAAGCATGTGGCGCCGGCAGTTCACGCATTTCTATCACCAGCCGGAAGCTGCGCGCCGTCACACGGTCGAAGCCAACCTCGACGCGTTGCGGCGCATCGGCATCTACCCCGACCCTGTCGACAAGCGCCTGGTCCTGGTGCCGGACGCCGAGGCGCGGGCGCGCGCCGATGCGCTCCTGTCCCGGCACCAACTGGCCGAACGCAGCTTCATTCATGTTCACCCGGGTTCGCGCTGGCTGTTCAAGTGCTGGCCGGCGGCGCGCACGGCGGCGCTGCTCGACCTTATCGTCGAGGACGGCTTCGCCATCGTGGTCACCGGCGCGGACGACGAGCGCGAGCGCGCGCTGATCGCCGAAATTGCCGCGGGCGTCCGGCCCGCCACGCGGGAGCGGATCGTCGACCTGAGCGCGCAGCTGACGCTGCCGCAGCTCGCCGTGGTCACCAGCCGCGCTCGTGCGTTCGTCGGCGTGGACTCGGCGCCGATGCACATCGCGGCGGCCATGGGCACGCCCGTGGTCGTGCTGTTCGGGCCGTCCGGCGAGATGCAATGGGGCCCGTGGGGCGTCGCCGCGCGCGTGATCGCCTCCGACGCGCATCCCTGCCGTCCCTGCGGACTCGACGGGTGCGGCGGCGGCAAGGTGTCCGACTGCCTGACGACGCTGCCCGTCGCGCGCGTGCACGAGGGCCTGCGCTCGCTGCTCGCGCAAACGGCAGCAGGGACGGCCTGATGCGGCTCGCGCTGATCCGCCAGCGATACACGCCCTATGGCGGCGCCGAGCGCTTCATCGAAGGCGCGCTGGAAGCCCTGCTCGAGCGCAACGTGGCCATCACGCTCTACACCCGCGAGTGGCCGCAGACCAATCTGCAGCTGATCGAACCGCACATCTGCGACCCGTTCTATCTCGGCAGCCTGTGGCGCGACTGGGGCTTCGCGCGCGCCGTATGCCGCGCCGTCGGCACGACCAAGGCCAACCTGGTGCAATCGCACGAGCGGCTGCTCTGCTGCGACATCTACCGCGCCGGTGACGGCGTCCACGCTGTCTGGCTCGAGGAGCGCCTGCGCGGCGCGTCGGCATTGGGGCGACTGCGGGTGGCGCTGAATCCGTGGCACCGGTACACGCTTGCCATGGAAAGGAAGTTGTTTGCGAGCCCGTGGCTGCGGGCGGTGATCTGCAATTCGAAAATGGTGCGCGACGAAATCAAGGCGCGCTTCGCCCTCCCCGACGATCGCCTGCCGGTGATCTACAGCGCCGTGGACTCGGCCGCGTTTCACCCCGGCCTGCGCGAGCATCGCGAACGGCTGAGGGCGCGATACAAGATTCCCGAGGACGCCACGCTTTTCCTGCTGGTCGGTTCGGGTTACGCGCGCAAGGGTGTGGCCGCAGCCATCGCGGCGCTGGCGCAGTTGCCGGAGTCGGCGCATCTCATGATCGTCGGCCGCGAAAAGCGCATGAATGGCTACAAGCGCCAGGCCCGCGCGCTGGGCATCCGCGAAAGAATCGCGTTCGCCGGTCCGCAGCTGGATGTGAAGCCTTTCCTGGGCTCCGCGGATGCCTTCGTCCTCCCCGCGATCTACGATCCGTTCCCGAATGCGGCGCTCGAGGCGATGGCCTGCGCGCTCCCGGTCATCACGAGTCGCAAATCCGGCGCCGCCGAGCTCGTCGAGGAATACGACGCCGGGCTCGTGTGCGACGCGCGCGACGTGGCGGGACTTGCTGCGCACATGCGCACGCTGCTCGATGCCGCCACGCGAAATCGCCTCGGAGCCAACGCGCGGCGCGCGATCGAACCACTGACGCCGTCGGCCATGACGCTGAAGCTCGTGCTGCTGTACAAGGAATTGCTGGAAGCCAGCGTCGCGCAGCCGAAGCAGTCCAGGGCCCCACACGCGTCGGCGCCGCCCACGACCGCGGCGCACGCGACCCACCCGGCGCGGGAGGCGCCGCCGCTGCACGGCGACGACGGCCTGGCGAACGAATCGCTGCCGGCGCCGCCTACCGGGAGCGGCAAACCGCCTTTGGTATAATTCGGGCCGACCGCGATCCGCTACCGTCGCGCCGCACGCGCTGCCTGCCCCCTTTCGCGCCGCCCACAAGACGCGCCGCCGCTTCTCCCGCCTCGATGACCACCGGACTCCACCTCTATTCGCGCCTGCTGCGCTACGTCCGCCCCTATTGGTGGGCGTTCGCGCTCGCGGTCGTCGGCATGGTCGTCGTCGCCGCCGGCGACACGATCATGACGTACATGGTCGTTCCGATCGTCCAGAGCTTCCAGAACCCGGACCCGCAAAAGACCAAGTGGCTGCCGCTGGCGATCGTCGGCGTGTTCGTGCTGCGCGGCATCGGTTCCTACATTTCGGACTACGGCATGGCGTATACCGGCTTCCGCGTCGTGTACGACCTGCGCCGCGCGCTGGTCGACAAGCTGCTGAAGCTGCCCACGCCCTATTACGACATCACGCCCGGCGGCGTCGTGCAGTCGAAGCTCACCTTCGACGCGCACCAGCTCGCCTCCGCCGCGTCGAACACGATCACGGTCGCGATCCGCAGCACGATGACGATCCTGGCGAGTTTCGGCCTGCTGATGTATTTCAACTGGCGACTGACGCTGTGGACCTTCGTGATCCTGCCGGTGGTCGCCGTGGTCATACGCTATTTCAGCCGGCGCCTGCGGCGCATCGCGCGCGACGTGCAGACGCGCACGGCCGCGCTGACGCACGTGCTGGTGGAGATGATCGGCGGCCATCGCATCGTCCGCATCTTCGGCGGCGAGGCCTACGAGCGGGAACGCGCGGTCGGCGCCGCCAATGCGCTGCGCAATTCGATGTCCAAGCAATCGTCGGCCAGCGCGGCGAGCTCGCCGATCACGCAGATCCTCGCGGTGCTGGCGGTGGCGGTCATCATCTGGATCGCGCTCGGCCAGAGCGAGGACGGCAGGCTCGACCTGCCGATCTTCCTCGCCTACACCGCGGCTCTTCTCACGCTGCTCGAACGCCTGAAGGCCTTGTCCGGCATCAACGCGTCGATCCAGCGCGGCCTGGCCGCGGCGGAGTCCATTTTCGCGATGCTCGACCTCGAGGACGAGCCGGACAACGGCACCGTCAGGCTCGAGCGCGCGCGCGGCGAGCTGCGCTTCGACCGGGTCTCGCTCAAGTACGCGGGCAGCGAGCGTGACGCGCTGACCGACGTCTCGTTGACGATCCGGCCTGGCGAGACGGTGGCCCTCGTCGGCAGCTCCGGCGCCGGCAAGACGTCGCTGGTCAACGTGATCCCCCGGTTCTACGAGCCCTCGGCCGGCCGGCTGTTCGTCGATGGCCACGACATCACGACGCTGACGCTTTCGAGCCTGCGCGCGCAGATCGCGCTGGTCTCGCAGGACGTGCTGCTGTTCGACGACACGATCGCCGCCAACATTGCCTACGGCGCCATGGCCGGCGTCAGCCGCGACGAAGTGGAGCGCGCGGCGGCCGCCGCGAACGCCCTCGAATTCATCCGCGCCACGCCGCAGGGGTTCGACACCCGCGTGGGCGAGAACGGAATGCGCATGTCCGGCGGGCAGCGCCAGCGGATCGCGATCGCGCGGGCCATCCTGAAGGACGCGCCCATCCTCATCCTCGACGAAGCCACGTCGTCGCTGGACTCGGAATCCGAGCGCCAGGTGCAGGCGGCGCTCGACGTGCTGATGCAGGGCCGGACGACGATCGTGATCGCGCATCGCCTGTCGACCATCGAGCACGCCGACCGCATCGTCGTGCTGGACGCGGGCCGCATCGTCGAGCACGGCTCGCACGCCGACCTGATTGCCCGCAACGGTGTGTACGCCCGACTGCATCAACTCCAGTTCGCGGTGGCCGCGCCGGCCGCGGCCTACCCGTGAGCCAGCGCGCAGTGTCCGGCGTGCCGAACAATGACCAGGGCCGCGAGATCGCTGCGCGCCCGCTTGCGATCGCTCATACCGAATCGTCGGATGGCTGGGGCGGCCAGGAGATCCGCATCCTGACCGAGGCCGCGGGAATGCAGTCGCGTGGCCACCGCGTCGTCGTGCATGGCGCGCACGGCTCGCGCATCGTGGCCGAGGCGTCGCGTTTCGGCGTCCCCGCGATCGCCTTGTCCATCGGCCGCAAGCGCCCGGCAGGCGTATTCGCGATGCGCCGGGCCTTTCGCGCCACGCCCTTCGACATCGTCAATACGCATAGCTCGACCGACACCTGGCTCACCGCGGCCGCGTTGCGCCTCTCAAGCCGCACGCGGCCCGTGCTGGTCCGCACCCGGCACGTTTCCGTCCCGGTGCCGAACGACAGCGCGACATCCTGGCTCTACCGCAAGGCGACGACGCGGCTGATCACGACGGGCGAATCGCTGCGCGCGACGCTGATCCGCGACAACGGCATCGACCCCGCCCGGATCGAATCGATTCCCACCGGCATCGACGGATCGCGTTTCGCGCCGGGGGACCGGCTCGCGGCGCGCGCCGCGGTCGGCCTGGCCGAAGGGGCGCGCCTGGTCGGAATCGTCGCCACGCTGCGCAGCTGGAAGGGCCACCGCTATCTGCTCGACGCCGTCGCGCGGCTTCCCGACCGCGACGTGCGTCTCGTCATCGTCGGCGATGGACCGCAGCGCGCGGCGCTCGAGGCGCAAGTCGACGCGCTTGCGCTGCGGCCGCGGGTGACGTTCGCCGGCCAGCAGGACGACGTCGCACCGTGGCTGCGCGCACTCGACGTGTTCGCGTTGCCGTCGTACGCGAATGAAGGCGTGCCCCAGGCGCTGCTGCAGGCCATGTTCTGCGGCGTGGCGTGCATCACCACGGATGCGGGCGCCATCCCGGAAATCGCGCGCGACGGCGAGACCGCGCTGATCGTCGGGCGCGAAGACGCCGGGGCTCTCGCCGACGGCCTTGGACGGCTCCTTGCGGATGACGCGTTGCGTGCGCGGCTCGCGGCCAACGCCCACGCGTTCGTCGTGCCTCGCTACGGACTCCCAGCGATGCTCGACCGCATGGAGGCCGCTTTCCGCCGCGCGCTCGCCGACGCGGGATCGCCATGACCACCATCATTGCGACGCGCTCGCGTTTCATCAACCAGGCGGAAGTCGTCGCGCGCGCGATCGCGGCCCGCGCCAACCGGCCGCGCAAGCATCCGACGAAGGTACGCCGCGTGCTGCTCGCCCACCATCTGCTGCTGGGCGACACGCTGATGCTGACGCCGCTCATCGCCAAGTTGCGCGCGCGGTATCCGGAAGCGGAAATCTGCATGACCGTGCCCCGCGCGATCGCTCCGCTGTACTCGACCCATCCGTATGGCGTCCGCGCGCTGCCGTGGGACCCGCGCCACGCCAACGAAAAGCTGTTCTCCGAATCGCGGTTCGACCTTGCATTCGTCGCCGGCGACAACCGCTACGCATGGCTGGCGGCGGCGATGCATGCGCGCTGGATCATCGCCTTTTCGGGCGACCCCAACGAGCGCAAGAACTGGCCCATCGACGAGTTGCGCCGCTATCCCGACGTTCCCGCCGCGTGGGGCGACATGGTGGCCACGCTGCTGGACGGGCCGCCGCCTTCGCCTTTTGCGCCCGGCGACTGGCCCGCGCCAGCCGCGAAGCTCTTTCCCGCGCCGGAAGAGCCCTATGCAGTGCTGCACGTCGGCGCCAGCACGCCGCTCAAGCTGTGGCCGGCGGACCGGTGGGCAGCGCTCGCGGCCAGGCTCGCCGCGCGCGGAATCACGCCGGTGTGGTCGGCAGGTCGCGGCGAGGAAGCGATCATCGCCTCTTGCGATCCCGGCCAACGGTATGCGTCGTTCGCCGGACGACTGGACCTGCCGCAGTTGTGGCACCTGTTCGCGAATTCGCGGTTGCTGGTGGCGCCGGACACCGGCGTCGCGCACCTCGCGCGCGTAGCCGGCGCGCGCACCGTCACCCTGTTCGGCCCCGGCTCGGCCGTGGTCACCGGCGCGGGCGATTTCTGGCGCAACTCCCCCTATCGCGCGGTCACGGTCGACCCCTTCCCCTGCCGCGATCAGCGCGTGCTGTTCCGGCGCGAAATCGAATGGGTGCGCCGCTGCGCGCGAACGCCCGCGCAGTGTCCGGAACATCTTTGCATGCAGGCGATCTCGCTCGACGCCGTGATCGCCGCCGCCGGCGAACTCGGCGTCGCGGTGTAATGGCCGCGCGGCCGGCGATCGTCCAGATCAACCTGGCGCCGACGCTCGGCGGCGCGGAAGTCTTCACCGCATTCCTGAGCCGGGCGCTGGCCGCGCGCGGATGGCCAACGCGCGTGCTCGTCCGCGCCGACGCGGACTTCTGGCGGGACCTCGATTTCGGCGGCGTGGAACGATTGCCCGTGGCGGATGGCGTGGCGGCCGTCGCCGCGCTGGAGCCAGGCGACATCGCCTTGATCCACGGCTCGCTCCCCGCGCCGGTGCTGGTCAAGCTCGGAGCGCGCGGTCCCGTCGTTGGCATCGCGCACCAGGCCATCTACGATTCGACGCGGCCCGCGTACTACGGGACCGCCGACATCGTGTTCGGCGTGTCGCGCCACGTCGTGGCGACGCTCCGCGAAAACGGCGTCGCCAACGTCCACGCCGAGCCGCTCTTCGGCATCGGCGAAATCAAGCGCATGCACAGCGCCGCCGCACCGGTGCGCGGGCCGCTGTGCGAGTGGGACGAGCGCAAGCCCTTCGAGAGACTACTCGCCGCCGTGCAGCGGACTTTCCGGGCTTCCGGCGGCGGGCCGACCTACACGAAGCGGCCGGGACTCACGCTGGGAATCGTTTCACGCATCGCCCGTGCCAAGCAGTTCCCCGCGCTGTTCGACGTCCTCGCTCCGATCATCAACGCGCAGCCTCATGTGAACGTCGAGATCTTCGGAATCGCGGTCGGGTTGAAGCAATTGAAAGCGCTGCGCCGCGCGGTGAGCCCGCTTGGTTCGAGGGTCCGCTTTTGGGGGCACCAGCGCGATGTCGCGCCGGCCTACCGCGGCATCGATTACCTGCTGACCGGCTTGCCGGACCGCGAGGCGCTGGGCCTCAACGTCATCGAATCCTGCCTGTGCGGGACGCCGGTGCTCGCGGTCGACGCGCCGCCGTTCACGGAAACGATGCGCGATGGCATCACGGGCTTCCTGTACACGGATCCCCGCAAGGATCGCGGCCGGCACTTCGCGCAGCTGCTGGCCGGCATTGCCGACGGAACCCGCAAGCCGGACATCGCGCAGGCGCCCGCGCATTTCGCTCCGTTCTCCTTCGAACAGTTCGCGGATCGGGTCGACGCGGCCATGCAAGCAGCGGTCGCCAGGACCGGCGGTCGCTGAATGACGGTCCTCAACCTGCGTTGGCTGGCCGCATTCACGGCCGTCTATCTCTTTCTGCTGCCGACCAACCACGGCACGTACCTGCGTTCGATTGCGTTCGGCGGGTCCATCCTGTTCACCGTGTTCGCGCTGGGCTGGAGTCTGCGCGAACGCGGCGAGAGGCCCGAGGCGCGAATACCCATGCCCCCATGGTCGATCGTGTTGACGATGGCGGCGTGGTTCGCGTGGTCGGCGGCGTCGTACTTCTGGTCGGTCAAGCCGCACTACACGTCCGGGCAGCTCGGCCGGGAGGTCGCGGAGAACGCGCTACTGGTCGTGGCTTTCTACGTTGCGTGCTTCGACATCGTGATGCTGCGCCGCTATGCGGCAACCGTCCTGGCGAGCTTTGTGATCATGGCGACGCTCGCGATCGGCCTTTCCATGTCGCCGGCAGGCTGGGACCCGGCGCTCAAGCACAACGGCGTCGGTCCGTATTCGACCTACGTCGTACTCGTCGCGCCGTGGTTGCTCACGCTGATCGCGCCGACACCCGTGGGGTTGCGGCGCCGCGGCCTGGCGCTCGCGCTGGCCGCCGCGCTGCTGGCGCTGCTCGTCGCATCGGCCCGTCTGACCGAAAACCGCATCGTCTGGATCGCGCTGGCCGCCGTGTTCGCCACCGCGGCAATAGCGTCGGCAGCCCGCTGGCCGCGAACGTTCATGCGCACGCCGTGGCGCTGGTTGGCGCCGGTGGCGGCGCTCCTTGTCATCCTCGGCTTCGCGTTTGCCGATGCTGCCCATGAAAGGGCATTGTCGGTGTTTCCACCCAACACGTCGGTCGAGGCGACCATCAAGGCCGATCCGCGAATCCGGCTGTGGCAGCAACTGAGCGAACGAATCGGTGACCGCGTCTGGCAGGGTTACGGATTCGGCCGGCGCATCCAGGCCGAGGAAATCGCCAACGACCTGGCGGACCTGCAGCTGACCCATGCCCACAACCTGTTCGCCAGCCAGTGGCTGCAGACCGGCGCCGTCGGGCTCGGCTTGTTTGTCGCGATGCTTGCTGCCATCGCCACCACGTTCGTGCGGTATGTCCGCGCCCGCGACGATTCGCTCGCGTTCCTCGGCGTCGTTGGGCTGTGCCTGCTGACCGGATTCATCGTCAAGAATCTCACCGACGACTTCCTGTTTCGCAGCAACGCCAAGGAGTTCTGGGCGATGATCTCGATACTCGTGGGACTGGGATCGCGGCTTTCCGCGCGCGGTGCCCCGAACTAGGGCCTGTTCACGCCATGCCGGCGCCGTCAGCCGAAATCGTCATCATCAACTGCAGCACCAGGGAGCTCACTGCACTCGCGCTGGTGAGCGCGTTGCGCCACGGCGGGCTGCCGGTGACGGTGATCGACTGCGAGTCGACCGACGGCAGCATGGAATTCTTCCAGATACTGCAGCGGCAGCTGAAATTCGATCTGGCGCAGCTTCCGTTGCGCCGGCACGGGGAGACGCTGGACCGGATATTTCGCGAAACCACGCGCGACGCGTTGCTGCTGCTCGATTCCGACGCCGAGATCCTCGACCCGCGCCTCGTGCCCGCCATGCAGCAGGCGCTGCGGCCCGGCACCTACGGCAGCGGCTTTCTGCACGCAGCGGAATGGCTTGCCGCCGACCACGGCGGCGGCGACCACAAGGGCTATTACGCGGAACGGATGTGGATTCCCTGCGTGATGCTCGACGCGGCGATCGTCGGCGAAGCGCTGATCGCCGGCCAGAGTTTCCGCCAGCGCGTGATCGGCAATGAAATGCCGCAATGGCCCAGGGTGTCGCAGTTGCTCCGCCTGCGGTTTCGGGTCCCGGGCCTGCGCTCACTGTCGCTCGACGTGCTGCAACACTCGCGCCGCGATTATCACGGGCTCACACCCCATTACGTCTATTGCGACACCGGCGCCGACATGCACGATTATCTTGTCAATCGGCGCGGACTGGCGTTTGCAGATCTCGGTTCGGCATGGTGGCCGACGGCCGTCGCGCACTACCACGGCGTCACCCGGCGCCGGCTGCGACCCTGGATGCGCAACGCGGCCAGCGTCGGCGCCAGCCGCAGGAAGGCCGTCGAACGCATCGCGAAAGTCTACGGCGTGGATTTGCCGGCGATCTGATCGGGGCGAAAAGCGCCGTGCGATCGCGCGAATTCAGCGCTTGCGGGTAATGCGCAACGGCAGTGGCTTCGTGTCCTCGCGCCCGGCGGGCGCTTCGGTCGGGATGGGCATGACCGGCACGCCAGCGGGCGGCATGTACTCCGGAATCCAGGCCTTGAGGCGAGCCCGCACTTCGGCGTCGTCGGCCGCGCGGTCGCTTTCGCACCACGTGACCATCTGTCCGACGAGATCGCGGTTGACTTCGCGCGCCTGCGCGATGCGCAACTTGGGATGCGGCGTGGGCTTGGTCGCCTCCTCCGAGGCCAGCAGCTCCTCGTACAACTTCTCGCCGGGACGCAGCCCGGTGAATACGACGGCAATCTTGTCCGGGTCAGCGCCGGAGAGCTTGATCAGGTCGCGCGCCAGATCGACGATGCGCACCGGCTCGCCCATGTCGAGGACCAGGATCTCCCCACCTCTGCCCTGCAGGCCGGCCTGCAGCAGCAGTTGCGTGGCCTCCGACAGCGACATGAAATAGCGGGTGATCTCGGGATGCGTAACGGTCACCGGGCCGCCGCGCGCGATCTGTTCGCGAAAGCGCGGGATGACGCTGCCGGCGCTGCCGAACACATTGCCGAAGCGCACCAGGACGAACTGCGTACCGTGGCCCTGCAGGCTCTGGCAGACGATTTCCGCCAGACGCTTGGTCGCGCCCATCACGTTGGTCGGGTTCACCGCCTTGTCCGAAGACACCAGCACGAATTTCTCGACCTTGGCGGCGACCGCGGCGCGGGCCAGGATCCAGGTTCCCCACGCATTGTTGCGCACGGCCTGCCACGCGTTGGTCTCCTCCATCAGCGGGACGTGCTTGTACGCGCCCGCGTGGAAGACGACGCTCGGCCGTTCGCGCTCCAGCACCTCTTCGACCAGCGCGCGGTGCTTGACGTCGCCGACGACCGTCGTGAGCGGCAGCTGCGGAAACGCATCGTCCAGCATGATCTGGATTTCGTAGAGCGCGGCCTCGGAAATGTCGAACAGCACGATGCGCGCGGGACGAAAGCGCGCGATCTGGCGTGTCAGTTCGGCGCCGATGGAACCACCCGCGCCGGTGACCATCACCACCCGGTTGCCCAGCCACTCGGCCAGCCCGGCGTTGTCCAGAACCACCGGATCGCGGCCCAGCAAGTCGTCGAGCTCGACATTGCGGAGCGTCGTCAACGTGGAGCGCCCGCTGATCAGATCCTCGTAGGAGGGCACCGTGAGCGCTTCCACGTTGGCGGCGGCGCACAGCTCGGCGACGCGCCGGCGCACCACGTGATTGGCCGCCGGCAGCGCGAGGATCACCTTGCGCACGCCGTAGCGCTCGGACCAGGAATTGAGCTCCGAAATGGGACCCAGCACGCTGACATTGCGCAGCAGTCGGCCCTGTTTCGCCGGATTGTCGTCGAGCAGGCCCACGACACGCCATTGCCGGCTGCGGGCCAGGTCCTTCGCCAGCCGCGCCCCGGCCTCGCCGGCACCGATGATGAGTACGGGCTCTCCCAAAGCCTCGAGCGGGCTGTACAGCCGGTGCTCCTTCCAGATCCGGTAGGCGAACCGGCTACCCGCCATCATGAAGATGAGAAGGATCGGGTAAAGGATGAGCACGCTGCGCGGCACCACAGTTTCCATCCGCAGCATCACCAGCACGAGCGGAACGACGACGGCCCCCAGGGCGGCGGAGAGCACGATGCGCTGCAAGTCCAGGATGCTCGCGAACCGCCACAGCCCGCGATACAGGCCGAGCGCCAGGAAGATTCCCGCCTGCAACGGCAATATCCACGCGAGCGTTCGCAGCATGTCGGCGCCATGAGACTCCCTGACGTCGAGGTTGAAGCGGAGCCAGTACAGCACCGCCCACGCGAGCGCCGCGGCGCACACGTCATGCGCGAAGGCGAACCAGCCACGCCAGTTGGAGCGCTTTTTCATTGCCGAGTATCGGGACGAATACGCCAATGATAATCAATCGCCGCGAAAAGCGCCGCGCCCGCGATGCACCAGAGGCCAAACGCCGGCCAGCCCAGCCCGCGATCCCAGCGCAGGCATGCGAGCGCCGTGATCCCGGTGCCCGTCATCCAGCACGCATAGATCGCGAGGGTCCCGCGATGGGCGGCGCCCAGCCGGTGCAGACGCTGATAGTAGTGACTGCGATGCGCCTCCCAGACCTTCTCGCGGCGCCACGCGCGGCGCGCAAGCGTGGTCGTCGCGTCCGCGACGAAAGGCAGGAACACGAGCGCAGGAAACCACGGCGGCCAACTGCCGGCGGCGACCAGGGCGACCCCGAACGCCGCGGCCAGAAATCCCAGCGGCACCGCGCCCACGTCGCCCATGATCATGCGCGACGGCGGAAAATTGACGGCCAGGAACGGCAGCGTGGCGGCAGCGAGTGCGAAAAAGGAGATGGCCGGCACGTCCGCGATGACGGCGCCAAAGCCGTACGCGGAAAAGCCCAGGATGGCCATCACCGCGGCCAGCCCGTCGTTGCCATCCATGAAGTTGTATAGATTGAGCGACCACGCTGCGATGGCGCCCGCGCCCAAAACCAGCGCTGCCGCTCCGAGCGACAGCCCCGCCGCCGCGTGCGGCCACGCCACGGCGATGGCGAACCACAGCGCGGCCAGCGCGTGAACCAGCAGACGCACGCCCACGCCGAGCGCGCGGACGTCGTCGCGAAGAGAAACCAGCGCAAGCAACAGGAACGGGACCAGCCACTGCAGCGTCGGGATGCCCGCGGCGGGCGCTGCCCACAGAACCACCGGCAGCCACCCCGCCCAGATGGCAATGCCTCCGCCGCGCGGCAGCGGCGCGGCATGCAACGAACGGTCATTGGGAACGTCCTGCGGCAACGCGGCCCGGGCACGCAACAGCAAGGCAATGGTCAGTCCGCTTGATATGAATGCGGTGGCCATGCCTGCGGCAATCCCGGGCCATCCAACCGGAAGGCTGACCGGCAGGCTCATATGACAGCCCGGAGCCGTCTCGCCGAGGTGTCCCGGCAAATTCGGGAAAAACGGTCAAAAACAAGGCACTGACGCTCGCGATCCACGCTTTCGCCGGCGCGCGCACCGTAGGCAAAGTCGCGAAAATGCACCATTTCGGGCAAAGGTGCGGAAAAGAAGCCGCACTGAAACGAATTATTGTTGTTTATCATGATGTTACGTCACTGTTCCCATTGAACAACAGATACCAGAACAACCTCCGCAATATGCACTACGACACCATTCCCCGCGATTTTCTTGTTGCTACGGCACAACAGGCCTGAGAGACACAGGACCCCATTCTGCCTTCGGCTTGCCAATGGTTTGCGCGCTTTGGCACAATAGGCCGTAGCTTCTCGAGAGATTTGAGAAGGTTCCGATGGCAGGCGCAAAAGGCTTGATCCTTGCCAATTTTATCCGTTAGAGGAGAGACTCCATGAATAAGAAGCTCGTCGCAGTCGCTGTCGCGGGGATGCTTGCCGCCCCGCTGGCCGCGCAGGCGCAAACTGCGAACGTCACACTGTACGGTCGCTTGAATTTGGATATGGAAGTCATCAACGTCAAGCAAGACACCACGGCGAATCCCCCTGCCAATCAAAACGGCTTCGGCAAGCAGAACGTCTTCCGCGTGATGTCCAACTCCTCGCGTCTGGGCGTTCGGGGTTCCGAAGCGCTGGGCGGTGGCCTGTCGGCCATTTTCCAGATTGAATCGGCGGTTGGAGCGGCCACCGGTGGCGGCTTGGGTGCCACGCTGGGAACGCGCGAAACGTTCGTCGGCCTGCAAGGCGGCTGGGGCACGGTCAAGATGGGCTACTTCCTGACTCCGTACGACGACATCCACCCGATCTTCGGTAACGTCCCGACGTTGGCGACGTCGATCCTGGGCACGCAAGCGCTCTGGTCGAACACGGGCTGGGCAGGCAACTATCAGTACGGCGGTGCGTTCGACGACCGCGCGCCGAACTCGCTGCGTTACGATTCGCCGAACATCGCGGGCTTCACGGGCAGCGTGCAGGTCAGCGCCGCCACCGCGGGTGGCGATCCGACCAACGGACCGCAGGCCATTACGTCGGGTATCGTCGCCAGCGGCACGCCGACCGGCACGACGCTCGCCGCAGCAACGTCGCCATGCGTACATACTGTCGTTGAACGGTCTGTACAACAACGGCCCGTTCCAGGCTGGCATCGCGTACGAAGTCCACAACAACACGCGGCCGCGTTCAGCCCCAGCCTGACCACCCCGGCCAACCCCGACACGAACCGGTGGACCCGTTCCGCCTGCAGGATGAGGCGTTCTCGATCGCGGCCTCGTGGAACTTCGGCCCGGTCAAGGTCGGTGGTGTGTTCGAGCAAGTCAGGTACGACATCGCCACCGGCGGCGACCTCAAGCGCAACATGTACGGCGCCGCCGTGACCTGGAACCTCGGACCGGGACAGCTGTACGCGATGTACGGCTACGCGCAGGACGGCGAAGGCTCTGCACTCGACAACTCGCAGGTCGGCGCCGTCCGCAAGGGTGACAACACCGGCGCGCAACAGTGGGAAGTCAGCTACACGTACGCGCTGTCGAAGCGCACGCTGATGTACGCAGGCTACGTGCAGATCGCCAACCGCAGCAACGGCGCCTACAACTTCGGCGTGAACCAGATCGGCGGCGCCTGCGGTCTGTCGACCAGCGGCAACGTGGCCGGCGGTTGCGGCAGTTCCGCCAAGCCGCAGGGCCTCATCACCGGCCTCGTCCACTTCTTCTAAGAGGACAGTCCGCGTGGCCCGGAATTTCGGGCAGGCAACAGCAGCATAGAAACGGGCACCTTCGGGTGCCCGTTTTTTTCGTCCCTGATCCGTTCCCGCGCCGCAACAACGGCGGCGGCAACTGGTAGCATCTCCGGATGGCTGATCCGATGCTGGACCGAATGATAGTGGGCTTCGACCGCGCGTTGCGCACGCTCGCGGGAACCGCGACGTCGTCGCGCCCCGTTCCGGGCGCCTCGCTTCCGGAGTCCGAACTGACTGCCGACGAGGCGCGCCGCGCCGCGGGCCTGATGCGCGTCAATCACACCGGCGAGGTGTGCGCGCAGGCGCTCTATGCGGCGCAGGCGCTGGTGGCCCGCAACCCGGACATCCGCGCACGATTCGCCAGCGCCGCTCGCGAGGAGGAAGACCACCTGGCGTGGACACAGACGCGTATCACCGAACTGAATGGACGCATTTCGTTTCTCAACCCGCTCTGGTTCGCGGGGTCGTTTGCAATCGGCGTCGCGGCAGGCTTGGCCGGCGACCGGGTGAACCTGGGTTTCGTCGTCGAGACCGAGCGGCAGGTCGAGGAACACCTGACGGGTCACATCGATGAACTGCCGGATGCCGACGCGAAGAGCCGCGCGATCGTGACCGTGATGCGCGACGACGAGTCGCGGCATGGCGCGATGGCGCAGGAGGCCGGCGCCCTGGAACTTCCGCTTCCCGCGCGCGAATTGATGCGCGTCGCCGCGAGCGTGATGAAGGCCGTCGCGTACCGGATCTAGCGCCGGTCTGTCCCGGCCCGGCGCCACGCGCGCAACGCCTTGAGCCGCGCAGCGCGCACCGCGTCGGCAATGTCATCGTCGCTTCGCCGGCCCTTCTCAGTCGCAACCTCGCGGGCGATTGCGCCGGCGTCGACCGCCTTCACGACTGCGAGCGCCTGGCGCAGAAGCGCTGCCGGAGGATACTCCTGCATGGCCGTGGCGGGCGAACAGGCATCCGCGGCGCAGGTTTCGAGCAGCGTGTCGAGACGCGCGGGACGGCGCAGCGCGTCCGTCGCGTGCAGCAATTCCAGCATCGCCGCCGGCCGCAGTTCGGCGGCAGCGTGCACGGTTTCGCGCCAGCGCGCGGCCAGTCGCGCGGCGTCCTTGCATTCGGCGGGTACTTTCAGCCGCTCCGACAGCTTGTCCGCGAGGCGCATGCCCTGCAACGCGCGCGGCTTTCGCACCGGCCAGTCGGGCCGGGGAACGGCGGCCGCGGCAAGGTACAGCGCGAGTACCCCGAAGCGCGCGGCGAGTCCGCTTCCGTGCGCCGCTGCCCAGTCGAGAGCGCGCGCGACATGCACGCCCGCATCGATCGAGCGATCGTGCGCGGCAGCCAGCGGAACGCCGAACAGCGCATCGACCTCCGGCAGCAAACGCGCGAGCGCGCCGCATTCGCGCAGGACGGCGAGCATCCGCGACGGACGCGATTTCCGCGAGCCCTTTCGCAAGCTCCTGCCAGATTCGCTCTGGCGCCAGCGTCGCAAGCTCGCCCGAGGCTACGATGGTCCGCATCAGCGCTTCGGTTTCGGGGGCGACGGCGAAGCCCAGCCGGGCGGCAAACCGCGCGACGCGCAGCACGCGCAGCGGATCCTCGACGAAAGCCGGCGACACGTGGCGCAGCAGACCCGGCCGCCAGATCGGCCCTGCCGCCATACGGGTCGATGACGACGCCGTCCTCACCGCGCGCCATCGCGTTGATCGTCAGGTCGCGCCGCGCGAGATCCTCTTCCAGCGTGACATCGGGCGACGCGAAGAACTCGAAGCCGCGATAGCCCCGTCCGTGCTTGCGCTCGGTGCGCGCAAGCGCGTATTCCTCGTTCGTTTCCGGATGCAGGAATACCGGGAAGTCGCGGCCCACCGGGCGGAATCCCGACGCCAGCATCGTCTCCGGCGTCACGCCGACGACGACGTAGTCACGGTCGGCGATTCCACGGCCGAGAAGTTCGTCGCGGACGACACCACCGACCTCGTAGATTCGCGCTGGCTGGGGAAGCGGCCGGGCCATCGCGGTCAGCGCTGCCGCCACGGGTGGCGCCTGCTCACAGCGCAAGTTCCATGACGACTTCACCCTCGTCGATTTCACCGGTTTCGCGGAATCCGAAGCGGGCATAGAAATCGCGCGGACCGGCGCCGTCCGGAACGAAGCTCAGCGAGAATTTCTTCGTGCCCGGAAGGCCCCGCGCATGGTCGATCAATTGTGCAAGCGCCGCGCCGCCGTAGCCATGGCGCTGATACTGCTCCGCGATCATGAACCGCCACAGGTGACACGTGTCGGGATGCTCGGGCGAAACTGCCTGTGTCGAGTCGAAGAGCATCGCGAATCCGACGGCTGACTCATCGGCGTAGATGGCGCGAAACCACGCGGCGGGTTCGAAATGGGCCTGCGCGATCGAAATGGCGTTAGGCGCGACCAGCCGTTCCTGCGCCGGGGCGACGCGCAGCGCGCAGATCGTGCGGACCGTGTCGGCGGTGATCTCGCGCAGGGACACCACCGCGCTGCGGGAGACCATCCGGCCTTCGCCTGCTAACGTCCGCTGCCCGCGCGATAGGCGGCGTAATGACTGCGCATGGCGGCGGGCGCCAGATATTCGGGGGCTACCGCTTCCAGCGCCGTGGGCCTTATGCCGAAAATCGCAGGAAAGGGACAATCGCACACGCTGTCTCTGGACATGGACGCAAGGTTGTCGCGGCTCATGAGCTTGCCCGGCAGCATTTCCAGCACGGTGGCCTGCAGTTTCGACAGTCCCGCGCCAAGCGGGACGATCGGCCGGTCGGCGCCGCTGACTTCACCCACGTAGCGGACCAGCTCGCGCAACGTGTAGACGCTCGGCCCGCACAGGTCGTAGCTCTGGCCTTCGGTCGCGTCATCGGTCAGAGCATGCGACATGCAATGCGCGACATCGCCAACGTAGACCGGCTGGAAGCGCGCGTTGGGAGACGCAAGGGCGATGACCGGCAACAGTCGCGCTACCCGTGCGAACAGGTTCAGGAACGAGTCTTCAGGCCCGAAGATGACGCTGGGTCGAAAGATCGTCCAGCCGGGGGAGGACGACCGCACGATCGCCTCGGCTTCGCCTTTGCTGCGCTGGTAGCGGCTCGGGCCTGCCGGATCGGCATGCAGCGCGCTCATCTGCAGGAAGCGCCGGATGCCTGACGCCGCGCACGCCGCCGTGAGAATTCTGGCGAGCTCCACGTGCGAACGCGCGAACGTCGCGCGGCCGGACTCGTTCAGTATTCCCACGAGATTGACGACGGCATTCGCGCCGGCCAGCAGGCGCGCGAGCGCCACGCGATCGAAGACGTCGGCTTCGACCACCTCGACCGTCGGCAACAGGATCAGGTGCTTGGCCGCCTCGCGTCGGCGCGTCGGCACCACGATGGCGTGTCCGGCGGCGGCCAGGCGCGCCACCACGTGGCGCCCGACGAATCCGCTGCCGCCAAACACCACGACGCGTTGCGCGGCGCTGTTCACTCAGTCCTTGCCGCCATCGGATCGATCACCGCCGCGCCGCGCGGCGCGACTGTGCCTAAGCGCGCGGTCAGCGATTGCGGCGCGCCACCCAGCGCCTGCGCGTAGATCATCGAATTCGCGAGCACTTTCTTCACGTAGTCGCGGGTTTCGTTGAAGGGGATCGTCTCGACCCACACGGCGCCTTCGAGCGGCGCCGCCGGACGCCAGTTCTGCGCGCGTCCGGGCCCCGCATTATACGCAGCGGCCGCGAGCGCCGGCATGCGGTCGAGCCGCTCGAACCAGTACTTGAAATAGTACGCGCCGAACAGCGTGTTCAACTCGACGTCGGAAATCGCCGCGCCGCGGAAGTCCTTGCGCCCGAGCTGATGGGCAACCCACCGCGCGGTGCCCGGCATCAGCTGCATGAGGCCGACTGCGCCCGCCGACGACACGATGTCGGGGGAAAACCGCGACTCCTGCCGCGCGATTCCGTAAAGCATCGCAACGTCGACGTCGTTGCTGCGGGACGCCGCGTCGAATTCGGCGCGAAACGGCGCCATGTAGCGCAACGAGTAGTCGTGGCGCGTGGTAGTCCGATCGGCGGTGTTCACCGCGCGGTCGTACAGTGCGACCCGGCGCGCGTAGTCGGCGGCGAGCAGCAGCGAATCGTCCGGCTGGCCGCGCACGACAAACAGCCACTCGCGCTGCGATTCCGCCCTCATGTCGAGGTGGGCGAGCTTGACGACGCGCTGCACCGCAGGACGTGCACCGAACGCGCTCAATGCTTCCGTTGTCGGCAGAAGCGGTTCGCTCTTCGGCGGCTCGAAGCGCCGCCCCAGGCTTTCCGCGGCGAGCACGCCGTAGAAATTCGTCTCGGCCGACAGTGGCTCAAACAGCGCGACGGCTTCCGCGGCACGCCCCTTGGCAATCAGCGCGCGCGCTTTCCAATAGCGCCACGCCGATTCCTGGCGTTGCGTGTCTCCCATGCCATCGATGGCACGCAAGCACGTCGCTCCATGCCAGCGCGCGCAGTGCAGCGCGCGCGCGCCAGGCCTGCATTTCCGGCGGCAGCGGCGAATCCCCGGCTTCGCGAAACCAGTCGTTGGCCGAGGCATTGAGCTGCCGGGCCGCGTGGTAGGCAAGGCGGGCGTTGCCGTACCGCCGGTCTGCTTCCGGCAGCTTGTCGCGCCATTTGACCCAGCCCGGACGCGCGGCTGCGGCATCGGCGCGCGCGACGCGCTCCAGCGCATAGAGAGCCAACTCGCGGCCCGAAGCCGTATTCCACGCAAAACTGCCGGCCGTCAGCGCGCGCTGGAAGTCCTTGCTCGCGGAAGAGAAGTCCCGCTCGGCGATGCGCGCGCTGCCCGGCAGATCGCTGGCAAGCGCATGCGCCAGGCGGACACTGCCCGCCTCCGAGGCGAGCCGAAACCGCGCCAGACGATCGGCAACCGTCAAATCGCCACGTGCGATCAGCGCCGCGAACAGCGGCTCACACGCGTCAGGGGTCGCCTGGCCATTGAACCAGAGCGGTTTCGCATCGGCCAGCACGGCATCGCCGTCGCGCTGGCGGCGGTACTGGACGCCGTAACAGGCCAGTTCCGTATCCTCTCCGGAAGGCGGCGGATAGTCCAGCGCGAAACGATTCCAGTCGGACTTCTTCGCCAGCGACTTCAACCAGTCCACTCGCAGTTTTTCCGCGAGCGGCGTGTCGGGATAGCGATCGAGATAATCGCGGACCGCATGCGGCGCCGCATCGTCTATGGCCAGCTTGAGCTGCCAGTATTCGACGTACGGCTGCAGGATGTGACCGTTGAGCTTCGGTGCCAGCGAGGCGAGCTTCGCGCGGTCGCCCTTGTCATAGGCTCCCTTCGCGGCCACAAAATCGGCGTCGGATTGCGCGAAGGCCGGTCGGGACAATACGGCCAGAGCAAAGGCCGCCAGCCAGAGGCGACGAAGGGGTCGGCGAAGGTTCAAGAGTTCATTCTCGTCGAGAGTGCCTCTCAAGACAATGGCAATCGCCGATCGTTCCTGCCCGCGCTGCGTGACCCGCTTCGCTCTGGCGGCGGGTTAGCGCAACAACTCGATTCCGGTTCCCGTCACGCGAACGCGATCGCCAATCCGCAGGTTCGGCGCCGAAGTCTGCTGAATCGTCGCAAAGCTGCCATCGTCGTAGCGCACGCCAATTCTCCAGACGAGCGTCTGGCTACGCTTCGCCAGTTCGTTGCCGGCGAAACCCCCGCCGACCGCGCCGACGACCGTGGCCACGACCTGGCCGGTCCCGCCGCCGATCAGGCTGCCCAGTCCGCCTCCAATCAGTGCGCCGCCAATGGCGCCGACGGTGGAGTCGACGTTCTGTACGCTGTCCTGGTTGATCGACTCCACCGTGCCGACGCGCGACGACGGTTGTTCGACCTGGAACGCGGGCGGGGTGTTGCAGCCCGCGAGCGCCATCGCGGCACAGGCGCTCAGCACCGCGGCGCAGCGCCGCCATCCTGAAACTGCGATCATCCTGTTCCTCCGGTTCGAGTTGCTCATTCAGGTATGGAATTCAAGATGTACATGGCGGCAAGCAATCCGGACGGCCGGCCCAGTTTGCCCAGCCACTGCATGAATATCGTCTCGATTTCGCCGCTCAGATAGACCTGCGTCAGCGCGCGATTGACCTCGAGGCGCAGCGCGGAGTCGTTGCGCGGCAGCGCCAGCGCGTACGGCTCGAACGAAAGCTCCTCCGCCAGCAGCGAGAGCTTGGCCGGGTCCTTCGACAGCACCGCGAGCCCGATCAGCTTGATCTTGTCGCCGGCGTACGCATCCACGGCACCGGACTCGACCATCGTGACGCCCGCGCCCGCGTCCGCGATCGGCACGACCGTGGCGTTCACCAGGCGCTTCTTCAGCACGTCGTTGAGCCGCGTTTCGGTCGTCGTGCCCTTGAGCACCGCGATCTTCTTGCCGGCGAGATCGGGAATCTGGTTGATCGGCGATCCGGCCTTCACGAGGAATCCGCCGCCATCGATGAAGATCAGGTTCGAGAAATCGACATTGGCCAGGCGCGACTGCGTCTGCGTCGTGTTGGCGCATTCGAGTTCGGCGCGTCCGGAGGCGACCATCTGCAGCCGCTCGGTCACGGATCCGGCCATCCAGTTCACCTTGAGGTTCGGTTCGCCCACTGCCCGGCCGATCTGCGCGATGACGCGCTTGCACAGGTCGATCGAATAACCGGCGGGCTGGTTGTTGGCTTCGTTGAAGGAGAACGGAAGCGACTCCGGCGAATACGCCACATTGATGGCCTTGGCCGCCTTGATCTTCCCCAGCGAATTGGCAGCGGTCTGCGCAACGGCGCTGCCGGCCACCAGGCCAGCGGCGACGATCAGCGATACAAATACTCTCTTGAACATGGCTACCTCGGGCAAAGTTTGGATGCGATCGGAGCGGTCGGGGGGCGGCGTGCGAGAAACCACCATGGCGAAGACAACTTCCACCATTTTACACAACCATTTCGAAAGAACGTCAGCGGAAGGCGAGGAGTGAACCGGCGGGTTGTGGGTGGTATATTCATGCGCCCGACTACGCGTCTTTCGTCCGCGCAGCGATCGGCGGAATCAACAATGGTGATCATGAAAAACTTCGTCGTCCGCAGCGGGCTGCGCGCCCGCGCAATGGCCGCATCCCTTGCCGTCGTCGCTTCCTGCGCCGCGCTGGCGCAGCACACCGCACAGGAAAAGGCGCCACTGCCTGCCGCAGCGCCGGCAGCGCCCGCGGCCGCGGCGTGGGCGTTCGGCACACCCGTGCCCGGCACCGGAGGTTGGACCGCGGAACGGGGCACGTTGACGATGGCCAATGGCAGCGCGCGCATGCAGCCCGACGCCAATCGGCGCGTCGTCCTGCTGTCGCCGCCCGCGCTGCCTGCGAGCGTCAAGGGCGCCGAGGAATTTCTGCTTGGCATCGAAGGCACCGGCCTGCAGCGGGTGCGCGTCCAGGCGCGGCGCGATGCGCGCGGCGGATGGATCACCATCGCCGATGCCAGCGGCAGTGCGTTGCGCGAAACGCCGGACGGCTATACCGTGAAGCGCAAACCAGGCGCGCGCGACGCCTCGATAGAGCGCTTGCGCGTCGAACTCGAGTTCAGGACGACCAATCCGCGCGTGTTGACGCGAATCGCCGCCCGATGATGGGCAGCGTGGGCGGCGCGCCATGGCCGCTCCACGCCGCGACACCGGGCCGAATCTGCAATAGAATGCCCCGCTGACACGTTTCGCCGCGTGGTGGCGCCTGAAGAAGACGAAGAAGAAGCGCGCGCTGCGTTCATGCGGTGCGGCGTCATGTTCGAAGTCGGAACAGTTCAACGGGAGACTGGCTGATGGCTACCACAACAACGGAGAAAATGCCGCTGGCGACGCTCACCGCGATGGTGGTGGGCGGAATGGTCGGCGCGGGCGTGTTCTCGATCCCGCGCAATTTCGCGATGGCCACCGGCGTCTACGGCGCGCTTATCGCGTGGACCATCGCCGGCGCGGGCATGCTGATGCTGGCCTTCGTGTTCCAGAAGCTCGCCAATCGCAAGCCGGACCTCGACGCCGGCGTCTATGCGTACGCGCGCGCGGGTTTCGGCCCCTACCTGGGCTTTGCGTCGGCGTTCGGCTACTGGGCCAGCGCATGCGTCGGCAACGTCTCGTACTGGGTGCTGATCAAGTCGACGCTCGGCGCGGTGTTTCCCTTCTTCGGCGACGGCAACACGGTCAGCGCGGTGGCGGTGTCGTCGGTCGGCATCTGGGCGTTCCACTTCCTGGTGCTGCGCGGCACCAAGGAAGCGGCGGCGATCAACAAGATCGTCACCATCGCCAAGGTCATTCCGCTGCTGCTGTTCCTGGTGCTGGTGATCTTCGCGTTCAAGCCCGACGTGTTCGCGGCCAACCTGTGGGGCGGCACGGCGTGTCGCAGGAGTACCTGCACGCGCACGGCGATCTCATCGCGGAAGGCGCGCGGGCGTCAAGCGGGACTACGGCAGCCTGTTCCAGCAGGTGATGGCGACGATGCTGATCACAGTGTTCGTGTTCCTGGGCATCGAAGGCGCAAGCAACTATTCGCGCTTTGCGCAGAAGCGCGAGGACGTCGGCAAGGCCACCGTGATGGGTTTCCTCGGCGTGCTGGCGCTGTTCGCGTCGGTGTCGATCCTGTCCTTCGGCATCCTGCCGCGCGCCGAGATCCAGCAGTTGAGCCAGCCCTCGGTGGGCGGCGTGCTCGCGGCCGCGGTCGGCAACTGGGGCGCGGTGTTCATCGGCGTCGGCGTGATCGTCTCGGTGCTCGGCGCCTACCTGGCCTGGACACTGATGGCATCCGAGGTGCTGTCGATCGCCGCCAAGAAGGGCGACATGCCGGCAGTTCCTGGCCAAGGAGAACGCCAACCAGGTGCCGTCCAACGCGGTGCTGATGAGCACGCTGCTGGTGCAGGCCGTGCTCATCGCGACGTTGTTCTCGGCCGATGCCTTCACGTTCGCGCTGTCGCTGTGCAGCCACCTTTCGCTGCTGCCCTACCTGCTGTCGGCGGCGTACCTGCTGAAGCTCGTGCTGACGCGCGAGACCTACGCGCCGACCGATGACGAGCTGCAGCAAGGACATGATCGTGGCGGTCCTGGCGACGATCTACTCGGTCTTCCTGCGTGTTCGCCGGCGGCACGAAGTTCCTGGTGCTGTCGTTCCTGATCTACGCGCCGGGTACGCTGCTGTACCTGAAGACGCGGCGCGAACAGGGCAAGCAGGTCTTCACGACGGCGGAATGGGTCGTATTCGGCGGTCTTCGTCGTCGGCGCAATCTATGCGCTGGTCGGCCTGATCACCGGCTATCTCACCATCTAGGCATCGGAGACCACGAAATGGCAAAGGCAAAGGCAGTCAAGAAGCAGGCAGCGAAGGCGCCCAAGAAGGAGGCGAAGAAGGACGGCAAGTTCGGCGTCTATTCGGAAGTCGGGCAGCTGCGCAAGGTGATGGTCTGCGCGCCCGGCGTCGCGCACTCGCGACTCACGCCGTCCAACTGCGACCAGCTGCTGTTCGACGACGTGCTGTGGGTGGAGAACGCCAAGCGCGACCACTTCGACTTCGTCACCAAGATGCGCGACCGCGGCATCGAGGTGGTGGAAATGCACAACCTGCTCGCCGAGACGGTGGCCGTGCCCCGAGGGCAAGAAGTGGATCCTCGACAACCAGGTCGTGCCGAACCAGGTGGGCCTGGGCTTCATCGACGAGCTGCGCAGCTATCTCGAAGGCCTCGACAACCGCAAGCTCGCCGAGACGCTGATCGGCGGCCTGTCGACGCACGACTTTCCCGGAAGCGCATGGCGGCAAGGCGCTCAAGGTCGTCAAGGAAGCGGCAGGCGCCACCGAATACCTGCTGCCGCCGCTGCCGAACACGCTGTACACGCGCGACACGACGTGCTGGATCTACGGCGGCGTCACGCTCAATCCGCTGTACTGGCCGGCGCGGCACGAGGAGACGATCCTCACCACCGCGATCTACAAGTTCCATCCCGATTTCGCCGGCAAGGTCGAACGTCTGGTGGGGCGACCCGACCCAGGACCACGGCCTGGCGACGCTCGAAGGCGGCGACGTCATGCCGATCGGCAAGGGCAACGTGCTGATCGGCATGAGCGAACGCACGTCGCGCCAGGCGATCAGCCAACTGGCGGCGACGCTGTTCAAGAAGGGCGCGGCGGAGCGCGTCATCGTCGCCGCGATGCCCAAGATTCGCGCGGCGATGCACCTGGACACCGTGTTCACGTTCGCCGACCGCGACTGCGTGCTGCTGGCGCCCGACTTCCTGGCCAAGACGACGACGTTCTCGTATCGCCCGAGCAATCATCCGAGCGGCGTCGAATTCCACAGCGAGAAGAAGGCGTTCACGGAAGTGGTGCGGGAGGCGCTGGGACTGAAGAAGCTGCGCGTCGTCGAAGCCGGCGGCAGCGACTACCAGCGCGAGCGCACGCAGTGGGACAGCGGCGCCAACTTGGTCTGCGCGTCGCCGGGCGTCGTGTACGCGTACGACCGCAACACGTACACGAACACGCTGCTGCGCAAGGAAGGCATCGAGGTCATCACGATCGTCGGCGCCGAACTGGGCCGCGGACGGGGCGGCGGCCACTGCATGACCTGCCCGATCATCCGCGACCCGGTCGACTTCTAGCAGGGCGAGCGAGACAGGAACTGTCGCCGGCGCCGAAAGGGCCGGCGACGATGTTTTCGGCGGAAGCGTACTTGCGTAAATCCAAGGGGCAACGAGGGTGACCCAGCCCGACCAACCGCAGCCGCTCACGCTGACGGAAGCGATCATTCCGGTCGCCAGCCTCATCCTGCTGGTGGCGCTCTCCTATTTCCTGTTCGGCGATGCCGGGCGCGGGCGGACCCAACCAGGTGGCGCTCGTCGTCGCGACGATGATCGCCGTGTTCATCGGCTGGCGCCGCGGCCATACGCTCGAATCGCTGGGCGAAGCCGCAAGCAAGAGCGTCAGCACCGGCATCGGCGCCATCTTCATCCTGTTCGCCGTCGGCGCGCTGATCGGCACCTGGGCGATGAGCGGCACGCTGGTCGCGATGGTCTACTACGGGCTGCAGCTGCTGAGCCCCAACTACTTCTACGTCACCGCCTGCGCGATCTCGGCGCTCGTCGCGATCAGCATCGGCAGTTCGTGGACCGTCGTCGGCACGATCGGCATCGGGTTCATGGGCATCGCGGCGAACATGGGATTGAACCCCGCCATCGCCGCCGGGGCGATCATTTCCGGCGCCTATTTCGGCGACACGTGTTCACCGCTTTCGGACTCGGCCAATCTGGCGGCGGCCGCGTCGGGCGTCGATCTCTACCCGCATATCCGGGAGACGCTGCTGACGTCGTCGCTGGCCCTCGCGATCTCGCTGGCGATCTTCTTCATGCTGGGCCGGCCGGGCGACTTCGACGCGACGGCGAAGATCGCCGGCATCAAGGGTCGCCTTCAACATTTCGCTCTGGCTGTTCCTGCCGCTGGTCGTGGTCGTCGGGCTCGCGGCATTCAAGTTCCCGCCGTTCACGTCGATCTTCCTGGGCGCGCTCGCCGGCGGCGTGCTTGCCGCGATCGTCGCACCCGGACGCGTCGTCGCGTTTGCCGACGCCGGGCGAAGGCATTGCCGCGCGTGGTCGCACTGTTCAAGGGCGTCTGGCTGGCGCTGGCGAGCGGCTACAAGTCGTCGACCGGCATCGCCTCGCTCGACCTGCTGGCGTCGCGCGGCGGCATGGACAGCATGCTGAACACGATCTGGCTCATCATCACGGCGCTCGCGTTCGGCGGCGTGGTCGAAAAGGTCGGCGTCCTCGAGCGGCTGATCGCGCCGATCATCGAGCGGGCGAAGTCCGACGGCGCCCTCGTCGCCTCGCTCGTCTCCTCGATCATCGCGACCAACATCATCACGGCCGACCAGTACATTGCGATCGTGCTGCCCGGCCGGATGTTCAAGACGCGCCTTTGCGCGGCGCGGCCTGGCGCCCGTCGTGTTGTCCCGCACCGTCGGCGGGCTCGGCCACGCCCACGTCGTCGCTGATCCCGTGGAACAGCTGCGGCGCCTACATGGCCGCTACACTGGGCGTGGCCACGTGGAGCTACGCGCCCTGGGCGTTCTTCAGCTACTTGAGCCCCGTGATCACCGTCGCCATCGCGTACGCCGGCATCCGGATGATGCGAATACCGGAAAGCGCGCCGGCACGAGCGGAAGGATAACGGCGGAAGGCGTGACCCAGACCTCCGTCGCCCCGGTCGCGGACCACGTCATGCTGGGCGTGGTCTGCGTGTATGCCGCGGCTTTCGTCGTGTTCGGATTCGCCGTCGACGGTCCAGTGCGCGTGCTGCACGGCCTGGTGCAGATCGTCACGACGCGCGACGCGCTGCTGACCGATTATTTCGGGGTCGGCGGCATCGGTGCGGGTTGCGTGAACGCCGGTCTGCTGACGCTGTGCGCATGCCTCGTCTATCGTGTCGCGCATGCAAAGATCACCGGTGCGTCGGTGGCCTGCCTGTTCCTGGTTCTGGGATTCGGCCTCTTCGGCAAGAATCTCCTCAACGTCTGGTCGATCGTCCTCGGCGTCTTCCTTTACGCGCGCTTCAAGGGGGAGCCGTTCTCGGCGCACCTCAACACGGCATTCTTCGGCGTGGCGCTCGCTCCCGTCTTTTCGGAAGTCCTGTTCAGCACGACGCTGGCGCTCGAGTTCCGCGTGCCGCTCGCCATCGTCACGAGCCTCGTCATCGGCTTCGTCCTGGCCCCGGCCGCCGCGCAGCTGTTCAAGGCGCACATGGGCTACAGCCTCTACAACATGGGCTTCACCGCCGGCATCGTGGGCACGCTGGTCGTCGCGATGTACAAGTCCTACGGATTCGTGCCGGATCCGGTGATGATCTGGACGACGGGCAACAATCGCCTGCTCGGCGGATTCATGGCGGTCGTGTTCGCGTCGATGATCGCGCTTCGGCTTCCATTTCGATCGCGCGCTGCCGTCGCGACTCAAAATGATCATGGCGGAGGCGGGCCAGGCGCCGACCGATTTCATCGCGCTCGCGGGATTCGGCGCGACGCTCGCCAACATGGGGCTGGCGGGCGCCGTCGGCCTGATCTACGTGCTGGCCGTCGGCGCCGATCTCAACGGTCCGGTGATCGGCGCCATCCTGACCATCGTCGGCTTCGCGGCGTTCGGCAAGCATCCGCGCAACATCGTCCCGATCATGGTCGGCGTGTTCCTGGGTTCGCTGTTCCGGCCGTTCACCGCGGCGGATCCGTCGATCGTGCTCGCGGCGCTGTTCGGAACGACGCTGGCGCCCATTGCCGGACGCTTCGGCTGGCATTGGGGCGTTGTGGCGGGATTGCTGCATTCATCGGCGGCGTTGAGCGTCGGCTCGCTGCACGCGGGCCTCAACCTGTACAACAACGGATTCGCTGCCGGACTCGTGGCCTCCGTCCTTGCTCCGGTCATCATCGCCATCAGGGCGAAGCGCGACGCGAACGCCGGCCCTCCCGCGTCGCCCGACTGACCGGCGCGCGAGATCAGCTCGCTCGCCGGACCGGCGCCTGCCTTGTCCAGCGCCAGCCGCGGCAGCAGGAACATCCACGTCACCAGCACGAAGGGCGCGGTGAGCGCGGGTATGGCGAGCGGCGTCAGCGCCACGTTGAACGCCGCTTGCGCGACGACGGTGAACACCGTCCCCAGTGCCGCAAATGCCGCGACGCGCAGGCTCGGCTGCTGGAACACCGTTCCCAGCGCCACCGCCGTCAGCACCGGGCTGAAGCCCAGCAGTCCGCCGGTGACCAGATCGCTTTCGGCGCCGAGCACGTGCGCGGTGATCACGGCCACGACCGCGCCTGCCACGGCCGCGATCGCCGCGGCGAAGGAGTTGACGGCCAGCCCGGCCAGGAAGAGCAGCGCCGCGATGGCACTGCCCTTCAGGAACACCTGCGAAATGCTGAGCAGCGTCGCCTGCACGAACACGCCGGCGTCCAGCCGCGTGGCCGCCATCGACTCGAACGGCGCCACCACGCCGGCCGCCGGCAGCGCGGTGCCGGCGAGCCCGGCGAAGCCGTAGGTCGCGAGCAGCAGCAGCCACGTGACCAGCACGAACGGAAACGTCAGCGCGGGCATGCCCCACGTCTTGACCACGTTGACGGTGGCCGCCATCGCGACGACCGACACGGCGCCGCCCAGCACGACATAGGCCCACAGCAGCGGACCCGGCGCGATGAACGTGGCGAGCGCCAGGCCCACGAGCACGCCGTTGAAGCCATAGAGGCCGGCACGCAGCGCCGCCGGGTCGACGCGCAGCCACTGCGCGGTGAGCGTCGCCGACGACGATGGCAAGCAATCCGCCGAACAGCACTTGCGGCACGCCCGCGGCGAACGATCCCCAGGCGATCGCCGCGACGAACAGCGCGCCGCTCAACGGGTTGTCCTGGAACATCACCTGCCCGACGCCGCGCAGGTTGATGTCGACGAAGCGCAGCGCGCCGCGACGCCGCGCAGAGCGCTTCCCAGGTTGCCAGCAGCTTCGTCATTGGACGTCCTCCGTCGAACGCGGCAGCACCGACGGCTACCGCCAGAAGAAAGGGGGCGGAATGGCGGCGCCCGTGATTTCGTGGCGCGCCACTTCCCAGAACTCGCGCACCTTGGCCCGCACCTGCGCCGTCTCGCGGCCCAGGACCTTGTAGATGAGGCCGGCATCGTTGGGCAGCCGGCACGCGCCGAACGCCACGCCCTCCTCCAGGTCGACCTCGGCGTCGACGCGCGCGTGGATGCGGTCGGCGACATCCGCGGGCGTGCACAGGATCACGTTGCCGAACACGTCGAAGCCGTCCATCACGCCCGATTGCCGCATCGGAAAAGCGCAGCGGCTCGATCACCAGCTTTTCGCTGAACAGCAGCTGCCCGTCGGGTCGCGCAGGCCGTGGTCGCCAGCGACAGCAGCGTCGCGCCGAAGCACTCGTCCGGGTGATGGTGCTTGCGTCCCGGCTGCACGATCTCGGAACAGAGCATCGACGCGGTCGGAGTCGATCACGATCCGGGTGTCGTTGGCGAACCGCGCCTGGCGGTGCGGGAATCAGCGGATCGGGAAGGAATTCGAGGTACGCGCCCTCGTCGACCGTGAACGACTGGGTCTGGTGCGCGTAGTTGGCGTCCATCGAATGGACCTTGGTCGCCGATTGCGTGGTGACGTGCGCCCGCGCGCCCGGCCCCAGCGTCACGTCCAGCGCCAGGCGGTCGCCCTGCAGGACGCAGCCGCCGGTCGTGATCATGAACAGCCACGCCATGTCCGGGAGCGCGTCGTCGCAGTGCAACGCGCGCTGCGCGAGAAACGGCGCGCGCGAATCGAGATCGGCCAGGATCGTGCGCCCGTCGCGGCGCTCGAACCCCAGGCGCAGGAAGCCGGACTTGCCGACGGCGCCGCTCCTCATCTGCGGCGGCTCGTCGCGATAGGCCGCGAACTCCGGCCGGCGCGGACCGGAAATGCGCGGCCAGCGGGCGGGCGAGCGCGAATGGCACCCGCTCGAGCGCGCCCATCAGGCGACGTGCCCCGCCGGCAGCTTCAGGTCGAACAGCAGGTCCTCGCGGATCAGGTCGACGAGCTCGGGAATGCCCTCGCCGGTGCGGCAATTGGTGAACAGGAACGGCTTGTCGCCGCGCATCAGCTTCGAGTCGCGCGCCATCACCTCGAGGCTCGCGCCGACGTAGGGGGCCAGGTCGGTCTTGTTGATGACGAGGATGTCCGACTGCGTGATGCCGGGACCGTTCTTGCGCGGGATCTTGTCGCCGGCGGCGACGTCGATCACGTAGATGAAGAAGTCGACCAGCGCCGGCGAGAACGTCAGCGTGAGATTGTCGCCGCCGCTCTCGATCAGCACGACGTCGCCGTCGGGAAAGCGCGCCTCCATGTCCTCGACGGCCGCCAGGTTCATGCTGGGATCCTCGCGCACCGCCGTGTGCGGACAGGCGCCGGTCTCGACGCCGATGATGCGCTCCTCGAGCAGGATGCCCTTCAGCGTGCGCTGGACGTGCTTGGCGTCCTCCGTCGTCACGACGTCGTTGGTGATGATGAGGATCTTGATGCCCATCGTCCAGCAGCGGCGGCGTGATGGCCTCCACGATCGCCGTCTTGCCGGAGCCGACGGGGCCGCCGATCCCGATGCGCGTTATCTTCTTCACTTGCGTTTCACTCCAGGTCGAGGAAATCAGTTCATGAACAGCCGCACGTGCGCCTTGACGTGGACGGCCGCGAGGATCTCCGCCAGCGGCGCGAAACCGGCCATGTCGGCGAGGGCGGCCCCGCCGCGGCGGCATAGGCGGCGTCGACGTCGGCGTTGAGCGCGTAGAGCATCTGCTGCGTGTCCATGTGGCTGATGCGCATCAGGCGCAGCGCCGCGCCCAGGATCGTCGACGCCACGCCGTACTGGTGGACGACGAAGGCGTCCCGCGCGGTCAGGCCCTGCGCGGCGAAGTTGACCGCGAGCGCCACCGGATAGCAGCCGGGCGTCGTGCCGGCGAGCGACGCGTTCGCGCCAGTCGCGCAGCTGCGGGCGAATCGGTCACGTGCGCGCCCATTTCGGTGAACTTCCTGCCCATGCGCACGGACATCGTCCGCGTCTCGCCCGAGAGCTTCCGGGCGATAGATCAGCGCGTCGATCCGGACCACTTCATCGATGTCGCCCGCCGACGCGGCCCGATGCGCGCAGACGAGGCCGATGCCGTCGCCGCGACTGGCCTGCTCGACGGCCGTCCGCGCGAAGGCCAGCAGCGTGGCCGGATCCGTGACGACACCTCTTCTGGATCGCGGACTCGAGCCCGCCGGAGAACGCGAAGCCGCCGATCGGGAACACCGAGTCGCCGAACTGCAGCATCCGCGCCAGGTGCGTCGCGGTGACGGGCAGCGCGGCGCCGTCATCGCCGGCGTTCAAGGGGGCGAGTTCCGTATCGATGATGCGGATGCGACGTGCGCGTGCGCGCGCACCGGCGAGCGCCCGTGCACGTGGCCGGTCTCCGGGTCGACCGCCACATAGCGGTCACCCGTGTGCGTGTGGATCGGGCCCTCGGCGCCGCCGAACAGCCGACGCGACTCGTGCGGGGCGAGATAGGGAACGATGTCTTCGCCCGGCACGAACTCGTAGCGGATTCCTTCGAAGCGATGCGTCTTCATCACCGAGGCCATCACCTTGTGGTCGACGGTCAGCGGCACGAACACGCGCGCGCCCTTGACCAGCGCCGGCCAGTGCTGGTTGCCCAGCGCGTGACCCAGCTCGAGGCACGTGCGCATCGCGTATTCGGGATCCTGCGCCGCCAGCTGGTCGAGGTGGATGATCATCACGTCGCGCAGGCTGATCGTGGCGACCACGCCGCGCGCAGCTGTCGGCGTCCCACAGCAGCACGTCGCCGTCGCGCAGGAACGCGCCACGGTCGAGCGACACCGCAACCTCTTGTCCGCTCGCGGTCTTCTTGCGAAAACGATTCTTCTGCGCTTCCCAGTGGTCGAGGGCGAGCGGCTCGACCGTGCCCGCGGCCAGGCGCGCCGCCCATTCCGGATCGCTGGCGTTGCCCAGCACCTTTTCGATGAGTATCAAGGAGTGCCGTTCAGCTGAAGAAATATTTCTGGTTGAGGGAGATCGTCTTCAGCGGCGGAACCGTCGCGTGCACGCCGTCGACGGTGACGGCGAACGTCTCCGCGGACACTTCGATCTTCGGCGTTCCGGAATTGCGCACCATGTCGCTTCTTGCCGATCTTGCGCGTGTTCTTCACGGCGATCACCTGCCGGTTGAGGTTCAGGCGCTCGGCGATTCCGGCGGACTCCGCCGCCTGCGACACGAACGTCACGCACGTCTGCGACAGCAGCTGGCCGAAGGAGCCGAACATCGGACGGTAGTAGGTCGGCTGCGGCGTGGGCAGCGACGCATTCGGGTCGCCCATCACCGCCCAGTTGACGACACCGCCCTTCAGCACGATCTTGGGCTTGGCGCCGAAGAACGCCGGTTCCCAGAGCACGAGGTCGGCGATCTTGCCGACCTCGACCGAGCCCAGCACGTGCGAGATGCCGTGCGCGATGGCCGGGTTGATCGTGATCTTGGCGACGTAGCGCAGCACGCGGAAGTTGTCGTTGCCGGGCGCGTCTTCCGGCAGCTTGCCGCGGCCGGTCTTCATCGCGTCGGCCGTCTGGATGCAGCGCAGCCAGCATTCGCCGATGCGCCCCATCGCCTGCGAGTCGCTCGAGAAGATCGAGATCACGCCCATGTCCTGCAGCACGTTCTCGGCCGCGATGGTCTCGGCGCGGATGCGGCTTTCGGTGAACGCCACGTCCGACGGAATGTCGGGGCTCAGGTGGTGGCACACCATGATCATGTCGTACAGCTCCGCCTGCGAGTTGACGCCGTAGGGGAGCGTGGGGTTCGTCGATGCGGGCAGCACATTCGGCAGCCCCGACACCTTGATGATGTCCGGCGCGTGGCCGCCGCCGGAGCCTTCGGTGTGGAACGAGTGGATGGTGCGGCCTTCGAACGCGGCGATCGTGTCCTCGACGAAGCCGGACTCGTTCAGCGTGTCGGTGTGCATGCACACCTGCACGTCCATCTGGTCGGCCACCGTCAACGCGGAACGCAGCACCGCGGGCGTGGTGCCCCAGTCCTCGTGGCACTTGAAGCCGACCGCGCCGGCTTCGATCTGCTCGACCAGCGCATCCTTGCCGTGACCGTGGCCCTTGCCGAGGATGCCGACGTTGACCGGCCAGCCTTCGAACGCGCGCAGCATGTTCGTGATGTTGCCCGGGCCCGGCGTGACCGTCGTCGCGTTCGACCCGTCGGTGGGGCCGGTGCCGCCGCCGATCAGCGTCGTCGTGCCGTTGGACAGCGCCGCATACGCCTGCTGCGGCGAGATGAAATGGATGTGCGTGTCGACGCCGGCGGCGGTCAGGATCAGGTGATTGCCCGAGATCGCGTCGGTGGCGAGTCCGAGTTCCAGGCCCGGCGTCACGCCGTCCATCGTCTGCGGATTGCCGGACTTGCCGATCGCGCAGATGCGTCCGTCGCGAATGCCGACATCGGCCTTCACCACGCCCAGCACCGCGTCGATGATCGTCACGTTGGTGATGACAAGGTCCGGCGGCCCGCCGGCATACGTCAGCCGGTTGTCCATCCCCATGCCTTCGCGCAGGCTCTTTCCCCCGCCGAAGACGATCTCGTCGCCATACGCGCCGCGGAGGTCGCGCTCGACCTCGACGAAGAGTCCGGTGTCGCCCAAGCGAATGCGATCACCGGTGGTGGGTCCGTACAGTCCCACGTACTCGTTGCGAGAGATGGTTGCCATATAAGGCTCCTAGACTTGGCCGGCGCAGCCGCTGCGCCGGGATTGGAGCGAAACCCGCGGGCCTCGGCGTCAGGCCTTCGAGCGGAAGCCGCGCTTGGCGGCGAGCGCCACGGCCTTGGGCTTGGCCGCGTCGCCAGCCTTGCCGGACGTGGGGCCGTCGACGAGGTTGTTGAATCCGTACACCGCGCGCTTTCCGCCATAGGGCACGAGCTTCACCTCGCGTTCGTCGCCCGGCTCGAAGCGCAGCGCCGTGGACGCCGGAATGTTGAGATGCTGGCCGAATGCCGCGGGCCGGTCGAATTCAAGCGCCGATTCACTTCGAAAAAATGAAAGTGCGATCCCACCTGTATCGGGCGGTCGCCGGTGTTGCGCACCTTGAGCGTCGTCACCTTGAGCTTGTCGTGGTAGACGATCGGCGCGGCGATGGCACACGTAGCCCCCCACCGCGACCTTTTTCGTTGCGGGATCGACGTCGGCGGCGATCACCGGCCCGGCTTTGACTCCTGCCATGGCAGACTCCTTCGGGTTGCGCTGCTTACTGGATCGGCGTGTGAACGGTCACGAGACGGCTGCCGTCGGTGAACACGGCCTCGACTTGCACCATCGGAATCAGGTCGGCCACGCCTTCCATCACGTCGTCCTTCGTGAGCGCGCCGCGGGCATCCTTGGTGACTTCCTCGATGGACTTGCCTTCGCGCGCGCCTTCGAGCGCGTTGGCGGAGATGATCGCGACGGCCTCAGGGTAATTGAGCTTGATGCCCTTGGCTTTGCGCTTCAGCGCGACCTCGGCCATCATGTGAATGACCAGCTTGTCGAATTCCCGTGGCGTAAGTTGCATCGCGGCCTCCTGTCCGACTTTCGCGAGCCATATTAATACAAAGGCATGCCGCGCGAAATACTACAGGCAACCTGGCACGTGTCGTGCCATTGCGCCGCCGCTGAATACCGAAGAAAATACGCCTCAAACTGAAGGGGAGTTCTGCCGTGCCTCCGAATCCCGCATTCCTGCGACTTGTCCTGTTGCGCGCGATGGTCGTCGCCGCGGTTTCCACGTTGACGCTGCTCTCCGCATGCAAACGCGCCGAGGAACCGCCGGCGCCGGAAATCCGTCCGGTGCGCACGCTCACCATCGCCAAGGGCGTGGCCGGCGACGCGTTCACGCTCACCGGCACCGTCCAGGCGCAAACCGAGATCAACAAGTCGTTCCGCATCGACGGCCGGCTGTTGGCCCGCAACGTGAGTGTCGGCGACACGGTGCGCCCCGGCCAACTCCTTGCCCAGCTCGATTCACAGAACGAGGAGACCGCGCTGCAGTCATCGCGCGCCCAGCTTGCCGCGGCCCGCGCGCAATTGGGCGAGGCGCGCAACAACTTCGTGCGGATGCGCGAGCTCGTCGCCGAACGGGCGGTGTCGCGCGCGATGTTCGACCAGGCTGAGTCGATGCAGAAGCAGGCGGAGTCGCAGGTCGAATCGGCGCAGTCGGCGGTGACCCTTGGCGAAAATCGGCTGAGTTACACGCGCCTTAATTCCGACGTCGCCGGCGTCGTGACGGCGGTGGGCGCCGAACCCGGCGAAGTGGTCGGCGGCGGACGCATGATCGTGCAGGTGGCGCGCGAAGGCATGCGCGACGCGGTCTTCGACTTCCCGGCGCGCGCCAAGGATGCCATGCCGCCGAATGTCGAGTTTGCCGTCGCGCTGACGGCGGATCCGAAGATCGCGACCACCGGCACCGTGCGCGAAGTCTCGCCGCGCGCGGACCCTGTCACCGGCACGTTCCGGGTCAGGATCAAGCTCAACAATCCGCCGGCCGCGATGCGCCTGGGCAGCACCGTCACCGGCCGCGTGCGGCTCAACGCCAACGCCTCGATCATCGAAATCCCGCCGTCCGCCGTGATCCGCAACGACCGGACTTCGGCAGTATGGGTGGTCGACCCCAAGACCGGCGCGGTAGCGTCGCGCACGATCGAGATTCGTTCTTCCGATCCCAACCGGGTCGAAGTCGCATCGGGCCTCAATCCGGGTGACGTCGTCGTGATCGCCGGCGTGCAGGCGTTGCGTCCCGGCCAGAAGGTGCAGCTGCTCGGGGCCGGGAAGTGATCGGCCCGAATCTGTCGGAATGGGCGCTCAAGCGCCCGTCGTTCATCGCGTTCCTCATGATCATCGCGGTTGCCGCCGGCGTCCGCGCGTTCGGGGACTTGGGCCGCGACGAGGACCCGCCGTTCACCGTGCGCACGATGATCGTCGCCGCGGCGTGGCCGGGCGCGACGGTCGAGGAGACGCTGTCGCAGGTCACCGAGCGGCTCGAGCGCACGTTGCAGGAGACGCACAAGTTCGACGCCGTCCGCAGCTACACGATCGCCGGCCAGACGACAATCTTCGTCGACCTCGACGACACCACCGACACCGCCGACATACCGGACGTCTGGTACCGCGTGCGGCGGAACATCGGCGACATGCGAGGCACGCTGCCCGCCGGTGTCGTCGGACCGTTCTTCAACGACGACTTCGGCGACACGTTCGGCATCATCTACGGCTTCACCGCCGACGGTTTCACGTTCCGCGAGCTGCGCGACTACGTCGAGGACGCGCGCTCGAAGCTTTTGCAAGTGCCCGACGTCGCCAAGATCGAGATTCTCGGTGCGCAGGACGAGCGGATCTTCATCGAGTTCTCTACCGAGAAGCTGGCCGGGCTCAGGCTCGACTTTCAGACGATCGTCGGCACGCTGCAGGCGCAGAACGTGCTGCGTCCGGCCGGCGTGATCCAGACCGACCGCGAGCGCGTGTATCTGCGAGTCAGCGGCGCGTTCGACAACGAGCGCGACATCGAGAACGTCAACATCGTCGCCGGCGACCGCATCTACCGGCTGGGCGACATCGCCACGGTGCGCCGTGACTTCGTCGATCCGCCAACGCCGATGTTCCGCGTCAACGGCAAGCCCGCGATCGGGCTGGCGATCTCGATGCGCACGCGCGCCGACATCCTGGCACTCGGGAAAAACGTCCGCGCCACGATGGCGGACATCCGCGCCAGCCTGCCGGTCGGCATCGAGCCGACGCTGGTCGCCGACCAGTCGACGATCGTCGACTACGCGATCAACGACTTCCTGAAATCGCTGGTGCAGGCGATCATCATCATCCTGGCCTGCAGTTTCTTAAGCCTCGGCGTGCGTCCCGGCATCGTGGTCGCGCTGGCGATCCCGATCACGCTGGCGCTGGTGTTCGCGGTGATGAACCCGATGCACATCGCGCTGCAGCGCGTGTCGCTGGGCGCGCTGATCATCGCGCTGACGCTCCTGGTCGACGACGCGATGACGACGGTCGATGCGATGCAGCGCCGGCTCGCCGCCGGCGACTCGAAGGACGCCGCGGCGTCGTTCGCCTACCGCACGCTGGCGGCGCCGATGCTGATCGGCACGCTGGTCACGATCGCGAGCTTCGTGCCAGTGGGCTTCGCGCCGGGTGGCGCGAGCGAGGTGCTGTCGTCGCTGTTCTCCGTGGTGGCGATCGCACTGATCGCGTCGTGGCTGGTCGCCGTCGTCTTCGGACCGATCATCGGCAAGGCGATCCTCAAAATGCCGGATCCGTCCGCTGCCGAAGCGAAGCCGAGCAGAATGCGCACGCTCTACCAGGGATTCCTGACCGCGGCGATCCGCGTGCGTTGGCTGACGATCGGCGTCACGATCGCCATGTTCGTCGGGGCGATCCTGGCGCTGCCACTCGTCCCGCGACAGTTCTTCCCGTCTTCCGACCGGCCGGAACTCCTGGTCGACCTGACGCTGCGGCAGAACGCGTCGATCCGCGCCAGCGAGGCCACCGCCGTCCGCGTCGAGGCGCTGTTGAAGGACGACCCGGACGTCGACCACTACAGCACGTACGTCGGTCGCGGCGCGATCCGCTTCTATCTGCCACTGTCCGTCCACCTCGCCAACCCGTTCTTTTCGCAGCTGGTCGTCATCACCAAGTCGATCGAGGCGCGCGAGCGCCTGCAGGCGAAGCTCGAAAAGGTGCTTGCCGTCGAGTTCCCCGAGGTCGTGTCACGGGTATCGCCGCTGGAGATGGGGCCACCCGTCGGTTGGCCGCTGCAGTACCGGATCATCGGCCCCGACAAGGACGAACTGCGCCGCATTGCGCTAGATGTCGCCAACCTGATGGGCGCCGACACCCGCGTGCGCACGATCAATTACGACTGGATGGAGCCCGCGCGGCAGGTGCGCGTCCACATCGACCAGGACGAGGCGCGCCGCCTGCGCGTCAGCTCGAACGCGATTGCCGCCGTTCTGCAGGCGTCGGTCACCGGGTCGACGATCACGCAGGTGCGCGACGACATCTACCTCGTCAACGTGGTGGCGCGAGCGACCGAAAGCGAGCGCGCGTCGTTCCAGACGCTGGCGTCACTGCAGGTGCCCACACCCGGCGGGCGCATGGTGCCGCTGGCGCAATTCGCGCGATTCACGGAGGAGCAGGAGTTCCCACTGGTCTGGCGGCGCGACCGCGTGCCGACGCTGACGGTGCGTGCGGATGTGTTGAAAGGCGTGCTGCCGGAGACCGTCGTCGCCGCGATCGGCCCGTCGATCGCCGCCTACGACGCCAAGCTGCCGCGGCCGTACCGGATCGAGACCGGCGGCCTCTACGAGTCCTCCAACGACTCGTCGGCCAACGTGTTTTCCGTCATTCCGATGATGATCCTGTTGATGTTTCTGTTCATGATGATCCTGCTGATCAGTTTCCGGCGGCTGGCGATGGTGGTGGTCATCCTGCCTCTGGGCTTAATCGGCGTCGTCGCGGCGCTGCTGCTGTTCAACCGGCCGCTCGGCTTCGTCGCGATCCTGGGCATCCTCGCGCTGATCGGCATGATCGCGAAAAACGCTGTGATCCTGATCGTATCGATCGAAGAGGAGCGCGAGGCCGGCCACAGCGTACCCGACGCGGTGATGACGGCCGCGAGCAACCGGCTGACGCCAATAATCCTGACGGCAATCTCGACGGTGCTGGGATTGATACCGATCGCGCCGACGATTTTCTGGGGGCCGATGGCCATCGCCATCATGGGTGGCCTGCTGGTGGCGTCGCTGCTTACGCTGATCCTGCTGCCGGTGCTCTACGTGACCGTGTTCGGCAACGAAAAGACCGTGCCGCCGGAACCGGCGGTCGCGCCGATGTGATGACGGACCGCGCCGTGCTCGAACTGCACGTCGCCGAGATGCGGCAGCTGTTCAATGCGATGGATCCCGCGCCCTTTCGCGAGCGCGACCTCGATCCCAACGCATACAACTACATCGTGGACTGGGGCCGCGAAGCGCCGGCCCGTCAGCCGCTTGGACTGGTCGTGCGCCTGTCGCGCGAGACGGCGACTCCAGACGATGCCGGCATGCTGCGCGACGCGGTTCACGCGTACTTCCTGCAGCGCGCCGACGCCACGCGGCGGCAGTTGCGTCAGTTGTTCCGGGTCGGGCGCGTCAGCCTGCTGATCGGCCTCGCGTTCCTCGCGCTGGTGATTGTCGTCGGTGAATATCTGACACTCAGGATCGACAAGGAGAGCTACGGTTACCTCGTCAAGGAAAGCCTGATCATCGCTGGCTGGGTCGCGCTGTGGCGACCTCTCGAGATCTTCCTGTACGACTGGTGGCCCATCCGCGCGGAAGCCACGCTGCTCGACCGGTTGAGTGAGATGACCGTGCGAGTGCTGGGTACACCCACTGCGACGGGAGCCGCGGCAGCATGAATGCGCCGGCGTCGTCACAGCCAGTATTTCCGCCCAACTCGCCGCTGCGCGCCGCCCTGACGCGTGGCGCAGGCTTGGCTGCGCTGTGGCTTGTGCTGATGCAAAGCGCCAAGCCCGCGGACCTCGCCTTCGGCGCGTTCGCGACGTTTTGCGCGACCTGGGCCAGCCTGCGCCTGCTTCCGCCGGCAAGCGGACGACTGCGCTTCGTCGTGCTGCTGGGATTCATGCCGCACTTCCTCTGGCAATCGGTGGTGGCCGGCGTGGACGTCGCGCGCCGGGCCTTCTCGCCGCGCATGCCGATGCAACCTGGATTCGTCCCCTGCCCGCTGAATTTTCCGCCCGGCCTCACGCGCAATACCTTTGCGATGATCACCAGCCTGCTGCCCGGTTCCGTCCCGTCCGGCGAAACGGATGGCGTGCTGGTCTATCACGCGCTCGACACGTCGCAGCCCGTCGCCGAGCAGCTGCGCCACGAGGAGCAGTTGCTGTCACGCGGGCTGATCGCGGGAGAGCGCAATGACTGAGTTCCTGTTTGCCGCCGCCACTGTGGTGCTGGTCATGGTGGCGCTTGGCCTCATGCGCATCCTGCGCGGACCGGGCGATGCCGACCGCCTGATGGCGGTGAACCTGCTCGGCACTGGCGGAATCGCGACATTGCTGCTTCTGGGCGCGGCGGTCGGAATCGACTCGGTGGTCGATGTAGCGCTGACGCTGGCACTGCTGGCAGCGTTCGCGACGATCGCGTTCGTGAAAGCCTCCGCGCCGGCAGCCCATGAAGACGGCGAGTCGGAACGCCAACCATGAGTCTGGTCAACGTCTTCTCGATGGTTGCGATCGCGGCGGGCGCGATATTCTTCATGGCCGGAACCGTGGGACTGTTGCGCTTCCCCGATACCTTCACGCGGCTGCACGCGCTGACCAAGTCGGACAATCTCGGGCTGGGATTGGTGGTGCTGGGCCTGCTGCCACAGGTCGACGGCGTGCTGGCAGGGCTCAAATTGATCTGCGTCTGGCTCATCGTGCTGCTGGGCAGCGCGGGCACGTCGCAACTCATCGCCCGCGCAGCGCGAGAGCGCGATCTCGACGCATGACGTTACTGCTCACCGTCGGCATTGCCGCACTGATCGTCGCGCTGGCGATCTGGACCATCGTGGCGCGAGACACGCTGGCTGCAGTCATCGGCTTCGTCACCTACGGCCTGGTGCTCACGCTGGCATGGGTCCGGCTGCACGGCGTCGACGTGGCATTGACGGAAGCGGCCATCGGCGGCGGATTGACCGGAGCCTTGCTGATCGGCGCCGCGGCGCGGCTGCGCAAGACGGAGAGCGTCGCGCTTGCCGAGCGTGCCGGCGCGACCACGCGGATCTTCGCAGCGCTTTTGTCCGCTGCCGTGACCGTCGCGCTTGCCATCTGCGTGCTTGCGCTGCCCGATAGCGCGCCGACGCTTGCGCCGCAGGTTGCCGCCAACATCGCCGCGACGGAGGTCGGCAATCCGATCACCGCGGTGCTGCTCGCGTTCCGCGCGATGGACACGCTGCTCGAGGCGATCGTGCTGGTGTTCGCGCTGATCGGCGTGTGGTCGCTCGCGCCCGACGGCGCGTGGGGCGGCCGCCCCGGACAGCGGCACTCCGCCGATCCCAACGGAATACTCGCCTATATCGCGCGCGTGCTGCCGCCGATCGGAATCATCGTCGGCCTGTATATCTTCTGGGTCGGCGCGGACCACCCCGGCGGCAAGTTCCAGGGCGCCACGATCATCGCGGCGATGTGGCTGCTGGTGATCATGGCCGGGCTCGCCGATGCGCCACCGATCAGCCGCGCCTGGCTGCGCTGGGGACTCGTCGCCGGGCCGCTGGCATTCATCGCCATCGGCGCCTTCGGTGCGTTCGCCGCCGGCGCGTTCCTGGCCTATCCCGCCGGATTCGTGAAGCCGCTGATCATCGTCATCGAGCTGGCGCTGATGCCGACGCTGGCGCTGGTGCTGGCACTCATGCTGGCGGGCGCGCCGCAACGGACTCATCAATGACCGACGCGACACTATTCGGACTGTGTGCCGCGGTACTGATCGGCTTCGGCCTGTACGGCCTCATCGTCCATCCGCAGCCGTTGCGCAAGATCCTCGCCTTCAACGTCGTCGGCAGCGGCGTCTTCCTGCTGATGGGCGCCATCGCGCGGCGCGGTGCGGGCGCGGGATTCGGCGGCGATCCGGTGCCGCAGGCTTTGCTGATCACCGGCATCGTCGTCGCGTTTTCCGCCACCGCGCTCGCGGTCGCGCTGCTCTTGCGGCTGCATGCCGTCGCAGGCTCGGTCACGCTCGCGTCCGACGCGCCACCGAAGGTCGAACCCGATGCCAGCGGCAGCTAGAGACGGCGAGATCGCCGGCGCGGCGACATGACGACCACGCCGAGCGGATTGCTGCTGGTGCTGGCGGTCCTGGTTCCGTTCGTCGGCGTGCTGGCGGGACTGGCGTTCGGCGGGCGCAATCCCCAACGCATCGCGCTGCTCACCATCGTTGCCGGACTGGGCATCGCGCTGGCCCTGGGCGATGCGTGGCTGCGCTCCGGAAGCAGCGTTGTGTACCTGCTCGGCGGCTGGGCGCCGCCGCTCGGCATTGCGCTTCGCGCCGATGCGATGGCGGTGGCCATGATGCTGGTCATCGCGGTCGTGATCGCCGGCATCGGCATCTACGCGTGCGCCGATTTCGGCACGCCCGCGGACCAGCGCGAGGCGCGCGCGCCGTTCACGTTCTGGCTGCTGCTGATGGCCGTCTGGGGATCGCTCAACCTGGTGTTCGTGAGCGGCGACCTGTTTACGCTCTACGTCGCGCTGGAGTTGCTGACCTTCGCGGGCGTGCCGCTGGTCTGCCTCGACGGCCGCGGCGAGACTCTGCGCGCGGCGCTGCGCTACCTCCTGTTCGCGCTGCTGGGATCCGTCCTCTACCTGCTGGGCGCGGTCCTGCTGTATGGCGCTTACGGCACGCTGGACATTTCGCTGCTCGCGGCGCGCATTCGCCCGGAACCCGCGACGTGGGCGGCGGCAGCGTTGATGACCACGGGCCTGCTCGCCAAGACTGCGCTGTTTCCGTTGCACCTGTGGTTGCCGCCCGCGCACGCCGGCGCGCCGGCCGCGGCCAGCGCGGTGCTGTCGGCGCTCGTCGTCAAAGGCTCGTGGTTCCTGGTCGTGCGGCTTTGGTTCGACGTGATGCCGGGTGTGGTGACGCTGCCATCGGCGGAGTTCCTCGGCGCGCTGGGCGCCATGGCCATCCTGCTCTTCAGCGTGGTCGCGCTTCGCCAGGAACGGCTGAAGCTGTTGATCGCCTATTCGACGCTCGCACAGATCGGCTACCTGTTCCTGATGTTCCCGCTCGCGTTCGACGCAGCCGCCGGGCGCATGGGATTTGGCGGCGCGCTGACGGCCGGGATGCTGCAGGCGATGTCGCATGCGACGGCCAAGGCGGCCATGTTCATGGCGGCCGGCTCGATCTACGCGGCACTCGGCCACGATCGCATCGCCGGCCTCGCCGGCATCGCCCGCGCATTGCCGGTCAGCGTATTGGCGTTCGGCGTCGGCGGCGTGGCGCTGATGGGCGTGCTGCCGAGCGGCGCCTATCTGGCGAAAAAACTGTTGCTGGACGCGGCTGCGGGGAGCGGCCAGTGGTGGTGGGACGCCGTGCTGCAGGCGGGCGGCGTGCTGACCACCAGCTATGTCGTGCTTGTCCTCGCCTACGCGCTGCGCCGTTCCGACGAACCTGTCGCGCTGAAGAAATCAGTGTCCCTCGTCGCGCAATGGGCTGCGCTCACTCTCGCGATCTGTTCGTTCCTTCTCGCTTGCGCAACCCTCGGACCGCTGCCGGCGAGCCTGCTGTCGAACCCGCTGGCGCTGTCGGAACTCGTGCCGATGCTGCTGACCGTCGCTGCCGGCGGCGCGTTGGCGTTTGCCTTCGGGTCCAGGCCACCGCGCATTCCCGCTGCCAGTGCGATCGGCAGCGCGTTCGAACGAAGCGACGGCGTGCTGCGGCGGTGGCCGGTCGCGGGCATGGCAATGCTGGTTGTGGCCGTTTCGTTCGGCTGGACGATGCTGCGCTAACGTCGAGCGCACCGCTTTCGACTGCTTCCAATGAACGCTTCACCGCAGGCACAACGGCTGTCGCAGCGCGCGTTGATCGCGCTGGTCGTCGGTTCCATGATCGGCTCGGGCATCTTCGCGCTGCCGGCGGCGTTCGGACGCGCCACCGGCGCTCTCGGTGCGCTCATTGCATGGGCCATCGCCGGCGGCGGCATGCTGATGCTCGCGTTCGTGTTCCAGACGCTATCGCGACGTCGGCCCGATCTCGACGCGGGGATCTACGCCTATGCCAAGGCGGGTTTTGGCGGCTACCTGGGCTTCGCTTCGGCATTCGGCTACTGGATTGCCTGCTGCCTGGCCGACGTCGCCTGCCTGGTGCTGATCAAGTCGACGCTGGGAATCTTCCTTCCTGTCTTCGGCGACGGCACGACCGTTCCCGCCATCCTCGGCGCCTCGGTGCTGCTGTGGGGCTTCCACTTCCTGGTGCTGCGCGGCGTCAAGCAGGCAGCTGCGCTGAACACCATCGCCACCTTTGCCAAGATCGTTCCGCTCGCCATCTTCGTGGTCGTCGCGATCGCCGGCTTTCGCGCCGATATCTTCGCGTTGAATTTCTGGGGTGGCGAGCCCGCGACATTGGCCAACGTGGCGAGCCAGGTGCGCAACACGATGCTCGTCACCGTGTTCGTATTCGTCGGCATCGAGGGCGCGAGCGTCTACTCGCGTTACGCGAAGAACCGCGCCGACGTCGGCATTGCCACGGTGCTGGGCTTCCTCGGCGTGCTCGCGCTGCTGGTCATGGTGACGATGCTCTCCTATGGCGTGCTGCTGCGCCCCGACCTGGCGGCGCTGCAAACGCCGTCGCTGGCAGGCGTCATGGAGGCGCTGGTCGGTCGCTGGGGTACCGTTTTCATCAGCGTCGGGCTGCTCATCTCCGTGCTGGGCAATTACCTGTCGTGGTCGCTGCTCGCCGCCGAGGTCATGCACTCCGCCGCAAGCAACGACACAATGCCGCCCTTCCTCGCGAAGGAAAATCGCCACGGCGTGCCGGCAGCGGCGCTGTGGGCGACCAACATCGTCATCCAGACGTTCCTGATCGTGACCTACTTCGCCGAATACGCGTTCACGCTCGCGCTCAAGATGACCAGCGCGATGACGCTGATCCCGTATCTGCTCGTCGCCGCGTACGGATTCAAGCTCGCGTGGACGCGCGAAACTTATGGAGATGGTCTCGGCGAACGCAACAAGGATGCCTTCGTCGGCGCGCTGGCCGCCGCGTACGCGATGGCGATGATCGCTGCCGGCGGCCTCAAGTTCGTGCTGCTTGCCGCGCTGCTCTACGCGCCAGGCACCGTGCTGTTCGCGATGGCGCGACGGCAAAAGGGCGAAGCGGTGTTCGCGTCGACGATGGAATGGTCCGTGTTCGGCGTCACCGCCGTCGCGGCGGTGGTCGCGTTGTGCGGGCTCGTGACCGGCGCGCTGGCGGTGTAGCCCGCCGGCGCGAAGCTCTGCGCGAAACCGTTCAGGGTCCGAACTGGATCTGCATGCCCAGCGGGTCGCTGTTCCACACCGGGCCCTGCAACGCCCGCTGGAAGCCGACTTCGTAGAGCCGCGCCATCACCACCGGGTCGAAAGTTTCGTCGCCGGACAACTCGACACCTTCGGGAATGGTGATCCAGTAGAATCCCGCGCCATCCCGCTGCGCCACTGCCCAGATTCGGAACAGGTCGCCCAGCGTGGCCGACCGGGCCGCCAACTCGAACGCGCGCGTGGCAATGCTGCGCAGTGACCGCGCCGTCGCTCCCGGCACGGGCGGGAGTTGTCCGTTGTGGATGACGTAGATGTCCTCGCGCCCCTTGCCGCGCCCGGTGGTTGCCCGCGTCGCGGCAAAGTTGAAGACGCCCCCGGAATAGAACAGGTTCGCGGCCACCGCGCCGTCGACGTGCATCTCGTCGTAGCGCCGGCCGCCTTCGGTCTCGACGTCGAAGAACACGGGCGGAAACGCGATCGGGACCGACGCCGACGCCAGCATGACGTTGCGGAAAAGCTGGACCGCGCCAGGATGACCGCTCGTCGCGATGAGACCCATGTTCCATACGATGAAGCGCTGCGAGTCCAGATCCACCGTCCCGATGTAGAGTCGCCGTCCCGATTCGTGTGCACGCGCAATCGACTGAAGGAACGCCGCATCGACCGTCTGTTCGAGCGTCGCCCGCAAGGGGCCGGTGTCCGCCAATGACTCGCCACCCAGCAATTGGGGAATGATCGACAGCATCTGGAAGATCTGGCGCGACGCGGTAGTCGTATAGAACTCGCGCAGCGTGACGTCGTACGGCGGGCCGAGAAACGCATAGGGCGCCATCAGGGCACCGGTCGACACGCCGGTCACGATTTTGAACGTCGGACGCGTACCCATCTTTGACCAGCCGTTCAGGAGACCCGCGCCAAACGCACCGTTCGCGCCGCCGCCCGAAAGCGCGAGATGGGGGTAGTGGATGTAGCCGTCGGGCCCGACCGGGAAGTCGGTGGGCGACTCCTGCTGGAACGAACGCGCCAGGTCTTTGGTCATCGCGTCGCTAACGCGACCCCACGGTGCGCGGACGTCGGGCATCCCCGGGATCACGGCAGTCGCCATCTGGTCCACCGGCACCGCGTGACGCGGCAGGATGCCGCACCCAGACAGGAAAACGGCGGCAACCAAAACGGCGGCACGCATGGCGACCGCCTAGAACGAACCGAACATCGTGCCGAGCACGATCACCGCCACCAGTCCCAGCAGCGCACCTACGATGCCGACCATGACGATGTCGAAGTAGCTTTCCTTGTGCGTCGATCCGCACACGGCAAGCAGCGTCACGACGGCGCCATTGTGCGGCAGGCTGTCCAGTGTGCCCGCGCCGATCACCGCCACGCGGTGCAGCAACGAAGGATCGATGCCGAGTTCCGCGGCCAGCTGCATATACGTGCCGCCGAGCGCGTCGAGCGCGATGGTGAGGCCTCCGGATGCCGATCCGGTCAACGCCGAAAGGATGTTGGTGGCCAGCGCCAGCGAGACGAGCGGCCCGCCGCCGATCGACAGCACCCAGTCGCGCACCATCGCGAATGCAGGCATCGCCGCCACCACGGCGCCGAAGCCGACGAGGCTCGCCACGCTCATGACGGGCAGCACCGATGCCGTCGCGCCGGCGTCGACGGTCTTGCGCAGCGCGGTCAGCCGCTTGCGGTTGAGCAGCAGCAGCGTCGCGATCGCCAGGATCAGCGCGACCAGCACCGACCATACGCCGCTCACCGACGCAACCGATGCGCCGCCCCAGCGCTCGTCGTCGAGGAAGCTCAAATCCAGACGCGGCAGGATGAACAACGACACGACCAGGTTGACGGCGATCACCACGAGCAGCGGCAACGCGGCGGTCACCACGTTCGGCGTGGCGACGCTGTGGCTGGCCATGCGCGATTTCCGCCGGATCGAAACTGCTCGCGGTGGACGCTCGCTCGCGAAACGGCGGTTCGTCATCTCCCGCATCAAGGGCTGCGGCAGGCGCGGGCAACCCGAATCCCTCGCCGGCGTTGCGCGCCGATTTTTCCGCGCGCGCCAGCCACCACAGGCCGAAGGCCAGCATGATCGCCGACGCGATGATGCCGAGGCCTGGCGCGGCGAACGGCGTGGTCCCGAAAAACGGCATCGGAATCGCGTTCTGGATGGCCGGCGTTCCCGGCAGTGCGGACATCGTGAACGTCGACGTGCCGAGCGCGACAGCGGCGGGCATCAGGCGGTTCGGAATGTTGGCGTCGCGGAACAGCGCCTGCGCCATCGGCACCAGCACGAAGAACGCGACGAACAGGCTCACGCCGCCGTAGGTGACCAGCGCACCGGCGAGCACCACGGCGAGGATCGCGCGTTGGGGGCCCAGCTTTTCCGACATGAAGCCGGCGATCGCGGTCACCGAGCCGCTGTCGTCCATCAGCTTGCCGAACACGGCGCCCAGCAGGAACAACGGGAAGAACTGCAGGATGAAACCGGCCGCCGAACCCATGAACGTCATCGTCCAGTTCGCCAGCAGCGGTTCGCTTGCGGCGACGGCCGCGATCAACGCCGCGATCGGCGCCAGCACCAGCACGCTCCAGCCCCGGAACGACAGCCAGACGAGGAAGCCCAGCCCCGCGAGAATGCCGATCAGCCCCATCGACGCTAACTTCCCTCCAGCATGGCGTCGAGGTCGAGCGTGGAGCGCACGCCCAGATCGGCAAAGTGGGCATCCAGAAACGCCGATGCCGACTTGCGTCCCTCGTCGCGCAGCATCGTGAAGAACGGCCACTCGGTCAGGAGCTTGGACGAATAGCCCAGGTCCAGCATCACGTCGCTGTGAATGCGGTGGATACGCATGTTGGCCCACAGCCGGCCCTCGCCCGTGCCCGGGTCCGACGCCTGCCGCAGCAGTGCGCCCGCCTTCAGCTCCTTCAACAACGTCGCGTTGAACGAGATTTCATTCAGCCGATTCTGGATTTCGCGCGCTGTGCGCGGCGTGCCCGGCCGCACGATCGGATTGATCTGCACCAGGATCGTGTCCGATGCGTTGCACTCGCGGACCAGCGGCGCCATCGATGGATTGCCGGAATATCCGCCGTCCCAATAGGGCTCGCCGTCGATCTCCACCGCCTGGAACATCGTGGGCAGGCACGCCGACGCCAGCAGCGCTTCCGCCGTCAGGTCAGCGTTGCGGAAAATGCGGGCGCTTCCCGTATGAACATTGGTAGCGGTGACGAACAGCTTGATCGGCGCGTCGACAAGGTGATCGAAGTCGACGCTGTCGGCCAGCAACTTCGTCAGCGGATTGGACCCGGCAAGCGTCGTGTCGTACGGCGAGAACACCTGCGCCGCGAATTCGACGGCGGCGAATACCGGTGAGTAGTCGAGCGTCCAGTTGCCGGTCAGGATTTCGATCGGCCCGCGCCGCAATGGGCTCAGGCGCGCGGCATCGGACACGTTCTTCCAGAAATTCTCGAGCGCGGCGCGCGCGCCGTCGTTTCCACCCTGCATCAGCCCGGACGCCATCACCGCGGCGTTCATCGCGCCGGCGGAGGTGCCGGAGATGCCGTCGAATTGCAGCCGCGGCTCCTCGAGAAGGCGATCGAGCACGCCCCACGTGAATGCGCCGTGCGATCCGCCGCCTTGCAACGCCAGGTCGACGAGGATCGGCGCGCCCTTCTTTGGGCGAGGGGCGGTCTTGGGCTTGCGTGCCTTGGCTACCATGGGACCCTGCTTACCTCCGGTGCGGTCATCAGGCGAGCGCCTTGGCCTTCAGCCGCGCGAACTCGTCGCTGCTGATTGTGCCGGCGTCGAGAAGTTTCTTTGCGTCGGCAATCTGTTCGGCTGGAGACTTTCCCGCGACTTGCCGGATATACGCGTCGGTTTCCGACTTGGCGTTGCGCATGACGGCGCGCTGCCGTTCCGCCATTCCGCCGCCCCGCGCCAGAATGTAGATGAGGGCGGTCAGGACCGGCAAGAAGATGAGGCCGACGATCCAGAGCACCTTCGAGCCGCCGCCCATCTCCGAATCACGAAAGAGGTCGACGATGACCTGGAAGAGCACGATCAGGTAGGCGATGAAAAAAAACGTCGATGCCATGAGGACGACAGCGTCCCAGAAATAGCTCATGCGACTGCTCCTGTGGTGGGAATGCGAAGGTTCGAGAAGGGGTAATGTCGTGCGGATCGCGCGGACGCTGTTGCCGATTCAGGCGGGCTTCCGGGCGCCCCGAACCCATGGCTTGAGCGGCGCGAACAGGCCAGCGCCCGTGAGCATGCCCAGCACGCAAGACTGCTGACGTCCCGTATTTTGCCATCAATCCGGCGACAAGGCGACATGACCCAGCCAGGCTCGTTCGTGCAGCAAACGGCCGACGGAAGTGCGACACCGCCACGCGGCGTTGATACAATTGGCGGAGCCGGCCCGATGGAAGCAAGGAGATTCCCCATGAAGACACGCGCCCTCGCGGCGTTGATCGCCGTCACCGTCGCGGGATGCACCGTTGGGCCCGATTACGTGCGTCCCGGCGTGGACGCGCCCACCGCGTGGCGCATCGACTACCCGAAGGCCGCCGAGGTTGCCAACACCAAGTGGTGGGAACAGTTCGGCGATCCGGTCCTGAATGGGCTGATCGAGTCCGCGCTGCGCGAGAATCGCGACATACGCATCGCCGCCGCCAGGGTGGATCAGTTCCTCGGCGCCCTCGCCACCACGCAGTCGCAAGCGCTGCCGCAAGTTGGCTACAGCGCCGATGTGAGCCGTACGCGCGCGTCGCGCGTAGGCCAGCCTCCGCTTCCGCCGAATGCCGATCCGTATTTCGCGCTTTATCAGGGCGCGCTCGGTGCTTCGTGGCAGGTCGATCTCTTCGGTCGCGTGCGCCGCCAGAGTGAGGCCGTGCAGGCGCAGGTCTACGCAAGCGAACAGGCTCAGCGCGGCGTAGTGCTCACCGTAGTGGCAGGGGTCGCGGCCAGCTACATCACGCTGCGGGCGCTCGACCGGCAACTGGAGATCGCCCAGGCGACCTCGGCAAATTTCGGCGAAACCGCGCGAATCTTCAACTTGCGCTACAAGTGGGGCCTCGTGTCGCAATCCGAAGTGGCCCAGATCGAATCGCAATATCAGCAGGCGCTCGCCGCGATCCCGGCGATCGGGCAGCAGATCGCGGCGACCGAAAACCTGATTTCGATCCTGCTCGGACGCAACCCAGGTCCGATCGCGCGCGGCAAGGCGATCGATCAGCTGATCGCGCCGCTGATTCCCGCGGATCTTCCGTCCACGCTGCTCGAACGGCGGCCGGACATCCTGCAGGCAGAACAGAATCTCGTTGCAGCCAACGCCAACATCGGTGCCGCGAAGGCGCTGTACTACCCGTCGCTTTCGATCACCGGCGCGTTGGGCAGCGCCAGCACCGCGTTCGGCAACTTCCTCAGCGGCCCGGCGTCGCTCTGGCAGTTGGCTGCGGGCCTCACGGGTCCCATCTTCACGGCCGGCGCCATCGAGGGTCAGGTGCGCACCGCCGAGGGCCAGAAAGACGCGGCGGTCAATTTCTACCAGCAGGTGATCCTCGGCGCGTTCCGCGAAACCAACGACGCGCTCGTCGGCTCGCGGAACCGGCTCGAGGAGTCGGAACTGCAGGCCAAGCGCGTCGTGGCGTTGCGGGAATTCGCCCGCCTGTCACGGCTGCGCTTCGACAGCGGATTGGCGAGCTACGTCGAGGTGCTGGTCGCCGAGAACGAACTCTTCGCGGCCGAAATCGCGTCGGTGAGCGTGCTTGCGGACCGCTACCGGCAACTGGTCAACGTGTACCAGTCCATGGGTGGCGGCTGGGTCGACATCGCAGACTCGATCGCGATCAAGCCGCAGGGAATCGCGGCAGCGAAGGCGAATTAGACGACGCTGCGGACGCAGTCCACAAGCGATTCGCTGCGTACGCGTTCGCGGGCGCTCATCCACCCGCCCCTGGCCGCGCTGCCTGCGGCAATCCCTCGCCGATCCTTTGCAGCATGTACGGATAGAACGGGTTGGCCGACATCCGGCTCAGCGCATCCGTGCTGACGATCAGCGTCATGCGCTCCCCGCGCATCGCCAAGGCGCCCAGGTTCACGCCATAGTCTTCCGCGGACGCAGGCTGAAGGCCGTATAAGGGGTCGTCCATCGCAAAGGGCAGCGCGATGTGCGACAGCGAGTAGACGTCGCGGGGATACGTCAACCCCAGCGTGCGCACCTGTTCGGTCGTGGCGCCCGCTTCGACCGTCCTGGAGACGACCTCCGCGTCGTCCGGACCGGCATTGGTGATGATCGTCGTGCGGAACGCGCGCGGCGGGTCCGGCAGCAGCCGCGACAGCATCGTATCGGCGCTCGCGCGAAACAGCGGTCCGAACCGGGCGCTTCGGTTCAGGTCAAACAGCACGAGTTCGCTTCCGTTCGCGGGCAGGTTGCCATAGAGGGCGTCGACGATCGCCCGCGTGCTCACCGTAAAGTCCACGACCGACTGGAACGTCAGGATCGGCGGCAGTTCTGCCAGGCGGCCATCCTTTGCATGGGCCGCGATCTGGTTCTGCAATGCGCGCGAGATCAGCGAAGACTGGCGCGCGGCATTCACGGGGAAAGAGTTGTACTTGAACGGATTGAATTCCGGCGTGACGTCCAGCCATGCCGCCTTGGCGAAGGCCGGGAACACTGCAGGCCAGCCGGCTACACCGGCAAAACGCGCCATGCTGGTGATCCCGATCATCGGCGAAATCAGCACGATGCGAGTCGGCCTGGGCAACGCGCTGTCGTCGAGCGCGTCGAGCGCGTATTTCATCGCCAGCGCGCCGCCGTTCGAATATCCGACGAGATGCAGCGGGGCCGACGGCCCTGCGCGCCGCTGCGCCTCCCTTACCGCGAGGCGCGATGCCTCGACCCACTGCTCCCATTCGACGTGCGCCAGCCCGCTCGGCACGGTTCCGTGTCCCGGGCAACCGGATCGCGACCGCGACAAAGCCCGCGTCGGCATATCGCCGTGCGATCGTGCGGACACTGTACGGCGTATCGGTCAGCCCGTGAAAGAGCACCACCGCGCCTGCGGGCACGCCAACGGGATCGAGCGCAAACGAACGATTCCAGTCCTGCTTGAACCTGCCCGGGAAGATCGGGCTCCCGGAAAAATATCGGTTGTAAGCCGTCCGCGATTCCGGTGGCAGCTTGTCCGTCACCTCCTCGCGCACTTCGGTAAAGACCCTGTCCTCGGCCGCCAGGTAGTGTCCCCAATCCGCCTTGCTCGTCGCGGCCGCGGTCATTTCGTGCGGGAGGTATGTATGCCAGAGTTCCAGCGGCGGCCCGCGCTGCGAATCCCAGGCGCGCACGGCCAACACGGTCGTCAGACTCACCGCGATCGCCACCGCCGCCCACTTCAGGACTTTCATGGTCTTCGACCTTCGTCGTTGCCGTTCGCTGACGCCGCGCGCGAAACGGTGAATGCGTCCCGCGCGGCGCGGGATTGGAGGCGGATGCTGCGGATGGTGGACAATTTCCGGCCGCACCGCCACACTTGCGGCGCTCAACCGATCCACGCCAGCCGCCGATGAATGCACGCTTTCAAACGCTCGTCTACGGCGCTGTGCTCGGCCTGATCATCGGCTGGGTGCTCTACATCGGCAAGGACGTCTTCGTCCCCGTCGTGTTCAGCATATTGGTGTTCTACGTGATCGTGGGCCTCACGCGCCTGCTGCACCGGGTCCCGGTGCTTGGGCGGCTGCTGCCGCTGCCAATCCGCTATACGCTGTCCATAATCCTGATCGGCCTGTTGCTTGCTGTCGTCGTCTACCTCGCGATCGCCAGCAAGAATAGCGTCGTGGCGCAGGCATCGCAATACCAGCAGTCGCTTCTCGCCGCCATACAGAAGCTCGCGGTCTTCCTGCGCATCGAGTCCGAGCCCACGTGGAATACGCTGCGGCAGGATGTCATGGCGCAGGTCAACATCCAGCAGTTCGTAGGATCGATGGTCGCATCGGTTACCTCGATCGTCGTCGGCGTGTTGGTCGTCATCCTCTATGCGGCATTGCTGCTGGTCGAGCAGCGCTCGTTCGCCGCCAAGGTAGCCAACCTTTCAAGCAACCCGCGCAACGTGTCGCGGATCCGCGAAATCACGACCGACATCAACGCGCGGATCGGGAGCTATCTCGGGCTCAAGACCGTGTTGAGCGTCCTGCTCGGAATATTGAGCTGGGGGGTCATGGCGTTCGTCGGGCTTGAATTCGCCGTGTTCTGGGCCGTGCTGATCGCGCTGTTGAACTACATTCCGTACGTCGGATCGGTGCTCGGCGTGTTCTTTCCGTTGCTCATGGCGATCGTGCAGTTCGACAGCGCGAGCCAGATACTCGCCGTGTTGTTGCCGCTGTCGGTCGTCCAGTTCCTGATCGGCAACGTCCTCGACCCGTTCCTCATGAGCAGCTCGCTCAATCTCAGCCCATTCGTCATCCTGGTCAGCCTGACCGTCTGGACCGGCCTGTGGGGCGTTCCCGGGGCGTTCCTCGCGGTTCCGATCACGGCCATCATGACCATCGTGCTTTCCGAATTCCCCGGTTCCCGGCCCATCGCTGTCCTGCTGTCCAAGAACGGCCAGGTTTGACCAGGCAACTGGGTGGAGAAAAGCCCATGGCCGATGCTAAACTTGAAAACCAAGAATGAACCATCGCTCCGGGAGGACGGATGGCACAACGCAAGGCAGCACCGCTGGTCGGCGTCGTGATGGGCAGCGAAAGCGATTGGGACGTGATGCGCCATGCCGTGGCGCAGCTTGACGCGTTTGGTGTGCCCAACGAGCCGCGCGTCGTGTCGGCGCACCGGATGCCCGACGAAATGTTCGAATACGCGGAGGATGCGGCGCCGCGAGGCTTGCGCGTGATCATCGCCGGCGCGGGCGGTGCCGCGCACCTTCCCGGCATGCTCGCCGCCAAGACCACGGTTCCGGTGCTGGGCGTGCCGGTTCCATCCAAATACCTGCGCGGCGAGGATTCGCTCCTCTCCATCGTGCAAATGCCCAAGGGAATACCGGTGGCGACCTTCGCGATAGGCGAGGCCGGTGCCGCCAACGCGGGGCTGTTCGCCGTGGCCATGCTCGCCGCGACCGATCCGGCGCTGGCCAAGAAGCTTGCGGCGTTCCGCTTGAAACAGACCACCGCGGCACGCGCGATGCACGTGCCCGTCGATGGCGGCAAGCCTGCCGCATAGTCGACGCCTCCAATGAAGTCCATCCCGCCCGGCGCATGGCTCGGCTTGCTGGGCGGCGGCCAGTTGGGCCGCATGTTCTGCATGGCGGCGCAAAGCCTCGGCTACAAGGTCGTCGTGCTCGATCCAGGCAGCGACAGTCCGGCCGGCTCCGTCGCCGATCGTCACATCAGCGCCGATTACCTCGATCCGCTTGGGCTCGCCGACTTGGCCGCGCTCGCCGCCGCGGCCACGACCGAATTCGAGAACGTTCCCGCCAACGCACTGGAATTCCTGGCGCGTACCGCGCGCGTCACGCCTGCCGCCGCCAGCGTGGCCATCGCGCAGGACCGCATCAGTGAAAAGACGTTCCTGGCCGGGCACGGCTTCGCGGTCGCTCCATTCGCCGTCCTGCGCTCCGCGGACGACGCGCGCAATTGCGACACAGCGCTGCTGCCTGGCATCGTCAAGAGCGCGCGCTTCGGCTACGACGGCAAGGGGCAGGTCAGCGTGCGTACGCGCGATGAAATCGGCGCCGCCTGGCGCGCGATGAAGGGCCAGCCGTGCGTCCTCGAGAAACGCGTCGCGCTCGCCTGCGAGATCTCGGTGATCGTCGCGCGCAACGAACACGGCGATTCTGCTACGTGGCCGGTGGCGGAGAATGCGCACCGCGACGGCATCCTCGACGTGTCGATCGTGCCCGCGCGGGTGTCGGGAGAACTGACGGCGCGCGCCCGCGACATCGCCACGGGGATTGCGACAGCTCTCGATTACCGTGGCGTGTTGTGCGTCGAGATGTTCGTCACCGCCGACGGCGCGCTGCTGGTCAACGAAATCGCGCCGCGGCCGCACAATAGCGGCCACTACACGATCGACGCCTGCGTGACTTCGCAATTCGAGCAGCAGGCGCGCGTGCTCGCCGACCTGCCGCTGGGCGCGACCCGCCAGCACACGCCGGCCGTGATGGTGAATCTGTTGGGCGACCTCTGGTTCGACAGCACCGAAGGCGGACCGGCGCGGGAACCGGCGTGGCGCGACGTGCTCGCGCAACCGCAGGCCAAGCTGCATCTCTACGGCAAGAGCGAAGCCCGACGCGGCCGCAAGATGGGCCATGTAACCTGCCTCGGCGACACGCTCGATGATGCGATCGCGACCGCACGCTCGGTGAAGCGCAGCCTGGGGATTCCCGGCGCGGACGCATTTTGACCGCGGCGTACGGCCGCTAGGAAGTCCGGTCAGGGACGCTTTTTCGCTTTGCCCAGGTCGCGCGACGCGCCGATCGGAAGGGTGGCCGCGCGCGCGTATTCGGGATCGGACCAGCAGCAGCCGGCGGCAGCGTAGTCGGCCGCCATCTGGGTCGCGTCCGCCCCCCAGAACAACTCGCCGCGCAATGCAAGCGTTGGCACGCCGAACACGCCGACCGCGATCGCCTCGTCCGTGTAGCGTCGCAGCGTGTCCTTGACTTCAGGCTCGGCGATTCTCGCGTCCGCATCGCGAAGCCCCAGGTCGTGCGTCAGTTCCGCCCATTCGATAGGCAGGTCCGGCAGTCGCCCGTCACGCCAGACGAACCGGAAGATGCGATGGATGGCCGCGGCTTCGCAGTCGCACGCGATGGCGAGCCTGAGCAGCGGCAGCGGGTTGAACGGGTGCTCGTGCGGCAACTTGAAGGGGATGCCCAGGCGCTTTGCCTGCCACAGCACGAAGCGATAGGTGAATGCCCGCTTGGCCGGGATTTCCGCGGGACCTTTCTGGCCGTGCGCGCCGAGAATGCCGGCGAACAGCACGGGCTTGTAGCGGATCGTGAGCCGTGGCGCCAGGGCCGCCAGCTGCTCGCTTTGCAGATACGCGAAGGGCGAGACGAAATCGAAATACCAGTCGGCAATGTACCCGGTGGCGACGCGGTGTTCAGCGGTCGGCATCGGTTCCGGTCCGCGGCGGGGATATCGCTTCGGCGGCCGCACGGCGACTGGGTAGCGCGCGCCACACGGCGCGCTTTTCGGCGTCGTCCAGCACGCTCCACATCGCGATTTCGTCGAGCGTGCGGAAACAGCCCGCGCAGCAGCCGGTCACCTGGTCGATCGTGCAGATGCTGTTGCACGGCGACGGCACCGGGCCTTCGGGCGGTGGACTCGCGGAATTCATGCGGCCAGCGGCGCCTTGGCGTTCAGCGCCCGCGCGACCCGAGATACCGGCGCTCGCTGCAGAAAATCGGAAATGTACTGTCCGGCGCGGCGCAATCGCGTCATGTCCACGCCCGTCTCGATGCCCAATCCCTGCAACAGGTAGAGAACGTCCTCGCTGGCGACGTTGCCGGTCGCACCTTTGGCGTACGGACATCCGCCCAGTCCGGCAACGGAACAGTCGAACGTGCCCACGCCGGTCTCGAGCGCCGCGTATACGTTGGCCAGCGCCTGGCCGTAGGTGTCGTGGAAGTGTCCCGCCAGCGCGCCGATCGGAACCCGCTCGGCGCACGCGGCGAGCAGCGCCTTGGTTTCGCCTGCGGTACCCGTGCCGATAGTGTCGCCCAGCGAGACCTCGTACGCGCCCATCGCATGCAGCCTGCCGGCGATTTCGGCGACCTTGTGCGCGTCAACCTTCCCCTCGTACGGACAGCCGAGCACGCAGGATATGTAGCCGCGCACGCGCACTGCGCTGGCTGCGGCCGCGTCGAATATCGGGCGCGCGCGCTCGAGGCTCTCGTCGATCGAGCAATTGATGTTCTTCAGCGAAAACGTTTCCGACGCGGCGACAAAGACGGCAACCTCGTCTGCCTTCGCGGCCAGCGCCGCTTCGAAACCTTTCATGTTCGGCGTCAATACCGGATAGCGCACGCCGGCCTTGCGGCGGATGCGCGCCATGACGTCGGCCGCGTCCGCCATCTGCGGGACCCACTTGGGCGAGACGAACGACGTGGCTTCGATCGCCGGAAATCCAGCATCGGTCAACAGGTCGATCAGCGCGACCTTGACGTCGGTCGGCACCATCGTCTTCTCGTTCTGCAGGCCGTCGCGCGGGCCGACCTCGACCAGGCGGACTCTCGAAGGCAGCGCCATCAGTACCCTCTCTCGAATGCGACGACGCCGGTGACCGGCTCGCCGCGCTCCAAACGCATGATTTTATCCGCGATCTGGGTTATCGCGGCGCCCGGCACGGTGAGGCCCGGAGATATGCGGCGTCACGACGATTTCCGGGCAGCGCCAGAACGGATGGTCGGCAGGCAACGGTTCCTTGCGGAAGACATCGAGCGTGGCGCCGCCGAGCTTGCCCGATGCGACGAGCGCGGCGAGGTCTTCCTCCACCAGGGCCGCCCCCCGGCCGATGTTGACGACATGCGCGCCGTCGGCCAGCCGCGACATCGTTTCGACGATTGAGGATGCCTTCCGTCGCGGGCGTCGCGGGCAACACGCAGACCAGGAAGTCCAGATCGTCGAGGAATGCATCGAGGCGCGCGTCGCCCGCGTAAACCGTGACGCCGTCCACGTGTTTCGCCGAACGCGCATAGCCGCGCACCGCAAAGCCTTGCGCCGACAGGGCGCGCGCGACCTGGGCGCCGATCACGCCGAGACCCATCACGCCGGCCTTGATCGAAGACGGCGCGCGCGGTTCGTGCTGCTCCCATAGCGAGTCACGCTGCTGGCGCGCGTAGACGGCGAAGCCTTGCGCGAAACGCAGCGCGGCCGCGAGCACGTAGCGGACCATCTGCTCGGCCATGCCGGCGTCCTCGAGGCGAATGATCGGCACGTCGCGCGGAACATTCGGCATCCTGAGCAGGTGGCCCACGCCCGCGCTCAGCGTGAACACGGCCTTCATCCGGCGCTGCTCGTCGAACAGCGTGTCGCACTTGCCGTACGCGACGACGTAGTCGGCGGGCGGCGCAGCCGGGTCGACCGGCGCCGCCCAGAGCCGAGGCGACACCTGCGCATCCGGCAACGCCGCGCGAAGCAACTCGAGCCAGCAGGGCTCCGCGTCCTCCGGAAGGCTCAACATGACGCGCATCGGACGTGGCACGGCGATGCTACGCGTCTTCCAGGTCGACTAAGTCCGCGCCTTCCGCCACGCGGTCACCCACGCCGAAATGGACGGAGGCAACCACGCCGTCGGCGGGGGCGACGATCGTGTGTTCCATCTTCATCGCCTCGAGGACGATCAGCGGCGCGCCACGCGCCACCTTGTCGCCGGCTTTGACCATCACCGCGACGATCGCGCCGGACATCGGGGCGGTCAGGTGTCCGCCATGGACCTCGACTTCTCCGGCGTGCGCGAGCGGATCGACGTAGGTCAGCCGCCGGCGTGCGCCCGGCACGAAGACATGGCGCTCATCGCCGTCGGCAATGACCGTCGCGGAGAGCGCGATGCCGTCGAACTCGAGGATCAACGAATCGTCGCGTTCGGTGAAATGGACGTCTACCACCCGCGCCAGCAACGCGATCCGCGCGTCGTGTTCGCCACACGCGTCGACGCGAACATCGTGGCGTTCGTCGCCATCGGCGTAGGTGAAGCGCAGGCCAGCAGACGCGGCACTGATTCGCCACGCATCCGGTTCATGCCACGGCGAATGCGGATCGCCGGAGGCGCCCGCCGCAAGCGCGGCATTCTCTCGGACGCCGATGCTTTCGGCGACGCCTGCGGCAAGCAGCACGGCCTCCGGCGTTGGCGTCGCGGCAGGAAACAGCGCGTCGCGGTTCGCCTCGATGAGTCCCGTGTCGAGGCGCGCATTGGTGAACGCCTCGTGAGCCACGACGCGTTCCAAAAAGGGAATGTTGGTCGCCACGCCTACCACTTCGCATTGACCCAGGGCGCCGGTCATCTGCGCGCAGGCGGCGGCGCGGTCCTCGCCCCACACGATCAACTTGGCCAGCATCGGATCGTAGAACGGCGAGATCTCGTCGCCTTCCCGTACGCCTGTATCGACGCGAACCCGCGGCGACTCGGGCGGCATGCGCCAATGCGTCAACAAGCCGATCGACGGAAGGAATCCACGGTCGGGGTCCTCGGCATACAGCCGCGCCTCAAGCGCATGGCCGCGGATCGCGAGATCTTCCTGGCGCAGCGGCAGCGGTTCGCCGCTGGCGACGCGGAGTTGCCATTCGACGAGGTCGAGGCCCGTGATCATTTCCGTGACCGGGTGCTCGACCTGCAGCCGCGTGTTCATTTCCATGAAGTAGAACGTGCCGTCCTGCTCCGCGATGAATTCGACGGTGCCCGCACCCACGTAGCCGATCGCCTTGGCGGCCGCCACCGCTGCCTCGCCCATCGCGCGGCGGCGAGCGGCGTCCATCCCGGGCGCGGGCGCCTCCTCGAGCACCTTCTGGTGCCGGCGCTGCACCGAACAGTCGCGCTCGAACAGGTATACCGCGCCGCCGTGTGTATCGGCGAACACCTGGATCTCGATATGCCGCGGCGATTGCAGGTAGCGCTCGAGCAGAACGCGGTCGTCGCCAAAAGACGCCTTTCCTTCGCGCTGCGCGGACGCCAACGCCGCCGCGAACTCGTCGGCGCGCGTGACGATCTTCATGCCCTTGCCACCGCCGCCGGCCGTCGCCTTGATCAGCACGGGGAAGCCGATGGCCTTCGCTTCGCGCGCAAGCATGGCCGCATCCTGGCCCTCGCCGTGATAGCCCGGCACCAGCGGGACTTTGGCGTTGCCCATGATGATCTTGGCGGCCGACTTCGAGCCCATCGCGGCAATCGCGCTCGGCGGCGGGCCGATGAAGACCACGCCGGCGTTCGCGCAGCTTTGCGCAAACGCCTCGTTTTCGGAAAGGAATCCGTAACCCGGATGGATCGCCTGCGCGCCCGATTTCGCCGCGGCGGCCAGGATCGCGGCCGCGTTGAGATAACTTTCGCGCGGCGCCGCCGGGCCCAGGCGGAACGCCTCGTCGCAACTCGCGACGTGCAGCGCATCGGCATCAGCATCCGAGTACACGGCGACAGTGCGGATGCCCATGCGGCGCGCGGTGCGGGCGACGCGGCAGGCGATTTCGCCGCGATTGGCGATGAGGATCTTGGTGAACATGAACTTTAAACGCCCTGGATCACGGTGGATTGCCGGGTGTGGGCTGACCGAACCAGCCGGCGACCCGCGCGAACAGCGTACGGAGCAGGCGCCAAACCTTGGGAATCAGCCAGATGCTGAGCGCGACCAGGACGGCAACGACGGCCAGCGCCGCCACGGGATGCGCGAACGCGAGCCACAACAGCGTTCCGACCGCGAGTTCTTCGCCGAAGGACGCCGTCCAGTTCGAAAACGGCTCCGGCGACGTGTTGATGACGGCGCGGCTGCCGGTTTTCGCGAGGTGACTGCCCGCCGCCAGCGTTCCGCCGAGTATTGCCGCGGCAAGCATCGACGCCGACGACGCGTCGCCGAACACGCCGGCGGCCAATGCGGCGCCGGCCGGCACGCGGACGAACGTCTGCACGATGTCCCACAACGAGTCCACGCCGGGAATCTTGTCCGCGAAGAACTCGACGAAGCACATGAAGCCCGACGCCGCGAGCACGAACGGATGCATCAGAATGTTGAGCCCCGCCGGCAGGTCGACCAGACCCAGGTAGCCGATGCCGCCGACGATGAACAGCACGGCGTACAGGCGCAGGCCGCTCGCGAACCCCAACGCCGCTGCAAGCGCCACCAGTTGCAGCGTGTCGAAATGCTGGAAGCCGGGCATCGGCTATTTCCTCGTGCGCAGCGCTTCCGGCACCCACTTGGGCGACCGCTTGGCGAGGAACGCGGCCACGCCTTCCTTGCCTTCCGGCGACGCGCGGACCGCGGCGATGTGTTCGGCCGTTCCGGCGATGACGTCCGCGTCGATCGGCTTGTGCGCGACGCCGCGGATCAGCGCCTTGCATTCGAGTTGCGCGACCGGTCCGGCCACCAGCAACTCGCCCAGCAGCTCGTTGATGCGGGCGTCCAATTCCGGTTCCGGCACGATGTCGTGGACGAGCCCGATCCGGAACGCTTCCGCGGCGGTGAAGCGCTCGGCCGAGAGAAAGTAGCGCCGCGCCTGGCGCGCGCCGATGGCTTCGATGACGTACGGCGAAATGGTCGCCGGAATGAGTCCGAGCTTCGCTTCGGACAGCGAGAAGATGGCGTCGTGCGCGGCGACGGCGATGTCGCAGCAGGCGACCAGTCCCACGCCACCTCCGAACGCCGCGCCGCGGACGCAGGCGACCGTCGGCTTCGAGAGGCCGTTCAGCGTGCGCAGCATCAGCGCCAGCGCCTGCGCATCGGCCAGGTTCTCCGCCGCGCCGTAGCCCGCCATTTTCTTCATCCAGTTGAAATCCGCGCCGGCGCAGAAACTCTTGCCGTGACCGGTGAGAACCACGACACGCACTGAGGGTTCCGCATCCAGCGCCTGCAGCACGGTCGTCAGTTCGCCGATCAGCGTTTCGTTGAAAGCGTTGTGCAGATCGGGGCGATTGAGCGCCACCAGTCCGATGTTGTTGCGCACGTCTACGTCGAGTGTTTCGCACGAAAACGCGGCGGTGGCTTTCTTCGAGGGCATGGTCATTGATTCCTGGTCGCAACTACATGCGGAACACGCCGAACCTGGTGGGCTCGATGGGCTTGTTGAGCGCCGCCGAGATGGCGAGTCCCAGCACGCGGCGCGTGTCGGCGGGGTCGATCACGCCATCGTCCCACAGCCGCGCGCTGGCGAAATAAGGATGCGCTTCCGCGGACAGCTTGTCGCGCACCGGCGCCTTGAACGCCTCCTCTTCCTCCGCGGACCAGGTCTTGCCGGCCTTCTCGATCTGCTCGCGCTTGACCGTCGCCAGCACGCTGCTCGCCTGCTCCGGTCCCATCACGCAAATGCGCGCGTTCGGCCACATCCACAGGAAGCGCGGATTGAACGCGCGGCCGCACATGCCGTAGTTGCCGGCGCCGTAGCTGCCGCCGATGATCACCGTGAACTTCGGCACCTGCGCGCACGAAACGGCGGTCACCATCTTGGCGCCGTCCTTGGCGATGCCGCCCGCCTCGTACTTCTGCCCGACCATGAAGCCGGTGATGTTCTGCAGGAAGAGCAGCGGAATGCCGCGCTGCGCGCACAGTTCGATGAAATGCGCGCCCTTCTGCGCCGATTCGGAATAGAGCACGCCGTTGTTGGCGACGACGCCCACGGGATAGCCCCAGATGCGCGCGAAGCCGGTCACGAGTGTCGTGCCGTAACGCGCCTTGAATTCGTCGAACTCGCTGCCGTCGACGATGCGCGCGATGACCTCGCGCACGTCGTAGGGCTTCTTGATGTCGGCCTGGATGACGCCGTAGATCTCCTCTGGCGGATAGAGCGGTTCCATCGGCGGCCGCACGTCCAGCGCCACTTGCTTCACGCGATTCAGGTTGCCCACGATATTGCGGGCGATCGCGAGCGCGTGGTGGTCGTTCTGCGCGAAGTGGTCGGCGACGCCGGAGACGCGGGTATGCACGTCGGCGCCGCCCAAGTCCTCGGCGCTGACGATTTCGCCGGTTGCGGCCTTCACCAGCGGCGGGCCCGCGAGGAATATCGTCCCCTGCTCGCGTACGATGATCGACTCGTCCGACATCGCAGGCACATAGGCGCCGCCCGCCGTGCACGAACCCATGACCACCGCGACCTGCGGGATGCCCAGCGCCGACATCGTCGCCTGGTTGTAGAAGATGCGCCCGAAGTGATCGCGGTCGGGGAACACGTCGAACTGGTTGGGCAGGTTCGCGCCGCCGGAATCGACCAGGTAGATGCACGGCAGGCCGTTTTCGCGCGCGATGTCCTGCGCGCGCAGATGTTTCTTCACCGTCAGCGGATAGTAGGTGCCGCCCTTGACCGTGGCGTCGTTGCACACGATCACGCATTCCTGGCCGCTGACGCGCCCGATGCCCGTGATGATGCCCGCCGCGGCAATGTTGTCCTTGTACATGCCGTACGCGGCGAGCTGCGAGAATTCGAGAAACGGACTTCCCGGGTCGAGCAGCGCGCGCACGCGCTCGCGCGGCAGCAACTTGCCGCGCGCCGTGTGCTTGGCGCTGGGCGCGGCGCCGCCGCCCTGCTCGATGACGGCCAGTTTCTCGCGCAGGTCAGCGACCAGCGCCGCCATCGCGTCGCGATTCAGCGCGAATGCCGGGTCGCGCGTGTTGAGCCGGGTTTCGATCGCGGGCATCGTTCGTTCCCGTCAGTGCGGAGCCGGCCGCGGGTGGCCGGGCATCAGTTCGTAGGGAGGCTTGTACCGCGGCAGTGCCGCGAGCCGCGCGAGCCAGTCGCGGATGTGCGGGTAGCCGTTCCAGTCGACGCCGATCTCCTCGGGCCAGAACAGGTAGCCGCACAGCGACAGATCGGCGATCGTCAGGTGCTCGCCGACGACGAAGCGGCGTCCGGCGAGATGCGAATCGAGTATCCCCCACGCCGTCTCGGCGCGCCCGCGCAGGAAGCGCAGGATCACCGGATCGGGCGCGTCGCCGAACGTCCGCATGAACCGCAGCGTCGCCGTGTAGCTCGTCAGCTTGTGGTTGTCGAAGAACATCCAGCGCAGGATCTCCCGCCGCTCGGCGGCGTCGTCGGGCCCGAACTGTCCGAGCGATTCCGCCAGATAGTCGAGGATGACGCCCGACTGGGACAGCACGAGATCTGTTGTGAAGCAGGATCGGCACCTCTCCCATCAGGTTGAGCGCGCGATATTCCGGCGTCCGCGTTTCGCCGCCGAAATAGTCGACGAAGCGCGGCTCCCAGTCGGCACCTGCCAGCTCCAGCGTCAGCGCTGCCTTGTACGCGTTGCCGGACTGCGCGAAACAGTGCAGTACGTAGTCGGCCATCGCTAGAACCCTCCGTGCGCCAGCCAGCGCTCAATCTGGTCGAAGCGGTCGAGCCCCCAGAACGGCTCGCCGTCGACGATGATGAACGGCGACCCGAAGACGCCGGCGGAAATCGCGCCGTCGACGCTGCGTTTCAAGGCGTCCTTGATCGCCGGGTCGTCGATGCAGGCACGGGCCGCCGTCCGGTCGAATCCTGCCGTTGCCGGCGACATCCGCCGCGGTGTCGGGACTGGAGATGTCGAGACCGTCGACGAAATACGCGCGATAGAGCGCCAGCGTCGACCTTCGCCGCGAGCGCCGGGTCCTGTGCCTTGGCCCACAGCACGATGCGCGACGGCGCCTGCGATGCGATCGGGAACACCGTGGGCATGCGGAACGGCACGCCGTGGAAGCGCGCGCTGCGCTCGAAGTCGCGCCGCGAATAGTCGCCCTTGATCGGGATCTGCGTCAGCGGCGCCATGCCGGTCTGCTTGAAGACGACGCCCAGCAGCATCGGCCGCCAGTCGACGGTGCGGCCGTATTTCGCCGCCAGCGCGTCGATCTTCTGCGCCGCCATGTAGCCGTAGGGCGACGAGAAATCGAAGTAGAAATCGATGGGCTTGCTCATGGTCACCCGCAGATGGCGCGGCCGATCACCAGCCGCTGGATGTCGCTGGTGCCTTCGTAGATCTGGCACACGCGCACGTCGCGATAGATGCGCTCGACGGAGAAGTCGGAGACATAGCCGTAGCCGCCGTGGATCTGGATTGCGTCGGACGCGACACGCTCGGCCATCTCCGTGGCGAAGAGCTTGGCCATCGACGCCTCCTTCAGGCAGGGCAGCCCGGCGTCGCGCAGCGTCGCCGCGTGCCAGATGAGCTGGCGCGCCGCCTCGACCTGGACCGCCATGTCGGCAAGGCGGAAATTGACGGCCTGGTGGTCGGCGATCGGCTTGCCGAAGCTCACTCGCTCGCGCGCATAGACGATGCTGGCGTCGAGCGCCGCGCGCGCCATGCCGACCGCCTGCGCCGCGATGCCGATGCGTCCGGCTTCGAGGTTCGACAAGGCGATCCGGTAGCCCGCGCCTTCCGCGCCCAGCAGGTTTTCCGCCGGCACTTCGCAGTTCTCGAACAACAGTTGCGCGGTGTCGGATGCGTGCTGGCCGAGTTTTTCCTCGACGCGCGCGACGACATACCCCGGCGACTTGGCGTCCACGATGAAGCCGGAGATCCCCTTCTTGCCTGCCGCCTTGTCCGTGACGGCGAAGACGACGGCGACGTCGGCGTTGGCGCCCGACGTGATGAACTGCTTGACGCCGTTGAGCACGTAGCGGTCGCCACGGCGCTCGGCGCGCGTCGTGATGGCGCCCGCATCCGATCCGACATGCGGCTCGGTCAGGCAGAAGCAGCCCAGCCATTCGCCGCGCGCGAGCGGCTTCAGATATTTCTCCTTCTGCGCATCGGTGCCGTACGCGTTGATCGGTCCGCACACGACGGAGTTCTGCACGCTGACGATCGTCGACGTCGCGCCGTCGCCTGCGGCGATTTCCTCGAGGGCCACGGCAAGCGACACATAGTCCATGCCTGCGCCATCCCAGCGGTCCGGCACGACCATGCCCATGGCGCCCAGTTCGCCCAGCGCGCGCAGCTGTTCCCGCGGGAAATGCGATTCGCGATCCCAGCGCGCCGCATTCGGCGCGAGTTCCCGTTCCGCGAAACTGCGCATCGTGTCGCGGACCAGTTGCTGTTCGTCGCTCAGCAGCATGATGTCACCGCGAGCCGACCGCGACAGGCGCGGGCGGTGCCGCCGGGGCGCGGTTGATGATCCACACGCCGGAGATGACCATCGCGGCGCCGACCACCATCGACCATTTCAGCGGTTCGCCGAGCAGCACGACGCCCAGAATGATCGCCACCACCGGAACGAGATTGATGAACACCGCCGCGCGCGCGGGGCCGATCAGCTCCACGCCGTCGAAGAACCAGAAGTACGCGATCGCCGTTCCGAGCACGCCCATGAACGCGAGCGACAGCCAGCCCTTCCAGTCCGCTTTCGGCAGTGCGAATTCGCCCAGCACGGCGCTGGCAAGGGCCAGGATCACCGTGCCGGTCAGCGCGGCAAAGGTCGTGGCAACCAGCGGCGACATGCCTTCGCCCAGCACGCGCTTGCCCAGCAGCGTGTAGGCGGACCACGCGAGCACGCAGCCGAACATCGCGATTTCGCCGATGCCGACAGGACCGGTGAACATGCGCAGCGGATTGCCGTCGCCCAGGTCCACCGCGACGCCGACCAGGGCCAGCGCGATGCCGAGCACGCGCGGCCGCGTCAACGGTTCACGCAGGAACATGGCGCCACCGACCAGCGTCGCGGCGGGAATCAGCGCCATGATCAGCGCGCCGCGCGACGCGGTGACCGTCTGCAGCGCATACATGAAAAGCAGCGCATAGGTCGCGACGCCGATGGCGCCCAGCAGCGTGAACTGCAGCCACTTGCGCCACGACAGCCGGGGCAGGCCGTGCTCGAGAATGAGCACGAGCAGAAGCAATGTCGCGGTCGCGATCACGAAGCGCCCAAGCGCCGCGACGGGCGCGGACATCTGCGCCGAAACGATGCGTCCGGCGATGAACGTGCTGCCCCAGGTCGCGGCCACCAGCGCGAGCTTCACGTACACGCCCGTCAGGCTGCGCTCCGGTGTCATCGCCGCGAATCGAGCGCCAGCTTGACGGCAATGGCGCCGAACACGCCGCCCAACACCCAGCGCTGCGCGGTGACCCACGCCGGACGCTCGGCCAGCCAGCGCGCGACGCTCGCCGCGGCGAGCACGAACATGAGGTCGCCGGCGAAGGCGATCGCGATCTGCACGGCGGCCAGAATCAGCGACTGCAGCAGCACGCTGCCGCGCGCAGGATCGACGAATTGCGGAAACAGCGCGAGGTAGAACAGCGCCACCTTCGGATTGAGGATGCTGGTGAGGACGCCGGTGCGATAGAGGACCCGGGGCGCGATCGGCGGAAGATCGCGCCGTGCGAAGAGTCCGCCGCTGCCCTGCGGACGGACCGCATCCCAGGCGAGCCACAGCAAGTATGCCGCGCCCGCCCAGCGCACGACGTCGAACAGCACCGGGACCGCGACGAACACGGCGGTCAGGCCCAGCGCGGTGGCGACGGCGTAGAACAACAGGCCGCTGGTCGTGCCTGCCAGCGAAACGATGCCGGCCGTGCGTCCCTGGCACAGCGTGCGCGAGATCAGGTACATGAGATTGGGTCCCGGCGTCAGCGCCAGCAGCACGCTTGCGACTGCGAACAACGCCAGGCTGTCGAGCGGAATCATCCCTTCTCCTTGCCGGAAGGTCGCGGAACCGCCGTCACGGCAATTCGATGCCGATCGCGGTGGCTTCCCCGCCACCGATGCACAGCGCGGCGACGCCCCGTTTCTTCGCGTGCTTGCGCAGCGCGCCGATGAGCGTGACGATGATCCGCGCGCCCGACGCGCCGATCGGATGTCCCAGCGCCGTCGCGCCGCCATGGACGTTCACCCGCTCGCGCGGGAGGTTGTGCTCCTTCATCGCCGCCATCGTCACGACGGCGAATGCCTCGTTGATCTCGAAGAGGTCGACGTCCTTCGACGTCCAGCCCGTCTTCGCATAGAGTTTTTCGATGGCACCGACGGGCGCCGTGGAAAACCACGCGGGCTCCTGCGCGTGCGTCGCGTGCGCGACGATCACCGCCAGCGGCTTCAATCCGCGCCGCTCGGCCTCCGAACGCTTCATCAGCACCAACGCTGCGGCGCCATCGGAGATCGAGCTCGAATTGGCCGCGGTCACCGTGCCGTCCTTGCGAAACGCCGGCTTCAATCCCGGTATCTTGTCCGGCGAGGCCTTGGCCGGTTGCTCGTCCTTGTCGATCAGCACATCGCCCTTGCGGCTCGGCACCGTGACCGGCGCGATCTCCCACGCGAACGTGCCGTCGTTGTTGGCGGCAAGCGCGCGGGACAGCGATTGCAGCGCGAACTGGTCCTGCGCCTCGCGGCGTGAACGTGTATTTCGCGGCGCAATCCTCCGCGAAGGACCCCATCAGGCGTCCCTTGTCGTAGGCGTCCTCGAGGCCGTCCAGGAACATGTGGTCGTACACCTGCTGGTGTCCCATCCGGTACCCGGCGCGCGCCTTCGGCATCAGGTACGGCGCGTTGGTCATGCTCTCCATGCCGCCCGCAACCACGACGTCGTTCGATCCCGCGACGAGTCCGTCGTGCGCCAGCATCGTCGCCTTCATCGCCGAGCCGCACATCTTGGACAGCGTCGTGCAATGGACCGATGTCGGCAGCCCGGCCTTCAGCGCGGCCTGGCGCGCGGGGGCCTGCCCCTGCCCGGCCATCAGGCAATTGCCGAACAGCACCTCCTGCACGTCGCCGGGGGCAATGCCGGCGCGCTCCACCGCGGCCTTGATCGCCACGGCGCCCAGGTCGCTCGCGGACAGCGATGCGAAGTCGCCCTGAAAGCCGCCCATCGGCGTGCGCGCGGCGCCCACAATCACGATCGGATCATTCTGCATGACAGGTTCCTCTGTTCATTCCGTTCCAGGCTTTCGTCTCGGCCGCGCCACCAGTTCTCCGCCGCAATTCGGACAGCGTCCTTGCATGGCGTCGGCGCATTTCGCGCAGAACGTGCATTCGAAGCTGCAGATGCGCGCAGCCGGGGAATCCACCGGCAGCGGCGCCGCGCATTTCTCGCAAGCCGGCTTGAGGGCGAGCGCCATCGCTACTTCGTCTCGTTGAACAACTCGCGGCCGATGAGCATCCGGCGAATCTCGGACGTCCCCGCGCCGATTTCGTACAGCTTCGCGTCGCGCCACAGGCGTCCGGTGGGGTACTCGTTGATGTAGCCGTTGCCGCCCAGCGCCTGAATGGCTTCGCCCGCCATCCACGTCGCCTTTTCCGCAGCATAGAGTATGGCACCGGCCGCATCCTTGCGCGTCGTCGCGCCGCGATCGCAGGCCTGCGCGACGGCGTAGACGTAAGCCTTGCACGCCATCATCGTCGAATACATGTCGGCGACCTTTCCCTGCATCAACTGGAACTCGCCGATCGGCTGCCCGAACTGCTGCCTCTCGTGGACGTAGGGAAGCACCACGTCCATGCACGCCGCCATGATGCCGACGGGACCAGCCGCCAGCACGGCGCGCTCGTAGTCCAGCCCGCTCATCAGCACGTTGACGCCCCGCCCTTCCTGGCCAAGGATATTCTCGGCCGGCACTTCGCAGTCCTGGAAAACGAGTTCGCAGGTGTTCGAGCCGCGCATTCCAAGCTTGTCGAGTTTCTGCGCCGTGGAAAAGCCCTTCATGCCCTTCTCGATCACGAATGCGGTGATGCCCTTGGGGCCCGCCTGCGTGTCGGTCTTTGCGTAGACCACGAGCGTGTTCGCTTCCGGCCCGTTGGTGATCCACATCTTGTTGCCGTTGAGCACGAAACGCTCTGACGGTCCGCTGCCCTGCCGGTCCGCGCGCAGCCGCATGGACACGACGTCCGAACCGGAACCCGGCTCGCTCATCGCGAGCGCGCCGACATGTTCGCCGCTGATCAGCTTTGGCAGGTAGCGCCGCTTCTGCGCCTCGCTGCCGTTGCGGTGGATCTGGTTGACGCACAAGTTCGAATGCGCGCCGTAGGACAGGCCGACGGCCGCCGAGGCGCGCGAGATCTCCTCCATCGCGACCACGTGTGCGAGATAACCCATCGCCGTGCCACCGTACTCTTCCTCGACGGTGATGCCGAGCAATCCCAGGTCGCCCATCTTTCGCCACAGGTCGGCGGGAAACAGATTGGCGTGATCGATGGCTGTGGCGCGAGGCGCGATCTCGGCGGCGGCAAACTGCTGCACGGTCGCGCGCAGCATGTCGATCGTCTCGCCATGGTTGAAGTCGAGCGCGGGGAAATTGAGCATCGTCTGTCCTTTGTGACTTGAGCCCTAGACGTCCGGCTTGCCGTGCATGACGATCAGCGTCTGCTGCATCAAGGCCACCAGCGTACGTTTGCCGCCGGTTTCCGCGTGCACTTCGCCGCGCGTGATGGCGAGCGTGCGGCCCGGCTTGATGACAAAGCCTTCCGCCACGAGCCGGTCGCCAGTCGCGGGCGCCAGCAGGTTGAGCTTGAATTCCACCGTCAGCACCGAAGCTGTCCGCCGGGAACAGCGTGAACCCCGCATAGCCGCCGGCGGAGTCCACGATCGTCGCGACGATGCCGGCGTGGACATACCCGTGCTGCTGCAGGATCTCCGGCCTGGGCTGGAGCGAAATCGCGCAATAGCCCGGCGCCAGCTCCGTCAGCTCAGCACCGATCAGCGCCATCGCGCCCTGGCGCGCGAAGCTTTCGCGGACGCGCTGCGCGTACCCCGGATCCTTGGCGACGAATGTCGAGTCTTTCATGGCTTCGGCCTTTTGGGCTCATCCTTGGCACACCCGTTGGTCTGGGAAACAGCGCAAGCAGGGCAAGCCGCGTATCGTGTATGACGTTTACGTAAACGTCAACTACCTCGAGTGCCGCCCGGACGCGGGAGCGGGCGCCGGCCTCCCGCGTCGACCGGACCGCGGCCTGCCGCGCGCGCCGCCGCACCGTCCTCCTTCAGGCGCCGCCTGCACTCCTTCTCGACTCCGTCGATCTCCGCCAGCACGGCGTCGATGTCTTCCTTCTGCTGCAGCAGGCGTCCACGCCGCTCGGCCAGCAGATCCAGAAACTTGGCGAGCTGCGCCCGCTCGTTGCGCGCGATTTCGTACAGATCGAGCAGCTCGGCGATCTCGGCCAGCGCCAGGCCGAGCCGCTTGCCGCGCAGGACAAGCTTCAGCCGTACGCGTTCCCGCTCACCGTAGACACGCGCCCTGCCCTGCCTGGTCGGCGCGATCAGCCCTTCGTCCTCGTAGAAGCGGATGGCGCGCGTCGTCAGCGCAAACTCGCGGGCGAGGTCCGAGATCGTGTAGGTCGACTCGCGGTTCGCGAGCTTGGGGGCGGGACTTCGGGAGGCAGACATGGAATCGCGACGCAAAGGGTAAGCGGAACCGCAATCAGGGGACGGCGAAACGCTCCGGGCACGATACCATATTGGATTGCCCGTCCGAGAGCCCATGAACGCCCCGCAACCGCCGCTGCTCGATCATCCATTCGTCACCCCGCCGGCGCCGGGCGAGGCGGTGGCCGTTGCGCCCGGCGTGCTGTGGATCAGGATGCCGCTGCCATTCGCGCTCGACCATATCAACCTTTGGCTGCTGGAGGAGAGCGACGGCTGGACCCTCGTCGACTGCGGATATGGCGACGCGGCGACGCGCGCGCTTTGGGAAACGCATTTCTCTCGAACGCTGGGCGGACGGCCTTTGAGGCGCATCATCGCCACGCACTACCATCCGGACCATCTGGGCAATGCGCGGTGGCTGATGGAGCGCTTCGGGTGCCCGGTGGTGATGACGCAGGCCGAGTTCCTGACTGCGCACGCGGTGCTGGACCAGCGCGCGACGCACTCGCATTTGGACATCTGCGCGCTGTTCGCGGCGCATGGCATGGCGGCGGATTTTGTCGCGGCGCTGGCGGCCCGCGGCAACGCCTACCAGCGCGGCGTGCCGGAAGCGCCGCTCCACTTCCGCGGCATCATCGACGGCGACGACGTGGTTGCCGGCGGGTCGCCGTGGCGCGTGATCTGCGGCCACGGCCACTCCCCCGACCACGCGTCGTTGCATTCGGCTGCGCGCGGTTTGCTCGTTTCCGGGGACATGCTGCTGCCGCGCATCAGCACCAACGTAAGCACATCACCTTCCGATCCCGACGGGGATCCACTGGCGCGCTTCCTCGAGTCCATCGCGGCCACCGCGCTGCTACCGCCCGAGACGCTGGTGCTGCCGTCGCACGGATTGCCGTTTCGAGGGATAGCGCTGCGCGTCGCGCAATTGCAGACGCATCACGCCGACCGGCTGGCCGAACTGCAGGATGCGGTCGATGCCGCCAATTCGCCGGTCAGCGCCGCGGACCTCGTGCCGGTCCTGTTCCGGCGCGAACTCGACCTGCAGCAGCGGTTCTTCGCGATGGGCGAGGCGATCGCCCATCTCAACCACCTGTGGCACGGCGCCCGCATCAGGCGTAGCGTTGCGGCCGACGGCGCCATTCGCTTCACCACCCGGAATTCCCGATAGCCTGACCAACCAAGAGAATCACCACCATGTCCACCTTTGTCACCGAATCGAAGCCCCCCTACGATCCCAATCGCGCTGGCCGAATCGCTCGCGTCCGCGGCGGAAAAAAGCGCCAAGATGATCGGCGAATTCGCGGCGCGCAATGCCGGCAAGGGCCATGCGGTGCCGTCCGATGAACTCGGCCTCGGCAAGGCGTTCATGGAAGTGGCCGCGCAGATGCTCGCGAATCCGGCGCGACTCGCCGAATCGCAGATGAACCTGTGGTGGGATTACATGAACCTGTGGCAAGGTTCGATGCTGAAATTGATGGGCGGCGCCACGGCCCCCACCGCCATTCCCGCGCAAGGCGACAAGCGCTTCAAGCACGAGGACTGGCACGAGCATTTTCTGTTCGACTACATCAAGCAGAGCTATCTCATCACGTCGCGGTGGCTGCACGACGAAGTGGCCAACGTCGAGGGCCTCGACGAGCACACGAAGAAGAAAGTGAATTTCTTCACGCGCCAGTACATCGACGCGCTGGCGCCGTCGAATTTCGCGTTGACCAATCCCGAGGTGTATCGCGAGACCATCGCTTCGGGCGGCCAGAACCTCGTCAAGGGCCTGCACAACCTGCTGGACGACATCGAGCGCGGCAACGGCAAGCTCAAGATCTCGATGACGGACACCAAGGCGTTCGAGCTCGGCGTCAACATCGCCACCACGCCCGGCAAGGTCGTGTTCCAGAACGACCTGATGCAGCTGATCCAGTACGAGCCGGCGACGAAGAAGCAATGGAAGCGCCCGCTGCTGGTGGTTCCGCCGTGGATCAACAAGTACTACATCCTGGACCTGCGCGAAAAGAACTCATTCCTGCGCTGGGCCACGGGCGAAGGCCTGACAGTCTTCATCATCTCGTGGGTGAACCCGGACGAGCGGCTCGCGCACAAGAACTTCGAGGATTATGTGACCGAAGGCCTGCTGGCGGCGCTCGACGCGGTCGAAAAGGCCACCGGCGAAAAGGACGTCAACGCGATCGGCTACTGCCTGGGCGGCACACTGCTCGCGGCGACGCTGTCGTGGCTCGCCGTGAAGAAGCAGAAGCGCATCGCCACGGCCACCTTCATGACTTCACTGATCGACTTCACCGCCGCCGGTGAGCTTGAGGTATTCATCGACGAGGAGCAGGTCAGCGCGCTCGAGAAGAAGATGAACGAGCGCGGGTATCTCGAAGGCAGCGAAATGGCCGGCACATTCAACATGCTGCGCGCCAACGATCTCATCTGGTCGTTCGTCATCAACAACTACCTGCTCGGCCGCGATCCGTTCCCGTTCGACCTGCTGCACTGGAACTGCGATTCGACGCGCATGCCCGCAGCGATGCACAGCTTCTATCTGCGCAACCTGTACATGAAGAATCTTTTGACCGTACCGGGAGGCTTGACGCTCGCCGGGGTCAAGATCGACCTGTCCAAGGTGACCGTGCCCACCTACTTCGTGTCGGCGATCGAGGACCATATCGCGCCGTGGAAGACCACGTACGCCGGGCAGAAGCTGTTGAAGGGCAAGGCGAAATTCGTGCTGTCCGGGTCCGGGCACATCGCCGGCATGGTCAACCCGCCTTCGGCCAACAAGTACGGCTACTGGACGAACGACAAGTTGCCGGCGGAGCCGGACGCGTGGTTCGCAGGCGCCAAGCAGAACGAAGGATCCTGGTGGACCGACTGGCGCAAATGGGTCGAACCCGAGCTTGGGCGCGAGGTCCCGGCGCGGATTCCCGGCAAGGGCAAACTCAAGGTCATCGAGGCGGCGCCCGGATCGTACGCGCGCGTGCGCGCCGACGGCCGCTGAATCTTTCGCCGAACTTCACGCCAACTATGCGAGGACCGCTGCCATGAAGCAGACACTATTGCGATTGCTCGTGCTGGTCGCCGCGTCGGCCGGTTTCATGGGTAATTCGCTCGCGCAGTCGCCGTGCAAGGATTGCGGCGTCGTGCAATCGGTCAACACGATCCAGCAGCAGGGGCAGTCGTCCGGCGTGGGCATGGTGGCCGGCGGCGTGGTGGGCGGCGTGGTCGGACACCAGATCGGCAGCGGTCGCGGCAACACCGTGGCGACGATCGCCGGCGCGGGATTGGGCGCGGTCGCCGGTAACCAGATCGAGAAGAACAGCAAGACCACGACGTCGTGGTCCGTTGCGATCCGCATGGACAACGGCACGTTACGCACATTCAACTACAGCAGCCGGCCGGCCGTCGTCGCCGGCGACCGCGTCAAGCTCGTCGACGGCGGCAAGCGCCTCGCGCTCGTAGCGAACTGAACGCCGCCGCTCGCGGCACGCTCCGTCTCGCTATTTCGCCGGTGAGTCTCCGGGACCGCGAACGACCGGCGCCGAAGGCTTGTCCGCTTTGGCCGGCTCGACCGGGCGTCCGTTGGGCGTTACCGGCGTCGGCACGACAGGCATTGCATGGGGCGCGGCGGCGCTTCCGGCCGGCTGCACCACCTGCGGCGCCGACTGCGGGATGGTCTGAGGTACCGCGACCCGGGTCGCAGGGGTTGGGGCGGGCGGCGTGGCCGGGGCGGGCAGCGTGGGCGAGGTTCGCGGTTCGCGCATTGGGACCGCCACCGGCCGGGATGGCGGCGCGACGTAGCCTTGCGTGCCCGCGGCAGCGGGAGCCGTTGTCGTCGTCACCGGGACCGGCTGGGGTACCGGCTGCACGCCTCGCCGGGCATCTACCGCAGAGGACGGTGTCGGGCTCGGCGAGGCCTGGGGGTTGACAGAGATAGGCTGTGACCGGGGCGTACGCAGAGTGTCAGCGCTTACTCCTTGGGCAGGATACGCCGGAACCGGCCTGGCGACTGGCGGCGCAACATTGGGCGTTGGCGTGGCCAGAGCAGGTGCGGAACGCGAAGTGGCCGGCACCGGCACAGTCAGCCCCTGGCTCGGAATCGTGCCGCCTTGCGACGTTGTCCTGGGCGTCCGCATGGCCGGCGCATACGAAACGGACGCCGGCGCCGGCATTCCGTTTCCGGGTTTGATGCCGGCGCTTTGCCGGAGCTCCGGCCGGACCGACGGTGTGGCGAGGATCGGCGCACTCGCCACAGCGCCGGCGGACACGGCGACGAGATTGGACGCAACCGGCCTGCGTCCGGCAATTGCCGGCGCCGGCACCGCAGTAAGGCCGCCTGGGGCCGACGAATTCGCGTACCGCTCGGGTGGCGTGTTGCGGCGAACCCCGGGATTCACTGCATACGGTTTGTTATAGCGGGCCCAGCACCCCTCAGAGCAGCCCCTCCAGCGCGGATGGTAGGCCTCGCCCCATCCCAGGGGTACCCAACCGTAGATCGGCGCTCCGGAACCGCCGGAGACCCGCCACCCCGGCCCGCCGACCCAGCCGACGAGCGCGGGCGCCCATACCGGCTTGGCCACGTAACCGCCCGGACACCATCCCCAGCGGCCGCGAATGTGCATCCAACGGCCATAGTGGAACGGCGCGTAGCCCCAAGGCGCGGCATCGACCCATGTCGGACCCCACACGCCGACTTCGGTCCAGTAGCCATTGCGATACGGCGCCCAGTCTTCCGTGACGTTGGCCGGATACCAGACCGCGCCATACTCGGGAGCGGTGTCCCAGGCGCCGTAATCATCCAGGTCCGCAGCGCCGACCATCTGCCGCGACACGGGCGCATTGACGCGATTGCGATCGTAATGGCGGTCGCGGCTGGCGCTCCAGGTGTCGAAGCCGTCGGTCGTCACGCCGTTGCGCAGTTGCACATACCGCGGCGCGTCGCCGTCCAGCGTCGCGCTCTGTCCCGGCAGGACCTGCTGCGCGACCGTTCCCGTGTCGACGACCGCCTCGCCTTCGCGCACGGCGAGTTGCGTGTGCTGCCGGTCCTCGGAGACCTCGATGCGATAGAGGCCCGGCCGGGTGAGGGCGATCTGGCTGTTCGGCGTGTCGATGCGCGCCGTTTCGCCCGGCCCCAGCACGCGGACGCGAAGGATCACCTGGCCCTGCGCGACATACAGCGCGAAATTGGCATCGTCCAGCCGCGATAGGTGGAGGCTGGTGTTGGCCGCGAGGCGGAACTGGCCGATGCCGAAGTCGACTTCGGCGCGACCGTCGTTGCCCACCCAGAGATTGTCGCCGTTCGCCACCGGATAGTTGATGCCGATCGCGACCCATTGCTCCGGTGCGTCCTGCGGCGCCAGGAACAATTCGCCGCCGACATCCGCGACGCGGCCGACGCGCGGGCCCAGCTCATCGTCCGCCCGCGCCGGCATGGACAGCGTGATGGCAAGCACGAGAAGCGCGAGCAATCCGGCGAGGAGACTGCGCGGAACCTCGCGGTGCGCCATGCGATGCGAACGTTGCGGCGAGAGGCGCGGCAGCATGATTGCAAGAACGCGTGGCGGGTCAAGGACGTTGACCGAGCCCCAAGGCAGCCGGGCAGGATTTGCGCTAGACTTTCGGGTTCCCAGCGGGCCTTTTTGAGCCTGCGGCAATTCCAGCCCATCACCGAGGAGAATCACCATGCGGAGTTTCCGTCCGTCGCTCGTTGCCGGCGCCATCGCGCTGGCCCTTTGCACCGGCACCGCGTCCGCGCAGTTTTCCGGTACGTACATCTTCGGCGACAGCTGTAGCGACGCCGGCCAGTACGGCGCGCGCTTCACCACCAATCCGGGCCTCACCGCGCCGATGTACGTCGGACAGAACTGGGGCTTCGTGTCGACGCCGTCGTTCACCGGCGGCAACGACTACGCGCAGGGCGGCGCGCGCGTGAATGCGCCGTCAGATCGGGCATCCCGCCGGGCGTGCCCAACCTCTCGATCGCGCAGCAGGTATCGCAGTTCCTCGCCAAGGGCCCGCTCGATCCCAACGCGCTCTACCAGATCCAGGGCGGCGGCAACGACCTGCTCGTGCTCGTGCCGCAGTATCTGGCCGGGCAGATCACGCTGGCGCAGGTGCAGGCGGGGCCGGCGCAGGCCGCCATCGACCTCGCCGCGCAGGTCGGCAGGCTGCAACGCCGCGGGCGCACAGTACGTCGTGCTGCAGAACCTCGCGCGACGTGGGCAAGATGCCCACGCCATCGCGGCTGGGCCAGCAGGCCGCATGTCAGCCAGATTGCCGGATCGTTCAATTCGACGCTCAATTCTGCAATCGGCGCGGCCGGCCTGCGGGTCATCCAGTTCGACACGTTCAAGTTCGCAGAACGAAGTCGTCGCCAACGCCGCGGCCTTCGGCTTCGTCAACGTGACGCAGCCGGTGTGCACGACGGCGAGCACGCTGCAGTGCACGTCGGCGACGCTGAAGGCCCCCAACGGCAACCTGACGTGGTTCTGGGCCGACGACGTGCATCCGACGACCGGCGCGCAGTTGCTCGTGGCGCAGGCGATCGCATCGATGATCGAAGGTCCGCAGCAGGTGGCGGCGCTGGGCGACGCGCCGATGGGCGTGGAACGCGCCAGCTGGCGCGCCATCGACGGCCGCATGATGTCCGGCATCGACCGTGCCGCGACGTCCGCGACGGCGCGCAGATTCCAGACGTGGGCGTCCTATGACTACGCCAGCGAGGACATCACCGGGACCGGGCTGTCCACGTCCGGCAACATCAACACGATTGCGGTTGGCGGCGACATGATTGTGACCGACCGAATCCTCGCCGGCATCGCGTTCAGTTATTCCGAATACAAGGGCGATTACAGCAACAGCGGCGGCAACTTCAAGCTGAAGGAGCCGATGATGACGCTGTACATGGGCTACGGCGACGGCCCGTGGTACGTCGGCGGAACCTTCGGCGCGGGCAACCTCGACTACAGCAGCGTCCAGCGCAACATCACGCTCGGTCCGGTGACGCGCACCGAGAGCGGCCAGACCAACGGCTATCAGACCATCGCGCGCGTACTCGGCGGCTACTGGTTCAAGCAGGGCGATTGGGAGCACGGCCCGTTCGGCAAGCTGACCTGGGACAAGGTCGTCGTGCGCCAGTTCAGCGAATCTGGCTCGGACAGCACCGCGCTGACGTATGGCCAGCAGGAAAACGAAGCGTTCCTCTCCAGCATCGGCTGGCAGGTCACCGGCAACTGGAGCGGCTGGCGTCCGTTCGCGCGCGCGACATGGGAATACGACTTCAAGAACGACGAGCGGCAGGTGTCCGCCACGCCGGTCGGTTTGAATGGTACCTACTACGTGCCCGTGTCCAAGCCGGACGAAAACTACGCGCTGTTCGACCTGGGGCTCAGCAAGGACTTCGGCGGCGTGACCGGTTACATCGTCGGCAACGCGTCGGCCGGCAAGAGCAACGGCGATTTCTGGGCCGTGACCGTCGGCTTCCGCCTGCCGATCTAGCGCGACCGCAATTTCTTCGCGTCAGCGCGGCACAAAAGGGGCTGCCCATTTCGGGCGGCCCTTTTTCAATGCCCTGTGCCTGGCGCGGACATCGTGGCAACGCGCCGTCCGCGCTTCAGGCAGACTGCCGCGGCTTGCGTCCCGCGCGCCTGAACGCGAACTCGTAGAGTGGGCGCGGCAGCAGCTTCAGCAGCCGACCGACCCACGCCATCTGCCACGGCAGCACATAAAACCGGCGTCGCCGGTCGATGGCGCGCGCGATGAGCCGCGCCGCCTTGTCGGGAGCGAGCAGAAAGGGCATCCAGTACGGGTTGCGCGCGGTCATCGGCGTCGCGATGAATCCCGGGCAGATCGTCACCACGGCGACGCCGCTTCCCGCGAGTTCGACGCGCAGGCTCTCGAGGTAGATGATCGCCGCGGCCTTCGACGCCGAGTAGGCGCCGGAACCGGGCAGGCCGCGAAATCCGGCCACGCTGGCCACGCCGACCAGCGCACCGCGCCGCGCCTCCATCATTGCCGCGACGAAAGGCTGGAACGTCTGCACCATGCCCTGCACGTTGGTGTCGAACACGTCCTTGAATACGGGCATGTCGATCGCTTCGCCGCGTCAGCACGCCGCGCGAGATGCCCGCGTTCGCGATGACGACATCGGGGACGCCGAACCGGGCGATGAAATCGGCGCCGGCGCGCGCCAGCGCAGCGGCGTCGCGCACGTCGCCCGGATAGGTTGCGACGGTCGCCGGCGCCAGCGCGACTGCGATGCGCGCGAGCTCGGCTTCGCGCCGCGCAAACAGGCCGAGCGTGGCGCCCGGTGCGGCGTAGTGCCGGGCGAGCGCCTCGCCGATTCCGGACGATGCGCCCGTGAGAAAGACCTTCACTCCGGACGCCCGCTACGCCGTTCGGGGCTTCGCGGTCAGGACTTCGGCCGCTCCGCGCGCGCCTTGGCCACGAGCTCGGTCAGGACCGCCGGTGTCGCCGCATGCGATCCCGCGCGGGCCGGGCTCGTCAGGTACTTGCCGTCGATGACCATCATCGGAACTTCCTGGATGTTGTAGGCCTGCGCGAGCTGCTTGGCGCGATTGATCCGGCCCGACATCGAGAACGAGTTGTAGATGTCCTCGACCTTTTTGCGATCGAGGCCCTTGCTCGCCGCCCAGTCGATAGAACTTGGCCGGCTCCCAGAGCGCCAGGCCCTTGCTGTGGATCGCGGTGAATACTTCCGGCGACAGCTTCGTATCCTCGCCCATGGCCTCCAGCGTGTAATAGACCTTGGCCAGTTCCACCCAGCGCGGCTGGAACATCGACGGGCACCCGGCGGAACGCGACGTCGGCCGGCATGCGCCTTGACCCAGTCCATCAGGGACGGCTCGAATTCCGCGCAATGCGGACAGCCGTAGGAGAAGAATTCGATGACCTCGATCTTCTTGCCGGTTTCGACGGCAACAGGGTTGATCCGCGAATACTGCTTGCCTTCGACCGCCTGCGCCGATGCGCCCGGCGCCGCACGCGACGAACAGCAGCCCGGCCAGCAGCGCGAAGGAAAATCTCCTGATTCCTGCAACTTCGATGTTCATGGATGCTCCAGTAATGTGCGCCACGGCGCACGCCAATCGAATGTACCTAAACGGTCGTAGGACCCTTCGGGCCGACATTGCGTTCCTGCAAGCCGGCCGGTGACCCGTAGCTCGACTCAGAACTTGATCACCGCGGCGTCGAAGCCCTTCCGCGTCAGGTCGGTCTTGATCCGGTTGAGTTCGTCGGTGTTGTCGTAGGGTCCGAGGCGAACGCGATAGCGGACGCCCTTGTCCGGCAGCGTGCCCTGCTGGACGCCGGCCTCCCAGCCCGCGAGCGCGAGTTGGGCCTTCAGGTTCTCGGCGTCGTCCTTCCGCCGCAAAGGACCCCGCCTGCAGCCAGTAGCGCTCTCCCGCCTTGACGGCCTTGCGCCGCGCGGTTCGGCAGCGGCCACCTTGGTCGCCGGCTCCGCAGCGGCCGCCTTGCGCCGGCGCGCGCTCGGCATCGCGATCCTTCGCCTGGTCGACGACCGCGCGATCCGGCGCGACCTTGCGTTCGACCTGGACCTTGGGCTCTTCGCCGCCGGGAAGGATCTTGTAGAAGTCGAAGCGCGGCTTCTCGGCCGCCGGCGCTTCCGGCTTGCCGCCCTTGGCGACGTCGCGCAGCGCTTCGCGCGCCGGATCGCGCGCGTCCTTGGCCGACTGCGCCGCGTAGGGCGAGTTCGCCTTGGTGACGTAATACGCCACCCCGGCGGCGAGCGAGAGCCCCAGCACCAGGCCGATGAACACGCCGATGAGCGTGCCGCCGCGGCCGTTGCCGCGCACGGTGCGGGCGCGGGTGCGGGGCTGCGGAACGCGGATTCTTGTGGCGGGTCATGGTTGGCGGCAGGTCCTGCCATAGTTCATCAGGTCGACAATGCGTAGGCAGCAATCCGGTTTGTTCACATCGCGCTCGGCGCGGATATGCCGAGCACCGCCAGGCCGTTCTTCAGCACCTGCCCCGTGGCGACGACAAGTGCCAGGCGCGCGCGCTTCAATGCCGGATCCTCGACCAGGAAACGTTCCGCATTATAGTAACTGTGGAATTCCTGGGCCAAATCCTTGAGATAGAAGGTCACCTGATGCGGCGCGGTGTCGCGCGCCGCGGCGGCCAGTTCCTCCGGGAAAGTCGGCGATGCCGGCGCAGCAGCGTCTGCCTCGTAGGGGCTGACCAGCGGCGACGTGTCGGCGCCGGCGAGTTCCGCGATGGCCGATTCCGGCGTCATGCCCGCCTGCCGCAGCACCGAGCACACCCGCGCGTGCGCATATTGCAGGTAATACACGGGATTCTCGTCCGACTTCGCGCGCGCGAGGTCGATGTCGAAGACGAATTCGGTGTCGGCCTTGCGCGACGCCAGGAAGAAGCGCACGGCGTCGCGTCCGGCCTCGTCGATCAGGTCGCGGACCGACACGGAGTTGCCCGCGCGCTTGGAAAGCTTCACTTCCTCGCCGCCGCGCATCACCGTCACCATCTTGTGCAGCACGTAGTCGGGGTAGCCCGCGGGAATGCCCAGTCCCATCGCCTGCAGCCCGGCGCGCACGCGGGTGACGGTGCTGTGATGATCGCCGCCCTGAATGTTGATCACCCTCGGGAAGCCGCGCTCCCATTTCGTCACGTGGTACGCGACATCCGGCACGAAGTACGTGTAGCTGCCGTCGGACTTGCGCATCACGCGGTCCTTGTCGTCGCCGTAGTCGGTGGTCTTCAGCCACAGCGCGCCGTCCTTTTCGTAGGTCTTTCCCGACGCCGCCAGGCGCGCGACCGTCGCGTCGACCTTGCCGTCGGTGTACAGCGAGCTCTCGAGGAAGTAGTGGTCGAACGTGACGCCGAGCGCGCGCAGGTCGCGGTCCTGTTCCTCCCGCAACTGCGCGACGGCGAAGCGGCGAATCGCATCCAGGTCGCTCAGGTGACTCGGGTCGCGACCGACTTCCGCCAGGTAGCGCTGCGCCAATTCGCGGATGTACTCGCCGTGATAGCCATCTTCCGGAAACGCGATCGTCCTCGCCCAGCAATTCCTGCGCGCGCGCGCGCACCGACAGCGCGAGGTTCTGGATCTGCTGGCCGGCGTCGTTGTAATAGAACTCGCGCGTGACCGAGTAGCCCTGCGATTCGAACAGCGACGCGATCGCATCGCCCAGCGCCGCCTGCCGGCCATGGCCGACGTGCAGCGGTCCGGTGGGATTCGCCGACACGAATTCGACCATGACGCGCTCGCCGGCATGTGCGCGCGACGTTCCGAAGGCGTCGCGTTCGGCCAGCACGCGCGCGACGATCGCCTGGCGTGCGGCCGGCGGTGACGAAGATGTTGATGAATCCGGCACCCGCGATTTCGGCGCGATCGATGAGGCGGCGACGCCGGAAGCGCTGCGACCAGCGCCTGCGCCAGTTCGCGCGGATTGCGCTTGGCGCGCTTCGCCAGCGACAGCGCGATGTTCGACGCGTAGTCGCCGTGGGCCGCCTGCTTGGGCCGGTCGAGGCCGACGGGCGTGTCCGCGAACTCCGGCACCACAGCGCGCACCGCGTCACCGATGACTTGTTCGAGGTTTTGCTTGAGGTCGATCATCACAGGGCGTCGTCGGCGTGGCGTTGCTTTGCCGCAAAGCCGCAAATTATAACCGTTCGCGCATGGCGTTTCCGGTCGATGCGTACGCCCCGTTCACGCAAAGCCGGCCGGATCGACGTCGAGAACCCAGCGGACCTTGCGGCCGGGCAGTTCAGCGAGCGCGTTTCGCCACGACGGAAGGAACTGCTGCAGCGCCGCCCGGCGTGCGCTTTGCACGACGACCTGCCCCCGTTCGAAGCCGGCCCGGCGCGCCAGCAGCGCCGGCACCGGCGGAGAAGATCTCGACCTGCGCCGCGCGCGTGCCCGCCAGCGCGAGCCCCGCCGCGTGCGCAGCGCGCAGGAAGGCGTCGACGTCGCCGCGATGATGGGCCTCCGCGGCCAGCACCGCCACGTGCGTGAATGGCGGCAATTGCGCCATTTTCCGCTCGGCCAGCAGGTTTTCCGCCAGCCGCGCGTAATCGTGCGCGCGAAGCGCCGCGTAGACCGGGTGATCGGGAAAGTCGGTCTGGACGATGACTTCGCCTTGCCAGTCCGGCGCGGCCCGCGCGGCCCGCGACCTGCATCAGCAGCGCCGCGAGGCGTTCGGTGGCGCGAAAGTCCGCGCTGTACAACGCGTTGTCGGCTCCCAGCACGCCGACGAGCGTAAGCCGCGGGAAATCGTGGCCTTTGGCCAGCATCTGCGTGCCGACGAGGATGTCGAGTTCGTTGGCGGTCATCTGGTCGCGCATCAATGCAAACGATCCGCGCGCGCGCGTGCTGTCGCGATCGATTCGCGCGATGCGCGCCGACGGATAGGCTTCCGCGAGGACGCGTTCCAGCCGCTGCGTGCCGAAGCCCAGCGGCAACAGGTCCACGTTGCCGCAGTCTGGACACGCCTGCGGCAGCCTTTCGTCATGGCCGCAGTGATGGCAGCGCAGCATCGCGGGCGTGCGGTGCACGGTCAGGCGCGCGCTGCAGCGGGGGCAGTCCGCTTCCCAACCGCAGGCCGAGCACAGCAGCGACGGCGAGAAGCCGCGCCGGTTGACGAACACGAGCGACTGCTCGCCGCGGGCAAGCCGGGCGGCCAGCGCCGCGCGCAGCGGTTCGCCGATGCCCTCCTGCGCGCGCGCCGGCCGGCTGCCGGCGAACCGCACCTGCGGCATGCGCGCGCGCGGATCGGCGCGCCGCGGCAGGTCGAGCCTCACGTACCTGCCTTCCTGCGCATGCAGCCACGATTCGAGCGACGGCGTCGCACTGCCGAGCACGACCGGGACACGCCGCCGATGCGCGCGCCACACGGCAACGTCGCGGGCGTGATAGCGCACGTTGTCCTGTTGCTTATAGGACGCATCGTGCTCTTCGTCGACGATGACCAGCGCCAGCGCCGGCATCGGCGCGAATACGCCGAGGCGCGTTCCGAGCACCAGCGACGCCTTTCCCGTCGCCGCCTCGCGCCAGTGTTCGCGCCGTGCGCCATCGGCCAGGCCGCTGTGCAGCAGCACGACGGACGCGCCGGGCAATGCCGCGCGCACGCGTTGTTCCAGCTGAGGCGTGAGATTGATTTCCGGAACCAGCAGCAACACCTGGCCGCCTGCCGCGATCGTCCGCGCCGCCACGTCGAGGTAGACATCGGTCTTGCCGCTGCCGGTTACCCCGAACAGCACGAACGGTGAAAAACGTCCGCTCGACGCCAGGATCGTCTCCGCGGCCAGACGCTGGTCCGCGTTGAGCGCTACAACAGCCGCAGCGGAGACCGGCGCAGGAACGGGCGCAACCAGTTCGCGTTCGCGCCACGCGGCGCAGGATGTCTTCCGCAGATGCGCCGGCAGCTTGGCAAGCGTTTCCGCCGAAACGCCCTCAGGCGATGCGGCCAGTTGCGCGAACAAGGCGCGTGCGGCCGGTGCGCGCGCTAGGCCGCTCTCAAGTTCAGCGCGTCCGCTTCGCCGTGAGCATCAACGCCGCATCTGCTGGACGCTGCATCGTGCCGCTCGACGGCGGCACGGCCAGCGCGGCAGCCATGCCCACGGGCTCCTGGTAATAGCTGGCGACGAACCCGACCATGTCGAGGACGTCGTCGGGAACGCGCGGTATCGCCGCGGCCGCGACGATCGTCTGCAATTTTTCCGGCGCAACTTCCGATGCCGGCACGACGTCCATGACGACACCGGCGAGATTGCGCGGTCCCAGCTGCACGCGCACGATGCTGCCGCGCGCTATGCCCAGCGCTTCCGGCGCCCAGTAGTCGAACGTCGTGTCCGCGGCAACGGGCAGCGCTACGCGCGCGATCGGCACTTGCGTTCTGCGCATGCGTGAGTTCGAGTCAGTCGCCACGCAAGTTGTAGTGTTCGAAACTCTCAAGACGAGTATCAGGAAAGCAGCCCAAGTCATTCATTTTTAAAGACTCGCTCGGCATATCTGCGGCCAATGTGGATAACTTTGTGCGTAAGTGCCTTAAGTTTGCCGGCAAATACTTGCGTCCCGTGTCTGCCGCTTGGGAGCGGTAGCGGACACACGAAAAATTATTGTTGTGTTTCATGGATTTACGCACCGTCTCCCAGTGCGATTCCGGGCACGAGTGCAAAGCGGGCTCGACCTGCGCCTTGTGTGCATAAGTGCCTGGGGGAGATCAGGTTCGCACGTTTTGTCAACCCCTCGCAGAGCCAGCACTGGCGCGGCTTGCCGGCCATTTTCCCTGCGGCGCATCGCGCGGATCAAGGCCCGGCGCGGCTTGCGCGCGAAACGCCATGCACGGTCTCGACCAGCGCCGCCACGTTGTCCGGCGGTGTGCCCTGGATGATGCCGTGCCCCAGATTGAAGATATGCCCGGGCGCGGGACCGGCCGCGTGGAGGATTTTCGTCGCTTCGCGGGCGACGGTTGTCGGATCGGTCAGCAGTACCACGGGATCGAGATTGCCCTGCAACGCCACGGAACCGCCCACGCTGCGTCGCGCGGCGGCGATATCGACAGTCCAGTCCAATCCGACCCCGGACGCGCCTATGGCCGCGATTTCGGCAAGCCACGCGCCGCCACCCTTGGTGAAGACGATGGATGGAATCGCCATTTCATCCTGCCCCTTGGACAGTCCCGCGACGACCTCGCGCATCGGCTCCAGCGACAGTTCGCGATAAGCGTCGGTGGTGAGCAGCCCGCCCCACGTGTCGAAGATCATCACTGCGTCCGCGCCGGCGGCGATCTGTTCGTTGAGATAGGCGGTCACCGCCCGCGTGTTGGTCGCCACGAGACGGGCGAGCAGGTCGGGACGTGCATAGGCCATTTGCCTCACAGTCGCGAAATCGGCGCTGCCGCTGCCTTCGATCATGTAGCAGGCGAGCGTGAACGGGCTGCCGGCGAATCCGATCAGCGGCACGCGGCCCTTGAGCGCCCGCTTGATCTCCCTGACCGCGTCGAACACATAGCGCAGCTTCGCCATGTCCGGCACGGCCAGCGTGCCGATGGACGCCTCGTCGCGCGTCGTGCGCGCGAATCGCGGTCCCTCGCCTTCTGCGAACGACAGTCCGAGCCCCATCGCGTCGGGAATCGTCAGGATGTCCGAAAAGAGTATCGCGGCATCGAGAGGGAATCGGTCGAGTGGCTGCAGCGTCACTTCGGTCGCCAATGCGGGATTGCCTGCGAGCCCCATGAAGCTGCCCGCCCGGGACCGCGTCTCCTTGTACTCGGGAAGATACCGGCCGGCCTGTCGCATCAGCCAGATCGGCGTGTACGGCGTCGGTTCGCGCTTCAATGCGCGCAGGAAGGTGTCGTTGTTGAGCATGGGTTCCGGGTGGCAGCTGGGCGCACGCACGCGCGCCCGGCTGGGCGCGCGTGGGGTGGATCCGCGATTCTACCGGGCGGCGACCAGCGTGCGGCCGGTCAGGCGTTCCAGGACGGCGAGTGGAGCGCTCGATGCGTCGTACAGCGCCGCCAGGGGGAGGTGGATCGTCTGCTCCAGCATGTATTGACCCGACACGGCGGCGTGCATGACCTGATCCGAAAAGCATATCCACGTCGTCCCGGGCGCGAAGCGCACGACTTCCTGCGCGCAGTCTCGCTGGTAGGCCAGGTCTTCCTTCGCGCGATCGTGCAGGCCGAGCATCAGGTGATCGTAGGCGCTGCGCGGACGCTTGGTGACCATGAGTGCGGCCAGCAACGCCGCCGACCCCGGCAGCGGGTCCCTGATTCGCGGCAGGAAGGTCCGCGCGACGGCTTCGAACGGCTCGCCCACGCGCCAGACGCGATCCGCCGCGGGATTGACGTTCGAAAACACGCGGAGGATCCGCTCGCCATGGTTTGGGCGCGACGGGAACGCATCGACGTGCAGCCGCGAATCGTCCTTGCGCCAGGAAACGTTGCGGCCGACCGCAGGTTGCGGCCTGAAGCTGGTCCGCGCCCGCTGGACGAACGGCGCATAGCGCGGGAACAGCGTGACCACGAGGTCGGCTGCATTCTGCGCGAAGCGCGCCACCATCGCGGTCATCTCGGCTAAGTCTTCCGCACTGCCGCGCGCACCCTTCAAACGCGTTCCGTCGAGACTGATGTTCTTGGCGCGGCCGTCCGACCACTCCGGCGACAGGAAGCGGCGTTCGCGCTCCGAAAGCACGAACCTGACCTGGGGCAACACCAGCACGCCGCCGTCCTCGATGGCGCGCACCGCGACGTCCTGCACGCCGGGCGCCAGTACCGGGCGCCAACCCGCGAGGTCCAGCGTGACAATCCCAGACATGGAAGATCAGCGCGGAAGCGCAGTTGTCCCCATCAGGAACGCGTCGACCGAGCGCGCAGCCTGGCGGCCCTCGCGTATGGCCCACACGACCAGCGATTGCCCGCGGCGCATGTCGCCGGCGGCGAAGACCTTGGGCACGGATGTCCGGTAGTCCTCGGTGTCGGCCTTGACGTTGGATCGCGCGTCGCGCTCGACGCCAAATTGCTCGAGCAAACCCTTCTGCACGGGGCCGACGAAGCCCATCGCCAGCAGGACCAGATCGGCCTTGATTGCGAATTCGCTGCCCGGCACCTCCACCATCTTCATGGCGCCGGTGACGTCCTTCTGCCATTCGACACGCGCCGCGATGAGTTTTTCGACATTGCCGTCCCGGCCCTCGAAGCGCTTGGTGGTGACTGCCCAGTCGCGCTGGCATCCTTCCTCGTGCGACGACGACGTGCGCAGCTTGATCGGCCAGTTCGGCCACACCAGCGCCTTGTTCTCTGACTCCGGCGGTTGTGGCAGCAATTCGAATTGCGTGATCGACGCGGCACCGTGGCGATTCGACGTTCCCACGCAATCGGAACCGGTGTCGCCGCCGCCGATGATCACGACGTGCTTGCCCGTGGCCATGAGCTGGTCGGGTACCGAGTCGCCGGCGACGACCTTGTTCTGCTGCGGCAGGAAATCCATGGCGAACACGACACCGGCGAGCTCGCGGCCCGGCACGTCCAGGTCGCGCGGCGCCTCGGCGCCTCCCGTCAGGACGACGGCGTCGAAATCGGCGAGCAGCTGCGCTGCCGGTACGTCGACGCCGACGTGCGCGTTGGGACGGAATTCGACACCTTCGGCCGACATCTGCGCCATGCGCCGGTCGATCAGGTGCTTCTCCATCTTGAAGTCGGGAATGCCGTAGCGAAGGAGCCCGCCGATGCGGTCCGCCTTCTCGAACAGCACGACGTCGTGCCCCGCGCGCGCGAGCTGCTGCGCGCAGGCCATTCCGGCAGGGCCGGAACCGGCGATGGCCACGCGCTTTCCGGTCTTCGCCGCGGGCAACTGCGGCACGACCCAGCCTTCGTCCCAGCCCTTGTCGATGATGAAATGCTCGATCGACTTGATGCCGACGGCGTCGTCGTTGATGTTGAGCGTGCACGCCGCCTCGCAGGGCGCGGGACAGACGCGGCCCGTGAACTCGGGGAAATTATTGGTCGAGTGCAGCACGTCGAGCGCGTCGCGCCACTGGTGCCGGTACACGAGGTCGTTCCAGTCCGGAATGATGTTGTGGACCGGGCAGCCCGATTGACAGAACGGTATGCCGCAATCCATGCAGCGCGCACCCTGCTTCGCGGCGGCGTCGTCGGCCAGCGCGAGAGTGAATTCGCGATAGTGACGCACCCGCTCGAGCGCGGGCTGCATCGCTTCCTGGATGCGCTGCAACTCGAGAAAACCCGTGATCTTTCCCATGGCTTCAGGCCGCCTCTTTCGTCTTCGCCTGCGCCGTCAGTTTGGCGGCCTGCCTGGCGTACATCTCGCCGAGCGCCCGCTGGTATTCGTGCGGAAACACCTTGACGAACCGGGCGCGCGCCGCGTCCCAGTCGTCGAGGATCCGGAGCGCAAGCGTGCTGCCGGTAAAGCGCAGGTGACGCTCGATCAGTTCGCGCAATTGCACTTCGTCGGCCATGCCCTTGTGGCGCGCGCGGCCACGGCCGGCGGTGACGAGTTCCGCGTCGGCGACCGACTGCTCGGCTTCGCTCGCCAGCGGCACCAGATCGACCATCGCGGTATTGCAATGCGCCGCGAACGTGCCGTCGGCGTCGTAGACATAGGCTAAGCCACCGCTCATTCCCGCCGCGAAGTTGCGCCCCGTTCTGCCGAGAACGACGACGGTGCCGCCCGTCATGTATTCGCAGCCGTGATCTCCGGTGCCTTCGACGACGGCCTGGCCTCCGGAGTTGCGCACGCAGAACCGCTCGCCGGCGACGCCGCGGAAATAGGCTTCGCCGTCGATGGCCCCGTACATCACCGTGTTGCCGATGACGATGTTTTCCTCGGGCTTCGCCGGGCATGACGGGTCCGGATACACGACGATCCTCCCGCCCGACAGCCCCTTGCCGACGTAGTCGTTGGTGGCTCCCTGCAATTCGAACGTGATTCCGCGCGCCAGGAATGCGCCGAAACTCTGGCCGGCGATGCCGTCGAACGCGACGTGGATCGTGTCGTCGGGCAGGCCCTCGTGGCCGTACCGCCGCGCGACCGCTCCGGAAAGCATGGCCCCGACGGAACGATTGGCGTTGCGAATGCGATACGACAGCCGCACCGGTACCTTCTTGTCGAGCGCCGGCGCAGCGCCCGCCAGCAGCTTGTGATCGAGTGCGCCAACGAGGCCGTGGTCCTGCGTTTCCACCAGTCGCCTCGCGACTTCGGCGGGCATTTTCGGCTGGTAGAACACGCGCGAGAAGTCGAGTCCCTTCGCCTTCCAGTGTTCCACGCCCGCGCGCATGTCGAGCAGGTCCGCGCGTCCGATCATTTCCTCGAACGTGCGGAAGCCCAATGCCGCCATGATCTCGCGCACTTCCTCGGCGACGAAGAAGAAGAAATTGACCACGTGCTCAGGCTGCCCGGTGAACTTGCGGCGCAGCACGGGATCCTGCGTCGCGATGCCGACCGGACACGTGTTGAGGTGGCACTTGCGCATCAGGATGCAGCCTTCGACGACCAGCGGCGCCGTGGCGAAGCCGAATTCGTCCGCACCCAGCATCGCGCCGATGGCGACGTCGCGGCCGGTCTTCATCTGGCCGTCGACCTGCACGGCGATGCGGCCGCGCAAGCGGTTCAGGACCAGCGTCTGCTGCGTCTCCGCGAGCCCCAGCTCCCATGGCGTGCCCGCGTGCATGAGGGACGACAGCGGCGACGCGCCGGTGCCGCCGTCATGCCCGGCAATCGTCACGTGGTCGGCCTTGGCCTTGGCCACGCCGGCCGCCACGGTTCCCACGCCGACCTCCGACACGAGCTTGACCGAGATCGATGCCTTCGCGTTGGCGTTCTTCAAGTCGTGGATCAGCTGCGCCAAATCCTCGATCGAATAGATGTCGTGATGCGGCGGTGGCGAGATGAGTCCGACGCCAGGCACCGAATAGCGCAGCCGCGCGATGTATTCGGAAACCTTGTGGCCGGGAAGCTGGCCGCCTTCGCCGGGCTTGGCGCCCTGCGCCATCTTGATCTGAATCTGGTCGGCTGACGCCAGGTACTCCGCCGTGACGCCGAAGCGCGCCGACGCAACCTGCTTGATCTTCGAGCGCAGGCTGTCGCCGGCCTTGAGCGGAATGTCGCTTTCGATCTGCTCACGGCCCAGCACGGTGGCCACCGTGTCGCCGTCCTTGATGCCGGAAACACCGGTGCGCAGTTCGGCGCGATAACGTGCCGGGTCCTCGCCACCCTCGCCGGTGTTCGACTTGCCGCCGATGCGGTTCATCGCCGCTGCGAGCGTCGTGTGCGCTTCGGTCGAGATCGAGCCCAGGCTCATCGCACCCGTCGCGAAGCGCTTGACGATGGAGACTGCCGGCTCCACTTCCGCGAGCGGGACCGGTGTCCTGTCGCTCGTCCTGAATTCGAACAGGCCGCGGAACGTCTTCAGCTGCCGGCTCTGCGCGTTGACGAGATGCGCGTAGTCCCGATACGTGGCGTGGCTGTTCGCGCGCGTCGCGTGCTGCAGCTTGGCGATGGTCTCGGGCGTCCACATGTGCGCCTCGCCGCGGCTTCGGTACTGGTACTCGCCGCCGGCGTCGAGCATTGCGCGCAGCAAAGGATCATCGCCGAATGCCTGCGCATGCATGCGCATCGATTCCTCGGCGACCTCGAAGAGCCCGATGCCTTCCACGTTGCTCGCCGTGCCGGTGAAATACTTGTCGACGAACGCCTTCTGCAGCCCGACCGCCTCGAAAATCTGCGCGCCGCAATAGGACTGGTAGGTGGAGATGCCCATCTTCGACATCACCTTGGTCAGCCCCTTGCAGATCGCCTTGATGTAGCGCTTCTGCGATTCCCTGGCGTCGATCTCCGGAATGGAACGGGAGATTTCCGCGAGCGTTTCCAGCGCCAGGTACGGGTGGATGGCTTCGGCTCCGTAACCGGCAAGGAGCGCGAAGTGATGGACCTCGCGCGCCGCGCCGGTTTCCACGACCAGGCCCGCGGACGTGCGCAACCCCGTCTTAACCAGATGCTCGTGCACCGCCGCGGTGGCGAGCAGCGCCGGAATGGGCAACGCATCCTTCGCCACGTTGCGGTCGGACAGGATGAGGACGTTGTAGCCCTGCGTGATCGCATCCTCGGCGTGCGCGGCAAGGCTCGCGAGCGCCGCTTCCATGCCGTTTGCGCCCCACGCGGCGGGATAGCAGATGTCGAGCTCGATGGACCGGAATGCGCCACCCGAAAAGAGCTCGACGTGGCGGATCTTTTCCATGTTTTCCGCGGTCAGGATCGGCTGCGGAACCTCGAGCCGCATCGCCGGCTCGGTGACGTCGATGCCAAGCAGGTTGGGCCGCGGGCCGATGAACGACACCAGCGACATCACCAGTTCCTCGCGGATCGGATCGATCGGCGGGTTCGTCACCTGCGCGAAAAGCTGCTTGAAATAGTTGAAGAAGACCTTCGGGCGGTCCGACAGCACCGGCAGCGCGGCATCGTTGCCCATCGAACCGAGCGGCTCCTCGCCGTTCTGCGCCATCGGCGTCAGCAGCAGCTTCACATCTTCCTGTGAGTAGCCGAAAGCCTGTTGGCGGTCGAGCAACGGGACGTCCGACGGTGTCGGCGGCGCGGGCTCGGGCATGTCTTCGAGCCGGAGCCGGCATTGCTCGATCCATTCGCGATACGGCTTTTGCGTCGACAGCGTCCGCTTCAGTTCCTTGTCGTCGACGATGCGGCCTTCGTCCAGGTCGACCAGCAGCATCTTCCCCGGCTGCAGGCGCCATTTCTTGACGATTCGGGTCTCGGGAATATCCAGCACGCCGACTTCCGAGGCCATGACGATCAGGTCGTCGTCGGTGACGACGAAGCGCGCGGGCCGGAGGCCATTGCGGTCGAGCGTCGCGCCGACCTGGCGGCCGTCGGTGAACGCCATCGCCGCGGGGCCGTCCCACGGCTCCATCAGCGCCGCGTTGTATTCGTAGAACGCGCGGCGATCCTCGTCCATCAGCGGATTGCCCGACCACGCCTCGGGAATCATCATCATCATCGCGTGCGCCAGCGGATACCCGCCCATGACGAGCAGTTCCAGCGCGTTGTCGAACGAGGCCGAGTCCGATTGACCGTCGTAGATCAGCGGCCAGATCTTGTGCAGGTCGTCGCCGAGGACCTTCGACGCGATCGCGCCTTCGCGCGCGCGAATCCAGTTGAAATTGCCGCGCAGCGTGTTGATTTCACCGTTGTGGCAAATGTAGCGGAACGGGTGGGCCAAGTCCCACGTCGGAAACGTGTTGGTCGAGAATCGCTGGTGCACCATCGCCAGCGCCGACACCATCGACGCGTCGTGCAGGTCAGGGTAGTACTCGCCAACCTGCTTCGCGAGCAGCATGCCCTTGTAGGTGATCGTGCGCGTCGAGAACGACGGCACGTAGAACTCGCGGCCATGGCGCAGGTTGAGCGACTGGATCGCGTGGCCGGCGCGCTTGCGGATGATGTAGAGCTTGCGCTCGAAGGCGTCCTGGTCCGTGTCGCGGGATCCCCTGGCGACAAAGACCTGGCGGATGATCGGCTCGACTTCCTTCGTCCGCAACGAGAGGCCGCTGTTGTCGGTGGGCACGTCGCGCCAGCCGAGAAGCAATTGTCCTTCGGCGTGGATTGCGCGCTCGATTTCCTGCTCGCACGCCATGCGGGACGCGGGTTCCCGCGGCAGAAACACCATGCCGACGCCGTATTGCCCGATGGCCGGCAGCGTAATGCCGAGTTTTCCGCACGCACGGCGGAAAAAGAGGTCGGGCAGCTGGATCAGGATGCCCGCGCCGTCGCCCTGGAGCGGGTCGGCGCCGGTCGCGCCACGGTGGGTCAGGTTTTCAAGAATCCGCAATCCATGCTCGACGATTGCATGGTTCTTTCGGCCCTTGATATGCGCGATAAAGCCCAATCCGCACGCGTCGTGTTCGCGTGCAGGGTCATACATTCCCTGGTTCCGGGGCGGCCATGGCGTCAATGCAGCAGATGTGTGTTCCACGATGCCCTCACCCGGTCCGATTTGTGCTTACCAAATGCCTGCCGCCACTCGATTCGGCCATTTTGGCATTTTTCGAAGCGAAACCGGTTAATGGTACCCGCGATGCTGCAATGCGGCAATCGCCCGTTGGCGACGGGTGCCGGCGCAACATCGTCCGCCCGGCGGTGGTTATTTCCAGAGGGAAAGACTTGCGCCAGTGTGATGCTTAGGCTTTAATCTGAACAAAGTGGGCTAGATGCTTGTTGCAGCGTTCAAATTGGCATCGCCCGAGTGCACCCTTTAGGACAACATCATCAGGACTTCACCATGCTAGATTGGCTTGCGACCACCCGACTTCGTCCGGTGCTTACCGTTTTCGGCTTGTCCGGCCTTCTGGCGTTGACGGCATGCGGCGGCGGCAGCGGTGCCCCGAACAATCCGTACGTGACCCCGACCGAAACCCCGGCGCTTACTGTCGCTCCGACGGCGCTCACAGCCTACGCGGGAGTTCCGGCCACGGTGACGATCACCTCGGGCGTCGCGCCCTTTTTTGCATTCAGCTCGAACTCCACGGTGCTCCCGGTGGCGCAAAACGTCGCGGGCAACACGATCGTCCTGCTTCCTAACAAGGTGCTGACGGACACGGACGTCACGATAACGGTGCAGGACTCGGCCGGACAGACCAAAACGGTCGCCGTTACCGTCAAGGACTCGCCCATCTTCAACGCGCTGACGTTCGCTCCCAGCGGCGACGACTGCGGGACCAACCTGTGTTCCGGACAGACGGGGACCGCGACGGTGCTCGCCACCGGGCCCGGAGGCTCACCGTTGGTCGGGCGGCAAATCCGCTTTGACGTCGTCTTCGGCGCCGTCGGCATCATGACCACCAATCCCGGCTCCGCCGCTGGTGCAGACGCTGACGGTGGCCACCGACTCCGGGGGCAAGGCGGTGGCTGGCATCCAGGCGCAGACCAGCGCGACGACGCAACCCGCGCAGATCCGCGCCACGGACGTGACGTCCGGCCAGCAACAGATCGCGAACTTCACGGTCGTCAACAGCACCGTCGGAACCCAGTCGCCGCTCACTGTGATTCCCGATACTGCGACTATCACCAGCGCGTCGGCGACCGATTGCTCGACGGGATTCCGCATCGATTACTACATCTACGGGGGCAATCCACCTTATACGGTGGCGTCGACGTTCCCGACCGGGGTCACCCTCGTCAACTCGATCGTTACGGCCAGTGGCAAGTTTTTCGAGGCAATTACGAATGGCACGTGCGTCAATCCGCTGACCTTCACGATTGTAGATTCGGCCGGCAAGCAGACCACGGCAACGCTCATTAACCAAGTCGGAACCGCGGCACCGGTGACGCCAGCCGCGCTGGTAGTCACACCACCTGCGGGTCCCTATACGTGCCCCATGGGCGGTTCCATAGCGGGGATCGCTGTAACTGGCGGCACGCCACCGTACAACGTCAGCGTCACCAGTCCTGCCTCGGTTACTGTTGCGCCGCTGATCGTGGCAGCCTCTGGCGGCACCTTTGCAGTGCAATTCGGGGCGGCCCTACCAGCGGCAACGGTTGTCACCGTCAGCGTTGTGGACGCCGGAAGCCCACAACAAACAAGGCCTCTAACTCTAACCTGCAGCTGATCCACGTCTGGAAACGAAAACGGCGATCCGCGGATCGCCGTTTTCTTTGGCACCAACCTTTAAGCCAAGATGGACTCGAGGTCCGTGTCGCGAACGTCCGACGTGACCAGCGCACGACCAAGCGCCGCGAGCAGGATGAACCGCACTGTGCCGCTCGCGACCTTCTTGTCGCGGGCGATGAGTTCCCGCCAGCGAGTGAGTGACAACATTGGCGGCGCGACCGGCAGGCGCGCGCGAACCACCAGCGCTTCCAGTCGCGCGCGGTCGCGATCGGGCAACCCCGTAGCGCGCTCGGACAACTCGCGCCGCCAGGACCATTCCCGCCGCGACCGCTTCGCCATGCAGCCAGGTGCCGTAACCCGTCGCCGTCTCGATGGCGTGGCCAAACGTATGTCCGAAATTCAGCAGCGCGCGCTCGCCCTGTTCGCGTTCGTCCGCCACCACGATGTCCGCTTTGATCCGGCAGCTCTCGTGGACTGCGTGCCGCAGCGCCTCGGCGTCCCGCGCGAGCAGCGCGTCCATGTTGGCCTCGAGCCAGGAAAAGAACCCCAGGTCGCGAATCGCGCCGTACTTGATCACTTCCGCCATACCGGCAGACAACTCGCGGTCGGGCAGCGTGCCGAGGCAATTCGTGTCGATCACCACCGCGCGCGGCTGGTAGAAGGCGCCGATCATGTTCTTGCCTAGCGCGTGGTTGATGCCGGTCTTGCCTCCCACCGACGAGTCCACCTGCGCGAGCAGCGTCGTCGGCACCTGGACGAAGGGCATGCCGCGCTGGTAGATGGCCGCGGCAAATCCGGTCAGGTCGCCGACGACGCCGCCGCCCAGTGCGACCAGCACGGTCGAGCGCTCCGCGCGAATCTCGAGCAGGCGCGTCAGCATGTCTTGCAGCGTCGCCCAGTTCTTGTGCGGCTCGCCGTCCGGAACCAGCACGATTTCGCACGAGACGCCCGCATCCGCGAGGCTCGCCCTGACCGGCGCCAGCCAGTGCGCCGCGACATTGGCGTTGCTGACGACGACCGCGCGGCGCGATATGGCGGCCACGGTCGCGCCAAGGCGGTCGAGCGTGCCGGCGCCGATATGAATCGGATACGCGCGCTCGGCAATCGCGACATCGAGCGTTGTGATCATGGCGTGGCTTCGCCGTCCGGCACCTTCGGTTCGAACGCGCGCGCGAAGCGCATCACCTCGTCGCGGTCGGACTCGATTACATGATCCGCGACTTCGCGATACAACGCGTCCCGCTCGTCGTAAAGCGTGGCCAGGCGATTGCGCGGATCCGATGTCTGCAGCAGCGGGCGGTTGCGGCTGTGCCGCACGCGCTCCCAGAGTACCAACGGGTCGGCGTGCAGATAGATGACCGTGCCGTTTTCCTTCAGCCGCAACCGGTTCGCCGGACGCAGCACGGCGCCGCCGCCGGTAGACAGCACCACATCCGACAGCTGGGTGAGTTCGGCCAGCGTCGACTTCTTCACGGTCGCGGAATCCGGCCTCGCCTTCGATTTCGAAAATGGTCGGTATCGACACGCCCAGCCGGTTTTCCAGTTCTGTATCGGCGTCGACGAAGCGCTTGATCAGGCGCCGCGCCAGCTGCCGGCCAAGCGTGGACTTTCCCGCCCCGGGCAGGCCGACCAGAAACAAATTGCCCCGGTGCAGCGGAACCGGGGCAAGCGATGGGAAGGCAACGCGATCTTCGTCGCCGTGCGGAAGGTTCACCGCACGGAGTTTACCGATTCCTTGACGATGCGCGGCGTAAGGAAGATCAGCAGTTCGGTTTTCTTGGACGACGTGCCGGTCTGCTTGAAGAGGTAGCCCAGGATCGGAAGGTTGCCCAGGAACGGCACCTGCGTGACGTCGTTGCGGATCTCCTCCTCGAAGATGCCGCCGATCACCGCGGTGTCGCCGTTGTTGACGTGGATTTGCGTGATCACGTTCTTGGTGTCGATCGAAGGAACCGAGAAGCCTCCGCCCAGTTGGACGTACTGTCCGACGGAGTCCTTGCGGATCTCGACCACCATGATGATCCGGTTGTCCGGCGTGATCTGCGGCGTCACTTCGAGCCGCAGCACGGCCTTCTTGAATGCGACCGTCGCCGGCGCAGTTGGCGCTTCCGGGCGTCACGTACGGGAATTTCCGTGCCCTGCTCGATCGCCGCCTTCTGGTTGTCCGCAGTTACCACGCGCGGACTGGAGATGACCTTGCCGCGCGCGTCCGCCTCGAGCGCCGAAAGTTCGAGGTTGATGAGGTTGCCGCTGCCCAGGTTGATCAGCGTCAGCGCGAGCTGTCCCGCAGGATTGGGCACGGGCAGGTTCACGTTCAACTGCGGCGCGTCCGAGTAGCCCGCGGACGCGATTCCGGAGGCGAGTTCGAACGGCGTCTGCGTGCGCGTTTCACGCCGGCAGATTCCGCCGTTGCAGGTGACCACCGGCTGCGTGTTGAGGCTGCCGCTGGAACCTCCCGCGTACTTGCCCTTGGAGAACGTGAATCCCGTCTGCTGGCCGAAACGGACGCCAAGCTGCTGGCTGAAGTCGTCGCTGGCGATGACGATCCGCGCCTCGATCAGCACCTGACGGATCGAGAAGTCGATCTGCCGGATGATCTTGCGGACCTCCTCCAGCACGGCCGCCGTATCCTGCACGAACAGGATGTTCGAGCGCGGGTCGACCATCGCGACGCCGCGCTGCGAGAGGATCGATCCCTGGCCGCCGGTGGTCGCCGTCTGCCCGGCGCCGGCGCCGAATTGCTGCTGGCGATTGGTCGTGATCAGGTTCTGCAGGTCAGACGCCTTGATGTAGTTCAACTGGAACGATTCGGAAATGAGCGGCTCGAGCTGGGCGATCTGCAGCGCGCTCTCCAGCTGCTGCTTCTCCTTCAGCGCCAGCTCTTCGCGCGGCGCGATCAGCACCACGTTGCCGTTCTTGCGCATGTCCAGGCCCTTGGTCTGGAGGATGATGTCCAGTGCCTGGTCCCAGGGAATGTCCTTCAGGCGCAGCGTGAGGTTGCCGGAGACGGTGTCGCTGGTGATGATGTTGAGGCCGGTGAAGTCGGCGATGACCTGCAGCACCGCGCGCACTTCGACGTTCTGGAAATTGAGCGACAGCTTCTCGCCCTTGTAGCCGCCCTTGGTTCCCTGCGTGAGCTTGTTGGGGTCCTCGTGGACAGGCTTGATTTCCAGGATGAAGCGGTTGTCGGTCTGGTACGCCGAGTGTTCCCACAGTCCCTGCGGCTCGATGACCATCCGCGTGTTGCTGCCCTGCGGGAACGTGTCGATCGTGACCACCGGCGTGCCGAAATCGTTCACGTCCAGGCGGCGCTCGAGATTGCGCGGCAGCGAAGTCTTGAGGAAGTCCACGATCAGGTTCTTGCCCTGCTGCCGGATGTCGATGCCTGCCGAATTGTCGGAAAGGTCGACGACGATCCGGCCTTCACCGCCCTTGCCGCGGCGGAAATCGACGTCGCGCAGTGCATGCGGCGTGTCGTTGCTCTTGGCTTCGGCGAAACGCTGCACCTGCTGGGCCTGTGCGGACGGCGTGGCCTGGTCCGACAGCGTGACCAGGACCGCATTGCCCTCGACGTTGGTCTCGAAGGTCTGCGGCTTGTTGAGGTTGAACACGACGCGCGTGCGATTGCCCGCCTGGATGAGGTTGAGGCTGCGCAACGCCGGCTCCGCGATCTCGCGCTGCGTGACGCCCATGCCGTTGGCCGTATCCAGAAAGTCGAGGGCGATGCGCGGCGGGCTTTGCACGGAGAACCCCGCAGGCGGGTTGGCCGGCGGCGACTTCAGCTGGAACCTGACGATGGTCTTGCCCGACGAACCGCGGGTGACGGTGACCTGCTCGAGGCTGTTGTTCGGCTGGGCCTGCGCCAGCGCCATGCCCGAAAGCGCAAGCGCACAGAGTGCGACAAGGCCGGTCGCCCATCCGCGGCGCGTTGCCGCGCGCGCGCCTGAAAGTCCGATGCCGTGAATCGCGCTCATCATCTCTCCCCTATCTCTTCTGCTCCGCCGGCTGCTGCAGTTGCAGCGAGCTCGATCGTTCGGTCCAGTCACCGGCACCATCCTGAAGCAGCTCCTTGAGTTTCAATTCGCCGTCCCCGATTTCGATGATGACGCCATAGTTCTGGCCCATGTAATTGCCCGCGCGCACCTGGAAGACATCTCTTTCCGGCGTGCGCACCAACGCATACGTCGTCTTGTTCCTGGCGAGCGTTCCGACCATCGTCAGCGATTCCAGCGGAAACGCCTCGAGCGGCTCCTTGCGCCGCGTGAAATCGGGGGCCAGCTTGCTGCCGCCCTTCGAGGGCTCGATCTTGCGCGGCTTGAACGGATCCGGCAGGTCGAAGGCGTTGTAGGTGAACGGGTCGTAGGGCTTGATCTGCGGCAGCGGATCGAGCTTGCCCTTGGCCGCCTTGCCCTGGTCCTTCATCCATGCCTCGAGGTCCGGATGGCCCCGCTCGCCGCAAGCGGCAAGCGCGAGACAGGCGCAAAGCGAGATGAGGGCGGCGCGCATCATTTCTTGGTCTTCCCTTTGGCCGCCGCGCGTTGCTTGGCGATTTCGTCCTCGTCCAGATAGCGGAAGGTCTTGGCCACCGCCTCCATGGCGAGCGTGCCCTTGTCGGCGCTGATGACGAGGTCGTTCAGCGTGACGATGCGCGGCAGCTGCGCGACGTCGCTGGCGAAGGCGCCCATGTCGTGGTAGTTGCCGGTGATCTTGATGTTGATCGGCAGTTCCGCGTAGAAGTCCGCCATCTTTTCCGGATGCCGCCGGCTTGAACAACTCGAATTGCAGGCCGCGGCCGAGCCCGGCCTGGTTGACGTCGGTCAGCAGCGCGTCGATTTCCGAGCGGTTGGGAAGCTGCTTGACGAGCGCGCCGAACGATTGCTCGACCTCGCTCAACTGCTGCACGTAGAGATCGAAGTTGATCGCCCGCTTCTTCTTTTCGGCGTACTGCGTCTTCGAGGCCGACCTCGACCTGCTCGGCCTTGCCCAGCGCTTCCCACTGGTCCTTCCAGTCGAGGAAGAGTCCCGCGACGATGATGGCCAGGAAGATCAGCACGCAGGACGCCGACCTTCGGCAACAGCGGCCAGTTGCCGGCGTCGCGAATGTTGAGGCGGCGAAGTTCGTCCAGGGTCATGTCTTCTTGCCTGCGTCGGGGCTGCGGGCTTCGCCGGCGCTGCCGGTGCTCCTTTGGCGGCAGCCCCTGCCACGTCAGTGGCGATCGGGGCGGTGCGCTTGATCAGGAAGCCGCAGCGTGAATTCGTTGATCTTCTGGGTGTTGTCCTTCGTGCCGGGCATCGGCACCAGCTTGATTTCCACCAGTTCCGGGTTCGACAGCCACGGCGACGCCTCGATGTTGCGCATCAGCGTCGACACCCGGGCGTTGGATTGCGCGTAGCCGACGATCGTCACTCGCGCATCGGTCTGGCGGATGCTGCGCAGGTAGATGCCGTCCGGCAGCTGGCGCACGAGCTGGTCGAGCAGGTGCACGGCCTCGCTGCGGTTGCCCTGCAGCGTTTCGACCACCTGCTTGCGCGCCAGCACCGCCTGGATCTGGTCGCGCAGCCGGTCGATTTCCTTGATCTGCTCGTCGAGCTTCGCGATCTCGCCCTTGAGCACGCGATTGCGCGACTCCTGGCTCTCGATCTGCGCGGCGAGGATGCCGTGCACCAGCGCGATGACGGCGAGGCCCAGGATCGCCAGCGAAATCATCAGCGTATAGAACTGGCGCTGCCGGGCCTGGCGCTTCTGCTCCCGGTGAGGCAGCAGATTGATGCGGATCGAGCTCATTACTCGAAGCTCCGGAGCGCGAGGCCGGTCGCGATCAGCAGCATCGGCGCATCCTGCGCCAGCTGGCGCGGCCGGATGCGGTCGGAGGCGGCCATGTTGGCGAACGGATTGGCCAGCACCGTGGCGACGCCGGCGCGCTTGGCCACCAGTTCGTCGAGGCCCGGGAAGAACGGCGCACCCGCCGGACAGGACGATCTGGTCGACCTGGCTGTGCGACGTCGACGTGAAGAAGAACTGCAGTGCGCGGGTGATTTCCAGCGCCAGCGTTTCCATGAACGGCTGCAGCACGTCGTTGTCGTAGTTCTCGGGCAGGCCCTGGTTGCGCTTGGCCGACTCGGCTTCCTCGGCGGACAGGTTGAACGCCCGCTGGATATCCTGGGTGAGCTGGTTGCCGCCGAAGACCTGGTCCCGTGAAAACAGGAACTGATTGTTGCGAAGGACGTAGAAGTGCGTGACGTGGGCGCCGACGTCGACCAGCGCGATGTTCTGGTCCCGGCCATTGGCGGGAAGCGACGGGGCGATCAGGCGGAAGACGTCCTGGGTCGCGTAGGACTCCACGTCCATCACGGCCGGGCTTCAACCCGGCCGCCTCGGCGATGGCGACGCGGTCCTCGACCTTTTCCTTGCGCGACGCGGCGATCAGGATCTCGACCTCGTCGGGGTTGTTCGGCGCCGGCCCAAGGACCTGGAAGTCCAGGTTGACCTCGTCCAGCGCAAATGGAATATATTGGTTGGCCTCGGCCTCGACGGCCAGTTCGAGTTCCTCTTCCTTTTGACCGGCCGGCACGATGATCTTCTTGGTGATGACCATGGCGGCGGGGAGCGCCATCGCGACCAGGCGGTTGCGGCTGCCCATGCGTTTCCACGCCCGCTTCAGGGCGTCGCTGACCTGGTCGAGGTTGGAAATGTTACCGTCGGTGACCGTATCCTTGGGCAGCGGCTCGATGGCGTAGCGCTCGAGGCGGTAGGTGCCCTTGCCCGGTCTCGGTCAGCTCCACCAGCTTGAGCGACGTCGATGCGATATCGACCCCGATCAGCGATGGGGACTTCGTTTGGAAGAAATCCAGGATGGCAGACATTTTTTGGGCAATCGGCGCCACGTCAGCACAGATGCTGACAAGTTACATTAAACTCTGGCAGCAAGTATGAACCTTGTCAATTTGTTTTCCGATTCGGCGGGTGGGTGTTGCAAGCCTGCATATAATGCCGGTTCCGCACCCCCCCTATCCGGCAAGTTTTATTCCCACGTGCTAAAACGCTGGCTCCTCTATCTGGGCTCCGTTCTGCTGGGCCTTTGCCTGGTCGGCGCCCTGCTGGGGGCGCTGGTGCTGGCGTTGCTTTGGCCCACGCTGCCCTCCCTCGAGGCGCTGACCGACTATCAGCCGAAAGTGCCGTTGCGCGTCGTTTCGGCCGAAGGCGACCTTTTGGGCGAATTCGGTGAAGAAAGACGTGCCGATCGTCGCCATCAAGGCGGTCCCGGATGTCATGAAACAGGCTATTTTGGCCGCCGAAGACGAACGTTTCTATCAGCACGGCGGTGTGGACTATTTGAGCGTCGCCCGCGCGGCGCTGGCCAATGTCGCCACCGGGACGCAGCAGGGCGCCGGCACCATCACCATGCAGGTCGCCCGCAATTTCTTCCTCACCCGCGAAAAGACCGTCACGCGCAAGCTGCGCGAGGTCCTGCTCGCCTGGAAGATCGAGGCCAACCTGTCCAAGGACGAGATCCTCGAGCTGTACGTCAACCAGATATTCCTCGGCCAGCGGGCCTACGGCTTCGCCGCGGCGTCCCAGATCTACTTCGGCCGGCCGCTGAAGGACGTGACGGTGCCCGAAGCCGCGATGCTCGCGGGCCTGCCCAAGGCGCCGTCGGCGTACAACCCGGTCACGAACCCGAAGCGCGCCAAGACCCGGCAGCTGTATGTATTGCGGCGTATGCATGACCTCAAGTTCATCAATGACACCCAGTTCCAGGAAGCACAAACCGCGCCATTGAACGTCCGCGCAGGCGTGCGTGACGCGCTGCCGACGCACGCCGGTGACGTCGCCGAAATGGCGCGGCAGGTGGTGTTCGAGGCCTATGGCGATGATGCCTACACCAAGGGCATCACGGTCTGGACGACGGTTCGCCGCGCGGACCAGGAATCCGCCTATATCGCCGTCCGCCGCGGCGTCATCGAATACGACCGGCGCCACGGTTACCGGGGCCCGGAGAACTACGTCAGCCTGCCGACGGACCCGGCCGAGGTCGAACAGGCGGTGGATGCCGCGTTCGCCGACGCGGCCGACAGCGACAACCTCGACCCTGCGGTCGTGCTCGAAGCCAACGCCACCGAGGTCAAGGCCGTGCTGGCGAACGGCGACATCGTCGCCGTCAACGGCGACGGGCTCAAGTTTGCCGCGCGCAACCTGACCGACAAGTCCCCGGCCAACCAGCGCATCCGACGAGGAGCGGTGATCCGCCTGTCCAAGGACGACAAGGGCAGATGGGCGATCGGCCAGCTGCCGACAGGCGGAAGCCGCGCTGGTGGCCGTGCAGCCGCGCGACGGCGCCATCCTGGCGCTGGTCGGCGGATTCGATCACGACCGCAACAAGTTCAACCACGTGACGCAGGCGTTTCGCCAGCCCGGATCGGCGTTCAAGCCGTTCATCTATTCGGCGGCGCTGGAAAAGGGGTTTTCTCCGGCGACGGTCATCAACGACGCGCCGTTCTTCGTCCCGGCCGCGCAGGCCGGCGGCGAGGACTGGGAGCCCAAGAACTACGACGGCAAGTTCGACGGCCCGATGCGCCTGCGCAACGCGCTGGCCAAGTCCAAGAATCTGGTGACGGTTCGCGTGCTGCAGGCAATCGGCCCGCAATACGCGCAGGACTACATCACGCGGTTCGGATTCGACCCCAAGCTGCATCCGCCATTCCTGACCATGGGCCTGGGCGCCGGATCGGCTACGCCGCTGCAAATGGCGGCGGCGTACGCGATCTTCGCCAACGGCGGCTATCGCGTCGCGCCTTACCTGATCGCGAAGGTGACGGACTCGCGCGGCAACGTGCTGTCGGAGGCGAGTCCGGTCGTCGCCGGAGAGGATGCCGAACGCGCCATCGATCCGCGCAACGCGTTCCTGATGACGACGCTGCTGCGCGACGTCATCGCCTTCGGCACCGGCACGCGGGCGCAGGCGTTGGGCCGCAAGGATATTGCGGGCAAGACCGGAACGACCAACGAGAACATCGATGCCTGGTTCTGCGGCTTCAACGCGGCGCAGGTGGGCGTCGCGTGGATCGGATTCGACCAGCCGAAGACGCTGGGCGTGAACGAGACCGGCGGCGTCGCCGCACTGCCCATCTGGATGACCTACATGCAAAGGGCGCTGAAGGGCATCCCGGAAAAGCCGCTGCAGACGCCCGACGGCGTGATCTCCGTGCGCATCAACGCGGAAACGGGATTGCGCGACGACAGCAGCAGCCTGAGCGAATGGTTCTACGCGGAATTTCCGCCCCGCGGCCGCGACGACGCGCTGACGCCGGCCGGCGGGCGGCCGCACCGGGCAGGAAGTCCGGGAACAGCTGTTCTAGGCGCTAAGCCAGGAAACGCACGATGGGACATCGCGGGCATTCGGAGTTTCGCGGCCGCCCCTACGGCCCCGACCCGTTCGGACGGGAAGCACAGGACCGGACGCGAATCGCGCAGGCCGCCGCGAAGCTGATCGCCGAACACGGCATCGCGGACTGGACGCTCGCCAAGCGCAAGGCGGCACGGCAACTGATGTTGCCCGAGCGCACCGCCCTTCCCGGCGATGCCGAAATCGAAGCGGCGCTCGCCGACTATCACGCGCTGTTCGGCGGCGCGGCGCACGTCGCACAGCTGCGCGAGCAGCGCGAGCAGGCGCTGCGCTGGATGCAGCGCCTGAGCCAATTCGAGCCCGTGCTGGTCGGCGGCGTGGCCGCCGGCTGGGCCACCGCGCACAGCGACATCGAACTCGACCTCGTCGCCGCGACCGCCAAGTCGGTCGAGCTGGCGCTGCTCAACGCCGGCGTCGACTACCGCACGATGAATGCGCGACGACGACGGTCCGCAGCGCATTCACGTCGACACGCCGGAAGGCGGCGTGCGCCTGACCGTGCGCACGCCCGAAGAGGCGAGGCAGCGGCCCCGCCGCGACCGGCATGGCACGCGAGATCGTGCGCCTGACCCGGCCCGAGCTGGCCGACGCGTGCTCGGCCGCTCGGAACTAGCCCCCTGAGGTCAGCCCCTGAGCCAGCGCGCCGCGTCGAGCGCGAAATAGGTCAGGATGGCGTCCGCGCCTGCCCGCTTCATGCCGGTCAGCGCTTCCAGGACGCACGCGCGCTCGTCCAGCCAGCCGTTCTGCACCGCGGCCTTCAGCATCGCGTATTCGCCGCTGACCTGGTAGACGGCCGTCGGCATGCCGAATTCGTCCTTCACGCGCCGGACGATGTCGAGGTAGGGCATCCCCGGCTTGACCATCACCATGTCCGCGCCCTCGCGAATGTCGAGGTAGACCTCCCACAACGCCTCGTCGCTGTTGGCCGGGTCCATCTGATAGGTGTACTTGTTGCCCCCGCCAAGGTTCGCCGACGACCCGACCGCGTCGCGGAACGGGCCGTAGAACGCCGACGCGTATTTCGCCGAGTACGCGAGAATGCGCGTCCGTTCGTGGTGCGAGCCGTCCAGCGCCGCGCGCAGCGCGCCGATGCGGCCGTCCATCATGTCCGACGGCGCCACCATGTCCACGCCAGCGTCGGCGTGGCAAAGCGCCTGCTTGGTGAGCGCCACGACGGTCTCTTCGTTCAGCACGTAGCCCGGTGGCGTCGATCAGGCCGTCCTGGCCGTGGCTCGTATAGGGGTCGAGCGCGATGTCCGTGATGATGCCCAGCTCCGGAAAGCGCTTCTTGAGCGCACGCACCGCGCGCGGAACGAGCCCCTCCGGGTGCCACGCGGCGGCGGCGTCCTCGGTCTTGAACTCCCCCGGCACGACCGGAAACAGCGCCATCGCCGGAACGCCGAGCTCCAGGCACTGCTCCGCGTCGCGGAACAGGGCGTCGAGGGATCTTGCGGGACACGCCGGGCAGCGACGGCACCGGCTCCTCGCGCCGGGCGCCGTCCAGCACGAAGGCCGGATAGATGAAATCGTCCGCGGTCAGCCGGGTTTCGCGCATCATCCGGCGCGAAAAATCGTCGCGCCGCATCCGGCGCGGGCGCTTGTCGGGAAACTTTCCCGTGAAAGCAAAGCTCATTGCACTGCACCTCGTAGTCGATCACGGACACATCCTAGCGGGCGCGACCCGCGACAGCAAACGCGACCAGCGCTCTGTAAGGCCGCAGGTTGGACACAATTGGTTACGAATGCCGGTCCGGAACTCCTGGCGCACCGGGCCGGTCAGAATCTGCAGACGTTAATCGTCTCCCGCTTACCTCCCTGAGCGGGTGCCCGTGCCGAGGTCCCTTGGCAGCGGGTGTTTCAAGGCCCCGCGCCACTCCCCTTGGTCGCGGGGCCTTTCTTTTGTCAACTGAGCTTTCGTCAACTGAGCTTTCTCAGACCGAGCTTTGCCAACTCAGGTACTGCTCGGCCGTCGAATCCATTCCGACCAGCCACCCGGCGATCGTCGCTTCGGCTTCCTCGATGCCGATTCGCGACGTGGCCGAGAACAACTGCACTTTCACGTTGTCGGCCCCCAGCGGGAAACCGTTGCAACAGCTGCTGGCGCACGTTGACCACGGCGGCGCGCTGCGCGGTCGTGTTGAGCTTGTCCGCCTTCGTGGCCAGGATCAGCACCGGGCGGCCGGACGGCACGAATCCATCGAGCAGTTCGATGTCGAGGTCCTTCAGCCCGTGCCGCGAATCGACGATCAGGACCAGCGCCACCAGCGTCGGGCGCGTCGTGATGTAGTGCCACAGGAATTCCTGCCACGCGCGTTTCAGTTCCTTGCCCACCGCGGCATAACCGTAGCCGGGCAGGTCGGCGACCAGGGCGCCGCTGCGCAGCGCGAACAGGTTGATCTGCTGCGTTCGTCCCGGCGTGCGGCTCGCAAACGCCAGCCGGGTGCGGCCGGCAAGGACATTGATTGCCGTGGACTTGCCGGCATTCGACCTCCCCGCGAAGGCGATTTCGGGGACGCCGGCGTCCGGCAGTTGCGCAGGCGCCGCCGCGCCGGTGACGAAGACCGCGCCCACCAGCGGATGCGGCGGCCGCGCCGCGGCTTTGGCCGACCCTGCGGTTTTGGAAGCGCGCTTCGAGTCCGTTACAATAGTGCGTTTATTCACGGCGGGTTCGTGGAAGTCGCACCTTGGCGGAATTGCCGGTAAGGATGCGGAAGGGAGCTCGACTCCAAGGGGTCCCGCCATTGAGCACCCAAGACGGTCGCCGCACAAGAAGGAGTCACCGCATAATGAAGCGCAAGCAGCTGCTGGTCGCCACGGCATCGTTCGTCGCGCTGGCACTATTCCCGTTGCCCCCGGCCACCGCTGCAGAAGGCGCCGCCAAAGTCGACCTGGCGCGCGCCAAGCAGATCGCCGACTCGGTTTGCGCGGCCTGCCATGGCGCCGACGGCAACAGCGTCGCGCCGATCAACCCGAACCTCGCCGGACAGGGCGCGGAGTATATCACCCGGCAGTTGCAGCATTTCAAGTCGGGAGTTCGCGCCAATCCGACGATGGGCGCGATGGTCGGCAAGCTTGACGCCGGACGAAATGGTGGCGTTGGGAGTCTACTTTTCGCAGCAGAAACCGAAGGGCGGAACCGCGAAGGATCCCGCGCTGGTCAAGACCGGGCAGTCGCTGTTTCGCGGCGGGGTGGCGGCCACCGGACTTCCGGCGTGTGCGTCGTGTCACTCACCCAACGGCGCGGGCATTCCGAGGAATTATCCGCGGCTGGCCGGGCAGCATGCCGACTATGCCTATGCGCAACTCAAGGCGTTCAAGTCCGGCGATCGCGGCGCGGACAAGGACGGCAAGGACGCCCAGGGCAAGATCATGGCGGCCATCGCGCAAAAAATGAACGACGCGCAGATGAAGGCCGTGACCGATTACACCGCGGGATTGCGCTAGCGGCGCGTTGTCGCCGCCGCTACTGCAGCTCGGCGCACATGATGGTCTGTTCCGGACCATAGCCTTCGGGAACCCACACCGACGGCTTGGCGCGCATCTGGTCGCGAATCACGACTTCCGCCGTGTAGCGATGATTGATCGTGGCCTTGTTGAAGAACCGCCACAGCGGCTGAGTCCCTTTCGGGCAGTCGCCTGTGACTGCGGGTAGCCGAATGTAGAAGACGGCGGGACTCTCGTAGATCCAGTCGACCGGGTGCTCCGCCGCGGTCGCGGCACACTCGTCGGGACTCGCGGAATAGAAGTGCGAGTCGCCGTACGCCGGTGCCCGGTAAAAGCGGCACACGGGATTCGTGCCCTCCGCGTGATCGGCGTAGGCCAGGAAGCGCAGACCCGTGCGTTCCCAGCCTTCGTGCACGCCGGTATCGAGGTCCTGGAGTTCGCCGGGATTCGGCCGTCAGGAAATAGTGGTCGAGATTCCTGTTGTAGTACTCGACCGCCACGACCTGTCCCGCGGGATTGGGCGCTCCCGGCGTCAGGTATTGCCGAACCAGCGGCAGCATGTCCTGCATCCGGGAATAATCGTCGAACACGGCCCCGGGCGCCGCCGGGCAGGTCGCGAGATTGCCTTCCGAGATGGCGCCGCGCACCTCGTAATAGCCGCCGGAATCGGCATAGGTCAGCAGCGCCGCAGCCGCTCGATCCGCCTTCGGTAATCCCGCTGTTGTACGGCACCTCGTTGAACTCGCCATGCACGACTTCGTCCGAGAGGGAAACGGACTGGCCAACGTATCCTTCCGACCACTTCTTGAGATCGCCCAAGGGGTGATGCAGCGTCGTGGTGACCGATGTGAGCGGAACCGGTTCCGCATTCCATGCCGCGTACCGGACGCCATAGGGCGGCGATTCGTTCAGGCGCACGAGCGCCCAGTCATGGTCCTGGCTGCGGCCGAGCAGCGCGGCGCCGCCAGTCAGCTGGACGTACCGCGGAACGGCGTTGCTGTGGCATTCGACCGCGTCGAAGAACCACAGCGTGTTGAGCGTATGCGCGGCCTTCGCGGACTTCATGCAGTGCCCCGCGGTAAACAGGTAGGGCGTGTTGGTCGTCGGCACCGTGTTGAGCAGTGTTCCGGTGCACAGGTACTGGCCGCCGTCGTCGTTGACGAACAGCAGCTGCGCCACCGCTTTCCTCGCGTTGTACAACGCTACGGTGGGCGTGACGCAGGCGACGTCGATGTTGCAGCTTTGCGCCTGACCGATTTCGGTGACGGTCTTCGCGGACAGCGACTTGCAGTTCTCCGTTGCCAACCATCTGGTGCGCGATCCGCGGCAGCGTGAGCGTCAGCGCGTCTACGGAAACACCTGGTCCGGCGTGAAACTCGATGGTCGCGACATCGCCTGCGAGCACCGGCGACCAGAACTGGCCGAAGCGCTCGGTGTCTTGCGCAATGGCGTTGCCCGGGACGGGTCCGAAAACCTGGGCGCCGGCGGCCGAACCGGCGAAGCGCACGGCGAGATCGGGATCCGTCGCGGACAACTGCATCGCGACGCGAAGCGAATAGGCGTTCGGCGAACGGACTTCGATTCGCGCGGATCGCCCACCGTCGCCGTCGGCGACCCAAGCCAGGTCCGACAGCCGCACCGTGCGCGTCTCCACCGGCATCTCGCGTCCGAAGCCGACGGCAAGCGCCTTGCTGTACACGCGCCGGCCCCGATCCGCTGCGACCGCGTTGCGCGCCTTGAATGCGGCCAGTTCCGAAACGCCAGGGGGTGCGAGATCGATCCGCGCGGCCGGCGCGTCGCTTGTTCAGCACGAGCGCAGCGGGAATCGCCATCGCGACCTGCGCCGTGCGCGGTTCCGCGGGCGGCGCGGACGTGATCGCAACGCTGGCGGCCTGCACCACGCCACTCCACGACCAAAGAGAAAGCACTGCCATCGCTACGCAGAGGCGAAGGTGCGTCATGGGGCGAATCGGCGACATTGACCGGAACGAGTGCAGGGCATGGCTCCTGGCGCGAATCGATGACGCAACATTGCGCGACAAGGGATCAGTCGCGGGCAGACAGAGGCGTGCCCGCATCCGAACGGCACGCAGCGAGCGCCTCGCGCCAGTCGGGCAGGCGGTAACCGAATGCGGCTTCGAACTTGCGCGACGACAATACACCATAGGCCGGGCGGCGCGCCGGGGTCGGGTACTCGGACGTGGCGATTGGCACGACACGCGGTCGCGCCACATCGCCGATGATCGCCTGCGCGAAGCCGTGCCACGACGTTTCTCCATGCGAGGCGACGTGATACAGACCCGATCGTTCGGCCAGACACGGCAGGCCCCGCGCGACGGCGGCGGCCGTTGCGTCGGACAGCGTGCGGCACCAATTCGGCGTCCCGAACTGGTCCGCGACGATGCGCAGTTCGTCGCGTTCCCGCGCGAGCCTCAGTATCGTCAGCAGGAAATTGCTTCCGCGCATGCCGTAGACCCAGCTGGTGCGAAATACCAGGGCGTGGGCGCCGGATTGCGCAATGGCGCATTCGCCGTCGCGCTTACTCGCACCGTAAACGTTGAGCGGACCCGTGGGCGCTTCCTCGTCGTACGGCGTCGAGCGCCGGCCGTCGAACACGTAGTCCGTCGAATAGTGGATCAACACCGCGTCCAGTCGCTTGGCCTCCTCGGCCAGGATTCCCGGGGCGCGCCCATTGATGGCAAACGCGGCGGCGCTTTCCGTCTCCGCCTTGTCGACGGCCGTGTAGGCGGCGGCGTTGACGATCAGTTGCGGCCGGGTCTCGCGCACGACGGCGACGATGGCATCGGCATCGGCGAGATCAAGCGCGGCGCGGTCCGGTGCGATCACGTCGCAGTAGTTCGCCAGGCTTCGCGCCAGTTCGAAGCCAACCTGCCCGCCCGCGCCGGTGAGAAGTACGGTCGGACGCGGCACGGCAGTCAGGCGTAGACGTCCGCGTCCGCCAGCCGCAGGCCGGCGGCATCCTTGGCGGCCATCGTCGGCGCCTCGCCAAGCGGCCAATCGATGCGCAGCGCCGCGTCGTTCCAGAGCAGCGTCCGCTCATGCTCCGGGATACCAGTAGTCGGTCGCCTTGTAGAGAATTTCCGCGTACTCGGACAGCACGACAAAGCCGTGGGCGAAGCCCGGCGGAACCCACAGCATGTGGCGATTGGCCGCCGACAGCACGACGCCGACGGAGCGGCCGAAGCTGGGCGACGAGCGGCGCAGGTCGACCGCGACGTCGAACACCTCCCCTTCCGTTGCCCGCACCAGCTTGCCCTGCGCGTGCTTGATCTGATAGTGCAGCCCGCGCAACACGCCGCGGCGCGAGCGCGAATGATTGTCCTGCACGAAATCGACGTCGATGCCGCCGGCGGCGAAGGCGCGCCGGTTCCAGCTCTCGAAGAAGAAGCCGCGTTCGTCGCCGAACACCTTCGGCTCGACGAGCAGGACGTCAGGCAGTGCGGTAGGCGTGATCTGCATGCGCAAACGCGATCAGCGCACGCCCGGATCGCGAAGGATCTCGAGCAGATACTGGCCGTAGCCGTTCTTCGCCAGCGCCTTGCCCATACGCTCGAGCGCCGCGGCGTCGATGTAGCCCAGGCGAAAGGCGATCTCTTCCGGGCAGGCGATCTTCAGACCCTGCCTGCGTTCGATCGTCTCGATGTACTGCGACGCTTCAAGCAGCGACTCGTGCGTTCCGGTGTCGAGCCACGCCATGCCACGGCCCAGCACCTCGCACGCCAGTTCGACCGGATTCGAGGTAGGCGCGGTTGACGTCGGTGATCTCGAGTTCCCCGCGCGCGGACGGCTTCAAGTTCCGCGCGATGTCGAGCACACGGTTGTCGTAGAAATAAAGACCCGTCACTGCGTAGCGCGACTTGGGCTTGGCGGGCTTTCTCCTCCAGCGACAGCACGCGCCCGCCCGCATCGATTTCGGCCACGCCGTAGCGCTCCGGGTCCGCGACCGGATAGGCAAACACGGTCGCTCCGGCGCGCTGCGCGTGCGCCGTGGCGAGCCGCGACTGCAGGTCGTTGCCGTAGAAGATGTTGTCGCCCAGGACCAGCGCGGAATGATCGCCGCCGACGAACTCGCGGCCGATGATGAATGCCTGCGCGAGCCCATCCGGCGACGGCTGCACGGCGTAGCGGATGGATAGCCCCCAGCGCGAGCCGTCGCCCAGGAGCTGCGCAAAGCGCGGCGTGTCGTCCGGCGTCGAGATGAGAAGGATGTCGCGGATGCCCGCCAGCATCAGCGTCGACAGCGGATAGTAGATCATCGGCTTGTCGTATACGGGCAGCAGTTGCTTGGAGACGACCTGCGTCACCGGGTACAGCCGCGTGCCGGAGCCGCCGGCAAGAATGATGCCCTTGCGCGTCAGCGTGCTGCTCATGCTGTCGCGTAGTTGAGGTTGATCCACTTCTGGTAGTCCTTGCTGGTCACGTTGTCCAGCCAGGCCGCGTTGTCGAGGTACCAGCGCACGGTGCGGCGCATGCCGGTTGCGAAGGTCTCGACCGGTGTCCAGCCGGTTTCGCGCGCGACCTTGGCGGCATCGATCGCGTAACGGCGGTCGTGTCCCGGCCGATCCTTGACGTACGTGACCAGGGCGGCGTAATCGCGACCCGGCCTCGCCTCCGCCAGCAGTTCGCACAGCGTCCGCACGACATCGAGATTCTGCATTTCCGCGTTGCCGCCGATGTTGTAGGTCTCGCCGGGCCGCCCGCGGTCGATGACCGCGCGAATCGCCGCGCAATGGTCGCCGACGTACAGCCAGTCGCGCACGTTGCGGCCGTCGCCATACACGGGCAGCGCCTTTCCTGCCAGCGCGTTGACGATCATCAGCGGAATGAGCTTTTCCGGGAACTGCCTCGGCCCGTAATTGTTCGAGCAGTTCGTGGTCAGCGTCGGCAGCCCATAGGTGTGGTGATAGGCGCGCACCAGGTGGTCCGCCGCGGCCTTCGACGCGGAATACGGACTGTTGGGCGCATAGGGCGTGGTCTCGCTGAACGCCGGGTCCGCGGCCGACAGCGAGCCGTAGACTTCGTCGGTGGAAACATGCACGAAGCGAAACGCGGCGCGCTCGGGCGCCGGCAGCGTCGCCCACCACGCGCGCGTCGCGTCGAGCAGGCCGAACGTGCCGACGACGTTGGTCTGGATGAACGCGGCAGGGCCATGGATCGAACGGTCGACGTGCGTCTCGGCGGCGAAGTTGACGATGGCGCGCGGGCGGACCTTCGCCAGCAGCGCCGCGACCAGCGCGCCGTCGCCGATGTCGCCGCGCACGAATTCATGCCGCGCGTCATTGGCTAGCGATGCGAGGTTGCCCAGGTTGCCGGCGTAGGTGAGCAGGTCGAGATTGACCACCGGCTCGCCGGTCGCGGCGAGCCAGTCCAGCACGAAGTTGGCGCCGATGAAGCCGGCACCGCCGGTGACCAGGATCATGCGGAAGCCTTCGCAAGACGGGGACGCGCGAACGCGCGTGCCGCGGATACGCTTGTTTTCGCGCCGATTTTACCACGCACCGCGGACGGGCCGTCGGCGCTCTCAATTCGGATAGTAGCCCCGATACCAGTCGACGAAGCGCGCGAGGCCGTCAGCCAGCGGCGTGCGCGGCGCGAATCCGGTCGCGGCGCGCAGACGGTCGATCGACGCATAGGTGGCCGGAACGTCGCCCGCCTGCATCGGCTGGTAATCGCGGATCGCCTTGCGCCCCAGCAGCTGCTCGAGCGTCGCAATGAAAGTCTCGAGTTCGACCGCCTCGTGATTGCCGATGTTGTAGATGGCATGCGGCGCCTCGCCGCCGGCGCCCGTCACGGGCGGGCGTTCCAGCGTGCGCGCGACCCCTTCCACGATGTCGTCGATGTATGTGTAGTCGCGGCGCATCTTGCCGTGGTTGAACACGCGGATCGGTTCGCCGGCAAGAATGGCCCTGGTGAAGAGCATCGGCGACATGTCGGGCCGGCCCCACGGCCCGTAGACGGTGAAAAAACGCAGGCCCGTCGCCGGCAGCCGGAACAGATGCGCGTAGCTGTGCGCCATCAACTCGTTGGCGCGCTTGGTCGCCGCGTAGAGGCTGACCGGGTGGTCCACGCGCTGGTCCTCCGAAAAGGGCAGCACGTGATTGGCGCCATACACTGACGAACTCGACGCGTACACCAGATGCGCGGCGCCCACGTGGCGGCATCCTTCGAGGATTTCGCCGAAGGCGTCGACGTTGTTGCGCAGATAGGCGCCGGGGTTTTCCAGCGAGTATCGCACGCCCGGCTGCGCGGCGAGATGCACGACGTGCGTGAACGCATGGTCGCGAAACAGCTTCGCGGTGGCCGCGGCATCCGCGAGATCGATGCGCTCAAACGAGAATCCCTGCCGACCGGACAACGTCGCGAGCCGGGCTTCCTTCAATGCGACGTCGTAGTAGGGATCGAAGTTGTCGACGCCCACGACCGTCGCTCCGCGCGCAAGCAACGACTTCGCCGTGGGCATGCCGATGAATCCCGCCACGCCGGTCACAAGCACCTTCACCGCGGCCGCCCGCCTTCCTGCAGCGCCCGCAGCTTCGCGTACTTGAGGAAACTCGCAAAGGCGCCGATCGCGATGTGGGCGAATCCCGCCGCGCCATCGAGGAAGCCCAGCCTGAATACGTAGAAGCGGACGAAGCGCGCGGCCGGCGACAGCATCATTTGCGCGGCGCTGGCGCGTTCTCCGCGGGCATGCATCGCCGTCGCCTGCGCGGAGGTGTAGCGATTCTGTTTCGCGATGTAGGCGTCGATCGACTCTGCCGACGCGTGCAGCAGGTCTCCGTGCAACTCGGCCACCGTACCGTCCGCGACCACCTTTTCGTGGACCACGTCGTCGGACCAGCGCGCGCGCCGGCGGTCGAACAGCCGGATGTTCCAGTCCGGGTAGCCTTCGCCGTGTGCAAGCCAGCGGCCCAGGAAGCGGTTGCGGCGCGCGATGGAGTAGGCCGCCGCCGCGGGCCCGGCCCCCACGAACAGTGCGCGGATCGCCACTTCGAGTTCCGGCGTGACGCGCTCGTCGGCGTCGAGGCAAAGCACCCAATCGTGCCTGGCTTGCGCGACCGCGAAATTCTTTTGCGGCCCGAAGCCTTCCCACGCGTGGACGATCACGCGCGCACCGGAGCGCGTGGCGACGGCTGCGGTATCATCGCTGCTGCCCGATTCGACGACGATCGCGTCCGCCGCGAACGCCGCGGACGCGAGGCAGTCCGCGAGTTCGTGCGCAGCATCGCGCGCAATGATCACCAGCGACAGGGGAAGCGGTTCGGACATGCACCGTAGGAGGGCCGCGAAGGATTCCCGCCGATTTTACGTGGTTTGCGTCGCGCATTCGACGCACATCCGCGTATTTGCGAAGGCGCAGCGATGAGCGGCGTCCTCGTCGTGCGGCCCTCGTCGCTCGGCGACGTCGTCTATGCGCTGGCGCTGGTCTCGGACATCGCCACGCATCGTCCTGGCTTGGCGGTGGACTGGGTCGCCGAAGACGCCTTTGTCGACCTGGTGCGCCTGGACCCGCGCATCCGCCGCGTCGTGCCGCTTGGACTTCGCCGCTGGCGCCATTCCCCAATGGCGCGAACCACGTGGCACGACATGGCCGAATTCCGCCGCGCGCTTCGCCTGGAGCGCTACGACGCCATTCTCAACCTGCAGGAACAGGTCAAGGGCGCCGTCGTTTCCTGGTTCGCCCGAGGGACTCGCCACGGTCTCGACCGCGCCAACATACGCGAGCCGATCGCGACGATCGTCGACGATGTCCACCATGCCGTGTCGCGCGACCTGCACATCGTCGACCGCTGCCGGGGGATCGCCGCGGCCGCGTTGGAGTATTCGGCCGACGGTCCGCCGCGCTGGAACTTCGCGCCGCCCAGTGCCGCACCCGCGATGCCGGCCGGACCGTATGCGGTGGCCTTCCATGCGACCAGCCGCGCCGACAAGGCGTGGCCGGAGGATCGCTGGCGCGCGCTCGTCACCCATTTCGCTCGCGCGGGGTTCGCGACGCTGCTGCCGTGGGGCGACGAGCGTGAGCGTGCGCGCAGCGATAGCATTGCCGGCGCATCGGAAGGCGGCGTGGTGCCGCCACGCCAGACGTTGCCGGAACTGGCGACGCTGTCGCGGCACGCCGAAGTCGTGGTCGGCGTGGACACCGGGCTGACGCACCTCGCGGCAGCGCTGGGCACATCGACGGTGGCGATATTCACGGCGACGGATCCGCGCCTGGCCGGCGTAGCCTGCACCGGCGCCCACGCGCGCGACGCCGGCGGCAATGGACGCGTTCCGACGCTGGCGGACGTCGTGGACCTCTGCGCGCAGCTGCTGCGGCAGGCGCCGCGCTGCTAGCCCCGCGCCGAACGCCGATGGCACGCCGTCTCTACACGCTGCTGTGGTGGTTCATCCTGCCGCTCGTCCCGCTTAAGCTGTGGTGGCGCGGACGAAAAGAACCCGGCTATCGCCTGCGCATCGGCGAGCGCTTCGGCCGCTACGGCGAGCGATGCGCCCATGCCGCGCGGCGACGTGATCTGGATCCACGCGGTTTCGTTGGGAGAGACCCGCGCGGCGGCTCCTTTGCTCGATCGCGTCGCGCGCGCTCTGCCCGACGCGACGATCCTGCTGACGCACATGACCGCAACAGGGCGCGCCGCAGGGCACGCGTTGTACGGCGACTCCGTGCAGCAAGTGTGGCTTCCCTACGACGTGCCCTTCGCCATCGACGCGTTCCTGGCGCGCTTTCGTCCGCGCGTCGGCCTGTTGATGGAAACCGAGGTCTGGCCCAATGTCGTCGCCGCGTGCCGTGAGCGCGACATGCCGCTTTATCTCGTCAACGCCCGCTTGTCCGAAAGATCGGCGGCGGGCTATGCGCGCTTTGCCGCGCTGACGCAGCCGATGTTCGCGTCGCTCAAGGGCGTCGCCGCGCAGACGGCCGGCGACGCCGCGCGACTGGCCGCCGTAGGCGCGACGGATGTCATGGTCACCGGCAACCTCAAGTTCGACGTCGCGATGCCGCCCGAATCGGAAGCGCTGGGCCGCGAGTTGCGCGTGCTGTTCGGCGAATCGCGGCCGGTCTTTCTCGCCGCGTCGACGCGCGATGGCGAGGAGGCGCTGCTCGTCGATGCGCTGGAGCGACATGCGTTGCCCGCGCAGTCGCTGACCATCATCGTGCCCCGCCATCCGCAGCGCTTCGATGCGGTCGCCGATTTGCTGCGAGCGCGAGGCATCCCCTTCGTCCGGCGCAGCGACAACGCTCCGGTACCGGCCGATGTGGCGTTCGTGGTCGGCGATTCGCTGGGAGAAATGGGCGGCTACTGCGCCGCGGCCGACGTGGCATTCGTCGGCGGCAGCCTGCTGCCGCTCGGCGGGCAGAACCTGATCGAGCCGATCGCCATGGGCACGCCGACGATCGTCGGCCCGCACACGTACAATTTCACGGAAGCGACGGACAACGCGGTCGCGGCGGGCGCGGCGTTGCGAGTCGCCGATGCCGATTCGCTGGTTCGGGAAGTGGGCGCGCTGCTCGCAGACAGCGCGAGGCGCAACGGGATGCGCGCCACGGCGCTTGCCTTCCACGCCGCGCATCGCGGCGCGGCCGACCGCCTATGGAGCTGGCTGGCGCCGCGGCTTCCGGCTATCCGCTCAGCTACCCACTCAGTCAGCCATTCAAACGGCGGTTGAGGTCGGCCAGGTCCTGCTCGTCGAGCGTTCCGACGGCGGCCTTCAGGCGAAGCACGGCAAGCAGGTACTGGAAATAGGCGTTGGCGAGATCGCGTCGCGCCGAGAACACGTTCTGCTGCACGTTCAATACGTCGAGGTTGGTCCGGATGCCCACCTCCTGGCCAAGCTTGTTCGACTGCAGCGCGACTTCCGCCGACTGCACTGCCTGTTCGTTCGCCTTGACCGACGCGACCGCGCTGTTGACGCCCGAATAGCCGTCCTGCGCGTTGGTGATGGCGCTGCGCTTGGCAGTCTCCAGGTCCTGCCGCGCCTTGTCCTGCAGCGAAATGGCCTCACGCACGCGGGAATTGACAAAGCCGCCGGTGTAGATCGGGACGTTCAGCTGGACGCCGATCAATCCCTGCGCGGAGTTGCTCCGGACTCCGGTGCTCACGCCACCGTTGCTGCCCTGCGGGTTATAGCTTGCGACGAGGTCGAGCGTCGGATAGTGCCCCGCCTTGGCGCGATCGACCTCGAGCGTGGCGATCTCGTAGTTCGCCTGCTGGAAACGATAATTCATGTTGCCCGACGCCGCCTTGTCCACCCAGTAGTCGAGCGAATTGGGACTGGGCGGCTGGGGGTCGAAGCCGCGACCGACGCGCTTCAGGCTGCTCGGAAAGTGTCCGATGATCGCGCGCAACGCCGTGCGCCGGCGATCGAGGTCGTTCAGCGCCTGGATCTCGGTGGCGACGATCTGGTCGTACTTCGCCTGGGCTTCGTTGGTGTCCGTGATCGTCGACGTGCCGACTTCGAAGTTGCGCTTGGCCTGGGCGAGCTGTTCGGCAACCGCCAGCTTTTGCTGTGCGGCGAGTTCGACGTTGAATTCGGCCAGCAGCACGTCGAAATAGGCGACGGATGTGCGGATGATGAGGTCCTGCTGCGCGATGACCAGCGTGAAGTCCGACTGCGTGACCTGTTGCTTGGCCTGGTCGTACACCACGACGTTCTGATAGCGGTACAGCGGCTGCGATGCCGAGACCGTCAGGCTGTACTGGTAGTAGTTGCGGTTGAAATCCAGCGAGGAATCGCTCGGCACGTTGAAATCGTAGTTGTTGTAGTTGGCGGCGGCGGACGCCGACACGCTCGGCAGCAGGCCGGAACGCGCCTGCGGCACCCGTTCCTGCGTGGCCTCCCAAGAGGCGCGCGCGGCGGCGATCTGCGGGTCGCTCTTCTGCGCTTCGCGGTAGATCTGCAGCAGGTCTTCGGCCGAGGCCGAGCCGGCGGCGAGTGTGGCAACCAGCGCCAGCGACAGCAGGGCGCAGCGGCGGGAAAGGGAACGCGGTAATTTCATTTGGCAGTCCAATTTCATCAAACTCTAGTATCGGGGCATCGCTGGATCGACCTCGAGTGCCCATGCTTCGACGCCGCCGCGCAGGTTGTGCACGTTCGGAAATCCATTCTGCGCGAGCCACATCGCAGCATGCTGGCTGCGGGCGCCGTGATGGCAGACCAGCACAAGCTCCTTGTCGTGCGGCAGTTCCGCGCGTCGGGCCGGCAGTTGCGCAAGCGGAACCAGCAGCGAGCCGTCGATGCGGCAACGCTCGAATTCCCAGGGCTCGCGCACGTCGACGACGAACGGCGCCGGACGCGCCGAGTCGGCGCACCACGACGCCAAGTCCGCCGGGGCGATCTGCTTGATCAAAACTGGAAGCGCGCGGGCGCGGCGGCGTTGACCAGCGGCGCGACCACGGTCTCGAAGAGATCGGTCGTGACACGCGAGCCCGGCGCCGACCATTCGACGAGACGCGCGGTCATCACCGGCAGGTCGCCGACGATCGCGAAAATGCGGCCGCCAGGCTTCAATTGCCGGAAGAAGTCTTCCGGGAGCAGCGGCGTCGAACCGGTCAGAACGATGGCGTCGTACTGTTCGATGCCCCATCCGCGGGCGCCGTCGCCGACCGCGCAGTGGACATTGGCGATGCCGGTCCGTGCCAGCGTGGCGGCCGCCCCAGCCGAGAGTGCCGCGTCGATCTCCACCGACGTGACATTGGCGGCGCGGCGAGAGAGCAACGCGGCCAGGTAACCGCTGCCGGTCCCGATCTCGAGCACGGTTTCCGCCGGTTTGAGCTTCAGTTCCTGCAATACCCGCGCTTCGAGCTTGGGCGCCCACATGCGAGCCCCGTTCGCGAGCGGCAGTTCGAGGTCGGCAAACGCCAGCGACCGGTAGGCGGCCGGAACGAACTCTTCGCGCTTTACTTCGAACAGCAGGTCGAGTATCTGCTGATCGAGGACGTCCCACGTCCGGACCTGCTGCTCGACCATGTTGAAGCGTGCTTGTTCGTAGTCCATGGCGGAGGTCATTGTCCGGGGCGTGGATTGGGCGTGACAGGAGCGAGAATTGTTAACTGACTCACGGTCAGTTATTATGCCGCCGCGCATTATCTCACGTCAACCCGGCGCATCCTTTCGCTTCGAATCGGCCATTCCCTCAATCCGCCGCCGCGCCGGGCGACGGAACCACGGCGCCATGGGCTGCCGCCTTCCTGGCCTTCCTCGCCTTGCGCCATTCGTGCAGGTGGTCGAGGTACGTGTACAGGACCGGCACCACGACCAGCGTGAGCAGCGTCGACGTGATGACGCCGCCGATGATCGCGCGGCCCATCGGCGCCTGCGTCTCGCCGCCTTCGCCCAAGCCCAGCGCCAGCGGCGTCATGCCGCCGATCATCGCCGCGGTCGTCATCAGGATCGGCCGCAAGCGCACCTGCCCCGCCTGCAGCAGCGAGTCGTGCAGGCTTGCCCCGGCGCGGCGCGCGCGATTGGCGAAGTCGACCAGCAGGATGCGCGTTCTTGGTCACGAGCCCCATCAGCATCACGAAGCCGATCATCGAGAACAGATTGAGCGTCGTACCCGTCAGCAGCAGCGCCAGGAACACGCCGATCAGCGTGAATGGCAGCGACATCATGATCGCGATGGGCTGCGTGAAGCTCGCGAATTGCGACGCCAGGATCAGGTAGATGAAGATGATCGCCAGCCCGGCCGCGGCAAGCAGCGCGACGAAGGACTCCTGCATGTCCTTCGCCTGCCCGCCGACGTCGAAGCGGTAGCCCGGGAGGCAGCACCGTGTCCTTGATGATCTTCTGCACGTCGGAGTTGACGTCGCCCGAGGGCCGGCCCTCGGCGTTGGCGTACAGCGCGACGCGGCGCTGCAGCTCCTGCCGCTTGATGATCTGCGGCGACGTCGTCTCGACGATCTCCGCGACCTGCCGCAGCGGCACCATGCGCGCTTCGCCGTCGGGGCCGCGCTTGCCGGTGGAGAGGTACAGGTTGCCCAGGTCAGTCGACAGCCGGCGGCTGTCCTTCGGCAACTGGATGTTGACCTCGTAGTTGTTGCCGTCCGGCGCCAGCCAGTAGCTCACGGTGTCGCCGGCCAGCAGCGGACGCACCGTCGCGCCGACCTGCTGGACGTTGACCCCGACATCGGCCGCGGCGTCGTTGTTGAGGTGGATCGCCAGCGCGGGCGCGGCCGCCTTCTCCGAGGTTTCCATGTCCGCGATGCCCTTGCACCTTGCCGACCTTCACCGCGAATTCGTTGATCAGCTTCGTCAGCGTTTCCGGATCCGGTCCCAGCAGGTTGACCCAGACCGGCCGGTCCCAACCGAAGGCGGGTTCGATTCCGGGAATCGACTTCAGCGTGGCCCGGATGGCCTGCTCGATGTCCTTCTGCGACCGCGTGCGCTTGTCGCGATCGGACGAGCTTGAAGTTGATGCGGCCGTAGTTGCGGCCTTCATCGGTGCCGACCGTGGTCATGGCCAGTAGCACCTCGGGCATGTCTTTCAGCGCTTCCTCGACCTGCCGCACCTTGCTGTCCGTGTACTCGAGGCTCGATCCGACCGGCGTATTGAGCCGCAGCGAAATGAAGCTCTCGTCGGTGTCGGGGATGAATTCGGTGCCGACCAGCGGCAGGATCAGGAAGCTGCCGAAGAACGAGACCAGCGCGATCGCGATCACGCTCTTGCGGTGCCCGAGCGCCCATTCGAGGATCGACCCGTAGAGGCGGTGCATCCACTCTATGCCGTGCTCGACCTTGTCCATGAAGCGGCCGAGCCATGGGACCCGCTTGAAGCGCGAGCCGGGCGGGTCGTGCCAGACGGACGACAGCATCGGGTCGAGCGTGAAGCTCACGAACAGCGAGACCAGCACGGCCACGGACACGGTCAGCGCCGAACTGGAAGAAGAAGCGGCCGACGATGCCGCTCATGAACGCGATGGGCACGAACACGGCGACGATCGCGAACGTGGTCGCCATCACGGCCAGGCCGATTTCGTCGGTGCCCTCGCGCGCCGCGGTCTTGTGGTCCTTGCCCATGCCCAAGTGCCGCACGATGTTTTCGCGCACGACGATGGCGTCGTCGATGAGCAGGCCGATGCACAGCGACAGCGCCATCAGCGTCAGGAAGTTGAGCGTGAAGCCGAAGGCGTACAGCGCGATGAACGTCGCGATCACCGCAATGGGCAGCGTCAGGCCGGTGATGATCGTGCTGCGCCAGCTGTGCAGGAACAGGAAGACGATCAGCACCGTCAGGCCCGCGCCTTCGAGATCGTCATCTTGACCCGGTTGACGCTCTTCTCGACCGAGTCGGCGTGGAATTGACGATGCTGCAGCTCGACGTCGGCACGGCAGCCGGCTTCTTGAGCGCTTGCCACGGCATCGTTCACGCCTTGGCCGGTTTCGACGATGTTGGCGTCCTGCGACTTCTGCAGGTCGAGCGTGATCGACGGGCGGCCGTTGATGCGGGCGATCGAATCGGGCTCCTTCTCGCCGTCGATGACGTCGGCGACCTGCGACAGGTACACCGGCGCGCCGCCCTGCTGCGCGACGATGATCCGGCCGAACTGCGCCGGGTCCTTGATCTTGCCCTCGACGCGGACGATCGAATCGTTCTGGCCGCGCGTGATGCGGCCGGCGGGCACGTCCTGGTTGGCGGCGCGGATCGCCGCCGCGACCTGGTCGACGCTGATGCCCAGCGCCGTCAGCGCCGTCGGCTTGATCTGGACGAGGATCTGCCGCGTGATGCGGCCGTTCACGTCGATGCGCGCGACGCCGGGCACGTTTTCCAGGCCCTTGACGATCGTCTGGTCGGTCAGCGACGTGAGATCGCGCAGGTCCATCGTCGGCGACAGCACGGCGAGCGAGACCACCGGCTGCGTGTTCTCCTGGTCGGCGCGGATGACGAGCGGCTCCTTCACGTCGCGCGGGAAGCCCGGCCGGACCTGCGAGATCTTGTCGCGCACGTCCTGCATGGCCTTCGTCATGTCGGTCGACATGCGGAACTCGGCGAACACCTCGCTCCGGCCTTCCTTCGAATTGGAGCGGATCAGGCTGGCGCCCGCCACCGTGTTGATCGCGTATTCGAGCGGCTTGGTGACGTCGGTCTCGACGACCTCGGGATTCGCACCCGGATAGGACGTCAGCACCAGCACGTAGGGCAGCGAAACGTCGGGCATCTGCTCGACGCGCAGCCGGTTGTACGCGAACAGCCCGAGCACGGTGATCCCGACCATGACCATCGTCGCGAACACCGGGTTGTTGATGGAAACGCGGGTAATCCACATGGCGGGCTCCTGTGCGTTCGGCCTTGTGGGCCGTCAGCTGGCTTTCTTGGCGGGTGTGGCGTCCGAGGCGCGGACCAGCGCGGGCGCGCCTTCCTTCAGGTTGTCGAACTTGGCGGCCAGCACCGGCGTGTTGGCGGGCAGCACGGTCTTCAGCTCGATGCGGCCGGCATCGTCGTCGCGCCGTCCGACCAGCACGTTCTTCTTGGCCAGCTTGCCGTCCTGGATCGTCCAGACATACGACTGGCCCGCCTCGGTGCGTACGGCCGTGGATGGCAGCGTGGGGACCGGCGCGCCGGCGGTGAGCGCGATGCGGCCGGTGGCGAACATGCCGCCGCGCAACGCCTGCGCCTCGTTGGGGATGCCGACGAACACCAGGATCGCGCGCGTGCCGGCTTCTGTCGACGGATTGATCCGCTGGATGCGGCCGGTGAACTTGCGGTCGGCGAAGCCGTCGACGGCGAGGTCCACCGTCATGCCGGGCTTCAGTTCGGGAATGTCGCTGGACGGCACGAGCGCCTGCAGTTCCATGTCCTTCAGATCGACGACCGTCACCAGCGGCGAGTCGAAGGCGACCTTTTCGCCGGGCTGCACATGCCGCTTGGCGACGATGCCGGACAGCGGCGCGATCGCGATGGAGTCGCGCAGCGCGTTCTGCGCGACGCGCAGCTGGGCCTGCGCGGCCTGCACGTTGCCCTTGGCCACCTCCAGCGACGATTCGGCGTTGTCGGAGGCGTTCTGCGAAATGAAGTTCTGCTTGAGCAGCTTCTGGTTCATCGCGTTGGTCTTTTCGGCCAGCGCCAGCTGCGCCTGGGCCGATTGCAGCTGGCCCTGGCGCTCGAGCACGCGGGCATCGAGGTCGGCGGTGTCGACCCGGACCAGGATCTGCCCGGCCTGCACGGAATCGCCGTCGCGGACCGTGATCTGGCGCACGTCGCCGGAGACCTTGGCCTTGACCGTGGCCTGGTTGACCGGCTGCATCGTGCCAGAGACCGGCAGCCAGCGCGGCATCGTCTTGGACTCGACGTGGGCCAGCTCGCGCCGCGCCGAACTCGAGCGCGGTCACCGGCGGCTTGGCGTCCGGCCCATCGCCTCCCTTCTTGGAGGCACGCAGGGCAACCGCCCCGGCCGCGCCTCCGATCACCAGTACCACCACCAGCGCGCTGATAATCCGGCGCCGCGTCAATCTCACTCCCATGACTTACTCCCCATCCACGCCGTTCTTGAAGGCGATCGGCCCCCAGCAAGGCGCTGTCGCCCCCGGCCGTCTCCTTGTTGGATGCGGCCAGAGGCTGGTTTGGATTCCAAGGACGGCATTGTCCACGCGGGCTCCCGTTTCCGGCAACGGCAGCGCGACGAAGCGCGCCCAGCGGCGACGGACTGCCGAAGGGGCCGAGCGACGGTCGCCGGCCGTGCCGGCTGCCCCGGCCGCGCGTTGACACTGCGTCGCCTAAGGCGAATAATATTCTGTTGTCTCACTCAACTTGAAGAAATTTTTTCCGTTCCGGAGGAAGTACCCATGACCCTATCCAAGAAGCTCGGCCTGACGTTGTTCGCGGCCGCGCTCGCCACCGCCTACGGTTGCGGCAAGGAAGAACCGAAAAAGGCCGACGCCCCCAAGGCAGCCGCGCGCGCCCGCTGAAGACGTCGTCGTCGTGAAGATCGGCGTCGCCGGCCCGCTGACCGGCGGCATCGCCCACCTCGGCAAGGACGACGAGAACGGCGCGCACCTGTCCATCGACGAGCACACGGCCCGCAAGCTCAAGATCGGCGGCAAGACGGTCAAGTTCGAGATGATGAGCGAGGACGACCAGGCCGACCCGAAGATGGGCCCGACCATCGCCCAGAAGTTCGCGGACGCAAAGGTCGCCGGCGTCGCCGGTCACCTGAACTCCGGCGTCACGATCCCGGCGTCCGCGGTCTACAACCAGGCCGGCATCCCGATGATCTCCGGCTCGGCGACGAACCCGAAGCTGACCGAGCAGGGCTTCAAGAACGTCTTCCGCACGGTTGGCCGCGACGACCAGCAAGGTCCCGCGATCGCCCAGTACCTGGCGAACATGAAGGTCAAGAAGGTCGCCATCGCCGACGACGCCACCGCCTATGGCGAGGGCCTCGCGAACGAAGTCGAGAAGACGCTGAAGGCCGCCGGTGTGCAAGTCGTGGCGCGCGAAAAGGCGACCGACAAGACGACCGACTTCAAGGCGATCCTGACCAAGATGAAGGGCAAGGCGCCGGACGCTGTCTTCTACGGCGGCATGGACGCCACCGGCGGCCCGATGGTCAAGCAGGCGCGGGAACTCGGCATCAAGTCGGTGTTCAGCTTCGGCGACGGCGCGTGCACCGACGAGATGGCCAAGCTGGCCGGCGCGGCGGCGGAAGGTCTGATCTGCTCGCAAGCGGGCCTGCCGGCCTCGGCGGCCAGCAAGGAGTTCAACGACGCGTTCAAGGCCAAGTACGGCGACGTGAAGCAATACGCGCCGTTCTTCTACGACGCCGTCGGCCTGCATGATCGCGGCGATGCAGAAGGCGGACTCGACCGATCCGGCCAAGTACCTGCCCGAACTGCAGAAGATCAGCTACAACGGCGCCACCGGCAAGATCGAGTTCGACGAAAAGGGCGACCGCAAGAACGCCGAGATCACGATCTTCACGCTGAAGGATGGCAAGGTCGTTCCGGTCGGCGTGGTCAAGGCCGGCAAGGCCTCGTCGTTCGAGGACTTCATGAAGGAAATGCAGGCGAGCGCTGCGACGGCCAACCCGGCACCCGCCGCGGCACCGGCGATGGCCCCGGCCGAGGCGCCGAAGAAGTAATCGCACTTCGCACGCAGTATCGAAGGCGGCGTTCCTCACGGGACGCCGCTTTTTTCGTCCGCCGCCATGTCGCCTGTCAATCGCAGCGGGCGCAACGGACGACTTGGCGATTGCCGGCGCAGCGGTTGGAGTCCCATGGGCGCCCGGAGGCCGCAATCGCCGGCCTGCGGGTTCCCGGCGCGCCTGCGCTCGTCAACACACGACTTCGCTGGTCGCGCCACCCGCGACGGCCGACGCGACCTACGTGCGCCCATGCGGACTCCAACCGCTGCGACCTCGCGGAGGCGTACGCGACCGGAGCGCGGGGCGAGCCGTCCGCTCAAGGGCGAATCTGTCGCCGTCGGCGAAGTGCGTGCGGCGCGCGGCGGGTAGTCGTGTGTTGACTGCCCGCCGCGCGGCGATACACGCACACGACGACACGTCTGGCGACACCTGAGGCCGGAGCGGATGGCCGCTCCGCGGTGGCGCAATGGGCACGCGATGTCCAGCGCAAATTGAAGAAGCACCGATTCTTGCCCGTTGGCAATGGAAATGCCGCGGAACGCACGCGGTAAGCTTGCCGCGGTTCCCGGGTTCGGCCCACAATCGCGAGCGTAACAACTGACGGTCAGGGGAGTTTCTGGATATCGTTCCTGCAGCAGATGGTGAACGGACTGACGCTCGGCAGCGTCTACGCCATCGTCGCGCTGGGCTACACGATGGTGTACGGGATCATCCAGCTCATCAACTTCGCGCACGGCGAAGTGGTGATGATCGGCGCGATGGTCGCCTACATCGGTGATCGTGGCGCTGGTCGGCGCCAATACCGGATTGCCGCCGGTCGATCGATCGTGCTGCTGGGCCTGCTGGCCGCGATTCCCGTCTGCATGGGCGTGGGCTACACGCTGGAACGCGTCGCGTATCGCCCGTTGCGCCGCGCGCCGCGCCTGGCGCCGCTGATCACGGCGATCGGCCTGTCGATCATCCTGCAGCACCTGGCGCTGATCATCTGGAGCCGCAACCCGCTGCCCTATCCGCAGATCATCAAGACCGTTTCCTATCACATCACGTCGACGCCCGACGGCGCGACGATCACCAACGTGCAGGTCGCGATCATCGCCGGATCGCTGGCGATGATGGGCGGCCTGCTGCTGCTCGTGTACAGGACGAAGCTCGGCATCGCGATGCGCGCCACGGCGCAGAACCAGGAGGTGGCGGGTCTCATGGGCATCGACATCAATCGGGTGATCTCGCTGACGTTCGTGATCGGCGCCGCGCTGGGGGCCGTCGCGGGCGTGATGGTGGGCAGCTACTACGGCATCGCGCACTACCAGATGGGATTCATCCTCGGCCTCAAGGCGTTTTCCGCCGCCGTGCTGGGCGGCATCGGCAACCTGGCGGGCGCGATGCTGGGCGGGCTGCTGCTCGGCGTCATCGAGGCGCTCGGCGCCGGCTATGTCGGCGATCTCACCAACCTGTGCAACCTGTCCGGACTGGTCCGACGCGCTGGCGCAGCGCTGCGCGTCCGATCCCAACCTCACGTTGTTCGGATCCAACTACCAGGACGTGTTCGCGTTCCTGGTGCTCATCGCGGTGCTGGTCTTCCGTCCGTCCGGGCTGCTGGGCGAGCGCGTTTCGGATCGCGCCTGACGTCATGCGCGACCTGTTCGACACCCGCCAAAATCCCAAGCTCGCGTGGGCGGGCATCGTCGCTCGTGGGCGCCGCGCTGCTCGCGCTGCCCTTCGTGCTCGCGTCCGCCGGCACGTTCTGGGTGCGGATCACGAACCAGGCGATCCTCTACTGCTTCCTGGCGCTCGGACTCAACATCGTCGTCGGCTTCGCCGGGCTGCTCGACCTGGGCTACATCGCGTTCTATGCGGTCGGCGCCTACGTCTACGCGCTGCTGGCGAGCCCGCACTTCAACCTGCACCTGCCGTTCTGGATCATCCTGCCGATGGGCGCCGCGGTCGCCTGCATGTTCGGCGTGCTGCTGGGAGCGCCGACGCTGAAGCTTCGCGGCGACTACCTCGCCATCGTCACGCTGGGCTTCGGCGAGATCATCCGGATCTTCCTCAACAACCTGTCGCAGCCGGTCAACATCACGAACGGGCCGCAGGGCCTGTACCTGATCGACCCGTTCCGCATCGGCAGCTTCAGCTTCGCGCAGCGCGAGACGATCGCTGGGCCTCGACTTCACGGGACCGGTCAAGTACTACTATTTCTTCCTGGCCGCCCTCATCGCCGTCATGGTCATCAACATGCGGCTGCAGGACTCGCGCATCGGCCGCGCGTGGGAGGCCATCCGCGAGGACGAGGTCGCGGCGCGGGCGATGGGCATCAACACGCGCAACATCAAGCTGCTGGCGTTCGCGATGGGCGCGTCGTTCGGCGGCATCGCCGGCGGCATGTTCTCGGCGATCCAGGGATTCATCAGCCCGGAATCGTTCATCCTGGTCGAGTCGGTGATGGTGCTGGCGATGGTCGTGCTTGGGCGGCATGGGCAACATCTGGGGCGTGGTGCTGGGCGCAGTGCTGCTGTCGTTCGTGCCCGAGCTGCTGCGCGAATGGGTCGGCCCCGCGCAGACGGCGCTGTTCGGCCGGATGCTGATCGAGCCCGAGGTGATCCGCATGCTGCTGTTCGGGCTGGCGCTGGTGCTGATGATGCTGTTCCGGCCCGCCGGCATCCTCCCGTCCGCGTTGCGCAAGCGCGAACTCGAAGGCGTGAAGACGTGAGCCACCAGGCCGCAAACCGGTTGGCGCTGCTCACGGCCAAGGGCGTCGCCAAGCGCTTCGGCGGCGTGCAGGCGCTGTCCGATGTCGACTTCACGATCAACCATGGCGAGATCTACGGGCTGATCGGTCCCAATGGCGCCGGCAAGACGTCGCTGTTCAACGTGCTGACCGGCATCTATGTCCCGGACGGCGGCGAATTCGTGTTCGACGGCGAGCCGCTGCACGGGTTGAAGCCGAACGACGTGGCCGCGCGCGGCATCGCGCGCACCTTCCAGAACATCCGGCTCTTCGCCAATCTCTCCGCGCTGGAAAACGTGATGATCGGCCGTCACGTGCGCACGCACGCAGGCGTGTGGGGCGCCATCTCGCGCAACGCGGGCACGCGCGCCGAGGAAGCGGCGATCCACAAGCGCGCCTACGAATTGCTGGAATACGTCGGCGTGCAGAAGCGCGCCCACCACCTGGCCAAGCACCTGGCCTACGGCGACCAGCGCCGGCTGGAGATCGCGCGCGCGCTCGCCACGGAGCCCAAGCTGCTCGCGCTCGACGAACCCGCGGCGGGTATGAATGCGACGGAGACCGCGTCGCTCAAGAATCTGCTGGCCGAGATCCGCCGCGACGGCACGACGATCCTGCTGATCGAGCACGACATGAAGCTGGTGATGACCGTCTGCGACCGCGTGCTGGTGCTGGACTACGGCAAGAAGATCGCCGAAGGCACCGCGAGCGCCGTGCAGAACGATCCGAAGGTCGTCGCCGCCTACCTGGGCGGCGACGTGTCGCTCGATCCCAAGGCCCACTGATGCCCGGACCTCTGCTCGAGCTCAAGAAGCTGGAAGTGGCCTATGGCGGCATCCACGCGGTCAAGGGCATCGACCTCGAAATCGGCGAAGGCGAACTCGTCTGCCTGATCGGCGCCAACGGCGCAGGCAAGACGACGACGCTGAAAGGCATCTGCGGCCTGCTGCCGGTCAAGGCAGGCAAGATCTTCTACGGCGGCGCCGACATCACCGGCAAGCCCGCGTTCCAGCTGGTGCGTCGCGGCCTGGCGATGGTGCCCGAAGGTCGCGGCGTGTTCGGCGCGCTGACCATCGAGGAAAACCTGGCGATGGGCGCCTACATCCGCAGCGACACGGACGGCATCAAGGCCGACATCGAGCGCGTCTACCATCTCTTTCCGCGCCTGAAGGAGCGCCGCCGGCAGACCGCCGGCACGATGTCGGGCGGCGAGCAGCAGATGCTGGCGATGGGCCGCGCGATGATGTCGCGTCCCAAGCTGCTGCTGCTCGACGAGCCGTCGATGGGCCTGGCGCCGCTGATGGTGCAGAAGGTGTTCGAGACCATCATCACCATCTCCGGAGAAGGCGTCACCATCCTGCTCATCGAACAGAACGCGAAGCTGGCGCTCGAAGTCAGCAAGCGCGGCTACGTGATGGAATCCGGCGAGGTGACGCTGTCCGGCGATGCGTCGTCATTGCTGCACGATCCCAAGGTGCGTGCCGCGTACCTGGGCGAAGCGGCGTAGTTGCAGCGCCTTCGGCCGCGAATCGAGAAGCGTCCCGGCGCTGCGCGCGCTGGCGTGGTACGCCGAGGCGATGCGCCTGTGGAAGCGCGGGCCCGCGACCTTTGCTGGACTGGCCTTCGTCACGCTGGTCGCCAGCATCGCATTCGAGCCCGTGCCGATACTGGGGTTCGTCGCGGCAAACGTGATCGCACCGCTGATCGCGACGGGCATGCTGTACGCGAGCCTTGCCGCGGACCGTGGCGAGGGACCCCGCCTGAAACACGCCATCGCGCCCTTCGCGGCGCCGGCCCGCGCACAGGCGGCGGTGGTGGCGGCGGGTCTCGTGGCGTTCGCCGCCGAAGCCATCTCGGCCTCGCAACTCGCCGACGTAAACCTGTTCCTGCCCGCGCGCGAAGCGATGAACCTGCCGATGCGTGGTCGTGATGGCGATCTACGTCTCCGGCATCCTCGCGTCACTGCCGCTCACATTCGTGCCATTCGCTGCGCTCTTCGATGGCGAGGGCGTGCGCGCCGCCTTTGCCACGTCGGCGCGCGCGTTCACGCGCAATGTGCCCGCATTGGCCCTCTATGCCGGAATCTCGCTGTTGCTGTTGCTGATCGGGCTGGCCACGATGGGCGTCGGGCTCGTGCTGGTGCTGCCGTGGATGGCCGCAGCTTCCTACGCGGGATGGAAGGACATCTTCGGACTGGACCTGCCGGTGGCGGGCGCGAGCGGCTAGCCGGTCGGGCGCGTTTCGAAAGTGCGGAGCGACGGTGTCCACGGCGGCGTCGGCCTGCGCGACCTCCGTGACGCGCGCCAACGGCGGACCGCGGCGGCACCATGCCGCGAAAGCGTCGACCGCGCCGGGCTCACCCTGCGCCAGCGCCTCGACGGAACCGTCCTGGCGATTGCGCACCCACCCCAGGATCGCCGAGCTCGAACGCGGCCTGCACCGCGGCGTCGCGATATCCGACACCCTGCACACGCCCGCGAATCGCGAGCAGCTGCGCCCTGATCGTCACTTCAGGCGGTATCGCTGCCATGCGAACAGCCCTGCGATCGTCTTGCTGTCGGTGACTTCGCCGGCATCAAAGGCCGCCAGCAGTTCCACTTCGGTCATCTCCACGACATCCAGGAATTCACCTTCGTCGAGCTGTGCTCCGACGTGGGTGAGGCCGGTCGCGACGAACATCGCGATAGCTTCCGTCGAGTAGCCGATTTCAGGATGAACGATGCCGATGGGTTGCCACGCATCCGCCACGTAGCCGGCTTCCTCGCGCAGCTCGCGCTTGGCGGTGGCCAGCGGCATCTCCTCCGGGTCGATCTTGCCTGCGGGGAATTCCAGCATCACCTGTCCCACCGGATAGCGATACTGACGCTCCAACACGAGGCGTCCATCCGGCAGGATCGGCACGATCAGCACCGCGCCCGGGTGGACGACATATTCGCGGATCGCCTCGCCGCCATTGGGCAGGCGCACGCGATCGCGCCGAACCTTCAGCAATGCGCCATCGAACACCAACTCGGTAGCGAGTCCGGATTCGATCAGGTGATCGTCGTCAGGCGTTGCCAGGGAGCCAGTCCTTCGCGATCAGGAAGTCGCTGTAGAGCGCGGCCTCGGGGGACCCGGGTTCGGGCTGCCAATCGTAGCGCCAGAGCGCCAGCGGCGGCATCGACATCAGTATGGCTTCGGTGCGGCCATTCGACTGCAGGCCGAACAGCGTGCCGCGATCCCATACCAGGTTGAATTCGGCGTAGCGGCCGCGGCGATACAGCTGGAAATCCCGTTCGCGCTCGCCGTAGGGCATGGCGGAACGCCGTTCGAGGATCGGGGCGTAGGCGGCGAGAAAATGATCACCGACGCTTTGCGTCAGCGCGAAACAGCGCGCGTAGCCGCCTTCGTTCAGATCGTCGAAGAAGATGCCGCCGACACCGCGCGGCTCCTTCCTGTGCTTGAGATAGAAATAATCGTCGCACCATTTCTTGTAACGCACATGGACGTCTGCGCCGAACGGCGCCAGCGCATCGCGGCAGGTACGGTGAAAATGGATCGCGTCCTCGGCATACCCGTAGTAGGGCGTCAGGTCCATGCCTCCGCCAAACCACCAGACGGGCTCGGCGCCGTCCTTGCGCGCCGCGAAGTGGCGCACGTTGAGGTGCACGGTAGGCGCGTAAGGGTTGCGCGGGTGCAGGACCAGCGACACGCCCATCGCTTCCCACGAGCGTCCGGCGAGTTCCGGACGATGCGCGGTGGCCGAGGCCGGCAATTGCTGCCCCGTGACATGGGAGAACAGCACGCCTCCGCGTTCCAGCACGCTGCCGTTCTCGATCAGCCTTGATATGCCGCCTCCGCCTTCGGGCCGCGACCAGGCGTCGCTGCGGAATGGCTCGCCGCCAATCGCCTCAAGGCCGGCGACGATGCGCGCCTGCAGATCCAGCAGATAGGCACGGATGGCGGCGCTGTCCACGGCGTTACTTGCGGGCGGCGAGCGCGCGGTACCCGATGTCGGTACGAAACTGCATGCCGGCAAACCCGATGTCGGCGATGGCGGCATACGCGGCGCGCTGCGCCTGGCGCACGGAGTCTGCGAGCGCGGTCACGCACAGGACGCGACCGCCGCTGACCACCGTGGCGCCGTCGGCGAGCGCAGTGCCCGCGTGGAATACGACGACATCCGGCCGGGCGTCAGGCGTGATGCGCTGCAGTCCCTCGATGATGTCTCCCTTGCGCGGACTGTCGGGATAGCCGCCCGCCGCGAGCACGACGCCAAGCGCGGTGCGCCGGTCCCACTCGGCGTCGGCGGTGTCGAGCGTGCCGTTCACCGCACGCTCGAGCAGGTCGACCAGGTCGGACTTGAGCCGCGCCATGATCGGCTGTGTTTCCGGATCGCCCAAACGACAATTGAACTCGAGCGTCCTGGGATTGCCGGCGCCGTCGATCATCACGCCGGCATAGAGGAATCCGGTATAGGGAATGCCGTCTGCCGCCATGCCGTTCACTGCCGGCAGGATGATTTCGCGCATGATCCGCGCGTGCAACGCGGGCGTGACCACGGGTGCGGGCGAATAGGCACCCATGCCACCGGTGTTGGGGCCGGTGTCGCCGTCCCGCAATCGCTTGTGGTCCTGCGACGACGCCAGCGGCAGCACGTTCCTGCCGTCGACCATGACGATGAAGCTCGCTTCTTCTCCGGCCAGGAACTCCTCGACGACCACCCGGGCCCCGGCGTCGCCCATCGCATTGTCGACCAGCATCGCATCGACCGCCGCGTGCGCCTCGGAAAGCGTTGCCGCGACGACCACGCCTTTGCCTGCGGCGAGGCCGTCCGCCTTGATCACGATCGGCGCGCCTGTCTCGTCCACATAGGCGTGCGCCGCGCGCGCATCGGCGAACGTCTGGTACCGCGCCGTTGGGATGCCGTGCCGCGACATGAACGCCTTGGCGAAGTCCTTGGAGCTCTCGAGTTGCGCCGCGGCGCGCGTCGGGACCGAAGATCTTCAGTCCCGCCGTGCGAAAAGCATCGACGATGCCGGCGGCCAGCGGTCCTTCCGGCCCGACCACCGTCAGCGCGACGTTCTCCCGCTGCGCGAAGGCGACGAGTTCGGGGATTTCGGTCAACGCGACGTTGGTGAGCATGGCATCGCGTGCGGTACCCGCGTTCCCCGGCGCGACGAACACCTTGCCCACGCGAGGACTCTGCGCGATCTTCCACGCCAGCGCATGCTCCCTTCCGCCGGAGCCGACGACAAGGATGTTCACGGATGCACCTTCACCGTCGGGCCCGAACGCATGTCAGTGGCGGAAGTGGCGGATGCCGGTGAACACCATCGCGATGCCACGCTCGTTGGCGGCGGCGATCACCTCTTCGTCGCGCATGCTCCCGCCGGGCTGGATCACCGCCACGGCGCCATTGTCGGCGACGACGTCGAGGCCGTCGCGGAAAGGAAAGAACGCGTCGGACGCGACCACCGAACCCGACAGCGCCAGGCCCGCGTGCTGCGCCTTGATCGCGGCGATGCGCGTCGAGTCCACGCGGCTCATCTGGCCGGCACCGATGCCCAGCGTGCGCCCGCCGCCGCAATAGACGATCGCGTTGGACTTCACGAACTTGGCCACGCGCCAGGCGAACAGCAGGTCCGACATCTGCTGCTGCGTCGGCGCCTTCACCGTCACCACCTTGAGTTCGGATGCCGCGACGTTGCGCGCGTCGGGCGACTGCACCAGGAAGCCGCCGCCCACGCGCTTCATGTCCCACGCATTGGCGGTCGTGCCTGTCGCCGACAGCGGCACCTCGAGCACGCGGACGTTCACCTTCTTTGCGATCGCCGCGAGCGCATCAGCTGTGTAAGCCGGCGCGATGACGACTTCCACGAACTGGGCCGAGACGGCTTCCAGCGTCGCGGCGTCGACGGACCGGTTGAACGCGATGATCCCGCCGAACGCGGACGTCGGATCGGTCGCGAGCGCGCCCCGGTACGCGGCGAGCGGGTCGGCGGCAATCGCCACGCCGCAGGGGTTGGCGTGCTTGACGATGACGCAGGCCGGTTCGACGAACGTCTTGACGCATTCCCACGCGGCGTCGCTGTCCGCGACATTGTTGTACGACAGTTCCTTGCCTTGCAGTTGCCGGTACGTGGAGATCGAGCCCGGCGCCGGCACCTCGTCGCGATAGAACGCCGCCGACTGGTGCGGATTCTCGCCGTAGCGCATCTGCTGGACCTTGTTGCCGGCGAAATGGAACGAGTCCGGAAACTCTACGGCCCCGCCATCAGGACCGCGCGCCGTCAGCCAGTTGGCGATGGCGCCATCGTAGGACGCCGTGTGCGCGAACGCCTTGCGCATCAGGCGAAAGCGCGACTCATCGGTGAGCGCGCCGCCGCCCGAGTTCAATTCCGCAAGCACGCCCGCGTAGTCCGCCGGGTCGACGACGATCCCCACGTGCGGCCAGTTCTTCGCTGCGGCGCGCACCATCGACGGTCCGCCGATGTCGATGTTCTCGATGGCATCGTCCAGCGTACATCCTGGCTTGGCGACGGTGGCGCGGAACGGATAGAGGTTGACGACAACCAGGTCGATGGTCGGGATGCCGTGCGCCGCGAGCGCCGCGACGTGCTCGGGGATATCGCGGCGGGCCAGGATGCCGCCGTGCACCTTCGGATGCAGCGTCTTGACGCGCCCATCGAGCATTTCCGGAAAGCCCGTGTAGGTACCGACATCGGTGACGCGCAGACCGGCGTCGGCCAGCGCCTTCGCGGTGCCGCCCGTCGACAGCAGTTCCACGCCGAGCGCGGCCAGGCCGCGCGCAAATTCGACCAGCCCCGTCTTGTCGGATACCGAGAGGAGCGCTTGCGCGACCCGGGCCGCCATCAGATCAGCTTGTAGCGGGTCAGCTTGACGCGCAGCGTATTGCGGTTCATGCCGAGCATGTCCGCCGCCAGTGTCTGGTTGCCGTTCGCCCGTTCCATGATGGACACGAGCAGCGCGCGCTCCACGTGCCCGATCACCATGTCGTAGACGCCCGTCGGTGTCTCGCCATCCAGTCGCTTGAAATATTCGTCGAGCGAACGCTCGACACTGCGGCAGATCTCGTTGCTGCCATTGAGTTTGATTTTTCGATTCACGCCGCGAGGGCCTCCCCTGCCCGGATCGCATTGCTTGTTGTTGGGCCTGACATCGGCTTCAGTGCAGCGCGAGCGTCGACCTGCTGGTCGGCCACGTCTTCGTTGCTTATGTACTCGAGCCGGTCGCCCGCCAACTGCAAGCGGTCGAAGAATCGCTGCACGGCCGCGAGCTGCTCGCGGCGCGGCGATCGCGGCGTTCACTTCGCGCCGCAATGCTGCGCCCCCGTCCAATGCCGCGGTGTACCAGCCGAGGTGCTTGCGCGCGATGCGCACGCCGGCCGACTCGCCGTAGAAGTCGTAGTGATCCGCGAGATGCGCGCCGATCAATTCGCGCGCTTCCGCTATCGTCGGCGCAGGCAAGTGCGTGCCCGTGGCCAGGTAGTGGGCGATTTCGCGGAAGATCCACGGACGGCCCTGCGCCGCGCGGCCGATCATGATGGCGTCGGCCCCGGTATGCAGCAGCACGGCGCGCGCCTGTTCCGGCGTGGCGATGTCGCCGTTGGCGATCACCGGAATCGTGACCGTGCGCACGACCGCGGCGATCGTGTCGTATTCCACGGCTCCGACGAACGCGCAAGCGCGGGTGCGTCCGTGCACGGTCAGCGCGGCCACGCCGGCGTCCTGCGCAATGCGTGCGATACGCGGCGCGTTGCGCAGCGCCGGACTCGGCCCGGTGCGGATCTTGAGCGTGACCGGCACGGCGACGGCGGCGACGACCGCACTGAGGATAGCCTCGACCAGGCGCTCGTTGGCGAGCAGCGCGGACCCGGCGGCGGCATTGCATACCTTCTTCGCCGGACAGCCCATGTTGATGTCGATGATCTGCGCGCCCAGGTCGACGTTGTAACGCGCGGCGTCCGCCATCTGCAGCGGGTCGGCGCCGGCGATCTGCACGGCGATCGGCGCGACCTCACCAGCGTGGTCGATGCGGCGGCGCGACTTGTCCGTGCCGCGCAACTGCGGATTGGACGCGACCATTTCCGACACGGCGTAACCCGCGCCCAGCCGCTTGCACAACTGCCGGAACGGGCGATCGGTGACGCCCGCCATGGGCGCCACGGCGAGGTTGTTCGGCAATATGTAGGGTCCGATGCGCATGCTCGGGAAGACGGAACCGGAGTGAATGTATGACGGCGGGAACGGACGTAAATTATACCGGCTTTGCCACGCCAACGATTCCGCGTCGATGAAGGATTTTTCGGCTGCGCGAAAGCGGTGGCGGCGCGAGCGAACGCACGTTCAGGACATGCCGAAAAGCATCGCGCGCGTGAACGCCTTCTTTGCCGGCGGAATCGCATCGAGCAGCGCAAGCGCGAATCCGCGCGGCCAGCGAACGAACATCGAGTCGGTCGCGAAAATCCGCGTCAGTCCGTGCGTGAACGCGATGCCCGCATAGCGATCCGGCCGGCGCCTCGCCGCGAAGGCCGCCAGCATCGAATTCGATCCCAATGCTTCGCGCGGCGCACGGATGATCGCCTCGCCCAATTCGTACGCGTCGCGCAGGCCGAGGTTGAACCCCTGCCCCGCGATCGGGTGCAGCGCCTGCGCGGCGTTGCCGATGACGACGCTTCTCGCTGCCACCGTGGGTCGCGCGAATTCGAGCCGCAGCGGAAACGAGCGGCGGTCGCTCACCCGCGCAAACCCGGTGACCCGCTCGCCGAAATGCTGCGCGAGCGCGGCGAGGAACGCGGCGTCGGACTCCGCGAGCATGGTTTCCGCCTTCGCCGGCGTCATCGACCACACGAGGCCGTAGTGATCGCCTTCGGGCAGCAATGCGATCGGTCCCTCGGGCGTGAAGCGTTCGAAGGCAACGCCGCCGTGCGGGCGCTCCATGCCGACCCTGCGCGATCAACGCGACCTGCCCGTAGTCGCGCTGGTGCCGCGCGATTCCCGACACCACCGTCCCCGTACCATCGGCGACGACCGCGAGGCGCGCGCGCAACTCCCGGTTGGGCTTCACCCGACAGCGCAATCGACGCTTCGATTGCCGTTCCCGCGACCGACGCCGCGGTGACACCAAAGCGGACGTCGACTCCGGTTCGCGACAACGCCTCGTCGATGGCGGCCTGCAGCGCGCGATAGGAAACGACATAGCCCAGCGCCGGCAGCCCCTGCTCTTCCGCCACCAGCCGGGTGACGCCGAATCCCCCGGCCTGCGAAATGTCGATGGTCACGATCGGCGTGATTGCGCCAGGATTGGCGGCGAGACGCGGCCAGACGCCGAGGCGTTCGAAGATCAGCCGCGCGCCGTGCGACAGCGCGAGCGACCGGTCGCCGCGCAGCGTGCGTGCCGGCCGCGCGCGCGTCCAGCGCAACGATGTCGAGGTCGGCATCCGCCAGTGCCAGCGCCAGCGCGCCGCCGACGGGCCCCGCGCCGACGATGACTACATCATGCATCGGATCGCGCGTCGTCTAACGCTTGCAGGCGGCTTCGACGTCGGCGACGGACTTGGGAGCGGCGGCAGTGAGATTTTCGTGGCCGGCGGCGGTCACCAGCACGTCGTCCTCGATGCGCACGCCGATGTTCCAGAAATGCTCCGGGACATTGTCGGCGGGCCGGATGTAGGTTCCCGGCTCGACGGTGAGCACCATTCCCGGGACCAGCGTCTGCGACGCGCCCTTGACCTGGTACAGGCCGGCGTCGTGCACGTCCATGCCCAGCCAATGACCGGCGCGGTGCATGTAGAACTGCTTGAAGCTGCCGTTTTCCAGCACTTCGTCCAGCGTGCCCTGGCACAGTTTCAGGTCGATGTAGCCCTGGGCCAGCACGCGCTCCGCCGCCTTGTGGTACGCGTGGAATTCCGTGCCCGGCTTCACCACGTCGAGGCAGGCCGCCTGCGACGCCAGCACCAGTTCGTAGATGTCCTTCTGCGGGCCCGAGAACTTGCCGTTCACCGGGAACGTGCGCGTGATGTCCGACGCGTAGCCGCGGAATTCGCAGCCGGCGTCGATCAGAAGCAGATCGCCGTCGGCCATCTGGCGATCGTTGTCCCGATAGTGCAGCACGCAGGCGTTGGGTCCGGAGGCGACGATCGACGGATAGGCGACCGCCTGGGCGCCGCAGCGCAGGAATTCGTGCAGCAATTCGGCCTCGGTCTGGTATTCGTGCCAGCCCGGGCGCGTGACGTTCATCGCACGCCGGTGCGCCGCGCTGGAAATCGACGCGGCCTCGCGCATCAGCTTCAATTCGTGATCGTCCTTGATGAGGCGCATCGCGTCGAGCGATCCGCGCACGTCGACGATTTCGTCCGGCGCGGAAACACCGGCGCGGGCGCGATTGCGCACGTCGTTCAGCAATTGCGTGACCTGCTTGTCCCAGTCGTCGAACAGGCCCAGCGGCGTGTACAGCGCCGGGCGGTCCGACGCCAGTTCCGGCAGCTTTTCCGGCAGTGCCGAGATCGGGTGGGCCTCGTCGAAACCGAAGATCTCCTTCGCCGCGTCGGGACCATAGCGAAAGCCGTCCCAGATCTCGCGCTCGGCATTCTTCTCGCGGCAGAACAGCACGTGCTTGTCGCCTTCCGGGCCGGCGACCAGCGCGACGACCGCCTCGGGCTCGGGAAAACCGGACAGGTAATAGAAATAGCTGTCGAAGCGGAACGGGAAGAATGGAATCGCGGTTGCGCGCCACTTCGGGCGCCGTGGGCACGAGCGCCAGGCCGCCCCCCGAATGCTCGCGCATCGACTTCATGACGGCGGCGCGACGCGCCCGATAGAACTGGTGTGAATTTTTCATGGGTATCCGGATCCCCTGCCGACCGGCATTATACGTCGCGGCGATCGCTCGCCTGCCACGGGGCACGTGGCACTTCGCTTTGACCTCCGCTACCATCGGCCAATGCAACCCCGTGCTGCAGATGCCGATACGGCGCTGACCGGCGCCGCGCTCCGCGAGGCCAAGCGGGCGTTGCGCGCGCGGATGATCGCCGCGCGCGATGCGCTGGACGACGGCGTGCGCGCGGCCGCGTCGCGGGCCATCGCCGCGCGAATCGCGGCATTGCCTTCGTTCGCCGCCGCGCGCTGCGTCCTCGTCACGCTTCCGTTCGGCAGTGAATGGGACACGCGGCCGCTCGCGCTGGCCGCGCTGGCGTCGGGCAAGACGCTGGTGGTTCCGCGCGTCAACAATGCGTCACGGATGCTCGAACTGCATGTCGTCGCCGACATCGACCGCGACGTGACGCCCGGCTACAGGGGCATTCCGGAGCCGTTGCCGGCGCTTCCGCAAATCGTCGGCGGCGGACGTCGACTGGGTGCTGGTTCCCGGTGTCGCGTTCGGCCCCGAAGGCAGCCGGCTGGGATACGGTGGCGGGTATTACGACCGGCTGATGATCACGCTGCAGCCTGCCGCGGCGCGCATCGCCGGCGCATTCGACGCGCAGATCGTCGCGCACATCCCCGCCGCCTCGCACGACCTTCGCGTGGACTCGATCGTCACGGAATCCCGGATTCTGACGACCTCCGATGAGCGCTGATGGGCCTCGGCCGCTTTGGAGGTCCGAACGAATTCGTTGCGGCGAGAGTCGGCCTCGCGTGCCGACTCGCAGTTGCCGTCGATCCCCGCTTCGCGGGGCCCCTCGCCGGCTGCTCGCGTCACCGCCCCGAAGCGCGAATGCTCCCGCTGGGGACACCGATCGTGGCGACCGTTGGGGTACCTATGCGCAGCCGTAGGACCGCTTTCATCGCGCTCGCCGCCACGCTCGCGATCCAGATGTTCACTTCGTTGGCAGCCACCGCACCCGCCGTTCTCGCGCCGGAGCTGGCACGGGACTTGGGCGTCGCGCCGCAATGGATCGGCGTATTCGTGGGGCTGGTCTACCTGGGCGCGATGCTGGCAAGCGTTGCATCGGCAGGATTCATCGAGCGCTTCGGCGCAATCCGCGTGTCGCAAGTCTGTGTTCTTCTGTGCGCGATCGGAATCGCCATGGTCGGATCGCTGCCAGCATCGGTGACCGGGCTTCTGGTTGCCGCTGCCATACTGATCGGCCTCGGCTATGGGCCGATCACCCCCGCTTCGTCGCAGGTCCTGGCCCGGACCACACCCCCGCAACAAATGGCGCTGATTTTTTCGATCAAGCAGACGGGCGTCCCTGCCGGCGCCGCGCTGGCCGGCGCGGCGCTTCCCATCGCCGCGCTCGCGGTGGGGTGGCGGACGACGCTGGTGCTGGTGGGGGTGCTGGGGCTGGGCGTCATTGCCGCCGCCGAATCCACGCGCAAGCGGCTCGACACCGATCACGCGCCAGGCAAGGCCTTTTCGCTGCAGGTCATCATCGAGCGCCTGAAGCTCGTGGCCAAGTCGCCTCCGCTGGCCGAACTGGCGCTGCTGAGCTTCGGCTACGCGGCCGTCCAGGTCTGTCTCACGAGTTTCCTCGTGGTCTTCCTTCACAACGCGCTGGGATGGTCGCTGGTCGCATGTGGGTTAGCGCTTACTCTCGCTACTGTTGGCGGAGTCGTTGGTCGTATAGCGTGGGGGGCGGTGGCCGACAACGTCCTGGCACCGCGCCGGACGCTGACCGTCATCGGGTTGCTGGCGGGGCTGTGCGGCCTCGCGATGGCATTCGCTACCCCCTCGTGGCCGGCGTGGCTGGTCCTGCCGGTGACAGCGGTCTTCGGCGCAACGGCCATCGGCTGGAACGGCGTGCAATTGTCCGAACTGGCACGACTGAGCCCCCAAGGCAAAGCCGGCGCGGTCACGGGCGCCGCAGGATTCATCACGTTTTCAGGCGTGGTCGTCGGCCCCCCTCTCTTCGCGGCGTTGACGTCGTGGACCGGAGGCTACCGCACGGGGTACCTGATGATGGCAGCCGTGAGCCTCACGGTGGCGTCGGCACTTCACTTCCGCACCCGCATTGCCACGGCCCCGGCCGCGCGCTGACAGCGTCCCGCGATGCAGCAATACAATAGGTCTGCAACCCCCTAAAATGATCCGCGCTACCTGACGTTCTTGCCCTTCGCCTTTCGTTAAGCGGACGTCGCGCCAGACCGGCCAAGCCGCTTAACTCATGGTCATGCCTTAAGTCACATTTCGAACGCTTGCGTCGCACCGGAACCCACGGAGCCCGCGCGGGCAGAGTTCCCCCCGAAGAAGCCGATGCCAGTGCAATCGTCTTCAGGAGAATCACGATGGACATGATGAAAAGCGATGCCGATCCCCAGGAAACGCGCGAATGGCTGGACGCGCTGGCCGGCGTGCTCGCCTCCGAAGGTCCCGACCGCGCGCATTACCTGATCGAGAACCTCATCGACGCCGCGCGGAAGTCCGGCGCCTATCTCCCGTTCTCCGCGAACACGGCCTACATCAACACGATTCCGGTCGACAAGCAGGCGCACCTGCCGGGCGACTTCAACATCGAGCAAAAGATCCGCCACTGCGTCCGCTGGAACGCGATGGCCATGGTGCTGCGCGCGAACAAGGACACCAACGTCGGCGGGCACATCGCGAGCTTCGCGTCGGCGGCGATGCTCTACGACATCGGCTTCAATCACTTCTGGCACGCGCCGAGCGACGACCACGGCGGCGACCTCGTCTTCGTGCAGGGCCATTCGTCCCCGGGCGTCTACGCGCGCGCATTCATGCTGGGCCGGCTGACGGCGGAGCAGCTGGACAACTACCGGCAGGAGGTGGACGGCAAAGGCATCTCGTCCTACCCGCATCCGTGGCTGATGCCGGACTTCTGGCAGTTCCCGACGGTGTCCATGGGGCTCGGTCCGCTCATGGCGATCTACCAGGCGCGCTTCATGAAATACCTGAACGATCGCGGGCTGGCGCAGACGGAAGGCCGCAAGGTATGGGCGTTCATGGGCGACGGCGAAATGGACGAGCCGGAATCGATGGGCGCGATCGGCATGGCCGGCCGCGAGAACCTCGACAATCTCATCTTCGTCGTCAACTGCAACCTGCAACGGCTCGACGGTCCGGTGCGCGGCAACGGCAAGGTCATCCAGGAGCTTGAAAGCGATTTTCGCGGCGCCGGCTGGAACGTGATCAAGGTCGTGTGGGGCCGGCACTGGGACCCGCTGCTGGCGCGCGACAAGAAGGGCATCCTGATGCGGCGGATGATGGAGGTCGTCGACGGCGAATACCAGACGATGAAGTCCAAGGACGGCGCGTACGTCCGCGAGCACTTCTTCAACACGCCGGAATTGAAGGAGCTCGTCGCCGACTGGTCGGACGAGGACATCTGGAAGCTCAATCGCGGCGGCCACGACCCGTTCAAGGTCTACGCGGCATTCCACGCGGCCGTGAACCACAAGGGCCAGCCTACGGTGATCCTGCCCAAGACCATCAAGGGCTATGGCATGGGCGAATCCGGCGAGGCGCAGAACATCACGCACCAGCAGAAGAAGATGTCCACCGAATCGGTCCGCCGCTTCCGCGACCGCTTCCACATCCCGGTGCCGGACGACAAGCTCGAGGAGATTCCGTACGTCACGTTCCCGGCCGGCTCGCCGGAGCAGGAATACATGGCGGCGCGGCGCATGGAATTGGGCGGTTACCTGCCGGCGCGCCGCCAGAAGGCCGCGCCGCTGGTCGTGCCGGAGCTCGCCGCGTTCGAGCGGTTCCTCAAGAGCACCGAGGACCGCGAAGTGTCGACGACGATGGCGTTCGTGCAGATCCTGCAGATGCTGCTGCGCGACAAGAATATCGCCAAGCACATCGTGCCGATCGTTCCCGACGAGTCGCGGACGTTCGGCATGGAGGGCATGTTCCGGCAGCTCGGCATCTGGAACCAGCAGGGCCAGCTGTACACGCCGGAGGATCGCGACCAGCTGATGTTCTATCGCGAGGACAAGACCGGCCAGATCCTGCAGGAAGGGATCAACGAGGCCGGCGGCATGTGCGACTGGATCGCGGCGGCGACGTCGTACTCGACGCACGGCGTGCAGATGATCCCGTTCTACATCTTCTACTCGATGTTCGGTTTCCAGCGCATCGGCGACCTGGCCTGGGCGGCGGGCGACATGCGTTCGCGCGGCTTCCTGTTAGGCGGGACGGCCGGGCGCACGACATTGAATGGAGAGGGACTGCAGCACGAAGACGGCCATTCGCACATGATCTCGGCGACGGTCCCGAATTGCATCTCCTACGATCCGACGTTCGGGTACGAAGTCGCGGTCATCATCCAGGACGGACTGCGCCGGATGTATGCGGAGCAGGAGGACATCTACTACTACCTGACGGTGATGAACGAGAATTACCAGCAGCCCGCGATGCCCGAAGGCGCGGCGCCGGGAATCCTCAAAGGCATGTACAAGCTCCGCGACGGCGACTCCTCGGTTGACAAATCGGCCAAACCCGCAAAGGGCAAGGCGCCGCGCGTCCAGCTCATGGGGTCGGGCGTCATCCTGCGCGAAGCGATGGCCGCCGCGGACTTGCTGAAGAAGGACTGGGGCGTCGACGCCGACATCTGGAGCTGCCCGTCGTTCACCGAGCTCGCGCGCGACGGCAATGCCGTGACGCGCTGGAACATGCTGCATCCGACGGATAAGCCGCGCATGTCGCACGTCGAAATCTGCCTCAAGGATGCGCAGGGGCCGGTGATCGTCACGACCGACTACATGCGGCTCTTCGCGGAACAGATCCGTCCGCTGGTGCGCAATCGCTACGTCGTGCTGGGCACCGACGGCTTCGGACGCTCCGACACGCGCGAGCAGCTGCGGCACTTCTTCGAGGTCAACTGCTACTACACGACCGTCGCGGCGCTGAAGGCGCTGGCGGATGACGGTACGATCCCGGCCACGAAGGTTGCCGAAGCCATCAAGAAATACGGCCTCGATCCGGACAAGCCGGCGCCGTGGACGGTGTAGCAAAATGACGCAGGTTAAGCTGGGACGACTGATGAAGAGGCGGAAATGAGCACGATCGAAGTCAAGGTCCCCGACATCGGCGACTTCAAGGACATTCCCGTCATCGAGATCTTCGTGAAGGCGGGGGACTCGGTGAAGGCCGAGGACTCGCTCATCTCGCTCGAATCGGACAAGGCGACGATGGACGTTCCGGCGCCCGCAGCTGGTGTCGTCAAGGATGTGCGGTTGAAACTCGGCGACAAGGTCAGCGAGGGTTCGCTGATCCTCACGCTCGACACCGCGGCCGCGGTCGAAGGCAAAGCCGCCGCTCCGGCACCTGCGCCCGCACCGCCAGCCGCAGCACCGGCGGCGCCTGCCGCCGCGTCAGCACCCGCCGCTCCGCCGCCCGCAGCGGCAGCCTCGCCCTCCCCGGCATCCATGCCGGCGATGCCCGCCGCTGCCATCGACAACGAAGCATTCAAGGGCGCGCACGCGTCGCCGTCCGTGCGCAAGTTCGCGCGCGAGCTGGGTGTCGACCTGGCGAAGGTCAAAGGCACCGGACCCAACGCCCGCATCCAGCAGGAAGACGTCCAGAACTTCGTCAAGCAGGCGCTGAGCGGCGGCGCATCGGCCGGCGCCGCAGGCAGCGTGACCGGGGGCGGATCGCTGAACCTGCTGCCGTGGCCATCGGTCGACTTCGCGAAGTTCGGCACGGTCGAAGTGAAACCGCTGTCGCGGATCAAGAAGATCTCCGGCGCCAACCTCGCCCGCAACTGGGTGATGATTCCGCACGTCACGCAGTTCGACGAAGCCGACATCACGGACCTCGAGGCATTCCGCGTCCAGATGAACAAGGAGAACGAGAAGGCCGGCATCAAGATCACGATGCTGGCGTTCCTGATCAAGGCGTCGGTGGCGGCGCTGAAGAAATTCCCCGACTTCAATGCCTCGTTGGATGGGGACAACCTGGTGTTGAAGAAGTATTTCCACATCGGGTTCGCCGCGGATACGCCGAACGGCCTCGTCGTCCCGGTGATCAGGAATGCCGACCAGAAAGGCGTTCTCGACATCGCCAAGGAGATGGGTGCGTTGTCGGCCAAGGCGCGCGAAGGCAAGCTGGGTCCGGCGGAGATGCAGGGCGGATGCTTTTCCATCTCGTCGCTCGGCGGCATCGGCGGCACTGCGTTCACGCCGATCATCAACGCGCCTGAAGTGGCCATCCTCGGCGTGTCGAAGAGCGCCACCAAGCCCGTCTGGAATGGCAAGGACTTCTCGCCGCGGCTGATGGTGCCGCTGTCGCTCTCCTACGACCATCGCGTGATCGACGGCGCGTCCGCGGCGCGCTTCACCGCGTATCTCGCGGGCCTGCTCGCCGACATGCGGCGGGTGATGCTATGAGCGCCGTCGGGCTTAGTGAGCAAGGCGGCCGAGGCCGAAGGTCGAGGCGAGGCCCGAAGGGCGCGTCGCCGCGCGAGCGTAGGCGGCCGACATTTGGAGGTAGGCATAGCACGGGACGATCAAAGAGGCCGCCGTCCCAAGGCGCGAATCGCGCCCCCTCTGGGGGCAGCGCAGGGGCCAGAGCAGGTTGGGCCGCAAGCGTGGGGGTCCTACCATGAGCTTAGTCGAAGTCAAGGTTCCCGATATCGGAGACTTCAAGGACATCCCGGTCATCGAGATCTTCGTCAAGCCGGGTGACACGGTGAAGGCCGAGGATTCGCTGGTCACGCTCGAATCCGACAAGGCGACGATGGATGTGCCCTCACCCGGCGCGGGCGTGGTGAAGGAATTGAAAGTCAAGCTGGGCGACAAGGTCAGCGAAGGCAGCGTGATCGTCGTCCTCGACAGCGCGGCCTCAGTTGGCACCACCGCCGAAGCGAAACCCGCGGCAGCGGCGGCACCCGCGCCGGCAGCGGTACCCGCGGCCAAGCCCGCGGCGGCACCTGCGCCGCAGGCGCCCATTCCCGGCGCCGCGACTTACAGCGGCAAAGCCGACGTCGAGTGCGAAATGCTGGTGCTGGGCGCCGGCCCCGGCGGATACAGCGCGGCGTTTCGTGCGGCCGACCTCGGCATGAAGACTGTGCTCGTCGAGCGGTATGCGTCGCTGGGCGGCGTTTGCCTCAACGTCGGGTGCATCCCGTCGAAGGCGCTGCTGCACATCGCGGCGGTGATGGACGAGACGAAGGCGTTCGCCGAGCACGGCATCACTTTCGGCGAACCGAAGATCGACCTCGAGAAGCTGCTCGCCTGGAAGAACAAGGTCGTCGGCAAGCTCACCGGCGGCCTGTCCGGCATGGCCAAGGCGCGCAAGGTCGACGTCGTTCGCGGCTACGGCGCGTTCCTCGATCCGAACCACGTCGAAGTCGAGGTCACCGACGGCAGCGGCCAGGGCAAGACCGGTACCAAGAAGGTCGTGAAGTTCCAGAAGGCGATCATCGCCGCGGGTTCGCAGTCGGTGCGGCTGCCGTTCCTGCCGGACGACCCGCGCATCGTCGACTCGACCGGCGCGCTGCTGCTGCGTTCAGTGCCAAAGCGAATGCTGGTGATCGGCGGCGGCATCATCGGCCTGGAAATGGGCACGGTGTACTCGACGCTGGGTGCGCGCCTCGACGTCGTCGAAATGCTCGACGGCCTGATGCAAGGCGTGGACCGCGACCTCTTCCGCGTTTGGGAGCGGATGAACAAGCCGCGCTTCGACCGCATCATGCTGAAGACGAAGACCGTCGCCGCGGAGGCGAAGAAAGATGCGATCTACGTGACGTTCGAAGGGGAGCAGGCGCCGGCCGGACCGCAGCCCTACGACCTGGTGCTGCAGGCGGTGGGCAGGAGCCCCAACGGCCGGAAGATCGCCGCGGAGAAGGCCGGGGTCGCAGTGACCGATCGCGGCTTCGTCCCGGTCGACAACCAGATGCGCACCAACGTGCCGCACATCTACGCGATCGGCGACATCATCGGCAACCCGATGCTTGCGCACAAGGCCGTGCACGAAGGCCATGTCGCCGCCGAAGCGGCCGCCGGCGAGAAGTCCTACTTCGACGCTCGGGTCATTCCGTCAGTGGCGTACACCGACCCTGAAGTGGCCTGGGTGGGCGTGACCGAGGACGAAGCGAAGGCCAAAGGCATGAAGGTCGGCAAGGGCGTGCTCCCATGGGCCGCGTCGGGACGCGCCATCGCCAACGGCCGCGACGAGGGCTTCACCAAACTCATCTTCGACGAGACGACGCACCGCATCGTCGGCGGCGGCATCGTCGGCACGCACGCGGGCGACCTGATCAGCGAAGTCGCGCTGGCCATCGAAATGGGCGCCGACGCGGTGGACATCGGCAAGACGATCCATCCGCATCCGACGCTGGGCGAATCGGTCGGGCTCGCGGCGGAAGTCTACGAAGGCGTCTGCACGGACCTGCCGCCGCCGCGGAAGAAGTAGCGTGACCCAGGACGAACTGAAGCAGGCGGTCGCCCGCGAGGCGATCAAGCACGTCGTCACCGATGCGTGGATCGGCGTGGGCTCCGGCTCCACGGCGAACTTCTTCATCGACGAGCTTGCGAAGATCAAGCACCGGATCAAAGGTGCCGTGGCGAGTTCCGTGAAGACCGCGGACCGTCTCAAGTCACACGGCATCGACGTCGAGGAGCTGAACAACGTCGACGACGTCCCCGTCTACATCGACGGCGCGGACGAGGTCACCGAGCACGGCGCGATGATCAAGGGTGGCGGCGGCGCGTTGACGCGCGAGAAGATCGTCGCGGCGGTGGCGCGCAAGTTCGTCTGCATCGTCGACCAGTCGAAGCTGGTCGGCGTGCTTGGAAAGTTCCCGTTGCCGGTGGAGGTGATACCGATGGCGCGCAGCTATGTCGCGCGCGAGTTGGTCGCGCTGGGCGGCCAGCCGGCGCTGCGGATGGGATTCACGACCGACAACGGCAACGTGATCCTGGACGTGTCGGGATTGTCCATCGTCGATCCGGTGCAGCTCGAGGCGACCATCAACAACATCGTCGGCGTCGTCACCGTCGGCCTGTTCGCGCGTCGCGGCGCCGACGTGATCCTGCTGGGCGCGCCCGACGGCGTGCGCACGCTTTCGCCGCGCTGACGTTCGCCACTTGCCCGTCCCGCAGGATCGCCGGGCCTGATTCGCGGCCGCGGTAGAATGCCCGGATGACCAATCTCAACGTGCCGGGACTTGTACCGGTCGCCGATATCGCCGCCTACATGCGCGACGTGGGCGCTTCGGCGCGCGTCGCGGCAAGAGAACTCGCGCGCGCGAACACCGGTGCCAAGAATGCGGCGCTGCGGGCGATGGCCGACGCGGTGAAGCGCGACGAGCCCCGACTGCTCGCGGCCAACGCGCAGGACGTCGCCGCCGCCAAGGCTGCCGGGCACGACGCCGCCTTCGTCGACCGCCTGACGCTCAACGCCCAGGTGATCCGCGCCATGGCCGATGGTCTCGAGCAGATAGCCGCGCTGCCCGATCCCGTCGGCGAAATCACCGATCTCAAGTATCGCCCGAGCGGCATCCAGGTCGGCAGGATGCGCGTGCCGCTCGGCGTGGTCGGCATCATCTACGAGTCGCGGCCCAACGTCACCGCCGATGCCGCGGCGCTGTGCCTGAAGTCCGGCAACGCGACGATACTGCGCGGCGGATCGGAGGCGCTGCACAGCAACCAGGCCATCGCCGCCTGCGTGCACCAGGGACTGCGCGACGCAGGCCTCACCGAGCGCGCGGTGCAGGTCGTCGCCTCCAGCGACCGCGCCGCCGTCGGCCACCTGATCGCGGACGTCGAGCACGTGGACGTCGTCATTCCGCGCGGCGGCAAGAGCCTCATCGAGCGCATCGCCAAGGATGCCAAGGTTCCCGTCATCAAGCACCTGGATGGCGTTTGTCACGTCTATATCGATGCCGGCGCGGACCCGGACATGGCCGTCCGCATCGCCGACAACGCCAAGACGCAGCGCTACTCGCCGTGCAACACGATGGAAACGCTGCTCGTGCATCGGGCAATCGCCGCGCGCGTGCTCCCTCCGCTGGCCGCCATCTATGCCGCGAAATCGGTCGAGCTGCGCGGTGACGAGCGCTCGCGCGCGCTGGTTTCGTCAATGAAGGCGGCGACCGAGGACGACTGGTACACCGAATACCTGGCGCCCATCCTGGCGGTGCGCATCGTCGATTCGCTGGACGACGCCATCGGCCACATCGCGAAGTACGGCTCGCAGCACACCGATGCGATCGTCACCGAAAATTACGGCAACGCGATGCGCTTCCTGCGCGAAGTCGATTCCAGTTCCGTGCTGGTCAACGCATCGACGCGCTTCGCCGACGGTTTCGAGTACGGACTGGGCGCGGAGATCGGCATCTCGACCAACAAGCTGCACGCGCGCGGCCCCGTCGGTCTCGAGGGATTGACCAGCCAGAAATGGGTGGTCCTCGGCACGGGCCAGATCCGCGGCTGACCTTAAGTCGGCATGTCCTCGTCCGTCTCGATCTCGATTGCGACCAACACGGCCATCGCCGGCGCGAAAGGCTTCGGCTGGTTCGTGACCGGCTCGCCGACGCTGTTCGCGGAAATGATCCATTCGTTCGCCGACGTCGGCAACCAGGTGCTGCTCAAGGTCGGCGAAGTGCGTGGTCGGGGCGCACCCAGCCACGTGCATCCCTTCGGACGCGGGCAGGAGAAATTCTTCTGGGCGCTCGTCTCTGCCGTCAGCGTGTTCTTCATCGGCTGCGGCATCAATATCTATCACGGCATTCACGCGCTCCTGTCGCGGCAGGCCGTTGAGCCGTTCACGCCGCTGATCATCGGGCTGCTGCTGTTTTCGCTGGCGCTGGAACTCTGGACGTTCACGGTGGCGCTGAAGGAAATCGGCGGCTGGGCCGGATTGCGTGAGAATCGCACCAACACGACCGTCCTCGCCGTTCTGTTGGAGGACGCCGTGGCGCTGCTGGGCATCCTGCTCACGCTGGTGGTCGCGGGCATCAGCTTCATCTGGGGTCCGAGGCCCATATTCGATGCCACGGTGGCGATTCTGGTCGGCGTGCTGCTGGGCGTGATGGCGCTCTTCCTCGCCGCGCTGAATCGCAAGCTGCTGATCGATGCATCGGATCCCGACGTCGACCGTGCGGCGCAGGATTGGCTTGCCGCGCGCGACATTTCGGGCACGGTGAATTCGCTGGTGCTCGACGACGACAGGTCGGTGGTGTTCGTCAAGGCGCTGCACGATGTGCGCGATTCCTTCGCAGTCGGCGAGGCTTTGAAAGCGCAGCTCGCCAAGGACGGCAAGACCGTCGATGCGGTCTACTGGAAGTTCGCCGGAAGCGCGTGACAATGCACAAGTCCATGGAAGCACCTGGCGCTCGATCCCCTCGCGGCGGCGATTCTCGAGTTCTGGTTCGGAGCGGAGGATTCGCCGTCGCCGGCTACGCCGCGGGACGTCTGGTTCCGCAAGGACGCCGCATTCGACGCAGAGATCCGGCAACGCTTCGGTACCGCCATCGCCGATCGCCGTAGCCGGCGGCTATGGCGAATGGTGCGCGACCGCCGAGGGCGCGCTCGCTCGCGTGCTGGTGCTCGACCAGTTCACGCGCAATGCCTATCGCGACACGCCGGCCGCCTTCGCCGGCGATGCGCGCGCGTTGGCGACCGCGCAGGACGCCGTCGAGCGCGGCCTGGATCGCTCGCTGAAGCCCTTCGGCCGGTGGTTCCTCTACATGCCGTTCGAGCACGCCGAAGACTCCGCGGCGCAGCAACGATCGCTCGCGCTTTTCGGCGCACTCGCCGAGGATTCCGGACTCGCGGCGCCGCTCGAATGGGCGCAAAAGCACGCTGACGTCATCGCCCGGTTCGGCCGCTATCCGCATCGCAATGCGATTCTCGGCCGGACATCGACGCCGGAGGAAGTCGCGTTTCTCAGCCAGCCCGGTTCCCGCTTCTAGCCCACACCGCCGCCGCCGCACATTCCTCGCATGACCGCCGCGCCGACGCCCATCGCAATTCTCGGCGGCACGTTCGATCCGGTCCACTACGGGCACCTGCGCTTCGCCGACGACGTGCGTCGCGCTCTGGGCTTAGCCGAAGTGCGTCTGGTCCCCGCGGCCGATCCTCCGCACCGCGACCGCCCGACGGCGTCGGCCGCCGATCGCCTGGCAATGCTCCGGCTTGCCGTCGCGGAATTTCCCGGATTGGCCGTGGACGACCGTGAATTGCGCCGTGGCGGCAAGAGCTTTACGGTGCTAACGCTCGAGGAACTTCGCGCCGAGTTCCCCGACAGTCCAATCCTCGTGTTGCTCGGGGCAGACGCGTTTCGCGGGCTGCCCTCGTGGCACCGCTGGCGCGAAGTGTTCGACCTCGCGCATTTCGTCGTCGTCGAGCGGCCCGGAGTGAACCTCGAGGACGGCCTGCCCGCGCCACTCCTTGCCATCTGGCGCGAGAGGCGGGTCGACGATCCGGGCATCTTGATTTCGTGCCCGGCGGGCGCCATCTTCGTTCAGCCCATCGCGCCCGTCGATGTCTCGGCCACCTTGATCAGGGATCGAGTCGCGCATGAGGGGAATGCCGGGACGAAATGGCGCGGTTTGCTCCCGCCCGCCGTTTTGGCCTATATTGAACGCCATCACCTTTACCTTCGTGGATCGGATGCGTCTTAACAAACTGCAGCAAACCGCCGTCACCGCGCTCGAGGACATCAAGGCCCGCGACATCACGGTCCTCGACGTTCGCAAGATCACCAGCATCTACGATTCGATGATCATCGCCACCGCCGAGTCGAACCGGCAGGCCAAGGCGCTGGCGCATCACGTCCGCGACCGGCTGAAGGAAGCCGGCGCGACCATTCAAGGCGTCGAGGGCGAGGCGACCGGCGAATGGGTCCTCGTCGACTGCGGCGACATCGTCGTGCATGTCATGCAGCCGGCAGTCCGCGCCTACTACAACCTCGAGGAACTCTGGCAGGACGCCGCCTCGACGCGCCGCGTAAAGGCAGCGGCATAGCATTTCCGGCGCGCGCGACGATGCACGCGGCCGCACTCGGACAACCGCGCCGTGAAACTCCGCATTGCCGCCCTCGGCCACCGGATGCCCGCATGGGTCGCCGCCGCATATGGCGAATACGCCAAGCGACTGCCGCGCGAGTACGAACTCGAACTCGTGGAACTGAAGCCGGCGGCGCGCGACGCCGGCAAGACGGCCGCGCAGCTGCTTGCGGCCGAAGCGTTGCGCATTCGCGCGGCATGCGTGAATTTCACGATGGTCGCCTTGGACGAGCGCGGCGTCGCGTGGACCACGCGCCAGCTGGCGCAGCGGCTGGCGACGCTGGCGCGACTCGGCGCAGGATGTGGCCTTCGTCATCGGCAGCGCCGATGGACTGGACGAGTCGGTGAAGCGCGACGCAGCCGCGGTCTTCGCACTGTCGGCGCTGACGCTGCCGCACGGGCTCGCAAGGATCATACTAGCGGAACAACTGTACCGCTCGGCCAGCATCCTGGGCGGGCATCCCTACCATCGTGACTGAAAACGCCATTTATCTCGCGTCACGCAGCCCGCGCCGGCAGGAGCTGCTGCGGCAGATCGGTGTCGAATTCGAACTGCTGGGACTGCGCAGCGCGCCGGGCCGCCATCAGGACGTGGTCGAAGAGACTCGCGACGGCGAGCCGCCGCTGCATTACGTCGAGCGCATTGCGCGCACCAAGGCCAGCGTCGGCTGGAGCCGGATGCTGGAGCGCAAACTCCCCCCGCGCCCCGTACTGGGCGCCGATACCGAGGTCGTGCTGCGACGACATCGTCTTCGGCAAGCCCGCGGACGCCGATGCGGCTCGCGGGATGCTCGAGCGGCTGTCCGGTCGCAGGCACGACGTCATCAGCGCCATCGCGCTCCGCTGGGAGGACGCCGTGGAGGTTGCCCTGTCCGTCACGCACGTGACGATGCGCCGCCTGACGGCACGGGAAATCAAGCGCTATGTCGCCAGCGAAGAGCCGTTCGACAAGGCCGGCGGATACGCGATCCAGGGCCGAGCGGCAATGTTCATCACCCGCATCGACGGCAGTTACTCGGGCGTGATGGGACTGCCGCTGGCCGAAACCGCCGCCGCTCTCAGCCAGGATCGACCGGCCCGTGTTGTAAGATCAGGTCGTCATGCATGAGATCCTGATCAACGTCACGCCGCAGGAGACGCGCGTCGCCATGCTCGAACAAGGCGTGGTGCAGGAGTTGCACGTCGAGCGTTCCAGCGCGCGCGGCCTGGTCGGCAATATTTGCCTTGGGCGCGTCGCGCGCGTCCTTCCGGGAATGCAGAGCGCGTTCGTCGAAATCGGGCTGGAGCGCGCCGCGTTCCTGCACATCGCCGACATCTGGGAACACCGGCAGAACGGGCACGGCGGCGAACAGCGGCCCATCGAAAAGATCCTGCACGAGGGACAGTCGCTGCTGGTGCAGGTGATCAAGGATCCGATCGGCACCAAGGGCGCGCGGCTGTCGACGCAGGTCAGCCTGGCCGGGCGCCTGCTCGTGTTCCTGCCGCAGGACTCGCACATCGGCATCTCGCAGCGCATCGGCGACGAGGCCGAGCGCGAGACGCTGCGCGAGCGACTCCAGTTGCTGTTGCCGGAAGGCCTTGTCGGAGGCTTCATCATCCGGACGATGGCGGAGACCGCCACCGAGCGCGAGATGCAGACCGACATCGAATACCTGACCAAGCTTTGGGGCGACCTCAACGTGCGGTCGCGCGAAGTTCCCGCCGGCGACGCTGCTGTACCAGGACCTGAACCTCGCGCAGCGCGTGCTGCGCGACATGGCGACCGAGGAGACGTCGCGCGTGGTCGTCGATTCGCGCGAGACGTTCGCCAAGATGCAGGAATTCGCCCGGGCCTACACGCCAGCGCTGCTGGAGCGCGTCACGCATTACGTCGGCGACCGTCCGCTGTTCGACTTGAACGGCGTCGAGGACGAGATCGAGAAGGCGCTGTCGCGGCGCGTCGACCTGAAGTCTGGCGGCTACCTCATCATCGACCAGACCGAGGCGATGACGACCATCGACGTCAATACCGGCGGCTTCGTCGGCGGCCGCAGCTTCGACGACACGATCTTCAAGACCAACCTCGAAGCGTCGCAGGTGATCGCCCGCCAGCTGCGGATGCGCAACCTGGGCGGCATCATCATCATCGACTTCATCGACATGGAGAACGCGGACCACCGCGCGGCCGTGCTCGCCGAACTCAACAAGGCGCTGGAAAAGGACCGCACGCGGCTCACGGTGAACGGCTTCACGCAGCTGGGCCTGGTCGAGATGACGCGGAAGCGCACGCGCGAGTCGCTCGCGCATGTGCTCTGCGAGACCTGCCCGACCTGCCACGGGCGCGGCGAGCTGAAGACGGCGCAGACGATCTGCTACGAGATCCTGCGCGGCATCGTGCGCGAGGCCAAGCAGTTCAACGCGCGGGAGTTCCGCATCCTCGCGTCGCAGTCGGTGATCGACATGTTCCTGGACGAGGAATCGCAAAGCCTGGCGCAGCTGGGCGATTTCATCGGCAAGCCCATATCGCTGCAGGTGGAGACGGTGTACACGCAGGAACAGTACGACATCGTCCTCATCTAGCCATCGCCGCGGTCGCGGATTGCCTCCACCCGAACGACGCCTCGATCCATGTTCGCCAAGCTCTGGGCCCGTGCCCGGCAACTCTTCGAGAAGGTCTTTCCGTACGAGCCGGAGCCGGGGCGATTCGAATCCGGATCGAAGTGGAGCCTGAAGGGATTCCTCGCGGCGGCGCCCTTCGTGCTGCCGACCCGCGAATACCTGGTCTACGTGCCCAAGGGCCGCTCGGCCTGGCGGCGCGCGCCGCTGATCGTGCTGTGCCATGGCTGCAAGCAGACGCCGGAGGAGTTCGCGCAAGGCACGCGCATCACCGAGCTCGCGGACCGCGAAGGATTCGTCGTTCTGCTGCCGCGGCAAAAGGATGCCGCCAATCCGTGGCGGTGCTGGAACTGGTTCGACACGCGCACGATGCGCGGTGCCGGCGAGGCGGCCATCGTCGCCGCGCAGATTCGCTCCGTCCGGCGCCGCTATCGCTGCCATCGCAAGCGGGTGCTCGTCGCCGGCATGTCCGCTGGGGGCGCCCTCGCCGCGGTGATCGGCCTGCGCTACCCCGGACTGGTTTCGGCCGTGGCCGTGCACTCGGGGTTGGCCTGCGGCGCCGCGAAGTCGCCGCTTTCCGCCATCGCTGTCATGCAAGCCGGGCCGGAGCAGGATGTGGCGGCGATCGGCGATGCCGCCCGCGCCGCAGCGCATCCGCGCGCATTGCCCATTCCGCTGCTCGCGGTCCAGGGCGGATCCGATCCTGTCGTTTCGCCGCGGCATGCCGCCGCGCTGGTCCGGCAATACCTGCATCTCAACGGCCACGCCTCGACGCGCGACGCCGGTGCGACTTTGCCGGGCATGCCCGGTGCCGACAGCGAAGTCGACGACGACGCTGGCGAGCGGACGCACGGAGACCGTGCGCGAATGGCGCAGCGATGGCCGGCTGGTCGCGCGCCTGGTCGAAGTGTCGGGACTGGGCCACGCATGGAGCGGCGGCGACGCCGACGCTGGCCTACAACGATGCGGAAGCGCCGGATGCGACGGCGCTCGTCGGCGCGTTCTTCGCCGATGCACTATCCTGACGTCGATTTCGTGACAAGGAGCCCAAAGGCCATGGCCATTTCGGCAATGAACCATTTCACGGTGCTCACCGACGACGTGCCGCGCACCGTTCACTTCTATTGCAACCTGCTGGGGTTGAGCGATGGCACGCGGCCGGATCTTGGATTTCCCGGCGCATGGCTGTATGCCGGGGGTGCCGCGATTCTCCATGTCGTCGGCGGCAAGGCGCGCGAACAACTGAAGCCCGGCGTCATCGACCACATGGCCTTCTCGGCGACCGGACTCTCGGAAACGCTGGCGATGCTGGTCACGTACAACGTCGAGCACACGTGCCGGCGGCAGGCCGGAACCGGCATCTGGCAGGTATTCCTGTTCGATCCGAACGGCGCCCGCGTCGAGCTGGACTTCTCTCCCGACGAAGTGAAGGCCGGCGCGATGAATCCGCTGCGCGTCGAACCCGACCACCTCGTCGTCGTCACGCCGGACCTGCGCCAGGGCTGCGACTGGGTCGAGGAGCGGCTCGGCGCCCGGCCACGGCCCGGCGGCAAGCATGTGGCCATGGGCACGCACAACGCTGCTCTTGTCGTTGGGTACGCGGTTCTATCTCGAAGTGATCGCGGTCGATCCCGAGGGCATCGCGCCGGGCCGGCCGCGCTGGTTCGACCTGGACGAGCCGCGCATGCGCGCAGCGCTGGCCGAAGGACCGCACCTCGCGAACTGGGTCGCGCGCACCGACCGACATCGACGCCGCCGCGGCGCGCGTTCCCGATCTCGGCGCGCCGATGCCCATGTCGCGCGGCGACCTCACCTGGCGCATCACGGTTCCCGACGACGGCCATCGCCCGGGACGCGGCCTGGTGCCGACGCTCATCCAGTGGCCGGACGCGCGGCATCCCACCGACAACATGGCCGATTCAGGTTGCCGGCTTGTCGCCATCGCCGGCGAACATCCGGAGCCCGCGACTGTGCGCGCCGAACTCGCGGCGCTCGGACTCTCCGACACGATGAAGGTCACCTACGGGAAGTCGCCGCGAATCGCCGCGATGATCCGCACGTCTCGGGGCGTAGCGACGCTGTGATGACGGCGCCGTTGCGCGCCGGCTTGTTCACTTGTGAACCGGAATCTCCTCCGGCGGACGGACTGCGCGAAACGTCACCAGCAGCAGCACGTCGTAGACGATCTTCACGCCGCCCGCGATGACCAGCGACCAGCCGAAGGTCGACACGCCGAGCAGGTAGCCGGCAACGAGCGGACTGATCGCCGACGCAAGGCTCCGCGGCACGGACGTGATGCTGGCGGCGGCGGCGCGCTCCCCGGGAGAAACGACCGCCATCACATAGGAACTGCGCGTGGGCACGTCCATTTGCGACAACGCGCTGCGCACCAGCAGCAGCACGATGACCCACGTCAGGTCGGGAACGAACGGCACGAGGATCAGCAGCACGCTCGACGGAAGATGCGTGAACACCATCGTGTTGACCAGTCCGATCCGGTTGGCAATGCGCACGGCCACAAGGTAGGAGAGCGCTGCGAACACGCCTGTCCAGAAAAAGATCGTGCCGGCGACCACGATTGAAAGATCGAACTTCTGGAATAGCCAGAGCGCCAGCATCGACTGCACGATGAACCCGCCGCCGAAGGCATCCAGGCTGAACAATGCCGCAAGCGTATAGACGATGCGCCTGGATTCGCGCAGCGGTGCCGCGCGTGCCGCGGTTTCGGTTTCGAGCGCCGCCGGCAACTTGCGGTAGATGAGGCCGGAGGCCACGCCGAGGAGGCCGTAGAGCAGAAACAGCGACTGCATCGCGGCCTTCGCGCTGACGTGCATTGCGCCGGTCAGCCATTCGGAGGATCCGGCGAACAGTGCGCCGGCGGCGCCGACCAGCGCGCCGACCAGGCTGTATCGGGCGAACACCGCGGTGCGCTGCCGATCCGTCGCGAGGCGGGCCAGGACCGCCTGCTCCAGAGGGAGGAAGACGCTGACGTCGCCACTCGACGGATTGAGCGTGCCGACCACCGCGATGATGAACAATGGCCAGAAATCCGTGAACGTCGCAAACCCCAGTCCTGTCGCCGCCATCAGCGCCGACGCCAGCAGCAGCAGCGTGCGAAAGCGCAGCCGCCACGCGTGCATGCCGACCAGCAACGTCAACAGGCCCGACCCCAGCAGGGTTCCGGTGGTGATGGCGCCGACCTCGAACGGAGTGAGGCCGAGCGTGATGAGATAGAGCGGCAGCAGCAGGCTGACGAATCCGTCGCCGAAGGCGCGCAGGCCGCGCGCGCAGAGCAATCGGCGAAGGTTGCCGAATTCACCGGACGGGACGCGGAACGTCGAGCGACGAGCGTGCCGGTCGCCGACTCCGGGATCGGTCTGACGATGGACCTGCAGTTGGACACGATGGTTGCCCCGCTCGACGCGAAACATCTGCAGGAAATGGACGGGGCACCGTCTTGGAGGGATTGTTCCCGGGGGTCCTGCGTTCCCCCGCCGCAAATGCTACAGCGCGGCAATTGGCCGGCGCAACAGCCGCACGCCGGCCGCCTGGACCGCGACGCTATCCCAGCGCCCCGCGCGCCGCGACCGGCCACACGCATTCGACGACGTCGCCGCGGACGCCGACGATCCAGTCGTAGAGGTTGACCGTCGGGTCGCAGTGCCCGGGGACAAGCCATACGCGCTCGCCGATGACGGGCTTCGACAGGCCGGGATCCACGCGCAGCACGCCATGCTCGTCCGATGCACCGACATACTCGAGACCGTGCGCGGCGTGGACAATGGGCAACCCGGAATCCATCGCGAACGCCTTGAGCCCGGCATCGACGACCGCGCGTTCCGGCGCCGGCGCGCTCATCACGGTCGCCGCGACGTACAGGCTGTGCTCGAACGCGTGATCGTCCGGCGCCAGCGCGTTGCGGCCGTAGTCCGCATCCATGAAGATGTAGGAGCCGGGCTGCAGTTCGGTGTAGACGCGACTGTCGCGCTCCAGTTGCCACGTGCCGGTGCCCGCGCCGGTGACAGTCGGGCACGCTATCCCTGCTGCAGCGAGCAGGTCGCGCGTGTCGCGCGCGAGACTTGCGGCGGCAACGATGGCCGCGCGACGCTCGGCAGGTTTGCGCAGGTGCTGCGCGGCACCGTGATAGGCGTGCAGCCCGCGAAACCGCAGCCCGGGCGAGGCCTGGACCGCCTGCGCCAGCGCCACGGCAAGCGGACCAGGCACGACGCCGCAGCGATGTGCGCCGACGTCGATCTCGACCAGGACGTCGATCGTCGCGCCTGCCTTCGTCGCCGCAGCCGAGATCAAGGCAACCACGTTCAGGTCGTCGGCGAGCACGCCGATCGTCGCGGTCCGCGCCAGTCCGGCGAGGCGCGCCAGCTTCGTCGCGGTGACGATTTCATTGGTGACGAGAACGTCGCGTATGCCCGCCTCGACGAACGCCGCCGCCTCGTCCACCTTCTGGCAACAGATGCCCACCGCGCCAAGGGCAACCTGCCGCTTCGCGATCTCCGGACACTTGTGCGACTTGGCGTGCGGCCGCAACGCCACGCCCGAACCGCGCACGGCATTGGCCATCAGTTCCAGGTTGCGCTCGAAGGGATCGAGGTCGACGACCAGGGCCGGGGTCTCGATGGTGGCCACCGACTCGCCGGGACGCGCGGGCATGCGTTGCATCAGGTTCTTCCGCTCCAGGGGATGCCGACGCTGGACGCACCAGTCCGACGTTTCGATTCGGCAGGAAAGGAATTTACGTGCCCGCCCGCGTGTTTGCAATGCTGCTGGCCCGCTACGCGTGAGGCGGCCGGCGCCACCGTCTGCTGGAGGCTATCATGGCAAACGCGCACGAACGCCTCCGCGCACGCGGCACGCGCCGGCGATTCTGCCATGGCCGCATCAACAATCGGGGAACGTCGTGCAGCGAAACCGCGAAAGAGGCAACGATTCGCCCGGCACGACAGCCTGGATGCCCGCATGCGTCCTCGCGCTCGTCGCCTTAGTCGCCCTGGTCGCTCAATCCGCATCCGCCGCCACTATCGCTGTCCATACAGCACGCGCCGGCGATGCCATCGACATCCACGCAAGTGCCTTGCTGAACGCTGACGGCGCCACGGCCTGGCGCGTGCTGACCGACTACAATCGGTATCCCGAGTTCATTCCGGAATTGCGATACAGCCGCGTCATTGCCCGCCGCGATGCATCGGTCACCGTGGAACAGTCGGGAAACGCGCTGCTTTGGCTGTTTCGAATGCCCATCGAAGTCACTTTCCAGGTCGAAGAATCGCCGCCGCATCAGCTGCATTCGCATGCCGTGGCGGGAACGCTGCGCGCGCTGACCAGCGACTACGCGCTCGAGCCGGCATCCGGTGGAGTGCGCCTCGACTATGTCGGACATGTAACGCCCGGGTACGCTCTCTTCGGGCAAATCGAGCAAACGGTGGTGGAGCGGAACATCGCCCGGCAGTTCCAGGCGCTCGCCGACGAAATCGAGCGCCAGTCGGTGGCCGCGCGACGGTGATTGCGCAACGCGTCGGGCTCGCCGCAGTCGCTGTGGCTTGCGCTCTGCTGCAGGCTTGCGCGTCGCAGCCGCCGGTGCCGCCGGAGGTCGCCAAGGGCGGACCGCCGGAATTCCCCCACGCGTACTACGCGCAACTGTCCGCCGCGGGAAAGTCCACGTTCCGGGTCGATGCCGAACGCTCGCTCATCGTCATGGAAGTCCGGCGTGCAGGATCGCTGGCGCGCCTCGGGCACGACCACGTCGTCGCGAGCCACGATGCGGCCGGATACATAGCACCCGACGAAGGCCGCGCGGACATCTACATTCCGCTCGACACGCTGAGCGTCGACGAGCCCCAGCTGCGGGGCGAATTCGGCCTCGACACGCAACCCGACGCCGATGACATCGCGGGCACGCGCAGCAACATGCTGCGCAAGGTCCTGGACGCCGACCGATACCCCTATGCGCTGATCAGCGTGAACGCACGCGGTAACGGACAACGCGGTCCGATCCGGGTTGTTGTGACGCTGCACGGAGTCACCAATGCCGTGGAAGCGGGCGCGCAATGGAACGCGACGACGGAAGAGTTCTCGGTTATCGGCAGCTTTGCGGTCGACCAGTCGGCATTCGGCATCACGCCGTTTTCGGTGCTGAACGGCGCGATCGCGGTCGCGGACCGCGTGAACGTCAGCTTCCGGATACGGGCTCGCCGCTTGGACCCGGCGCGCGATGCTCCGTAGTACGGCGGGGCTCTACTTGCCTGGCGACGCCTCCAGCGCGGCCAACTGCCCGTAGACGACGCGGCCCACCGCAAGCAGCTGCGCGCGATCGAGATTGCCGGACAACGCGTAGCTGCAGTTGTCCTCGATCCAGTAGAAGACACCGACGCCATTCTCGACGGCGTATCGGAACGCGACCTCGCCGCCGTCGACAGGTTGCTTGCGCACCTGCAACGACAACCGCTGCTTGTCGGCGTTCTCGTACATGAACAGCGCCGTGGGATTCTGATGCCCGGCAACGAGCCGTCCGCCGACCAGCGCATAGCCGGTGCTGTTGAGATCGGGCGCGTTGACGGCAAAGCCCAGGCGCTTGGACAGCCACGTCACCAGCCGCTTTTCCTCGGCCGCCCACACTTCCACCGGGCGATTGACGTCGGATGCATAGAGCACGTGGGTCAACGCCGCCTGGCGCGTGAACGTGGTCGGCGTGCCCGCACGTTCGAGGTCGACGTCGCGGGCGAACCAGCCCAGCGCCCAGGCCCAGGACCAGCGTGGCCGCGGCAGCGGCGTAAGGCGCGAGCCATCGCAGCGAAGTTCGCCGTGCGCCTTTGGCAGGACCCGTCGCTGCGGCAAGCAGGCGTTCGGGGATGGCCTCGGCCAGCCACGGATCGAGCGCGTCGTGCAACGCGGCGTTGTGGCCCTTTGCCTGCGCCACCCGCGCGGCCAACGACGGGTCGCGCGCCAGCGCGTCCTCGACGGCGGCCAGGCGCGACTGCGCGAGCTGGCCATCCACATAGGCGTTGAGATCGGCGTCAGTTACCGGCAGCAGGTTCATTGTCGTCCCCTCATTTGACGACTTTCAGTCCCGACGGGCCGGTCGTCGCCATCGGCGAACGCGAGGCGAAGCTTTGCCCGCGCGCGCGACAGCCGCGACATCACCGTTCCGATCGGGATCGACAGCGCAACCGCGATTTCCTCGTATCGCAGTTCCTCGACGGCGGCGAGCAGCAGCACCTCCCGTTGGTCCACCGGCAGGCGTCCCACGTGCTGCACGAGCTCGGCCAGCTCGACGCGCGTGTATTGCGCCGCACGCACCGGTATTTGCCACGCCTCGCCACCGTCGCCGCCATCGTCGAGAGACACCTGCATCTGGTCGCGGCGCGCGAGCGCGCGCTGGTTGACGAAGACGTTGTGCATGATGGTGAACAGCCATGCGCGCAAGTCGCTGCCGGCGGCCCACAGCCGGCGCTTCTCCCACGCACGCGCCAACGTATCCTGGACCAGATCGTCGGCGCGGGTCGCGTCGCCGGTCAACACCCGCGCGTAACGGCGCAGGCGCGGGATGGCCGCCAGAAGATCCGGATGGGGCAGCGGTGGGTCGGACGCGCCGTGCATTGCGGTGAGTGCCTGGGGCGGAACGCGCCACCCATCGCGGCGCGCTCCACCGTCGGCGGCGTGGGTTCAGTCCTTGGCTACGTGCCAGACGCTGTTGACGCCGTCGCCCGTCTTGTCGCCGGCCTTCGCGTCCTTGGACCACGTGTACAGGGGCTTGCCCTTGTAGGCCCATTGCTTGCCGCCATCGTCACGGACGATGACGGTCCAGTCGCCCGAGGCGCCGCCGCTGCCGGTCACCATCAGCGGCGGCCAGTTGGCGGCACAGGGTCCGTTGCAGGCACTCTTGCCGCCGGCGTCGCGGTCGAAAACGTAGAGCGTCATGCCCGGACGCGTTGGTCCACGTTCCATCGGCCGCCTTGGTCGCAGGCGCGGACTGCGCGACGGCGGTAAGGGACGTGGCCAGAAGGGCGGCCGTGAGCATTGCGAGGACAGTACGGAACATCGTTATCTCCCTGTTGTGAATGGATCCCGCACCCGGGCAAACAGCACGGCACGCCCCTTATTCCCACCGCCTAGCGGATGAGGATCAGCGTCGCCAGTCCAAGGAAGATGAAAAAGCCGCCGGAATCGGTAACCGCGGTGATCAGCACCGACGATCCCACCGCGGGATCGCGGCCGAACTTCAGCATGGTCATCGGAATCAGCACGCCCATCAATGCCGCGAGCATCAGGTTGAGCGTCATGGCGAGCACCATGACGAGGCCCAGCGCGATGTCCTTGTACAGCAGCATGGCGACCACACCCATCACGCCGCCCCACACCACGCCGTTGATCGCCGCGACGACGATCTCCTTGCGAAAGAGTTTGCTCGCGTGGTCGCGCGACACCTGGCCAAGCGCGACGGCGCGCACGATCATCGTGATGGTCTGGTTGCCCGAGTTGCCGCCGATTCCGGCGACGATCGGCATCAGCGCGGCGAGCGCGACAAGCTTCGCGATCGAGCCTTCGAAGGCGCCGATGACACGCGACGCGATGAACGCCGTGACCAGGTTGATCGCAAGCCAGGACCAGCGGTTCTGGAACGACTTCCACACCGACGCGAATACGTCTTCTTCCTCGCGCAGACCGGCCTGCGCCAGCATTTCCTCCTCGCCCCGTTCCCGCACGAAATCGAGTATCTCGTCGACGGTCACGCGGCCGACGAGCTTGCCGTTGGTGTCGACGACGGGCGCCGACACCAGGTCGTAGCGCTCGAACGCCGACGCCGCGTCGCCGGCTTTTTCGTGCTGCAGCAGCTTGACGACCGGGGGCTGCATGACGGCCGACACGAGCGTGTCCGGTTCGCTGACGATCAGCCGGTTGATGGGCAGGATGCCCAGCAGCTTTTCGCCGCGGTCGACGACGAACAACTGGTCGGTCTGCGACGGCAGTTCGTCGAAGCGGCGCAGATAGCGCAGCACGACTTCGAGCGTCACTTCCGGGCGCACCTGCAGGTCCTCGAAGTCCATCAATGCGCCGACCATGTCGTCGTCGAAGGACATCGCCGCGCGCAGCTGTTCGCGTTCCTCCAGCGGGAGGCCCGAGAACACATCGTCCATCACCTCCTGCGGCAGGTCCGGCGCCAGGTCGGCGATTTCCTCGGCGTCGAGCGTTTCCGCGGCGGCGACGAGTTCCTCGGTGTCCATCGCCGAGATCAGCGATTCGCGGACGGCGTCGGAAACCTCGAGCAGGATCTCGCCGTCGCGCGCCGCGCGCACCAGGTCCCAGATATACAGGCGCTCGTCGAGCGGCAATGCCTCGAGGATGTAGGCGATGTCGGCGGGGTGCAGCCGGTCGAGCTTGCGCGTCAGCGCCGCGCGGTTCTGCTTGGTGACGAGGCTCTCGACGATTTCGCCCCGGCCGGTCTTGTCGCCGACCGGCGCGTGCTCGAGCTGCTCGTGCACCAGGCCCTCGACCAGCCGATGCTTGCGCAGCAGCGTGGCAACCTCGGCGAGCGCATCCTGCACGCGTTCGCGTGCTTCGGGGCGCTCGATTTCCTTGGTTGCGACGGGCTCGGACATGGCTTGGCTGCGGCGGGCAGTTGACCGCGCGGAAGACGCGGGGTCGGCCCGCATTCTAACCGTTGTGAAGCTACGGAATCTCGGCGCCGGGCATGCGCGCGAGAATGATGCCGATCTTGCGATTGAGTCCGGGAGCGGACTGGTTGCGTTCGTAGAAGCGGGGATTCGGAGCCATCGCGGCCAGCCGCGCCGCCTGCTCCGCCGCAAGCTGCGCGGCATTGCTGCCGAAATACCGCCGCGACGCCTCCTCGGCGCCGAAGATGCCGCTGCCCCATTCGATCACGTTGAGATAGATCTCGAGAATGCGCCGCTTCGGGAGCATGGCCTCGAGCATCACGGTAATCACCGCCTCCTCGCCTTTCCGCCAGTAGCTGCGCGACGGCGACAGGAACAGGTTCTTGGCGAGCTGCTGGGTGATCGTCGAGCCACCGGCGACGACGCGCCCTTTCTTCTGGTTCTTTTCCATGGCCAGCTCGATGCCGTCCCAATCGAAGCCCTCGTGGTCGACGAACTTGGCGTCTTCCGCCGCGACCATCGCGCGCTTCAGGTTGCCGGAGATGCGGTCATAGGGGACCCACGTGTACTTCAGCTGCGCCTTGGGACTCTTCGCGCGCAACTCGTCCATGCGCCAGGCCATGAACGACGTCTCGCCGACCGGATGATCGCGCCACCACCAGATGTGCGCGGCGAACCACAGCTGAGGCAGCACGACGACGGCCACCAGGAGCGGCGGCGAGCCACACCACCCAACGCACGATGCCGCGAGCCGCGCACCGCCGATGCCATCAACCGCGGACCGGCGGGCGCAGCAGCGGAAAGGCCGAAGCCGTCTCGGGCCGAACGCCGCGCCAGATGAAGAAACTCTCCGCTGCCTGCTCGATCAGCATGCCCAGGCCATCCGCCGTCCGGCCCGCTCCATGGGCTTGCGCCCAGGTCAGGAAGGCCGTCGGCGCATCGCCGTAGATCATGTCGTAGGCAAACGCGCCCGAGGCCACGATCGACGGCGACCACGGCGGCGGCGCCTTGTCGGCGAGGCCGGCGCTCGTGGCATTGATGACGATATCGAATGCACGCCCGGCCAACGCCTCGGGCGGCACGGCGGCAATGGGGCCATGCGGCGCGAACAGCTCCGCGATGACGGTCGCCTTGGCGAACGTGCGATTGCTGATCGTCAGCGATCGCGGGCGCTCGGCAAGCACCGAACTCATGATCCCGCGGGCCGCGCCTCCGGCACCCAGCACGAGGATGTCGCGGCCGGCGAGAGCGACGCCCAGATTGTGCGTGATGTCGCGCACGACACCGGGACCATCGGTGTTGTCGCCATACCAGCCGTCGCCGGTTCGCTTGAGCGTATTCACCGCACCCGACAGCTTCGCGCGCGGGCTGTGGGCGACTGCGAGCGCAAACGCCTGCAGCTTGAACGGCACCGTGACGTTGAGCCCCTTGCCGCCCGAGCACGCGAACGCTTCGACCGTGGCCAGGAACCCGTCGAGGGGCGCCAGCAGCCTTTCATAGCTCAAGTCCTGCCCCGTCGCCCGCGCAAAGGCCGCGTGGATTTGCGGCGATCGAGAGTGGGCGATTGGATTTCCGATGACGGCGTACTTGTCCAAGGCGATGAGCTTGAGGAAGGTGTCGAGGCCGCGGGGAGCCGCGCGGGCGGCACCGATGGTTGCCGGTACAGGCAGCAGTGTACTTCGTGGAGACTGCCCGCCCCGCTTAAGCGCGCTACTGGGAGACCAGCGCGTCCGCCTTGGTGAATGTCCACGTGCGCGTGACGTGGAGGATGTCGGTGTCGCGCTTGATGTCGGGGGGGAACCGCGCGAAGGGAGCCGACATCTCGACGATCCTGATCGCAGCGGCGTCGAGGATGCGGCTTCCGGAACTGCGGTTGACCTCGATGTTCTCGACGCTGCCGTCGCTCTTGATCGATACGGTCAGCAGCAGGCTGCCGTACAGGCGCTGGTCACGCGCGGCCGCCGGATAGTTCAGGTTGCCGATGCGCTCGATCTTGAGGCGCCAATCCTCGACATACCTGGCAAAGCGGTACTCCTCGGCGCGCGCGCCGACGAAGCGCCGCTTGGGCCGCTTCTGGTACGTCTCCATGTCCTTGGCGATCTGTGCTTCGAGTTTCATCGCCTCGAGCGTGCGCTGCATCAGTTCGTCCGCGGTGGGCAGCTCGGTGCGCTCCGCCGCGTCCACCGGTTTTTGCTGGACCGCGGCGATCGGCGCCGACCGCAGGCTGGTCATGAGCTCACGCGTCTGATGCTCGAGCGTTTCCACGCGTTGCGTGGCGACGGCCACCTGCTGCTCGGGATTGTTCATCGGCACCACCGGCAGCGGCGTCTTCGCACGCCGATCGGCATCGGTATTGCCGCCGCCATCCAGGTTCGCCTGCGCAAGAATGTCTGCCTTGGTCGGCTTCGCCGCGGTCTTGGCGTTGACCAGCGCCACTTCGAGCGGCGGTCCCTTGTCGACCAGGCTCCTGAGGTCGAAAGGCGAAAAATGGATCATCAGCACCAACGCGTGCACGAGCAGCGAACCGCCCAGCGCGTACGTCATGAGCTTGTCGTGACGCGGCGATGCCAGTGCTTCCGGCGGAATGGTCGCGGGAGGCAGCGCGCCCGCCGGCGCGATACGCGCCGTTCGCCGCGCGGGCTGCTTAGGCGCGGGTGCAGGGGCAGGCGCGGGTGCGGCGACCGCCGGGACGATGGTCATCGGCGGCGGCGCGGCTCGCGCTTTCGTCGCGCGAGGCGCCGCCGGCTTCTTCCTGACTGCGGCTTCTCCCGGCGCACGCTGCACGGGCGCAACGGGGGCCAGGGCCTTCGGTTCGTCGGGAACCGGCACCAAGGCAGGTGTTTTCGGCGGGGAGGCGCGTCGCGGCAAAGCCGGCGATCCTAGGGCAGGGAGTTGCTGGGTTACCTATTCTAGCAACTGTCATGCCGATGTCATGGCACTGGCGTCCGAAGCCGGCGAAAAAAATCGTCAGGCTGTACCGGCGTAGCGACACTCCAGCGTCGCGTGCAGGAGGTCGACGCGTGCGATCGCCACCCGTACCACGGTTTCGGGCGGCTGCGGCGGCAGGTCGGCCATGCGCTGTATCCACGGCAGCCTGTCGAAACGGACAAGATTCTCGCGGATCACCGACGCCGTCGTCTCCGCGACGTTTTCCTGCACCAGCCAGCGCAGGCACCAGTACTGCTCCATGCGGTCCTGGAATTCCGCGTACTGGCTGTAGGTCACCTCGAAATCCGCCAGCGCCGCAAAGAGCTCGGCGTCGTTTTCCCCGTACGGCGGCGCGGTGCCGGCGACGACCGCCAGCAGTTGCCGCTGGTTGACCAGGTCGCAATAGCGGCGCAGCGGCGAACTCGACCAAAGATAGTGCGTGAGCCCCAGTCCCTGGTGCTCGCCGGGCCGCGTGCTCATCTTCACCTTGCCGCCCGACTGCACGCGGTACAGTCCCGCCGCGCCATTCGCCGCCAGCATCTGCCCCCACGTGCTGTTGACGTGGATCATCAGTTCCGCGACCAGCTTGTCCAGCGGGCTGCCGCGCTCGCGTGGCGCAATCGTCACGCGGCCTTCGGCGCCCGCGCCCCAATCCACGTCGAAGCTGTAATCGATGCGATTGAAATCGGCCTTGCCGCGGCGCGCCGACAGATGCTGCGCCAGCTTCCACAGCGCGCGCATTTCGTGCGTCCACGGCGGGTCGTCCGGCGCCGGCAACGGATTCGCAAACGCGTCGGAGAGCGTCGCGAGGTTCAGGTTGGCGGCGACCGGCACGAGGTTCAAGCGCGTGGCATGCGCTACCGGCGCGCCGGTCGGGATCGGTCTCGATGTACAGCGAAAGCGCCGGCACCGCCGCGCCGTGCCCTGCAGCGTGAAGGCGGCGACCGCCGCTTCCGGCAGCATCGTCAGCTTGCGCCCGGGCATGTACACGGTCGACAGCCGTTCGCGCGCGATCGCATCGAGCGCGCTGCCGCGCGGCATGGCCAGCGCCGGGCAGGCGATGTGGATGCCGATCTCGACGTTGCCGTTCGCGAGTTCGCGCATCGAGAAGGCGTCGTCGATTTCCGTGGTCGTCGCGTCGTCGATGGAAAAGGCGCGCACGTCGGCGCGCGGCAGGTCCGGGGCGGCGCGGCAGCGATCCCCATTCCGGGAAGGCGACGCCCTTGGGAAAGGCTTCGGACAGGAAGCGGTTGAAGTGAAAGTCGTGCGTCGACGGAATCGCGCCGCAGGCGGCCAAGGAGGTCGACCGGATTCGTGCGCTCCGCGTCGCAGGCCGCGGCCAGCGCTTTCCATTCCAGCGAATTCTTGTCCGGCTTGTACAGCAGCATCGCAAGCTTCGGCGCAAATTCCGCCGGCAGCCTTCGCGCGGCCAGTTCTTCCACCCAACCGGCGATCTGCGCGGCCTCGCGCTGCTTGCGTTCGACGGACGCAAGCGCGGCGCGCAGCGATTCCGGCGGCGCCTTGCGGTAGCGGCCCTTGCCCTTCTTGTAGAAATACATCGGGGACGCGTGCAGCAGCATGGCCACCGCCGTCGCCTGCGCGGGCGTCGGATGCGCGCCGTAATACTCGCGCGCGAGGTCCTCGAATCCGAATTCGCCGTCGCCGATCGCCTCCCAAAGAAAATCAGGGTCGAGTTCCTTCGCAAGGCCCTGTCCCTCGGTCATCAGCGCGCCCGCGGACGGCGCGGCGAAGCGCAGCAGCACGGCGCCCGACTTGATCTTGAGCCGCTTGCCCGACACCGCTTCCACCTGCAGCGACGCGTCGTTATCGGCGAGAACGGACCCGGCCTTCAGCTGGCCGTCGTCCTCGAACAGGACATTCATGGGGAGCAGGCGCGCGAACGCACCTTCGCGTGAGTTGGACTGGCTACGCGCGAATTATACCGGTTGATTGCTGGAAATCCCTCGATGCTGCATAGTCGGCGGCTCATTGATTTCTGGAGTGGCGATGGAATACCGGCGATTGGGCAACAGTGGACTGGAAGTGTCGCCGCTCTGCCTGGGCACGATGATGTTCGGCGACCGCACGGATGCCGCCTCGGCGAAGGGCATCGTCGACGCCGCGTTCGACTTGCGGCGTCAACTTCATCGACACCGCGGACAACTACACGAAGGGCGCGTCGGAGAGAGTCGTCGGCCAGGCGATCAAGGCGAATCGCGCGCGCTGGATTCGTCGCCACCAAGGTCGCCAACGTGATGACCGAGAAGCCGCACGACGGCGGATTGTCGCGACGCTGGATGCTGCGCGCGTGCGACGACAGCCTGACGCGGCTCGCCACCGACTTCATCGACATCTATTACCTGCACCGCGACGATCCCGATACGCCGATCGCCGAGACCGTCGCGACGCTGGGCGACCTGATCCGCGCCGGCAAGATCCGCTATTTCGGCCTGTCGAATTACCGTGGTTGGCGCATCGCCGAAGTCGTCGGCGAATGCGAGGCGCAGGGTGTGCCGATGCCGGTGGTCTGCCAGCCCTATTACAACCTGATGAACCGGATGCCCGAGGTCGAGATCCTTCCGGCGTGCGATTACTACGGCATCGGTGTCGCGCCCTATTCACCGCTGGCGCGCGGCGTGCTGACCGGAAAATACGCTCCCGGCGGCAAGCCGCCCGAAGGGCTCGCGCGCCGCGCGCGGCGACGCGCGGATGCTGGAGACGGAATTTCGCGAGGAGTCGTTCGTCATCGCGCGCAAACTGGCGGAGCATGCCAGGAAGACCGGGCGGACGCTCGCGCAATTCGCGCTGGCCTGGACGTGGGCGAACCAGATCGTGATCGAGCGTCATCGCCGGTCCGCGCACGCTCGAGCAATGGAACGATTACGTCGGCGCGATCGGCACGACGTGGGACGATGCCGACGAAGCGCTGGTGGACTCGCTCGTGCCGCCCGGCCATCCGTCGACGCCCGGCTACTCGGACCCGCAATATCCGTTCTACGGCCGCGTGCTTGCCTGACCGCGGGGCGCCGGAAGGTTACCGGCGCGCACCGGACGCCCAGCGTTCGCCCGCCGAAACCGCGAATGGCAACCGGTTCTCGGACGGGCAAAGCGGGCACGACCAGCGATCGTCGTACGCGCACGATGGGTTGTACGCGTAGTTGAAGTCGAGCAGGATTTCGCGCGCGCTCACGCCTAGGTCGGCGCCTTTGATCGTGTCGTAGAGATAACGGCCTCCGCCATAAGTGTCGGCGCCGCTGGTCGTGTCGGAAAACGGCAGCCACAGTCCGCCACCGTAGCCTTCGAGCCAGTAGACGGCCAGGCGCGCTTGCCGTCCTCCCACGGTGAAGCGCACCAAACCGGCGCGCGTGCAGCGGAGGAGCCCGTCGGCCGCCAGCGGAATCTCGAATGTCTCCCGCTTGGTCACGGCTTCGACGACGCCCTTCAGCCGCCACGCCGGCGCATACGGAAACCAGTCGCCTCGCCAGTCGCGGCGGCGTTCTTCCGCGATCGGGCTCTCCGGATGCTCGCTGAAAAGCCGGTCGCGCGCGGCGCGGAAGCGCATTGCCGCGCCCTCCAGGTCGGCGGCGCCGGAGCGCACGGCGGCGTACTCCGCGGCAACGCGGCGGCGCCAGTCGGCCAGCGCAAAGGGATTGGCCGGTGAACTCATTTCCTTTCGTTCGCGACGCCGTGGAGCACGTGACCGGAAGGAACGTGCTGCGATGCCGACTCGACGTGCCGCGTCTGGTCGTCGAAAAAGAAATCGGGCTCGAACTCGCGCAGGAACGGCCCCTTTTCGCGCCCTCCCAGGAACATCGCCTCGTCGACGTTCACGTTCCAGTCCATCAGCGTGCGGATGGCCCGTTCGTGCGCCGGCGTGCTGCGCGCCGTCACGAGGGCCGTGCGCAGCCGCATCTGCACCGATCCGCGATCCACGCGCTGCAGCCGGTGCAGCGCCTCGAGCAGCGGCTTGAAAGGACCGGGCGGCAGAGGCCGCGTCGCGTGGTCGGCTTCATGCTGCTGGAAGGCGTCGAGACCCTGGTCGCGAAAGACTCGCTCCGCCTCGTCCGCGAACAGCACCGCGTCACCGTCGAAGGCGATGCGCACTTCATCGGGATGCGAATCGGTGACCTGCGATTGCGTATAGACCATGGCCGCGGGAAAGCCCGCGTTGAGCGCACCCCGGACATCGTCGGCGTTGGCGGAGAGAAACAGGTTGGCCTTCAGCGGGCCCAGATAGGAGAACGGCGCGCGGCCGCGCGTGAACACGCCGCGCTCGATGCCCAGCGCCGCGCCCTTGACCGAGCGGAAGACGCGCAGGCCCGAGACCGGATCGTTGCGCGACAGGATCACCACCTCCACGCGCCGCACGCCATCGGCATTGAACGCCTCGAGCTTGCGCACCAGCGGATAGGCGACGCCCGGCTTCGCCGGCGAATCGAGCCTCTCCAGCTGCAACCGCATGTACTCGCGGTCGTCGGCGGTCTCGAAGACCTTGTTCTCTTCCTCGAAATCGAACAGCGCGCGTGAACTGATCGCGACGACGAGCTGATCCGCGGCCGATGGCTCATTCATCGGAAAAGTATACGCCGGCGCAGCGCTCGAACCGGCCCGCAGACGGCGCCGCGGAACCGGCGCGCGTCGAGGGCTACTTGGTCGCCGGCGGAACGGTGCAGTTACCCACGCGCTTGCCCGTGTAGGTCTGGATCATGTTCACCGGCTGCCCTTCCATCGTCCCGGTCATCTGCATGCGGCCGTCGTAGGTGCCGTTGCCGAAGGTAATCTCGCCGTCGCCCGTCATCTTGTTCTTGCCGTCGCAGACCATCTTGAACGTGTACTTGCTGCCGGTGCGCTTGGAGTCGACGGTCTTGCACTCGCCCTGCTGCTTGGGCACGACTCTCTCATCGTTCGCGCCCTTGACGACGCACGTGCGCGCCGTCTGCGCGGGCATCTGCATCGGCATGCCGGGCATTTCCATTTTCATCGTGGTTTCCCACAACTCGTCCTTTTCCTGAGCGATGGCGGGCAGGCAGTATGCGAAGAGTACGAGCGCGGAAACGGCGGCACCAACGCGCGGCAGGATATTCGACATGAAGCGGCTCCCCTTGGAATCGGACGATGGCGGCGGGCTTGCAAGAACCCTGCTAAGGGCCCGCGGCTGACACGCGCCATACTAAGGCAGCGCGGCGCGGCGGGGAAGCGGCAGTTACTCCTTAGTCCTGTTCCAGTGCGCGCAACACGTCGCGCAACTCGCGCACCGCCCACTCGAGGTCCGCCTGCGCGACGTTGAGCGGCGGCGCGATGCGCACCACCGTCCCGTGCGTGTCCTTGGAAAGGATGCCTCGCGCCAGCAATCGGTCCACGACGCGCCGCGCGGGAAGCCTGCGCGGGTCGATATCGATGCCGATGTAGAGTCCGCGTCCGCGCACGTCCCGGACCAGCGGACTGGCAATTGCTGCGAGTTCGCCGATCAGCCACGCGCCGAGTTGCCGCGATCGCGCGCACAGTTGCTCGTCTTCAAGCACATCCAGCGCCGCCATCGCCACGGCGGCCGCGAGCGGATTGCCGCCGAACGTGCTGCCGTGGTCGCCGGGCGTGAAGACCCGCATCACATCGTGCGTCGCGACGAATGCCGACACCGGCAGCAGCCCGCCGCCGAGCGCCTTGCCCAGGATCACGCCATCGGGGCGCACCTGATCGTGCTGGCATGCGAGCAGGTAGCCCGTGCGGCCAAGACCGGTCTGTATTTCGTCGCAGATCAGCAGCACGTTGTGCTCGCGACAGATGCGCGCGCATTGCGCGAGATATCCTTCCGGCGGCACGATGATGCCGCCCTCGCCCTGGATCGGCTCGACCAGGAACGCCGCGGTGTTCGGCGTGATGGCCGCGTCCAGCGCCGCGGCGTCGCCAAATGGGACCGCGACGAATCCGGGGGGAAACGGTCCGAAGCCATCCCGGTATTGCGGCTCCGACGAAAAGCCGACGATCGCGATCGAGCGGCCGTGGAAGTTGCTTGCGCAGACGATGATCTCGGCGCGATCGGCCGGAATGCCCTTGACACGGTATCCCCACTTGCGCGCCGCCTTGAGCGCCGTCTCGACCGCCTCCGCGCCGCCGTTGGACGGCAACGCGCGATCCAGTCCGGTCATCTTGCGCCAGGCGTTCGAGCAGCGCGGGCAGCCGGTCGTTGTGGAATGCGCGCGACGTGACCGCGAGCTGCTGCGCCTGCGCGACGAGCGCCGCGACGATTCTCGGATGCGCGTGGCCGAAACTCACGGCCGAGTACGCGCTCATCAGGTCCAGGTAGCGCTTGCCGTCGACGTCGGTCAGCCACGCGCCCACGCCCTGTCCAAGCACGACGGGCAGCGGATCGTAATTGCGTGCGCCGAACGCCGTTTCGCGGCCGATGTGCGCGGCCGTCGTTTTCGAAGCCGTGCGCACCGCGGGTTGCTCGAGGTGAATCGGCGAGGTCATGGGCGTAATGCTACGCCAGCCGAGCGGCGGACCGCTACGGTCAGCGCCGCCTTGCATTCATCTCGGCCGCAGCGCCGGATCGATATCGATGTAGCGCCAGATCGCCGACCGCACCGGATGCGGCTTGTAGTCGAGCACCCACGGCTGCGTCAGGTGATCGTCGATCCGGTGTTCCATCAAGCGCCAGGGCGCGTACGCCAGCACCAGCTCAGTCATGCGGTCGAAAAGCCTGGTGCGTTCGGGAGAATCCGGCAGCCGGTAGGCCTCGTCGTACAGCTGGTTGAACGCCGGCAGGTTGAAACGGGCGTGATTTTCCTGCCCGATGTTCGGTCCGTACAGGAGCTGCATGAAATTCTCGGCATCCGGATAATCGGCGACCCACCCGTCGGTGCGCATCGGGAACTTGCCCTGCCGCGCCATCTTGCGCAACTCCGACTGCTTGTCCGACTTGAACACGATCTTTAGGCCGATCGCGTCCATGTTCTTCTTCCACTGCTCATTCTCCTGTCGCGCCTGCGACGACGGCAACGACCAGCGTTCGAGCACCAGCGGCTTGCCCCCGGGCGTCTCACGATAACCGTCGCCATCGCGATCCTTGTAGCCGAACTTGTCCAGCAGCGCGCGCGCTGCCGCCGGATCGTAGAGTTGCGCGTTGGTCTTGAGCTTGGGGTCGTAGCCCGCGATGTCAGGCGGGAGCGGGCTCATCGCCGGAATCCCGCGCCCTTTCAACATCACCCGAATGAACTGGTCGACGTCGTAGCCCATGCCTACCGCGCGGCGCAGCGCGATCTTTTCCGGCGCATAGCCGCCGACGACCGGGTCTTCCATGTTGAAGTAGGTCCAGCGCGTGTTCGGACGCAGCAGCACCTCGTGCCGGATGCCCTTGGCGGCGAGGTCGGGACGAAGCTTTCCACTGCTAAGCGCCTGCTCGACGAACTCTCCGGGCAACCGGTCGAGCATGTCCAGTTCGCGGTTGGAAAACGCGAGCCACAGCGACTGGCCTTCGTCGATGACCGTGATCTGGATGCGCCCGATCAGCGGCAATTTCCGGCCCTTGAGCGCGGCCGCGATCGGCTGCGATTCCGGCGGCACCGGACCGGCCGGCACATACGTCGTGTCGCGAAAGGCCGGGATTGGCCACCAGCACCATCTTCGTACTGCGCTTGTATTCACCAAGAATGTACGGACCGGTGCCGATCGGGTGCGCGCCAAAGTCCTGCCCATGGGCTTCGACGACTTCACGCGCGACGGCAGCGGTGTTCGGCACCGCGAACACGTACAGGAAGCGCAGGTCCGGCCGGTTCAACCGGACGCGCAGCGTGTACCGGTCGACCACTTCCAATCCGGGAATCGGCGCGTCGTAGTCGAACTTGCCCGACTTGATCGCCTGGGCGCGCAACTCATCGCCGCCGATGATCTTGCCCTCGACCAGCCACAGCCACGGACTTTTCACCGCAGGGTCGAGCAAGCGCCGGACTGCATAGGCGTAGTCGCCGGCAGTGAGTTCGCGCGGCTTGCCCTTGAACGCCGGATCGGGCGTGAAGAAGGTTCCGGGCTTTAGTTTGAAGACATACGTCGCGCCATTGTCGGTCACCGTCGGCATCGCCACCAGCGTGCGCGGGACCAGCGTCATCGGCCGCGCCAGGTAGTCGTAGTCCAGCATGGCGTCGAAGATGTGATCGATGACGCCATCGGACGCCGCGTCGGCCGAGAACTGCGGGTCGAAACTCTGCTCGGGGCCCGAGAACGCGATGCGAAGCGTCTTCGCCGCGTCGGCGGCAATGCCCGGCGCCGCATGCAGAACGAGCGCGATCAGCGCCGCGACGATTGCTCCATGCGTCGCGCCAAGAATGCCCTTGCGTCTCGGGGTTGGGCGCATCGGTTCCTAAGGCGTCGTTCGGGGGAATCCCGGCGCTGACTATAGTCGAAGTGCCGCGCTCGTGTCCCGCGGCCGGGTCGCGGTTCCGCGTGATAATCTGACACAAGGTCTCAAGCAGATTCGATTGTCCGTCCCATCGCGTCGCGCTGAATGCCGCAGCGTGGACGGGCCGGCAACGCTGTGATCGCACTTCGAGGAGAGTCCATGTCCGCCCCACGCAAACGCGTCACGAAGAAATCGGGCGCACCCAGCGCAACCGGCGCTCGCATTCGGCGGGCCGAGGCCCCGCCAAGCGAGTCGACGCTGGTCGGTGTCGCCCGGCAGGTCCGGTCCTGGTCGGACTCGGTCTTAGGAATTGCCGGGGCGGCTGCCGACATTTCCATTGGCGCCGCCAAGGCCATTCTGGTCAAGCCGGAGCAACGCCAGGCGCTGGAGAAGACGGGTAACGTATTGCGCGGCATGCGCGAGGCGGCGGGCCTGAGCCTGAGCGAAGTCGGCGCAGCGATCAACCTCGAGGATCCGACGCTGCTGGAATTGGTCGAGAACGGCAAGATCGCGTTGCCCTTCGAGATCATCCTGCGGCTCGCGTCGGTGCTGGGCCGCAACGATCCGATTTCGTTCGTCATGCGCTTCACGCGCTCGTACAACCCGGACGTCTGGCGCACGCTCGAAAACCTGGGCATCGGCCGCTTCGCGGTGCAGGCGGGCCGCGAGCGCGAATTCGCGAACGTCTACCGCAGCAGCGACGCCGCGCGCAGGCTGTCGGACGAGGATTTCGGCGCGGTGCTCGCGTTCACCAAGGCCGCCTTCGAGACGGCGCTCGCGTTTCGCGGAACCAAGGCCGCGCCGGCGCACCCCCGCAAGTCGGCGTCGGGCCGGTGACATGACGCCGGACATCGTCACGCCGACCCGCATCATCGACTCCCATACCGGCGGCGAGCCGACGCGCGTCGTGGTCAGCGGCGGTCCCGATCTGGGACCGGGCGACATGGCGCAGCGGCGTGACCGTTTCCGCGAGCAGCACGATGCCTGGCGCAGGGCATTGGTCAACGAGCCGCGCGGCTCCGACGTGATCGTGGGCGCGATGCTGTGCACGCCGCTCGATTCCGCCAACACGTGCGGCGTGATCTATTTCAACAACGTCGGCTACATCGGCATGTGCGGCCACGGCACGATCGGCCTGATCGCGACGCTCGCCTACCTCGGCCGCGTACAGCCGGGCGAGCACCGGATCGAGACGGTCGTCGGCACCGTCACCGCGACACTGCACGTCGACGGCACCGTATCGGTTGCCAACGTGCCGTCCTGGCGCCACGCGACGCAGGTGCGCGTGGACGTCCCGGACCATGGCGTCGTGCATGGCGACATCGCGTGGGGCGGCAACTGGTTCTTCCTTTGTTCCGACCACGGTCTGCCGCTCGAGGCGGACCGCACCGGCGAACTGACGGCGTTCGCGACGCGCGTGCGCGACGCGCTGTCGCGGCAAGGCATCACCGGGCAAGGCGGCGCGGAGATCGATCACGTCGAACTCGTCGGTCCGGCGGCCGATCCCCGCAACGACGCGCGCAATTTCGTGCTGTGCCCGGGCGGCGCCTACGACCGCTCGCCCTGCGGCACGGGCACCAGCGCCAAGCTCGCGTGCCTGGCCGACGACGGCAAACTCGCACCCGGCACGCCATGGCGACAGGAAAGCGTGATCGGCAGCGTCTTCACCGGCCGCTATGCGCGGGCCGCGACACCGCTGCCGGGCGTGCCGGCAAACGCGGTGCTGCCGCAGATACATGGCCGCGCGCACGTCACGCTGGACGCCACCGTCATCTTCGACCCCGCAGACAAATTCGCGTGGGGCTTGGCGTAGCCCACGCGCCGCCGCTGTCGGCTGGCGAGGCAGCGTGCGACGTGCTCGTGATTGGTGCGGGCATCGTCGGCGTGGCGATCGCGCTGCGCCTGCAGCAGGATGGCCGGGCCGTCGTGCTGATCGACCGCGAGGGCGTGGCGTCGGAGGCCAGCCGCGGCAATGCCGGAGCACTCGCGTTCTCGGACATCCTTCCGCTCGCCTCGCCTGGAATCCTGCGCAAGGCGCCGCGCTGGCTGCTCGATCCGCTGGGACCGCTGACGATTCGTCCCACGTACCTTCTGCGCATTGCGCCGTGGCTGATTCGCTTCTGGCGAGCGAGCATGCCCGACCGCGTGCGCGCCAGTACCGTGGCGCAGGCCGCGATGATGGACCTGTCCGCAATTGAAACGCCGCGGATGCTTGGTGAAGCGGGGGCCAGCCACATGCTGCACGGCGATGGCGTCCTGCACGTGTATGAAAGCGAAGCCGAGCTTGCCGCGTCGCAACCCGGGTGGCAGGCGCGCGCCGACCACGGCATCGCGTTCACGCACTTGCGCGGGCCGGAGGCCATCGCCGATTTCCAGCCGGGCTTGAGTGATGCGCTGGTGGCGGCGACATTCGTGCCCGGATGGATGACGGTCGGTGATCCGCAGGTGGCGACCGAGACACTCGCCAGCCATTTCGAGCACAAGGGCGGCCGCATCCGGCGCGCCGACGCAGCGGCGCTCGCGACCGGCACAGATGGCGTCGACGTGAAATTGCGCGATGGGGCAAGATCGTCGCGCGGCACGTCATCGTCGCGGCCGGCGCATGGTCGCACCATCTCGCGCGCACGCTGGGCGAGCGAATCCCGCTCGAAACGGAGCGCGGCTACAACACGACGTTGCCCGTCGGCGCCTTCGACTTGAAGCGCCAGCTGACGTTCGGGGGCCATGGCTTCGTCGTCACGCCGCTCGACTGCGGCGTGCGTGTCGGCGGCGCGGTGGAACTCGCCGGCCTCGAGGCGCCGCCCAACTATGCACGCGCCGCAACGATGCTGGCGAAGGCGAAGCGCTTCATGCCGGGCCTGCGCACGGAAGGCGGCACGCAGTGGATGGGCTTTCGGCCGTCGTTGCCGGACTCGCTGCCCGCGATCGGGCCGGCCGGCGCCGACGAGCGCGTGATCTACGCGTTCGGACACGGACATCTCGGCCTCACGCAATCGGCCGCGACGGCGCGCCTCGTCGCCGATATCATCGCGGGGCGCGCGCCGCCGCTCGACCTTGCGCCGTTTCGTCCGCAACGCTTCGCTTGACCACACGGATACAGCCATGACCACATTCCGCACGCTCGCCACCGTTCGCCATCACGGCATGGCATTGAGCGATCTCGAATTCACCGTGCCGCTCGACCACGGCCAGCCGGGCGGCGAGAAGCTTTCGGTATTCGCGCGCGCGGTCCGGCACGGGGAACATGCGACGGAAACGCGACCCTGGCTCGTCTTCCTGCAGGGCGGGCCGGGCTATCCGGGGCCGCGGCCGACGACCTACTCGGGGTGGCTCAAGCGCGCGCTGGACGACTACCACGTGCTGCTGCTCGATTCGCGCGGCAACGGGCGCAGCAGCGTCGTGCTCGCGCAGACGCTTGAGCGGCGCGGCGACGCCAAGGCGCAGGCCGCGTACTTGAAGCAGTTTCGCGCCGACAGCATCGTGCTCGATTGCGAACTGATCCGTAAGCAGCTGGTCGGCGTCGACGAGCCGTGGAGCGTGCTCGGCCAAAGCTACGGCGGTTTCTGCGCCGTGCACTACCTTTCGTTCCATTCGCGCGGACTGCGCGAGGTCTTCGTCACCGGCGGCCTGCCTCCGCTTGCCGGCAGCGCCGACGACTATTACCGCCACACGTACCCCGAGGTCGCGCGCAAGACGCGCAAGCACTTCGCTCGGTATCCGGACGACGCGGCGCTGTGCACGCGCATCATGGAGCACTTGAACACGCACGACGTGGCGCTGCCCACCGGTGGCCGGCTCACCGTTCGCCGCTTCCAGCAGGTCGGCTTCATGCTGGGTTTCGACGAAGGCATGGAGAACCTGCACTACCTGCTCGAGGAAGCGTTCTGCGCCGGCGCGAAAGGCGATGTGCTGAGTCTGCCGTTCCTGCGCGCGCTCGAAAATTCGCAGACCTTCGAGACCAACCCGATCTTCGCGGTGCTGCACGAGATGTGCTACACGCAGGGCGCCGCGTCGCGCTGGTCGGCGGAGCGCGTGCGCGGCGAATTTCCGGAGACGAACTGGACGCCCGGCAAGCCGCCGTCATTCACCGGCGAGATGATCTATCCGTGGATGTTCGACGACTACCCGGGGCTGCGGCCGCTGCGCGACGTGGCCGAATTGCTCGCCAATGACGACGAGTGGCCGGTGCTGTACGACCCGGCGCAACTCGCCCGCAACACGGTGCCGGCGGCGGCGGCGATCTACGCCGAGGACATGTTCGTGCCGCGCGCACTGTCGGAGCAGACCGCCGGCGCCATCAAGGGCATGAAAGGCTGGCTGACCAACGAATTCGAGCACAGCGGCCTGCGCACCAGCGACCGCGTATTCGAGCGGCTGCTGGCATTGGTGCGGGACGGCGTCTAGCGGCGCGGCAACCGACGGGGCGGCGGCACCCTTCACCAGCGGTGCGGCGGCACCCTTCCCAGCGGTGCGGCGGCACCCTTACTTTACGCCGCCGGCCGCAGTCCGACGTCCGGAAGTCTGGGTCGCGTGGCCAGCGCGCGCTTCATCATCGTTTCGATTTCGGCCTTTTCCTTCACGTCGAGCGCCAGCCGCGGCGGACGCGTGCGGTCGGTGCCCCGTCCCATGATGTGCTCGCACAGCTTGATGCACTGGACCAAGTCCGGCCGGGCATCGAGGTGCAGCAGCGGCATGAACCACGCGTACAGGCTCATCGCCTCGGCGAAGCGTCCCGCGCGGGCCAGCCGGAACAGCGTCTCGCCTTCGCGCGGGAACGCGTTCGACAGGCCCGAAACCCAGCCCACCGCGCCGACCATGATGCTCTCCACGACGACGTCGTCGAGCCCCGCGAACAGCACGAAGCGATCGCCGACCAGGTTGTGGAGGTCGGTGAAGCGCCGGGTGTCTCCGGAGGATTCCTTGAAGCATACGATCGTGTCGCAGTCGGCGAGCGAGGCCAGGATCTCCGGCGTTACGTCGTTCTTGTAGATCGGCGGATTGTTGTAGACCATCACCGGCAGGTCGGTCGCCGATGGCGACGGCGCGAAAGTGCGCGGCGGTCTCGTGCGGCTTCGACGAATAGACCAGCGCCGGCATCACCATCACGCCGTCGAGGCCGATGCGCGCGGCCTCCTTCGCCATGTCGATCGCGAAGGACGACGTAAACTCGGCGATGCCGCTCAATACCGGCACCCGTCCGCGGGCAACCGCCTTGCCCGCTTCCATCACGGCGATCTTCTCCTCCTTGCGCAGCGAGCAGTTCTCGCCCACGGTGCCGCAGACGATGAGGCCCGAGACGCCGTCGCGGATCAATCCCTCCATGACGCGCGCGGTGGCGTCGATGTCGAGCGAAAGATCTTCGCGAAACTGCGTCGTCACCGCCGGAAATACGCCACTCCAATCAGGTTTCAATCGCCATCTCCCAAGTTTGATTTCCGCGCCTGCCGCCGCCGGATTGCCAGACTCCGAATCGCGTCGGGCAACCGGACGCGTTCCCCGCGAAAGTCTACAACGGAATAGCAAAGGGCCGCCAAGCGGCGACCCCTTGCGTGTGACGGGCGGCCACGCAGGCGCGCCCAAGCGTGCCTTCAGCCCGTCAAGGATGCGCGCACATCACGACGCCCTCGTGTGCCCAACCCAGGGCCTGCATTTCCGCGATGACCGCGGCGGACGTGGCATACCGATGATTCATGTCGGCGCCGGCGCGGGGCATGTTGAAGAAGCGATGGACACCGATCAATCCAGCCGGGCAGACTCCGGTCGGCGACGCGGGCGTGATGGCGAACGCATGGTCCTCGAAGGTCCACGCCGAGTATTCCACCATGACATGCTCGCACTCGGCCTCGCTGGACGTGAAGAAGTGCGAGTCCGGACCTTTCGGCGGCATGCCATAGAAGCGGCAGACGGCCTGGGTTCCGCCAACGTTGAACGATTCCCCGGTACGCTTCCATTCGCCACCGAATGCGCCGCCGTCCAGCATCGCGATCTCGGCTGCCGAGGCGGTGATGAAGAAATGACCGAGCTTCGCATGGCGATATTCGACGGCCGACGCAGCCTGCCCGGGGAGAACGCCCATCGCCGCGCGGGTCTCGATTTCGTGCGCAAGGATCACGCCGTCCGGCTGCGCAAAGCCCGAGACTTCGACGATCGCGCCGACGACGACCGGCCCGTTGTTCAGATGGATTTCCGTCGCCGCGGTGACGTCCACGGTTCGCGCGTCAACCCGCCAGATTCCCGTCAATCCGACCGCGGGAAGCGCGGCAATTCGACCCCAGAAGCGTGCGCCTGCGAACCGGCGCGCCCGTGCCTGCGCGCGACTCGACTCGGCTCGCCAGCAGGAAGCCGCTCGGCGTGTTTGTCACGTGCGCTTCGACCGTGACGCCGGCGGCGAACGCGCCATGTTCGGGATTCAGGATGGTTGATGCGTCGACCGTGATGGCGATGCCGTTGACCGTCCAGGTTCCGAGAAGGCCCGAAGCAGGCAGCGCGTCGATCGTGCCGTGCACTTCCAACTCGCCTCCAGCGGAAGGGGGCGCTCCTGTGCCGCCTGCCTGCACTTCGATGTCACTCGCAGTCACCGATCCGTCGGCACTCGCCGTGCCATGCACCTCGACGCGCGTGCCGACCGCGACGGCGCCGTGTTCGGCGTCGATCCGCGTGGCTGCCAGAACCACGATGTTCCTGCCCGCGACGCGCCATGCTCCGACCAGGCCACTGGCAGGAAGCGCTTCGACGAGGCCCGTCACCTCGCCCGCATCCGCCGGAGGAGTGACGCCTCCGCCCGGTGGCGCGCCGACGGCCTGCGTGACTTCGAGCGATGTGGCCAGCACCGTGCCATCGGGCAATCCGGCGCCTTTGACTTCGACGATGGCGCCAACCACCGGGGCGCCGAGTTGCTGCTTGATGAGCGTCGATGCGTCAGTGCGCACCTGCCTCGCCGCAATGGTCCAATCGCCGATGAGCCCGGAGGCGGGTGTCGCCTGCACGACTCCGTTCACTTCGACCACGCCATCCTTTGCCACAGACGCCGTTGCCAGCATCGCGCATGCGCACACCAGCATGGCGAAGAAGCCGCGGCGAAATTGATCCTGTCGTTCGTATTTCATTTGAGGCCTTTGCGAAGTGATCGTTGGCGCTCGTAACGGCCGCCACCGGTTCTGATGCAGCAGCTTCCGTGCCGGCTTTGCAGGAGGACGCAAGTGACTGTATTTGCTGGGGCCGAATGTCCTTGCGCCGACGCAAGCGGCGGTCCATTGGGGGATATGCCCCATCGGTTGGGGATTTACACCCACCACAAGCAAGCACCCGAGTCCGGTCGCGGGCGACACGCGGGGCGCTAGAATGGTCCCGCGTTGGGCACTCGATATATCAGCGAACATGAGCAGCGCCTTGCCGTCCCCTTCCTCCCGCGAAATGAAGAACGCCGATCCGCCAGCGCCCGGCGTCGCAAGCGCCGCGCGCGACCGCAAGGCATTCAACCTGATTCGCTGGTTCTCTCTTCTGACGCTTTCGGCGATCGTGGTCGTCGGCATCGTCACTTCGCTGCTTCTCTCGGCCTTCCTGACCAAGCACATGCTCCAGCGCGACGCGACGCTGACGATGGAGGAAATCCAGTCGATCGTGCACATCGGAAAAGCCGGCGGCTACTTCCGGAACGGCGTCCACGAGCCTGGCGACCCGCGTGCCGAGGAATTCTTTCAATTCATTGCGTCGATGCATGACGTGCTTCGCACCAATTTCTATGCAAAGGACGGAACGGTAATCTGGTCGACGGACAAGAGTCTTGTCGGCAGGGCCCCCGGCCGCAATCCAGAACTCGACGAATCGCTTGCAGGTCGGCTGACCGTGGAAAGCGGCATCGTCGGCGAGGAAGACAACCCGAAGCCCGAACATGTCAATCTGGGGCGTCGAGGCGAGTCGTTTGTCGAGAACTACATCCCGATAAGGGACCCGGAAACAGCCGAGATCATTGGCGTGGCCGAACTCTACCGGGTACCGACCGCACTGTTTGACACGATTCGCACCGGAAACCGGCTGATCTGGCTATCGTCCATCACCAGCGGATTATTCCTGTATGTCATGCTGATCGGCATCGTCAAGCGCGCCGATCGCACGATGCGCACGCAGCAAATCCAGTTGGTTCAAGCGGAAACGTTCTCCGCGGTCGGACAGCTTGCCGGGGTCGTTGCGCATGGCCTGCGCAATCCTCTGGCATCGATTCGATCGTCCGCGGAACTGGCACTCGCTGCACCTGCCGACGAGGTGCAGGAGACCTCACACGACATCATTGCCGAAGTCGACCGGCTGGAGCGAATGGTGCGGCAGCTGCTGTACTATTCCCAGGCGCCGAGCGTGGAACTCGAGGATGTCCAGGTAGAGCGGCTGCTCCGCGACACGGCTGGCCATTTCACGCGCGACTTCGAGCGCCGCAATGTGATCGTCTCTGTCGACACCCCTCCCGATCTGCCGCCGGTCGTGGCGGACGCCGCACTGCTAGAGCACGTGCTGAACAGCCTGCTCGCCAATGCGCTCGACGCGATGGGCCGCGGCGGCCGGCTCACGTTGAGCGCCGCCAGGAACGAGAACACCCGCATGGTCGACGTGGCAATTGCCGACACCGGGAAGGGCATGCCCGCGGCGCAAATGGCGTCGATGTTCACGCCCTTTCGTACGACGAAGACCACCGGGCTCGGCATCGGACTGGCACTCGCGGAGCGCATCGTGCGCAGGTTCGGCGGTACGCTGCGCATCGAGAGCGTGGAAGGCCATGGCACGACGGTGCATCTTCAGCTCAGGAGCAATCGGTAGCACATGCCTCATGCCATCCTGATCATCGACGACGAGGTGACGTTTGCGAAGAACCTCGCCACGTATCTCGGTCGCATCGGCTACGAGGTATGCCGTGTGGAGACCGCCGAGGAAGGCCTGGAGCAGCTGACGGAGTTCCGGCCGGCCGCCGTACTGCTCGATTTCAACCTGCCGGGGATCAACGGCCTGCAGATGCTGGCCGAAATGCGCAAGCGCGAATCCCGCGTCAAAGTGATCGTGATCACCGGCCAGGGCAGCGAACAGATTGCCGTGGACGCGATGAAAGCCGGGGCCTACGACTATCTCGTCAAGCCGGTCGCGTTGGGCAAACTTAAGATCGTCCTGGAAAAAATGCTGGGTCAGGAAAGGCTCGAGGAGGAACTCGCCTACTATCGCAGCAAGGTCGCCGCTGGAAGCGATCTCGACAGCTTGATCGGCGAATCCGCGCCAATCCAGGCCGTCAAGGACATGATACGGCGCACGGTCGCTGCGGACGCTGCGCTGACCGACGCGCAGCCCGCTGCCGCCTTGGTCACCGGCGAAACCGGAACGGGCAAGGAGCTCGTCGCGCGCGCATTGCACTTCGAGGGACCGCGGCGCAACCGCCCTTTCGTGGAATTCAATTGCTCGGCCATACCGCTGCATCTCGTGGAAGCCGAGCTGTTCGGCTATGAGCGCGGCGCGTTCACCGACGCCAAGGAACGCAAGCCCGGGCTGATCGAGACCGCCGAGGGGGGAACTCTCTTTCTCGACGAGATCGGCGACATCGACCCGTCGCTGCAGGTGAAGCTGCTCACGTTGCTCGAGAACAAGATGGTGCGCCGGCTTGGCAGTGTGCGCGAGCAGAAAGCGGACGTGCGCATCATCACGGCGACCAACAAGCCCCTGGAGCAACTGGTCGCGCAGGGAAAATTCCGGGCGGACCTGTTCTTTCGCCTGCGGATAATCCACTTCCACCTTCCGCCACTGCGCGAGCGCGGACAGGACATCACCTTGCTGGGGCAGCATTTTCTACGCGTACACCGAACGCGCTATCAGAAGCCGGAACTGAGGTTCAGCCCGGAGGCGCAGGAGGCACTGCAGCGCTATCACTGGCCGGGCAACGTGCGGGAACTTCGCAACGTGATCGAACAGGCTGTGATCATGGCGCAGCGAGACGCAATCGGCCCCGAACTCATGAACCTGATCCCCAAGGTGGCGCGGGATGAGCCGCCGCTCGTCAGTGGCGAAGCGGACCAATTGGCACAGGCGGAACGGGATCTCGTTACCCGGGCGCTGAATCAGTCCAACTGGAACGTCACGCACGCCGCGCGAATACTCGGCGTGTCCCGCGACACGCTGCGCTACCGGATGGAAAAATTCCAGCTGATCCGCCCCGGGTGATCAATCGGGCATGCTTCCCGAGTTGGCGGTGACAGGAGCCTTTCGAACCACGCGGACGGGATAGCATCAGCCAAAGGGATTTCCGGCAAAGCGCAGCACCGACGGTATTTCGTCGTCGATGTCTTCCCACCCGTGGTCGCCGCCACCCAATACATACTGCCACGCACCGGCATAGCGCGCCACCGCATCGCGCCAGTTCAGCACTTCGTCGCCGGATCGCATCAGCAGGAAATAGCGGTCCATGCGCGTGAGGGCCGGGACCGACAATGCTTCGAGTTCGTCGAAATGCTTGGACGTCAATTCCCACGCCTCTCCGGTGTGCAGGTTGCGCTGCGGACCGAGGTACGCGGCGAGCGACGACGCCGGCCGCACCGCGGGGTTGATGACGGCAGCGCGCGCGCCCAGCCTTTCCGCGAGAAACGTGGCGTAATACCCGCCAAGCGAACTGCCCACGAAAGTCAGCGCCGCGCGATCCACGACATTGCGTTCGAGCCACTCGCGCACGTCGCGCATCGCCTTTGCGGGGCGATGGTGCAATTGAGGGACGTAGACGCGCGGAGGTTCGGGCAAGGTTGCGGCCGCGGCGGCGAGCTTGCGCCCCTTCACCGTTTGCGGCGACGAGTTGAAGCCGTGCAGGTAGACGAGCGTCGCGCGCGTCATCCGGCGGCGAGTCCGGCCAGCAGCTTTTCGTGCACGCCACCGAATCCGCCATTGCTCATGACGAGAACGTGTTCGCCCGGGCGCGCCTCGGCGACGACCGCCTGCACCAGCGCAGGCAGTTCGTTGTAGACGCTGACCCTGGCGCCCAGCGGCGCCATCGCGCCGGCCACATCCCATCCCAGGTTTGCCGCGTAGCAGAACACGCGGTCGGCCGCGGCAAGGCTTCCCGGCAGCGCATCCTTGACCGCGCCCATCTTCATCGTGTTCGAGCGCGGCTCGAGCACCGCGAGTATCCGCGCACTGCCCACCTTGCGGCGCAGGCCGTCGAGCGTGGTCGCGATCGCCGTCGGGTGATGCGCGAAATCGTCGTACACGGCGACGCCGCGCGCGGCGCCGCGCAGTTCCAGCCGGCGCTTCACGCCGTGGAATTCCGACAGCGCGGCCAGTCCGTGCGCGACCGGAACGCCCGCGTGGCGCGCGGCAGCCAGTGCCGCCAGCGCGTTCAACTGGCTGTGCCTGCCGGCCTCGCCGAACGCCAGCGTTCCCTGTGGTGCGCCACCCAGCAGGATCGAGCCGTCGACGGCGATTGTCCAATCCGGGCCGGTGCCCGCCACGTCAGCGAGGCCGAACCGCTCGACCTCGCTCCAGCAACCGCGCGCAAGAACGCGCGCGACGCCCACATCGCCGCCGTTGGCGACGATGCGGCCGTTGCCCGGGATCATGCGCACGAAATGGTGGAACTGCGTCTCGATCGCGCCCACGTCCGGGAAGATGTCGGCGTGATCGTATTCGAGGTTGTTGAGGATCGCCGTGCGCGGCCGGTAGTGCACGAACTTCGAGCGCTTGTCGAAGAACGCGGTGTCGTACTCGTCGGCCTCGATGACGAAGAACGAACTGTCGGTCAGCCGCGCCGAAACGGGGAAGTCGACCGGCACGCCGCCGATCAGGAACCCGGGATCGAGTCCGGCGTGGTCGAGTATCCACGCGAGCATCGCCGACGTCGACGTCTTGCCGTGCGTTCCGGCGACGGCCAGCACCCATTTGCCGCGCAGCACGTTCTCGTACAGCCACTGCGGCCCCGAGATGTACGGCAATCCGGCGTCGAGGATCGCTTCCATCAGCGGATTCCCGCGCGAGACGACGTTGCCGACGACGAACACGTCGGCGCCTTTCGCCGCGCCGGCAAGTTGGACGGGATCCCAGCCCTCGGTGAGGCCGATGCCGAGCGCGGCCAGCTGCGTGGACATCGGCGGATAGACGTTGGCGTCGCATCCGGTCACATCGTGCCCGGCACGTTTGGCGATGGCGGCAAGGCCGCCCATGAACGTGCCGCAGATGCCGAGTATGTGCAGGTGCATGCTACAACGCCTGCGCCGCGATACGTGGCGACGCAAACCGCCTCCAGCCGCGCGCGAACCACGCGTAGGTCACGATGTTGCCGGCAAGCGCGACGCCGAATGCCACGCGCAGCCCGCCGGCCTCGTCGAGCGACAGGCCGCGACGCGCGATCTCCGCGACGATGCCAATGCCCCACTGCATCAGGAAACTGCCGCCGAACATCATCAGGTTGAGCGCCGTGTTCGACCGGCCGGCCAAGTCCCGGCCGAAGCCTTCGTTCAGCACCGCGAACGCCAGCACGTTGACCGACGTCCCCAGTCCGTAGAGCGTCCACCACACGAAGCCGCCCGGAAGACGCAGGAATATCGCGGCCAGCGCCACGACGGCCAAACCGAAGCCCAGCGAGAAGATGTGCCGCGCGTGCACGCCGCGCGCCGCGAGCCGCGTTCCGAACAGGCCGAGCAACACGAACCCCAGCAGCGTCGCGACGCTCATCCACAACAGATGCCGCGCTGCACCGGATCGCGTCTCCCCTTGCACCTCCATCAGCCACGGCACCGCCCACAGGCCCTGGATCGCGAAGAACGAGCCCATGCAGAACGCTCCCAGAGGCGCGATCCACCAGAACCGTGGATGCCGGAATACGGCACTGCACGCCGGCCCACTGCGCGCGGAATCCGGCGGCATGCACGGGCTTCGGGATATCCGGCACGCGCCAGGCGATGAACAGCGCGACGGCGAACGTCGTCACGGCGAGTGCCACGAAAATGTTCCGCCAGCCGGTGACGCGCAACGCAAACTCCAGCGGCGTGGTCGCGGCCAGCGCGCCCAGGCCGCCGGCCACCATGATCCAGCCCGCGAGAGAACCCAGCCGCTCCGGCGGATACCACGCGGCGATCGCCTTCAGCGGCGCCATCAGGCATGCGCACACGCCAAGGCCGATGACCGCGCGCGCCAACGCCAGCGCCGGCAGCGAGTCGGCGTAGGCGAACAGCAGCGCGCCGATCGCCGCGATGGAGAGCAGCACGGGTTCGACGCGGCGCGGGCCGAAGCGGTCGAGCAACATGCCGACGGGAATCTGCGCCGCGCCGAACGCCAGGAAATACGCGCTGGTCAGAAGGCCCAACGACGACGGGTCGAGCGCCAGGTCGCGCACCAGCTCGGGCGAGATGACCGCGTTGACCGTGCGGAACAGGTAGGACAGCAGGTAGCCCGCCGCAAACGGGAAGTAGATGCGCAGGAAAGTCATGCGTGCGGCACCGTCAGGTGCGGAAGATGAAGTAGACGGCGCCCATCAGGCACAGTCCGGCCCACAGGAAATCGAGCTTGACCGGCTGGTCCATGTAAAGCACGGCGAATGGCACGAACACCGCAAGCGTGATCACCTCCTGCATGATCTTGAGCTGCGCCAGCGACATCACGGTGAAACCGATGCGATTGCCTGGCACCTGCAACAGGTATTCGAAGAACGCGATACCCCAGGAGATCATCGCCGCCGCCCACCACGGGGACGACTGCAGATGTTTCAGGTGCCCGTACCAGGCGAAGGTCATGAACAGGTTCGAGGCGGTCAGCAGCATCGCGCTGACCAGCGCGGGATGCTGCAGCAGCGATGCAATGGAGACAGGTGTCATGTCGGGAACGGGGTCGGGAAGCGCCCCGCATTATCCCCGATATGCGCGGCAATCCGGTGCGTCCGCGGCTTTCTCCCGAGCGTACAATGCCGCTTCGCCACGTCCCGGCTGCGCGTCACCGACAACCATGAGAATCCTCTGCCTACGCCGGACCGGCAATCGCCCTCGCCTGCGCACTCGTCATCGCCGCCGGCGCGGACGCCGCCGACATGACCTACCCGCCGACGGTGCGCAAGCCGGTCGTCGACACCTACCACGGCGTCGCGGTCACCGACGATTACCGCTGGCTCGAGGCCGACAACGCGCCCGACGTGAAGGCGTGGATCGCCGAGCAGAACAAGGTCGCGCGGGCCTATCTGGACGGTATCGCGCAACGACCGGAGATCGCCCGGCGCGCCGGCGAACTGCTGCGCGCGAAGACGATCCGGCGCTACGGATTCGAATTTCGCCAGCGACTGTTCGCGATGAAGCGGGCGCCGCCGGCGAACCAGCCGCTGCTCGTCGTGCTGCCTGCCGACGGCAACATCGCCAAGGAGATCGGTCGTCCTCGACCCCAATGTCCTCGACGCCAAGGGCCGCACGACGATCGACTTCTACAGGGCGTCGTTCGACGGCAAGCGCGTCGTCGTGTCGCTGTCCGTCGATGGCAGCGAAATCGGCACGGCCTACGTCTACGACGTGGCGACGCGCAAGCGCCTGGCCGACGTCGTGCCGGGCGTGATGAATCCGACCGCAGGCGGCAGCGCCGAGTGGGCGCCGGACGGGAGCGGCTTCTACTACACGCGCTATCCGCAGGGGAGTGAACGTCCTCCGGCCGACCGGCAGTTCTACCAGACTGTGTGGTTTCACCAGCTCGGGACGCCGGTCAGCGCCGATCGCTACGTCATCGGCCGGGACTTCCCGCGCATCGCCGAAATCGAACTCAAGGGCAACCGCGACGGCAACTACCTGCTCGCCAAGGTGCGCAACGGGGACGGCGGCGAGGTCGCATTTCACGTACGCGATTCCGCCGGACAATGGACGCAGGTGGCCGGCTTCACCGACGGCGTCAAGCAGATGGCGTTCGGCGAGGACGGTCGGCTGTACGCGATGTCGATCAAGGATGCGTTGCTCGGCCGCATCATCGCGATTCCGCTGGATCGTCCGTTGCTCGCGAACGCCGTCGTCGTCGTCCCGGAGGCGAACATCGTCGCCGAAAGCGTCACGCCGACGAAATCGCGCCTCTACGTCAAGTACCGCGACGGGGGACCGTCGGCCGCGCGCATTTTCGCCGTCGACGGCAAGCGCCTGGGCGACATCCCCGCCGAGCCGATTTCGGACATCAGCATCGGCATTGCGCTGACCGGCGACGACGTGCTGGTGCACACGATGAGCTACCTGTCGCCGCCGACGTGGTTCCGCTACGACGCGAAGCAGGACAAGCTGGTGCCGACACAGCTCACCAGCAAGCCTTCGTTCAACTTCGCCGACGCCACGGTGGTCCGCGACGTGGCGATCTCCAAGGACGGCACCAAGGTCCCGATCAACATCCTGTACCGCAAGGGAATGAACCGCAACGGGCGCAATCCGGTGCTGCTGTATGCGTACGGCGGCTACGGCATCAGCATGCAGCCGTAGTTCGCCCCATGAACCGCCTCTGGCTCGACTACGGCGGCGTGTTCGCGGTCGTCAATGTGCGCGGCGGCGGCGAGTTCGGCGAGCCGTGGCACCTCGCTGGCAACCTCACCCGCAAGCAGAACGTGTTCGACGACTTCAACGCCGGCATGCGCTACCTGACCGAGTTCAGGTACACGAGCGCCGACCGGCTGGCGATCATGGGCGGCAGCAACGGCGGCCTGACGATGGGCGCCGCACTGACGCAGCATCCGCAGTCGATGCGCGCCGTGGTGAGCCAGGTCGGCATTTACGACACGCTGCGCTGGGAAACGCAGCCGAACGGCGAGTTCAATACGACGGAATTCGGCTCGGTCAAGGATCCGGCGCAGTTCAAGGCGCTCTACGAGTATTCGCCGCTGTTGCGGGTCAAGGACGGCGTCGCCTATCCGGCCGTGCTGTTGACCACCGGCGCCAACGACGGCCGGGTAGCACCTTACGAATCGTTCAAGATGGCGGCGCGGCTGCAGGCGGCGACATCGTCGAAGCATCCCATCCTGCTGCGCACGGAGGCCGGCGCCGGGCACGGCATCGGCACGGCATTGTCGACGCGAATCGAGGAGAAGGCCGATATCTACGCGTTCCTCGTCGACCAGCTGGGAATCAAGGGGCCGGTCAAGCCCGGGGCCGCTCGCCGCTAGGCGCAATCTCGCGCTGGCCACCCTCGTCTCGCAGCGGCGCCTTCGGGGCGGCGCACCGTCCGTTCCATTTGGCTTCCCGCCGACAGGTCCCGCTTGCCGCGCCGACAAATTGTCGAGTACATTGTGTAGCAGCATCCATCTTCATTTCGACTCTTCGCCAAAAGAGGCCCCGACATGAAAACGATGTTTCGCCGTGCATTCCGCGTGTTCGCGACACTTGTGCTTGGCGCCGGAATGACGTCGGTACAGGCGATTCCGCAGCATCCGATGGATCCGCTCGAGGATTTCGAGATCATGGCGGCGGCCGACATCCTGCAGAATGCCGGCGCCGCGCTCCCCACGGCGATCTTCCAGAGCATCGACCTGCGCGAGCCCGCCAAGGACGTCGTGCTCGGCTTTCATGCGGGAGATCCGCTTACGCGCGTCCGCCACCGTCTATCTTCCGCCAGAACAAGAAGAGCTACAGGACGATCGTCAATCTCGACTGCCGGCACCTTCACGCCGCCGGTGCTGATTCCGGCCAGCGATGGCCAGCTCGGACTCACCATTGCCGAGGTCTCGACGCTCGGGTTCGCCGTGGAGACGCCGGCGGTGCGCAATGCGCTGGCCCTGCGCGGTCTCGACACGCCGGAAAAGCGTCTCAACGTGCTCGTCACTCCACTCACACCGGGATCGTTCGGCCTTCCGGAGGAGTCGCACCGGATCGTGAAGGCGCAGATGTATTACACCGACTTCGCCGGGAATCAACCTGTACGCGAAGCCGATCGAGGGCCTGCAGGCCATCATCGACCTCGACGACCAGGTCGTGCTGCAAGTGATCGATACCGGACCGTTGCCGTTGCCGTCGTCCGCACACAATTTCGACGAGGCAACCGTCGCAGCACTGCCCAGGCGGTTTGCGTCCGGCGCTGAAGCCCATTCGCATCACGCAGCCGCTCGGCACCAATGTCAGCATCAACGGCAACATCGTCGAGTGGCAGAAATGGAAGTTCCACGTGCGTTTCGAGCGCCGGCCCGGAACCGTGATCTCGCTCGCGACCTACGACGGACGTTCGGTGCTCTACCAGGGCTCGCTGGCGGAAATCTTCGTGCCCTATCAGGATCCCGACATCAATTGGTTCTATCGGACGTACATGGACGCGGGAGAGTTCGGGTTCGGACTCCTGGCCTCGCCGCTGCGGCTCGGCCTGGACACGCCGGAAAACGCGGTGCTCATCGACGCCGTCGTGTCCGCCGCCGTCCCCGGCGCGCCGGTGGTTCCGCTGCCGCTGCCGCAGGTTGTCGGCATCTTCGAGCGGCTGACCGGCAATCCGGCGTGGCGGCACTTCGAGCTGTTCGCCGGCGGCGCCTACGAAGGTCGCGCCGACGTCGAACTGGTCGTGCGCACGATCGCGCAGGTCGGCAACTATGACTACCTGGTGGACTGGGTCTTCAACCAGAGCGGCGCGATCCGCGTCGATGTGGGGCTGACTGGGATCGACGCACCCAAGACCGTAAAGAGCAAGACGCTGGCCTCGCCTACGGCCGCGCAGGACACGCGTTTCGGCGCGCTGATCGCGCCCAACCTGGTGGCGCCCAACCACAGCCATTTCTTCAATTTCCGGCTCGATCTCGACATCGACGGCAGGAACAACAGCTTCATGCTGAGCCAGCTCAAGGTGAAGGACAACGTCCCGGGTCCGCGCAAGAGTGTCTGGGCCGTCGAGGAAAAGCGACTCGACCGGGAACTGGACGGGAGACTCGACCATGACAATGCGCTGTGGAAGGTCGTCAACCCCAACCGCACCAACGCGCGAGGCTATAACACCGGCTACATGGTGGAGACGCACAGCATCGAGGAGCCGCTGCTGAAAAAGGCGGACTACAAGCGGGCCGGCTTCATCGCTTATCCCCTCTGGATCACCAAATACGATCCCGACCAGCGCTTCGCGGCGGGGGACACGCCGAACCAGAACCCAGGCGAGCCGGGCCTGCCTTCGTACCAGCAGAACAACCAGAGCATCGTCAACACCGATATCGTCCTGTGGCTGACGATCGGTCATCACCACGTCACGGCGACCGAGGACTCGCCGGTGCTCTCGCTCGAGAAGCTGTCGTTCAAGCTGAAGCCGGTGAATTTCTTCGACCGCAATCCGGCGCTCGATCTCCGCCGCGCGCCGTTCGAAGTCGTCGGGCCCTGAAACCGAAGACTGCGCCGAACGGCGATCGAGCGGGGTCAGCGGGCCAGCGGAATCGACACGCTGACGACGACGCCGGCCGCATCGGGCCGGTTCGCCGCCTGCGCGCGCCCCCCGTGGAATTCGGCGATGAGCCGCACGATGTAAAGGCCGAGCCCCAGGTGCGGTTCGGCCGCGTCGCCGCCGCCGCGGACCGAGACCATCGAGTCGAACAGATGCCCCGCCTCCATTTCCGGCAACGGCGGTCCTTCGTTGCTGACCGATAGCAGGACGTCGCCGGCGTCGCCCGTGATGCTGATGTCGATGACCCCGTCCTTGCCGAATTCGACGGCATTGGCGACGAGTTTGTCGAGCATCTGGGCGATGAGGTCGGGCGCGCCGACGACGATGAACTGTGCTGCGGGACGGACAAAGGCAATGGACGCCGCCGGATACGCCTGTCGGTATCCGTCCACGCAGCCCGCCACCACGTTCGCGAGGTCGAAACGTTCGCGCTCGGAGTCGGACAGGCTCTGTTCGAGCCGCGCCGCTTCGGTCATTCGCGTCAGAATGGTCGTCAACCGCGCCAGGCCTTCCTGTGCCCGCACCATGTACACGCGCGCATCGTCCGGCAGCGCCGTCTGTTTCAGGTTGTCGAGCGAACTGCGCACCACGGCGATCGGCGTGCGCAGCTCGTGCGACAGCCGGCCCGCCATCTTTTCCTGGTAACTCGCGTAGTCCGCCAGCCGCGCCAGCACGCTCGCGAAACTGCGCGACAGGTCGCCGATCTCGTCGCCGGCATTGGAGCTCGCGAGTGCCGCGCGCACGCGGCCCTGCTCATCGATGGCCAGTTCCGCGTCGTCGCGCAGGCGCCGGATGCGCGAGGAAAGCCACGTCGCATACAGCGTCAGCGCGAGCGAGCCGACGAGCAGCACGGCCAGCACGATGTTGAACAGCCGCTCGAACGCGAGGTTGCGCTGCGCGAGCACCGCGTTGCCCGTTTCCTCGACGATCACCGCGCCCTTCACCGAATCGCCAACCCAGATCGGATGCGCCGCGCTGACGACCACCGCCTTCGCGTCCGACGTGGGCCGGCGCTCGGTGGTCAGTATGCCTGCCAGCGCGCCTTCGACGTCGCGTCCGCCCGGCGTTCCGTTGTCCGCCGCATCATCGGCGAAATCCTCGCTCGGCTGATCCAGCACGAGCGCATACAGGCTTCCCGTCGTGGCGCGCCAAAGCCGCGCGCTGAACGATTCGGCGGGCACTGGCGAAGGTGGCGCCTTGAGCGAGCCGGCACGCGCCAGCACCGTGCCATCTCGGTCGATGACCCAGATGCGCGCTGTCGTGCGCGACAGGCCGTCGATGATCTGCGCGATTTCGGGCGATGCCGACGGTGGCGCCCGGTCGGAACCTTTCGCGGCGTCGTCGGTGCGTTCCTGCGCGAACGCCGCGATGGCGTCGGGCCGGGTCGCGAACAGCCGCGGCCGGTCGTGCAGCGCGGTCGCCACAGCCTGCGCGGTGCCGGCAAGCGTTCGTTCCTGCGCATCGCGCAGCAGGCGCTCCAGTTCCCGCACGTAGGAAACGCCCAGCCACGGCAGAGCCAGGAACACCGTGAGCACGAGCAGCAACTGCGCGCGTATGGACAACGCGATGCGGGGCAACTTCATTCCGCGTTCCAGCGATAACCCATGCCGTAAACGGTGGAGATGCGATCGAACGCGGGATCGACTGCCTGGAACTTGCGCCGGATGCGCTTCACGTGCGACGTGATCGTGCTGTCGTCGACGACGATGCTGGCGTCGCGCATCAGCGCGTCGCGATCCTTGACGTGACCAGGGAAACGCGCGAGCGAGTGCACCATCCAGAACTCGGTCAGCGTGAGATCGACCCGTTGCGCATTCCAGTCCGCGGTCAGGCGGGGCACGTCGAGCTTGAGCGGTCCGCGTTCGAGGACGTCGTCGCCCGAAGGCGGCGCGGTTGAAAGCTCGCTGCGGCGAAACAACGCCGCGATGCGCGCGGCAAGGTGCGGCAGGCTGGCGTCCTTGGTCAGGTAATCGTCGGCGCCCAGGCGCAGGCCCGCGACGATGTCGAAATCGCTGTCGCGCGCGGACAGGATGATGATCGGCACCGTGGCAGAGAGGGCCCGCAATTCGCGCGTCAGTGCAAATCCGCCGTCGATATCGTCACCCAATCCGATGTCGACCAGGGCAAGGTCGGGAAGCCGCGTGCGAAACGCGCTGAGTGCGTCGGCGCGGTTCGCATAGGTCGCGACTTCGTAGCCGTGGCGGCGCAGCGCCTCCGCGTAGTTGGCGCGAATCGCGGGTTCGTCCTCGACGATGGCGATGCGTTTCAGAAGTGCTCCTTCGCGCTGCGCGCAGCCCCTCGGCGCGGAACTTCGCGTTCCCCGGGGCGTTCCGGCGAAAGGCTCATGCGGTCGAATATACCGCAGCGTCCGAACCGCCGGACCGCCCTCCTTCGCATGCCACCGGTTTGCCACATTTCTTCGCCGGATTTGCGCTTTTCGCGCGCCCGCTTGCCGCAATGCGCGCGCGAAATGGTTACCGACGAGGGAGCCTCAGGCCGGCGGACTCCCTCCGGAAACCGGCCCGCCTTCCGCCAGCGCAGCGCCTTAGGAAATCTGCCATGCCGCATGCCGATCGTATCGAAGGGTCCCGTGTCCTGCGCCGCGAGTGGCGCCAAATCGGCCGTCTGGCACTGGAAAGCCTCGGCACCGGGCTGTTCGTGAGCCTGGTGCTCGCGCTTGCCGTATTCATCATCAGCGTCGAAGCCAACGCGGCAACCGCCGGCGACCCGGGACAGGGCACGCTGCTGCTGCGCGATGACACAGGCGAACGGTCGGCTGCGCCGTTGCTGGCCACCGACGTGCACATGGACGTCACCGGAATGGTCGCCCGGGTGCAGGTCACGCAGCGCTTCGCGAATCCGACCGCGCAATGGCGCGAGGGCGTGTACGTGTTCCCGCTGCCGGACAAGGCCGCCGTCGACCACCTGACGATGCGCGTCGGCGAACGGGTGATCGAAGGGCAGATCAGGGAGCGCGCGGAGGCGCGGCGCGCCTACGAGACCGCGAAGACCGAAGGACGCAAGACGACGCTCGTCGAACAGGAGCGGCCGAACATGTTCACGACCAGCGTGGCCAACATCGGGCCGGGCGAGGAGATCGTCGTCGCACTCGAATACGAGGAGACGCTGCGCTACGGCGACGGCGCGTTCCGCCTGCGCTTCCCGCTCGCGATTACGCCACGCTACATCCCGGGCGCCGCGACGACTATGGCGACGGCGACGGCGACGGCGACGGCCATGAGCATGGGTTGGGCGCAGGCCACGGTCCAGGTTCCGGACGCCGACCGCATCACGCCGCCGTTCGTTGCGGCACGCGACGCCTACGTGAACCCGGTGTCGATCATGATCGACATGAATGCGGGATTTCCGCTGGCAAACATCGCCAGCAGCTACCACGCCATCGACGTCGAGGAACGTCCGGGCAATCGCTACCGTATCGTCCTGGGCGAAGGGCCCGTTTCCGCGGCGCGCGACTTCGAACTGGTATGGACGCCGGACATCGGCAGCGCGCCGGGCGCGGCGCTGTTCACCGAGACGCTCGGCGGCAAGACGTACGCATTGCTGATGGCGCTGCCGCCGACACTCGCAGATTCCCAGGCGACACGCGCGCCGCGGGAGATCACCTACATCATCGACACATCGGGCTCGATGGAAGGCGTGTCCATCGCGCAGGCGCGCGACGCCCTGTCCATGGCCCTCGACCGGCTGCAGGCGGGCGATCGTTTCAACGTCATCGAATTCAATTCGACCAGCACCTCGCTGTTCACGGCGCCCATGCCCTTCGACTCTTCGACGCACGCGCAGGCGAAGCAGTTCGTCGCCAGGCTGCGCGCGCGCGGTGGAACCGAAATGCTGCCCGCGCTGGCTGCCGCGCTGGCGGGCCCGCCGGAATCATCGCTGATGCGGCAGGTCGTCTTCCTCACCGACGGCGCCGTCGGCAACGAGGACGCGATCCTGCGCCTGCTGCACGACAAGCTGGGCGACCGGCGCTTGTTCACGATCGGCATCGGTCCGTCGCCGAACACGTTTTTCCTGACCAAGGCAGCGCAGTTCGGCCGCGGCACGTTCACGTTCATCGGCGACGTGCGCGAGGTGCGCCAGAAAATGACCGAACTGTTCCGGAAGCTGGAGAGCCCCGCGCTGACCGACATCGCGGTCGACTGGCCCGGAGGCACCGACGCGTGGCCGCGGCGGGTCCCCGACCTCTACGCCGGCGAACCGGTCGTCGTCGCCGCCCAATTCCCGGCGGGCACGTTACAGGGCGACGTCGTCATCTCCGGATTGCGCGCCGGCCAGCGGTGGCAGGCCGTGCTGCCAATGCAGGATGGCGCGACGGAGGCCGGCGTCGCGGTGCTGTGGGCGCGCGCAAAAATCGACGCGCTGATGGACGCCGGACGCCAGGGCGCACCCGAGCGCGAGACCGACATCCGCAACGCCGTGCTCGATGTCGCGCTGACGCACCACCTGGTGAGCAAATACACAAGCCTGGTCGCGGTCGACGTGACGCCGACCCGGCCCGTCGGGAGCGACACCCTGAAGGACGCGATGCCCGGCAATGTCCCCGAGGGACTGACGGCATTCGACCAGCTGCCGCGCACTGCGACGCCCGCTGCGCTTTCAGTCGTCATCGGCATGTTGCTTTTGCTGGCGGCCGCGCTTGCGGAAGCCTTGCGCCGCCGCCGCGGCGCTCGCATGCCGCAGGGGATCTGATCATGGATATCGTCGCTGCCGATCGGGGAGGATCTTTCGGTCGCAACGGCCAGGAGTCGCGCAACTGGATGCACGCGAGTCCGCCCGGCATCGCGTTCCGATGCCGTCCGGCCGAGTCTTCCCCCATCGGCGGCGACGCGGCTGCGGCGCGCCTGCCCGGCGCATGGTTGAGGCGCACCAAGCCCGTTGCGGCGATCGTCGTGCTGGCGATGGCCGGACTGGCCTGCTTCGGTAACGGCCTCTACATCTACGCGAAGGCGGGACTCGCACAGGCGATGCTGCATTCGGCATGGACAAGGACGCGGGATTCCGGTTTGCCCGCCAAGCCCTGGCCGTGGGCCGACATGCATCCGGTGGCGCGGCTCATCGCGCCCGCGCAGGACGCCGATGTGCTCGTGCTGAGCGGCGCGTCGGGGCGCACGCTCGCATTCGGCCCGGGCCTTGTATCAGGTTCGGCGAATCCGGGCGGCCCCGGCAACAGCGTGATCACCGCGCACCGCGACACGCACTTCCGGTTCCTGCAACGCGTATCGCGGGGCGACACGCTGGTGGTGGAGGGCCGCGATGGAACGCGACGGCATTTCCACGTGCGCAGGACTTATGTCGCGGACTTCCGCGCGCTGAACATTCCGCGCGAAACTTCGCAACCAACGCTCACGCTGGTCACCTGCTACCCATTCGACGCAATCAACCCCGGCGGGCCACTCCGATATGTCGTCGTGGCGGAGGCCCTGTGACTTAGTTCGAGCGGGCGCCCCCGGTCCCGGGCGGCCCGCCGAGCGCTTTTTGGGAACGGATCATCGCATCCGCATCGCCCGAGTTGGTTGCCTTGCCAGCCGTGGTGTTTTCCTTGACGGGAATGTGGCTGCCGGTATGAATGGCCCTGTCATCCGGATCGTCCGGCAGCAACGCACGGTTGGTCTGCCAGGTGCAGGCGGAAAGAAGCAGGGCTGCGAAGACGGCACTCACAATGGCATTCATGTCGACAGGATCCTTGATTGATCGGCGCCGGCGCCCCATGGGCTTGGCCGGGCAAGCCGTGAATGATACATGTATGGGCCGGATTCTTGGAGCGCCCCCGGGGCGTCACGCCAAGGTCAGGCGCAATCCCGGCAGGTCCAAGGCGCCGTAGTCGCTGGACCAGGTTTCACCCGGCGCGACCGGCCAGGCGTCCGTGAGGGTGCCGGTCGTCACGATCTCGCCGGCGGCGAGTCCCGGGAACTGCCGCTGGCCGGCCAGGACGCGGACGAGGTGCGCGAGCGCCAGCGCCGGACTGTCCAGCACGTGGCTGCCGACGCCACGATCGATCACCTGGTCGCCACGGCGCAACGTCAGGGCAAACGTGGGGAGCATCGCCGCAAATGCGGCGCGATTGGCGGGGGTCACGGGGATTCTTTGGCCGACAACCAGCGCGCCGTGAAGTCCGAACGCCGCGGCGCAATCCGGCGCCTTGAACTTCCAGTCCGGGAAATGGCTCTGCACGATCTCGAATCCCGGAGCGATCCACTCGACCTGGCGAAGTATTTCCTCGGCGTCGTCCGTATCGGGCACCGGGCCGCGCAACCCGAACACGACTTCGGGTTCGATGCGCGGTTGCACGAGGCGCTGCAGCGCCACCGTCGCCTGTCCATCGACGGCATCTTGCACGGTGTGCGTCCACGTGTGCGCCCAGATCGGGTCGTACACGCCATAGCGCTGCCATATCGTGCGATTGGTGAATCCAATCTTGCGTCCCACCGGGATCCAACCTTGTGCGCGGCGGCGGCGTTCGATCTCGAACAGCACGTCGTAGGCCGCCGCGACGTCGAAATCCGCGGCCTCGTCGGTTATCGGAGCGACGGTCCGGGCGGCGTCGTAGGCCGCGATCAGCCGGCTGGCGACTTCGTCGACGGCGAACATGCCTAGCGAACCAGGCCCATCGCCCGCATTAGCGCGGTCAATCCGGTCCACAAGGCGACGGCGACCACCATGCCGATGATTGCGGCAGCGATGGCGCCAGGCGTTCCCGCCCAACCCGCAGTGGTGACAAACGCCCACGCGGCGAACCCGCCCAAGCCGCCACAGATGAAGATGCCTATCACGCTCCAGACGATGCCCATGCGGAACTCCCGATTAGTCCCTGTAGTATAAATGCGCTCCTACCCGGCTTATCCGGACACGACCGAATACCGGCTCCCCGGCGCCTGCCCTGATGAATGACTCCCCTCTTGCCCACGAGCCATCCGCGCGCGCCGCCGTCCGGGCGCTGATGCCATCGCAGATCCGCGAGGTCGCCAACGCCGGCCTGGACGAACCCGGTGTGCTCCCTTTCTGGTTCGGCGAACCCGATGAAGTAACGCCGGCGTTCATCCGTGACGCGGCTGCGCAGTCGCTCGCGCGCGGTGAAACGTTCTATTCGCAGAATTTCGGCATCCCGGAACTGCGCGACGCCCTCGGCGCGTACCTGTCGAGGCTGCACCGGCCGACGTCCGCGGACCACATTGCCGTCACTGCGTCCGGCATGTCGGCCCTCATGTTGACGGTCGAAGCGCTGGTCGCCCCCGGCGATCGCGTCGTCGTCGTCACGCCGCTGTGGCCGAACCTGGTCGAGATTCCCAAGATCCTGTCGGCCAACGTCGTGTGCGTGCCGCTGACGTTCTCGGCAGCGGGCTGGACGCTGGACGTCGACCGGCTGCTCGCGGCGTTGACGCCCGGCACGCGCGCAGTGATGATCAATTCGCCCAACAATCCGACCGGGTGGACGATTTCGCGCGCGGACCAGCAGGCCATCCTCGCGCACTGCCGCCTGCGCGGCATATGGATCGTCTGCGACGACGTGTACGAGCGCCTGGTCTACGGCGGCGAGCCTTGCGCGCCGTCGTTCCTGGACATCGCCGCGCCGGAGGAGCGCGTCGTCAGCACCAACAGCTTCTCCAAGTCATGGCTGATGACGGGCTGGCGGCTGGGCTGGATCGTCGCGCCCGACGCACTGATGCCCGACCTGGGCAAGCTGATCGAGTACAACACATCGTGTTCGCCGGTGTTCGTGCAACGCGCGGGCGTGGTGGCGATCGCGGACGGCGAACCGACGATCCGGCACACCGTCGAGCGTTATACCGCGGCGCGCGATTACCTGGTGCCTGCGCTGGCGCGGATCCCGCGCGTCGAGGTTGCGCTTCCGGCCGGCGCGATGTACGCGTTCTTCCGCGTGGACGGCGTCACCAACAGCCTTGCGTTCTGCAAGCAACTCGTGCGCGAAGCACGATTGGGGTTGGCGCCGGGCAGCGCGTTCGGACCCGAAGGCGAAGGCTTCGTCCGCTGGTGCTTCGCGTCCAGCCAGGCGCGGCTGAACGATGGGGTCGCCCGCCTCGAACGATTTCTTGGCTGACTCTTTCTTGGCTTACTTAAGTCGCCTGACGAGCGCTAGCGGTCGGGAAACGCGCGCTCCCATTCTTCGCGGTCGAAGCCGACGATGAGTCCCTGATCGGTCTCCATCACAGGACGCCTGATCGCCGTCGGGTTCTCCAGCATCATGGCAATGGCCGCGGGCGCGTCCTTCACCTCGGCCTGCTTTTCCGGCGGCAGCTTCTTCCACGTGGTTCCGCGCCGGTTGAGGAGCGTCTGCCACCCGGCCTCCGCGCACCAGCCCGCGAGTTGCTCGCGCAATGGCGGCGTCTTCTTGAAATCGACGAAGCGATAGGCGATGCCGTGCTCGGACAGCCAGGCGCGCGCGGTCTTGATCGTGTCGCAGTTGGTGATGCCGTACATTCGCATCAAGGCTTTTCCTTCCGTGGACGGGCAGCCTTTACAGACTCCCGAGTAGCAAATGAGCGCGGGCGGACGAGCGCTCGAGTGTTCCGCGCTTGCCCGCCGACCGGCAAACCTCAAGTGTACGCGGTTTCGCGCGTCCTTCGCCGCGGCCACTTGCCCAAACAATCAGCGCGGAAGTATAAGTCGAGCCTCGCGGCACCTCTCACCGACTCCGGAATCTCGATGTCTTGCCGACTCGCACTTGCCAGCTTCTTCGCGGTTGCCGTCCTGGCGGGCGGCACGGCTCCAGCGGAATCCGCCGACATGGGCAAGACGCTGCGTGTCGCGTTCTCGGTGGCGGAGACCGGATTCGACCCGCAGGTCACCAGCGACGTCTATTCGTCGGCGATCATCGGCGCGATCATCGACCCGCTGTATGCCTATGACTACTTCGCCCGGCCCATGCGCATGGTGCCCAACACGGCAGCCGCGTTGCCCGAAGTAACCGACGAAGGGCGCACGTATACGATCACGGTCAAGCCGGGCATCTACTTCGCCTCGGATCCCGCATTCAAGGGGAAGCGCCGCGAACTCACCGCCGAGGATTACGTCTACAGCATCAAGCGCATCTTCGACCCCAAGGTGCGGTCGTACTGGGTCTACGTGTTCGAAGGCAACCTGCTCGGCCTCGACGACGCGCTCCGGGCGGCGCGCAAGAGCGGCGTACTCGACTACGACGCGAAGATCGAGGGACTGCAGGCGCTCGACCGCTACACGTTGCGCATCAAGTTCCAACGGCCGAACTACGGTTTCGAGTGGTGGCTTACGACCGTGTATTTTGCCGCCGTGGCGCGCGAGGTCGTCGACGCGTACAAGGACAGCTCCAATCGGGTCCAGGAGAATCCGGTGGGCACGGGCCCGTACCGGCTGAAGACCTGGACACGCGGGCAGCGCATCGTGCTCGAAGCCAATCCCGACTACCGCGACGTCACGTTTCCGGCGCCCGGCCCGGGCAGCACGCCCGCCGACGCGGCGATCGCCAAAGGAATGGTCGGCCGCAAGCTGCCGCTGATCGGCAACATCGACGTCAGCATCATCGAGGAGGCGCAGCCGCGATTGCTTTCGTTCGAATCGGGTAATGTCGACTATCTGGAGCTCCCGCTGTCGCTCGCCTCCAATGTCCTCGATGGCGCCGTGCTCAAGCCCCAGTTCGCGAAGCGTGGCATCACCCTCCAGCGCGAACTCACGCCGTCGATTTCGATGTTCTACTTCAATCTCGAGAATCCGGTCGTCGGCGGCTACACGCCTGAGAAGCTCGCGTTGCGGCGCGCGGTCAGCATGGGCTTCGACCGCGCGACGGCCATTGCGCAGTTGCAGAACGGCCAGGCGATCCCCGCCAACCAGCCCGTCCCGCCGCCGCTGTACGGTCACGACCCGAAATACGCTGCGCCTTACGCGTATGACCCGCGCGCCGCGCGCGCGCTGCTCGACCGGTTCGGCTACAAGGACCGCGATGGCGACGGCTTCCGCGAACTGCCCGACGGGACGCCGTTGACGCTGGTGCTGGCGTCGACGACGGACAACGTGTCGCGCACCCGCGACGAACTGTGGAAGCGGAACATGGATGCGCTCGGTATCAGGATCACGTTCCTCAAGAACAAGTGGCCGGAACTCAACCGGATGTCCGAAGCCGGCCAGCTGATGATGTGGGGATTCGGGTGGACCAGCAACGTCCCGGAGGGCATCGATTTCTACAGCTATTTCTACAGCAAGAACATCGGCACGTCGAACGACGCGCGCATGCGCCTTCCCGCCTTCGACGCGCTCTACGAGAAGTCGCGCACTCTGCCCCACTCGCCGCCGCGGACGGCGCTCTTCGACGAGATGAACAACCTCATCTTCAACTACGCGCCGTGGATCATGACCCACTATCCGTACGACAACATCCTCGTGCAGCCCTGGGTCAGGGGCTTCAAGCTCAACACCTACGTGCAGCAGCAGTGGCGCTACCTGGACATCGAGGGCCGGCCCTAGCCCGCCACGGGCCGCGCGACCCCATCCGCAAAGTCCCACCCACGGCCCGGCGCCGCCGCCAGAAGCGCCCGCGTGTAGTCGTTGCGTGGGTTGGCGAACACGTCCCGGATCGGGCCGTATTCGACGATGCGCCCATTCGACATCACCGCCACGCGATCGCAGACCTGCGCGGCGACCCGCAGGTCGTGGGTGATGAAGAGCATCGCCAGGTTCAGCCGCTGCCGGATCTCGTCCAGCAGCGCCAGCACCTGCGCCTGTACCGACACGTCCAGCGCGGACACCGCCTCGTCGGCAATCAGCAGCGATGGCTCCATCGCCAGTGCGCGGGCAATGCAGATCCGTTGCCGCTGGCCTCCGGAAAACTGATGCGGAAACCGGTCCAGCGATTGCGGCTCCAGCCGCACCAGGTCCATCAGCGTGCGCGCGCGGTGCAACGCTTCGACGGCCGGCACGCCGTAATTCATCGGCCCCTCGACGATCGCCTGTCCCACGGTCCGGCGCGGATTGAGCGAACGATAGGGGTCCTGGAAGACGATCTGCACTCGCCGCCGCAACGCGTGCAGCTGCGCGCGCGATATCGCCGCGAAATCCGTGTCGCCGATCACGATGCGCCCGCTCGAGGGCTCGATCAGGCGCGCGATGCAACGCGCGACGGTCGACTTGCCGGAACCTGATTCGCCCACGATGCCGAGCGTCTCGCCCTGCCGGATCGACAGCGTCACGTCGGCCGCCGCGGCAACGGCATGCCGCCGCCCGCCGAACCAGCCGCGCTGCGCATAGGTCTTGGACATGTCGCTGGTTGCCAGCACCACCGGGGCCGTGATCGCCATGCGATGCCTGGGAACCAGGCTCGGCACGGCCGCGATCAGCATGCGCGTGTAGTCGTGCTTCGGCTCGCTCAGCAAATCGCGGGTACGTCCGACTTCCACCAGTTCGCCGCCGCGCAGCACGGCGACGCGGTCGGCGATTTCCGCCACCACGCCGAAGTCGTGCGTGATGAACAGGACCCCGGTGCCGTGCGCGCGCTGGAGATCGCGGATCAGCGCCAGGATCTGCGCCTGCGTGGTCACGTCGAGCGCCGTCGTCGGCTCGTCGGCGATCAGCAGCGCCGGTTCGAGCACGAGCGCCATCGCGATCATGATGCGCTGTCGCTGCCCGCCGGACAGCTGGTGCGGATACGACGCGATCATCCGCTCCGGGTCGGGCAGCTGTACCGCGCGCACGATGTCGAGAATCTTCTCGCGGCGTGCCCGGGCCTGCAGGTCCGTGTGCGTCGCGAGCACCTCGTCGATCTGGTCGCCGCAGCGCATGACCGGATTCAGCGCCGTCATCGGCTCCTGGAATATCATCGACATGCGCGTGCAGCGAAGCTCGCGCAGGCGGGCCTCGTCCGCGGCAAGAAGATTCTCCCCGGTGAGGTTCAAGTCCCCGCGGATGGCGGCGAGACCCTTGGGCAACAGGCCCATGACCGTGTGCGCAATGACGCTTTTTCCGGAGCCCGATTCGCCGACGAGGCACACGATCTCGCCGCGGTCCACGGTCAGATTGACGCCATCCACGGCCAGCGCACGATCTGCGCCCGGCGGCAGTGCGACGGCGAGATTGCGTATGTCCAGCACCGGCGTGCTCACGTCAGACTCGCGTTCATAGCCGCTTGCTCATCCGTGGGTCGAGCGTGTCGCGCAGGCCGTCGCCCAGCATGTTCACCGCGAGCACCGTCAGCGCGAGGAAGATGCCGGGATAGAGGATGTTATGCGGGAAGACGCGGAACAGCGTGCGGCCTTCCGCCATGATGTTTCCCCACGTGGGCGTTTCCGGCGGAATGCCTACACCGAGGAAGGAAAGGATCGCCTCGATCAGGATCGCGGACGCCGCGATATACGTCGCCTGCACGATCAGCGGCGCGATGGTGTTGGGAAGCACGTGCCTGACGAGCAGCAGCGGCGTGCGCGTGCCGACGGCAATGGCGGCCTCGACGTACGGCTCTTCGCGGACGGACAGCACGACGGAGCGTACTAGGCGCACGACGCGCGGAATTTCCGGAATGACGATCGCGATGATGACCGCGACCAGCCCCGCCTTGGACAGCGACACGACGGCGATGGCGAGCAGGATCGCCGGAATGGCCATCAGACCGTCCATCACGCGCATGACGATGGCGTCCAGCCAGCGGATGTAGCCGCCGACCAGGCCGATGATGAGGCCGATGGACACGCTGATCGCAGCGACGGCGGCGCCTACCAGCAGCGAGGCACGTGCGCCATAGACCACGCGGCTGTAGATGTCGCGGCCGAGCGAGTCGGTGCCCATCCAATGCGTGATCATGGTCTTCGAGCCGTCGTCGCGGCGCATGGTTTCCTCGGTGCCGGGCGTCTTGTTGCGGTACACCGGATTGATCTGCGCCGGGTCGATCGACGTCAGCAGCGGTGCGGCCAGCCCCATGAGCAGTATCAGCGCGAGGATCGAAGCGCCGATGGCGATCGTCGGGTTCTTCCAAAGACGACGCGACAATCCGGGCCGCGGCGCCGGCGGCGGGCCGGGAGGCGCTTCGAGACCGATGGCGTCGGCCGTGGCGCTCAATACCGGATCCGCGGGTCGAGAACCGTGTACAGCAGATCCACAACCAGGTTGACGAGGACGTAGACGAACGAGAACAGCAGGATCACCGCCTGGATCGTCGGATAGTCGCGCGCCAGTACCGCGTCGACAGTGAGGCGGCCCAAACCCGGAATGCTGAACACGCTTTCGGTGACGACCACGCCGCCGATCAGCAGCGCGATGCCGATGCCGATCACCGTCACGATGGGCACGGCCGCGTTGCGCAGCGCGTGACGCATCAGCACCACGACATTGGTTAGGCCCTTGGCCCGCGCCGTACGAATGTAGTCCTCTCCCAGCACCTCGAGGACGCTGGTGCGCGTGATGCGGGCGATCAGCGCGATGTAGATCACCGAGAGCGTGAGGCTCGGCAGCACCAGGCGCGCGAGGCAGCCCCACAGCCCCTCGGCCAGCGGCTGGTACCCCTGCACCGGAAGCCACGACAACTGGATCGCGAAGACGAATATCAGCACGTAGCCGATCACGAACACCGGCACGGAGAAGCCGAGCACCGCGAATCCCATCACCACGCGGTCGATCCAGGTGCCCTGCTTGTACGCGGCGACCACGCCCAGCGGCACGGCAACGAGAATCGAAAACACCATCGTCGTCAGTGCGAGCATCAGCGTAGGCTCGATACGGTCGGCGATGAGTTCGGCGACCGGCTTCTTGAAGAAGAACGATTCACCGAAATCGCCGGTGGCCATGCGTCCGATCCACACGAGGAACTGCGTGAGAATCGGCTGGTCGAGGCCCAGCTTTGCGCGGATGTCGACGACATCCTGCGACGTCGCCGACGCACCCGCGAGAATTGCCGCGGGGTCGCCGGGCGTGAGCCGCAGCATGGCGAACACGAACACCGCGACGACCGCCATCACGGGAATCGTCGCGAGCAGCCGCTTGCCGATGTATGCGAGCATCAGCGGCGGCCCCCTTCAGCCGGCGGTTACTTGCCGGTCTTGCTGATGTTCCAGAACACCGACGCCGGCGCCACGACGACGCCGTCGATGCTCTTGCGCGCCGCGCCCGGCTGGTACCACTGCCCCAGGTGGACGTGCGTCGGATATTGCGTCCAGCGCACCTGCACCGCCTCGGCGATCGCCTTCTGCTTCGCCGGATCGGTCTCGCGCGCGTAATCGTCGCGCAGCTTTTCCATTTCGGCGTCGCACGGCCAGCCCCATGCCGCCTTGTCGCAGCTCGCGTTGAGGAACGCCGTGGACACGGGATTCAGGATGTCCGCCGACACCCACGACGTCAGCACGGCGTGCCAGCCGCCCTGCGCCGGCGGGTCCTTTTTCGCGCGGCGCGAGACGACGCTCTGCCAGTCCATGTCCTGCATGTCGACCTTGAAGCCGCCCTTCTCCAGCAGCTGCTTCGCCACCGGCGCGAGATTGGTCAGCACCTGCAGGTCCGTCGAATGCAGCAGCACGATCGGTGTGCCGTCGTAGCCGGCTTCCTTCAACAGCGCCTGCGACTTGGCGAAGTTGGATTCGATGAGCCCTTCCATGCCCTTGTCGGAAGCCAGTGGCGTGCCGCAGACGAACAGCGCCTTGCACAGCTTGTAGTACTGCTTGTCGCCGATGACCGCCTGCAGGAAGTCCTCCTGGTTCAGCGCCAGCACGACCGCCTGCCGCACCTTGACGTTGTCGAAGGGCTTGGCCGTTGTATTGAAGCGGAATGCATACTGGTTGCCGAGCGGATTCCAGTCGACCAGCTTGATGTTTGGATCCTTGCGGAGGATCGGCAGAAGGTCGTGCGACGGCTGTTCGATGAAGTCGATCTCGCCGGCGATCAGCGCGTTCACGGCGGTCTGCTGGTCGGCCATCTGCTTCCACTCGACGCGATCGACTTTAGCCACCTTGCCGCCGGCCAGGCCCGACACCGGCTCCGCGCGCGGCTTGTACTTGTCGAACTTGACGTAGACCGTCTTGTCTCCGGGTTTCCACTCGTCCTTCTTGAATATGAACGGGCCGGAACCCGTGTAGTCGGAGATCTGGTCATTGGGGCTGGTCGCGGCAACGCGCTTGGGCATCATGAACGGCACGTTCGACGACGGCTTGCCCAGGGCCGTCAGCACCAAGCCAGTCGGCGCGTTCAACACGATCCTGAACGTCTTCGCATCGACGACCGGCATGTCCTTGACGAAGGTCATCATCTTCTGCCCGGTCGCGTCCTTGGCGCCCCAGCGCTTGATCGACGCGACGCAGTCCTCGGCGGTGACCGGCGCGCCGTCATGCCACAGCAACCCGTCGCGCAGCGTCATCGTCCAGGTCAGCTTGTCCGCCGACAGCTCGTACTTGTCGATCATCTGCGGCTTGATCTGGCCGTTGGCGTCGGTCGCGAACAGCGTGTCGTAGATCATGTAGCCGTGATCGCGGATGATGTATGCCGTGGCCCAGATCGGGTCCAGGATCTTCAGATCGGAATGTTTGACGACGCGCAGCGTGGTCTGGGCGACGACACCAGGAGCCATGACGGCGAGCGCGGCGGCGACACATGCGAGCGCCAGGTTGCGGAAGCGAACGGACATGAACTTCTCCTGAGGGAAAGCAGAAACGGGGTACGCGGCACTGCCGTTGCGAACCCGCACGATAGTCGCACCGACCTGCGACGGCAATAGGCGCGTTGCGGCCGGCATTCTAGTGCCGCGGGTCGATGGGCGTGATGCGCGGTACCCGGGCTTCAATGGCTTCGGCGGCGGCGAGGCAGAGGTCCTCGCGAAAGCGTGGCCCGATGATCTGCACGCCGACCGGCAATCCGTTCGCAATGCCGGTGGGCACCGCCATCGCAGGGAGCCCCAGTACCGGTATCGCCATCATCGTCGCCGACTGGCGCCAGACCTCCATGGTCCTTTCCGCGCTTTCGATGTCGAACCCTTGCGCGTACGGCAACTCGGTGCATACGGGGGCCAGCACCAGCGGCGTGTGCGCGAGAAACGCGAACCAGTCGCGGATCAGCTTCGTGCGCTCGGCGAGCGCCTTCAAGTGGGCATCGACGCCACGATCGGGAATGTTGTCGGACATGAGCCGCATCGCGAGGCGCACACCGTCGTCGCCGTCGCGATCGAATTCGGCCTGCATGAACCGGCGAAACTCCGGAATGAACATTTCGAACCACAGCGCAAAGGCCCCGGCGAAGCCGGGCGTCTTGTCGGTAACGACCTCGTAACCGGCGGCGGCAAGTGCTTTCGCGGCCACCGCCAGCGCCGACGCAACGGGCGCCGACGGTGCGACGCCGCCCAAGTCCGCCGCGTCCGTGACAAGCGCCACCCGGATCGGCGCCTGCCAGGGCGCGCCTTCCAGCGGCACGGGCGCCCACCACGGATCGCGCACATCCGCCGCGGCCATGGCCTGAAACCCGGCGCGCACGTCGCGGACCGACCGCGCCAGCGGCCCCTGCACCGACATCAACTGCGCCGAGATGACGCGTTCCGATTTGCCGCTGGGGTTGTACGCGGGAACGCGCCCGAACGACGGCCGGAGTCCCGCGAGCCCGGTGCAATACGCGGGATAGCGCACCGACCCGGCGATGTCGTTGCCATGGGCGAGCGGCGTGATGCCGGCGGCCACCGAAGACGACGCGCCGCCGCTCGATCCGCCCGGCGTCACGGTGCGCGACCACGGGCTGTACGTGCGCCCGCGATAATCGTTCACCGTGTCGAGCCGGAAGCTGAATGCGGGCGTATTGGTGCGGCCGATGATGATCGCGCCGGCTTTTTTCCAGTTGGCGACCACCGGGCTGTCCGCGGTGGCAATGACGTCCTTGAATGCCGCGACGCCGTTGACCGTCGCGCAGCCTTCCTGGTCGACGTTTTCCTTGATCGTCACCGGGACGCCGTGCAGCGGCCCCAAAGCCACGCCATTCGCAACCGCGGCGTCGGCGCGATCGGCCGCGGCGACCGCCTGGCCGGAGAGATCGCAGGTCACGGCATTCAGCTGCGGGTTGACTGCCCGCATCCGCCCCACGCATGCGTTCACGGCTTCGCGCGACGAAATCGCACGCGTGCGGATGCCTTCGGCGAGCGCAACGGCATCCCACTTCCACAATTCGTCGGTCACGTCGAAATCCTCGTCCCGGATGCGCGCGCCAATACTCGTACGCACTCCGATTTGCCGTTCATTTGTCACGCCGCGCGATAACCGCTAACCTCGACCGCTTCAAGGCACACGGAGCATCCATGGCTGTCATTGCCGTCGGCGGATTCCAGCACGAGACCAATACGTTTGCGCCGTCGAAGGCGGATTATGCCGCGTTCGAGGATGGCGGGGGCTGGCCCGAGATCACGTACGGCGACGCCATCGCGCCTCGCCTCGCAGGGGCCAACATTCCCGCTACCGGCGCGCTGGACGCGTTGCATGCCGCCGGCCACCGCACCATCGGTCTCGTCTGGGGCGCGGCATCGCCGTCCGCGCAGGTTACGCGCGACGCCTATGAGCGCATCGTCGGCGACCTGGTTGACCGGTTGCACAGGGCCGGACCGGTCGATGGCGTCTATCTCGACCTGCATGGCGCAATGGTCAGCGAGCACTTGGACGACGGCGAGGGCGAATTGCTGGCGCGCGTGCGCAAGGTTGTCGGTCCCGGCGTGCCGGTCGTCGCCAGCCTCGACCTGCACGCCAATATGACCCGCGCGATGCTCGAGCATTCCGACGGGCTCAATGCCTACTGCACGTATCCGCACATCGACATGGCGGCTACCGGCGCGCGCGCGGCGAGCCTGCTCCAGCGCACGATCAACGCCGGCGTTCCGATGGCCAAGGCGATGCGGCCGCTCGACTTCCTGACGGGACTGCCGTCGCAGTGCACGTTCATCGAGCCCGCGAAGAGCCTGTACGAACTGCTGGCCCGCCTCGAGCGCGAACACGACGCGAGCCTGTCGTTCACGCCCGGCTTTCCGATGGCGGATTTTCCCGAATGCGGGATGGCGGTGTTCGGCTACGGCCCCGACGCGCGACGCGTGCAAGCGGCCGTCGACGCGCTCGCGCGCGCCGTGCACGATGCCGAGCCCGATTTCGCGATGGAGCTGTTCGAGCCGGACGCCGCCGTCGCGCGCGCGATCCAGCGCGGCGAGCCCGGCTCACCGGTGGTGATGGCCGACACGCAGGACAACCCAGGCGCCGGCGGCAACGGCGACACGACCGGACTGCTTGCGGCGTTATTGAAACGCGATCCACGCGGCGCGGTACTGGGACTGCTGATCGACCCCGCGTCCGCGCGGCAGGCGCACGCGGTCGGCATCGGGCACGCGGCGGAATTCCACTTGGGCGAGATATCCGGCGTGCCGGGCCACGTGCCGCTTTCCGGCGAATTCACCGTCGAAGCGTTGAGCGACGGCAAGTTCACGTGCACGGGTCCCATGTTCAAGGGATTCCGGATGGACCTGCGCCACATGGCGGTCCTGCGCCGCGGCAACGTGCGCGTCGTGCTGGCCTCGAAGAAGTGCCAGGCGGCCGACCAGGAAATGTTCCGTCACTTGGCGCTAGAACCCAAGCAGCAGCACATGCTGGCGCTGAAGAGCTCCGTGCATTTCCGCGCCGATTTCCAGCCTATTGCCAGGGAAGTAATCGTCGTTGCGGCGCCGGGACCGGCGAAGGCCGATCCGACGATGTTCCACTGGACGCGCCTTCGCCCGGGATTGCGCCTCAAGCCGCGCGGACCGGCGTTTCAACCCTAGGGCCTGTTAACACTACATTCACGCGAGCGTGACCTTCAGAAATGGCGCAATCTAGGCGACAAGCGGAGCCGGGGCAGGTCCCCCGGCGAGCATTGGCAACAAAGAGTGCGCCATTTCCGAAGGATCACCCTTCGGGGCGTGGTCCTTGCGGACCCAAGGCAGCGTTGCTCGCTCGTTGTGTGGGACGGGCCACACGGCCTCACGCGCGCCTCGCCTTGGGGCCGCAAGAGTCGCGCCGCTCGCGCGAATGTAGTGTTAACAGGCCCTAGTTGCCGCCTGCGCCGCCATGCCGCGTCGCTACGTCACCGCGTTGATCAAGCACGAGACCAACACGTTCTCGCCGCTGCCCACCACGCTGTCGTCCTTCGGACACGGCAACGGGCCCGCCTCCGGCGCCGCGGCGCGCGCGCGATTCGAGAACACGAACACGCCGCTTGCGGCCTATCTCGACATCGCGCGGCGCGAGGGCGCCGATGTCGTGATTCCGGTCGCTGCCGAGTCGTGGCCGTCGGGAAAGGCCTCGCGCGCGACATTCGAAGCGCTGGTGCGGCCTCTCGAGGCGGCGGTGCGTGCAGGCTGCGATGCGGTGATGCTCGACCTGCACGGAGCAATGGTCATCGAGGACTGCGACGACGCCGAAGGAGAAATCGTCAAGCGCCTGCGCCGCATCGCGCCGCGCATGCCCATCGCCGTCACGCTCGACTACCACACCAACCTGTCCGGCGACCTGGTCGACAACGCGACGGTGATCACCGGCTACAAGACCTACCCGCACGTCGACATGTACGAGGCGGGCATGCAGGCGGCGGGCATCCTGGTCGGCGCGCTCGACGGCGTCATCGAGCCCGTGATGGCCTGGGGCTGGAAGCCGCTGCTCGCGTCGATCATGCGCCACGCGCCGGAAGACGGGCCTTCCGGCGACATCATCGCCTTCGCGCGCCGCATGGAGGCCGACGGCAACGTGCTCGCCGCGACGCTGCTGCCGTCGTTCCCGCACGCGGACACGCCCTACACGGGGCTGTCCGCAATCGTGGTGGGTGACGCGCGCCACGGCGGCCGCGAGCACGCACGCATGGTTTGCGACCACATGCTGGCCATCGCCTGGGATCGCCGCGCCGAATACGTGTTTCACGCGCCGCCGCTGCGCGAGTCGGTCGCCGCGGCGAAGGCGTTCGGACTCGCCAATCCCGGCGCGCCCGTGCTGCTGATCGACCATTGCGACAACTGCGGCTCGGGCGGCGCGCAGGACGTGATGGCCGTCGTGGCCGAGATCCTGGAACAGGAACTCGATGATGTCGCGATCGCGCCGATCCGCGACCCCGACGCCGTGGCGACGATGATCGATGCGGGCGTCGGGACAGAAGGTGCGCCTGAATTTGGGCGGCCGGACTGACATGCCGTCGATCGGCCTGCAGGGCAAATCGCTGGATGTCGAAGGGCGCGTGCTGGCGATCACGGACGGCGAATTCGTCGTCACCGGGCCCATGTATACCGGCGTGCGCATGCACATGGGACGCACGGCGGTGCTCGAGGTGCGGCAGGGTCGCGGACATGCGCAGATCGTCGTCACCGAGCGCCCGCACGAGCCATTCGACGTGGGCGTGTTCACTCACGCGGGCATCGACCCGCGCAGGAAGCGCTACGTGATGCTCAAGTCCCGCATCCACTACCGGGCCGGATTCAAGGAAATCGCCTCGCACATCGTGGAGTGCGCCGGCGCAGGGGTGACCAACGCCGATCTGTCCGTCTATCCGTACCGCAAGCTGACTCGGCCCATTTTCCCGCTCGATTCCATGTAGGATGGCGGCCGGACGCGTGGAGGTCCCGACGCGTCTCCCGTGCAACCGCCATCCGGAACCGACATGTCCCCGACCGCGAAACGTGAATTCACCCTGCTGATCGACGTCGGCAACACGTTCCTCAAGTGGGGGCTGTTCCGCGCCGAACCGGACGGCAGTGCGCGCGCCAACCGCATTGAATCGGGTCACGCGCTGCACGACGAGATCATGGCGCTGCCGGCGCAGTTCGCCAAGCTTCCCACGCCGGCGAAGATCGTCATTTCCAACGTGGCGGGGACGCGCATACGGTCGTCGACGATACGCATCCTCGAAGTCTGGCCGGATGCGCCGACACCGTTCTGGCTGGTGCCGCAGGCGATCCAGTGCGGCGTCACCAACAGCTACCGCAATCCCGCGCAGCTGGGCAGCGACCGCTGGGCCGCGCTGATCGGCGCCCGGTACATGCTGGGCGCGCAGGCTGCCATGGTCGTCGTGTGCGGCACCGCGACGACCATCGATTTCCTGACCGCGGACGGTGTGTTCAAGGGCGGAATGATCATGCCCGGCTTGGGGCTCATGCTGCGGTCGCTGCACGAGGGCACCGCCGCACTGCCGGATCAGGACGGCGATTTCTCCCCGTATCCGACGCAGACCGTCGACGCCATCGCGAGCGGCTGCCAGCACGCACAGGCCGGGACGATCGAGCGTCTTTACGCGATGGAGTCGCGCAGCACGCCGAACGTCGTATGCCTGCTCTCCGGCGGCGCGGCGGGCGCGGTGGCGCCGCGCCTGTCGATTCCCTTCCAGCTGCACGAGAACCTGGTGCTCGAAGGGCTGTATCGCGTCAGCCACGACCTCCCCGCCAGTTGACGCATTGCGGGCGCGCCCGCCGGCGCCTGCCTGTCTCGCGTATGTCCATTCTCTACGACCCGCAACGGCACGAAAGTCTCGCCGCTATGGCGTGGGACGACAGCGCCGCGCGCGCGTGGATCGCGCGCTATGCCGACGACGCGCAGGCCACGTTTTCGCGCGAACACCTGTGGCCGACACATCCGCGCGACGCCGATAGCGATTTCGGCGCCAACCCCTCCCCGAGGCTCGATTTAGGCGCCGCCGGCATGATCTGGGCGCTGGACCGTCTCGCGCGCGCTGGCGTGATCGCGCCACCCGCCGATTTTTCGTCGGTCGTCGCAGAACTGGAAGCGCGCAATACCGCGTTGATTGCGCCAGGGGGGCACGGCACCGACGGCCTGCTGATGGGCAACTCTGGCATACGGCTGCTCCATTACCGGCAGTCGGTGGATCGTGGCGCGACGGACACCGCGGCCGCCGTCGCCGACGCGCTGGCCGCCGGCGTGGCCGCCAACACCAACCACCCATCGCTCGAATTGCTGTGGGGCTCGCCCGGCACGATGCACGCCGCGCTGACGATGCACGAATGGACCGGCGAAGCGCGCTGGGCCGACCTGTTCCGCGCCGATGCGGCCGCGCTGTGGCGCGCATTCCTGCCGGCCGACGAGGCGCCATGCCGGCTCTGGACGCAACCCCTGTGGGGACTAAAGCTAGAAGATGACCGGCGCGGGACACGGCTTCGCCGGCAATGCGAGCGCGGTGATCCGCGGCCGCGCGCTGTTGCCCGCCGCCGCGTGGGCGCAGTGGGCGGACGCCATCATCGAGACCGCTCACGTCACGGCGCTTCGCGACGGCCCGCTCGCCAATTGGGTACCGGAAGTTCCGCCGGCCCACACGCCGCCCAAGATGCTCGTGCAGTGGTGTCACGGCGCGCCGGGGATGGTGACCAGCCTGTCCGGCCTTCCCGATCCGCGCCTCGACGAACTGCTGGCCGCGGCGGCCGAATTGACGTGGGTCGCGGGCCCGCTGGCGAAAGGCGCGGGGTTGTGCCACGGGACGGCCGGCAATGGTTATGCGTTGTTGAAGCTGTTCAAGCGCAGCGGCGACCCGCGCTGGCTGGAACGCGCGCGCGCGTTCGCGATGCACGCGATGGCGCAATGCGACCGCATGGCCGCGGAACATGGCCAGCGCCGGCATTCGCTGTGGACCGGCGACCCAGGCGTTGCCTGCTATGTCTGGAATTGCATCGTCGGCGACGACGCACTGCCCAACCTCGACCCATCCACTTAGCGCGGCGAGGTCGGGCGTACGCGCGGCAACCGCATGCCTGCGGCGCGACTGGGGTAATGGAGCGCAGCGGGCATGCGGTTGCCGCGCGTACGGGCGAGTCAGGTCCATGCCTGCGGTGCGACTGGGGTAATGGAGTGCGGCGCGACCGGGATAACGGAACGCAGCGGGCACGGGGTTGCCACGCGAACGGGCGGGGTCAGGCCTTGCCGGAGGGATCCGGATGGATGTTGTCCACCCAATGCACTTCCTCGGGATTCGGCTCGACATTGGGCAGGTCGAGGTTGACGACGACGGGCTCCTGCCCGCTTCGGCACAGCACGCACGACAGCGGTTCGACGTCGCTCGCGTTGATCTCCTGGTGCGGCACGAAAGGCGGGACGTAAATGAAATCGCCGGGCCCGGCTTCCGCAGTGAACTCGAGGCGATCGCCCCACTTCATTCGCGCGCGGCCGGAAACGACGTAGATCACGCTCTCCACGGCGCCGTGATGATGCGCGCCGGTCTTCGCCTTGGGGTGGATGACGACGGTGCCCGCCCAGAGCTTCTCCGCGCCGGCGCGGGCATGCGTGATCGCGGCCGCGCGATTCATTCCCGGCGTTTGCGCAGTGTTCGTGTCGAGTTCGCCGGCGCGGACGACGCGCACGCCGTGATGGCGCCATGCGGATTCAGTGGTCATTCGCGTCGCTCCCTTTGGGTCACTGCCGTCATTCCACGCAGTCGCGGTCCAGCGCGTTGCGTACGGCCACCGCGAACTCGTCCAGGAGGCAGGGAAAGCCGGGCGTGTTGGCGCTGCAGCCGCGCAACCGCAGCGGCGTCTTGAGTGGCGGCGCCTCGAGCGTCAACGGCGACACCTTGCGCATCTGCTCGAGCGATTGCGCCACGTAGGACGAATACACGCGCTGCTTCTTGTCCGGCCCCAGCCGCACTTCGAACACCAGCGCCCCGGCAGGCGGCGTCTGGTTGCGCTGGTAGCCCGCCTGCGTCCACGTCAGGTCCAGGATGCCCGCGACGTTCGCGATGTTGGTGTCGTGACCGACGTAGGCGATGAATTTTGCGTCGCGCACGGCGGTGTCGGCGGACCCCAGGCCGGACGAGTGCCCGCCGGTGACCGCGGCTGCCGCGCGCATCAGCAGCGCCGAACCCTGGCGCCGCGCGATATAGGGCGTGCGTTCCATCAGGTCGAGCGCCTCGGTATGCAAGCGAAACGTCTGCAGCATCTGCGCCCCGTTCAGGCGTCCCCACGCGACCTGGTTCGGGTCCATTCCCTCGGCGTACTGGAGCAGGAATGTCTCCGCTGCGGTCGACGCTATGGCGAGCGCGCCGAGCATCTCGATGCCCTTGCCATTCGGTATCGGCGACAGCGCCGTGGGCAGGTTGGCGAGCTTGCAGCCTTCCGGCCTGCCGAACGCCGCGCACAAGGCCGGCTTGCAGCAGTCCATGCCGGCCTGCAGCGCATCGACTGGCGCCTTGAAATCCAGCGTCACGCTGTTGTGGTCGCCGGCCACGCGCGCAAGGATTGCGGTCTGCGCGGTCAGCGCATCCAGCCGGCACGTGCCGGCAGCGATCGGGTGGAAGAGGCCGTCGACGGTCGCATCCGGCTTGCTGCGGTAAGCGAAGCCGCAGCCCGGAGCGATCCCGTCGAGCAGCGCCTGCGCCGTGGTCTTGGTGCGCTCTTCGAGATCCGCGTACACATAGACACTGCCGCGCTGCGGGCACCCCTGCTCGGGCAATAGCTGTTCGGACACCGCATAGGTGCGGTAATACTGGCCGAGAATCCTGGCGAGCTGCGCGCCGCGGGCGGTCAGGTTGCCTGCGGGCTCGTTCCACGCGGGCCACGGACGCGACGACCAGCCGTCCAGTTCCGCCGGAGACGTCAGCGGCGTGCGCACGCCGTGGCGGGCAACGATCACGATCTTCTGCAGTACCTCGTCGCCGGCCGCGACCGCGAACAGCGGCATGCCGATCGAGCCTGCGGCGACCAGTCCCAGCACGGCCCGGATCAGGCGACGGCCATGGGATTCGCCGGCCATCCGGTCGTTCAATGCGATGTCGGGTTGCATGGCCACGGATCTTGCGCCGGGTCGCCGGCAACCGCAACGATCGTCAAAGGCACACGGCCGCGAAGCTCTGGGTTGATGGCGAACAAAGGCCGGACGGCGCCGAAGCAGTATCATTGCAATCCCCGTCGAGGAGAACAACCATGAGCGAAAGAGAAGTCGTCATATTGAGCGGCGTGCGTACGGCCATCGGCGATTACGGCGGCAGCCTGAAGGACATCGCGCCCAGCGATCTGGCCGCGCGGGTCGTGAAGGAAGCCGTTGCCCGCGCCAAAGTGGACCCGAAGGACGTCGGCCAGTGCGTCATCGGCAACGTCATCCACACCGAACCCAAGGACATGTACATCTCGCGCCTCGCGTGCGTGAACGGCGGCCTGCCGCACGACACCGGCGCGTTCACCGTCAACCGACTGTGCGGCAGCGGCATGCAGGCCATCGTCTCGGCATCGCAGTACATCCTGCTGGGCGAGACCGACGTCGCCGTGGCCGGCGGCGCCGAGAGCATGAGCCGCGCGATCTATGCGTCGCTGACGCAGCGCTGGGGCGCGCGGATGGGCGACTCGAAGATGATGGACATGATGGTCGGCGCGCTGACCGACCCGTTCGACACCGTGCACATGGGTGTCACCGCGGAGAACGTCGCGAGCCAGTGCGGGCTGACTCGCGCGGACCAGGATGCCTTCGCCGTCGAGAGCCACAAGCGCGCGGCCGCGGCCATCGCCGCCGGCCACTTCAAGAGCCAGATCCTGCCCATCGAACTGAAGAGCAAGAAGGGTCCGGTCGTGTTCGACACTGACGAGCATGTCCGCGCCGATTCGTCGATGGAAGGAATGGCCAAGCTGAAGGCCGTGTTCATCAAGGAAAACGGCACCGTGACCGCCGGCAACGCTTCGGGGATCAACGATGCCGCCTCCGCCGTCGTGCTGATGGAGAAGTCCGCCGCGGCGGCCAAGGGCTTGAAGCCGATGGCGCGGCTGGTCGCCTACGGCCACGCCGGCATCGATCCCAAGATCATGGGCCTGGGCCCGGTGAGCGCCGTGAAACGCGCGCTGGCGAAGGCGGGCTTGAAGATCGGCGACATGGACGTCATCGAGTCGAACGAGGCGTTCGCCGCACAGGCGCTGGGCGTGGCCAAGGAAACCGGCATGGATGCGGAAGAAGGTGAATCCGAACGGCGGCGCGGTCGCGCTGGGCCACCCGATCGGCGCAACCGGCTCGATCCTGACGGTCAAGGCGATGTACGAACTGCACCGCACCGGCGGCCGCTACGGCCTCATCACGATGTGCATCGGCGGCGGACAGGGAATCGCCGCGATCATCGAACGCGTTTGATGCATCAAGGGGCGCGCTACAATGCGCGCCCCACTCAAAGGAAGAATCGGAATGACCATTTCCATGTATCAGGCATCGGTGCCGGTGTTCGTCAAGGGATTGACCAATCTGAAGGCCATCCTCGAGAAGGCGCTGGCGCACGCGCAGGAGAAGAAGATCGACGACACGGTGTTCGTGAACGCGCGCCTGTATCCGGACATGCTGCCGCTGTCGGGCCAGATCCAGATCGCCACGGACATGGCGCGCGGGACGATGGCGCGGCTTTCGGGCAGCGAGCCGCCCAAATGGGAAGACAACGAAAAGACGATGGCGGAATTGATCGCGCGCATCGACAAGACGATCGACTACCTCAAGACGTTTACCGCCGCGCAGATCGACGGCACCGAAGGCAAGGCGATCACGCGCACGATCCGCGGCAACCCCATGACATTCACCGGCCTCGATTACCTGCAGCAGTTTTCGCTTCCCAACTTCTATTTCCACTCGGCGACGGCCTACGGCCTGCTGCGTCACAACGGTGTCGCGGTCGGCAAGCTGGATTTCCTGGGCAAGCTCGGCTAGCAACGCCGCTGCTATTTGCCGACCTGCTCCAGCGCGTTGCGCATCGGCGCGCTGGAGATCTGCATCAGTCCGCTGTAGGGCCGGTTCATTTCCAGGATGAGGAAGATCGCGCCGGCGACGGAAACCGAGCCGATCAAAAACGCGACGAGGACGGTCGCGTTGAATCGCGCGAACAGGCCGAAACCCAGGAACAGCACGACCAGCCAGAATACAAGCACGACGAAGAACGGCCACGACAGCGAGCCGCCGGCCTGCTCGGACATCAGCCGGCGCGTGTTCGCCATGTCGGTCAGAAGCTGCAGCGCGCGCCCTTGGGCGAACCGCTGCTGATCCGACGCGGGCTTGAACGAGGCGATCATGCCGAACACGTCCTCGCCACGCGCCTGCATGGCCGGTCCATGCATTGTGGCCGTCCCGGCGCCCCGGTCGGGCCAGATTCGCTGCGACATCGGCCGCGACGACCTCGCGCAAGCCAGTACGTGCTGCCGCAGCCTCCGGACCGTAGTGGGCGAGGATGCGGTCGAGCAGCGCCAGGTGGACGGCGAGCTGCCGCACCTCGGATTCCTGCGTGTCGTACGCGCTGTGCGCGGACGCGATCAGCAGGCTCAAGACCAGCGCGGCGATGGTTGCAATCAGGCCCAATACCAGCTTTATGACATCCTTCGAGCTGCCGTCCAGGTGACTCTCGGGCAGCCGGGCGTGGAGGAACGTGCCTGCAAGGGCGCCACCGAACACACATGTAAAGACGATCACCGATATCAGGGTCGAGCTCATAGGTCGCGTTTCCGCCGAACGGCAGCCGGTCATTTCACCATGCCCAGTCCCTTGGCGGCGTTCAGGTACTCCACGGAGCGCTCCTTGACGAATGCCGGGATCTGCTCGAGCGAAATATCCGTCACTTCGAAGCCACCTTCGACCATGCGCTTGCGCAAGCTCAGGATCCTTGTTGATCGCATCCATCATGTCCGACACCTGCTTGCGCACCTCCGGCGGCGTGGACTTCGGTACGCCGATGCCGCGATAGGCGCCGTCGACCCAGTTCAATCCCAGCTCCTTGAACGTCGGCACATCGGGAAACTGCGGCAGCCGCTTTTCCGTGGCGACCGCGAGCATGCGCATCTTGCCCTTCTGCTGGATCGCCAGCGTCGAATACGACATCGCGCCGGAAACGTGATTCCCCAGCACGGAGGACACCAGGTCGCCGGTGCCCTTGAACGGGACATAGAGCGTCTTGATCCCGAGCTCGCGGTTCAGCCGCTCGCTGGCAATGTGGTTGGCGGAATTGGTGCCGGAACCGGCCAGGCTGACCGAATCGGGTTTCTCGCGCGCGGCCTTCACCAGGTCCGCGAAGGTCTTGAAGGGGCTGTCCTGCGGAACGATGATCGCGTCGGGCGTGTAGTGGAAGAAATAAACCGGCGTGATGTCCTCGGTCTTGAACTGCGTTCCTGCCTCGAGCGGTTGCAGCACGATGTGCGGCAGGTTGACTCCCATGATCGTGTAGCCGTCGCCCGGCATGGAGTTCAACTGCGACCAGGCAAGCGCTCCACCGGCGCCCGCCTTGTTGACCACGATCAGGTCCTGGTTGAACTTGACCTTGAAGGTCTGTTGCTGCAGCCGCGCCGCGACGTCCGATTCGCCGCCGGGCGCGAACGGAATGATGTACTGGATGGGTTTGTCGGGATACGCCGCGTTGGCCGCGGCGGCGAAGGCCAGAATCGCAAGGCCGGCGGCCGCGCGAGCAAAGCACGATGTGCGCATGGACTGCTCCTCCGATGAACTGACTTGGGCGGGCTTCGCCTGATCTAGCGCCACTGCCACGACACGACGCTTCCGGACCTGCCCGCCGCCATTGTGCACGAGCGGCGCAAGAATGGCCGCTCCCGTCCGTGCGGTCAACCGAGATTGGGCGCCAGCCTGCGCCGCGCGGCGTCGACGCCGATATTCTCGCGCCGCGCGAAGTCCTCGAGCTGGTCCTCACCGATCCTGCCGACGGCGAAGTAGCGGGAATCCGGAAGTGAAAAATAGAATCCGGACACCGCCGCCGTCGGCAGCATCGCGAAATTCTCGGTCAGCGTGATTCCGACCTCCGGCGCGCGCAGGACGTCGAACAGCGGCGCCTTCGCAGCGTGATCCGGACATGCCGGATAGCCAGGTGCGGGCCGGATGCCCCGGTATTCCTCGCGGATCAGCGCGGTGTTGTCGAGGGATTCGTCGGGGGAATAGCCCCACAGTTCGCGACGAACCTTCGCGTGCAGCCATTCGGCAAAGGCTTCCGCGAGCCGGTCGGCCAGCGCCTTCAGCATGATCGCGCTGTAATCATCCTTTGCGGCTTCGAACTCCGCAAGCTTTCTTTCGATGTTCAGTCCGGCCGTAACGGCGAACATCCCGAGGTAATCCTGCAGCTGCGACTGCCTCGGCGCGACGAAATCGGACAAGCAGAAGTTGGCCTTGCCGGGCGGCCGTTCGTTCTGCTGGCGCAGGTTGCGCCAGGTCAACGCCACCTGCGCGCGCGACTCGTCCGTGTAGCAAACGATGTCGTCGCCGACGGCATTCGCGGGCAGCAGGGCGACCACGCCGTTCGCGCCCAGCCACCGGCCCGCGATGATCTGCCGCAGCATCGCCTGCCCTTCGGCGTACACGTTGCGCGCGGCTTCACCGACGACCGCGTCGTCGAGGATCGCGGGGAACGGCCCCGACAGTTCCCACGCCTGGAAGAACGGGCCCCAATCGACGTGCTTGGCGATCTCCGCCAGGTCGACGTTGCGGAACTCGCGGCGGCCGACGAACGTGGGCACGGGCGGGACGTACGTGTCCCAATCGGCCGCGAAGGCGTTGGCGCGCGCGGCCGCGAGCGTCACCAGCTTCGGCCCCTTCTTGCCGGCGTGCAGCACGCGCGCCTTCTCGTAGTCGGCGGCGACGTCCGCGACATAGGCGGCACGCAGGTCGTCGGACAACAGGTTGCTCGCCACGCCGACGGCACGGGATGCGTCGGGGACATAGACGGTGACGCCCGCGTAGTTGGGCGCGATCTTCACCGCCGTATGCACGCGCGACGTGGTCGCGCCGCCGATGAGCAACGGCTGGCTTAGCCCAAGACGCTGCATCTCGTGCGCGACGTGCGCCATTTCCTCGAGCGATGGCGTGATCAGTCCCGACAAGCCGATGATGTCGGCATTGCGCTCCTGCGCCGTGGCCAGGATCTTTTGCGCCGGCACCATGACGCCGAGGTCGATGACGTCGAAGTTGTTGCACTGGAGGACGACGCCGACGATGTTCTTGCCGATGTCGTGGACGTCACCCTTGACGGTCGCCATCACGATCGTGCCCTTGGGCTTGCCCACGTCGCCCGACCGCAACTTTTCTTCCTCGATGAACGGCACCAGATGGCCGACCGCCTGCTTCATCACGCGCGCCGACTTGACGACCTGCGGCAGGAACATCTTGCCGGCGCCGAACAGGTCGCCGACGACGTTCATCCCCGCCATCAGCGGCCCCTCGATGACCTGGATCGGCCGGGCGTATTTCCGGCGCGCCTCTTCCGTGTCCTCGATGATGTGCGACGTGATGCCCTTCACCAGCGCGTGCGAAAGACGATCCTCGACGCTGGCGTCGCGCCACGCGAGGTCCTCGACGTTCACCTTGCCTTTCGCCTTGACCGTCTCGGCAAAGGCCACGAGCCGCTCGGTCGGATTCTCGCCCGACGCGGGGCGACGGTTGAGCACCACGTCCTCCACCAGTTCGCGCAGGTGCGGATCGATCTCGTCGTATACGCCGAGCTGGCCCGCGTTGACGATGCCCATCGACAGGCCGGCGCGGATGGCGTGATACAGGAACACCGTGTGGATGGCCTCGCGCACGGCGTCGTTGCCGCGGAAACTGAAGCTTACGTTCGAGATCCCGCCCGACACCTTGGCGTGCGGCAGGTGTTCCTTGATCCAGCGCGTCGCGTTGATGAAGTCGACCGCGTAGTTGTTGTGCTCGTCGATGCCGGTGGCGATCGCGAACACGTTCGGGTCGAAGATCAGGTCTTCCGGCGGAAAGCCGACGCGGTCCAGAAGCAGGTCGTAGCAGCGGCGCGAGATCTGCGTCTTGCGCTCGAACGTGTCCGCCTGCCCCTTCTCGTCGAATGCCATGACGACGACGGCTGCGCCGTAGCGGCGCACCAGCCGCGCCTGGCGCAGGAACTCGGCCTCGCCTTCCTTGAGCGAAATCGAATTGACGATGCCTTTGCCCTGGACGCACTTGAGGCCCGCCTCGATCACGTCCCATTTCGACGAGTCGATCATCACCGGCACGCGCGCGATGTCGGGCTCGGTGGCGATGAGGTTCAGGTATTTCACCATCGCCGCCTTGGAATCGAGCATTGCCTCGTCCATGTTCACGTCGATGATCTGCGCGCCGCTGGCGACCTGCGCGCGCGCCACCTCCACGGCACCGGTGAAATCGCCCGCGAGGATCAGCTTGGCGAACGCCCGCGAGCCGGTGACGTTGGCGCGTTCGCCGACGTTGACGAACAGCGAATCCTCGCCGATGAGAAGCGGCTCCAGGCCGGACAAGCGCATGACGCGGGACATGGTCAGCGGTCGGCAGCGACGGCTGTCGCGACGGTCAATGGCATTTTCTTAGCGACCGGACTGTTGCGCGCGAATGGGGTCAGGCGACCGCCTCGGCCGCGTCTTCCACCGGCACCTGCCGCGGCGGCAGCGACTTCACGGCCTCCGCGATGGCGCGGATGTGCGCGGGCGTGGTGCCGCAGCAGCCGCCGACGATGTTCACGAATCCGCTCTGCGCGAAATCCTGCAGCATGCGCGAGGTCTGCGCCGGCGTTTCGTCGTAGCCGGTGTCGGACATCGGATTGGGCAGGCCGGCATTCGGATAGCACGAGACGAACGTGTCCGCGACGCGCGATATTTCCTCGATGTACGGCCGCATCAGCGCCGCGCCGAGCGCACAGTTGAGACCCACGGCCAGCGGCTGGACGTGGCGGACTGCATTCCAGAACGCTTCCGGCGTCTGCCCGGAAAGCGTCCGTCCCGACGCATCGGTGATGGTGCCCGAGACGATGACCGGCAAGCGGCGGCCGACGCGGTCGAAATAGGCTTCGACGGCGAACAGCGCCGCCTTGGCGTTGAGCGTATCGAAAACGGTCTCGACCAGGATCAGGTCCGCGCCGCCTTCCGCGAGCCCTTCCACCGCGTCTCCATAGGCTGCCGCCAGCGCGTCGAAGGTCACGTTGCGCGCGCCCGGGTCGTTCACGTCGGGTGAGATTGACGCGGTGCGGTTGGTCGGGCCGAGCGCGCCGGCGACGAAGCGGGGCTTGTCCGGCGTTCGCGCCGTCCACGCATCGCAACACTCGCGCGCGATGCGCGCCGCCGCGAAGTTGATCTCCTTCGCGCGCGACTCCAGCCCGTAATCTGCCTGCGCGATCGACGTCGCGCTGAACGTGTTGGTCTCGATGATGTCGGCGCCGGCCTCGAGGTATTTATCGTGGATCTCGCGAATCACTTCCGGTTGCGTCAGCACCAGCAGGTCGTTGTCGCCGCGAACGTCGTGCGCGTGGCCGTGCAGCCCGCAGGATCCGGCGCCGCGAAAATCCGCCTCGGTCAGGCCGTGCTGCTGGATCATCGTGCCCATCGCGCCATCCATGATGAGGATGCGCGTGCGCATGAGACGGGTGAGTTCGGCGGTGCGGTCGGGTTGCATGAAAGGCTTCGAGGTTGCCGATGCGGCGCTGCCAAAGTGTTGAATTTTAACATTTTGCACAGGGCGTGTCGGTTGATGGCGCCATATCTTGCGAACGCCACGGAATAACGCACCCGGCGGACCCGTGATACTCTTTTTCGCGTGAAGCACTTCAAGCCCAAGGAAGCATTCGACTTCCTCAATGCCAATCCGCAGGCCGTCTTCGTCGACTGCCGCAGCGAGATGGAGTTCTTCTTCGTCGGCCATCCGGTCGGCGCGCAGCACGTCGCCTGGAACGACGGACCCGACTGGGACATCAATCCGCATTTCGTCGGGCAGGTGAAGAAGGTCGCCAGCATGCACCGTCCCGTCGTCCTCATCTGCCGCAGCGGACATCGCTCGCTCGACGCGGGCCTGGCGCTGGAGAAAGCGGGCTTCGCCGACGTCTACAACGTGGCCGATGGCTTCGAGGGCCCGCTGGATGAAAAAAAACATCGCGGGAACGTCGGGGGCTGGCGTCACGAAGGACTGCCGTGGGAACAGTTGTAGCGCGCTAGTCGCGGGCTGCGCCGGCGTATGCTGTGCGCTTTCGACATCGAGGCGCCGCCTTGACCAGCTACGGTCAACTCTGCACGCTGTTCTACGACGCGGACAAGCCCGTCGCGCCGGACGCCGAAGTGACCTGGTACGCGCAACGCCTGCCGCAAGAGGCCGGTCCGCTGCTGGAATTGATGTGCGGCTCCGGTCGTCTGCTGGTCCCTCTTGTCGCAAGCGGCCTCAAGCTCCACGGCGTCGATTCGTCCGCGGCCATGCTGGGCAGTTGCGAGGCGCGGCTTGCCGCGCGCGGCCACTCGTCGCCGCTCTTTCGCCAGGACCTGGCGCATCTCAACCTGCCGTTTCGCTACGGCGGAGCATTCATCGCCGCGGGATCGTTCCAGCTGCTCGCTGAACCTGACGCGGCAATGACGGCGCTGCAGCGCATTCGCGCGCACCTGGTCGAGCCCGGGCTCCTGTTGCTGAACATGTTCATTCCCTCGAATTCCGAGCAGCGCCTGGGGGCGCCACTGGTCGAGGTGCGTACGGTGCAGTTGGGCGATGGCTCGCAGATTGCGCTGCGTTCGGAAACGACGGTCTGGGCCGAGACGCGGATGTCGCGCACCGAATACCGCTATGCGCACCGGCGCGGCGCCACCCGGCTCGCGGAGGAACACGAGACGCTGACGCTGACGTGGTACCCACCGGACGACATCGCCGCGATGCTTGCCGATGCCGGCTTCCGCGATGTGACCGTGGGCGATCTCGAGAGCAACGACGCCGGCGCGACGACCTACTCGGTGTCAGCGCGCATCTAGCGGGCGCGCCATGTATACCGCTCCCTCGATCGGGTTGTGGTAATACGGCGCGCATTCGCTGAACCCCAGTTTCGCGTACAGCGCCCGCGCCTCGGCCATGTGCTCCAGCGTATCGAGCTTGAGTTCGCTGTAGCCGATTTCGCGGGCGCCGCCGATCACCGCCTGCACCAGACGCATTCCCAGTCCGGTGCCACGCGCCTCCGGACGGACGTAGAGGCGCTTGACCTCGGCGGTGGCGCACGCGTTCGCTCCGGTTGCGACGAGCGGCCGCAACGCGATGCATCCGACCGCGGCACCCGGGGGGCCAGCCAACAGCAACATCCCTCGTGGAGGCGCGTAGGCGCCCGGCAGCGACGCCAGCTCCTGCGGGAATCCCTGGAAGCAGAGATCGACGTCGAGCCACGCCGCGTACTCCTCGAACAGCGCGCGCGCCTGCGCGATGTCGTTCGGCGTCGTCGCCGCGCGGATCGGCGGAGTCATTCGTGGCGTCAGCTCGCCGCGACGCAGTTGCCGACCTTGATCTCGGTGCCCACGTATTGCGTCTGCAGTTCCTTCAGGCGGGTGACCACCGGCTGCTGCGGATCGCGAACGACCAGCAGCGTCTGCGTCAACGGCTGCTGGCGCGCCTGCACGCGAACCAGCTTGACGCCCTGTTTCGCGAGCTCGTCCGCCAGCGCCTGCGCAGGCGGTTCGGTGCGAAAGGCCCCGAACACCACCGCGAACTGGCCGCGGCCCGCGTCGGCCACGATCATTTCCTTCACGCCCTGTTTGCGCAATTCGGCGACGCGATTCTCGGCGGAGTTGCGATTGGGGAACGGCGCAATGCTGACTGAATAGCCATTGTCGATTTCGACGCGCCGCTGCGTCAGCAGGCGGCCCAGGGCCAGCGGCTCGAGCTCGCCCAGGACCTTCGCCCGCTCGACATCGGTAAAGGGGCCGAACTCGACACAGACATCGGCCAGCGATGCGACCTTGGTTGGGCCCAGCGCGGCAACTTCCTGCGGCGTCAGCAACTTGATTTTTTCCGGCTGCACCTGCTGCTGCATGCGGATGCCTTCCCCGCCGTCGCCCGGAAGCAACGTCAGGATGAACAGCGTGATATTGGCCAGCAGAAGCAGGGCGACGATGATGCGCATGGTCCCGCGATTATCCACGACCCGCCACGCCCCGGTAAATGCGGGGTGTCAGGCGCGGCGCAGCGAAATCTCGCCCGACAGGAAACGCGCCCGGCGCGGGCCGTCGGCCAGCACCAGCGCGCCCATGCTGTCTACGCCTGCGACCGTGCCATCGACATACTCGCCGTTGGGCAGCAGCAGCCTGACCGGCTTGCCCTGGTACGCGTGGCGTCGTTGCCATTCCACGGCAAAGGGAGGAAAGCCCGTCTCCGCATAGGCCGACAGCGCCGAAGCCAGTTCCGCCACGACGCGGGCGAGCAGGCGATTGCGGTCGATAGGTGCAGCGCCGCGCCCGGCCACGGCCGTGAGGTCGCTTACCGGCTGATCGATGTCACGCTTGGCGGTGGCCGGCATCCGGACATTGAGGCCCACGCCGACGACGACGGTGGAAGGTCCCAGCGCGTCGCCGTTCAACTCGACCAGGATGCCGCCGACCTTGAGGTGGCGATGGATGAGGTCGTTCGGCCATTTGAGTTCGACGCCCGGCAGGCCCTCGGCCTCGAGCGCGCGGATCACAGCCACGCCGACCGCCAGCGACAATCCGGCGAGGTAACCCGCGCCCTGGTCGAATCGCCAACCCAGCGAAAAGGTGAGGCTGCCGCCCGCGACCGCCGTCCATTTACGGCCGCGGCGCCCCCTGCCGGCGGTTTGCCACTCCGCCGCCAGCACGGTGGCGTGGATGTCCTTGCGCTGTGCGCGGCGCAGCAGTTCGGTGGATGTCGAGGCGATCTCGTCCACGACCTCGATGGCGACCAGCGGGATTTGCGGATTCTTGCGGACGATCTCGCTCAGCGCGGACCGGACCTGATCGGCGGCAAGGAAATCCGGGGTGGCCAGCAGGCGGTAGCCGCGGCCGCGGATTCTTTCCAGCGCAAGTCCGGCGGTCTCGGCTTCCTTCAGCAGTTGCGAAACGCGCGCGCGCGTCAGCCCCACGTTCGCGGCGAGGTCTTCACCGGAATGGAAGGCGCCGTCACCCAGCTGGCGCAGGAGCGTGAATCCGAGAGAGGTAAGCACTTACATAGACCGTTCATGTTGCACCGCCCAATGTACCACGGGCAGCGCCCCAATGCACCATTTTCGGGATGCGAATCAAGCATGTGCGGCCGCCGGCGTCCAATTGCAAGGGCGGCGCGGCGGGACGGCCCTAGATGACTCCCCGCCTGATCTGGTCCTGTTCAATGGACTCGAACAGCGCCTGGAAGTTGCCTTCGCCGAAGCCTTCGTTGCCCTTGCGCTGGATGATCTCGAAGAAGATCGGGCCGATGACCGTCGCCGTGAAGATCTGCAGCAGCATCTCGTCCTTGACCGGCGCACCATCCAGCAGAATGCGATTCTTGCGCAGGCGCTCGGTGTCCTCGCGATGGCCGGGAAGGCGGCCGGCGAGCATGTCGTAGTACGTATCCGGTGTGTCCTGGAACGCCACCGAAAGCGCCCGCAGCTTTTCCACCGACGCGAAGATGTCCTGCGTGCCCAGGGCCACGTGCTGGATGCCCTCGCCGTGATAGGCGACGAGATATTCCTGGATCTGGCTCTTGTCGTCGGCGCTTTCGTTGATCGGGATCCTGATCCTGCCGCAGGGACTGGTCATCGCCTTGGACTTCAGGCCGGTAAGCTTGCCTTCGATGTCGAAATAGCGGATTTCGCGGAAATTGAAGATGCGCGCATAGAAATCCGCCCACTCGCCCATGCGGCCGCGGTGCACGTTGTGCGTCAGGTGGTCGATGTACGTCAAGCCCGCGCCCACCGGATGCTGTTCGACGCCCGGCAACGGGACGAAGTCGATGTCGTAGATCGACACGCTGCTGCCACCGCTCGCGGGCGAGCCCGCGTAGCGGTCGACCAGGTAGATAAGGGAATCCCCGATGCCCTTGATGGCCGGAATGTTCAATTCCATCGGCCCGGGCCGGTTGGGCACGCCCCACGCGCCCTGGGCCACTGCCTGGTTGTACGCCGCTGCCGCGTCTCCGACGCGGAACGCGATGGCGCAGATGGACGGCCCGTGCACGCGCGCAAACGATTGCGCGAACGAATCCGGCTCGGCATTGACGATGAAATTGATCTCGCCCTGCCGGTACAGCAGGACATTCTTCGAGCGATGGCGCGCGATCGCCGTGAAGCCCATCTGCTCGAACAGATGCCCCAGCGCGGCGGGATCCGGCGCCGCGTATTCGATGAATTCGAAGCCGTCGGTGCCGAGGGGATTTTCCCAGAGCGAAGGAGTTCATGGCGGCCATGGTCGGCTCCCAAAAGCTGAAAAGTACAGGAGTTTAGCAATCCGGTGGCGGTCGACGCGGGCCATTGCCCGCGACGCCGACGCCCGTGGCGAGGAAATGCGCAAGACTTGGGGCAGCCCCGCGTTACATTCCAGGAGTGAACTTCGTCAGGTTGCCGGGCAACGACCACATGTTCTTCGTTGGCGATGCCGACGCGTTCATCGACGAGGTCGAGGAATTCCTGACGTGCCAGCGCACGGTGCGGGAGGTGCTTCGTGGTCATCAAGATGCTGGAACACGCACTCGGAACGCACGGCGTCGTACCCGCCGTCGGCGAACGCGGCACATAGACACTCCCCGCGCGCAGGTCGAACGGCTGTCCCGACGCGTCCGCGGCCTTGCGCGCCTCGTCGACCATCGCCTACGAGAGATCGCATTTCGCAGCCTCGGCGTCGATTCTTACAGCACGTTTGTGTCATGGTGCAACGCGGGGAAGCGACAAAGGTTTACACGCGCCGTTCCGCCCCCTACACTTCGGCGCAAGGCGGCCACCTCGATGTGGCGCGCGGTTTCAATACAACAGGAGGAAATCCATGGAATTGCGCAAATGGAGAACCATTGCGGCATTCGTCGCTGCATGCGCCCTCGTATCGTACGCATCGGCGCAGGAGATCAAGATCTCCCACCAGTTCAAGGCCAACACCGACGCGCGCGACCGGGCAACGCGGGTGTTCGTGGAGGAAGTGAACAAGGTGGATCAGAGCCTCAAGTTCCGCATCTTTCCTGGCAGCTCGCTCAACATCAAGCCGCTGGCGCAACTCGATGCGCTGCAGGCCGGATCGCTGGAAATGTCGGTGTTCCCGATGTCCTATGCGGTCGGCAAGATTCCCGAGATGTCGATCACGATTATGCCGGGCACGATCACCACGCTCGACCAAACGCTGACGCTGAAAGGGACGCCCGTTCTACAAGAAGCTGCAGGAGGTGACCGAGAGGAACGGGATCGCACATCGTGACCTGGTGGTGGACGCCGGCGGCTTCGCGTCCAAGGATCGCCCGATCGGCGGACCGGACACCGTCAAGGGAGAGAAGATGCGCGCCGCGGACCCGACCTTCGAGACCATGCTCAAGGCCGCCGGCGCCTCGGTCATCAACATTCCGTCGACCGAGATCTACTCGGCGCTGCAATCGGGCGTGCTCACCTCGACGCTGACTTCGGCCGAGACGTTTGTCAGCATGCGCATCTACGAGCAGACGAAGTTCGCCACCATCGGCGGCGACTACACGTTGTGGTGGCTGCTGCAGCCTCTGGTCATGTCGAAGACGGCCTGGGACAAGCTGACGCCGGCGCAGAAGAAGATCTTCGAGGAAGCGGCGGACAAGAGCGACACCTTCTTTGCCGGCACCCAGCGCGAGGCGGTGACGCAGATGATCGATGTCTACACCAAGGCGGGGGCGAAGGTTGCTGCCGCTCACGCGGGAACAGTTCGACCGCCTGGATCGACCTCGCCAAGAAGACCGCGTGGCCGGAGTTCGCCGCCAAGTCGGCCTGACGCCAAGGATGCTGCTCGACCTGATCACGACGGCCAAGTGACCTTTCCCGCAAGCGCCGGCGCCGGTGCACTGCCGGCGCCTTGAAGGCATGAACGCGTTTGTACGGGCAACAGACCGGATTTCCAACGCCTGCGCGGTGGTCGCCGCGTTGATGCTCGCGCTGGCCGTACTGATCATCACCTGGATGGTGCTGTATCGCGCGTTGGGCAATTCAACTTACTGGGAAACCGAACTGGCGATTTACCTGATCGTTTCAGCGGTGATGTTCGGGTCCCCGTACTGCCTCAAGACGCACGGGCATATCGGCGTTGACCTCATCTCGGAACTGCTTTCGACGAAGTCGCGGAAGGTCCTCGCGAAGGGCATCGCGTTGACGGGCTTTGCCGTATGCCTCTATCTCGCGTGGAAAGGACTCGAGCTCGCGCTTCGACTCCTACGCGAAGAACGAGCATAGCGGTTCGATGTGGAACCCACCAAGATGGCCGTTGTACGCTGACCATGCCGATCGGGCTCGGCCTCACCGCACTGCAGTACGTCGCCGAGTGGTTCGCGTCCCGCCGGCCAGGCCAACGAAGCCAAGCACGATCTCCGGACAAGGCGCCTGAGGTGTCGGAGCTACACATCGGGCTGCTGCTGTTCGCAGTCACGATGATCGTGTTGTTCTCGGGACTGCCCATCGCCTGGGGCCTGTCGCTGGTGGCCGTGGCGTTTCTCGCCGGTATTCAAGGGGCCAGCCAGCCTCGCAGTCATCGCCAACCAGTTCATGGACGAGTTGAATTCCTTTGCGCTGCTGACGATTCCCGCTGTTCGTCCTACTCGGCGCAGCAATTGGCGTATCCGCCGCAGGCCGCGACATCTACACATCACTTTACCGATGGCTCGCGCACGTGCCGGGCGGATTGATCATCGCCAACATCTTCGCCTGCGGCATGTTCTCGGCGGTCTGCGGTTCCTCACCCGCCACGGCAGCAGCGATTGGCAAGGCCGGCGTGCCGGAGATGATCCGGCGCGGCGTGCCACCCTCCATGGCCACGGGTGCCATTTGCGCTGGCGGCACGCTCGGCATTCTGATCCCGCCGTCGATCACCATGATTCTCTACGGCATCGCCACCGAAACCTCGATCGGACGGCTGTTCCTTTCCGGCGTCATTCCCGGCATCCTCCTGGTGCTGCTGTTCTGCCGCCTATGCATGGTGCGCAACGCTGCATCGACGCGCGAGGGAATGGTGGTCGTCCACGAAACCTTCACGCTGAAGGAAAAGATGGAGGGGATGATTCGCGTGGCCCCTTCCTCGCGATCATCGTCGCGATCGGTTACTGCAATGTACGGCGGACTCGCCACGCCGTCGGAGATCGCCGGCGATCGCGGCCTTCCTGGCAGTGCTGCTGGTGATGGCGATCTACAAGGCCTACAGGCTCGCGCGACCTCTGGCTGATCTTCCGCGACACGGTGCGCGAGTCGAGCATGATCCTGATGATTATCGCGGCCGCGGCGATTTTCTCGTACATGATGTCGCTTCTGTACGTCACCGCAGACCTCGGCGGAGTGGCTGGTCGGCCTGGGCCTCGGCCGCTGGGCATTGATGCTCGCGATCAACCTGTTCCTGCTGGTGCTCGGATGCTTCCTGCCGCCGGTGGCGATCATCCTGATGGTGATGCCGATCCTGACACCGGTGCTGGAGGCAAATCAGTTCGACCTGATCTGGTTCGCGGTCATGCTCACGATCAACCTCGAGGTGGGCCTCATCACGCCACCCGTGGGACTCAATCTCTACGTGTTGCGCGGTGTCGCGCCGAACGTGCCGCTCGCGACGATCCTGCGCGGCTCGATGCCCTACGTCTTCATCATGCTTGCGTTCATGGCGGTGCTTTGCGCCTTCCCCGGGCTTGCCACATGGTTACCGGACAAGCTGATGGGACCGGGGCGCTGACACCCCGAAAGGCACGTATCAGGCCAGGCGCTTCAATAGCTGCGCGTGTAGCGTGCGGTCACCGCATGCACAGCACGTCGCCGCCCTGGTCGCACGGCCCGCCGGACCAGTCCGTGATGACGCCGCCGGCGGCCTCGACCAGCGGAATGAGCGCCTGCACATCGTACGGCTGCAGGCCGGTCTCGACGACGATGTCGACGAAACCCATCGCGAGCTGCGTGTAACAGTAACAATCGCCGCCGAATCGCGTCAGCCGCGCCGGACCGCTGATGGCGTCGTAGACGGCGAGCTGGCGCGGCGACTGGAAATGCCGAGGGTCGGTGGTCGCGACGACAGCGTCCTCGACCCGCGCGCAGCGGCGGGTGCGCAGCGTTCGCCTCTGGTCGCCGCGCCGCCATTGCGCCAGGCCGCCCTGCGTGCCGACGAAGGTCTCGCCCACGTAGGGTTGGTGCACGACGCCGACCACCGGACGCTCGCCGTCGTGCAATGCAATCAGCGTCGCCCAATGCAATTGGCCGAGGATGAAGCTGCGGGTGCCGTCGATGGGGTCGATCACCCACGTGAGGGGCGACGTGCCGCTGTGCTTGCCCTGCTCCTCGCCGTGGATGCCGTGGTCGGGATGCGCGCGCATGATCTCCGCGCGGATCACTTCCTCGGCGGCGCGGTCGGCAATGGTCACCGGGTCATAGCCCATGACATTGCGCTTGTCCTCGACGTCGATGATCTCGCGAAAGTGCGGCAGGATGGCTTCGCCGGCGGCAAGCGCCATCCGGTAGGCGAACTCGAGGTAGCCTTCAGCGTCGCGCGGATTCATCGCGCAAGGCCAGGTTGCGAGGACGGCTGCGCGTTCATCGCGCCGATGTTACGCCCGGGGCCGCGAACGCGAGGATTTCCCGCTCCGCGTCCGCGGTCAGCACGGCTTTCCATGCGCCGCTGTTGTCGCGCGCTCCAAGCCATGCCGCCGTGGCATCGATCGTCTCCGCGAGCGGGCGGATACGCAGTCCGGCGGCCACGGCGCGGCGGCTATCGAATTCCATGAAGCCGGCCTCGTCGACGAACGTCGACGGGATCCACAGCGGAAGCCCAGTCCATGGCTCGACCTTGTGTTCGAGCAGCAGCGCCTCGTCGATCCAGACGGGCTGCGGTACGCCGGCGCCGCCGCCCAGCGCGTCCACCAGCGAGCCCCAGGTCCAATGCCCAGCAAGACTGGTGGCGTTGAACGTGCCGCTTTGCCTTCGCTTCCACCAGATCGATCATCCAGTCCGCGAGATCGCGCGCGTCGACGAACTGCACGGGCGCGTCATGCGGCGCCGGAACGACGGCCCGTGCCGCGCGGTCTCCCAGCAACGAAGGGTGGCGGAAGCGCGCGACCCAGTAGCCGAAGCGATCGGTCGAATCGTGCGGACCGACAATGAGCCCCGGGCGCACGATGATCGCCGACGCGCCGAACGCCGCGCGCACCTCGTCCTCGCAGGCGGCCTTGAGTGGCCCGTAGTATTTGGCGATCTCTTCGGTCGCCGGATCGTCGAGCTTGCCCACCGGCGCCGACTCGTCGCGCCCGGCGCCGCCGCCGTCCGCGTAGACGGATATCGACGACACGAAGAGGTACCGCGCAGCGCGGCCGCGGAGGAGTTCGGCGGACGCCCGCACGACGCGAGGGACGTACCCGCTGGTGTCGATGACGGCGTCCCAGGTTCCTTCGCGCAGTGCGTCGAGCCCCGGCGCCACGTTTGGGTCGCGGTCGCCGGTGAGCACCGTCACCGCAATGCCCCAGTGATTGGGCGTGCGGCCGCGCGTGAACAACGTCACCGCATGACCGCGTGCCAGCGCCGTGTCCACCGCGTGGCGCCCGAGAAACCGCGTGCCTCCAAGAAACAGGATATGCATGGTCGCTCCCGTCAAGCGGCGGCGCTAGCCGCGCGGAACGATCTTGACGCCGTTCAGCTTCTCCTGCGCCTCCAGCAGCGATGCGATGTACTTGTCGCCGAAGCCCAGCAGGTTCGCGTTGACGAGGCTCTGGTGCACGGCCTCCCCCATGATCGCCGACACTGGCAGCGCCTCCGCCATGTGCGTGTAGTAACGCAGGTCCTTCATGGCGTTCACGAGCGTGAACTTGAGGCCGCCCAAGTCGCCGTCGAGCATCTTGCCGACGAGCATCTGGAAGATGCCGGAATTCACGGCGCCTGCGGAAACCACCTCGTGCAGCTTGCGGATCGACAGACCCGACTTGGCCGCGGCAGCGCAGGCTTCGGCGCTGGCGTTGGCAATCGACATGGCGAGGAAATTGTTGATGAGCTTGAGCACGATGCCGTGGCCCGCCGGCCCGGCGTGGATGATGTTCTCGCAGAAAGCCGCCAGCACCGGCTTCAGTTCCGCGAATGTCGCGTCGTCGGCGCCGACCATGATGTTGAGCTTGCCCAGTTCCGCCTCGACCGGCGTCCGCGCGAGCGGCGCGTCGACGAAGCGCACGCCCTTGGCGGCCAGCGCTTCGCGCATCTTCGCCGTAGTCGCGGGCTCGCTTGTCGACGTATCGATGACGACCAGCCCCTTGCGCGCCGCGCCGGAAATGCCGTCGCTGCCGTTGACGATTTCCTCCACCTGCGGCGCGCCGGTGACACACAGGAACACGATGTCGGAATTCTTCGCGACATCGGCGTTGGTCTTGACCTCCTTGGCGCCGGCCGCGAGCAGGTCCTCGAGCGGCGCGCGGTTGCGATTGACCCGCACCGTCAGCGGGAACCCCTTGGTGACGAGATTCTTCGCAATTCCGTGGCCCATGAGCCCGATGCCGATGAATCCGATGCGTGGCTTGTCCATGTGTTGCCTCCTTGGTCGTGGAAGATCAGTCGACGGCCGTCGGCTCGGGCGCGGCAATCAGCGCGCGGCGGCGTTCGTGCCAGGTGAGCAGCAGTCCGCTGCCGGCAATGAGCGCCATGCCGGCCAGCGTAAGAGCATCGGGGAAGTCGTTGTACGCGAGCCACCCGATCAGCGTCGCGAACACGACCTGGATGTAGGTGAACGGCGTGAGTGCCGAGGCAGGTCCGCGCTGGAACGCCAGGATCAGCAGGAAATGGCCGATCGTGCCGATCACGCCGATGCTGGCGAGCAGCACGACGTCCATCCATGCCAGGTCGATGCGCGATCCGAACCACGGCCACACGAAGGTCATCAGCAGCGTCCCCACCAGGGCCGGATAGAACAGCGACACCCGCGGATCCTCTCCCGCCAGCATGCGCGTGGTGATCTGATAGATGGCGTAACACAGCGCGGAACCCAGCGCGAAGAGCGACGTGCCGCGGAAGATCTCCGCCCCCGGCTGCACGATCATCACCATGCCCGCCAGTCCCGCGAACACGAATGCCATCCGTGACACGGTGAGCCGCTCGTTGAGGAACACGATCGCCAGGACGATCACGATAGTCGGGGTCGTGTAGTTGAGCGCCGTGGCGTCGGCCAGCGGCATGTGCGCAAGCGCCGTCATGAAGAACAGCGACGACCCCACCAGCAGGCAGCCGCGCAGCAGTTGCATGCGCAGTTGCCGCGTATGCAGCATGCGGGTGCCCATGCTCGGCGCCAGCCAGACCAGCATCGCCACCACCTGAAATCCCCAGCGGGCCCAGACCAGCAGCGGTACCGGATGCCGGACCGCGAGCGACTTGATGATTCCATCGAGCACGGAAAAGCAGGCCACTGCGCCGACGATCATGAACACGGCGGAGGGCGGTATGTGGACGTGCGCGCGGGGCATTGAACGGGCCGTTGAAACGAAACGCCGGACGCGGATTCAGCCAATCCGGCGCCCGGCAACTGGTCAGACCAGTTTACCAGTTCACGGCCACCGCCGCCATCGGATCACGGTCGGATGTAGGCCCACCCCTGCTGCTGCTTCTGCATGATTTCCACAACGCCGGCGGCGACGTAACCCACGTCCGGCAGCATGTCCGGCTTGGTCAGTTTCTGCCCGCGCATCGTGTTGTCGCACGCGACCACCTTCACGCCGGACGCCAGCGCCTCACCCACGCGGGCGCCGACCGCAGAATCCGCCTTCAGCATTCCGATGCCCGGACCATAGGCGACGATCTCGATGTCGACGTTGCCCGCGCCCAAGTCCGTCTGCAAGTTCCTGGCATTGTTGAGCGCGAGATTCCACTTGGCGGCGTCGCCGTCGCTCACCTGAATCACGACCCTCGATTTCGAGGCGCTGGGCTGTTGCGCCTGTGCCGGCGCGACGCCAATGGCCAGCAGCACGACAAGCACGGCCGGCGCGAGGGATTTCAGTCCGCCATATGCAAGATTCATGATTGATCCCGGGCAGAAAAGCGATGCGATGGAGCGGGTGAAGGGAATCGAACCCTCGTCGTAAGCTTGGGAAGCTTCTGCTCTGCCATTGAGCTACACCCGCGTACCGGCGCATTTTACGCTCCCTCCCGGGCCGCCGTCGTCAGCGCGTTGCGGGAACCACGTCGCGCCGGGACGAGGCAGCTCAGCCGTCGGCCAGGAGCGCGAGGGCGGCCTGCAGGGCCGGCAGAAATACCGCGTCCTGTAACGCTATTGCCTGGTCGCGGCAAGCTTGCAGCGCGGCCCGGTCCGGCCGGCCACGTCCGGCCGCCGCCAGCACGCGGGCCGCAGTGACCGGAAGGTCGGTCCACGGGAGAGGCTCCCGGCGTGTGTAGTCCTCGAGTGCACTCGCGTAGCGCTCGGCTTCGGACCATTCGCCGGACTTGAGCGACGCCTGGATCGCGTCGCGGTTGAACCAGATGTGGCAATGCGCGATGCTGTACTCGCGCAGCAGCGCTTCGCCTTTTGCCAGGGCGCGCCGCCGCTCGTCGCCGTTCGCCGCCGCCAGCGCCTTGGCGCCCTGCACCGCCGCGCCGACGAAGCCGTGCGAGGTCTGCTCCGAGATCGCCCAGGCGCTGTCGAGCTTGGCGCGCGCTTCGTTGTGATCGCCGCGTTGCCAGTCGACGCGGGCCAGCAACATCAGGCACATCAGCTCGTAGCGGCGCGCACCGATTTCGCGGGCAAGTGCAAGTCCATGCGTCAGGTGGCCGTGCGCCTCGTCGAACCTGCCGTGCGCGACGAGCATCAACCCCGTGACCTCCTCGTTCATGGCCTCTGCCAGCCGATGCCGCAGCTCGCGTGCGATCATGCGCGATCGCGCCAGCCGTTGCAGCGCGGCATCGCCGTTGCCAAGCCACGTGTCGATGATTGCGAGCATGGCGTCGTTCATGATCGCAAAGTGCGCCAGTCCCTGCTGCTCGCAGATCGCGACACATCGGGAGAACGCGTCATGCGCCGAGCGCATCGTCCCGCAGGCGTAGTTTGCGTCGCCCAAGCCGCTCCATGCCTGAGCCTCGCATTCGAGATCGCCCGCGCGTCGCGCGAATTCGAGTGCCCGTTCGTTTTCCGTGCGACAGGCAAGGCCGTTGCCCTGCGCGAAATACAGGTTGCCGCGCTGGGAATGGATGCGCGAGCGTTCCCGGTCGAGACCGCCGCGCGCGGCCACTTCCTGCGCGCGGTCCAATGCCGCGAACGCCGGCTCCACGGTGCTCGTCACGCGATGCGCGGCGGCAATGCCGATGTACGCGGCGCAGCGCCGCGCGTCGTCGCCGGCCAGCGGCAGAGCGCGCTCGAATGCAGCGATGGCTTTCGGCGCGTCGCCAATGTCGCGGTACAGCTCGCCTTCGAGTTGCGCGAGCGCATGGCGGACCGGACCGGGTGCATCGAGTTCGCCGCCACGCTGCAGCAGGCGCAGGGCGGAGTCGATGCGCAGCGCGGTCGCCTCGGCGCGCGCCGCCGCCAGGTACGCCTCGCCTGCGCGCGGATCGTCGGCGCGGTCGAGATGCTCCGCATGCAGCGTCGCGTCCCGCGCGGCATACCAGTCCGCCGCGCGCAGGTGAAGTGCGCGCCGACCGCTGTGCAGCACCGATGCGTACGCGCCATCGCGGATCAATGCATGGCTGAACATCCAGTGCCCGGCGTCCGCCGCTTCGCGCTTTACCAGGTCGCGCGCCACGAGCGTCGCGCAGTCGTAGTCGGCGTCCTGCAGCAGGTGTCGCAGCGCGGCGAAGCTCGAAACGCTGGCCCAGTACCGACGCCGCCTGCAGCGCCGCCTTGTCCGTTGGTGGGAGACCGTCGAGCCGGGCCAGCACGACGCTCTGGATCGTTCCGGGAATCGTCGCGCCGTCGGCGCCACTGCGCAGCAGCTGCGTCAGGAACAACGGATTGCCCTGCGCGCGCTCGACGCAACGCAGCGCCACTTCAGGATTGGCGGTAAGGAAAGTGCGCGCCAGGGCCAGCGCGTCCGCGCTGTCCAGCGGCGTCAAATCGAAACGAATCGTCGCGGCATCTGGCCATCCCGGTGTGATCGCGTTGCCTTCGCGCCGCGACGTCAGGAGCAGGATGCAGGGCCGCCGCCGCGCACACGACGCAAGCACGCGCAGGCACGAATGCACCCATGCGGACGCCCAATGCACGTCCTCGACAAGGAGCAGCTGTGGCATTTCGGCGCAAGTGGCTTCGACCGCCGCCGCCAACGTGTGCAGCTTGCCATCCGTCCGCGCCGCGTTGTCCATCGCTTCGTAGCGGCCCTGATGGGTCTGCGGAATCGCCAGCAGGTCCGCGGCAAACGGCTCGTCCTCGGCGTCGACGATGCCATCGGCGATCGCACGGTTCAGCGCATCGCGCCTTTCCGCCGCCGACGCATCCGCGCCTGCGCCGAGCACGCCGCAATAGATTTGATGAATCGCGTCGCGTCCCTGCGCCGCGCCGAAATCGAGGACCGCCGCCGCGTGGCGCCCGAATCCGCTGCTCGCTGCCAGCGCTAGGAATTCCTCCGCCAGTCGCGTCTTCCCCATGCCCGGGTCCGCGCACGCGAGCACCGTGGCGCCGGAATTCTCCGCGGCGGCGCGCGCGAGGATCGCTCGAAATTGCCGCAGCTCGTCGGCGCGGCCGATCAGCATGCCTTGCGCGGCATCCGGCGCCCGCAGCGCGCGCAATTTCCACACCGGCAATTCGCGCCCCAGCCCGCGGATGGGGACGGAGCCTTGCGGTTCGGCGTCGAGCACGTGCGCCAGCGCGCGATGGACATCGTCGGCAATGAACGTTTCGCCGGCGCGCGCCAATTCGACGAGCCGCGCGGCAAGGTTCACCGCGTCGCCCGTCATCGTGTAGTTGCGGTGGGCGGCGCTGCCGGTGTCCGCCGCCACGACCTCGCCGCTGGCGATGCCGACGTGCGCGGCGAGCGGCCGCGCGAATTCGCGGGTGAGCGTGGCCATGCTCGCGTGGATGCGGCTCGCGGCACGCAATGCCCGCTCGGTATCGTTGCCGTAGGCGACCGGCGCGCCGAACACCGCCATCACCGCGTCGCCGATGTGCTTGTCGATGGTGCCGCCCAGCTGCGAGATGACGCCGTCGACCAGTTCGAAGAAGCGGCCCAGCAGGCGATGCACTTCCTCCGCGTCGAGCGTGCTGGACAGGTGCGTGTAGCCGGAGAGATCGGCGAACAGGATCGCCACTTGCCGCCGCTCGGCCGGCGGCGAGGGCGCGGCTTCCGCAGTTGGGTAAATCGGCGCCACGGCGCCCAGCCGCGTCCCGCATTGCGGACAGAAGCGCGCATCCCCGGGAACCGCGGCGCGGCAACTCGAGCAAAACGGGGTATCCACGGGCATCGCGAACGCTCTCCATGCGCGCAACCGCCGGCACATTGTGCCACGCGGCGATTGCCCGAACGGACGCTTTCGGCGTAACTTGGCAACCGACGCTAGGGGTCCTGGCCGCCGCAGCCTGCACATTGGCGGCCGGGTGAGAGAACACCCTTGGAACCTGTTCGGATAATGCCGGCGCAGGGAAGCGTGAGCAGCAACTTCGCTCCTCATGGACTTCCTGCCGCCGCCGGCGACGAGGAGTCCCATGAACGCCAACGACCAATTCTTCGCCCGCGACGCGCAGGTTGACGCCGCCGCGGTCGCGCCGCTGCCCGCATCGCGCAAGATCTACGTGCAGGGTTCGCGCGCCGACATCCGCGTGCCGATGCGCGAGATCACGCAGTCGGAAACGCCCTCGTCGTTTTCCGCGGATGGCGCGGAGAAGAATCCGCCGCTGGCCGTCTACGACACGTCGGGCCCGTACACCGATCCCGGCGCGCGAAGATCGACATCCGCCGCGGCCTGCCGCCGTTGCGCGCGGCGTGGATCGCCGAACGCGGCGACACGGTCGAACTCGACGGACCCACGTCGGGCTACGGCCGCGCGCGCCTCGCCGACCCGGATCTCGCCGGCTTCCGCTTCGACCTGCTGCGCACGCCGCGCCGCGCCGCGCCGGGAGCCAATGTGTCGCAGATGCACTACGCGCGCCGCGGCATCGTCACGCCGGAGATGGAGTTCATCGCGATCCGCGAGAACGCCGAAGCGCGACGAGATGCTGGCGACGATGCCGGCCATCGTGATGCGCCAGCACGCCGGCCAGAATTTCGGCGCCGCGATGCCGCCGGCGATCACGCCCGAGTTCGTCCGCGACGAAGTCGCCCGCGGCCGCGCGATCATCCCCAACAACATCAACCACCCGGAAAGCGAGCCGATGATCATCGGCCGCAATTTCCTGGTCAAGATCAACGCCAACATCGGCAACTCGGCCGTGTCGTCGTCGATCGGCGAGGAAGTGGAGAAGATGACGTGGGCCACGCGCTGGGGCGCGGACACCGTCATGGACCTGTCCACCGGCAAGAACATCCACGAGACGCGCGAGTGGATCATCCGCAACTCGCCGGTGCCGATCGGCACGGTGCCCATCTACCAGGCGCTGGAAAAGGTCGACGGCAAGGCCGAGGAGCTCACGTGGGAAATGTACCGCGACACGCTGATCGAGCAGGCCGAGCAGGGCGTCGACTATTTCACGATCCACGCCGGCGTGCTGCTGCGCTACATTCCGCTCACCGCCAAGCGGATGACCGGCATCGTTTCGCGCGGCGGCTCGATCATGGCCAAGTGGTGCCTGGCGCATCACAAGGAAGTCTTCCTCTACACGCGCTTCGAGGAGATCTGCGAGATCATGAAGGCGTACGACGTCGCGTTCTCGCTCGGCGACGGCCTGCGTCCCGGCTCCATCTACGACGCCAACGACGAGGCGCAGATGGGCGAGCTCGCGACGCTCGGCGAACTGACGCAGGTCGCGTGGAAGCACGACGTGCAGGTGATGATCGAAGGGCCCGGGCCATGTGCCGATGCACATGATCAAGCACAACATGGACGAGCAGCTGCGGCTGTGCGGCGAGGCGCCGTTCTACACGCTCGGACCGCTGACCACCGACATCGCTCCGGGCTACGACCACATCACCAGCGCCATCGGCGCCGCGATGATCGGCTGGTACGGCACCGCGATGCTCTGCTACGTCACGCCGAAGGAGCATCTCGGCCTGCCGAACAAGGCCGACGTGAAGGACGGCATCATGGCGTACAAGCTCGCCGCGCACGCCGCCGACCTGGCCAAAGGACATCCGGGCGCGCAGATTCGCGACAATGCGCTGTCGAAGGCGCGCTTCGAGTTCCGCTGGGAAGACCAGTTCAACCTGGGGCTCGACCCGGACAAGGCGCGCGAATTCCACGACGAGACGCTGCCGCAGCACGGCGCCAAGCTCGCGCACTTCTGCTCGATGTGCGGGCCGCACTTCTGCTCGATGAAGATCACGCAGGACGTGCGCGATTACGCGGCGAAACTCGGGGTGTCGGACGAGGATGCGCTGAAGAAGGGGATGGAGGTCAAGGCCATCGAGTTCGTGCAGAAGGGCGCGGAGATCTACTCGAAGGCGTGACGCTCGTCGCAGCCGCGGCCACGCGTCGGGCCGAGCTAAGTCGGCGCCCAACGCCGCGGTGCTGTCAAGTCAATGCACGGACGCGCCGTGGTCTCGGGCCCCGGATGCCTCGTGTCGCCGAAACGCCTCAATCGTCGTTCGCCAACAGCCGGACGATGTAGCCGCCCGACTTCTCGTCGCGTTCGAGCGAGATGGTGCCACCCTTCTCCGCAGCCTCCAGCAGCGCGTTGAACGAACGGAAGCCGTAATAGGATTCGTTGAACCCGGGCTTGCGGCGCTTCAGCGCCTGCTTGACCATCGAGCCCCAGATCTTTTCATCGCCGCCGCGCTCGGTGGCGAGCGCTTCGAGCGTCTCCGCGATCAGCTCGACCGCCTCGGCGCGCCGTTCTTCATCGCCCTTCTTCGCGGGCGCTTTCGCCTCGCCTGCCGCAGGCTTCGCCGCCGCCTTCGCTTCGCCGCTCGCAGCCGCCTTCGTTTCGACTCCAGCCGCCGCCTTTGGCGCAGAGCGGCGCGCCACCGGCCGCTTCTTCTCGCGCACCAGGTCGTCGTAGAAGATGAACTCGTCGCAGTTGGCGATCAGCAGGTCGGACGTGGAGTTCTTGACGCCGACGCCGATGACGACCTTGTCGTTCTCGCGCAGCTTGGACACGAGCGGAGAGAAGTCGGAGTCGCCGCTGATGATGACGAACGTCTGCACGTGCGCCTTGGTGTAGCAGAGGTCGAGCGCGTCGACGACCATGCGGATGTCGGCGGAGTTCTTGCCCGACTGCCGGACGTGCGGGATCTCGATCAGCTCGAACGACGCCTCGTGCATCGGCGCCTTGAATGCCTTGTAGCGGTCCCAGTCGCAATACGCCTTCTTGACGACGATGCTGCCCTTGAGCAACAGGCGCTCGAGCACCTTGCCGATGTCGAACTTCTCGTAATTGGCGTCGCGGACGCCGAGCGCGATGTTCTCGAAGTCGCAGAACAGCGCCATGTTGGTGACGTCGGGGGCGTGGGCCATGGGGTCGTTTAGCGCGGATGACGGAACCTGCCACGATACCAGCGTCCCGGGGGGACGTGCCGGGATATCGCTTCCGCCGGCGCCTTCCGCGCTAAACTCGCCGTCCGGAAACGAAAGAGGCTTCGCCTCGACTCAAGAGTCCCATGACCCTGCCCACGCTTTCGCTGCTCGAAACCCGCGTCCTCGGCGTGCTCGTCGAGAAGCAGCACACGGTGCCCGACACCTATCCGCTGACGCTGAACGCGCTCGTTGCCGGCTGCAACCAGAAGACCAGCCGCGACCCGATCCTTAAGCGCGACGGAAGGCCGAAGTGCAGGCGGTGATCGATCACCTCAAGGCGCTGTCGCTCGCGGTCGAGTCGAGCGGTGGGCGAGTGATGCGCTATGCGCACAACGTCGGAAAGGTGCTGGCGATACCATCGCAGTCGGTGGCGCTGCTGGCTGCGCTGATGCTGCGCGGGCCGCAGACGGTGGGTGAATTGCGGATCAACTGCGAGCGCCTGCACCATTTTTCCGACATCTCCGCCGTCGAGGGCTTCCTGCACGAGCTCGCGGCACGCGAAGCGGGAGCGCTTGTCGTCGAACTGCCGCGCCAGCCCGGCACGCGCGAGACGCGCTGGGCGCATCTGTTGTCCGGCACGCCCGCCGCCGACACGGTCGTGCTCATGGCCGCCGGCGAAGGCGATGTCGTCACGGTGTCGGAATTGGCGGCGCTGCGCGCGAATGTCGCGGAGCTGCAAAGCGAGCTCGAGTCCATCCGCGCCACGGTGTCGAAACTGTGCAGCGAACTCGGGATTCCGCCGCCTTAGGCCGCGTCGACGCGTCCTTCGCGATATTGCGCATCACGCTCCGGTGAGTAGAATGACCATCCCGCAGCGCACCGCGGGACTTCCTGTCGACCCCACTACGGAACCCTTCCATGGATCTCAGCAACTTCGTTGACAGCGCCAAGCCTGTCGTCGTGGCATTCGGCCTCAAGGTCATTGGCGCGCTGGCGCTCTACATCATCGGGCGCTGGCTGATCGGCATCGTCGGCACGATCATTACCAAGTCGCTCGAGCGTCAGAAGATCGAGCCGACGGTCATCCGCTACATCGCCAATACGGTCAATGTCGCGCTCAACGTCCTGCTGGTCGTCGGCATCCTCGGTTACTTCGGAGTCGAAACCACGTCGTTCGCGGCGCTGCTGGCGGCGCTGGGCATTGCGATCGGCGCCGCATGGTCCGGACTGCTGGCCAATTTCGCCGCGGGCGCGTTCATCCTGGTGCTGCGGCCGTTCAAGGTGGGCGACTACGTGCTCGCCGGGGACGTCGAGGGCACGGTGCGCGCCATCGGCATGTTCACGACAGCGATCGACACGCCCGACAACGTGCTGACCATCGTCGGCAACGGCAAAGTCATGGCTGGGACCATGAAGAATTTTTCGCACAATCCGCACCGCCGCGTCGACCTCACCGCGCAACTCGACCACACGGTCGATCCGCAGGATGCGGTGCGCAGGCTGAAGGAGGCGCTGCCGAAGATCGCCAACGTCGTCGCTGACCCTGCGCCCGACGTGGAAATCCTGACGTTCAACGAACGCGGACCGGTGCTCGCCGTGCGGCCCTATGTCCACACCGACCATTACTGGCAGGTGTATTTCGATACCAACAAGACGATTCGCGAGACCTTCGGCGCCGCCGGCTACCCGGCGCCCGAAGCACACGTGTTCGTGCGCCAGAAGGCGGCCTGAACGCCGCGCGCCGTCGCGAATGCGGCGCGCGATTTGCATTCACATTCCTGAATCGAGGTGCACCATGGGATTGCTCGACGGATTGCTCGGCAGCGTGATGGGCGGAATGATGGGCGGCGGCCAGGCGGCACCGGGCACGCAGGGCGTGCAAGGCGGCAGCCAGATGATCCAGATGGCATTGCAGGTGCTGCAGCAGAACGGCGGCATCGAGGGCCTGCTCGCAAAGTTCCAGCAAGCCGGCATGGGACAGCAGGCGCAATCGTGGGTTGGCACCGGCCAGAACATGCCCATTTCTCCCGATGTGCTGTCGCAGATCCTCGGGCAAGGCCAGCTGGGACAGATCGCGCAGCAGATGGGGATGTCACACGAGCAGGCCGCCGGCGGACTCGCGCAGGCGCTGCCCGGCGTCGTCGATCACATGACGCCGGGCGGTGAAATTCCGGAGGAACACAACGACCTCGTCGCCCAGGCGCTGGCAATCCTGCAGAAGGGACGCCAGGCTTAACGGACCGCGGGTTCCGGTTGCATCGCCGGTCGCGCGGCCTGCCTTTTCCTTTTTCGTGCGATCAATCCTGCCGCCAGGGCAGCCCGTCGACGCGCCAGCCATTGACGACGCGCTGCCCCTGCGCATTCTTGTCGCCCTCGAAGCCATGCAGCACGTTGAATGCCGACGCGTAGCCGTTGGCCGCCGCCAGTGTTGCCGCATCCTTCGAGCGCACGCCGCTTCGACATAGAAAAGCCACCGGCCGGTCCGGCTCGACCTTTTCCAGCAACTGTTCCAGGAAGCGCTCGTTGCGCCGCTTGGCGGGATAGTCGTACCACTCGATGACGATGCTTCCCGGCACATACCCCACGAGATCGCGCTCGGCCAGCGTGCGCGTGTCGACAAGCGCAATCTCTCCCTGTTTGAACAGCGACCAGGTTTCCACAGGAGTCAGGAGACCCCGAAAGGAGGTGCTCTCGTCTTTCCCCCTCGCCTGCGCGCGCGCGAGGATCGCGACGCGGTCGGCGGCATCGTCAGGCGGCATGCGGGATGCCGAGTCGCCTGTTGGCCGGAACGAAGATATCCATCATCTTGGGCCTCGGCAGCTTGAGATTGCCCATGAGCTCGATGAACTCGGCGCGGCTGCGGCCGGTGAGCCGCGCGTTGTGCCGCTTCTCCCAACCGATCGTGGACACCGCATTGCCGCGGTAATCGTGGCCGGGGTAGACGCGTGTGATGTCGGGAAGCGTGAACAGCCTGGCGTGGATGCTGTCGTACAGCGCGCCCGCGTCGCCGCCCTGGAAATCGGTTCGCCCGCAGCCGTCGATCAGCAGCGCGTCGCCGGTGAATACGTTGCCGCGCCACTCGTAGCTCATGCTGCCTGCCGTGTGTCCCGGCGTATGCAGCGCGCGCAACTGCTCCGCGACGCCGAAAAGCAGCACGTCGCCATCCTGCAGCTGCACGTTCGCGGGCGCGATGCCGCACCCCGAAGGCGCCGCTGCGAGCGCCCCGGTTGCCGCGATGAGGCGCGCCGCCCCGGTGACGTGATCGGCATGCGCGTGGGTTTCCAGCGCGTAGCGAAGGACGAGTCCGAGGCGCTTGATCAGCGCAAGGTCACGTTCGACCTGCCTGTCCACCGAATCAATGGCCATCGCCTCGCGCGTCGCGCGATCGACGAGGAAATAGGTGAATGTCGACGACTCGACGTCGAAGAGCTGGATGAGGTCGTGGTCCACGCCGGCATATTACCCAACTTCGCGGGCACGCATCCAGCCGGCGGGCAGCGCCGCCGCGAACGCCCGGTATGCGACAATTCCCGGCTTCTGCCCGTCGCCGCGTCGGCACGGCGGCCACGCGACTTTCCCGGACCTCCGCCTTGGAACACCCTACCCTGATCGTCGCGCTGCTGCTCGGAATCGTCGAAGGCTTCACCGAATTCCTCCCGATCTCGTCGACCGGGCACCTGATCGTCGCGGGCTCGCTGCTGGGCTACACCGGCGAGCAGGCGAAAGTCTTCGAGGTTGTCATCCAGGCGGGCGCGATCCTGGCGGTCTGCTGGGAGTTCCGCGCAAGGCTGCTGGCGGTCGCGCGCGGACTGGGACGCGACGCGCGGGCCAACCGCTTCGTCGCCAACCTGTTCATCGCGTTCCTTCCTGCAGCCGTGTTAGGGCTTGCGTTCAGCAAGGTGATCAAGGCGGTGCTGTTCGCGCCAGTTCCGGTCGCCTGCGCCTTCGTCGGCGGTGCGTTCGTGATCCTGTGGGCCGAGCGGCGGCAGCGGTTGCGACCCGAGACGGTGCGCATCGACGATGTCGACGCCATGCGCTGGACCGACGCGCTGAAAATCGGCTGCGCGCAGGCGCTCGCCCTCGTACCCGGCACGTCCCGCTCGGGCGCCACGATCATCGGCGGCATGCTGTTCGGACTGTCGCGCAAGGCGGCCACCGAGTTCTCGTTCTTCCTGGCGATTCCCACGCTGTTCGCGGCATGCATCTACGAGGCGGTGAAAAGCCGGCACCTGCTCGCGGCGGCGGACCTGCCTGCGTTCGGCGTCGGATTCGCCGCTGCCTTCGTGTCGGCGTTCCTGTGCGTGCGCTGGCTGCTGCGATATGTCAGCCATCACGACTTCACTCCGTTCGCGTGGTACCGCATTGCGTTCGGCGCGGTGATTCTCGCCACGGCCTGGACGGGCATCGTGAATTGGAACTGAGTTGGAGCCGGGTTGGACCTGAGGTGGAGCTGAGCCTCTGAACGCGCCCGAATCGAAGCCTGCGCCTCGCCGCTGGATCGGGCCGCTGTGCGCGGTCTTCGGCGTGCTCGGTTTTTCGTTCAAGGCAATCCTGATCAAGCTTGCGTATCGCGACGATTCCGTCGATGCGATCACGCTGCTGACGCTGCGCATGCTCTATTCCGCGCCGATGTTCCTCGCCATGGCCGCGTGGGCGCAGCGGGCGGCGCGCGCGACGCCGACATCCGGCGCGGACTGGCTGCGACTGGTCTGGCTCGGATTCATCGGCTATTACCTGTCGAGCCTCCTCGATTTCATGGGGCTGCGCTACATCACGGCGTCGCTCGAGCGGCTCGTGCTGTTCCTCTATCCGACCATCGTCGTGCTGCTCTCCGCGCTGCTGCTGGGCCGGCCGGTCACGCGGCGGGCGGTCGCGGCGCTGGTGCTGTCCTATGCCGGCATCGCGCTGGTGTTCTGGCACGACCTCCGATTCAGCGGCAACGCGCCCGCGACGCTGACCGGAGGCGGTTTGGTCTTCGCCGCCGCGCTTCTGTACGCGCTCTATCTCGTGCAGGCCGGCGGCGTGATCGCGCGCCTGGGCCCGACCCGGTTCATCTCCTGGGCGATGCTCGCATCGACGGTGTTCGTCGTCGCGCAATTCCTGCTGACGCGGCCGCTGGCGGCGCTCGCCGTGCCACCGTCGATCCACGCCATCTCGCTGGCGATGGCGATTTTTTCAACGGTGCTGCCCACCTGGTTGATCGCCGAATCCATCCGCCGCATGGGCGCCAATGCCGCGTCGCTGGTCGGCTCGCTCGGGCCTGTCTTCACCATCGGCTTGGGCGCGATGATCCTGGGCGAACCCGTCCACGCGATCCAGCTGGCCGGCGCCGCGCTGGTGCTGGGCGGCGTGATGCTGGTCACCGTCAAGGGCCGCGGCACCGCGGCCTGACGACCAGAGCTCTGCGATCACCAGCCTGTGGGAAGCTTGCGCAGGATCGAGATCGTGCGGTCCTCGACGGCGAGATACCCGCCCCCGACAAGGTCTTTCATCAGCTTGCCGATCATGTCGCGCGACGCGCCGACGCGGTCGGCGATGTCCTGCTGCGTGAGCTTCTCGTGCACGACGAGCTTGCCGTCGGTCTCGGTCGCCAGCGCGTTGAGGAGGCGCGCCAACCGGCCGTAGACATCGGAAAGCGCGAGACTCTTGACGCTTTCCGTGGTCACTCGCACGCGATGGATCAGCTTCTCGATCAGGTACATCGCAAAGTCGGGATGGGCCAGGATGAAGTCGCGGAAATGCGCGCGATTGACGATTGCGCAGGTCGTGGGCTCGATCGTCATCACCGACGCGGACCGCGTCGAGCCGTCGAGCGACATTTCGCCCAGGCACTCGCCCGGACCGTGGAAGTCGATGACAACCTCGCGGCCGGCCGCATTGCTTGCATAGACCTTCACCCGGCCGGACAGGATGATGTAGAGCGAGTCGCCGGTATCCCCGTCGTGGATCAGCACCGTCTGCTTCGGATACTGGCGGACGACGCCGGTAGCGGCGATTTCGCGGAGCGTGTCCTGGCGAATGGGCGCGAAGGGATCGGCGGTCGGAGCGGTGTTCGGGGGGGGCACGTCGTTCCCACGCTGCGGACAACGCGGGAATCCTAGCACGCGGAACGCGCGCCATGTCAGCGCTGCACTATGCGGCTGCATGGACAGCGGCCACGTACGCATTGCCAGCCGCGCAGGTCATGGGCGCCGCCGGAGCCGGCATCGCCGCCTCCCGGGGCGCGGCGAACGCCGCCACATCGCGAGCGAAGCGCGTGGGCGCGGCGACGTGCGGCGCATGGTCGGCTTTCAGGTAGCGAACGACCTTTGCGAAAGGCACGGCCGCGTGGAACCAGCGCCCCAACTGCTCGGTGTCGTAGAGACTGCCGCCGCCTAAGACGACCAGCAGCGGCAACCTCAACGCAGCGAGGTCGGCGCGATAGTCGCGACCCGTCATGCTGCGCCAGAGCGCCAGCATCGAGCCGGCGGCAAGTCCGCCCAAGTCCGGGTGCGATTCGCCGTGCCGTGAATGTGTGCCGGCGTCGGCATGGACCGCCGCGGCCGCCGCTCGAGCCTGGAGCGCCGACCACGCGCCCGCGAAATCGGCCCGGATTCTCGATTCGAATCCCATTTCATCGCCGGCCGGGAACCCCCCGAACAGCCCGAGCGACCAATCCGGCATCGTAAGCATCCGCGGCGACTGGTCGACCAGCACCGCCCCCGAAACCCGTTCGTCGCCATAGTTGCGCAGATATTCGAGCACTGTGAGCGCGCCCAGCCCATGGCCCACGAGCACCGCGCCTTCCGGCGCGCATGCGGTGACCGCCGCATCGAGGTCGGCGGCAAGCAAGTCCAGCGTCGGCACGGCGCTTTCCGGTGTTCCGCGCGACGTGCCGTGGCCGCGGGCGTCCCACGTGCAGACGGTGTTGGACCACGAAAGCGTGCCGCGCACCGCATCCCACGCGCCCTGCGTCTCGGCCATGTCGTGCAGCAGGAAGACGGGCGCCCCGTGACCCGATCTGCGCACGACGAAGGCATGCCCGTCGCACGAAGTCACCGTGACTTCCGCACCGTTTCTTCCGCGCGCGGGCGCGAAGTCGATCGGCAGCGTGATTCCGGGACCAGCCCATTGGCCGGAGAAGCCGCATTGTGTGTTGTTCATTTAGGGCCCCCTCGCGCGGGATCGGTTCCCGCATGAAGGGATGTTGCGGCGCGCCTGCGGCCAACGCGAGGGAGGGATCGGCGCGGCGCCTGCGGAATATTCGCCCGGCGGACGACCCGAGGCGCTAGGTGAACTTGCGCGTGTCGTCGATGATCTTGCCGTCGTTGGGCAATTCGCCCGATTTCCGGATCGCGACTTCCCCGCGCAGTTTGGTGACGTCGCGGATCGTCGCGACGATCGCATCTACGTCGGGCTGCCCGTCGCCGGCGATCTCGGCGTGCAGGACCATGCTGTCGTTGCCATCCGGATTGGCGACGACCAGCCGCGCCCGGGTGATCGCCGGATGGCGCCTGACGATGTCGGCCACCTGCGACGGATGCACGAACATGCCCTTCACCTTGGCCGTCTGGTCCGCGCGACCCATCCAGCCCTTGAGTCTCAGGTTGGTCCGGCCGCACGCCGAGACGCCGGGGAGCAGCATCGACAGATCGCCGGTGCCGAACCGGATCAACGGATAGTCGGTGTTGGACAGCGCGGTGACCACGACCTCGCCGACTTCGCCGGCAGCGACGGGGTCGCCCGTGCCCGGCCGCACGATCTCGACGATGACGCCCTCGTCGACGACCAGGCCGGCGCGCGCGGACGTTTCGTACGCGATCGTTCCGACATCGGCGGTTGCATAGACTTGGTAGCCGTCGATGCCGCGCGCAGCCAGCGCGTCGCGAAACGGCGGCAGGAACGCTTCGCCGGAGACAAGCGCGCGGCGCAAGCGACGGCAGCGCGACACCCTGCTCGTCCGCCTTCTCCAGGATGATCCGCAGAAACGACGGCGTGCCCACGTACCCATCCGGACGCAGCTCGGCCATCGCCTGCACCTGCTGCTCCGTCTGACCCGTGCCGCCGGGAAATACCGCGCAGCCCAGCGCATGCGCGCCGGTTTCGAGCATCGAACCTGCCGGCGTGAAATGATAGGAGAAGCAATTGTGGATGAGGTCGCCCGGGCGGAATCCCGCGGCGAACAATGCCCGGGCGAGGCGCCAGTAATCGGGACGTGCACCCTCGGGCTCGTAGATCGGTCCGGGCGACGCGAACACGCGGCGGGAGTTGAACCAACCGCCACGAGCTGTTGCCGCTGGTTCCCCTTGCTGCAAAGCCGCCAAAGGGCCGCGCCTCCTTTTGCAGGTCGAGCAGTTCGGATTTGCGCGTCACCGGCAGCCTTGCCAGCGCCGCGCGCGACGTCACGGCCGATGCGTCGATGCCGGCGAGAATCCTGGCGAATGCGGGCGTCGCGGCCTGCGCGTAGGCGACCTGCCGCGGCAACGCGGCGAACTGCTCGTGCTCCCGCAATTCGGGATCGCGCGTTTCGAGAGCGTCGAAATGTTCCGTGGCCAAGTTCAGGCCAGCCAGCGCTTGCGGCGGCGGTAGTGCTTCACATCGCGGAACGACTTGCGGCCGCTCGACGACAAACCGAGATAGAACTCCTTCACGTCCTCGTTCGTCGCCAGGTCCTTGGCCTCGCCATCCATCACGACGCGGCCGTTCTCGAGGATGTAGCCGTAGTTGGCGTAGCGCAGCGCCACCATCGTGTTCTGCTCTGCGAGCAGGAACGAAACGCCTTCCTTGTTGTTCAGGTCCTGCACGATCTCGAAGATTTCCTCGACGATCTGCGGCGCCAGGCCCATCGACGGCTCGTCCAGCAGGATCATCGACGGCTGCGCCATCAATGCGCGGCCGACCGCGGTCATTTGCTGCTCGCCGCCCGACGTGTACCCGGCCTGGCTGGTCCGCCGCGTCTTCAGCCGGGGGAAGTAGTGGTAGACCTTTTCCAGCGCGGTGGCGATCTGCGCGCGGCTCACGTTGCGGGTGAACGCGCCGGTCAGCAGATTTTCCTCAACGGTGAGGTGCTGGAAGCAGTGCCGTCCTTCCATGACCTGGCACACGCCCATTCGCACCAGCTCGTTGGTGGTGAGCTTGTCGACGCGCTTGCCCCTGAATTCGATCGTGCCCTTGGTCACGTCGCCGCGTTCGGCGGCGAGCAGGTTGGAGATCGCCTTCAGCGTGGTGCTCTTGCCCGCGCCGTTCGCGCCGAGCAGCGCCACGATCCGGCCCTCGGGCACTTCCAGCGACACGCCCTTCAACACCAGGATCACGTGGTCGTAGATCACCTCGATGTTGTTCACCGAAAGGTACGGCGCAGCGGCATCGGGCAGCGTGGCGGAGGAGGTTGCGGTGGTGGACATGGGCGTTGCGCCGCAAGCGGCAGGTGTGGACGGCTGGGGCGAGCGGACGGCGATCCATCCCCTCGCCCCAGCCCGCTCCGGACGGAGCGAGCAGGGATGAAACTAACGGGCGGCCGTTTCAGCCTTCCTTGCTGCAGTCGCGCGGCGTGATCTTCTTCTCCGCGGCGTACTTGCCGGCCTGCTCGTCGACCATCTTGCGCACCATCGCGCGGTCGCCGGCCATGAACGGCGTGACCTGCTTGAAGCCGCTGCCGGTCCCACATCCTGGAATTTCACCATGCCCGAGCCCTCATGGTCTGCGCAGCTCGTCTTGATCGGCGGGAAGAGGCCTCCGGCACCGAGCTCCTTGATCCGCGCTTCGGTGAGGTTCAGGTTCTCGAATCCCCAGCGCAACTGCTCCCCGGTCATCACCTTGCCCTTGCCGTACTTGGCCTGCGCGACGCGCATCGCTTCGGCGACGATCATGCCGTATACGACGCCACGGGTGTACATGACGTTGCCAAGCCGCGTCGGATCCTCGAGGTTGCCTTTCTTCGCGCCGTACACCTTGGTCTTGATGTCCTGCATCACCGGGAAGTTGGTGCCGCTGGCGGTGAACGAAGCGCTGACGTAGCCCTTGGACGCGTCGCCCGCGGGAATCACGTCTTCTTCCGACGCCGCCCACCACACGCCCAGCAGCTTGTCGCGCGGATAGCCGGTCTTGGCCGCGGTCTTGAGCGCCACCGTGCTCATGACGCCGTAGGTCCAGACAATGACGAAATCCGGCTTGGCCTGGCGGATCTGCAGCCACTGTGATTCCTGCGTCTGGCCGGGTGGCGCCACCGGAATCTTGAGCGTCTCGAAGCCGAGTTTCGCCGCCAGCGCGTCGAGCACCGGAATGGGTTCCTTGCCGTACGCGGACTCGTGGTATAGGAACGCAATCTTCTTGCCCTTCAGCTTGTCGAGGCCGCCTTCCTTCTGGCCGAAGTACGCGATCATCGCTGCCATCTGGTCCCAGTACGTCGTGCCGATCGGAAAGACCCACGGATAGACGCGCCCATCGGCCGAGCTTGCGAGCCCGTAGCCGAACGTCGTCATTGGCACCTTGTCCTGTGCGACGCGCTCGAACAGCCCGTAGGCAATGCCGGTCGCCAGCGGCTCGACCGTCGAGGCCCCGCCTTGCTTCTTTTTCAGGCGCTCGTAGCATTCCACGCCCTTCGACGCGTTGTATTCCGTCTCGCATTCCTCCCAGGACAGCTTGACGCCGTTGATGCCACCCGTCATGTTGATCAGCGTCCAGTAGTCGATCGCCCCACCGTAGTAGCCGGACCCGCCGGCGGCGTACGGTCCCACGCGATACGACAGGATCGGGATGAATTGCTCGCTCTGCGCGCTCGCCGCGGTCGCCGCAAGCAGCGCGACACCCAACAGCACCGTCTTGATTGCCTTCATGTTGCTCCTCCAAAGTGAAGCGATTTGTGAACTGCTGCCGGTCATCTTGCCACCACGTCCATCCAACTTGCAAAGGCGTCTGTCACCCCGAACCCGCATCCTGCGGCAACGCCGGTCAGTGCGGGAACGGCCACAATCTCAGCTTTTCCTTCGCAATCTGCCATAGCCGCGCGAGTCCGTGCGGCTCCACGATCAGGAAGAAGATGATGAGGCTGCCGAAAACCATCAATTCCAGGTTCGAAATCACGCTCTCGGCGATGTGCAGGCCGAGGCTGCTGTCCAGGAATCGCACCACCATGCTGAGCAGCACCGGCAGCAGCGTGACGAAGGCGGCGCCAAGGAACGACCCCAGCACCGTGCCGACGCCGCCGATGATCACCATGAACAGGATCCGGAAAGACAGGTCGAGGTTGAAGGCTTCCGGCTCCACCGTTCCCAGGTACGCATAGGCGAACAGCGCGCCGGCGACGCCGCAATAGAACGAGCTGACGGCGAACGCCAGCAGCTTCGCGTGCATCAGGCGAATGCCGATCACTTCCGCCGCCACGTCCATGTCGCGCACCGCCATCCACGAGCGGCCCACGTTGCCCCGCGCCATGTTCTTCGCCGCCAGCGCCATCACGGCGACGATCGACAGCACCAGCAGGTATTTGGCCGCCGGCGTGGTGAACGCATAACCCAGGATAACGACCTGCTGCGCCGTGATCACGCCCGACGAGCTGTAGTTGGTGACCCAGCCGACCTTGTACAGGAACCAGATGATGAAGAACTGCGCGGCGAGCGTTGCCACCACGAGGTAGAAGCCGCGGATCCGCAGCGAAGGCAAGCCGAACAGGACCCCGACCAGCGCCGCGACCGTGCCGCCGCCCGCAAACGCCAGCAACATGGGGATGCCGGGGACGCGCAGCACGAAGTTGTACGACGCGAACGCGCCCACCGCCATGAACGCCGCCGTGCCGAGCGACAGCTGGCCCGCGTAGCCGGTAAGGATGTTGAGGCCCAACGCAGCGAGCGAGAAGATCAGGAACGGAATGAAGATCGCCGTGAGCAGGTACTGGCTTCCGACGGCCGGAATGACGAAAAACGCGATCACCAGTATCGCCAGCACGGCGATGCGGTCCTGGCGGATCGGAAAGATCTGCTGGTCCTGCGCGTACGAGACCTTGTATTGGCCGGCTTCGCGGTAGAGCATCGGTCAGACCCGGTCGATGTGTTTTTCGCCGAACAGGCCTTCAGGCCGGAACAGCAGGAATATGAGCGCGAACACGTAGCTGAACCAGCCTTCGATGCCGCCACCGACGAACGGGCCCAGGTAGACCTCGGCCAGCTTCTCGGTCGCGCCGATGATGAGGCCGCCGACGATCGCGCCGGGAATCGAATCGAAGCCACCGAGGATCAGCACGGGCAGCGCCTTCAACGCAACGAAGGTCAGCGCGAACTGGACGCCGTTGCGCGCGCCCCACAGCAAGCCGGCCACCAGCGCGACCGCGCCGGCCACGCCCCACACGATCGCCCAGATCTGCTGCAGCGGAATGCCGACGGCAAGTGCTGCCTGGTGATCGTCGGCCACTGCCCGCAGCGCGCGCCCGATGCGCGTGCGGCTGAAGAAGAGCGCAAGGACCGTCACCAGGATCGCGGCCACGCCCGCAGCCACGAGGTCGAACTTCGACACGTTCATTCCGGTCGTGTCCGTGATCCATTGCAGCGGTTCGTCCTGCAGTCCAAGTTCGAGCCCGCGCACGTTCGCGCCCCAGGCCATCTGCGCCAGGCCCTCGATGAAGAACGTGAGGCCGATCGTCGCCATGAACAGCGTGATTTGCGGCTGGTTGACGAGCGGGCGCAGCACGACGCGCTCGGTCACCAATCCCAGCACGATCATCACCGCGAGCGTCGCCGGTACCGCCAGCCACGGGGAAAAGCCGTGCTCCAGCAACCCGACGTAGGTGAGCGCGGCGAAGAACACCATCGCACCCTGCGCGAAATTGAACACGCCGGACGCCTTGTAGATCAGCACGAAGCCCAGCGCCACCAGCGAATACATGACGCCCGAGAGCAGGCCGCCGATCAACACCTCGAAGAAAAATGACATGTCAGTTAAGGTCCGTGTCCGGCGTCAGTGCGCGACACCAAGGTACGCATCGATGACCGCCTGGTTGCCGCGAATCTCATCGGGCCGCCCGTCGCCGATCTTTTTGCCGTAGTCGAGCACGACCACGCGGTCGGAGATGTCCATCACCACGCCCATGTCGTGCTCGATCAGGACGATCGTCGTGCCGTACTGCTCGTTGACGTCGAGCACGAAGCGGCACATGTCCTGTTTCTCCTCCACGTTCATGCCGGCCATCGGCTCGTCGAGCAGCAGCATCGTCGGCTCCGCCGCCAGCGCGCGGGCGAGTTCGACACGCTTCTGCAGGCCGTAGGGAAGGCGTCCGACCGGCGTCTTGCGGATGTGCTGGATCTCCAGGAAGTCGATCACCTCCTCGACCTTGGCCCGGTTCTCGAGTTCTTCGCGCCGCGCGCGTCCCACCCAGATCGCCTGCTCGATGAAGCTCGCCTTCATCTTCAGGTTGCGGCCGGTCATGATGTTGTCGAGCACGGACATGCCGCGGAACAGCGCGATGTTCTGGAACGTGCGGGCGATGCCGTGTGCCGCCGCATCGTGCGGGTCCATGTCGCGGCGAACGGAGCCGCGAAACGTTATCGTGCCCTTCTGCGGCCGGTAGACGCCGTTGATCACGTTGAGCATCGAGCTCTTGCCCGCGCCGTTCGGCCCGATGATCGCGCGGATCTCGTGCTCGCGCACGTCGAAGCTGATGTCCGACAGCGCCTTCACGCCGCCGAACGACAGAGAGATGTTGTCCAAGGACAAGATCGCATTGCCGACGGCGCGCTCGGAAGTACTCATCTTCACGCCGCCTTGAGCGGTTGCGCCGCGAGCGTCCGCGCTTCGTCGATGCGCAGGTCGGCCGCCACCATGTTGGTCCGGCCGTCCTCGAAACGCACCAGCGTCTCGATGTGCTGCGACTGCAGGCCGCCATAGAGGGCGTCGATGAGTACGCCATATTTCTCGGCGACGAAGCCCCGACGTACCTTGCGCGTGCGCGTCAGCTCGTCGTCGTCAGGGTCGAGCTCCTTGTGCAGGATCAGGAAGCGGTGGATCTGCGACTCGGCGAGCCCGCTTTCCGAGGCGAGCTCCGCGTTGACCTTTTCCACGCATTCGCGGATCAGTCCGTAGACTTCCGGCTTCTGCGCCAGATCGGTATAGCCGGAGTAGGCCAGGCCACGGCGCTCGGCCCAGTTGCCCACCGATCCGACGTCGATGTTGACGAACGCGCATACCATGTCGCGGCCGTGGCCGAACACCACGGCTTCCTTGATGTGCGGAAAGAACTTGAGCTTGTTCTCGATGTAGTTCGGCGCGAACATCGCGCCGTCGGCGAGCTTGCCGACATCCTTGGCGCGGTCGATGATCTTGAGCTGGCCGCCGGCATCGAACAGTCCCGCGTCGCCGGTATGGAAGTAGCCTTCGGCGTCGATCGATTCCGCCGTCGCATCGGGCCGCTTGTAGTATTCCTTGAGCAGCATCGGCCCCCGCACCAGCACCTCGCCCGACTCGGCGATCTTTACTTCGACGCCGGGCGCCGGGATGCCCACGGTGTCGAGTTTCACGCCGCCATCGGGCTGCAGGCATACGTACGCGCAGGTCTCCGTCGATCCGTACAGCTGCTTGAGATTGACGCCGATCGACCGGTAGAAACGGAACAGGTCCGGCCCGATGGCCGCGCCGGCGGTGTAGGCGACCCGGATGCGGCTCATGCCGAGCACGTTGCGCAGCGGCGCATAGACGAGAAGGTTGCCGAGCCAGTACGTCAGCCGATTGGAGAGCGGGACGGGCCGCCCGTCGAGGATTTCGGCGCCGCACGCCTTCGCCACCGCCATGAAGTGGTGGAAGATTCCGCGCTTGACGGCGCTGGCGTCTTCCATGCGGATCATGACCTGCGTCAGCAGATTCTCGAAGACCCTTGGCGGCGCGAAATAATACGTCGGCCCGATCTCGCGCATGTCCGTCATCACGGTGTCGCCGGATTCCGGGCAGTTGATCGTGAAACCCGCGACCATCGCCTGCGCATAGGAGAACAGGTTGTCGCCGACCCACGCCATCGGCAGGTAGGACAGGATGCTCTCGTTCGCCGTGAGGCGGTCGAACTCGATGCCGCCCTGCGCCGCGGCGATCAGCGCGGAGTGGGCCTGGCACACGCCCTTCGGCCTGCCCGTCGTGCCCGACGTGTACAGCATGATCGCGACGTCGTCGGGCCGGCCTTTCGCGACTTCCGCTTCGTAGAAACCCGGGTTGGCGCGGTCGTACTCGCGCCCGATCTCCTGCAGCCGCTCGAAACTTGTCACGCTCCGGTAATTGCGCAGGCCGCGCGGATCGTCGTAGTAGATGTGCGCCAGCGACGCGACTTGCGGCTGCGCCTCGAGCATCTTGTCGACCTGCTCCTGGTCCTCGACCACCGCGTAGGCGATTTCCGCGTCGTTCAGGACGTAGACGATGTCGGCGGACGGCGCGTCCTGGTACATCGGTACGGGAATGCCGCCCAATGCCTGCGTCGCTGCCATCGACCAGTACAGCCGCGGACGATTGTCGCCGATGATCGCAAGGTGCATGCCGCGCTTGAAGCCGGAAGCGGCGAGGCCGCAGGCCAGCGCCCTCACTTCCGCCGCGACCTGGCCCCAGTTCCAGGTCTGCCAGATCCCGAGGTCCTTTTCGCGCGCTGCCGGATGGCTCGGCCGCACCTTGGCGTGGTGCAGCAGGAAACGCGGAAACGTGTCGACCTTCTCCTCCATCCACTCCTCCGTGCCGCGGACTGCCTGCCGTTCGTGTCGCCGGTCTAGCGCCGGCGTCGACGGCCGCATTTTGCCCATGCATCTTAGCCCGTTCGCCCCCGGCCGTGGTGCCGGGCGCGGCGCGCCTGAAGCCGGCGGGCGAGGAATCGCCGCCGCCTCCCATTAGAATGTCCGCTGCGCCGACTCTAGAGCCAATCTCGCGCGCAGGTTGTCGTTTCGCCGACAATTGTCCCCGACCGGATTTTCCATTGCCGATATCCACGCTTTCCGAGTTGCTCAGGTTGAGTCCATGGGCGCGGGCGCTTCCTCCCGCGGACCTCGCGCGCATCGAAGCCGAAACCCCGATCCGGGTGTGCCCCGCGGGGAGCCTGGTCTGCCGCAAGGGCGAGGCCGTCGAGGCCTGGATTGGCGTCGTCGACGGTCTGGTCAAGATGGCCAACGTGTCCTCCGAAGGCAAGCCGACGAGCTTCATCGGCGCCGCGACCGGCAGCTGGTTCGGCGAGGGTTCGCTGCTCAAGGACGAGCCGCGCCGCTACGACATCGTCGCGCTGCGGTCGAGCGTGATCGCCTATATGCCGCGGTCCTGCTTCATGTGGCTGCTGGACAACAGCATGCCGTTCAACCGCTTCCTGCTGGTGCAACTCAACGAGCGGCTGGGCCAGTTCATCGGCATGGTCGAGCACGACCGGCTGCTGCCACCCGACGCGCGCCTCGCGCAGTGCCTGGCGTCGATGTTCAACCCGCATCTCTATCCGGGCATTGGCCCGGCGTTGCCCATCTCGCAGGAGGAAATCGCGCAGCTGGCGGGATTGTCGCGGCAGCGCGTGAACCAGGGATTGCAGCGCCTCGAGCAGGCAGGACTGCTCCGCATCGAGTACGGCGGCATCCGCGTGACCGACCTGGCGGGCCTGCGCAACTTCGTTGGGTAGGCGTCTACTTGTAGGTGTAGAACCCGCGGCCGGACTTGCGGCCGAGGTGGCCGGCCGCGACCATTTCCTTCAGCAGAGGCGCGGGCCGGTATTTTGGGTCGTTGAAATCGGCGTAGAAGACGTTCATCACCGCCAGCAGCACATCGAGGCCGACCATGTCGGTCAGCGCCAGCGGACCGATCGGATGGTTGCAGCCCAGCTTCATGCCGTTGTCGATGTCCTCGGCGCTCGCCAGGCCCTCCTGCAGCGCGAAGATCGCCTCGTTCAGCATCGGGCACAGCAGGCGATTGACGACGAAGCCCGGGCTGTTCTTCACGACGATGGGCTCCTTGCCCAGGCGCTTCGCGAAGTCGACGCCCGCGGCGATGGCCGCGTCGGACGTCTGCAGCCCGCGGATCAACTCGACCAGCGTCATCATGGGCACCGGGTTGAAGAAGTGCATGCCGAGGAATTGCGCGGGCCGCGTCGTGACCGCGGCGAGCGCCGTGATCGAGATCGACGACGTGTTCGAGGCGACCAGCGCCGACGGTTTCGCGAGGCCGTCGATCTGACGGATGATCTTGAGCTTCAGGTCCAGGTTTTCCGTCGCCGCCTCGATGACGAGATCGCAGGACTTGAGATCGTCGTAGACGGTGGAGCCCTTGACGCGAAGCAGCGCGGCATCCTTGTCCGCCGCCGACATCTTTTCCTTCTTGACGAGGCGGTTCAAGCTCGCCGAGATGGTCGCGAGGCCGCGCATGACGGCGGCTTCCGCCACGTCGATCATGACGGCGTCGAGCCCGGAAGCGGCGCAGGCCTGCGCGATGCCGTTGCCCATGGTGCCGGCGCCGACGATGCCGACGCGCTGAATGGTGGTCATGGCGGGAGGGTCCGATAAGGTGTGGAAATGCGGATGGTGATCCTTGCGCTGCAGATCATGCCGTGTTCCGCAGCCGGGTCACACGCACGTCGTCTTCGCCCGGACACGCGGCATCGCGCGTGCCGTGCGGCGCGGCGGACGGGCCAATAGTCCGGCCAGATAGGTGTCGATCAGCGCGGGCGCCGCGGCGGCGAGGTCGTAGGCCGAAGGGTCCAGCACCCACTGATGCATGATGCCGACCATCAAGGCGTTGAGGCCCTGTGCGGCGAGCGCCGGATCGATGTCGCGTGCCAGCTCACCCTTCTCGGCGCACCGCGTGATGATGGCCTCGATCTGGTCCAGGCATTGGCACCGCCCGGACTCGTGCGACGCCGCCATGTCGGCCAGTTCGTCCACCATCTCGGTCTTGTGGAAGATCACCTCGAAGACGACCTGCGTGCGCGCGTCCACGGCGAGGCGTTGCAGCGCGCCCACGCAAAGCGCGCGCAGCGTCTCCAGCGGCTCGGCCGAGGCGGTTTCGCCGGCGCGCGCGAACAGCGCATCCAGCGGCATCGTCGCGCGGTCGCACATGGCGTGGAACAGCGCGGCCTTGTCCTTGAAATGCCAATAGACCGCGCCGCGAGTCACGCCCGCGGCGGCGGCAATTTCGGCAAGGGACGTGCGCGTCACTCCCCGTTGCCGGAAAACCACCTCACCGGCATCCAGCAGGCGTTCGCGCGTTTCCAAAGCCTCCAGTTTCGTCTTGCGTGCCATCTATTTTTTTGCTTTTCCGTCGGTTCATACTTTACAAACATTCGTGAATGTATGTAATCTATGGCTTGTTGGCAAGCCTTTTGTACCCAAGGTTTGTCTTGGATCAAGCTCGGAGTACCCCATGCCTACCCCCGCACGCCGCCTGCACTTTCGTATCCTGCCCATCGCCGCCGCCCTTCTCGTCGCGGCTTGCGGCCCGTCCCAGCAACCGGGCGGCTTCCCCGGCTTTCCGCCCGGCGAAGTGACGACGGTCACCGTAGCCCCGCGCAACCTGCCGGTGTCCTATGAATATGTGGGCCAGACGGCGGGCTCAAAGGAGGTCGAGGTCCGCGCACGCGTCACCGGCATTCTCGAGCAGAAGCTTTTTCAGGAAGGCGCCGCCGTCAAGGCTGGCCAGGTCCTGTTCGTGATCGACCCCAAGCCGCTGGCAGCCCAGGCCGCCGCGCTCGAGGCCGACCTCGTTCGCGCGCAGGCGCAGAAGGCGCAGTCGGATCGCGAAGTCGCGCGGCTGAAGCCGCTGGCCGAGAAGCGCGCCGTGGGACAGAAGGAAGCGGACGACGCCATGTCCAACGCCGAACTCGCGGCAGCATCGGTGAAGGCTGCGCAGGCCAAGCTCGATGAAGTGAAGCTGAGCCTGGGCTACACGCGCGTGGTCGCGCCCATCGCCGGCCTCTCCAGCCGTGCGCCGAAATCCGAAGGCAGCCTGGTCACCGCCAACGACACGCTGCTAACCACGATATCGCAGTCCAATCCGATCTGGGTGCCGTTCTCGATTTCCGAGAACGAGCAGCTGGCGCTGAACAAGGCCGTGAGCGAGGGTCGCCTCACGCTGCCCAAAGACAACGCGTTCAACGTGACCGTCAAGCTGGCGGATGGCTCCGTGGTCCCGCGCCGCGGCCGCATCAACTTCGCCGATACGCGCATCAATCCGGCGACCGGCACGTTCGAGATGCGTGCCGAGTTGCCCAACGCGGATGGCGTGCTCAAACCAGGTCAGTTCGTGCGGGTGAGCCTGGACGGCGCAGTGCGCAACAACGCGCTGGCGGTGCCGCAGGTGGCCGTGCTCGACGGGCCGCAGGGCAAGTTCGTCTATGTGGCGGACAAGGACAAGGACGGCAAGGACATCGCCGGCGCACGGCCAGTCACCGTCGGCCCGTGGATCGCGCAGGACGGCGTCAACCTGTGGATCATCGATGGCGGCCTGAAGGCCGGCGACAAGGTCATCGTCGACGGCGTGTCGAAGCTGCGTCCGGGCGCACCGATCAAGCTGGGCGGAGCACCGGCAGCGGCGCCTGCGACGAACGCTCCGGCAGCGCCCGAGACCAATGCTCCGGCAGCGCCTGCCGCCGCCCCGAAGTCCTGACCCTCGCGAAGGCCCGATCCCATGCTCTCGCGATTCTTCATCGACCGGCCGATCTTCGCGGCCGTCATCTCCATATTCCTGATCATCGCCGGCCTGGCCGCGATCCGGACGTTGCCTGTCGCGCAGTATCCGGAAATTGCGCCGCCGGTCGTCACCGTGCAGGCGATCTACCCGGGCGCTTCGGCCGAAGTGGTCGAGCGCACCGTCGCCGCGCCTCTCGAGAATGCCATCAACGGCATCCCCGGCATGATGTACATGAGCTCGAACTCGGCGTCGAACGGGGTCGTGCAGATCCAGGTGACGTTCGACATCGGTACCGACATCGACATCGCCGCGGTCAACGTCAACAACCGCGTGAAGCAGGTCGAGCCCCGGCTGCCCGAGGAAGTGCGGCGGCAGGGCGTCACCGTCGAGCGCGGCAGTTCGTCGTTCCTCCAGGTGGTGGCGTTCTATTCGCCGGACGGCCGTTACGACGACCTGTTCACGTCGAACTACGTGACGCTGAACGTGCTCGACGACATCAAGCGGCTGCCCGGCACGACCAACGTGCAGATCTTCGGCGCCAAGGATTATGCAATGCGCATCTGGCTCAAGCCGGACCGCCTTGCGCAACTGAAGCTCACGCCCGGCGATGTCATTACCGCGGTCAACGACCAGAACGCGCAGTTCGCAGCCGGCAAGATCGGCCAGGCGCCGATCGGCAAGGGCCAGGACTTGGTTTACACGGTCACGACGAAGGGCCGGCTGGCCGAACCCAAGGAATTCGAGCAGATCATCGTCCGCGCCAATCCCGACGGGTCGACGGTTCGCCTGGTCGACGTGGCGCGCGTGGAGCTGGGATCCAAGGATTACGAGTTCAACGGGCGCTACAACGGGCACCCGGCGACGCTGGTCGGCATCTTCCTGTCCCCCGGCGCCAATGCGCTCGAGGTGGCCAAGGCGTCGAACAAGCTGCTGGCGACGCTGAGCGAACGCTTTCCCGAAGGCCTGAGCTACAAGGTCGCGTTCGACACGACGCGCTTCGTCGAAGTGTCGATCCGCGAAGTGCTGAAGACGCTGGTCGAGGCGATGATCCTCGTGTTCCTGGTCGTCTACCTGTTCCTGCAGAGCTGGCGCGCCGCGGTCATCCCCTTCGCCGCCGTGCCGGTGGCGCTGATCGGAACGTTTGCCGGCATCTCGATGCTCGGCTATTCGATCAACACGCTGACGCTGTTCGCGATGGTGCTGTCGATCGGCATCGTCGTCGACGATGCGATCGTCGTGCTGGAAAACGTCGAACGGATCATGCGCGAGGAAGGTTGTGAACCGCGCGATGCCGCGGTCAAGGCGATGAGCGAGGTTACCGGCCCGATCATCGCGATCGTGCTGACGCTGGTCGCCGTGTTCGTGCCGATCGCGTTCCTCGGTGGCCTTACCGGCGAGCTGTATCGCCAGTTCGCCGTGACCATTTCCATCTCGGTCGTGATTTCGGGTGTCGTCGCGCTGACGCTGTCGCCGGCGCTGTGCGCGTTGATCCTGAAGCCCCATGTCGCGGCGACTGGTTTCTTCGCCTGGTTCAACCGCACGTTCGACCGAGATCGTCGACCGCTACACGCATGGCGTGGCCTGGCTCATCCGCCGCGCCGTCATCGGCCTGACGGTCTTCGCGCTGATGGTGGCGGGTGCCGTGCTGATGTGGCGCATCACGCCCGGCAGCCTGGTGCCCGACGAGGACCAGGGGTTTTACATTTCCGCGGTGATCCTTCCCGACGGCGCGTCGCTCGAACGCACGCAAAAGGTCGTCGACGAGGTCGAGGCCGCGATTCGCAGCAACCCCAACAACCAGGACACCATCGCGTTCACCGGCTTCGACTTCATCGGCGGCGGTTTCCGGAACAATGCCGCCACGTTGTTCGTCACGCAAAAGCCGTGGGACGACCGCGAGGTCACGGCGCAGCAGCTGGTCGGCGAACTGTATGCCAAGACTGGCCACATCAAGGAAGCGCTGGTGCTGGCGTTCAATCCGCCGCCGATTTTCGGACTCGGCACGACGGGCGGCTTCGAGTTCTACATCCAGAACCGCGGCGACGGCGGCAGCAAGCGCCTGAACGAGGTGAAGGACGCGTTCCTGGCGCGGGTCAACACGGACAAGGAGCTGGGCGGCGCGCAGACGCTATGGCATGCCGCCGTGCCACAGCTCTACGTCGACGTCGACCGCGACAAGGCGAAGAAGGTCGGCGTGCCCATTACCGACATCTTCGCGGCGCTGTCCGCGACGATGGGCACCTACTATGTCAACGACTTCAACAAGTACGGCCGCACCTGGCAGGTGCTGATGTCGGCCGAGCAGCAATTCCGCAAGAAGCCCGACGACATTTCCGGCGTCTACGTGAAGTCCAAGGCCGGCGACATGATTCCGCTGTCGTCGCTGGTCACCGTCAACTACACGTCGGGTCCGGATTCGCTCGATCGCTTCAACAACCTGCCGGCCGTGAAGATCATCGGCCAGGCAGCGCCCGGCTATTCGTCCGGGCAGGCCATCGCACGGGTCGAACAGATCGCCAAGGAAGTTCTGCCCGCCGACTTCAGCTACGACTGGGGCGGCTCGTCGTTCCAGGAAAAGAAGTCCGGCGGTGCGTCGACGTTCGCACTGAGCCTGGCCGTGATCATGGTGTTCCTGATCCTGTCGGCGCAGTACGAGCGCTGGTCGCTGCCGCTCGCCGTGCTGATGGCGCTGCCCTTCGGCACGTTCGGTGCGCTGGTGGCGGTGTGGGCGCGGCATCTGACCAGCGACGTGTACTTCCAGATCGGCCTCGTCACACTGCTGGGTCTCGCAGCCAAGAACGCCATTCTTATCGTCGAATTCGCGCTCAACAAGCACGAAGAAGGCATGTCTCCGTCGGCGTCCGCTGTCGAGGGCGCGCGGTTGCGCTTCCGGCCCATCCTGATGACGTCGCTGGCGTTCATCTTCGGCGTGCTGCCGCTCGCGCTATCCACCGGCGCCGGCGCAGGCGCGCGGCACTCGGTGGGGACCGGCGTCACCGGCGGCATGTTGGCGGCGACGTTCCTGGCCATCTTTTTCGTGCCGCTGTTCTTCAAGGTCATATTCGATCGCCATGTCACCGAGAAGCGTTCGACGCAGCAGATATTCGACGAAATCGAGCATGCGCGCGCGCTTGCGCACAAGAAGGTCCCGGACACTCCCGGACATCCGCCGCGCGGCGTGGCAGGAGTCGGCCATGAAATCTAACCCACGTAGAAGTGCGGCGGCGATGATCGTTGCGCTGGCACTGGCCGGCTGCGCCGTCACGCAACCCATTCCACCGAAGTACGACCTGCCCCCCGCCTCCGCGACCGCGGCGCAGAACGAGGCGCTGCGGCAGTACTGGACGCTGTTCAACGATCCGGTGCTGGATCAATTGGTCGCGGAAGCGCTGGCGAACAACCTCGACCTCAGGGCATCGCTGGCCCGGATCGAGGCGGCGCGCGCCAGCGTGCTGCTCGCGCAGTCGTACCTGGCGCCCGACATCAACCTCAACGTCAACGCCGGACGGAGCCGCATTTCGGCGGTGACGTCGCCGCCGTTGCCGCCGGGGACGCAGGTCCTCAGCAACAACTTCGCGGTCGGCCTCGGTATTTCCTACGAGCTCGACGTGTGGGGCAAGTATCGCAGCGGCGCGCTGGCCGCCTCCAACGAGCTTGCGGCGTCGAAATACTATCGGGAGACCGTGCGCATCACAGTCGCCGCCGATACCGCCAATGCCTATTTCCGCCTGCGCGCCGCGGACGCGGAACTGGTGGTGCTGAACGACACGCTGAAGTCGCGAACGGAAGCGGTGCAGCTGCAGCGCGACCGTTACGACGCGGGGCTCATCGGCGACTACGATTTCAAGCAGGCGCAGGCCGAGCGGTCGGCGGTTGTTGCCGATATCGCCCGCGCCGGCCTGGCCATTGCGCAGCTGGAGTCCGCGATCGCCACGCTGACGGGCCGTTCGCCGCGTGCGGTATTCGAACCCGTCGTCGCGCGCGGCCAGTCCATCGAGGCTGCGACAGAAGTGCCTGCGTTGCCTGCGGGCCTGCCTTCGGGCCTGCTCGAGCGCCGGCCGGACATCCAGCGTTCCGAAGCGCTGCTCGCGGCGTCGGACCTGCGCATCCAGGAGGCGCGGGCCAACTACTTCCCAAGCCTGGGCCTGTCCGGCAATTTCGGCAGCAATGCGGCCAAGGTCGCCGATCTGTTCACGTCCCCCGCAGGAATATGGGGCATCGGGTTCGGACTCGTGCAGCCGCTGCTCGCGCTGAAGTCGATCGAGGCACAGGTGACGCTCGCGCAGGCGAACAACGACCGCGCCGCAGTCGAATATCTGCAGACGGTGCAGAACGCATTCCGGGAAGTGCACGACGCCATTGCGGAGAATCGTTCCGCGCGCGACGTGCTCGCCGCCGAAACCGACCGGCGCAACGACCTGGCCGTCGCGCTCGAGATGGCGAACCTGCGCTACAACGCGGGGCGCACGTCGTATCTAGAAGTGCTGGACGCGCAGCGGACGCTGCTTGCCGCGGAGACGTTGCGCATCGGCGCGGCGCGCGATGCGCGGCTTGTCCATCGTCGACTTCGCCAAGTCCGTTGGCGGCGGCTGGACCGTGGAATCGTTCGGCCCGGACTACTAAGCGGCCTTTCCGCCGAGCGCTTCAGCGCGGGGCCGCGTCAACTCCGATTCCGCGCGCCCGGCGCGTCGGTGCGCGGGATGCAATCGGCGAAGTCGCGCCAACGCGCATCGGAGCCCGCCGCGTCGAAGGCGCCGCCCGCGGCAAGCGCCGCCATCGCCGCCTGGGTGTCGGCGATCGCGGACGCCATCGTCGGTTCGATGCCAGCTTCGCGCACCGTCACGGCAGCCTCGCGCATCTCCTCGGCGCGGCGGCGGCCGTGCTGGACCACGCGTTTCCAGAACCAGGAGCCCTGCTCCTCCCAGTCGATGCCCGGAAACGTCTCGGCGAGGGAGGCAAGCACGTCGCGCTCGACACCGTAGCGCCGGGCCGTCAGGAAGCTTTCGATCACGATCGCCTCCATGCCCTTCACGATCACGCTGCGGCACATCTTGATCGCCGACGCCACGCCGTACTCGTCGGACACCGGCGTCACGGCAAAGCCGAGCGCCGCGAGCAGCGGCGTGGCCGCGCGCGCATGCGGTCCACCCAGCAGCATCGGCGTGCGGATGCCGTGCGGCGGCACCGACGTCATGACGGCTGCCTCGACATAGCGGCCGCCCCGTTCAGCGACAACTGCCGCGCATCCGGTCTTGGTGCCGGGCGACGCCGAGTTGATGTCGAGCACGACGGCGCCGGGCTGCAATGCCGGAGCAACGCTTTCCGCCGCCGCGCGCGTCGCGCTGGCCGTGACCGCGGAAATGACGACGTCGGCCTCGGCGACCGCCTGCTGCGCCGAGGCAGCGAGCGTCACGTGCGCGCGTGCGGCTTTCGCGCGCATCGCTTCACTGCGCGCCGGGTCGCCCTGCAGGATGTCGTAGCCGGTCAGCGCGGCGACACCGCGCTGTGCGAGCGCGGCCGCGAAAATGCCGCCGACCTCGCCGAAGCCGATCAGGGCGACACGCTGTGCGGCGGCATCGATCGGACGCGAACTTTCACTCATGGACGTACTCGCTCTGGTTCAAAGGGAGAGACAAACCTAGTCGGGCTTCATGTTGGACTGTTCCACCACCGGCTTCCAGCGCGCAATTTCACTGGCGATCAGCGCACCGAATGCCCCCGGAGGGCCCGGTGCGGCGTCGGCGCCCTCGGCATCGAGGCGAGTCTTCAATTCAGGCGACGGACAAGCGCGCGATTGATCTCGGCGTTCAGGGTTCCGACGATGGTTGCGGGCGTGCGCGCCGGCGCCACGATTCCGTACCACTGGATCGCCTCGAAGTCCGGCAGCGTAGCGGCGATCGTCGGCACGTCGGGCATGCTCGCGACCGCATTTCGGCTCGAGACGCCGAGCGCGCGCAACCTGCCTGCCTTCACCTGCTGCATGACCGCGGGCACGCCGGTCATGATCATCTCGACCTGCCCGCCGATCACGTCGGTCACGGCCGGCGACGTGCCGCGATAAGGGATGTGCTCGATGTTCGTGTTCGTCCGGAGCTTGAAGTACTCCATTGCGATGTGCGCGGCGCTGCCGTTGCCGCCGGACGCGTAGCGCAGCGACCCGGGCTTCGCCTTCGCCAGCGCGATCAGCTCCTGCACGTTGCGGCGTGGGAACGGCGGGATTGACGACGAGCACGTTCGGCACGCGCGCCACCAGCGCGACCGGTGCGAAACTGGTGCAGCGGATCGTAGGGCAGTTGTTTGTAGAGCGACGGATTGATCGCCAGCGTTCCGATGTGTCCCATCAGCAACGTATGGCCATCCGGCGCTGCGCGCGCGACCTCGGTCGCCCCGATCGATCCGCCCGCGCCCGGCTTGTTCTCGACGACAAAGGGCTGGCCGAGCGCCTCCTGCAGCTTCTGCGCGATGGCGCGGCCGAGAATGTCGGTCGAACCGCCGGGAGGAAAGGGGACGATCAGCTTCACCGCACGGTTCGGCCATTCCGCGGCGGCGCGCGAAGGAAAAGTGGCGCTTACCACGATCGCGGCGGCGAGCTTGAGCGCGCGGCGCCGGCCCCTCCCGGGTTCCACGTCACTCTTCGTCACTGCATCGCTCATCTCAAGTTTGCTTCCTGCCGACCGGCCGCGCCAACGCTGTCCGAACGATAGCCGCGTTATCATCTTCTCTCAAGCCCGCGGAAGTGCGCGGGATACTGGCAGTCCAGGAAGCACCCGCAACCACTCCCGGGAGTACCGCATGGCACGCATCGGTTCCTGCATCGCGATGGCCTCGCTGGCAATGTTCGCGGCGGCCGTGCCCGCGCAGCAGGCGGTGGTCGTGCAGGGCGCGCTGTGCCGTGGCGAGGAGCCGTTCTGGCAGCTGGAAGCCAGCCGCACGACGGCGGTGCTGAACCGTCTCGCCACCAAACCCAACCGCGAGGTCATGTTTCGCGGCGCGCCGCAGGCGTTCATGTACCTCGCGCCGGCCGCGGTCGTGTGGCGAGGCGACTCGACCCATCTGCCCAAGGAAACGCTCGTCATCACGCTGCGCGAAGAAGCCTGCCGTTCCACGATGGCCGATGCGCCTCCGCTGCCATGGCGCGCGCTGCTGTCGCTCAAGACCGGCGAGGCGATGACGGGCTGCTGCACGGTGCTCGCCGGTTACGACGTCGAAGGTCGCGCCGGTTGCCGAATTCGCGAAGAAGCCCCCGGAAGACTGGGCGCGAGCACTGCCCGAGCTGACCCCGGCCATCAATCTGTGCCTTGCCGTCGGCGACGCCCGCGCGAAATGGGTCGCCAAGGCGGGGCCGGCGGGCAACGGGATGGCCACCGTCCGCATGATCCAGGCCTCCGGCAAGGCCATCGACTGCGAAGCCGACCTCTCCGGCAAGGGGACGCCGAAGATCGCCGCCGTGAGCGCGGCCGACCCGCCGCTGCTGGGCTCGGGCAATCCGCTCTACTACCCGGCGCGCGACGCCGCGCCGATGGTGAGGTGCGGCAAGCTCGAGCGCGTCACCGGGCGCAACGGCGCGACCACCGGCTACCTGCACTACGATCCGTGCTGATGCGACAGGCGCGCGCAGATTCACTGAAGGCGAGGTTTGCGCAGGAAGTCGTCGCGGTCGCGCGAGCGCACCTCCACGCGCGCGGACGCGCCGTCGCGCAACAGTCCCAGCGTAATGACCGTCCCCGCGGGACCCTGCCGCCAGATGCTGCGAAAGAGTTCGGCGAGACCGCCGACACGCTTGCCGGCGACCTCGACGACCACGTCGCCGGGTTCCACGCCGGCCAGGTCGGCGGGTCCGTCGGTCGCAATGCCTCCGACCACGAGGCGGCCGTTGTCATCTCCGGTGTACATCCCCAGCCACGGTCGCGGCAGCGTCGCCGGCCGGCCGCGCGCCAGCAGATCGTCGAGGATGGGTTCGAGCAAGTCGACCGGAACGAACAGGTTGCCCTTCACCACCTTGTCATCAACGGCTTCCTGCACGAACAGCGAGCCGATGCCGAGCAGCCGGCCGTCCAGGCCGACCAGCGCCGCGCCGCTCCACTCCGGATGCGACGGCGTCGTGTAGATCGCCTCGTCGAGCACGTACTCCCAGAACCCGGCGAACTCGCGCTTCGCGACCACCTGTGCCTTGAGCGCGTGCGCTCGTCCGCCGTGACCGATGACCAAAGCCTCGTCGCCCACGGCAATCGATGCGGCCGAGCCACGCGTCAGTGGCGGCACGCCGAGCTGGCCGAGCGGCATGACCAGCCCCAGGCCCGAGGCGAAGTCGTAGGCAAGCGGATGTCCCGGGATCACTTTGCCGTCATTGGACGTGAGCCAGATCGACTCCGCTTCGGTGATGAGATACCCGATCGTGAGCATGAGGCCGTCATCGCGAATGACGACGGCGTTGCCGAAACGTTCGGTGCCGAGGATCGGCGCGGTGAACGCGTCCTCAGGAATTTCCGCGCGAAGCATGACGACGGAGCGCATCGCCTCGCCCAAGTCGAAGCGCAGGCCTTCCGCCTTCGGCTGCAGGCTTGCGGGAAACGACCAGTGCGTGGATTCGGCCAAGGTCAGGTTCGTGCGTGAATGGCGCGTCAGATCGGTCCGCCGCGCATTTCAATCTTACGCCACGTGTACTGCCAGGCGCGGCCGGCATGGCTTCCCCGCATCGAGCGCGGCCCGCGAGTCTTGCACGATCGTGCATTCGGTACGCGCTGCTATCGCGGTATTCTTGCAATTCGATCCCTTTGCCGTATGCGCCGGAACCCGTCGACTTGTGACCATGCAGCGCAACTTCGCTCGCCGTCCCCTCCCGTCCGACGAGGCAGGGTCGCCGATGCTGTTGCAGTTCGTGCTGCTGTCGATGCTGCTGCATGTGCTGGTCGTGCTCATCTTCGGCAGCGCGACCATGAGCGGCGCGCGACGCGGTGATGGCTGGCTCGGCCCGCTGGACGTGACGCTGCGGCAGATGTCGCCGGAGCGAGGCGCAGGTTTCACGCTGGCGCCGGGCGCCGACACGAAGTCGCCCGGCGAAGCTCTGCTCCGCCGCCTTGCCGGTTCGGCCTCGGCTCCGGCCGCTGTGCGAGAGGTCAAGCCGGTGCCGCCGGTCGTCGCCGGAACCTGCGGGCATTGCTCCAAACCCGTCCGCGCCCTCGCCTAGCGATGCGGGCCCCGCAGTTCCCGAAGTCACGATCCCGCCGGCGCCGCCGCCGGTCGAAACCCTGCCGAGCCTCAATCGCACCGCACCGGAGGAAGTCGACAAACCGGTTGCACCCCGCGCAATCGTCCCTCCCAACGTGCCGCCGCCGGTACCCGAGCCAGTCGTCGCACCACGCGAGCTTCCGATGCCGTCAATGGCGCCGCTGGAGAAAATTGCGCCGCCCAAGCTCGAACCTCAGCTCGCCCCGCCGGTCGAGGTGCGCCCGCGCGAAGTTCCGGTCGCGCCACGCGAGTTCCGGTGCCCGCAGTGGCGCCGCTGGAGAAAATTGCGCCGCGCGAGCGAACCTCGCTCGCCCCGCAAGTCGAAGTGCGTCCGCGCGAACCCGTCGCGCCGGTCGCGCCCCCAAAGATCGAGCGCGCGCAGGAACCCGCCGTCGAAGTGAAGCCGCGCGACGTGCCGATGCCGCCGATTGCACCCATCGAGCCGATCGCGCCGCCGAAGTTCGAGCGCAATCTCGCACCTCCCGTGGATCTGGTCGCGCCACAGAAGGCGCCCGTGGAAACGCCGGCGCCGCCGGCGCGCGCCGCGCCCGCGACGGAGCGCGAAGCAGTCCGCGCAACTCCGGTGGCCCCGCGCAGCGATACCGTCGAAGCGGCACCGGCGCGCGAGCGTGCCGCGCCGGGCAAGGCTCCGTCACCGGCACGCAGCGAGACGCCCGCGGGCGGCGAACTGCCGCGGCTCCGCTACGGCGCGCCCGACGTCGACGACGAAGTCTTCCGCTCGCGGCGCGACAGTCCCGCGCCGGCCGCCGAATCCGGCGCGCCGCCGGCCATCACTGCCGAATCGTTGCGCAGGCGCGCGGCCGAGATCGCACGCGAAGGCTCGGGATCCAGCGGCGTGCTGAACCTCGTGCCGCCCCCGCCGCCGCTCGAGCGCAAGGACACGCTCGCCGAAGGCATCGCCAAGGCAGCCAAGCCGGATTGCCGCACCGCGTACAGCGGCATGGGCCTGCTCGCCGTGGTCCCGCTGGTGGCGAGCACGGTCGGAAACGGCGGATGTCGTTGGTAATGTTCGATTCCGATCCGGTCTGGCGACGCATGTCCGCTTCCATCAGCCGCCGGGATCGTCCCGTGCGCATCGCTGCGAGCATCGGCTGTTGCCTTGCCGCCATCGCAGCGTGCATCGGCGCGCTGGCGCAGGTGCCGCCGACTCCTGTGGAAATCGCCCGCTATGACGGCCTGTTCGCGGCGTCACACAACGGCGACGCCGCGGGAATCGCGCGGTTGATCGCCGGCGGCGCGGACGTGCGCGCGCGTGACGGGTACGGCCGCACGCCGCTGCACGTGGCGGCCTATGCGGGTCGCCATGACGCGATGCGCGCGCTCGCCCGCGGAGGCGCCGATCCGAACGCGCTCGAGAACGATCGCTACGACATCGTCACGATCGCCGCAGTCGCCAACGACCTTCCCACGCTCAAGGTTGCGCTGGCGCTGGGCGACCGGCCCGGCAACATCACCAGCCGCTACGACGGCACGGCGCTGATCGCAGCCGCGCATCTCGGCCACGCGGACATCGTGCGCGAACTGATCCGCGCCGGCGCGCCGCTCGACCACGTCAACAATCTCGGCTGGACCGCGCTGATCGAGTCGATCGTGCTGGGCGACGGTGGGCCACGCCATGTCGCGACGCTGAAGGCGCTGGTCGAGGCCGGCGCCAACGTCAACCTCGCGGATCGCAGCGGCACGCACTCCGCTCGCGCTGGCGAAAGGCCGCGGCTACACCGCGATGGTGATCATCCTGGAGAATGCCGGCGCGCGGTGAATGGCCGGTCGCAACGCCCGTTGGCGCAGCAATCCGTGCCGGTCACCCGGGTGGCGGGCGCGACAAGCGACGCCGGCGGGACAGGTACCACGCCGCAATCGCGGGTACCGCGAAAATGAGCGCGTGAATCGCCAGTTCCAATAGCGCGCCGTGGCCGGCCATGACACCGATGACGAAATCGACCAGCGTGAAGGCAAGCCAGGTCCAAATGAAGATCCTGCCGCCGTCAATGCTGCGCGGGCCGACGCGCCGGCCGCTTAAGGCTGCTGCGAAGAAATCGAACCCGGCAGCGAGAGCCACGCCGAGGGCAATGATCAACGTCGTGCGCATGCGCGGAATGAATTCTGAATGACGACCCGGCAATGCTATCACCGGCATTCCGGAAAGGCTTTAGGCGTCGTCCTTGAAAATCACCGTAAAGGGGCGCGGCACGTCCTGCAGGCGGTGGAAAAACGTGACCCACACGAAGCTGCTCAATTCCTCGAACAGCTCGCGAATCTGCTGCCGCCCGGCAGTCGGCGTCGTGGCTCGCCCGGCGACTTGGCGGTCGACGCCTCCGCGGCGGCGACCCGTGACGCCGATCATGAGGTCCGGAATCTCGGGCTCGCGGCTCATGTAGCTGCCGTAGACGGCGAGCGCCTCGATCTCGTACTTGTTGCGGGTCGCGGTGCGGTTGAAATACTGGGCCCGCTCGGCCATGTGCGTCAGCAACAGCTGGGCGCGCGCGCGCGGCAAGGGATCGACGACGCGCGCCTGCGCGTATTGCCGGAATTTGTCGGTGATGATGTATTCCGCGACACTCGGCTGCGGCTTCTGCAGCAGTCCGGCCAGCACCATCTGGTCTACGAGTGCGAGGCTCTCCCGCGTGCTCATCCGGAAATCCTGCGCCAGCGTCTCCAGCCCAACCGTGGCGCGTTCGGGCGGCTGTCCGACGACGCGCATGAGCACCCGGCCGGCCGCGACCTGCAACTGCATCGCGTCGACACCGAAATAAAGGTGCCTGGTCACCAACTGGAACACGGCCATGATTCCCCCGGGGAAGCCCCGACGAAAATGACATTAGCATAATCGTTCGGGGGCCGTCCATCAGACGTTGTCCTACACGCCGGGACCCTTCTGGCCCCGGATGGGCCTCACATGCTGCGGCGGTACTGCCCCCCGACTTCGAACAACGCGTTGGTGATCTGCCCCAGCGAGCACACGCGCACCGTCCGCATCAATTCGGCGAACACGTTGCCGTCCTCGATGACGACCTGCTGCAGCTTCGCCAACGCGGCAGGAGCTTGCGCGGCGTGCCGCTGGTGGAAGTCGGCGAGCCGCTGCAACTGCGACTTCTTTTCGTCGTCGGTCGACCGCGCCAGCTCGACCTTCTGCGGCGCGGCATCGCCCTGCTTGCTGCGGAACGTGTTGACGCCGACGATCGGATAACTGCCGTCGTGCTTCATGTGCTCGTAGTACATCGACTCTTCCTGGATCTTGCCGCGCTGGTAGCCGGTCTCCATGGCGCCCAGCACGCCGCCGCGCTCGGAGATCGCCTCGAACTCCTTGAGCACCGCCTCCTCGACCAGGTCCGTCATCTCCTCGATGATGAAACTGCCCTGGTTCGGATTCTCGTTCTTGCCGATGCCCCACTCGCGGTTGATGATGAGCTGGATCGCCATTGCTCGGCGCACACTCTCCTCGGTCGGCGTGGTGATCGCCTCGTCGTACGCGTTGGTGTGCAACGAATTCGTGTTGTCGTAGGTCGAAATCAGCGCCTGCAGCGTCGTGCGGATGTCGTTGAACGCGATTTCCTGCGCATGCAGGCTGCGCCCGGACGTCTGCGAGTGGAACTTCAACTTCTGCGCGCGCTCGTTGGCGCCGTAGCGCTCGCGCATCGCCACCGCCCAGATCCGCCGCGCGACGCGGCCGATCACCGCGTATTCCGGATCCATGCCGTAGCTGAAGAAGAACGACAGGTTGGGCGCGAAGTCGTCGATGTGCATGCCGCGCGCGAGATACGCCTCGACGAACGTGAAGCCGTTGGACAGCGTGAACGCGAGCTGGCTGATCGGGTTGGCCCCGGCCTCGGCGATGTGGTACCCGGAAATGGACACCGAATAGAAATTCTTGATGTCGTGCTGGACGAAGTACTCCTGGATGTCGCCCATCACCTTCAGGCTGAACTCGGTGGAGAAGATGCAGGTGTTCTGGCCCTGGTCCTCCTTCAGGATGTCGGCCTGCACGGTGCCGCGCACCGTCGACAGCGTCCACGACTTGATCTTCGCGGCCTCGTCATCCGTAGGCTCACGCGAGTTGTCGACTCGGAACTTGTCGAGCTGCTGGTCGATCGCCGCATTCATGTACATGGCGAGGATCGTCGGCGCCGGGCCGTTGATCGTCATCGAGATCGACGTGGCCGGATCGGTCAGGTCGAAGCCGCCGTAGAGCACCTTCAGGTCGTCGAGTGTCGCGATCGACACGCCGGAATTGCCGACCTTGCCGTAGATGTCCGGGCGGATCGCCGGATCGTTGCCGTACAGCGTGACGGAGTCGAAGGCGGTGGACAGCCGCTTGGCAGGCATGCCGTCGGCGAGCAGGTGGAAGCGCCGGTTGGTGCGGAACGCGTCGCCTTCGCCGGCGAACATCCGCGTCGGGTCCTCGTTCTCGCGCTTGAACGCGAACACGCCGGCCGTGAAGGGGAAGCTGCCGGGCACGTTCTCCTTCAACTGCCAGCGCAGGATTTCCGACGCGTCCTGGAATTGCGGCAGCGCGACCTTCGGCACGTGCGTGCCGGACAGCGACGTCGTCGTCAGCGCGCTGCGGATCTCCTTGCCGCGGATCTTCACGACGTATTCGTCGCCCGAGTAGGCCGCCTTCGTCTGCGGCCACATGTCGAGCAGTTTCTTCGCGCGCGGGTCTTGCGCCGCGTCGCGGTTGGCCGCGAGCGCGTCGAGTTCCTTCACGTCGAGCTTGCATTCCGCGGCGAGCATTGCCTTGGCGCCACGGAGCTGCTGCCGCTCGCGCGCGATGCGCGTCTCGCGTTCCGTCCACTTGTGGTATTTGCGAACCGTCTCGGCGATTTCCGCCAGATAGCGCACGCGGGCCGCGGGCATGATCGCGTGCTGCGCTGTCGACTGCCGGGTGGTGACGGGCGCGAGCGTCCCTTTCTGCAGCTTCAGCCCCTTTTCGGTCAGCTTCGCGACAAGCGCCTGGTACAGCGATGTGACGCCGTCGTCGTTGAAGCGCGACGCCATCGTGCCGAACACCGGCATCGTATCGGGCGCCTGCTTGAACAGCTCGCGATTGCGCTGGTATTGCTTGCGCACGTCGCGCAGCGCATCCTGAGCGCCCTTGCGGTCGAACTTGTTGATGGCGACGAAGTCGGCGAAGTCCAGCATGTCGATCTTCTCGAGCTGGCTGGCCGCGCCGAATTCGGGCGTCATCACGTACAGCGACGTGTCCACCAGCGGCACGATCGCCGCGTCGCCCTGGCCGATGCCGGACGTCTCGACGATGACCAGATCGAAGCCCGCGACCTTGCACGCCGCGATGACGTCCGGGAGCGCTTTCGATACTTCACTGCCGGCATCGCGCGTGGCCAGCGAGCGCATGTAGATGTTCGGATGCTCGATCGCATTCATGCGGATGCGGTCGCCCAGCAGCGCGCCGCCGGACTTGCGCCGCGATGGGTCGATGGAAACGATCGCGATCTTCAGCGCGTCGCGCTGGTCGATGCGAAAGCGCCGCACCAGTTCGTCGGTGAGCGAACTCTTGCCTGCGCCGCCGGTGCCGGTGATGCCCAGTGTCGGGACCGTGGACTTGGCCGCTGCGGCCAGCAGTTCGGCGCGCAGCGGCTGCGGTGCCGCGTCGGCCTCGAGCGCCGTGATGAGCCGCGCCAACGCGCGCGTGCGCGCGAACCGGTCGCCGCCGGTCAATGCAGTGAGCGCCAAGGGAGCCTCGTGCGCGAGATCGGCGTCGGCCGCGGCGACGATCTCGTTGATCATGCCCTGCAGGCCCAGCTTCTGCCCGTCCTCGGGCGAGAAGATGCGGGCGACGCCGTACTCGTGCAGCTCCTTGATCTCGGCAGCAACGATCACGCCGCCGCCGCCGCCGAACACCTTGATGTGCCCGGCGCCGCGCTCGCGCAGCAGGTCCAGCATGTACTTGAAGAACTCGACATGGCCGCCCTGGTAGGACGAGATGGCGATGCCGTGCGCGTCTTCCTGGATGGCGCAGTTGACGATCTCCTCGACCGACCGGTTGTGGCCCAGATGGATGACCTCGCATCCGGACGCCTGCAGGATGCGGCGCATGATGTTGATCGACGCGTCGTGGCCGTCGAACAGGCTTGCCGCGGTCACGAAGCGGACCTTGTTGACCGGCCGGAAGACCAGCGGCTGGCGCATGCTTTGATCGTTCATCGCGAACCTCGCGTAATCGCAGGTGGCTCCGGTCCCGCGGGCTGTTGACCGCGGGCGGAGAGCAAGCTTACCGGAACCGGCCGCCATCAAGGCGCCCTCCCGGGCCGTCCCTCGTCGCGCGACCATATATGACGTTTACGTAAACGTCAATCACTGGATCCGTGGGCAGAGCGGCATACTGTCGCTTTCAGGTCCGCTTAATCTGGCCGCAGCCAATATGCGCCGCAGCCTTGGCACCGCGCCCGCCCCGTTCATCACCACAGAGGCTTCACCCATGGCTTTTCCCGCACCGCTCCTGCGCCGCCTGGCGGCGTTCCTCGTCCCGCTGTTCGTCGCGGCCGGCGTGCATGCCGCGCTGCCCGCGGGCATCACCCAGGGACCGTCGATCGAGGGCGTCACCGAATACCGCCTGACCAACGGGCTGACGGTGCTGCTGTTCCCCGACGCGTCGAAGCCGACGACCACGGTCAACGTCACCTACAAGGTTGGGTCGATGCACGAGAACTACGGCGAGACCGGCATGGCTCACCTGCTCGAGCACCTGCTGTTCAAGGGAACGCCGAGCAGCGGGAACCTGATGACCGAACTCGGCAAGCGCGGCATGCAGTTCAACGGCTCGACCAATACCGACCGCACGAATTACTTCGAGTCGTTCACGGCCAACCCGCAGGGCCTCGACTGGGCGCTGTCGATGGAAGCTGACCGGATGGTCAATTCGTACGTCCGCCGGAGCGACCTCGACACGGAAATGACCGTCGTGCGCAACGAATTCGAAAGCGGCGAGAACAATCCGCAGCTGGTGCTGCTGGGCAAGATGCTGGCGAGTTCCTATCAATGGCACAACTACGCGCACCTGCCGATCGGCGCGCGCTCGGACATCGAGAACGTCAACATCGAGCGCCTGCAGGCGTTCTACAGGACGTACTACCAGCCGGACAACGCCGTGCTGATCGTCGCCGGCAAGTTCGACGTCGATGCCACACTGTCGGCGATCGCCAAGTACTTCGGCCCGATCCCGAAGCCGACGCGCAAGCTGCCCACGATCTACACGGTGGATCCGGTGCAGGACGGCGAGCGCACGGTGACGTTGCGCCGCGCCGGCAACTCCAAATACCTGGGGATGATGTTCCACACGGTGCGCGGCGCGCATCCGGATTACGTGGCCACCGACGTGCTGGGCGACGTGCTCACGGTCGAGCCGGCGGGGAGGCTGTACAAGTCGCTGGTGGAGACCAAGAAGGCATCGGCCGTGGAAAGCTGGGGTGAAGCGCAACACGACCCCGGTTCCCTGACGCTGTTCGCGCAGATCCCCGACGGCGACGACATCACGCCCGCCCGCGACGCGATGTTCGCGACGATCGAGGACCTGAAGAAGAATCCGGTCACGGACGCCGAAGTCGAGCGGATCAAGGTGCGCGCCGCCAAGTACTTCGACGAGGTGATGTCCAATCCGCAGCGCTTTGCCGTGGCCATCTCCAGCTCGATTGCCCTCGGCGACTGGCGTCTCTTCTTCCTGCAGCGGGATCGCTATCGCACCGTCACCGCCGCGGACGCGCAGCGCGTCGCGCTGCAGTACTTCAAGCGGTCCAACGTGACTGTCGGCGAGTTCATCCCGGACGCGGCGCCTGACCGGGCGCCCGTACCGCCGACGGTCGACATCGCCGCGATGGTGAAGGATTACAAGGGCGACGCCACCGCCACGCTGGGCGAGACCTTCGACACCAACATTGCCAATCTCGAGACGCGCACACAGCGCTTCGCATTGCCCAATGGCATGAAGGTCGCGCTGCTGCCGAAGAAGACGCGCGGCGAAGGCGTCAATTTCACGCTGTCGATGCATTTCGCGGACGAGAAATCCGCGTTCGGCAAGCAGGCCGACGGCCAATTCACCGGCGCCATGCTGATGCGTGGAACCAAGTCGAAGAACCGGCAGGAACTGGAGGACGCGTTCGACAAGCTGCGCGCGCACGTCAGTATCGGCGGCAACGAAACCAGCGCGTCGGCCTCCGGCAAGACGTTCCGCAAGGAGTTGCCGGACACGCTGCGGCTGGTGGCCCAGGTGCTGCGCGAGCCGTCGTTCCCCGCGCAGGAACTGGAGACGTTCAAGCGCGAGCGCGCGACCGACCTCGAGGATGGACGCATGAACCCGCAGCAGGTCGCCGTCCGCGCATCCCGCCGCGAAGGCAACCCCTACCCGGCCGGCGATCCGCGCTATTCGCCCACGCTGGACGAAGAGCTTGCCTGGTCCAAGACCGTGACGCCGGAATCGATGCGCGCGTTCCACAGCCAGTTCTATGGCGCCAGCAATGCGGAGCTGGCCATCGTCGGCGATTTCGATCCCACCGAGATGCGCGCATTGGTCACCGAGCTCTTCGGCAGCTGGAAGAGCCCCAGCGCGTACGCGCGCGTGCCGGATCCGTTCGTGGCCAAGAAGCCCTACGCGCTCAAGTTCGACATCGCCGACAAGGCCAACGCGTTCCTGATCGGCCGCGAGCCGTTGCCGCTCAACGACTTGAGCCCCGACTATCCGGCGATGCTGGTCGCCAACTTCATCCTGGGCGATTCGCCGACGTCGCGCCTGTGGGAACGGGTACGGCAAAAAGATGGCCTGTCCTATGGCGTGGGAAGCCAGTTCGCGCCGAACTCGTTCGAGCCCAACAGCCGGTTCGTCGTCTACGCGATCTTCGCGCCCGAAAATCTCGACCGCGTTCGCCGCGCCATGGCCGAGGAAATGGCGCTCGCGCTGAAGGACGGCTTCACGGACAGCGAAGTCGCCAATGCCAAGGACGCGCTGCTGCAGGAACGCCGCCTTGGCCGCAACGAGGATGGCTCGGTGGCGGGATCGCTCGCGAACCAGTCGTACCTCGGCCGCACGTGGGCCCTGTCCGCGCAGGTCGACGCGGCGATCGAAAAGCTGACGGCCGCCGACGTCAATGCGGTGCTGCGCAAGTACCTGAAGCCGGACGACCTCGGCTACGCGTTCGCCGGCGAGTTCGCGAAAAAGAAGTAAGAACACGTCGCACTGAACCTCCCGGGCGCATCGATCGCCCGGGAGTGCCGCGCTGCGTTGTATGATTGCGCCCATCGGTTCACGGTCCCGCACCCATGGAAACTGCCGCGCCTCCCAAGTCGAAGGACGCCTACCGCAATTACGAAGCGCCGACGCGCAACACCGTGCGCGAGTTCTATCGACTGAACCACGCGCAGCAGACCTACGATTTCGTCGTCGCCAAGAAAGCCGACTACCTGCGCTTCAACCGCCGCGAAATGACGTGGTGGGAGGGGCTCGACTATCTCAATACGCTGGTCGACGATTCCGACCCGGACATCGCATTGCCGCAGGTGGACCATCTGTTGCAGACGGCGGAGGCGATGCGCGCGGACGGCCAACCGGACTGGATGGTGCTGACCGGCTTCATCCACGACCTGGGCAAGGTGCTGTGCCTCTTCGGCGAGCCGCAATGGGCGGTGGTGGGCGACACGTTTCCCACCGGCTGTCCCTATTCGGATAAGGTCGTTTACAGCGAGTACTTCGCCGCCAATCCCGATGCGCAGCGGCGCCGAGTTTCAGACCGGCACGGGCATCTACGAGGCCGGTTGCGGGCTGTCGAATGTCCACATGTCGTGGGGCCACGACGAATACCTGTACCACCTGACGCGCGACTACCTGCCGCAGCCCGCGCAGTACATGATCCGTTTCCATTCCTTCTACGCCTGGCACCGCGAAGGCGCTTACGACTACCTGCTGGATGACATCGATCGCGCCATGCTGCCGTGGGTGCAGAAGTTCAACCCGTACGACCTTTATTCCAAGAATCCCGACCGGCCCAGGCTCGCCGACCTGAAGCCGTTCTATGAAGACCTGATGGCGAAGTACCTGCCGGCGACGGTCAGGTTCTGAGCCTCCAGGTGCCTGCTCGCTGAAGGCCCATCTCTCTCCGCGCGATTTCGCGCTGACGATCGCCATCGTCGCGCTGTGGGGCTTTTCGTTCGTCCCCATCAAGATCGGACTGCGCGAGATTCCTCCGTTCGCGCTGGCGGCGCTGCGCTTCCTGTTCGCCGCCGTGCCGCTGGTATTCTTCATCCGGCGACCGCAGATGCCCTGGCGATACGTCGTCGGCTATGGCGTCGCCATTGGCGTGTGCCAGTTCGGTCTGCTGTTCCTGGGCATGAAGCTCGGCATGCCGGCGGGACTGTCCTCGCTGGTCATCCAGGTGCAGGTGTTCTTCACCATCGGTCTCGGCATCGCGTACCTGGGCGACCGGGTTTCCGCGCAGAACGTCGCGGGTGCGTTGATCGCAACAGCAGGCATCGTGCTGCTCGCGGCGTACAAGCTGCTGGGCGGTGCGACGGCGACGCTGGTCGGCTTCCTGCTGGTTCTGGTCGCCGCGTTGTCGTGGGGAATCGGCAACGTCGTCGCCAAGCGCGCGGCAGGCGACCACGAGCCCGACATGTTTGCGCTGGTAGTATGGTCGAGCCTGGTGCCGCCCGTGCCGCTGGCGCTGCTGTCGTACCTGTTCGAAGGCGGCCCCGCGGCGTGGGATGCCGTGGTGCACGCGAGTGCGCTCGCTTGGGGCTGCGTGGTGTTCCTGGCGTGGGGGGCGACGCTGTTCGGCTTCGCGTCGTGGGCGGGACTCATGCACCGCTATCCGACCGGGTTGATCTCGCCGTTTGCGCTGCTGATTCCCGTGTCGGGACTCGCCAGCGGCGCGCTGTTTCTCGGTGAATCGCTGGCGGCCCTGCAGATCGTCGGCGTGCTGCTCGTCTTCGCCGGCCTGGCCGTAAACGTCTATGGCGCGAGGATCAGGGCCCGGTTAGCGTAGCCATGCGGAGCGAATCTGAAACGATATTCCGGAGGACGGCCTTGAACAGACTACTGTTGGCAATTGCCGGGTTGCTCCTGTGCCAGGGCTGCGCCACCAATCAGTCAACGCAAGCCGCCGCGATCAAGGAAGTGGCCGCCAGGCAAGTGACCAATTGCACGTTGATCAGCACCATCACCGGCAAGAGCCTGGTCGGCGGCGTAGGCGCGACGGGCGCAGCAAACGCGCTCGTCGACGCCAGAGAACAGGCAGCCGGCCTCGGTGCCACTCACGTCGTCGTGCAAAGCGTGGACGAAGGAAGCATGTATACGCCCGGCATTGCCAAGGTGAAGGCGTACAAGTGCAACTGACGCGAATCGCCACATCCAATGCGCGGATAGTCGTTCAAACTGCAGGCGTACGTCATCGGGTAGCCCGTCGCCGGATGGATGCACGTTCAAGAAAATTTCACCGGTCGATACCCCGTATCGGGCGCCCCCGGGGACATCGGGTGCATGCGAAGATGGCAGTTCAGCCCTGTTCATAGAATGTGCAAAGCCAAGGCGAGAAATTGCCAATGAGCGCGGGGGCGGCCGATCGGGTACGCGCGGAAACCGATGCGATATATCGTGCCGAATCGCGCCGCGTATTTGCCACGCTGGTGCGGCTGCTCGGCGACTTCAACCTAGCCGAAGAGGCGCTGCATGACGCGTTCCGCGCGGCGCTCGAGCAGTGGCCTCGCGACGGTGTCCCTGCGAATCCGCGCGCGTGGCTCGTATCGGCTGGTCGCTTCAAGGCCATCGACGGCATGCGGCGACGCTCGCGGTTCGACTCGATGGAGGATGTCGCCGAGCAAGTGGATGCGGTCATCGATGAGACCGCTCCATGGGACAGCGAAGCCATCGAGGACGATCGCCTTCGGCTTATCTTCACCTGCTGCCATCCGACCCTCGCACCTGACGCGCAGGTGGCGCTCACCTTGCGCGAAGTCTGCGGCCTCACGACGGAGGAGATCGCACAGGCCTTTCTCAGCGCCGCGCCGACGTTGGCGCAGCGCATCGTTCGCGCCAAGGCGAAGATCCGCGAGGCACGCATCCCTTATCAGGTTCCGGAGCCTGACGAACTCGCAGCGCGGCTGGACAGCGTGCTGCGCGTGGTTTACCTGGTATTCAACGAGGGTTACTCCGCTTCGTCGGGTCAGTCGCTGACGCGGGTCGATCTGTCCGGCGAGGCGATACGCCTCGGACGGCTGCTAGTCGAATTGCTGCCGGAGCCTGAGGCGATCGGACTGCTGGCACTGATGCTCCTGCAAGAATCGCGTCGCGCCGCGCGCACCTCGCCGACGGGCGAGTTGGTCCTGCTCAATGACCAGGATCGCTCAACCTGGAACCGGGACCAAATCGCGGAGGGTTCGGCACTGGTCACAGAGATCGCTCACGTCGCAGCGCTTCGGCCCCTACACGCTCCAGGCGGCAATTGCGGCGGTACACGCCGATGCTGTCAGCGCCGACGCCACGGACTGGGATGAGATCGCAGGGCTCTACGACGTTCTGCTCCGCGTCGAGCCTACGCCGGTGGTCGAACTGAACCGCGCCGTGGCGATCGCGATGCGCGATGGCCCCGCCGCGGGCCTCGCGCTCATCGAGGACATCCTTGCCCGCGGCAATTTGAAGGATTACCACCTGGCCCATGCCGCGCACGCGGACCTGTGCCGGCGGTCGGGCAATACCGCGCAGGCTCGAGCTTCGTACAAGCGAGCACTCGCCCTCGCCCGGCAGGAGCCAGAGCGCAGGTTTCTCGAGCGACGGCTGGCTGAGCTGTCCGGCTGATCTACCTAGAGGCGCTACGAACCACACGTTGCGTGCGGGACCCCTTCGCGTCTTCAACCAGGTCGCGTGTCGATTTCCAGCTCGTCCGTTCGACTAGTTGAGGAAGGCCCAGTGAATTTGGGGCCACTCAAATGGCAAGCGGGAGCAACCCATGCAAATCGTCAGGAACTGGTTGGGTATATTGCGGCGAGTCGGACAGAAGGCGGGTCCGTATCTAATGCTGGAGATGCTGTTGCCGGGCGGTACGCTGTTTGCGCTGCTGCTTTTCCTGTATCAGCGCAGGAGGCCCGATATCGGAAGTGGCGCGCAGCGAGCGGTCCTCGTCGTGACGCGTGCCTTGGCCGGTACTTGCGCACGTCATTTTGGTACGCGCGTCGATACGAGAGACCCCGCGGATGACGAAATCGCGTACCCCCACGTGACCCTGGGGCGAGGGTAATCAGATGGCGCCGACAGACGCCTGGATTTGCGCGCCTGGAGCGCACGCTTACGCGAACAGGGTAGAACCCGCGGCCTTGCCGCACTGGACCAAGGGAAAACGATCGGAGGCTCAACCGCGCGTTGCGATACGCGTCAACCGGCGCTATAACCTCTCGTCGTCGCGCGTGTTCAATGCCTGGCTTGACGCCGAGTTCGCGGGCAGATGGTTGTTCGCGACGGCGTCGCAGCCCATGGCGCACGTCGAGATCGATGGGCGGGCCGGAGGCTCGTTCTGCCTAGTCGAACGGCAAGGAGGCAAGGACATTGCATATACCGGCCGATACGTCGAGATAGTCCCGGACCGGGATCTGGCATTCACCCTTTCCATGGCGCCCCATTCGAATGTCATCACCCGCGTAACGGTATCGATTGCTCCCCGTGCGAAGGGGTGTGCACTCAGCCTGGTCCACGAAAACGTGCCGCAGGGTCGCGCCAATTACTTCGAGGGCCGCTGGACCGGCATCCTCTACGGGCTCGGCGTGACGCTCGATTCGCTATCCGCAACAATCCACCACGATGAGGAGTGAACCATGAAGTACCTATGCCTCGTATATCTCGAGGAAAAAAAACTGGACACCGTTCCCGACCGCGAGTGCAAGGCCTGCGGCGACGCGCTCCGGCAGAGTGGCCACCACATCGCCGCGGAAGCACTCCAATCGGTGCATACGGCAACGACTGTGCGTGTGCGCAACGGAAAAATGTCCGTGACCGATGGACCCTTCGCCGAGACGAAGGAGCAACTCGCCGGGTTTTACCTGATTGACGCCAGGGATTTGAATGAGGCCATCCAGTTGGCCGCCAAGATTCCCCCGGCGCGCGTGGGCAGTGTCGAGGTGCGACCGGTCAGGGAACTGTCCGTCTGACAAGGGAGACCAACGCGTTGCCGGCAATGAGCCAAAAGCTTCACGAAAAAGGAGTGCAACTTGTCGAGCCTGCCCTCCCTCGTTCGACTAGTGTGTAGGGCCCGGATCCCACTGGCCGAAACCATCCGGGAGCCCCGCCCCAAACCCGAAACCCAATGGAGATATCACGATGCGATTCATGATGATAGTCAAGCACGCCGAGAAGCAAGGCCCACCTCCCCAACAGCTGATGGATGCCATCACGAAGCTCGCCGAAGAGGAAACCAAAGCCGGCACGATGATCGGTAGCGGTGGCCTTGGACCAACGGCTCAGGGCGCCCGCGTCCGGCTTTCCGGAGGGAAGGTGACCGTGACCGACGGACCTTTCACCGAGACCAAGGAGGTCGTCGGCGGCTACGCGCAGTTCGAGTTGAGATCGAAGGAGGAAGCGATCAAATCGGCGGTCCGCTTCATGGAACTTCACAAGCAACACTGGCCGGGCTGGGAGGGCGAGACCGAGGTTCGTCAGATGTTCGGTCCGGAAGACTTCGATTGCAAGGCATAGCAGCGGTCATGAACAGCAACTGGGTGGGCGCTAGCCAACTCGAAACTTGAAGGAGATATCACGATGCGATTCATGGTCATTGTCAAAGCCACGAAGGACTACGCCTCTACTTGAGGTCGCGCATCCGCCTCGCGGCAAGCAGGTCGGCGGTTTGCAGGGACTCGGGCCATTCAGCTGTGGCCTCCACCAGAAGCGCCCGGGATTCCGCCGTCCTGCCCTGTTGACGCCAAAGCTCTGCAAGGCCGATCGCGGCACGCAACTCGTACGACCTGGATTGCTGCCGCACGCGCGATTTCCAGCGCCTGGGTGAAGCATTTTTCCGCGTGCGCGACTTCCTCCAATCCTTTCTCCCGCAGAAGGTGCCCACGAATCCGGAACAGTTCGGCCTCGGCCCATCGTTCTCCGCTGCGCGCGGCGCAATCGAGACCCTCATCCACCGCCGCGAGCCCCTCGTCGATTTGCCGCAACGACCAAATGAGCCGATGCGAGGTTGGCATATATCAGCGTAAAGAGGAGCTCGGAGCCGATCGTTCGCAGGGCGAGCAGGTTTTCCTGCATCAGGGAAATGCCTTCCTGCGTCCGTCCCTGTTGCACGAGATTGGCGCCGTGAAATGCCGAAACAACCGCCCGGAAGTAGGTAAAGCCCTGCTCGGCACAGAGCGCTATCGCCGCCTGCAACGGAGAGTCCGGCCCTTGCGGGTCCCCGCGAAAGATATGCACGAATCCCACGGCAGCCAGGCCTCGCGCCAACAGGAACGACTTGGGCGCATCCCGAACGAGTTCCAGACCTTCGTTCGCGCACTCGAGAGCCGCATCGGGACGCCCGCAAGTCCAGCGCGCCATGGCGAGCCATCCCAGGGCGGATGCCTTGACGTCCTGGCCGTAGAGAACCCTGTGCGCTTCGCGCTTTCCCGTCCCGTAGATCCGAACGCACTCCTCCAGTTCGCTCTGCCCGGCAGCAAAATCGCCCATCACGCACGCCGTGATGCCACTCAGGTAGTGCGCCTCCATGATCGCGTCGACGTCGCTCCCCTGTCCTGCGACCAACTGGCAGTGCTCTGCCACCTGCCGCGCCTGGCGCTGGTCGCCTCGTACGAAATGGAAAGCGCCGAGACCCCACAGCGCTCGAAAATGCACCGGCGTTTCATCGCTCTGTCGACACAATTCGCCTGCGCGAGTGAACGCCCGCGCGGTTTCGGTGGCAGACCAGCCTCGAACCGGTATGAGCGCATAACCCAGCTCGACTTCCAACGCGAGCTCCTGCTGGTCGCGCTCGGCAGACGCCGGCATGGACTTCAGCAGATCCAGTCCCCGCGTGAAATGGGTTGCGGCCTCCATGTAGGTGGCATGGCTGAAGGCACGCCGGCCGGCGCGCTGCCACCATTGGACTGCAGCCGCCGCCTCGCCTCCTTCAGTGAAGTGCATGGCGACAAACTCCGGCTGTGCCTCCGCCTCCGCGGAAAACTCACTGACCATGACGCGGGCGATGCGCTGGTGATACTGGTGTCGCGTGCTCTTCAGCAAACTGTCGTAGGCCGCCTCCCGTATCAAAGCATGCTTGAAGACGTATTTGGAATCCGGCGGCGTGCCGCGCTGGTACAGGAACTCGGCCTCGATCAATCTGGAAAGCTCGCGCTGCAGGCGCGGCTCGTCCATGCTCGACACGGACTTGAGGAGCGCGTAGGAAAACTCGCGACCCAGTGTCGCGCACAACTGGGCAATGTCCTTTGCGCTGGCGAGCCGATCCAGGCGTGCCGTGAGCGAGTCCTGCAGCGTCGTGGGAATGGCAAGCGTCTGGGACGGACCGGCGAGCGCAGGCTGTTCTTCGAGCGCTCGAACCCAACCGGACTCGAGCACCATCTTGGTCAATTCCTCGACGTACAGTGGAACGCCGTCCGTCTTGGCGACGATCTGGGCAGCGACATCCGGCGGAAGCGTCCTGGTTCCTGCAACGCGCGCCACCATGTCCCCGGACTGGCGCCGGGTCAGTCGGCTCAGGACGATGGGCATGACGTGCGAGTGCGGCGGCCAAGGCGGCCGATACGGAAATCGCGCAGTGAGCAGAACGAACAGGCGCACGGTGGGCACCTGGTCGACCAGCAGCGTGAGGAATTCCATGGTCGTGGGATCGATCCAATGGACATCCTCCACGACGGCAAATACGGGTCGCTCCGCGCCAAGGGCGATTACCGCTCCGAGCAGCGTCTGCAGCGTTCTTTGTTTCTGTCGCCCCGGGCTCATCGGTGGAAGCGGGAAGCTCTTCGATGGCGGCAACGAGAGCAGCGAGATCAGCAGCGGAAGGCCCTCCGTCGACGAAACCCGGTAATGCGAACAGAAGGCGGCGAGCTTCTCTAGTCTGATCTCGTCGGAGTCCTGACGGCTCCAGCTCAGCACGTTCCAAAGCAGCGAGATGATCGGATGCAGCGGGCTGTTGGCGTGATATTCCGAACAGCGCAATTCGAGCAGTACGTGAAACTCGGACTCGATGCTGGCAATCAATGTCTGGACAAGGCGTGACTTGCCGATGCCAGGGTCGCCCATCAGCAACACCACGCGACCCTCCCCTTCGGTGACCTGCGCCCAGCAGTCCTGAAGCAGACCCAGTTCCTGTGCGCGCCCGACGAGCGACGGGGAATCGATGCCGTGGTCCGTTTCCTTGCGCGGCAGCATGTCGGGGCGAAGCAACGCGAAGCTGTCGGCGGCATGCACCGTCCCCGTGACCTGCCAAATGCGCGCAGGGGCGTCATAACCCTTGATTGCGACGTTGCCAAGATCGCGGTAGGTGCAACGATCGCCGGCCAATCGCCGGGTGTTATCGGTGATGACGATCGCATTGGGGTCGGCCAACGCCTGAAGGCGCGCGGCCAGATTCGGGGTCTCCCCCATGGCCGTCTGCTCTCGGGCCGCACCGGCGCTGACCAGTTCGCCGACCACAACCAGCCCGGTCGCGATACCGATGCGCACGCTCAAGGGTTTGTCCAGCGCCCTTAGGGTCCCAACCGCCGAGACGAGCGCAAGGGCGGCGCGAACGGCGCGCTCGGCATTGTCCTCATGGCTTTGGGGAAAGCCGAAATAGACCAGGGCACCATCGCCCATGAACCGAGCGACGAATCCATCGAACTGCGCAACCGTATCGGCGACGCATTGATGGTACGCGCCGATGACCACGCGCAGGTCTTCCGGGTCCAAGTGCGCAGACATTTCCGTCGAACCGATCAGATCGCAGAACAGGACGGTGAGCTGACGTCGCTCCGCATGTTCGCCGGCGCTATCGCGCGGCGATGGAGCCGCAGGCGACGATTGCGTCGACACTGTCGGCTGGCGTCGCGGGGAGTCACCCGCGTCCCGCACTCCGGGCAGAACTTCGCCGGAGCGCCACAAACATGCCCGCAAGCCGGGCAGGCGAGCGACAGCGGCGTGCCGCATTCGCTGCAAAACTTGGCCCCCTCGGCAAGGGTGGCGTGGCAGTTCAGACACTCCATCGATTCACCGCCTGTGGATGCAGTGTGGGTCGTTGAAATGCAGCTACGCGATCTGAAATTATGCCGCGGCCGGGAATCCTTCGAGTGGCAATTTTGCGGAAATGGCCTCTATATTAATCCCGGTACCGTCCGTGCCGGAATCTGCCGAGGCCGGGCCATTCCGCGCCCGGCCGCACTTGGGCAGATTGCGGCCGGGATTGCCCGTGATGTGTCGTTACTTCTTCCGTTGACCGAGAAGGAGGCTTGACATGCAGAAGCCGGCACCGGTCTATACGCTGGACTTCGTGCTTCATCCAGAGCACGATGCCGCATACCAGCACTTCGAGAATGCGTCCGCCAATCCGTTCCAGCCGAACCCAACGGATTTTCCGCGTGTGAACACCTGGTGGTTGGCGGAGGCAGCGCTGCTGACGTACTGGAATCCGGCCGACGCCATCCCGATCTTCGAGGCGGCCGGGTTCGAATGCGAGTTCATCTCCGCGAGCGGCACCGATTGTTACGTGGCGGCACAGGCCGATTTTGTCGTCGTTGCGTTCCGCGGCACGCAGCCTGACAAGTGGAAGGACATCATCGCCGACGCAAACATCTTGTTGGCGCCGTGGCAGACCGGAATGGTCCATCTTGGCTTCAAGAAGGCATTCGACGCCATCCGTCCACAGCTCGATACGATCCTTGCGCGCCTGGCCCCCGGTCGAACGTTGTGGTTCTGCGGGCACAGTCTCGGGGCAGCGCTCGCCACGCTGGCGGCCGACCACTACGCCGGGACGCGTGGCGTCTGCACGTTGGGGTCACCCAGGATCGGCAATCCCGTATTTGCGCACGCGTTCGATTCGAAGCTGTCGGGCAGGACCTTCCGGTACGTCAACGACCACGATGTCGTGACCCACGTTCCGCCACCGATCGGCTACCGTCATGTCGATCACAGGCGCTTTATCGGGCCCGACGGATCCGTGTCGAGCGGCGAGCCGGCGATCCCTCATTTCTTCGCCGACCTGATTGGCACACCGGAAACGCTGCTCGAAACGCTTGAGGGTCTGGCAAATGGCACGCTGAAGTCGGCGCCAACATTCTTGCTCGATCACATGCCCAAGGCCTACGCCATCTGGATGTGGAACGACTACGACGCCAACAGATAGCCGCGGACTCACGGCTTTGGTTTGCGCGAAGACCAGTGAATGTGCACGATCTGCCAGTTGCCGGCATTCAGACGCAAAACGGCTGTCTCGGTCCCGATCAGCTTGACCGGCTTGCCTTCATAACTGCCGCTGGTTTCGGTTTCCTCCATGATCAGGGCCATGGACTCCGCAATTTTTTCCTCGTGCTTGAGCACCTTGCGCGTGACTGTCTTGGCGAATTTGGCGTCCTCATCGAAGTGGTGCGACATATACTCATCGCGGGAGCGCTCGACAAAACCGGACTCGATATATCTGGACGTCGTTGGCGAGAGCCGACGCTGCGGCAGCGCGATCCGCTTTGACGACCGCGGCGTGAAATCCGTCCCAGACACTGCTCGGACCGGACTGGGCATTGGCCAGCGTCGCCAGCAGGGAGAGAAGAAGCAATGCAATCGGGGCGAGTCTCAAAGGAATTCTCCAGTTGGCGTGAATGGACCGGCAGATGGTATCCAGACAGAACGAATGCGCCGCCAATCCTGCGGCGGCAATTGTAAAATGATTCGGTTTTTCCCATTTCGTCACAGGAAAACCTGATGCACACCCGAACGACCGTGATTCAAGCGGCTGTCGCGAGCCTGCTGGCGATGAGCGCCGCCACACTGTCTGCGCACGATGTGCCGGCTCCTGCCGGTACGGAGAAGTGCTATGGCATTGCGAAGGCCGGGCAAAACGATTGCGGCACGAGCAAGCATGGCTGCGCAACGCTCAGTAAGACCGACCGCGATCCCGAGGATTGGAAGGGCGTGCCCGTAGGGACTTGCGTGAAGCTCGGCGGCAAGCTTGCGCCACCGACGAAATAGCATTTGATCTGACCGCGGAAAAAGAAGCGGCCACCCGAAGGCGGCCGCTGATCATCGATACATTGCATCAGTCCTTACTCATCCGCGCGTTTGGGGATCTTTCGGGTCTGGAATGCATCCATGACGCCTGGATCATCCGCCGGCCTTCGTATGAGATATCTAGGACAAACCCGTACATTCGCGTAGGTCGAATCCGGATTTTGCGTTCGCGCATTCGCGACTGCCCATTGCGCCGGCGCGCCAACGCGGCGCATCCCAGTAACGGAACAGCAGCGGTGAACACCGTGGAGAGAGGCAGGGAGTGGTGGGCCGTGAAGCACTTGAACCGTCGACCAACGGATTAAGAGTCGAATCTACACTACCGGCAGCGGAGCGCACATGGCGACGCTATCCGGACCACTGCCCTCGGCGACGTAGCCCTTGGCGATCATTTCCGCTTTGATCGCAGGATCTGCCGTGTAGCGGTGGTTGGAATCGAAGCGTCGATTCCAGAGGCGATAGACCGGAATCGTCCCCGCCGGGCACGCGCCGGTGAAACTGTTCGGAATGCCGAGGTAGAACGCACCCGTCGTTTCCTCCACATACCCGCTGAAATTCGGGTCGGTCGCGGATTTCGCAAGCGCGGCGGCGCATTCCACCGGATCCACCGAGAAGAAATGCGAATCGCCGTGCTGCGGCGGAATGTAGAAGCGGCACACCGGATAATTCGCCACGCCGGCTGCAGCCCCCGTCGCGGCCGCCAGACTGCCGAACACGGGGAACGACTGCCCAGTGCGTTGCCACCCCGCGTGCACGCCGAAATCAAGGTCCTCGATTTCCTGCGGGTCCATGGACAGGAAATAATGGTCGAACGCCGCATGGTAGAACTCGATCGCCGCAGAGGGGCCGCTCAAGTTTCGTTCGATGGCGAAATTGCCGGACTTCGACACACTGCCCAAGACCAGGTCGCCATCGGGCTGGATCGCGATGGCGCGAATGCTCGACAAACCGAAGGAAACAAAGGCTCCTGCGTTGCCGAACGCGGCGTCGGCTTCTCCGTCGACGGCGAAGCGCATGACGCGGTCCGGGAAGTTCAGGTTCGGGGAACTCAGCGCGACCAGCAGCTTGCCGTCTGCCTGCAACGTGGTGGCATTGACGTACAGGCCGCCCAATCCGTTGCCCGTCGTGTACTTGACCGTGCCCGAACTGCCAAACGACGTGTCGATGACTCCATCCGACCTGAAACCCGTCAAGTTCAGCGCCGACGTAGACAGCAGATAGTCGTCGTCGTTGAGGTAGTCGCTGCCGACGACGACCAGTCTTCCGCCCGGCTGTCGGACCACGGCAAACGGAAGCACCTGGTGCCTGGCTTCGCCCGCTGCCGAAACCCGGCCATTGCTGCCGAACGTGGGATCAAGGGATCCATCGGCGCGGAGACGGACCAGCGCAATGCGTTGCGCCGTTCCGACATCGCTGCGCGCGGCCAGGACGATCTTGCCGTCGGGTTGGAGCACGAGGCCGGCGCCTAAGTCATTGGTGCTCTCGGCGTGCGGAACAATCACGGCGCCCACATAGTTGAATGTCGGATCGAGTGCGCCATTGGTGTTGAAACGCAAGGCGACAAGGACCGCAGTGCCCGCCCCGACGGTACCCGCGACGACGATCTTGCCGTCGCTTTGCTGCGCGAGATAGGCGGGGGCCATCTCGGCGAACCACGGAATGCCGGCAGCGCCATTGGTGATCATTCCGGCATCGGGCGTCCCGTCCTGATTCAGGCGTACCAGACCCGTCTGGCCGAGTCCAACGATCTTCCCATCGCGTTGCACCTGGCGGGGAAAGATGGTGGGGGGATCGACGAAGCCTGCACTTCCGAAGCCGGGATCGGGAGACCCGTTCGCGGCATACCGCGCCAGCACCGACCGCGACAGGAGGATTCCGCCTCTGCCGCCGCGCCCATACACATACTGTCCAAGCACCAGGATCTTGCCGTCGCGGAGCGCGAACACCTTCTCCGCGGAACCGCCCATGCCCAGAAACGGCTGCTCGACGATGCCGCTCGCGCCAAAGGCGCTGTCGGGCCACGGGGCCGCCGCCTGGGACGACAATGGAGTCGTCAACAGCAAGGCCAATGCAACTGCGCGGCACCAGTGTCCGCAAGTTCGCCAGTTCAGCCGGTGAGTCAACGTGTTCACGTGCAGGCTCTCATTGCAAGTCGATCGCCGCATGAGTATGCGCCTGGGGCTTCGGGGAATGGTGGGCCGTGAAGGACTTGAACCTTCGACCAACGGATTAAGAGTCCGCTGCTCTACCAACTGAGCTAACGACCCATTCCTGCAGGACTGGCTTCTGTTGCGCGCTCCGCCGGACGGCCTTTGGAGATTGGTAGGCCGTGCCGGATTTGAACCGGCGACCAACGGATTAAAAGTCCGCTGCTCTACCAACTGAGCTAACGGCCCGCAACAAAAGAGGGCGGATTATAGCCGATGTCGTCGGTTCGGGAAAAGCTTCGGGTGCGCCGAGGCCGCGGCCGCGCGCTGGCGGGCGGCGCCGCGTTCAGTGCGATTTTCGGGTGAGAATCGGCGGCAGCTGCGAGAAATCGATGCCTTCCTCGGCCAGCGCTTCGGCTTCCTCGCGCGACGCCTGACCGCGAATGGAACGCGGCGGCGCTTCGTCGTAGTGGATCTTGCGCGCCTCTTCGGGGAAGCGATCGCCTACGTCCTCGGTGTTGCGCACGACCTCGCGCAACTTGGCGAGCAATTCCGGCGGCAGTCCGGCGATCGCCTCGCCGCGGGCGGCAGTCACCGGCGCAGGCGCGGGCTTCGCCGCCGGCGCCTTGGCGACCCGCACCTTGGCCGACGGTCGCCGCTCGATGTCGCTGCCGTCGCAGACCGGGCAGGACACCAGCCGCGCTTCCTTCTGGCGGTCGAATTCCGCGCCGGAGGCGAACCAGCCCTCGAAGGCGTGTCCGTTGCCGCAAAGAAGGTCGAAGATGATCATCGGCTATTAACGTTCGAGGGTCCGGGGCGGCTTACGCCATGCGTTCCAGGCGCCAGACCTGATAGCGTACCGCCAGCACGCAGCCGGCGATGATCGCCGCCAAGGCCAGGAACGAGCCGACGGCAAGCGTGGACACCCCGGAAATGCCCTGCCCGATCGTGCAGCCCAGCGCGGTCACGCCGCCGAAGCCCATCAGGACCGCGCCGACCAGGTGGTTGGCGACGTCTTCCACCGAGCCGAAGCCTTCCCAGCGGAAGGTCCGGGAGGCCAGCGCGTAGGCCGCCGAACCGGCCAGCATCCCGAACACGCTGGCCACGCCGAACGTCACGATCCGCGACGCGTCGCTCCAGAGCATCAGCAGTTCGAGCGTATAGGCGTACGGGCGCCACGAACGTGAACGATTCCATGCGGCCGGAATTGGTCGCGAAGAACTTTTCCTCCAGCGTCGCGGGATCCTCGGCGACGTAGCCCACGTGCCCCGAGACGTACCAGCCGCCGACGATCACGAGGCCGATCACGATGCTGCCGGCGACCAGTTCGGGCGACGCGCGGAATTCCCGGTCCTTGAGCACGAACACCGCCAGCACAGCCGCCAGCACGAACGGCAGCGCGAGCTTCGCCGCCACCGGCGCGCCGAACGCTGCCGCCAGCGCCGGCAGGTCGGACGTCGCCGCGCCCCAGCCGGCGACGTCGAAGCGCCACGGGTCGAGCGCGTTGACGCGCCACACGGCGAACAGCCCCTTCAGCGTCATGTACGCCGAAATGCCCAGCACCAGCATCACGACCACCGACTTCAGGTTGCCGGCCCCGGCCCGGATCAGCGTCTTGCTGCCGCAGCCCGACGCCAGCGTCATGCCGATGCCGAACAGCAGGCCCCCGGCGATGCACGACAGCCACCGCACCTGAGGCGCCGTATAGATGGTCTTGCCGGTATCGATCAGGCCGGCCGCCACCAAGGACTCCAGTACCAGCCATGGCTACAGCGATAGCAAGCACCCACATACGCATGCGCCGCCAGTCGCCGAACGTGACGATGTCGACGACCGCGCCCATCGTGCAGAAGTTGGTGCGGTTGGCGACGGCGCCGAAGACGAAGGCCAGCGCGAAGGCCAGACCCGCGACCAGCAGCGGCAATTGGGTGGATTCCATGGCCGGAAAGTATCTCATGCACGCCGCAAGGTCGCCGGGCCGCGCCCGCCGTTCAACCCCATTGCCCCGGCCCGCCCGTTTCAACGTCCGGAGACCGGTCATCGGGACCGGCAACGACGGAGGACGATGCGATGGACGGGACTCGGGCAACGTGGCGGCGCGCAGCCGCGGCAGTGGTGGTCGCGCTGGGGTTGGCGGCCGGCAACGCGCAGGCGAACTGGTACGAATCGTCGTTCGTGAAGGGCCGCATGGTGCAGGTCGACGTCTACGATCGCGCCAACGGCACGGCGTTGCCGGTGTATGCGAACAACGGGCGCAACTACATCGTCGGCACGCCCGGGCACGAATACGGCGTGCGCATCCGCAACTGCACCGGCGCCCGCGTGCTGGTGGTGACCAGCGTCGATGGCGTGAACGTGATCTCGGGCGACACGGCGTCGCCATCGCAGTCCGGCTACGTGCTGGAGCCTTGGGGCTACGTCGTGATCACCGGCTGGCGCAAGAGCATGGAGCGCACGGCGGCGTTCTATTTCACCGACCTGGGCGACTCGTACGCCGCGCGCACCGGCCGGCCGCAGAACGTCGGCGTGGTCGGCGTGGCGGTGTTCCAGGAGAAGGCGCAGCCCGTCTCCATGTACGACTACAAGCAGCGGAAGAGCGCCAATGCCGCGGCCGAAGCGCCGGCCTATCCCGAATCGAGGCCCGTTCCTTCGCCGCTGGCCGCGCGCAAGGAAGCCGCCGCCGACGGCGCCGCTCAATCGCCTCCCGCGGAAATGCGCGAGCGCGACGATCTCGGCGCCGGCGACTCCCGCATCAAGGATTCGCCGGAAGGCATGCGCCGGTCGCTGGGCAAGCTCGGCACCGGCCACGGCCGCAGCGAGGACTCGCGGGTGACCACGGTCGCCTTCGAACGCGCCACGGAATCGCCCGCGGAAACCGCTCGCCATCCAGTACGACCGCCGCGAGAACCTGGTCGCGATGGGCGTGCTCCCGCCGCCCTACTATGCGCGGCGCAGCCAGCCCGATCCGTTTCCCGGCCAGCCTGCGCTTCGCGCCCGATCCGCGGTGAAGCGTTGCCGCCCGGGGCGTTGACCCCGTCGCGTGAATCCGCAGCTGCGCCCGGCGTTGGCAACCGTCGGGCGCAGTTGCTGCATACTTGGCGCACGATGCTCGCGCCGCGCGATGACACTGCCGCTTCCATTGCCGAGGATTCCGACGAAGCGCTGATGCAGGCGTACGCCGCGGGCCGCGCCGCGGCATTCGACACGCTGTATGCGCGGCACAAGGGCGGCGTATACCGCTACCTGCTGCGCCACTGCGGCAACGCCGGCATCGCCGAAGAGACTGTTCCAGGACGTCTGGATGAACGCGATCCGCGCGCGCGATCGCTACGTGCCGACGGCGAAATTCACGACATGGCTCTACACGCTCGCCCATCACCGGCTCGTCGATCACTGGCGCGCGAGCGGCCAGGCGAAGTTCGCGTCGATCGACGACGACGGCGACGAAGGCACGCGCGCGACCGTGGAGGCGCTGCCCGCGTCGCGCCGCGACGAGCCCGAAGCGCGCATCGACACACGGCAGTTGCGCGAACAATTGCACGCGGCGCTCGCCACGCTCCCCGCCGTGCAGCGCGACGCGTTCCTGTTGCAGCAGGAGGGTGGCCTGTCGCTGGCCGAAATCGGGCAACCTGACGGGCGTGGGCGTGGAAACGGTGAAGAGCCGGCTGCGCTATGCGGTCGCCAAACTGCGCGGCGAGTTGAGTTCACTGAGGAGTCCACTGGGACGCGTCGCTGCGCGAGGAATCCCGATGACGCACGAACCCGACCATCCCGAACGCGACCCGGCGCTGGACGCCGCGTGGCGCGAACATTCGACGGAGATGCCGCCGTCGCGGCTGGATGCCGCGATCCTCGCCGCCGCGCATCGCGCGGCCGGCAGCGCTCCGCAACCCATCGCCGCGCAGGAAACCGGCAAGCGGCCCGACGACAGCGGCGCGACAACGCGCGCAGCGACCGGCCCGCAACGCTGGTGGATGCCGCTGGCCGCCGCCGCAACGATCGGCGCCATCGCGCTGGGGATCCTGCAGACGATGCCGCAACATGAATCGGTCATCGCGCCGCCCGGTGAGCGACATGCCTGCGCGCGCAGTCGAACGAACGGCTGCAGTCCCGGAGGCGTCGCGCGATGCAGTGCTGCTGAAGGAAAAGCGCGACGCAGCAGGCGCGGTGGTCGAGGCGGACGCGGCCCGGACGCCCGCCGCGGCCGCGCCTTCCGCAACATCCTGGCCGGAGCGCGCAAACAATCGGCCGAGACGGCCGCGCCGCAGGCGACGGACCGTATCGCGCCTTCCTCCGCATCGCTCGCCGAGGCACCCCAGCCTTCGCCCGCTGCGATCGCCACGGCGCCCCCGCCGTCCTCCGCTTCGGTCGCCGCAGCACCCCAACCGTTCCCCGCGGAGAAGAAAGCCGAATCGGGACGAATCGGCGGAATCCGTCGATCATGAAAAATCGCGCGCGCGCGGCACCGGCAACGGAGCCCGCTGGCGCACCGTCCGTCGCGCAATTCTCCGACGTTGCCCGCAAGGACGAACGTCAGCACAGCGAGCCGGCAATCGCCGCCGGCCGCGGCCGGGTCGATGGCGCTGGGAAAGACCGCGGCCAATTCCGCGCGTTCCGGCCAGGGCGATCGACGTCGACGCGTCGGATCGTTCGCATTCGAAAATTGCACGACGAAGGCAAGCTCGCCGATGCCGCCAAGGAACTGCTGGCGTTGCGCCAGGCCATTCCGGATGCCGATGGCCGCCTGCCGCCGGAACTTCGCGCGTGGGCGGCAACGGTGAAGCCGTGAACGCAACCGTCGACAAGGACAAAGCACCGGTGCTGCCGCCGCGGCCGACTCCGCCGCGGCCCGAGGATTGCTGCGGGACTGGCTGCGTGCATTGCATCTACGTGATCTACGACATCGCGCTCACCGAATGGGAACGCGAGGTCGAGCGCATCCTGGCGCAGGCCAGGACCGGGACCTAGCGTTCCAGCGAGCGCAGCAACTTCTTGATCGGCGCGGGCAAGGCCGCGCCCCGCGCATCGGCGGGCGCGAGCCAGATCGTCCCCGACGCTTCGGCGCGCGCCGGCCAGCGGCGCGCGCTCACGCGTTGCGGATGCAGCGTCAGTGCGAAGTGCGTGAACGCGTGCGCAATGGGCGGAAGCTCTTCACGCAGTGTCACGTCGGCCGCGAAGCGCGACTTGACCGTCGCGCGCACGTCCGCGTCGAGCGGCAATTCGGGCAGGCTCCACAGCCCGCCCCAGATGCCGACGCGGCGGACGCCGCTCGAAGAGGATCTCGCCGCCATGCTCGATCAGCAGCACGCGCAGCGCGCGCTGCGGCAGCGCCTTCCGCGGACGCGGCGACGGCAATGCGTCGACACGATCGGTCGTTGAATGCGACGCAATCGTCCGCGACCGGGCACCTGGCGCATTGCGGGCCGCGTGCGCGTGCACAGCGTCGCGCCGAGGTCCATCAACGCCTGCGTGTAGGTCTCGATGTCGCGCGCGGGAAGCAGCGACTCGGCGACGTCCCACATCTGCGCTTCGACACTGGCCGTGCCGGGGAAGCCGGCGATGCCACGATGGCGCGCCAGCACGCGCTTGACGTTGCCGTCGAGGATGGCGCCGCGCGCGCCCGACGCGAACACGGCGATGGCCGCCGCGGTCGAGCGTCCGATGCCCGGCAGTGTCGCCAGCGTGTCCGCATCCACGGGAAACACGCCGCCATGATCCGCGACGACGGCCTGCGCCGCCGCGTGCAGGTGATGCGCGCGCCGGTAGTAGCCCAGGCCGCTCCAATGTTCGAGCACGCGCTGCGACGGGCGCGGCCGCGAGCGCGCGAACGTCGGGAAATTCGGAGACGAAGCGCTCGTAGTACGGAATGACCGTGGCCACCTGCGTCTGCTGCAGCATGACTTCGGACAGCCAGATGCGGTAGGCGTCGCGCGTGTCCTGCCACGGGAGGCCGTGGCGGCCGTGCGCGCGCTGCCACTCGACCAGACGCGTCGCGAATGTGGATGGGTGCCGCCGCACCGCTGAGTGATCAGCGCTGGCCGAGGCGCTGTTTCGCCTTGGCGGCGGCGTCGGATTGCGGGAACTTGCCGATCAGTTCTTCGAGCGTGCGCCGCGCCGCCGCGTTGTCACCCAGTTCCGACTGCGCGGAGGCGACGTTGAGCAGCGCGTCCGGAACCTTCGGGCTGTCCGGCCAGGCCAGCAGCAGCTGCCGCTGCGACGCGATGGCCGCCTTGTAGTCCTTGCGCGCGAAATGCGCGTTGCCGATCCAGTATTGCGCCGACGGCGCCAGCGCGCTCTTCGGCGACGTCTTGACGAAGGCGGTGAAGCCCGTGATGGCGCCCTGGAAGTCGCCGCGCTTGAACTGGTCGAGCGCCGCATCGTAAGCGCGCTGTTCCGCGGCGGTCGACGCCACGGGCGCTGCGGTCGATCCGCCCCGCCGTTGCACCTCCTGCAGGTGCGTCCGCCGGCGCGGCGTCGGTCGACGGCGCCCGGCGCGCCTTCCAGCTTGCGCATGCGCGCGTCGAGATCGACATACAGGTCGCGCTGGCGCTTTTGCGACTGCTCGAGTTCGTACGTCAGCACCTCGATCTGTCCGCGGATCTTGGCGACGTCGCTCTTCAGCGCCTCGACGTTGTTGGCAAGGTCCACCAGCGCGCCGCTCTTCAACTGCCGCTCGAGCTGCGAGACGCGCTCGTCCAGGTCCTTCTGCAGCTGGTCGATGCGCACGTTGGTGGCCGCGATGCGCTTGCGCGCCTCCTCGTCGTCGAACAGCGCGGCGTGCGCGAACTGCGGCGCGACGTAGAGGAGCGCGAATGCGACGAACGCGCCCAGCGCCGCGGCGCGACGCACCGGGGTGGCGCGGCCCATCACTCGCCGAAGTAGACGATGTCGACGCGGCGGTTTTCGGCCCACGCGGCCTCGTCATGGCCTTCGCGCTTGGGCTTTTCCTTGCCGTAGCTGACCGTCTCGATCACCACGTCCTGCACGCCCATCAGCGTCATCGCGCGCTTCACGGCGTCAGCGCGCTTCTGGCCGAGCGCGATGTTGTATTCCCGCGAGCCGCGTTCGTCGGTGTGCCCCTGCAGCGTGACCTTGGCGCTCCTGTTGGCGGACAGGTACTTCGCATGCGCGTCGATCAGCGCCTTGTACTTGTCCTCGACGACGAAGCTGTCGAATTCGAAGTAGATGCTGCGCTTGGACAGGATGTTGTTCGGGATCCTTGAGCGGGTTCGCGCCGGTGCCCGTCGCCGTGCCCGAGATGCCGGACGTGGTGGTGCCGCTGGTCGTGGTCCCGTCCTTGGCCGCGGCGGCAGCCGCTGCTGCAGTCGACTGGTCGTCGACGGGCGCGGAAGGCTGCGTGGAACAGCCGGCAATGCAGTGCCGCCATGACAGCGGCAACGAGGAATTTTTTCATGGAGCCTCCTGCGAAAGTTTGCGGGTGCGCGAGGAATGTCGCGGCGCGGGAATGAAAGACGGCATTGGAATCAGGGCCGCGGGAACGGCCCCCAGGCAGGTTCGCGCACGTCGGTCGCCGACGCGACTGAGCCGCTGCTTCACGCGTCCGTCGCTCGAAACTGCAGCCAATGTACCACGCCCCCCGACCTCGTTTGCGTAGAGGATCAGCCTGCCGTTGGGGGCAATGCTCGGCGATTCGTCGACGCGGTCCGGACGTCAATACCTGCACTTGCCGCGACGCGAAATCCTGCGTCGCGATCTGGAAGCGGCCGCCGTCGCGGCGCACGAACGCAAAGCCCTTGCCGTCGGGAAACGGCCGCGGCGAGACGTTGTAGCTGCCGTCGTAGGTGAGCCGCTCGACCGCGTTGCTGCCCAGCGTCAGGCGGTAGATCTGCGGACTGCCGCCGCGATCGGACGTGAACAGCAGCGACTTGCCGTCGGGCATGAACATCGCCTCGGTATCGATGCCCGGGGAACTCATCACGCGCTGCGGATTGCTGCCGTCGGCGTTCATCAGGTAGAGCTGCGAGCCGCCGTCCTTGGTGAGCGTGACCGCCAGCGTGCGGCCGTCCGGCGACCACGCCGGCGAGCTGTTGCTGCCCCGGAAATTGGCCACCGCCGCGCGCGAACCCGTGGCCAGGTTCTGCACGTACACCACCGGCTTCTTGCTTTCGAACGACACGTAGGCGATGCGCGTGCCGTCGGGCGACCAGCGCGGCGACAGCATCGGCTCGTTGGACGTGACGATGGTCTGCGGCTCGAAGCCGTCGGCGTCGGCCACCAGCAGCTGGAAACGCGTTCCCAGTTTGGTGATGTAGGCGATGCGCGTCGAGAACACGCCCGGGTCGCCGGTCATCTTTTCGTAGATGACGTCGGCGATCTTGTGCGCCGTGGCGCGGAACTGCGCCGGCGTGACGTTGTAGACCATGGCCACCAGCGGCGCCTGCTTCACGACGTCGACCAGCGCGAAGCGGACTTCGACACGGCCGTCGGCCTGCGGGCGCGCCGAACCGACCACGACGGCATCCGCGCCCTTGGCGCGCCAGGTGGCCGCCTGCACGTCCTCGATGCGCGTGGGACGCGGAACCACGCCCGACGGGTCGACCAGCTTGAACAGGCCCGAGCGCGTCGAGGTCCTGGCCGACGATATAGGAAATGCTGGTCGGGCCCGCCGGCTCGCCGTCGAACGGCACGATGGCGATGGGGACCGCCGTTCCGGCGCCGCCGACGATCTCGATGGTGAGTTGGGCTTGCGCCAAGGGCAGCGTCAGAAGGAACAGCGCGGCCAGTGCGACGGTATGGCGAAACGAGCGGTACGTGAACACTTTTTTGTTGGATCCGTTCGCGGCATTGCGGCCGGCGCGCATTTGGCAGGTGGCCGATTATAACGAAGGGAGCTGCGCGAACGGGTTGACCGCTGGCAGGGCGCGCGAGTTCCGCAACTCGCGAATTCTTCAGTGCGGCGCGATGGCCGTGGCAAAGCCGAAGGCGCTGGTCAGCCTGTCGGCGACCCTTCTGGCTTCGTCGCGCTCCGGGTAGGGCCCGACATAGACGCGATACAGGCCGTTGACCTCGCGCACCCGGGGTTCGACCTGCGCCGTGGCAAGCTGCCCCTGCACGTGGGCAAGAAAGGCCTGCGCGTTGTTGAAGTTCTGGAACGCGCCCAGCTGCACGGCGAATCCGCCCGCGGATTCCCTGCTGATCGGCGCGATCTGCGGCGCCTCGGCCGGCTGCGCCGGCGCAGCGGCGACGACCGGCGGCAACGGCGCCGCCGCCACCACCGTTTCGGCGCCCGGAATGATGGCTTCCACGACGACTTCGCCGCTGCCCTTGGCGGCCATGCCGATGCGGTTCGCGGCGGCATACGACAGGTCGATGATCCGGTCGTGCAGGAACGGGCCGCGATCGTTGACCCGCACCACCACGCTCCTGCCCGTCGCGACGTTGGTGACCCGCGCATAGGACGGCAGCGGCAGCGTGGGATGCGCCGCGGTCATCGCGTACATGTCGTACGTCTCGCCATTGGACGTCTTCTGCCCGTGGAACTTTCGTGCCGTACCAGGACGCGATGCCCCGCTCCTTGTACGGACGCAGCGCCATCGCCGGGACATAGTCCTTGCCCAGCACGGTGTAGGGACGGTTGGCGAAGCGGTTGAGGGGCTCCAGCCGGGGCGTAGCGTCGGGAATGGCGTCGAGGTTGGCGCGGCGGGCTGTCGCCCGGACCGTCGTCCTTGTAGTACTTGGTGGACGGCTGGGCGGTCGATCGCCGGCGGCGATGTCGAAGGCGCCGGTGGCTCCTTCTTCGGCCGCGCCGCTGCATGCGGCCAGCAGCGCGACGATCGCGCACAGCGCGAAAATGCGCGGGAGGTTGGGAAAAGCTCGCATCCTGGAGCCAGAATCTACCATTCGTCTACCATTCGTCCAGCATCACCGCGCACCCGGCACGACATGGCCACCTATCTTTTCGCCTGGAACCCCTCGCTTTGGAATTGGCCCGAGCTGGCCAAGGACATCGGGCAGCTCAAACGGCGCGGCCACTACGATACCGAGTGGAACTCCGGCCGCGTGCGCAACATCGAGGTCGGCAGCCGCGCCTTTCTCATTCGCGTCGGCGTGCCGCCGAAGGGCCTCTTCGGCGCCGGCTACACGCTGACCGCGCCGGTGCCCACCGTTCATTGGCGCCCGGAGAAGGCGGCCAAAGGCGCAATCCAGCAACGCCTCACGCTGCGCCTCGAGTCGCTGCACCCGCTGCCGCTCATCACCTACGACGACCTGGCCGTCCCGCCGTTCGCGCGCTTCCGCTGGGGCGTGCGCTCGTCCGGCGTGCGCATTCCGTCGACGCTGGCCGAGGCGATCGAGGAATTGTGGGAGTCTCGCCTCGCCGCCGGTACGAAGAGCTTGCCGCGCCGGGCTCGCCGCGGCTGAGCGGAAGATTGGCATGCGACATTGGCTGATGGCGACATTGCTCGCGGTGCACGCCGCGGTCGCGCATTCGGCTGGCGAAGACCAAGGTATCAGCGTGAAAGTCGTCCGCGATGGAGCGACGGTCCAGGTCGATTCCGAGCTTCGCGTCAGCGCGAACGCGCGCGACGTGTGGGACGTGCTCACCGACTACGACAACATGACGCGATTCGTATCGACCCTTCAGTCCAGTTTGATCGAGAAGCGCTCGGGAAACCGATTGCAGGTCACACAGCGCGGCACCGTCCACTTCGGGCTCCTCGGCTTCTCGTTCACTACGGTGCGGCAGATCGACCTGGTTCCCTACACCGAGATCCGCACGTCGGTGATTGACGGCAGCATGAAAGCCTCGCAATTCGTCACCACGATCATCGCGACGTCGGAGGAAACGCGCATCGTTCAACACGGAACCGTGGTGCCGGACATATGGGTACCGCCTGGAATCGGACCTGCGCTCATCGCGGAGCGGACGCGCGTTCAATGGCAGGAGTTCCGCAAGGAGATCCTCCGACGCTCAGCGAATCCCGCTCGGCTGGCGCCATCCGCATTGACGGGTTCACCGTAGAGCGTCACGGCTGCAGCCGATCCAAAGGACTCACCACGCCGCGCCCGCCGCGATTGAGCACGTGCGTGTAGATCATCGTCGTGCTGACGTTGGAATGACCGAGCAGCTCCTGCACGGTGCGAATGTCGTAGCCCGATTCAAGCAAGTGCGTGGCGAACGAGTGGCGCAGCGTGTGCGGCGTGGCGAGCTTGTGGATGCCTGCGTCCCGCACCGCCTGGCGCATCGCACGTTGAAACGACTGATCGCCGAGATGGTGGCGTCGCACCACCCCGCCGCGCGGATCCTTCGACCGCCGATCGGCCGGGAACACGTACTGCCACGCCCACTCCCGCGCCGCCGCCGGATACTTGCGCGCCAGCGCGAACGGCATCCACACGGCACCGAAGCCTTCGTCGAGATCCTGCCGATGCATGACGCACACTTCCTTCAAATGCGCGTGGAGCGGCTGCACGGTTCCGCGCGGCAGCAGCGTCACTCGATCCTTGGCGCCCTTGCCGTCGCGCACCAGGACTTCACTGCGCGCGAAGTCGACGTCCTTGACGCGCAGCCTAAGCGCCTCGAGGATGCGCAGCCCCGAGCCGTACATGAGCCGTCCGATCAAGCTGATGCGTTCCCTTCAGATGGTCGAGTACGCGCACCACCTCGTCGACCGTGAGGACCACGGGAAGCTTGATTGGCCGCTTGGCGCGCTCGACGTCGTCGAGCCAGGGCAATTCGATGCCCAGGATCTCCCGATACAGGAACAGCAGCGCGGACTGCGCCTGATTCTGTGTCGCGGCGGCAACCTCCCGGTCGACCGCCAAATGCGTGAGAAATGCCTCGACCTCCGTGGCGCCAAGTTTCGCCGGATGCCTCTTGTCGTGGAAAAGAATGAAGCGTTTAATCCAGTCGACGTAGGCCTGCTCCGTGCGAATGCTGTAGTGCTTGCGACGGATAGTGTCGTGAACGCGGTCGAGCAGTCGAGGTTCCTGGGGTTCGTTCATGCCCGATTAGGTCCCCTATTTGAGGAGTGTCCCGTTGATTCTTGGCGCCTTTCCATCTCCCCACAATCGACCACACGGCCTAACGACGGTTTGCGTTCCGTCGTTTAGGCTCCCCAGTTCTAGTTAGGCGCGCAACATGCACGTGGGCACGTTCATCGCCGTTCGCACGCCTTCGACGGCCTATCGTCGCTCGGAATTGCTTCGTCGTCGTCGTGCGCTCGCTGGCAGGTCGTGGCTCGGCGCGCATCTGATCGCTGGCTTGCTTCGCCGCTCATTGATGCGCACGGCGTACGAGTGCGCTCATCCGGCCCGGTCATCGTTTGCTCAGGCGCAGCAATTCCGCGTCGCCGTGCTCTGTCGACGTTAGCCAATTCGGCACCTGCTTGGCGTGCTCACTTCGTCGGCTGCGTGTTGGCGGTCTGCCGTCGCGCATTACGAGAAGCGTGCCGCGCCTAACCCGTCGCTCAACGCGGACGTCCCGCATGCGGGGCTTCGCCCGCGCAGCGGGCCGCCGGTTAGCTTGTTTCGTTAGGCGGCAATCGCCTTCGTGCCGCACGTGATCGCGCACATTCTGTTGGTCTCCCAGTTGTCACCATATGGCATTCGCATGCGCGATGATCCCGACGCGGCCGCACGCGTCCAACTTCAGCAGAGTGTCGTCCTGCGCCAGTTCATGGTGATTCTACAGTGGTTCGCCATCGCATGCTGCTATGGCGTCCGCTTCGAAGCCTGCGGCGCTCGCGGTTAGTCGATGATCGCGAACCTTCCGCATGAGCGCTGATTGGCGCCGGACATGCTTCCGGCTACGCTATCGGATTGAAACTGTCGACTGAGTCGACCTCTGGCCATTCGCGCTTTACGCGGCTCGTGGCACTGGTCCTGGCATCACGAGCGGTCAACTACGCAGCTTCTCTCTCGTTGTACTGCTTGACTGGAACCGCTCGCAGTGAGCAATCGTAGCTTCGCACAGCGAATGCGGCCTAACCCGTCGCTCAACACGGACGTCCCGCATGCGGGGCTTCGCCCGCGCAGCGGGCCGCCGGTTAGCTTGTTTCGTTAGGCGTCGCACTGATGCCATCGCCGTGCCGATCGCTCGTATCTGTCGGCAGCCATCGCGATCGGCCGCATTTGGCTGTCGACGGCACCTGCGGTCATTGCTGCTTGGATTGCGTTTTTCGCGTGGACGTTGATCGCTGACATTCCGGCGCTGACGCGCGTGATCAACGTTCGCGGAGCCGTTGCAGTCGAGCACACTTGCAGCTGCGACGGGCGCGGCTCGATCCAAGCCGCAACGGCTGACGACGCGGCGCGCTTGCGTTCCTGGGCGTACGTCATGACTCGCGTTCGAACGGTGCGCCTGTCGCGCATTGATGTCGAAATCGAACGCTCCAGCAAGTTGGCCAACCTTCGGCACTTCGCTCCGGCCATTGACGTCGAACCGATCATCTGCGCTGTTCGTGCCAGTGGCTGCTACGTGCGTGAACGACAGCAAGTCGTGCCGCCTAACCCGTCGCTCAACGCGGACGTCCCGCATGCGTGGGCTGCGCCCACGGGCGGGCCGCCGGTTAGCTTGTTTCGTTAGGCCGCATCGCGATCGACGTCATGACGCCTGTCGAACGTCGTGATGCCTCCTCACTGGTCGCTGGGCGTTTGCGCTTGGGTCGCGTACCGCGCTCGAACGCTGGCTCTGTTCGAGATCTCGCGGAGCTCGCTGATCCTCGATGCGGTCTGACTGGCTCTTGCCGGCCGATTGCAACGTCACGCGCGCCATTGTCGTCAATGCATATGATTGCGTCACGATTGCGGCGTCGCCGGTCGAACGCACCAGTCGACGGTCGTCAACGTTTGCGTCGCTCGCGTGCTTGTCGCATCTGCTGTTCGCGCGAATCGCAGCGCTCCGTCTGCCGTGTCGACCGCGATGACAGTGCGGCCTAACCCGTCGCTCAACACGGACGTCCCGCATGCGTGGGCTGCGCCCACGGGCGGGCCGCCGGTTAGCTTGTTTCGTTAGGCGCCATGCCGTGATCCGCCGGCCATGACTGTGCTCATCTACGAGGCGACCGTCGCGCGGCTTCCACAGCCGGCGATGGATTAATTCATCGCGATGGCGCAATGGCGCCGATCTGCACCGGCGACATTCGCGGGCAATCGTCGGCGCGCTCTGCGCCATCGGCGCTGAGGTCCTTCCGGCTCGCATCTGTGCATCGCCTGGCGGGTCGCAATTGGATCGCGTCTTCCTGCGCGTTCGCACGTCGATGCGTCATCATCGAGCGGCTGGCGCAGTCGTTGTGCGTGGGTCGCGGCGAATCGGTTCGTTGCGAGGCTCGCGCTGTCGCGATTCGTGCGCGACGTTGGTCTGCAATAAGTCGGCGCATCATGCGGCCTAACCCGTCGCTCAACACGGACGTCCCGCATGCGTGGGCTGCGCCCACGGGCGGGCCGCCGGTTAGCTTGTTTCGTTAGGCAGCGCATGAACCATCGCATCGCCGCAGGCGCTCTCGTTGTCAGCGAGGGCCGAGTCCTCCTCGTCCGACACCACAAGCCTAACTCGTATGATTTTTGGGTCGCACCAGGTGGCGGTGCCGAAGGCGGTGAAGACCTGCACGCCGCGCTTCGTCGCGAAGTTCGAGAAGAGTCTGGCCTCATTGTTGAGCCTGGCCGGATTGCCTACATCGAGGAACTGCTCACTCCCCACACGCGCGAATGTAAAGTGTGGTTCCACGCGCGGTTAGTTGGTGGGAAGCTTTCCACTTCCGCGCCGGAAGCCTCACACGAATTCATTACTGATGCAAAATTCATGTCGCGCGGTGATTTTGACGGCAGGATCGTATTTCCACCGGTACTTACTGGCGTCTTTTGGGCAGACCTTGACGCTGGCCTTCTTGACTCCAGTTGTTACCGTGCGGTAAGTGGAGTTATTGCGCATTCTTCAGGCGCACGACTGCTGCGCCTAACTCGTCGCTCAACGCGGACGTCCCCCGTGCGTGGGCTTCGCCACCGCACCGGGCAGCCGGTTAGCTTGTATCGTTAGGCCGCACAACATGGCACCTCGGCCCACCATCCCGCTGACCTAGTTTGCGCTCTGAGCTATCGGGGTCGCGCTCGTGGCGCATCTGACAGGAATCACTGTGCGCTTCGGCGCGGTCGATCCAGACTACTATCCACGCGTCTTGGCCTTGGCTCAAACCGCGTCGCCGCCTGAAAGGGAGAAACTGCTCAAAGCTGTGGGCGTCGCAAATGCCTGGTGGAAACTACAGTTTCATCACGTTTGCTATGAGTTGCACCATGTCCTTTGGCATGCGCGGGTTACTGCACGAATCTGATCAGTTGGCCGGGGGTGCAGAGAATTGCCGCAAGGGAGCGAGGCGCAGGGCATTGCGAAGGATATGCTTGGTGAACTTAGTGCTTCGTATCGCAAGATCATCGCGCCGGCCTAACCCGGCGCTCAAGGGGACTCCCCGGGTGCGTGGCTTCGCCACCGCACCGGGTCGCCCCTTAGCTTGTATTCGTTAGGCCGCGCACTTGGAGCGTTACACTGGCCGGCGCATAATTGCGCTGTGAAAGTCAGCGAAATGCTTCGTCAGCTCAATGACGACGGTTGGTACTTGGTCGTAACCCGCGGCAGTCATCGCCAATTTAAGCACCCGACGAAATCGGGTCGAGTCACGGTGCCGGGAAAGCCCAGCGATGAACTTGCGCCAGGCACGCTGAATAGCATCCGCAAGCAAGCCGGTTTCAAGAAATGAGGTGAATCGTGCGCTATGCCATCGTTATCGAAAATGCAGGACCTAACTTCTCGGCCTATGTTCCGGACCTCCCCGGTTGCGTAGCCACCGGCGCCACCATCGACGAAGTGCAGCGCGAGATTCGTGAAGCCATCGAGCTTCATCTGGAGGGCATGCGCGAAGATGGTGACCCGGTCGCCACCGCCTTCTAGCTCGGTGCAGTACGTCGAAATCGCGGCCTAACCCGTCGCTCAACGCGGACGTCCCGCATGCGTGGGCTGCGCCCACGGGCGGGCCGCCGGTTAGCTTGGTCCGTTAGGCGTTGAAAATGCCACGTGACGTCATGTCGTTCTTGGAGCAGTATCGCGACGCCTTCGATCACTTGGACGGCAACGCGGTTGCAGCTCTGTATTGCGTTCCGTCGGCGGTCGCTGACCTGCCGCAGCTCGTGCGAGCGCAGATGTCTCGTATTTGCTTCCGACTGGCTTTAGTTCGCAGCGCCGTATCTGACAACTACTCTATCGGTTCCTACTTCGTCCGCCCACACTGTGCTAATCGGCTCGGCGTTCTGCTCGTGCGAGCGGAATCGGGCTTCCGAGTTGCGCAAGCGCAATCTTGGCTGGCCTTTGTCGCAGGTTCGCCGCGTAACCTAGGTTCACCGTGTACCTATGGAGTCGGGTTATGCGCGAACCTACGTCACATGGGTAGGCTGGCGGCCATCGTTCAACGGCCTGACGCTGGGCATGGTCATAGACGCTTGCACTCGTTGTGCGCGTTCGCACCTATCTGATGCCATTCAGTCGAATGGCCGGCCCATCACGTGCGCCTAACCTGTCGCTCAACGCGGACGTCCCGCATGCGTGGGCTGCACCCACGGGCGGGCCGCCGGTTAGCTTGCTTCGTTAGGCC